>CAZTSR010000014.1:0-99684 GCA_964615995.1 uncultured Bacteroidales bacterium
TTTCAACTTATAACATCTTCATTATTAATGATAAATGAGCTATTAGCTTGACGGCAATGGGCACAGCCTAAGCCGAACGCCTGCGAAGCCTCAGGTTAACGGGGTCGCCTTCGCTAAGCTCAGGCGTTTCCAAGAAATACCGCAGGTATTTCCACTTTGTGTTCTTAGTGACGTTTTCCCTTCTTGCTCTTCGTGTTAAAATCAACACCCACAACCATATAGTCCTCAACCTTAAATCTCTTATGCATCCTTCCTGATACTCATATTATTTAAAAATTTTGATGAAAGTAGGGAAACATTCAAAAATGATTTCTATATTTGACCAATTGGTTAAACCAAATAATTAAATCAAATGGCTAATATGGAAAATCTCTCAGAATCTACAGAAGACAGGATTTTGGAGGCAGCAAAAAAGGTTTTTGTTTTACGTGGAATGGATGGATCGAGCATGCAACAGATTGCCGATGAAGCAAAAATCAATAAGTCGTTGTTGCACTATTATTTTCGCACTAAGGAAAAATTGTTTATGCATGTGCTGAAGTACGCCTTTCGATTTGTTATTCCTCAGTTTAAAACCATCCTTCAGTCTGATCTTGATTTATTCAGTAAGATAGAAAAGCTGGTGGGCGAGTACATGGATATGCTTATGAAACACAGGTTTATTCCGGCCTTTATTATTAACGAGATTAACAGAAACCCTGACTCCATAGTTGAGGCAATGCGCGGAGCCGGGGTCGACCCGCAAATGTTTATAGACCAGTTCACTAAAGAAATGGATAAGGGCACGATACGCAGAATGGACCCAAGGCATTTGATCATTAATATATTATCGCTTTGTGTTTTTCCTGTTGTGGCCCGTCCCCTTGCGCAACGCCTCTTTTTTAATAACAATGAAGATCAATACATCCAATTCCTTGAGGAAAGGAAGAAGATGGTTTCTGATTTCATTATTCATTCAATAAAAGCTTAAATATGAAAATTACGCTGCTGTCCATATTGAACACACTTTTTTCGTTATGTGTTTTGGGACAAACTCCGGATTCGGTGACACTTGATTTTTGTTTGGACAAAGCTGCATCGCGAAGCGTTGTGACAAATCAGAAGGCTTTGCAATCTGAAATCCTGCAGAATAAACTCAGAAATGTTCAAACCAATTGGTTGCCTGCCACCAGCTTAAATGCCCAGTCTGTTTATAATTCTGAAGTGACCGATTTTTCTGATGCTCTCGGCAACAACATTCCTGTTTCAATTCCTTCTCAGCCGCAGGATCAGTATAAAATATGGGCGGATATCAATCAGACCTTATATGATGGAGGCAGAAACCGTGCATTGAAAAACATTGAAAATGCCGGTACTGAAATAGAGCTGCAACAGATTGAAACGGATCAATTAACCATCAGACAGCAAATTACCCAGATTTATTTTGGTCTGCTGCTGGTTCAAAAAAATACAGAGGTTTTGCAGATAGCGCTCCATGAACTGGAAGAAAAAAAGGCCACTGTAAAAGCAGGGGTAAAATATGGAGTTATTTTGGAAGAGAACCTGCTTTCTATGGATGCAGAAGAATTAGCTCTAAAACAAAAACTCGATGAGCTTTTTCTTTTAAAGGATCAGTACGCGCAAATGCTGGCAATATATACTGAAACGCCTCTTAATGGTCAGATGACTTTTTTTGAGCCCCATACAGCTATTGAGGTTAATTCATCTGCAATTCGTCCTGAACTTGTTATGTTTGACCGGCAAAAAGATCTGCTGGATGCGAATAAGAAAATGATTTCCTCCAGTGATCGTCCGGGGATATTTGCATTCTCACAAATAGCCTATGGACGACCTGGTTATAATATGATGAGCAGCGACTTTCATACATTCTATTCAATTGGAGTCGGCTTAAAATGGACTTTTTTAAATTACGGTGACAATAAACGACAGAAAAAAAATATGGATATTCAAAAGAATATGATTGATATAAAGCGTCAGTATTTCAATGAACAATTGCAATCCCAGCTTTTAAAGGAGCAAACCAATATCAGAAAATACGACGGCTTTATGGATCAGGATTTGCAAATCATCACTTTAAGAAAGGAAATTGCATCGAGGAGTCTTTCAAAGCTGAATAACGGCGTTATTACAGCTACTGATTATCTTTCTGATATGAATGCGGAAATCACCGCACGGATGCAATATGAAAGCCACAGAATATTAAAGCTTCAATCCATGCATCAATTCGAAATGTTGCAGGGTAAACTCTAATTCAACGATAATCTTCAAAAAATGAAAAACAATAAAAAACAAATCAATCTGCTTTTTTTGATTGCAACCATGGGACTGGTCATTTCGTGCAATTCCAATGATGAAAATTCAGATGCGTATGGAAATTTTGAATCCATAGAGGTCATTGTTTCTGCACAGACCCAGGGAACCTTATTGTCATTGGATATCAAAGAAGGAAGCATGGTTCAGATGAACCAGGTTGTTGGACATATTGATTCATCCTCAATTGTTATTAAGCGCAATCAGTTGTTGGCACAGAAAAATGTAATAGCTGCACGATTAAAGAATCTGGATATGCAACTGGATGTTCAGAATGAGCAACGAATCAATATGAAAAGAGAAGTTGACCGTATTTCTATGCTGCTTAAAGAAAATGCTGCCACGCAACAACAGTATGACGACCTTTACGGAAAATTAAAAGTACTCGACTCACAAACCGAAGCCATAAAGAGTCAACGCAGTATTATTCAGGGCGAATCATCCGTGCTTTCGGCACAGATTGATGAAGTGAATGATATGCTTGGGAAATGCCGTATAATAAGTCCTATCACAGGCACTGTTCTTGAAAAATACGTAGACGCAGGTGAACTGGTTTCTCCGGGAAAATCGGTTTTTAAAGTAGCCCATGTTGAAGATATGGAGCTCAGGGTGTTTGTGAGTGGATCTCAACTTTCAGATGTTGCCATTGGTGATACGGTAAAAGTGCTGATAGATTCAGAAAATGACATTCAAAGTCTTACCGGCCTTGTATCCTGGATCTCCTCTCAGGTAGAATTTACGCCTAAAATCATTCAAACACGGGAAGAAAGAGTAAACATGGTATATGCCGTAAAAATTGCAGTCAAAAACCCGGATGGTCTGTTAAAAATCGGAATGCCGGGGGAAGTGGTCTTTATAAAGAAAAATCATTCAAATGATTGATATTCAAAATATTTATAAAAAGTTCGATTCTGTAAGAGCTGTAAACGGTATTACTTTGAGCATTCCGCCCGGATGTTTATTTGGCTTAATTGGTCCCGACGGCGCCGGAAAAACCACTGTTTTAAGGATGCTGACAACGCTGTTAATCCCTGATTCCGGACATATTTTAGTTTTTGGCGCAGATACTGTCAAAGACTACAAAAAAATCAGATCATTCACAGGATATATGCCTGGTCGTTTTTCATTATATCCGGATATGACAGTAGAGGAGAACCTTGCATTTTATGCTACAATTTTTGGAACCTCCATAAAGACGCATTATCACTTAATCGAGCCTGTGTATCATCTTTTGGAACCCTTTAAAAAGAGGCTTGCCAGTCAGCTTTCGGGTGGAATGAAGCAAAAGCTTGCGCTATGCTGCGCTTTGATTCACAATCCCCGATTGCTTGTATTGGATGAGCCTACAACTGGTGTGGATGCTGTTTCGAGAAAAGAGTTTTGGGAAACATTACATCAGCTTAAAAACCAGGGAATGACCATTGTGGTATCCACGCCCTATATGGACGAGGCTTTTAAATGTGATAGCATAGGCCTGATAGAATCGGGAAGTATTTTAATTTATGATACGCCTCAAAAAATACTGAATGACTATAAAACACCTCTGTTCGAAATCAGATCAGAGGACAGAACTGAAGTGCTAAAGTATTTAAGGGCACTTTCCCAGGTAAAACGTGCTTATTTATTCGGGCATTTTATCCATGTTGCTATGAATGATCATGCTTATGATGCACAATGGTTAACAAAAAATCTTACCGGTGAAAAACTCCGGGGAATTTCCGTGAACAATATTGAGCCGGATTTCGAAGACTGCTTTATTGATGCGGTAGAACTTAAAAAGAATGCAGGCAATGAATAAGCAACCAATTATTGTTGTAAAGGACCTGGTTAAGAAATTCGGAAATTTCACAGCAAATGATCATTTAAGCTTTGAAGTACATGAAGGTGAAATATTCGGGTTTCTGGGTGCAAATGGAGCTGGAAAAACCACTGCAATAAGGATTCTTTGTGGTTTATCTCTTCCCACTTCCGGCAAATTGACAGTTGCAGGATTTGATGCTTATACCCAACGCGATTTGATTAAAAAGAACATAGGCTATATGAGTCAGAAGTTCTCATTATATGAGGATTTGACCATCCGGGAGAATATTCGTTTTTACGGTGGGATATATGGCTTAAGCAGCGTTCAGATCAGGACAAAAACAGAGCAATTGATAGAGGAATTGAATCTGGCTGCAATTTCAGATCATCTTGTAAGAGAAATTCCTTTAGGCTGGCGGCAAAAGGTAGCTTTTTCAGTTGCTATTTTTCATGAACCGCGCATTGTTTTTTTGGATGAGCCTACAGGAGGAGTAGATCCCTTAACCCGGCGCCAGTTTTGGGAATATATATATCAGTCAGCCGCAAAAGGAATTACTGTTTTTGTAACCACCCATTATATGGATGAGGCTGAATATTGTGAAAGGGTTTCAATTATGGCAGAAGGCAGAATTGAAGCACTGGATACTCCCGAAGGACTCAAGAGGCAATACGGAGTAACTTCAATGGATCAGGTATTTTTAAAAATAGCACGTAAATGATATGAAACCATTTCTGGGCTTCGTTAAAAAAGAGTTTTTGCATATCTTCAGAGACACCCGTACGCTGGTTGTCCTTTTTGGGCTGCCTATTGCTCAGATTCTCATTTTTGGGTTTGTCATCCGGAATGAAATCGAAGATGTGCGGATTGCAATTCTTGACAAATCAAAGGATGCAGAAACATTTGAAATCACAAACAGGGTGCTGTCATCCGGATTTTTTAAACTCGACAGCTATCTTCTTTCCGAGCAGGAAATCGACAAAGCGTTCAAATCAGGAAAAATCCGGGAAGTATTGGTATTTGGTGACCACTTTTCTGAAAATCTTGAAAAAGAAAACAGGGCGGCTGTGCAAATTATCGCTGATGCTTCAGACCCTAACTCTGCACGGATGATTGTTTCTTATACACAAGCGATTATATCTTCCTATCTGGTTGATATCAACAGGCAAACCACGAAGCCATTAGCCATAGATACCAGGGTAAGAATGCTTTATAATGCCGATCTTAAAAGCGCTTTTATGTTTGTTCCCGGTACGATGGCATTGGTATTAATGCTCGTTTCAGCTATGATGACTTCAATTTCTATAACCAGAGAAAAAGAATCAGGGACCATGGAAGCGTTACTTGTGTCACCGCTTAGTCCCATACAGATCATTGCTGGAAAAGTTACACCATATATATTTCTGTCGTTTATCAATGCTGCCATCATCATAATTATGGGACATTTTATTTTCCACTTACCCATATTAGGGAGTTTGGTATTGTTATTTGCAGAAACTGTGCTGTTTATAACACTGGCCTTATCACTCGGACTCATGATTTCCACTGTGAGCAACACCCAGGTAACAGCTATGTTTTTATCTGCTTTTGCCTTGATGCTTCCTACCATGTTGCTGTCGGGATTTATTTTTCCCATTGAGAATATGCCGAAAATATTGCAATGGCTTTGTCATATAATGCCACCTACCTATTATATAACAATTCTGAAGAGTGTTATGTTAAAGGGAGCCGGACTGGTGGAAGTCTGGAAGGAGACCCTCATTCTTTCAGGTATGTTGACGATTCTTTTAAGCATAAGTGCGGCACGCTTTAAAATCCGCTTACAATAAATGGTTTAATAATGAGAACAATCCTTTTTATAGTACAGAAAGAGTTTCTGCAGGTTTTCAGAAACAAAACCATGATACCGATGATTTTTTTGTTGCCATTTGTTCAGCTGATAATCCTAGTAAATGCAGCAACAATGGATATGAAAAACATTGATATGATTATAATAGACAATAATATGTCTACCATGTCATCCCATCTGAAGCAGAAATTCATTCATTCTCCGTTTTTCAAAGTCACTGATTCAAATTTCAGCATTCAGGAAGCTGAAGAAGCCATGTTAAAGAATGAAACTGACATGATATTAATAATCCCGTCTGAATTTGAACATCAGGTAACAAATGAGGGAAACAGTGAACTGCAGATTCAGATAGATGCAATTAACGGGATGACAGCAGGTTTAATCAATACCTATGCCAGTCAGATCATAAATAGCTTTGCAACTGACCTTCTAAAAAATTCCGGATCAAATGTTTTAATAAGGAGTTCTATAAAGACCGTTGATTCGAATTATAGTTTTTGGTATAATGAGGAGTTAAACTTCAAGTACTATATGGTTCCGGGAATTCTGGCGATTTTGTTAACCATTATCGGTATGTTTTTAGCATCCCTAAACCTTGTAAGAGAAAAAGAGATAGGCACCATTGAGCAGATTAATGTGACACCCATCCGAAAATATCAATTCATTGCAGGTAAGCTGTTGCCTTTTTGGATTATTGCCATGTTTGAATTATTTCTGGGTTTGGTTCTGGGAAAGATTCTTTTTGGCATTCCTCTGGAAGGGAATCTGTTTCTTTTATTTTCTTTTGCTGCCATATATCTGGTGGCAGTACTTGGAATCGGCCTTTTCATTTCAACATTATGTCAAACTCAGCAACAGGCTCAGTTTCTTAATTTTTTTATACTGGTTACATTCGTAATGCTTAGCGGTATTTTTACACCAACCGAAAGCATGCCACATTGGGCTCAGAATTTGAATGTTCTCAATCCGATTGCTTATTTCATCAGAATTAACAGAATGATTTTGTTAAAGGGATCCGGATTCAGTGATATCTCAGCCGATTTTTTATCCATGGCTGGCTTAGCAATTACCTTAATTTCACTGGCGATATGGAAATATCGCAAAGTTGCCTGAAAAATATTTTTGGGGTTTTTTATGGAAATCTTTGAAGTGAAACATCTATTCTTAAAAAGAATATGATAGCACTTCGAACTTTTTCAGACACATCATGATTGGGTTTAGGTCGTAAAGGACAATTCCAACTGTGGCATTTTTTGTTGTAACTTTTTTATATATTTACGCCTCTTAAAATGGGGGCGTTTTGAACGTAACCTATAAATACAGACATGATTAATAAAGACTCATTGCCGAATATAATGACCATTATTGGTTTTATTGTTGCTGCGTTGTTTGTGGCATTCGGCCTATATATCATATTTGCACCTCAAATGAATGGTATTCCAAAAGAGTTTCGCACGATTTTTGGAGTAACTGTAATAGGGTATGGCCTATTCCGCTCGGTCATAATGTATCAAAAGAGCAAACGAAGAAATGAATCAGACGATGAAACAGATTTTTAAAGGATTGAGTGTTCTGCTTGGATTTTCATTGTTATTGATGTCATCGTGCAAAAATTACAGTGAAAAGCAGATTAGTAAAGAAACTCCCACGCGCGGTAATATAAAGATTGGAGTTGACGAAGCATATGAACTCCTTGCTGATTCTGAAATTGCTGTGTTTGAGAATATTTATCCCTATGCGCATGTAACACCTGTTTCAGCTTCGGAAGACAGTGTCCTTAAACTTTTTATGGCCGATTCAGTTCGTTTAATGATTACAAGCAGGAAATTAACAAAAAATGAGGAGGCCTATCTGAAGGATAATTTAATAATTGCAAGAACTTCACATATTGCATGGGATGCTATTGCCTTTGTTGTTAATAAGGCAAATCCGGATCGTGAAATCAGGTATAATACCATTTATAATATTTTTACCGGCAATGTAAATAACTGGAAGCAGGTCAGTTCCGGATCAAAACTCGGACCCTTACAGGTCGTTTTCGATAATCAGGGGTCTTCCAATATCCGGTATATTATGAATAAATTCAGTCTGAAAAGTCTTCCTCAAAATTGTTTTGCAGCCAGTTCCAATCCCGCCGTAATAGATTATGTTGAAAAAAATCCCGGTGCTATTGGAATCATCAGTGTTAACTGGGTGAGTGATCCTGACGATTCGATTACCCATAATTTCTTAGGGAGAGTGGGTGTCGTCGCAATTTCTCCTGAGGAGTTTTCAGAAGGGGATGAGTTTTACACCCCTCATCCTGCTTATATTGCACAAAAAAATTATCCTTTCATACGTGAAGTATATGCCATTAGCCGTGAAAGTTTCTCAGGGTTAGGTAAGGGATTCATACAGTTTATGGCTTATGACAATGGACAGAGGATTATATTGAAAATGGGTATGCTTCCGGCAACGATGCCGGTGCGTCTGGTTAATATCAGAAAGGATGATTTATCAACTAAATAAATTGTTTATCACTAATATATGCTTAATATGAAACCGATAATTGTTTTGTTTTGCTGCCTTTTCACGTTGAATATTTTTGCACAGAACGATCTGAATTCTGCGCTTAAGCTGATTAACAGCCAGCAATATGAAGAGGCTGAAAAAATGTTGGACGAATTAATGAAAGCCAATCCAGCCAATGGTGATATTTACTATTATTATGGTGATGCATTGCTGAAAGATTATCTGTCCGATACTTTTTCAAACTCACTAGATGAGTATGCAAAAAAGGCTGAGGCCGTTTTTCAGGCTGGAATTCAGCAAGCACCAGGGAATGTATTAAATCAGGTTGGTATGGGTGCCGTTACGCTTTTGAAAACCAGCGACACCATAAAAGCTGATGCATTTTTCAGTAAAGCTGAAGTGGCTGCTCCTTTGAAAGTCAGGAAAAAAGATTATACGCCACAGATGGCTGTCATTCTTACCAATCTTGCATCTTCACAAATGTATGGAAAGGTTAACCGTTACAAAAAAGCCATCAGCTATTGCGAGCGTGCTAAAGTGGTCAATCCTGAGGATCCTAATGTTTATCTTGCACTGGGAGATATTTATATCCGGCAGAACGATGCTTCAAATGCTTTAAAAAACTATAATATGGCATTGATGAAGGATCCAAAATCTCCGTTACCTAAAATAAAAATCGGAAATATCTATATGCGCGTTCCAAATCTGGAAGCTGCAAGACCTTATTTTGAGGAAGCTCAGCAGATTGATTCCACATTTGCCCCTGCATACAGAAGTTTGGGTGAGCTTTGGTCAAAAGGCGGACGTCATGATTTGGCCAAGAAATACTATTATAAATACATGCAATTGTCGGGAAATACAACTCCTGCAAAAACCAGATACGCAGTGTCTCTTTTCCGTTCACAGGATTATTCCGGAGCTTTGAATGTAATTGAGGAAGTTCTTAAAGTGGACAATTCCAGAAATTACCTGAACAGACTTGCCGGATACAGTGCATTTGAAAAGAAACCCCAGGAGCTCGACAAAGCAAAAAGCTATATGGATACTTTCTTCAAGAATACTAATGATGAAGGAATTATAACCAGGGACTATGCTTATTACGGCCGTATTTTATACGGAATGGCTAATAAGGATTCTGTGATGCTGGATAAGGCCTTTGATTATCTGAAGAAGGCATACGCAATGGATGAGAGTGATCGTGCGCTGTTAAAGGAGATTGCTCAGGATGATTATTATTCAAAACGGTATAAGGACGCAATTGAAATGTTGGAGCTGAAAGCCGAAAAAGGCTGGGCCGATCCTGCTGATGCTACAATGATTGCCCGTGCTTATTACAATATGAAAGACTATACCAAAGCAGAAGAAGCTTTCAATAAAATTATTGAGAAGAATCCCAAGAATATTGATGCACGCCTTTGGCTTGCAAGAACAGCTTCACAAATGGATCCTGAAAGTGATCTGGGTTTAGCCTATCCGAAATTCCAGGCTCTTGTTGACCAGGTTGGTACTGATACTGAAAAATACAAAAATGCATTACAGGAAGCCTACACTTATTTAGGATATTATCACCTGAATAAAAAGGAATTTGATGCTGCAAAAGAGTGGTATCAGAAATTGTATGATCTTGATCCCAATAATAAGGAATTTAAAATTACAGCTTTGAATTCCTTTGCACTTATTTCTTATAAGCAGAAGAATTATCCGGAAGCTAGAGGATATTACCAGGAAATCCTGAAATTGGATCCGGCAAATACACAAGTTCAACAGTTTATAGCTGACCTGAACAAAGCTATTGCTGCCAAACAACAACAGTAATTTTTTTATCTTTATACAAAAAAATTACTTTCTTTGTAACCTATTAATTACACAATAAATTATTATTAATACACTTAAAATAAAAATTGAACATGAAAGGACAATCTTTAGCTGAAGCATTAAAATCGACATTTGTATTGTTGGTTATCGTGCTGTGTTTGGTGGCCGGTTGGCTCATTTGGTCTAGAATTATGGGTAATCCTATTAACTTTGAAGGTGGAAACCCCGAAGGTGCTGCATTACCTGGTAACTATCTGGGTATTATCTACAAAGGAGGATTTATCGTACCTGTTCTTATGGCCGTTAACTTGATTCTTCTGACCTTTATTGTTGAAAGATACATTATGTTGTGGAGAGCAAAAGGTCATGGTAACCTGAATGCCTTCGTTCGTAATATCCGTGATCTTCTGAATCAGGATAAAATTGAAGAAGCTTCTAACTTATGCGACAAACAAAGAGGTTCTCTGGCAAACGTAATTAAAGCTGGTTTACACCGCTACAGAGATCTTCAGAATGACAAAACCCTGATGAACGACCAGAAAGTTCTTGCTTTGCAGAAAGAACTCGAAGAAGCTACAGCTTTGGAATTGCCTGTTCTTTCACAGAACCTGGTAATTCTTTCAACTATTGCTTCAATCTCCGTGTTGATCGGTCTTATTGGAACAGTACTTGGTATGATCCGTGCATTCGGTGCTTTGGCTACTGCCGGTGCTCCTGACGCATTAGCACTTGCTGAAGGTATTTCCGAAGCTCTTATCAATACCGCATTTGGTATTACAGGTTCAACCCTTGCCCTGATTTTCTACAACTATTATCAGACACGTGTTGACGCTATGACTTTCAAAATCGACGAAGCTGGTTTCAGTCTTACACAGACTTTTGCATCTTCTTTGAAAAAGTAATTATTGATTGAAAGTTGAGTGTTCTATATTTAAATTGAGAAAACATGGGAAAACTTAAAATGGCTAAAACACCACCTCGCATCGACATGACGCCGATGGTGGATTTATTTTTCCTGCTTCTCATCTTTTTTATTTTGACGGCAACATTCCGTATGCCAGAAGCTGTTCAGGTTGACACTCCGACATCTGTTTCGGAGACTTTGGCACCTGACAATCACGTTATGACCATTACTGTATCGAACGACAACAGAGTGTTCTTTAATGTAGATAATGGTACTGATACTTCTGAGCACCTACGTGGAAATATTCTCAGGGCAATGGCCTTTCAATATCAAATGAAATTTACTCCTGAAGAAATTAAAAAATTCGAAGGACTGGCTTCATTTTCCATACCCATGAATAAAATGAAGGCATTTATCAATGCCAAATCCACAGAGGAAAGGGATGCCATGCATTCTGGTATGCCTCTTGATTCAACAGACAACCAGCTATTGTATTGGGTTAGAATTTCCCGTCAGTATTATAACGACTTCCAGGTAGCCCTCAAAGGCGACAAGAATGCCGATTATAAACAAATAAAGAAGGTGATTGATATTTTGCAGGAAAACAACATTAACAAATTCAGTCTAACCACTGGTTTGGAAGATGTTGAAATTGACATGGAAAAAATTTAATTAGACAGGAAAAAAATGGCTGAAATTATTCAAAACGAAGGCGGCAAGCAAAAAGGAAAACGCCGCTCGAAACGACACAGCACCCACATCGACATGACGCCGATGGTTGACCTTGCCTGTCTGTTGCTTACTTTCTTTATGCTTACCACTGCATTCAGTAAGGCAAAGGTTATGGATATTGTACTTCCTGAGCCTCCAAAACCGAACACAAATGAAAGACCACCTGAGGTAGATACTACCCGTGCGTTGAATATCATTTTGGCCGGTGATGATAAGGTTTTTTGGTATAATGGACTTCCGAAACCCAATACCGTTCTGCATGAAACTGATTTTAGTGATGACGGAATCAGAATGGTATTGCTTCGGAGAAATAAGGAACTTTTTACCCAAATTGAACAGATGAACAAGGATATTGTGGAAGGAAAACTGGAATTACCCAGGGATTCGATCACAAACCGTAAAAATAAGTTCAAGAGAGCGGATAAAAAGGGTCCTGTTGTACTAATCAAAGCAAGTGATAACGTAAAATACAAAAATGTAGTGGATATTCTCGATGAGATGTCAATTACCAATATTGCAATTTACGCACTTGTTGATATAAATGATGCCGAGAAAAAAATGGTAGCAGCCAAACAAGCTGCTGCATCCGGAACCGCACCACAACAATAACCTTAAACATTCGCTATTATGGATAAGAATATGAATAGTTCTGCGGTTACGATTACCGATATTGTATTTGAAAACAGAAACAAGGAATACGGATCCTATTTTTTACGCAAAAAATTCCATCGTTATCTTTTTATAGGTTTTCTGATTTCTTTTGTTGCTGTTTCCTCAGGTGTAGCCGTACCGTTTATCAGAGCATTTATGGCAAAAGACAGGGCTGTTGTTCTTGAGAAAACAACAGTTGCTGAATTGCAAAATGTGAATACAACAACCGAAGCTCCTCCTCCTCCTCCTCCTCCTCCTCCTCCCGCAGCTATGGAACAGCAGGTTCGTTATACTGCTCCTGTAGTTGTTGAAGAAGCTGACGAAACAATGGAATTAGCCATTGTTGATGACGTGAAAGAAGCAACCAGTAATGATCCGGTTCCTGACGTAATTGAGGTTGCTCAGGAAGCCGAAGAACAGGTTGTTGTTGAGGAAGAACCTGCATTTGTGTTTGTTGAAGAACAAGCCACATTTCAGGGAGGTAGCCTTGAGACCTTTAGAGAATGGGTTCAGAAGAACCTTGTATATCCTCCAGTAGCCGTTGAAAATGGTATCTTCGGCAGGGTAACGGTACAGTTTGCCGTTAACTCACGTGGAGAGGTTACTGACGTTAAAGTTTTACGCGGTGTGGATCCTTCATTGGATAAAGAAACCATCCGTGTAATTAAGGAATCTCCTAAATGGGGCGCTGCTAAACAGGGTGGACGTGCTGTTAAACAACAGTTCGTTATGCCTGTAATCTTCCAGCTTCAGTAAAAGGTTTTCATCATTATATAAAAACCCCGTCGTTTGGCGGGGTTTTTTTGTATAGATAGGTCGCGACCAGTCCCTACAACATTCCCAAAAATTCATCAATGCCGATCATTGGAATTCCTAATTTTTGTGCTTTTTCTTTCTTGGAAGGTCCCATGCCTTCACCAGCAATAATATATTGCGTATTGGAACTCACACTGCTTAAATTTTTACCGCCGTTCTCCTCAATAAGCTTTTGAACTTCTTCCCTCGATTGATTGGGGAATACACCTGAAATTACAAATGTCTTTCCGGATAAACGGTCTGATTTTCTTTCATGTTTGTCTTCCTGATTGAATTGTAAACCTGCAGCCCTTAAGCGCTCCATCATCCTGAGGTTTTGTTCATTTGCAAAAAAGGTTTGCATACTGCGGGCAATTACGTCACCGATCTCACCAACCTCAATCAATTGCTCCTGCGTAGCATCCATAATGGCATCAATGGATCTGAAATGATCTACGATCTTCCTGGCCACAGTCTCACCTACATACCTGATCCCAATGGCATAAAGAACTCTTTCAAATGGAACAGATCTGGATGCATCAATACTTTGAATCAGATTATCCGCCGATTTTTTCGCAAACCTTTCAAGTTTTAACAGATGATCTGTGGACAGATCATAAAAATCAGCCGGATTTCTTAAAATGCCTGCATTATAAAGTTGTTCAACTGTTGCATCAGCACATCCGATATCCATGGCTTTTCTGCTTACAAAATGCACAAGTTTTGCTTTTATCTGGGGCGGGCATCCGGTTTCGTTGGGACAAAAATGCTTTGCCTCACCAGGCAGCCTCACCAATACAGAATTACATTCGGGACATCGATCTATGAACTGCACTGGTTCAAGTCCGGGCTTTCTTGCTGAAAGATCAACAGCAGTTATTTTAGGAATTACTTCGCCTCCTTTTTCAATAATTACCTGATCGCCAATCCGGATGTCCAACAGGGCAATCTGACTTGCGTTGTGAAGTGATGCTCTTTTAACAGTACTTCCGGCCAGCAATACAGGCTTCAGATTAGCTACCGGCGTTACAGCACCTGTACGACCTACCTGGTAATCAATAGAAATAAGTGTAGTAGTTGCCTCACGCGCTTTATATTTGTAGGCTATTGCCCAGCGAGGAGATTTTGCAGTAAAACCAAGGATTTTTTGCTGCAGGTAAGAATTCACTTTAATTACAATCCCGTCAATATCAAAAGGCAGCGTTTCCCTTTTCTGATCCCAGAATGTTATATACTCAAAAATCTCCTCCACATTCCGGCAACGTTTCATATATGGAGAAGTTTTAAAACCCCATTTTTCAGCAGCAGTTACACTTTCAAAATGAGTAGTGAACATCGACTCCATTCCTGGCAGATAATACATATTGCAATCAAGAGGCCGCTTTGCCACCAAAGCAGAACTTTTGGTTTTCAGGGTTCCGGAAGCAGCATTGCGTGGGTTAGCAAAAAGAGGTTCCCCGTTAAGTGCTCTTTCATCATTCATTTTTTCAAAACCCTTGTGCGGAATAAATATTTCACCCCGGATTTCAAAACGCTCCGGATAATTTCCCGGCTTTAACATCAATGGAATGCTTCGAATGGTCCTTACATTCATTGTTACATCATCTCCTTTTACTCCGTCACCTCTGGTCACAGCCTTTATATATCTGCCCTTTTCATAATGCAGGCTGATGGATACCCCATCAAATTTTAATTCACATACATATTCAATGGTCTGATTGGGCAACGCTTTTCGAACTCGTTCTTCAAAGTCTTTTATCTCTTCAGGAGCGTAAGTGTTTTCAAGCGACAGCATTGGATATTCATGACGAACCTGGACAAAATCATTGTCGGTATCATTTCCAACCCTCTGTGTTGGAGAATTGGGGTCATACAACTCGGGATGTTTCTGTTCAAGAGCTATCAATTCCTTCAGCATCACGTCGAATTCATAGTCGGTAATCTGAGGATTTGACAGAACATAGTACTGATAATTATGATGATCAAGTTCCTGTCTGAGTTGTATGATTCTTTCCTTATCTGTCATCCCGGTAATTTTTGTTTAAATTAACGCAATTTGAATTACAGAAAAAAAATGAAACACATCAATTTTATAGATGACTTTACCTTTTTTGTGGTCCAAAGAACCTAACATGTATAGGCTGAAAAAGTTATATGATCCTTATATGATACCAGAATACGCAGCAACAGGCAATACCGTGATATAAAAAAATAGACTACGCTATATATTGAAAAGTGACCTACATCATGCGAATTTATGTTTATAGGAGTCTTGAAATATGCCATTTCATTAATGAATTTGGGTGTTGAAAATTAAATGATCCAATACCTGAAAGTTTTTATACATTTGCAACGATTATGGTTTGAATTTCTTTTCATGGAAATTCAACAATAGGGAATCAGGTGAAAATCCTGGACAGTACCCGCTGCTGTAATCTCTTTTATTTTTCAGGCAACCCTGCCACTGTTCCGAATACCGGGATGGGAAGGCCGCCTGAAACGGAGAAAGTCAGAAGACCTGCCATAATGTAGATGTTCGGGAACAAACAATTTTAAAAATGGCATACTTTCGCATTTATTTACTTATTTTTTTTCTGACCATTCTTGATTTCTGTAAGGCACAGGAAATGCCCGTTAAGGAAATTGAATCGGTTGTAGTAGAAAGTAATCGGAAATTTTTCTCTGATGATCAGGCAAAGCTTTCCTTTAAGCTGGATCTTCTTGAGGGCAATTCTTATCAGCATATTGGCTATGTTTTGGAAGAAAGCAGTCCTGTGTTGGTCAGAAATTATGGTGCTTCAGGCTCTCTTGCATCTGTTTCAATGCGGGGAACCGGCGCCAATCATATACAAGTAAGCTGGAACGGCATACCTTTGAATTCTCCCACCACGGGTCAGGCAGATCTTTCATTGGTTCCCGTATCATTTATTCAAAATGTGGAAGTCGTTAAAGGCGCTTCCGGTACTTTGTTTGGCAGTGGAACCTTTGGTGGATCTGTTAATCTGAATAATACTCCCGACTGGAAAAATAAAATATCTGCCAGTTATACCCTCAATACAGGAAGTTATGGGTATCTGGGAAACCTGTTGGTTTTTCGTGCCGGCAACAGGCGATTTCAATATCATTTGTCAGTCGCGTCCGCACAGGCGGAAAACAATTATAAATATAACGACCATTACCGGTATAACAATCCCCGGATGACAAACAAACATAATGCCTATAAAGATATTGGCATTATTCAGAACCTCTTTGTTAACTGGAACCATGGACATCATGTTGAAGGGGGCTTGTGGTTTCAATACAAGACGCTTGAAATACCTTCTTTAATGGGAATTACCAGTCAAAGCCACGGATCTCAAAAAGATAGTTTATTCAGATCGTATATCAGCTATCGAAAATCAGGAGACAGATATACACTTGCCATACGTACGGCTTATTTAACCGACTTTTTAAAATATACCGATAAATTGAACGCATATGATCCGGATTACCTGGTATATTCCAAAATTAAGACCGACCGGTTTATCAACGATGCAGATTTCAGATTTTTTGCTTCTGAAAATACCATTATAGGAGGAGGGCTTTCATGGAACCGGATCAATGGAGTATCGAATAACTATGGAGGAAACATTCATGAAGACGAATTTGCTGTTTTTGGAAACATCAAGTGGATTTTAAAAGATTTTATTGTAAATGGTGGCCTCAGAAAGGAATTCTATGAAGGTATAAATCCGCAGCCACAGTACTCTTTTGGTTTAAGATATCAGATTAACAACAGGTTTATGATTCGCGCTGATGTTGCAAGCAAATTTCGTAAACCAACCTTTAACGAAAAATACTGGCGTCCGGGAGGCAATCCAAAACTAAACCCCGAAAAAGGTCTTGGCGCCGAAATATCTTTCGAATGGAAAGCGATTAAAAGCGAAAGCGCCCCTTTCCATTTAAATACCCAACTGGGAGGGTTTTATCAGGCGGTTGACAACTGGATACAATGGACGATGCTTGACTCGTTAACCCCCGTTGAATATAAGAAAGTTCATGTCAGGGGAATTGAAGCCGACATGCAATACGATTTTACACTTGGCGAAACTAAAATTGAAGGTCAGGCAGGCTATAACCTGAATCGCTCAATGATCGTGAGCACGATGGATGATAATAACTATATCACAGGTAATCAAATGATCTATGTTCCTAAATATACATTCAGAGCATCTGTTAACATTCATTATGGAAAATTTTCTACTGGATCTTCATTGCAGTATACAGGAAAGCGCGAGACGGTAGAGACTGGTGATAAAATATATGAGTTGGAGGCGTTCACACTGGTCGACTGGCTGGCCGGTTACCATCAAACATTCAATGACTACCTGGTTGTTCTTTCATTAAGGCTGGATAACGTATTTAATAAACAATATGAGGTAATGCGTTCCTATCCCATGCCTGGCAGAACGATTCATTTTACAATAACCATGGGATTGAATAAAACACATCCCGAAATCTGATTAACTTATGAAATACCTGAAAACTATTTTAGCTTTGGCTATTGCCACGTTTTTAATGATTCGTTGTGAAACCGGGAATGATGATCCGGTAAATTATGATCTGTCAAATGGCGTATACATCGTAAACGAGGGTTCGTTTAATTCCAATAACGGATCCATCAGTTATTATAATCCGGTCCAGCAACTGATCATAAATAATGTTTTTGAATCGGCAAATGGATATTCTGCCGGAGATGTGATCCAATCGTTTGCAACAGTGAATGACAGTCTGGGTTACCTGATCGCTAATAACTCACATAAAGTTGAAATCGTTAGGTTGCGCACTTTTGAGTCCATTCGCCCATCCATAGTTGCTATTTACCCGAGGTATTTTGTTCAGGTAAGCAACTCGAAAGGATATATTTCTGCCTTTACAAGGAATAGTCATGGTTATCTTTATGTGGTTGATCTGAACAACCACGAATTAACGGATAGCATTGAAATGGGTGCAGGTCCGGAAACGATGCTTCAGGTTAATGATAAATTATATGTTGCTAACAGTGGTGGATTTGCTGACGATTCTACCATTTCAATTGTAAATACAGCAACCGATGAAGTCGAAAATACGATAAAGGTCGGTAAACTTCCCAGCGATATGGTATTGGACGGTATGGATAACATTTGGGTTTATAGCCGCGGCTATACCAATTGGTCGGACATTGAAACTGCATCCTTTATTCAGAAGGTAAATCCGGCTACAAATGAAATTGTTTGGCAGTCACAGGTAGGCATGGCCCAGGATTATATGACCTTTTCTCCAAAACTGGCAATAAACGGAAGTGGCACCGTTCTGTATTATATACGGCCCAACGGAATATATGAATTGCAGTTGTCAAACCCTCAGATACAAAATGATCCATTGATTGCAGGTAATTTTTACGGACTCGAAGTAAATCCTGAAAACGGTAATATTTATGTTTTCGAATCACCCAGCTTTACCGCTAACGGAACACTAAAGATTTACAATCAGTCAGGAGTATTAGTTTCTCAGGGGATGGTAGGAATCGGACCAAATGGTGCAACCTTTCATTTAGGTAATTAAAAACTACAGCAACTGTTTCTGAAAGGTGCTGGATTATTTATAAATAACATGTTTTTAATGTTTAAAATAAGTAACTTTTCGCAGTAAAGTCAGTATAGAAGTTATGTATTTATTAGGAAAAAAACATGTTTAGGATACTCGCAATTCTCCTTGCAATAGAATTATGCCTGATCGGTGTAGTTTGTGCACAGGATCAACCAGCACCTGAAAAATATCTCGATGTAAGAGGCATTTCTGAACTCGAGATGGAACCTTTGGGCAGGGCTACTGTGAATCTATATGAGGGAACTACTAAAATAAAATCCATTCAGACTGGTGCGGATGGAAGTTTCTCATTTAGGCTGGATGTGAATAAGCAATACACCATTGAAGTTGAAAAAGAAGGACTGATCAGCAAACGTATCAGTTTTAATACACAGATGCCGGAGGATGAAAAAGGAACCTGGATGAACGAATTCTCAATAGGTCTTTTGAAGCCTTGTTCAGGCATGGATTATTCGGTGTTAAAACAACCTGTGGATCAGGTAAAGTTTGATGCCAGGAAGCGTGAATTTCTTTCTGATAAAGATTATGCCACCTCTATGAGGTCAAAGATTGAATCATTGATGATGAAGAATGATCAATGCCTCATGAATTCATATGAATCCCTTGTTAAAAAAGGGGATCAGATTGCGGCGCAGAAGAAATATGACGAAGCCATTAATACCTATAAAGAGGCGCAGAAAATTTTCCCTAATGAAGAATATCCTGCCCGTCGTATAGCCGAGATGAATGCGATGATCAATAAGCAGCAGAATTCTGCAGATATGCTTCAGAAGCTGGTCTCTGAAGCTGATGCGTTGACGTCTCAAGGGAAAATGACCGATGCACTTGCCAAATATAAGCAAGCTGTTGCATTGGATCCTGCCAACAACTATTCTGCCGGCAAAATTGCCGAAATCGAGGGTGAATTAAAGAAACAACAATCTGCTCAACAGGCCCGGCAAAGTATTGAAGACAGATACAATCAGGCAATGGCCAAGGCTAGCGTTGCTTATACAAGAAAAGATTTTGCAGCTGCCCGGACTTTTTACCAGGAAGCCCTCAGTATAAAACCCGGTGAATCACTTCCTATGAGCCGGGTAAAGGAGATTGAAGTAGTCCTTGAACAAAAAGCCGCAGAAGATGCAGCCAGGGCTTCAGAAAAGGCCAAAAAAGAAGCCTTCGAAAAAGAATATTTGAATACAATTGCCCAGGCTGATGCCCTGTTTAAGGAGAAGAAGTTCGAAGAAGCCCAGCAGGCTTATGCGAAGGCAATAACAATGAAACCATCAGAATCTTATCCTGCCCAGCGGATTAAGACCATCGAAAACGCCCGTGCGTCTGAACAGGCAAATCTGATAAAAACGCAGGAAGAAGGTTATAATGCAGCAATGGCTGCTGCCAACAATGCCCTTGCAAAAGAGCAGTTTGAGCTGGCAAAAGAATCTTATCGTAAAGCATTAACTATTAAGCCTGATGATCTGTCGGCCAAAAGCAAACTGGCACAGGTTGATCAACTGGTTGAACAGTATAATAAACGGAAAAGCACTGACGAACAATATTCCAATCATATTCAATCGGGTGATGCCCTGATGTCAAAGAAAGAATACAGTCAGGCAAAAGCAAGCTACGCTCAGGCCCTCACATTAAAACCCGGGGATAAATATGCCCAGACAAAAATTGCTGCTGTTGACAATTTGGTGGCTGCAGAACAGGCATTGGTTCAGAAGCGAAAAGCCGAAGCTTATAATCAGTTTATGGGTGAAGGAAATAATGCTTTAGCGCTAAATCAATTCGCAAAAGCAAAAGAGTCATATGGAAAAGCACTTTTAGAAAAACCCGAAGATCCGCTTGCAAAGTCGAAGCTGGCCGAGACCGGGCGTTTGGCTGATAATTATGCTAAGCAGCAATCTGTTGATGAACAGTACAAAAATTTTATTACCGCTGCCGATGCCCGGTTTTCAGAAAAAGATTATACCGGAGCTAAAGAAAATTACAGCAAGGCTGTTTTATTAAAGCCAGGCGATAAATATGCTCAAACAAGGATTACATCTATCGATAATCTGGTGGCTGCTGAACAGGCTTCAAATCAAAAGCGGAAACTGGAGGCATATAACCAGTTTGTTTCTGACGGTACGAAAGCACTTAAAGAGAATCAGTTTCAATTGGCCAGACAGTCGTTTGAAAAAGCGCTGACTGAAAAACCGGATGATGCATTTGCCAAATCTAAAATAGTTGAAACCGACCGTCTGGCAGAAGCCTACAAAAAGCAAATGGCTTCAGAAGTACAGTATAAAGAACTCATTCAAACAGCTGATGCTCAATATACAGCAAAAGACTATTCAGGAGCAAGGGAAAACTATAACAAAGCTGCGTTGTTAAAACCGAGTGATAAATATGCTTCATCCAGAGTTCTTACAATAGATAATTTAATTGCCGCCGAACAGGCTGCTAAAGCAAAAGCCATTGAAGATGGATACCAGTCAGCACTTGGTGCTGCAAATACAGCTATTGCCCAAAAGTCATTTACGCAGGCAAAGGAATTTTTGCAGAAAGCATTGACATTCAAACCCGGTGATGTTTTAGCCCGCAATCGCATTGCCGATGTTGAAAGAATGGAAGCTGAACAACAACGTAAGATGGCTGAGGAACAAAAGCTATCTGTGCTATACAAAGAAACCATTTCTGCTGCGGACAAGTATTTGGCAGATAAAGATTATTCAAATGCACGTTTGTACTATAACAAAGCTTTGCAGATAAAAGTAACCGATGGATATGCCAGCCAGAAACTGGCGTCTATTGATAATCTGATTGCCGCTGAACAGGCTTTAAAAGTTAAGCAGACCGAAGAATCCTTTAAAATGGCCATGGATAAGGGGAATGCTTTCTCGCTTTCAAAAGACTACGGCAAGGCTTTAGAGGCTTACAAAGAGGCATTGTCGATAATACCTGCCAATAACAATGCAAGGCAGAAAATCACTGAAACAGAATCCTTAATACGTCAGGAACAGGAAAGAATGCAATCGGAGCAGGCCCGTAAGAAAAAATACGATGAGACCATACGGATTGCTGATCAATACTTCAATGCTAAAAACTACACAAACGCAAAAACTTCGTATGAGGCTGCTCAGGGTATTTTACCCGGTGACACATACTCCCGTCAGCGTATTGACGAATCGGTTAAGCTGATTGCTGAGACAGAAAAAAAACTTGCCGATGAGAAGGCACTGGATAACGCTTATAACCTGGCTTTATCAAGTGCTGAGAAGTCATTTGCAGCAAAAGATTTTGTTCAGGCAAAAAATGAATACGGCAGAGCATTACAACTTAAGCCTGCTGAAAGCCTTCCAAAAACGCGAATCACTGAAATCGAAAAAATCATTGCACAACGTGAAAAAGATTTGGCTGAAACAAAAGCACGTGCAGAAGGTTATACAAATTCTATAAATGCAGGTAATCAGGCATTTGAAAGAAAAGATTATGCGACTGCAAGAACCGCCTATAATGAGGCTTTGAAATACATGCCCGGTGATGGTCTTGCGAGCGATCAGATTAAAAAAATTGATTACCTGATTGCTGAAGGTGAAAGGGTAAGAAAAGCAGAACAGGAACGCAAAGCAGCATTTGATGCCTGTATACGAAATGCAGACCAGTTATTTGATGAAGGAAAATATCCGATGTCTAAAGAGCAATATAAAAAGGCGCTTACCATTGACCCTTCAAGTGCATATGCAAAGCAGAAAATTGAAAAGATCGACGATATCAACAGAAAACTGGCGCAAGCCCCTGCAAAATCAAATACCGCCGGAACCACCTCAACACCAAAAGTTGTTGCTGCAATTCCAATGGGAGATATCAACTTTAAAACCGAATCAGAAAGACAACTTTATTTGGATAACCTGAAAAACAAATATCCTTCAGGTATTACACTAGAAGTATATAAGGAAAATTATAAAGAGACCTTCCGCTATATCATTATCCGGGAAAATCAGGCGCAGGAATTCCGCCGTGTCCATTTCAAAACTTATAATGGAGACCAGTATTCTGTGAATGGAAAGCCAATTACCCAGCAATATTTTACCTCTCAGGTCAAAACCAGGGAAGGCGAAAGTTTTAGAGAGATTCAAATGCAATGAGTAGAATAACCCGGTTTGGCTCATTAGCTGCGATGCTTTTTTGCATAATGGGTTGTTCTCCTGAAAAGAGCCAGCCTTCAGATCAAAATAGCAGTGGCTTGGTACATTATGCCCAGGGATTTTCCATATCGGGGAAGGATATCAATAATCTGAAAATTACAGTTCGTAATCCCTGGCAGCATGCTCAAAACGTGCAATTCACCTATTTTCTAAGTGATACGATCAAATCATCTTATATCAAAGATCAATTTACAACCTATATAAAGACACCTGTTAAGCGGGTAATTTGTTTATCTACTACTCACATTGGTTTTATTGGATCACTTCAGCAGGAAGAATCAGTGTGTGGCGTTTCGGGCAAAGGCTATGTTGTAAATAAAAAGATCCGTAAACACATTGCTGAAAATAAAGTTTTTGATGTTGGATATGATGAAAATCTGAATTACGAATTGATACTACAACTTAAGCCGGATCTTGTATTTGCATATGGTGTAAGTGTTTCTGTGACCAATATGATCAGGAAGCTTATAGAGTTGAAAATTCCTGTTATTATGATCGGGGAATATCTTGAAGAGAAACCATTGGCTAAAATGGAATGGTTAAAGATATTTGGAGCTTGCTATGGAAATTGGGATATGGCCGTATCTAAATTCGATTCAGCCGAAATCCGTTACAATCGTCTTTCGAAACAAGCCATGCAGGAGAAAAACAGACCAAAGGTTTTGTTAGGACTTCCCTGGATGGGTAACTGGTATGTATCAGGATCAAAAAGTTATATTGCCCGTTTAATTGAAGATGCCGGAGGAAAATATATCTGGGACCACCTAAATTTCAACGAAAGCAGACCCATGGCTCTTGAAAAAATTTACGAAAGGGCATTGATTGCTGAATACTGGATAAACCCGGGTGAGGCACATTCTGTTAAGGAAATTATCAATGTTGATCCGCGTTTTTCCGGACTGCCTCCGGTGACTCAAAAAAACATATTTAATAATGACAATCAGCTGATCCCTTCCGGAGGAAACGATTTTTATGAAGCAGGTGGGGTAGAACCTGATTTGATTCTGGCAGATATTATATCTATTTTGCATCCGCAATTATTACCTTCGCATCAGTTAAAATACTACAGGAAACTTAATTAATGAATGCATTGAAGGCCCGAAACCGGATTCTGATTGTTTTTTTAATACTTATCTTCATTCTTGCTGTCTTTATCATTTTGGACCTGATTACAGGCACTGTTCACATACCCGTATCAGAGTTGCTATCATTGATATTTGGAGGTTCAGGAAATGATAAGGCTTCTGCTACCATCCTTTTTGAATTCAGAATACCTAAGACTATAGCCGCCTTATTAGCAGGATCTGCTCTTTCAGTAAGCGGTTTGCAAATGCAGACTATTTTCAGAAATCCTTTGGCCGGACCAGATGTGTTGGGTGTGAGTTCAGGCGCCAGTTTGGGAGTAGCATTGGTTGTTATGGGTTTTGGCGGTTTGTTTGTTTCCGGCGATTATGGTTTGACCGGTAATTGGATACAAATCATATCTGCCTGGGTAGGTGCAGGTATTGTGCTTTTTCTGATTATGATTGTATCTTTAAGAGTAAGGGACATAATGACCATCCTGATTCTGGGAATACTTTTTGGGAGTGCTATCGGTTCATTGGTTAGCATTCTGCAATATTTTAGTCCGCAATCCATGCTGAAAGCTTTTGTAATATGGTCAATGGGAAATCTGGGGAGTTTAACCGGGATACAGTTAAAAGTTCTATCGATAAGTTTATTGGCCGGGTTCCTGATCAACATGCTTGCCTTAAAGCCCCTGAATATATTAATGCTGGGTGAAACCTATTCGAAAAGTATGGGGGTTCCCATCAGAAGAACCCGGTTGCTGGTATTTATATCTACAAGTTTGCTTTCCGGAAGCATAACAGCATTTTGCGGGCCGGTTGCATTTGTTGGGATTGCAGTACCTCACCTTGCCCGCTTCATTTTTAATACGGCCAACCATTATATCCTGGTACCTGCATCCATAATACTTGGGTCTATATTAATGCTTTCTGCCGACATCGTAAGCCAATTGCCCGGATCCGGCATGATCCTGCCCATTAACTCCGTAACCGCCATTCTGGGCATACCGGTTGTGATTTGGGTGATTATCTCAAATAAAAGGTTAACAGGCATTAACTAGTCCTTATGGCAGAAAATGCAAATATCATTGAAGTAAGAAACCTGAAGACAGGTTATTTTTCTGATAAAAGAAAAGATCATGTGGTTTTTGGTCCTGTAAATTTGCAGGTTAGCCATGCTGAAATGATAGCTCTTATCGGAAGGAATGGAATAGGTAAAAGCACTTTGTTAAGAACCATAGCAGGAATACAATCTCAGATTTCCGGAGACATCATAATCTGCGGTCATCGGATTCAGGATATTGCTTTAAAAGATATGGCCACCATGGTAAGTTTTGTCGCCACAGATTTCACCCATAGCTTTCAGATCAGTGTTGAGGAAATGGTATCTCTGGGCAGGTATCCCTATACAGGATGGCTTGGAAAATTAAATCGTGAGGATAAAATAAAAATAGGAGCGGCTATAGATCTGGTTGGCATTGGACCATTATTACATAAGAAAATTCACCGGATCAGCGATGGCGAAAGGCAAAAAGTGATGATTGCCAGAGCGCTTGCCCAGGATACGCCAATTATTATTCTGGATGAACCAACAGCGTTTTTGGATCTTCCTTCACGTTATGAAATTTTGAGAATATTAAATGAACTCACATTAAATGCCAACAAGACCGTTCTGTATTCGACACATGATTTATCCATAGCAATGGATATTTCTGATAAGATTTGGCTGATGGCTGAAAATGAGATTCATGAGGGTGCACCAGAAGATTTGTTAATTCGTAAGGTATTTCGTAAATTGTTTTTAAATTCGCCAGCCGAATTTGATCCCAAAACATCTGCTTTCCGATTTAAAAGAGAATTCAGGGAACAAATTGAAATACAGGGAGATAAAAAGTTTAGATTGTTGACAAAAAGAGCCATGGAGCGCATTGGTTTTCAGGTGATGGAGCAGGAGGGAAGATTTATTGTAAACATTATGGAGATGAATGGTAAACCTGAATGGACAGTTGAACAAGAGCACAAGGCAATTTCTTTTCAGTCAATTTATGATCTGGTAACTTATCTGAAACCGTACCATTGATTAATATATTTGTGGATTACCATGAAAAAGACTGTTTCATACATTTTGATCGCCTGTGTTTTGCTTTTCACCGTTATTGCCATTCTTGGCATATGGGACATCATTGAACTGGAGAATATCATGACGAATACGCTATTCTCTCTAATCGTCATATTCGCTGCCTCTGCCATCATTCTTTTCATATATTCAGTCTTCATGAAAGACGCTGATAAATCCGATTTTTAATAACTGACTTTCTCAAGGATATAAATCCTATGTTATCCATACTTATTCCGGTTTATAATTTCAATATTGTCGCACTGGTAACCGAATTGCACAGGCAGGCTACAACAGCCGCCATACCATTTGAAATAATTGTACTTGATGATTGTTCATCTGCTTTATTACGCGACCAGAATCAGGATGTGGCTCATTTACCTGGAGTAAGATTTGTTGTACTGGATAAAAACATAGGGCGTGCCCGAATCAGAAATCGTCTGGCAAACATGGCTGTTTATGATTCGTTACTCTTTATGGATTGCGATTGCGAGGTGCCTTCTGAATACTACATAAATAATTATCTTCCTTATTGCGGAGATAAGATCGTTATATGCGGCGGAAACATTTACAAGGAAGAGCCACCCGAAGAACCTGAATACCTGCTCAGGTGGTTGTATGGAATGAAACGGGAACATGTTCCGGAGTTTATCAGGAATCTCAATCCCTACAGATCATTTATGACCAATAACTTTCTGATTGATAAATGCATTTGTTCTCAGATTCAATTTGATGAGAGCATTATTCAATATGGCCATGAGGATACATTGTTTGGTCTGGAATTGAAAAAACGAGACATTCCCATTAAACACATCAATAATCCTTTATATCATATCGGATTGGAAATTTCAAGCCAGTTTTTACATAAAACTTCAGAGGCTATTGAAAACCTGCTTACACTGCTTCATGATGGAAAGATCCGGAAAGACGATATTAAAGATATCAGACTGCTTAAGGCATACAGGCTAATCAGGAAGTTCAATCTGATCAACATTTATCTGTTCTTTTATGCTTTTATATCAAATCAGGTAATGCGCAACCTGCTGGGTTCAAACCCGAGTATATTCGCATTTGATCTCTATAAGCTATCGTTAATCTCTCACCGGATTAAAAAAAGAATGGCTTTGAATCTACTGTCAGAATCGCTTTAATCGTCATCATCTCCTCCGGCATAAGAGTTTGAATTTTCATCTGCCTGATTGATTCCATTGCCCTCAGCAAAATAATAAATAATAATTCTGGCCGTATCACGCAGAAAATCTATTTTTCCGATTTCAATCCGGTTGATCCTTATTCCTGTCCGTTCTTCAAGATCTCTCATAAGATCAGCTCTTCTGGATGGCCTGATCATATCTATTTTTTCGTAAATCACTTCCTTTGAGGACTCATGCTTGATCAGCCAGAGTTTTTCCAATCCCCAAACGATGAATGCGATGATCATATTGGTGAAAACGAGCTCGGCCCAGCTTATTTTCTTGTTGGCTAAAGCATTCATAACAGAAATCCCGATAAGCAGGAACAGGTAGGTCATCTCTTTGATAGGAATCGCAAGTGTCCTGTATCTCAATATGCCAAAAATAGCGAAGAGCCCAAAGGCAAACCCAATTTGCAATTTGACATTTTCAAGCAGAAAACAGAGCAGAAAAATGATGACACTGATCAGCGAAAAACTGAAGAGGTAATCCTTTCTGCGTGTTTGAGGATAATAAAGCATACGGACAATGATAAAAACCATTACCATATTCAGTGAGAATCGAAGCAGCAATTCCGAAATCTTGTCAGGATGTATGATATCCAGTCCCAAAAAGGTATAATCTTGTATTTTAAGCAGATATTTCAACATGACTCAATTGATTAATAAGATTCACTGTTTTTTTGAAATTGTTTAATTTATAATGTCTGTTTAGGAGGGACACTCCTATACAATATTTGCTCATGGACTGTCTGCGTATACAACACTCTTTAAGTGATTTAAAAACAGGGCTTTGCATATTCAACCTGTTTTGTTTGATTTCTATAATTGCTAAACCATTCAACCGGGCCATATGATTTTCATCTGTAAATGATAAATTAAAGTCCAGAGTTACTCTTTCCTGTAATTTTAGATTCACAAGGGTTAACCGGTTAAAACGATTTGTCAGGATTACTGAAAGCGCATTGGGGTCATATGGAGTATGGGAGCTGATAAATCCCTTAAAGGCCACCTGATCTTTGCATGACTTTTCAATCCTGTCTTTAATAACGCGTCCTTTGTTTGACTTGTACTTCACTTCTACAAACCGGATATTGGACTCTACATATTCCCGCTGCCGTATTTTGAAGCGGTTCAGTTTGCCATTATGGTGATCTGTATACATAGATAATTCAGGGGTGTCAAAATAATCGGTCCGATAATTGAAAACCCTCAATTTGTTGATGGTCAGAATCCGGTATTGATCAGACAAATTTTTCAGAACAGGTATAAGATTGTCAAAGGCCAGAATAAATTTGCTGTCAGTTCTGTCCATAAGCTTTACGCCATCCATTTCCGATAGCGAAACAGGCTGCAGGTCTTTTACCAGTTCATCAATCTTATTGGTATACAGCTCAGTTTGTTTAGGCGTCAATGCGTGCATATTTTGCATGCCTTTCAATAAATTCTCTGCGTGGTGGCACATCATCCCCCATTAACATGGAAAACACACGGTCAGCTTCTGCTGCACTTTCAATAGTAACTTGCCTGAGTGTACGGTGAGCAGGATTCATGGTAGTCTCCCATAGCTGTTCGGCGTTCATTTCCCCCAAACCTTTATAGCGTTGAACATGAACACTGCCATCTTTTCCTTTCCCTAATTCTTCAACGATTGCACGTCGTTCCTCTTCTGTCCAGCAATATCTTTCGGTTTTCCCTTTCTTGACAAGATATAAGGGAGGGGTAGCGACATAAAGATGTCCTTTCTTTATTAAGTCCTCCATATGGCGATAGAAAAAGGTCATCATTAATGTGGTAATATGAGAACCGTCCACATCAGCATCCGTCATAATAATCACTTTGAAATACCTGAGTCCGCTAAGATTTAAAGCCTTGCTGTCATCATCTGTTCCAACAGTTACACCAAGTGCAGTATAGATATTACGGATCTCTTCATTTTCAAATATTTTATGAGGCATGGCTTTCTCTACATTGAGAATTTTTCCTCTTAACGGCAATATGGCCTGAAAATGCCTGTCGCGTCCTTGTTTAGCTGTTCCGCCTGCAGAATCTCCCTCAACAAAGAATATCTCACTAACGGTGGGATCCTTTTCAGAACAGTCGGCCAATTTACCAGGTAGTCCTGAACCTGAAAGCACACCTTTGCGTTGTACCATCTCGCGCGCTTTTCTTGCGGCATGTCTGGCCTGGGCAGCGAGAATAACTTTTTGCACAATGGTTTTGGCATCCTTCGGATTTTCTTCCAGATAATTAGATAATGCAGCAGAAACAGCCTGATCTACAAAACCCATGACATCTGAATTTCCAAGCTTAGTTTTCGTCTGGCCTTCGAACTGGGGTTCAGCCACTTTAATAGAAATAACAGCAGTCAGTCCTTCCCTGAAGTCATCCCCACTGATATCAAATTTAAGTTTTGTAAGCATACCGGACTTTTCGGCATATGATTTCAGTGTCCGTGTAAGTCCCCTTCTGAATCCTGCAAGATGCGTACCTCCTTCAATGGTATTGATATTATTCACATAAGAGAATACATTCTCAGAGAAAGATGTATTGTACTGCATGGCAACTTCAACCGGAACTTCGGCTTTAGCGTTTTCAATATGAATGATGCCGGTAAGTTTTTCCCGGTTCTCATCAAGCAGGGTTACAAATTCCGACAAACCTTTTTCAGAATAAAACAATTCTTCACGAAAATGAGGTGCTCCACCTCCGTTTTCCTCAACTTCCCTTTTATCGGTAAGTTTCAGGCTAATGCCCTTATTCAGAAATGCCAGCTCGCGTAAACGTGATGACAATATTTCAAAGTTGTATTCAGTGGTGATAAATATCTCCGAATCGGGTTTAAAAGTGATTTCTGTACCGGTACGATCACTCTCGCCAATTTCTTTTACAGTATACAAAGGCTTTCCTCTTTCAAAGTCCTGCTGGTACTTTTTGCCATCACGGTGAACAACAGCAGTGAATTTTACAGAAAGTGCGTTTACACAGGAAACGCCAACACCGTGTAATCCGCCGGATACTTTATAGGAATCTTTATTGAACTTACCGCCGGCATGAAGCACGGTCAAAACCACTTCCAGGGCCGACCGTTTTTCTTTTTCCATCATATCTACAGGGATGCCTCTTCCGTCATCAATTACAGATATGGATCCGTCCTCATTAATTGTTACATCTATATTGCTGCAAAATCCTGCAAGAGCTTCGTCAATTGAATTATCAACCACTTCATAAACCAGGTGGTGCAAACCTTTTACGCTGATATCGCCAATATACATAGCAGGCCGCTTACGAACGGCTTCCAGACCTTCTAAAACCTGGATACTATCTGCAGAATAATCGTTTGAATGTGCTTTACTGGATTTTTCTTCCAAATCTGAATTACTCATAATGTGAAAATAGGTACAATTTTACGTTAATGAAAGCTTCATTTTAATAGCCTGTAAAGATACAAAAATTCCCGCTTTCATTGTTAAATATTGACCATCCGGATGGTGTTATTATTAACAATGAATGAACAAAGGCGAACCTGTGAGATTTGATTTATAAAACTTTTTTTCATAATGGATTTCATTATATTTATCCTTATACAAATGAACAATGGACATCTCTACTTTTCTTGCTGTTCCAGGGAAGTTTAGTTCTCTGGCCAAATTTCCCACATGCGTGCTTTCAGATGTTTCGGACAAAGATGAAGCCGAAATGCACATAAAGCAATATATCAAAGAAATGCAAAGGCTTCAGGACATGTTGTATGCTGATAATACCAATGCGGTGTTACTGATATTCCAGGCTATGGATGGAGCTGGTAAAGACAGCACGATTAAGCATGTAATGTCGGGCATTAATCCTCAGGGATGCCAGGTTTTTAACTTTAAACAACCTTCAGCAGAAGAGCTGGATCATGACTTTCTATGGCGAACTTCAAAGTGTTTGCCCGAGAGGGGACGTATTGGTATTTTTAACCGCTCCTATTATGAAGAGGTACTGATTGCCAGGGTACACCCTGAAATTCTCATTAAGCAGAATTTACCCGGAATCAGCACAACAGCAAATGTTTCGCCCGAATTATGGGAAAACAGGTATTCCAGCATTAATAATTATGAGAGCCATTTAATGCAGAACGGAACCACTGTAATTAAATTTTTTCTCCATGTTTCTAAAAAAGAGCAGGCAGATCGCTTTCTTAAAAGAATTAATGAACCGGAAAAAAATTGGAAGTTCACATACAGCGATCTCGAGGAAAGAGCATACTGGGATGATTATCAATCGGCCTTTGAAACCATGATTTCAAAAACTTCTACAACTGATGCTCCGTGGTATATTATTCCTGCCGATAAAAAATGGTTCATGCGTCTGGCTGTTGCAAATATCATACTTGAGCGTATGAAAAATCTCGGACTTAAATATCCGGTTCTTACGGAAAAAAGGATTGCAGAACTTTCAAAAGCCCGTGATGTTCTAACAAAGGAATTATCCTGATTTGAACCGGCGGTTTCATTGTCGTCATAGTCAGTTCTGTAATTTTCGTTTTAATTCTCAGCGAAGAGCGGTAATACATACCATCGATTTATTAATTTTGGGCATAATTTCATCTGATGTATCTGCAATCGTTATCACTGGTAAACTTTAAGAATTTTAACGAGGCTGAGATTACCTTTTCTCCAAGAATTAACTGTTTTGTAGGCGATAATGGCGTGGGGAAAACAAATCTTCTTGATGCTATCCATTATCTTTGTCTTTGCAAGAGCTACTTTAATCCCGTTGATTCACAGAACATCCAGCACAACCGCGAATTTGCTGTAGTTCAGGGATTGTTTCAAAGTGCTTCAAAAACCAGTGAGATTTTTTGCGGAATTCATCATAACAAGAATAAAGTATTCAAGTGCAATAAAAAGGAGTATGAGAAACTTTCTCATCATATCGGTAATTTTCCGGTTGTAATGATATCTCCGCAGGATGCTGCTCTTATTATGGAAGGAAGTGAGGAAAGACGGCGTTTTATGAACAGCGTTATTTCACAGTATGATCGGGGTTACCTTGAAAATGTAATTTTGTATAATCATTTATTGGCTCAACGCAATAAATTGCTCAAAGATGCTGGTTGGTCCGGAAAATTCGATGAATCAGTATTGGATATCTATGATTCACAAATGATCCCCCCTGCCCATCAAATTTTTCAAAGCAGAACCCTTTTTTCTGATAAAGTGATTCCGGTTTTCCGGAATTATTACCATCAGATTGCTCCCGATCGGGAAGAAGTCAGCCTTCAGTACCAGTCGTCTTTAAATGAATCGGCCCTGGAATTATTGTTCCGGAATTCGCGTGATAAGGACCGTATCATGCAATATACCACACAAGGAATCCATAAAGATGACCTTATTCTTAAAATCAACGGATATACATTAAAAAAAACGGGATCTCAAGGGCAACAGAAAACATTTCTGGTTACGCTGAAATTGGCTCAATTTGATTTCATTAAAGAAATGAAGCTTGTAAAACCGATTCTCCTGTTGGATGACATTTTTGATAAGTTTGATGAATCCAGGGTAAAACAGATTATCAGGCTGGTTTCGGAAGAACACTTTGGGCAGATTTTTATTTCGCATACCGATGCATTTAAGATGCAGTCGATTTTAAAAGAAATGCACACTGATTTTAAATTGTTTCAGATCGCTGACGGAAAAATTGCTGCTGCTTAATTTATAAAAAAATGCGAAAAAGCCAGACTCAAAAGATCGGTGATGTAATAAAAGACTGCCTGAATGAACTTCAGATATCAAGAAAGTTAAAAGAAGTCAGCGTTATTACCCAATGGGAATCTTTAATGGGGAAAATTGTGGCAAACCGCACCGATAAAATTTACATTAAAAACAGAACGCTCTTTGTACATGTGCATTCATCTGTTTTAAAAACAGAACTCATAATGATGCGTCAGGATATTTTAAAGCGGGTGAACGAAAATGCCGGAGAAAGTATCATTGATCAAATTGTAATAAAATAACCAGCTATCCCAGTTTACTGAGCATATTTAACAGATCCAAACTTTTTAATTGAATCTGGCGATCATTGATATCAATCATCCTGTCGTTTTTGAATTCGGTCAGTGTTCGACTTACACTTTCCTTCGTGGAAAAAACCAGGTCGGCTAATTCCTGCCGGGAAAATGGCAAAGTAAACGCTTCGCTTTTGTAAATATCATTGGCAAATAGCAGCAGTACCTCAGCAATTCTTCCGGCAACCTGTTTCTGCGGATAATATGCGAGTTTATTCATAAGCCGTAAACCTTCGGCACTGAAGCTGTTAATTAAAAGCCTTGAAAAATGGCCGTTTTCTAAAATCAATTCATTTACAAACTGAACGTTAATATAGATTATTTCACAGTCTTCCAACGCTGTGGCAGAAGTTTGGTAGCGCGTTTCAGACAACGCGGAGAATAAACCAATATATTGATTGGGTAAAGCCAATGTGATAATCACACTGTGTTTTTTAAAATCGCTTTTAAATATTTTTACCAAACCTTTGGATAGAAACATGATATGGGAAATAGGTCTTTCCTGAACGAAAATATCTTCTCCCTTTCTGTGGTTCACAACATAGCTGTTATTCTTCAGTTTTTCAATCTGCTCCGGAGTCAAAACTGATAAATAAGGCAGATCATAAACGTTTTCCATAATCCAAAAACTAAAAATAAACGGGTCAGCAACGTGACATTGGTAAATTGTATTAAAACTAGTTAATAATTTCAAATATATCCATGATCGGATTCACAATTTTCTTTACTTTTATTTTTAGAAATGACAATTCCTTATGAAAAAGAAAGTTCTTTGTATTGATGATTCCAATACTGCTTTGCTTCTGCTGGAATATGCCTTAAAAGACGCAGGCTTGGAGCCAATTATTGCGTCAAGTGTTAAGATGGCCATTGAAGCAATTTCAGAACAAAAACCTGATATGGTATTATTGGATCTCAGTATGCCGGAAGTATCCGGATTTGATTTTTTAGCAATGAAATCAGAATTGAATATTCAGGATATTCCTGTTATGGTTATTTCGGCACATGATTCTGACGACATGATTATTAAAGCGAAGAAGCTGGGCGCAACTGAGTTTATTCCAAAACCGATTCGGATTGATTCTATTGTAGAACGGATAAAACAACTGCTGGAAGTTTAAAATATATAAGATAAAGTTACGGTTCCAATTGGACAAAACCCATTTGATCCTGATACTTCTTTAGTTACCGGATCTGTTACGGGCTTTTTGATTGAACCAAAGTAAACACCATATCCCATAGCGCTTTTTATGTGCAGGTTTTTGGTAATTTTTGCATTCAGACCAATGCCAATATGATGTTCCATACTTTTATACAACCCGTAAGTAAATTCACCCGAACGCTCATTTTGAACACTTGTCCGTGTGAACCTGTAAAGCATGTTATAGAAAAAATAAGGTGCCAATTTTTGTTTTTCTGACGATGACAGTGCAATTTCATGACGTACGCTGATTCCGCTGATTTTCTTTTCTTCGTAAGAATAAAAGAAACCTATGCTGATGCTTCTTTTGTATTGTGGTGCATACGTGAAATAGACTGCTGTTCCTGGCATAAATCCACTACCTGACTTAAACCCGGAGACCTCTACAGCATACCTGACTTTTTTCAGAGTGTCTATCTCTTGTGCCTTCAAAGAATTGAAAGCGACGAGGCTGGTGAGTATTAATATTAAGGTTTTCATGACTGTAGATTTTGACTTCTTTTACGTCTAAACCGACCTGTTGTTAAGACGAAACCCTTGATGTATAGACTGTTTGGTCTTGATTTGCCTGCACCGTAACGTTGATCTGTAATGATATTTCACTTGACATATATCAATTAAATTTCAGGGATGTATTTCCCAGGATTTCATTCTTTTCATTATATTTATATGAGTTGCAGCTATCTTGCTAAACTTGACATGGTTTTAGAGACATTCAAATGCTCAAACAGCCTGCTGCTTTGTGTAATTCCGGCGTCTGTTGTTATCTGTCTTATGGTGGTCTTATAAAATACGATAGGTCGTATATAAATAGATGATCTGATGAAAAGTCAAAATAGTAAAATGAATGGTTTGTTTTTTACAGCCCTTTTATTGCTGTTCAGTTCATTAGGTGGATTGTGTTTTGCCCAATATCAGCAGGTGGTGTTTGATCACATCACAACAAACGATGGATTATCACAATCAACCGTAAATTGTATTATACAGGACCGCAAAGGATTTCTTTGGTTTGGCTCTTATGATGGTCTGAACAGATACGATGGTTACACTTTTAAAGTATACAGGAAAAACGACAAAGACAGGACCTGTATCAGCAGTAATGACATCATCTTTCTTTTGGAAGACAAGAAGGGATACATATGGATTGCAAATGGCAGCAGAACAGGATTGGACCGGTTTAACCCTGAAAGCGAGACCTTCGAAACATACAGTCATGATCCGGCTGATCCCCAAAGTTTAAGTGACAACAGAGTATACAGCATCTTTCAGGATCGTAAAGAAAATATCTGGATATGTACTGAAAATGCACTGAATTTGTATATCCCTCCTGAAAGTACAAAAAGCAAAAAAGCACGGTTTGAGAAATTCACCTATCCCGGGTTATCTGACCCGTTTACCTGGGTATTTGAAAACAGCAAAGGGCAAATGTTGTTGTTTTCGGAGCATCTATACTATCTTGATCCGTTGAAGAAAAAAATCATTAACTCCGGCATTCCGGTAGGCAATATTGTAAGGTCTGTAATTGAAGATGAAAAAAATAATATTCTGATAGGAACCAGTAAAAACGGAATTGTCAAGCTTCAGTATGATGAAATAAAAAAGAACTACCGGAAAGTTAATCCCGGAAAAATAAATGTAACCCCCAGTACCAGGAATTGTCTTTTTACCGATCATAATAAACATATCTGGATTGGAACTGAAGTGGAAGGATTATACCGGTATAAACCAGAGACTGATGCACTTGAGCATTTTGAGTCAAATAAGTTTGATAATACCACCATCAATGGAAATACAATATATTCCATTTGTGAAGATAAATCGGGTGTTCTATGGTTTGGGACCTTTAGTTACGGAATAAACAAAGTTGATTTCTACCGTAAGCAAATCCTGCATTTCAGAAAAATACCCCAGAAAGAAAATTCTCTAAGCGGAGATATTGTTTCTTCAATTCATGGCATTCATCCCGATGAAGCATGGGTAGGATTGGATGTCGGAGGAGGCGTTAACCGCATCATTTTTTCAAGGGACCAGGAGCCCAGAATTTTTCATTATTCATACAATCCTGAAGATCCAAATACGATAGGCGGAAACAGCTCTATAAGCCTGATCCAACGAAGAAATGGTGAAGTTTGGGTCGGCAGCAGTGGCGGAGTGATCTCAAGAATTAAACCTGAACCTGCATTCTCAAATCAAAAACCGGTTATCAAAAGATATCAGTTTGAAAAATGGACATTTGCACTTTTTGAGGATAGTGAAGGCGTTTTATGGGGAGGAACCTGGGAAAATGGATTGTGGCGTTATAATGATGCAACTGATCAATTTGACTTTTTTGTACCTGACCCGGATAATAAATACAGCATATGCGATGATATTATATGGTCGATTGGCGAGGATCAGTACAAAAATATCTGGATAGGCGGACATGGCAATGGAATAAGCATTCTTACTGCTGATGAGAAAAGAAAAAACGTTCCCAGATTCATTAATACCTCCCATGAACCCAATAATCCCGGAAGTATTAGAAACAATACCATTAACGCTATCTGTAAGGCTCATGATGGTACTATATGGATTGGCACGGCGGGAGGTCTGAATAAGGTGGTAAATCACCAGGAAATCAGGGGTACTTTTAAAGACTTTCCACACATCATTTTCAAATCTGTTAATTTGGCCGAAGATGAACAGGCAAAGGGGATTGATGGAATAGTTGAAGATGATAAAGGCTATATCTGGCTAAGTTCAATTAATGGAGTTACCAGAATGGATCCCAAAACTGAAAAAATCTCTGAAGATCATAGTTATAAAAGCAATGAATACTGGCATAATGCTTATTTTAAAAGTACAAATGGTATGTTATTTTTTGGAGGACAAAACGGATTGGATGCGTTTCTTCCTGATCAGATAGTACCAAATCCATTTATACCCAAAGTTGTGATCTCGGATTTGCTGCTGTTTAATAAACCTGTTCAGGTTGGAGATACTGTTAATAATCAGGTAGTGCTTCATAAATCCATTTCTGAATTATCAGAAGTAGTACTTTCCTACAAAAACAATATGATCTCATTTCATTTTGCAGCCCTCCATTTTGCGCGACCGTCCCGGAATGATTATGCCTGTTATCTTGAAGGATTAGAAAAAGACTGGAATTATATCGGCAATAAAAGAGAAGCCAGTTATACCAATCTCGATCCCGGCAAATATACTTTCAGGGTGAAGGCATCAAACAACGATGGGATATGGAATGAAAATGGTATTGCCCTAAAGATCATCATCAGACCTCCATGGTGGAAAACGTGGGTATTTAGAATCTGTAGTGTTTTATTCTTGATATCAATGGCCGGTGGGTATTATTTTTTTAGAATCAACCTTCTGAAAAAACAAAAAAAGATTCTGGAAATTCTGATAAAAAAGCGTACCAAAGAGGTTGAAGATAAGAATGCCTTGTTACAACAAAGCAGCGAGGAATTAAATGAAGTCAATACCCTTTTGGAGGAACGACAGCAATTTATTGAAGAGCAGGCCGAAGAGATACGACTGAATAATGATTGGCTGACTTCGGTAAATGAAAGTATGAAACGGCAATCGTCCCTTTTGGAGGAAACCAATAAAGAGCTTGCTTTGTCTAACAGCACGAAAGACAAACTCTTTTCCATTATTGCACATGATTTGAAAAACCCGTTTAATTCCATCATGAACTTTGCAGAAATTCTACATAAGAAGTATCATGAGATCAGTGAGGAGAAACGTATGAAATTTATTGATGCCATTTATGAATCTTCCAACAGCATTTATGAATTGCTGGAGAAGCTGTTAAAATGGTCAAGGATGCAAACCCGAACTATTGGTTACGTGCCTGAAGAATTTGATATCATGGATCAGATGGATGAAATCCTTCAGTTGAATAATCATATATTGGAGCAAAAAGAAATTACAGTCAAAAAAGCTATTAAAGGCAGCACGACAGTTTTTGCTGACCGGAATATGCTTGATACAGTATTGAGAAATCTGATCGGTAATGCGGTTAAGTATACCGAAAAAGGCAACATTGAGATATCTGTATCAAATAAAGGTGATTTTTCATTAATCAGCATTTCAGATACGGGTATCGGTATATCTGAAGAGAAGCTGCCTGATATTTTCAATATAGATTCGAAAAAAACATTACCGGGTACCAGAGGTGAAAAGGGAAGTGGTTTGGGTTTGGTGATATGCAAAGATTTTATTCAGGCAAATGGAGGTGCGATTTTTATTGAAAGCAAAAAGGGAAGAGGAACTGTTATTTCATTCACTCTTCCCTGCAGTAAAACTGGTTTTATATGGTAGTCAGGGATGTTTAGTATCTGTTCAGCCACCTGTATCTTCTGGCATTATCACCAAATTTTATAGCGGCCATAATCTCATGTGAACCAAAGGTGCGCGCTCCGATTGCATTGAATGTATAATCCACGGCATAACCGAAATAAATCTTGTCAACTCTGAAACCTGCCATAAAAATCATCGAAGAACCTTTTCCATTCAGAGTTTCTTCTGAAATGCTATATCCGCCTCCTGTACGATAAGATACACCAACCCAATAGTTTTCTTTGATATAAGTTTTTACATTGATGTCTGCCTGTGCTATGAATTTTTCTGTGGTTTTAAACAGAAAGGAGGGCTCCATTAAAATATTGTCACTGATTTCAAACCTGTAACCTGCTGTAATATAATAATGCCGTATCATTTTAAAACCGGGACCTTCCTTGTCTGCGCCCAGTTTTAATGGGGTCTGAAAAAGCTGCATGGCAGATATACCGGCATAAAGATTCTTGTCACTGTAATACACGCCAAAATTTGCATCAGGAATGAAAGCCGACTTCTCGGTATTCATAAGCAATACGTCATCCTCTTCCAGAAGTTTTATTTTCGATTCATCAATCCTGAACTGGTAACCGGTTACAGAAAGTCCGAATGATAATTGGGATTGATTCATTGTAATATGATATGCGTAGGTACCCTGAATTCCGGTTCTGTTAAAAGCACCCGCCATATCAGTAAATGCATATCCGCCGTAACCAACACGTCCACTGCGTGACATCACTCTTTTACGACGTTTGATAGAAGCAGAACGTGAAATATAACTGTTTTTTAAAAGACGCGTTTGGTAGCTGATCGCATAAGTACCGGGAGCATCCTTAAGCCCTATCCATTGTTCCCGGGCGGTGATGTTTACGGCTGTATATCCTTCATGTCCTGCAACAGCAGGGTTAATCAGAAAGCCATTCATCATGTATTGACTGTAAACAGGTAATTGTTGGGATTTTAATAAAACTGAAATCGTCAGAAGGGGTAAGATTAGTAACGATAATTTCAGTGATTTCATTTTTCTTTTATTTGTTTACAATCTTATACTGAAAATATGCATCAAGGTTATCGTTAATTGATATCAAAATGCCCATTGATATAGATCAATGCTTACAATATATTTTTTATGTTCCTAATTATCAACGCAATGAAAGAATAAACCCGGGGAATGTCATATTTGACAAAAGGAATAATCTTTTAGACGAAAAATCATCAGAACAATGCCTGACTCATTTCTCGGGATTGAATATAGGCAAAACTTTATTATTCACACAACTCATTTGCATGATTCTGCGCATTTTATTATATTTAAATAACACTTCAGAACCAATCTGTTTTAAGTCTATATCAAACCCTTATGAAGAGACTTTCAGAAGCAGTTTTCAGGAAAATTATCCTCCTTACTGCAATTTGTTGCATCATCATTGCTTTTTCAGCTTACGGTTTTTATACCAAAGCGAAAAAGAACTTCACTGAGCATACATTACAGGACTTAAAAGCCATTACCGACATCAATGTTGAGTACCTGGTGCAATGGCGACAAGAGAGACTATCAGCTTTGCATATGGTTTCTCTCAATAATTCAAATTTGTTACCGGTTCAGAGAACACTATTGAAAAATCATTTTTCTGAAGACACGCTCCGGAACACATTTAGAAGATTACTGGCACATGGAGGGTTTGAGAATATTTTTGTGGTTTCAGCTGACGGGGGTATTATTTTTAGCATGGATTCAGCAGATAAGATATTGGATCCACGTACAGTCCGGTTCGCTGAAGAATCAAACAAAAAGAGGTTCCCCGAAAACAAAGATATTTATTATTGTCCCTCGCATAAAAAGATTCATTTTGATGTTTTTTCGCCTGTCTTTGATACAGAAAAAAATCTGTTGGCAACCCTGATATTCCGGATGGATCCTTTTAAGACCACATCATCGTCTGTTTGGAAATGGCCCATTCAACCTAGAAGAGCAGAAGTTTGCATCATTGAACAATTATCTGATTCTCTGATCATATCAGGAAGTATTAAATATGACTCGGATTCCATCTGTTTTAATGAAGTAAATGCTAAAGATACGAATCGCATAGCCTCAATGGCATCCCGCGGATATGAGGGTAATGCTGAAGGGCAAAACTATTTGGGGAAATCTGTGATAGCTTATATAAAGAATGTACCTGGTTCCAGCCTTTCAGTGGCTGCTCAATTATCTAAGGCAGACATATATGCCCTTCTGAACAAAATCATGCTTTATCTCTCTTTAATCGGTGTTTTAGGTATTCTGCTGGTGTTTTTTGTTGCCGGTTGGGTTTATCATTTCAGGCAGGGTGAAATATATAAGGACCTTTATAATAATAAGGTTCTGTTTGAAAAGAAGATGCTGCAGAGTGAAAAAAAGTACCGTCGGTTGGCTGAAAATATCATTGATGTTGTGTGGATCTCAGACTTGAATCTCAATTTGATGTATGTGAGTCCTTCAGTTTATCCCTTAATTGGAGACACTGTTGAAGAACATCTGGCCAGTAAACCTGAAGAACGATTGCCTGAAGATGCTCTCAGAACTGTGCAGAATATTCTGAAAGAAGAACTTGAGCTCGAAAAAACCGGTGCTCCCAAAAACCGGTCCCGTATGATTGAAGTGCAGCATTACCGGAAAGACAAGAGCATGATCTGGGTTGGGATCAATGTAACTTTTATAAGGGATGAGGAGGGTGGTGCAATAGGTTTGCAGGGAGTGACACGCGACATATCAGTTCTTAAAAATACAGAACAACAGTTACGCATCAGCGAAGAACGTTTTCAATTGATTATGGAAAACAGCATTGATGCCATTCTTCTTACCAAAACAAACGGGAAGATCATCACAGCCAATCAGTCGGCCTGTGATCTTTTTAATATACATGATCCTGCTAATGAGTTGTTGCCCATTGAATTATATGATATGAGCAGGGCTACGGTAAATGAATATTTTCAAGCAGGTACCCAAATGACAAAAGCCCGTTTTCAGATTTTTGAAACAGTTTTTAACACCGGTGATGGTAAGAATGTGCCATTGGAAGTGTATTCCAGTAAAATTAAATATCAGGGCGACAATGCTATAGTGAGTATTGCCAGAAATATTACGCAACGTAAGAAAGATGAGAACATACAGATGTTTCTGTATGAAATTGCACGCACTTCTATGCATGCGCATGCTATTGATGACCTGCTTGATTTAATCCGCAATAAATTGAGTCAGATTATTGATACCAGTAATTTTTATATTGCGTTATGGGAAGAAGATAAGCAGGTACTGCGCAGGATAACTGATACTTCAACAGATCTTCCTACGCTGTTTTTGATGGAGCTTTCACTGCCAGGACATATTCTTGAAACAGGTAAGACACTCCTGATAAAGGATGATCCTGAAGGGATTCAGTATATTGCGGAACATAATTTATCACCATTGACAGAACCCATCAAATGTTGGCTGGGTGTTCCCTTAATCGAAAACAATATCAAACTTGGAGTTATTGTATTCCAGTCTTCAAATTACTATGCATACGACAGGCAAAGCCTGAAGTTTATTGAAATGGTGGCACACGAAACGGCAATTGTATTTGACCGTTTGAATATGATGAACAACCTGATTATTGCAAAGGAAAAGGCTGAAGAAAGCAACCGGCTTAAAACAACATTTCTTTCAAATATCAGTCATGAAGTCCGAACGCCGCTCAATGGAATTCTTGGATTTATTGAACTGTTAAAAAAGCCGGATCTGGATTTGGAACGAAAAAACAAATACTTCTCTGCAATGAGTGATTGCGGTCACCGGTTGCTTGAAACAATCAGCAATATTGTTGAAGTAGCAAAGATTGCTTCAGGCCAGATTGAAGAATTCGTTTCTGTGGTCGACCTCAGAGATGCCATGCAGTCGCTTTACAATCATTTTATTCCGTTAATGCGTCATAAAGGGATCCGATTCAATAAAAATATAGCCCTAAGTGAAGAACAAATTTTAGTCAGAACCGATAAATTTAAGCTGGATGTCATCATAACCAATCTGCTCAGCAATGCGCTCAAGTTTACAAAAACAGGAGACATAGAAATGGGAACATATCTGTATGAAAATCAGATTGTGTTTTATATAAAAGATACCGGAACAGGCATTCCTGAAGAAAAGATGCATGTTATCTTTGATCGTTTTATGCAGATTGATTCCAGCAGCACAAGGCAATTTGAAGGTCTTGGGTTGGGATTATCCATTGTCAAAGCATATATTGAAGCACTCAATGGTAAAATATGGATTGAATCAGAGGTTGGATCCGGCAGCACTTTCTTCTTCACCATACCGATGGAATTGGAAAGCAAAAAAAGCACCCAGGCCAGCTTTCCGAATACATCCGGGCCAGTTACTATTTTAATTGCCGAAGATGACCAGGTAAGTTATGAATTTTACAGATCCCTTCTGGAACACGTCAATATCAGGATTCTTAAAGCTCAGGATGGAATTGAAACAGTACATTTAGTAACAGAACATCCCGAAATTTCACTGATTCTTATGGATATCAGAATGCCAGGAATGGATGGAAGGGAAGCTGCAAGACGAATCAGGGAATTTAATACAGAGGTACCCATTATTGCTCAAACAGCTTATGCTTTTGAAAATGATAAAATCGATTGTTTGGAGGCTGGATGCAATGATTTTATTTCCAAACCGATACATCCGGTCGATTTCATGAGGATGATCAGGAAATATATACCCATTGAAAACGGAGTGCCTAACGAATGATATTGACGTATCCGGTGAGCGGTTTTACGTGCGGGATTTTTAAGTCAAGTACATAATAGTAGGCATCCATCGGCAATTCTTTGCCTGACATGGTTTCACCTTTCCATGGATTATTGGCGATATCATTGGTGTGATAAACCAGCCGGCCCCAACGGTCAAAGATTTCAATTACGGCATCCGGAAACAATTCAATGTAGGGGATGACCCATTCATTGTTCTTGTCATCATCACCCGGTGTGATGGTATTGGGCATATTTACAAAGAGCAGTGCAGCATCACAAACACCAAGTATTAAAGTGTCTGAACCTACGCAACCGTTGTTGTCGGTAACCTGTACCCAAACAGTTTCAGGTTCGGTACGATCTCCATCGAATGTAATAGGATTTCCATTGTAACCGCTTGACCATTCATAGGAGGCAAAAAAGCCTGCATCAATACTGAGCGTTGCTGTTCCGCATAACGTAGTGTCTCTTCCGATATCAACCACCGGAAGTGGATTTACAGTAAGATAGGCTGTGTCATAATCAAAACACAGGTCTGTACCGGTAATTTTTACCCACACATATCCTTCATCTCCTGTTGAGAAGGTGTTCCCGGTAGTTCCATCCTGCCAAAGATAAGTTACGCCCGGAGCATAGGTATTGGTAGCGTCAAATATATACGCACTATTCAAACATACTTCTGCCTCATCTCCGATATCCGCCAAAGGTCCTTTGACCAGAACATCTGCTTCAACCGTGATTCCTTCACAGCCGAATTCTGAAACTTCTCTTACACTTAATGAATGGATGGTCCGGTTGTAATCCCATTGTATATCAACAGAATCATTATAATTTACAGCGATATTTCCTCCGGTAACGGTCCAAATAAATGTGGAATTTGGAAGGCTTGCTTCCACTCCATATCTTACCCGGCCACCAATACAGGCATCCGGAAGGGTTTGAGCCTTACTGTTAAAATTGCTGAGCAGCAATATTGAGAATAATATGATGAAATATCTGACCGGCAAATTTTCTAAAATATAAATTTTTATATAAATCCGGCCGGTGCTTGAACACCAGCCGGATTGGATCTGTTTTAACAGATGTATGTAATCAAACTATTTTTAGAGGTTCTGCAGATGTTGGATCGGACTTGTAACAGGTGTCGGGTTCACAAATATTCTATATGTACCAGCAGCTGTAACAGCACCTAATGCGTCAAGTGATTTACGGCTGATACGATCGGTAAAACCGGTAATAGCCACATCATAATATCCATACTGATCAGCAGGTAAAGCAATTGCCAAACCATCAGTTGAACCGGTAGGAGTACCGTCAGCATCTCTTGCAGCGGTTGACTGAGCAATAACATTAATATCAGTTACTCCACCAATCGGATCTGCAACTGTTAAAGTATACGTTGCAGGGGCACTGGCGGCGGCGCCATTATATGCAACAGTGTAAGTAACATCCCAGTCGCCCAAACCTGTAATGTTCAAAGGAACATAAAAGGTAGTTCCCGGGGCAATGGCGCAACCACCACCGTTTGTACCGTCAAAAGCAACGGTAGGAGCATCCAATACGAATACATTTCTCACTTCGGGAGTTGCATCGGCACAACCAAATGCAAAGTTACCTGCACCAAGCGGATTACTGTGCTCGGTTGCACGGATCACATACTGAGTACCAATAGCAGCTGGAGCAGCCCAGGTAACGGAAATTTCATTTTCTCTAACCCAGGGAGCAGTTCCTTCACCTACTGTCAATGCACCACCTGCATATGTTTCAGGAGTAATGGCAAGAGGAGCAAGAGCAGAAGTCAATACTTCCCATTGAAACTCGGAATAGTCCATTGTAGGAGTTGCGATCGAGGCCATAGCTGCAATGGTTGCATCAGGAGCCACGTAGTAAGGCACACGACTGCCAATGGTAACATAATCAGAAGTTGTAGTTATTGCATCATAAGTTGCAGTTGGTCCAACATACTGAGCAAAGGCGCTGAGTCCGGCAACCATCAATAAAGCGATGGTTGCAGATGCTCTAAAACAGTTCATTTTTTTCATTTGTATGATATTAAAATTATTATTGATTATTCATTCGGTAAATGATAGATCGGTCCGGTGGTCGGAGTCTTCAGTACGGTATAGGTAGCAGTATATCCGGTACCTCCGTTAAGGGCAAAATAGCCGTCGGCTGCGGTAATATCCTTGCGCGATATTTTATCGGAAACATGAGTTATGGTCAGTGCATAAGTACCCCAGCTATCCAGATCATCATATGCACCTGCAGCTCCGGCGGCGGTCATATCGGCATTGGAAACAACACCGGTGGTTTCATTGACATTCAGGATTGCATTAGAAAAAATAGTCGTAGGAGTACCACTGACAAAATCAGTAAATACGAGTGTTGCCCTGACGCGTATACCTGCATCTCCAGGTATGGCTGCATCTGTGGTTTGCGTTGCCGTAAAAGTGGGAAGTGTTATGTTTAAACTTCCATTGGTTCCGGTGGCGCATATAGCATCATTTGGAGCGGTTCCATCACTCACTGCCATAGCTGAAACTGCTGGCTGAGCGATTACCCTCACATTAATTGAGGTAGGGGTTCCGGCGCAGCTTGCACCGCTCTGCTCCGCTACCGTTATTTGTCCGGTTGTATTAGCAGCCCCGGTGACATCAATCGTGATGTAATGTCCGGTACCAGGAACAGTGCTACTGATAGTGCCAGGAATTGTCCAGCTAAATGTTGAAAGAAGATCAGTAGTATTTGTTGCATCAGTACCTGCTGCCCAATCCGGATTCAGATCAGGATCAGGAAATACCAAATATGGAACCTGTGTTCCGGTAGTTACCAGATCAGGATCTTCAGTTGCTACGGGACCTGTTGTATTCCCGGCATTAGTTCCCTGACGATATAAATCGCCGGTTGGTGTAGCTAATGGATTCTGCGCAAAGGCAGCCAAAGTACCCACAGCAAAAGCTATGGTAAAAAGACCTCTCAAAACAGTAAACTTTTTCATAAAAGCATTCATTTAAATTTGTTATTCTATTGCTTACCCTATTTAAATATTCAATTTCTTAAATATGTAGTTCGTTAATTATATCGTAAAAACTGATTTTTTTGTTTCATTTATTTGATAATGAATCAAATTTTCCTGACAAATCGTTGATTTTTATCAATGACTCAGTTATTTGGCAAGCGATAGGCTGGCCCGGTTTCAGGTACTTTGAGTACCCTGATCGTCATCTCAGCAGGATCTTCCGTGGCGCAGCCGTTTTCTGTATATTCCAGCGTCAGGGTCCGGTCTTCATACATTCCGGATGTGACACTTTCCCAGCTGATTGTCACCGTTGAGGCATCAGAAGGACCTGAAAATACGCCCGATCCTGCAGGCGATATCGTCCAAACATAATCAGTCATCCCTGCGGCTGTTTGATAAACAGCGGCATCACCGGCACAAATGCTGTTAGGTCCGGTAAAAGCTGGTACAGGAATGGGATTTATGGTCTCAGTTACATATCCTGATGCCGGAATTCTTAAAGAACAACCTTCATTGTATGCTGTTACATAATAATTTGTTGAAGCAGTCAAAATTCCGGTAGGCAGATTGATATTGGCAGCTGCAATACCGCTTACAGCAGTTCCCACTGTTGTGTTGTCATCATACCGGTAAAGCTGGTAGCTGATGTTCGCCTCAGAACTAACTACAGTAATATTGCCATTTTGCCCGGTACAGATGGCATTTTCAAGAAGCGTTTTGTTAACCGGCATGGCACTGATTTGATAAGTGTTTGTTGCATTGCCTGTAATCATTGAAGCAGTACGCTCGGTTACACTGATGGATCCCGGGCCGGAACCCACATTCCATCTGACGGTCATTGTTGCAGCAGCGGCTCCGGTTGCATAGGTGCCACAAGAACCTACACATGTTCCGTTGGTAACAGTCCACATATATGAATTACCCGTATTATAAGGCGTTGAATATACGATCTCACTGCCAATACAAATATTTTCTGTAGTTGGGGTAATAGATGGAGTGGGTGTGTTGCTGATGGTTATGGATATAACGCTTGTTACAGAACAAGAAGCCGGTGCAGCAGATGTTTCTGTTACCTGCAATTGAAAGGTTCCGGTTGTTGTCGTTCCAAACGTAATGTTTGTAGAGGCAGCTGTTGGAGTCGCAATTAAGGCTCCTGCCGGGGCGGGGCTCACCCATGACCATGCATAGCTGCTGCCTGAGTGACTGGGGGTGCTGTATGTACGGGTTTCTCCGGTTCCTACTGATACGGCACCTGTAATCGAAGGTACATAGGTTTGTAAAACGGTAATCTGAACCTGTGCAGGTGCCACAGTTCCGGTTGTATTTGTTGCATCCTTTACCGATATAAGAGAAAGGGTATATGGCGTGGCAGAATATCCTCCAATATCACTACCTGTTAAGTTAATTTCGGGTGTGGTGATGGTTTGAGTAAAGTTGGTCGTTGTAGCTCCGGTAGTTCTGTATTCCAGAACCCAAGGGGCAGTACCACTTAAAGAAAGAGGTATGGTTGCAATGGCTCCGTTATTGCAAATCGAATAACTTGCAGGAGGTGTTATTATGGCTGCTGATACTCCGATGATTCCAATGGAGAAAACATAATCATCCTGTGTTACAGGAATGGTAGTTGATATGGTACCTGCGGTAGCATTTCCACTCACCAAAGAGCCTCTTTCTGTCCATAAACCTGCACCCGCGTCGTCATATTCAGCAATTCTCAATCGTGTACAAAGCACTGCATCACCTGTAAATGCCGGATATGAAGTGGCATCCCAGCGAATACGTACGTTGGCTGATCCCCCTCCGGCAGGACGGTTAACGATCCAATATTCATTATTACTGATTCCTGAAACAGGGGCACTATAATGTGCTACTCCAGTAAGATAACCATCTGCATTGGGATCTGCATTTTTATAGGTTGCAGTCCATAAAGCTGGCGAAGGGGAGGCGCTGGTATTCAGCAAAGAAACCTGACCAAACCGGGAGCCTTCACCAACCGGGAATGTAAATGACTGCCCGCTGATGATCTTTTTGCCAAGAGGACCGTCAACGAACGAAGAAGAACCTCCACCAATAACAGCAGATGTAGAGGTGTTATTCAATGTAATCATTTTCCCGGCTACTGTATGGAAATTTCCTGATGTCAGGTAAAGATATTTTTCAACGGTGAGCCCGGCATTTCCGGCCGCAACATTCACACCTGCAGGATTGGAAATCGACAGATTATAGAAGTTTTCAGTATATCCCAGGAACATATCCTGTGATCCGCTTGTACCGCTCATAAATACTGTTCCGGTACCTGGTATAAATCCACTTGCTGCGTTGTGTTCATCTGTCCAGTCACCCAACAATGTCAGATTTTTATTGTAAAGGGTATTGTTCAGGGTAGAGACTGACCGTATGATCATGTTTCCCTGAATTTTAAGATTTTCAGCCGACATATATTTTATTCCGGTCCCTGAGAAAATCACATTCTGATAAGGTTTGTACTCGTTACCTGGTTTCAGGGGCAGGGTTCCGTTGTTTACTCCTGTGAATTCCACAGTACTTAAAGGATTGTTCATAAAACCATCGTATTCGCCTCCCGGAAAAACAAACATACCATCTGTGGTTGCTGTCAGTACGAGTGTTCCCGGACCATCCACATGACCCAGGTTGTGAAATGTAGTTGTACTGGCGTTCAATGTTCCATTGATGGTAACAGAATATGCGGTGGCTGAATTGGTGGCCATTGTTACAGTAGTGCTGGCAGAAATGGTCACAGGATGGCCATTGGGTGTACAACCGCAGGATGCTCCACCTGCTGTATAGGACCAGGTTCCTGCAGTTCCCCAATTACCGTTTGTAATGCTATATAGCATACCCTGCGCCGTAAAGACTTGAGCGGCAGTATATTCTCCACTGAGATTGGCAGAAACGCCCGAATAGCTAAGGGTATTAGCTGCAGTTGAAATGGTCCCTGACGGCAGGTTGGTATACCAAACATTACCCGGTATGTCGTAACGTTGGGGAATAAAGTTGCCTTCTGTTCCCACAACATCTTTATCAGAATAATTAAACTGATAATTAACAGTGTATGTGCCGAGGTTCGCAGGAATCACATTCCAGTAATACTTCAGATAATCGGCAGGAGTTCCGGTAACTGAACGGTGCAGTTCGTTAACGGGAATAATGGTAATTTCTGAATTACTGCTTGAATTAGCAGAAAAATCAAATAGAACCGGAGTATACTTGCCCGAAATTCCAACCGGATAGGTAAATGCCGGTGTGTTTCCGGAATTATAAACTTTCTTTACACCTCTGTCGCTCAGCACCCCGTTTGTTGTGATCATTCCTGAAGCACCTGGCGTACCAGCGATGGTGGCGTTCGGACCCAGTGTTAACAAATAGTCATCGATGTATAAGGAGCCCGATGCAAATGTAAGCTGGCCATTTATGCGGGAATTGTCAATCATATCCACGCCAACCGGATTGTTTAAAGTAATATTTCCAAATTCACCCAAACCGTTGCCTGATATTTGCTGATTCAGCGTGCCGATAAAATGCAGTCCTCCTGTTAAGCCTGTACTGGAATGTATGCCGTTGTTGCTGACATTTCCCGCGAGCTGAATGACATTCTGGTTATCTGCCAGGGTGCCTGCGTTAATGGTCAGATCCTTGTTCACTCTGATATCACTGTTTGCACCTAATGTAACTGTTCCGGCCGTTTTGTTAACCACAAGATGGGCAAAATTTGTCAGGTTTGAACCGCTGCCTGTGATGGATTGGGCAAAAGTACCGTAAAAAGTGGTAGTCTGAGTCAGCGTTCCGGGCCTGAATCCACCAGTAACAATATCTGCAGTATTATCACTGTTATTATTGGTCAGGCTGCCCATGATGTTCACATCAAATCCGTTGGCATTGAAAATGGAATTGCCGTAAATGGTGAGCTGATTCAAAACAGTCAATGGCAGAATATTTAAAGTAGCTGTCTGGGTAACGGCCGCGGTACCTACATTGAGGTTCCATATTGGTGCGCTGGCAACTACTCCGAAATTCTGTCCGCCTGTAGCATTGCCCAGATTGATTGTTCCTCCTGTCACTGCATAAGTTTCAGGTCTGAGATATAAATCATAATAGGTTGTTCCCCCGGCTGATAATAGCGTAATATTTCCTCCCGACATTTCAAACCGGCTGTTCAGGTTTGTAATCTCCAGTTTGGCACGGGTAGGCTGATTGGCTGCTCCCCGGATCAATACATCTCCGTTGGTTTGCCGGTATATCAAAGCCCCGCTGGTATTATCCACCAACCGGCGAATTTGTCCATTTACATTTAAGGTACCTCCTGTAATTTCAATGGTAGGTGTTCCGGCTGCAGCGTATTCAATATCATCTCCGATATCAATGGTTCCTCCGATCGATTCAAGTTTACCCGAAAGATTGATGGTAGTGCCTATGGTAGCAGATCCGTCTTGTACAGAAAAACAGGCTGTTTGTGGTATGGTAAATGCACCCGAAGTAACAGTAACGTCAGGTCCGTCAACCCTGAATGTACCGTTCAGAAGTGTCAGGAACGGATTGGTGAATCCTGTGGTAATATCACTTTGAAGATATAAAACTGGTGTGGCATCTGTTCCTTTATCAACAATAAGGTTGTAAAATTCATAGATTGTTCCTGAACCTTTGATGGAATCATTGGAAACTCCTTTAAAGTAGGTAAATGCCCTGCGACCAGCGGCCTGATTGTTCATATCAAATTCTCCATCATTGGTAAGGTTGCCATATAGATTCAGAATATTGGAATTTGATGCTGAGTTATTTACTCCAAACTTACCGATATCAAATATATTGGTGTTTCGTTTTACTGTGATGGTATGGATCACATTACTACTATATTCAAGTAGTCCCGAAAGGATGTTTAAATTACCTTCAATAGTATATTGGTGACTGGTAGCCGGAGTTCTGGTTCCAGAATTTGTTGCAGTTCCATTTCCCTTCACCGTCATATCTCCGTAAATGGTAAGATTGCCGGCAGGCAGGGTAGGCAGGGTAATATAATGATTGGTTCCGGATTCAGTGTTGAGAATCAAATTTTTGTAAGTAACCAGTGCCAGTGTTCCGTTTGTAGAAGGAACGGTAATATTAGTAACAGCAGTGCTTGTGTAATATTCAACTGTTCCACCGTTGGGCCCGATAAAATTCCCGAAATCGCCCTGAGGAAAATAATTAGTTGAACCAATTCTTAATGTTCCGCTACCTGATATTTTATTATTAGGTATGGCTTCAAAATTATGGCCTGTGAATCTGTGCAAATCAAGAACTGAGTTATCTTCAATATACAAACCTCCTGCATTGGCATTATTAGCTATAACATTCACAGTGTGACCATTTACGATCAATACCATAGTGGAAGCACTGGGTACTCCTGAAACACCAGAACCGTCCTCCTGGGTATTCCAGGTAGAAGCCGTGGTCCAGTCACCGTTTTGCACGCTATACAATACTGCAATGCCGCCAAATGCTGCCTGATAACCTGCTGTAAAATCACCGTCAGCTGAACTTGCAGTTCCATAGGTAATTAAATTAGGTCCTTCTTCAACAAGCGATGTATTGTTGATGTAGTTCCAGGAAAACGTAGTTGTATTGTAAAATCCAGGGATGTAACTGGTTTCTGTTCCATTTAAAAATGCGTCGTTGTAAGTATATTGGTGTCGAACCGAATTAGCCGGAATGCCACTGAATCCTTCACTTTCGGTTTTCCAGTAAAGTCCAAGTATATTACCGGTTTGAGCCAGTGGATGAATGGCCTGAACAGGCCGGGTTGTTATAATACCATATTTGGCAGGTGCAGAAGAAAATTGTATGGAAGCAGGAAGGTAATACCCGTTAATCCCAAACGGAAATGTAAAGGATGCGGCAGCGCTCATATATTTCTTACTTACTCCACCATCTGACATCAAACCTCCGGTTTGAATCATCCTGTTATTATTAAAAACGGCAGCAGTGGTACTCAAATCAGAATAAACCACGGCTAACGAATCGAGATATAAATGGTTTGCGCCAATATTCAACTTGTTCCAGGCACCGTTGGTTGTCCCGGCAAGTCGTAATTCACCGGTAACAGCCATGTCCGATGACATGGTAACGGATCCATTTGTTTTGTATAAGGTCAGGTTGTTGAATTTTCCACTTCCATCACCTGTGATGGTTTGAGCTGTTGTTCCGGTTAACCGGATGCTTCCTGCGCCTGACGCAGGTTTAAAATGAGTACCGTTGTTGGTGATGACTGTTCCTCTGGTTCCGGTTAATTGAAGAATACGGCCATTATCGGTTAAGGTACATCCGCTGCCAATGGTGAAATTTCCGTTGGCAACAATAGGTGTGGCAGCATTGGCATTGTTAAGTGTTAAATTAGAAGTTCCGGCTAATGCCAAATGATTGAATGTGCATGTGCCTCGCAGATCAAAGGTTTGATTTCCGGATCCGTTAAATGTCGTGGTGTTGTTATCGCCGGTTGTATAAGTACCGTTGATGGTAAAATCACCGCCTACATTCAGGTCAATATTGTTTGCACCAAGATTCAAAACAGTATTTGCACCGATTGAAAGATCATTTAATATAGTCAGATTGGTATTGGGAGTAGTCCATCGAATTGTAACAGGGTTTGCACCACTTTTTCGTAAAATGTTAACATTATAAAAGGGGACTGTAGAATTTGCAGTATAGAAATCAGCGGAACCCGGTAAGTTGAAATTAATACTTCCTCCGGTAACCTCATAATTGCCATTTTGAGCCTGGATATCCATCAGTTCATAAAAATCGTCGTCATTCTCAAATAAATTGTCAGTAAAATTGATGGTTCCTCCTGTCATTTTAAAAACAGAATTGGTGTTACTTAGGTCGAACATAGCACCTGTTCCAGACTGACCCTGCAAACGGACATCCAGGGTTCCTCCTGTTTGGATATAGGAAACTTTATTTCCACCTGTGGAGATAACATAGAACTTGCTTATACTGAGTAAACCGGTTCCTTCGAGGTTAATCTCAGGAGTACCGAGAGCTCCTAGAACCAATCCGGCTGAATGAGCTGTGGTTAATGATCCAGCGCTTATTCGAAGTTTTCCATAAACGGTGGTAGCTTTATAATATGGAACGCCACTATTCAATGTCGTTGAAACAGTAGCCCCGTTAACCCAAAGTTGTGCTGTTGGTATAATGTTTACATCCTGTCCTCCCTGGGTAAGGGTTGGAATATTAATGTTTTCATTAAGCTTCAGGGTTCCATAATGAATAAACAATGCCTTAAAATAGGTACCTGATCCAAAACCTTCTGGCCCCCCTTGGTTGTTGTCGTTACCCTGGTTATTAGGACCATAAAGCGCAAAGTTAGAAGTACTGGATGAGTTTACTTCAAGCATATAGGTCTGATCTGTTCCTTTTTCCACTACCAAGCGGAAAAAATCGGTTCTATCATTGCAAGTAACAGTATTGTTTGAATTACCTTTGAAATAAACCTGTACGCCATTATTAGAAGTTGTTGCTGTGTAATTTGGCGCAGCCCAGTTTGTAAACCTGACTGTACCATTGTTGGTTAAATCACCATAAAGGAATAAGGTATGAATTGGATAATCGGTATAATCAGGAATTGCAGCAGCGGTCCCAAGTGTCGGGTTTGGTAAACCTTGGTTCGAGCTGAAATTATTCACCCCTATTGTACAACCTACGCCAACAGTATAGTTCCCTTTAACCGTCATTACAATTAAATTATTCGAAGCTGAAGCAGCCGGATTTCCATAATTGAATGTTAATGTGCCGGTAGAAGTCCTGATTAAAGAAAAATCACCATTGATGATATAGGTGATGCCATTGGTTGCATTGCTCAGGTATACGCTACGAGCCGTTGTTGTCGAATTTGAGATGATCAGATTGTTATATACACGCTGATCATCACTAATGGCAGTTGCTGTACCATCACCCAAATTATAATATTCAACGGTACCACCACCTGCAGCAACAAACTCATCAAAATTACCATCCGGAAAAGTACTGGAATTCAACCTCAATCTTCCCTGACCCCTTACCTCGCCAAATTGATGCGTGGTAATGCCGCCGATATCCAGAATACCACCTTCGCGGATTTCCAGTGAGCCAATGGTGCGTCCGGCATCCTGGGCAGTCACCGTTCTTCCGTTGAGGATAACCACATTATCACCCGGTCCCGGAATGGCGGCGTTTACCCACAAGGTTCCGGATGCATCGGTAGTCCAGGTATTGGTACTATTCCATATACCTGACTGATATGAATAATAGGTGGCGGCCGGTTTACGGGCGGTCCATGTCCCGGATAAATTATTTACTGAAGATGCGGATGCTGTATGTGTTGCAGTAGCCACAGGCCCCAGAAAACTCCAGTTGCCTCCCGAATAAAATGACGTTTCATAACTCGTTTCCGTTCCAGCAACATCACCTAATACATAACCAAAACTGACATTTGTTGATATACCCGACAGATTGCTTGTATTTACAGTCCAGTAACGGTTTAAATCGCTTGCAACAGCACCACCTGCACTGTAATGAGGCGTTGCTGTATTTACTGATACCGAAGCCGGATTGGTTAAAGTTCCCGAGAATGACGAAATAATCATCGGTGCATACACATTCCCGGTACCTATCGGATAAGTCATGTTAAAATCAGCAGGAGCACCCCCAAAACGAATCAGAGAACCTGTATTTGAACACACAATCATATGGGTGTTATCAAATGAGCCGGTAATACTGCCGTTAATGCCGATTGTAAGATTGTGGGTACCCAGACTGATATTTCCGTTGTTCAGATTCAGTGTGCCATTCACGGTGACTGCACCCTGAAGCGCTTTGGTATTGCCTCCTGAAATGGTAAGGTTGCCATATGAAGGCGGGTTTCCTGAAACAGACTGGGCTCCGTTGGCCTGATATATTACGGTACTTGAATTATTCAATGCAATGTTTGCATTGGTGTAATTTGTCGGAAACAGGACATTATTCGCGCTGCCTGAAGAACCTAATGATAAGGTGGTACCGGCAGCCATTGAAAGTGTTCCGGTTGCATTACCTGTTATCTGGTATTGATCAGATGCCAATGTGGCTGAGCCTGAAATGGCAAGATTTCCATTCACGGTTATTGCGCCGCCTAAGGTTTTGGTACCTGAGTTAGAGATCGTCAGATTTCCATAGGTTATACCCCCTGTTATGGCTTGTGCTCCTCCAAAACCATAATTTACAGTTGATCCGGAAGCAAAATTTTCTGTTCCACCCCATACCAGATTGTTATTCACAATGTGGTTATAAGTACTGCCATTATCTATCTGGAAGGTCGTTGCAGCAGACAACGAAACGTTGTTTGTGGCTGTAAGGGTTCCATTTTGAATGTACAGGGAAGTTCCTGCACCTGAAATCGTCCAGGCAGCAGAAGTGGTCATGGAATGACCGTTGCATATAATAAATCGCTGGTTTGCAGAGGTGAAATTTGTGGGATTAACACCAGAGGAATTTTGCCAGCTGGTAGTTAAATTGGCATTGCCACTGGCAACAGAAAAATAATCAACAAAAGACTGTATACCGGATATGGTTAAATCGTCAATATTCCATCCGGTATATGTATTTGTACCATTTGATGACATAGTATATCTGACCCGTACTTGCGAATGGCCATCAGCAATTGTAGAAATGTCAATGGTTTGTAATGTCCATGCACCATCATTCATTCCGGTAATAGTCTGAATTGCTGGTGACCATGTTGTACCATTGTCATTGGAAATATATACATAACCATAATCATTTGCTCTAAAACGTGCCCAACGACGAAACGTTAATGCTGTACCAGTCAGACTGGAGCAGTCGTAGGAAGGACTTATGGCATAGCTATTTGTTTCAAGCCAGTCATTGCCATAGTTGCCGTTTAAAACAGTTCCTAATATCCTTGTTCCAGAATAAGCCGAAGTACATTCGTTCCCGGTAACCGGAACTCCTATTGAAAAATGTGATCCATCAAGGGTCCATCCAGCGGTGCTGCCATCGAAATTTTCAGATGCGGCAGTTACAACTTCTACACCTGTAATAATAATGTCATCAACTGTAAAAGGAGGCGGATTACCGGCACTTCCATCATTCACCCAACGAAAACCTATATAAAACTGTGTCCCATCTAAATCGGAAAGATCAAGATCGACTACTGACTGGTTTGACGTTTGCCCTTGATACCGCGTGGCTGACAAATTTGTCCAGTTGTTACCATCCAGAGAATATACAACCTGTCCATAATCATATATCGTAGCCCCAACAGCTTCTCCATCGCATCTCCAAGTAAAGCTCAGCTTGAGTTGTGCGTATTGAATAGCATCTATTATTTGGGAGTAGTAAGCAACTTTATTTCCGCCATCACCATTGTCATATGTATAATATGTGCCATCATATAAAGTCAGACTTCTGCTACCATTGATACAATTTGTACCAGGCCCACCAATAGCCCATGTGGTGGGTGTATTGCTTATAGTCTGCTGCAACCATTCATTAGCAGCTGTAGGCAAGCTTGGATCCACTGCGTAACCTTCAAAATCCTCACTGAAAAGGGTGGTTTGTCCAAATCCACGACTTATGGAAGCAAGTAAAAGGATTCCTAAGATCCAATTCCTATATGACGGTAGTTTACTTTTGATATGAATGAGCATAGCAACAGGTTTCTGCAGATTGAAAATGATCTGGGTTTATTTTGGGGTGCTGAGCCAATATATTGTATGTCAATATGTTTGGATATGTCATAAAAATAATAATGATTCTAAATGGTTGTAACGTGATATAAACCAGTTAGGTTACAGTAATTTGACTGTAGGCGCTATAAAGTTGACAAAATATATCGGTTCGAAAGATATATTTAGAATAATTTATCAACAGGGGATTCTATGTGGTGATAGACTAAAAGTCAGGCAGTGTAAAGCTTATGGTAAGGAATCATTTGGAAATCTAAACATATCGCCTGTATCAGGCAAAGCATATACATCAATGGTAATTACATTGGAGGAGCGACTGCAGCCTGCTAATTTAATGGCTCTTCTGTAATAATTTGTTGTTGTGGTTAACGGTCCTGCATCATAGGTTGCCGATGTTGCACCACTGATCATGTTCCAGATGCCGGTAGCCGGATCGCTGCTGTTTGTGGAATAATACCACTGGTAGGTAAAGGTACCGGGACTTGCATCAGATATGCTTGTGAAAGCTTCCACATCGATTCCTTCACACAGTGTCTGTCCTGCTGCAATAGTACCTCCACTAAATGCCGGATCACAGGTGAGATTCACAATCAGATTGAATAAAGAGGGATCGTTATTTTGAAGTGTATTTTCATCGCCAGTTTGTATAAAACCTTCTATGGCAGGGGTGTCGTCAAAAACATAAAATGAACCGTCGTTGGTCACCGAATTCGAAAAGGGACTGGTAATATCTCCTACCACAACTACACGGCCATCCACGTCCATCGACCCGGATAGACCGGTAAAATTCCCAAGAACAATCAGAACTCCGGTTGAAGAAACATTCAAACTGTAACTTTGTACATTGAGATTCCCTGCAATGATGAGCGTATCACAAATTTTTTGGTTGCCCCCGTTTATCGTAAGATCTCCATTAACTGTAATTCTGCCGTTAATACAGAGTGATTGAGTATTCATGGGATTTGTTGGGGGAGGCAACGGCCGCCAGGACTCGTTTGGCGTGGCCCACGAATTTTCATCTTCCCAGTTGCCTGTGTAATTGTCTCTGCTGATATAGCTGCTTCCGGAGCAACACGAACTGGATGTAACTTCAACATATACCGAATCTGAAGTCGCGCAGTGTTTTGTGTTTAAAACAGATAAAGTATAATAACCCGACATATCCAAAGTTGCTGAAGCACGCGAAGGATTTTGCAAATTCGATGTGAAGCTCGAAGGTCCTGTCCAGTAATAAGTCAGAGGCCAGGATGAGGAGGTAGTGGCATTTGCGGATAAATTTATGGCACTGCCCGCTAAAACAGGGCTGTTTGAAGAAATAGTAGAAATCGCCGGAATTTCGGTGCAATTTGCATTGACAAGGTCACCTATAGGAGAATCCTGCAGGTCAATAGGGTTTCCCCAGTTACAACCACTGCTGTCATGTTGTGCAATTGTGCAGTTAAACACATCGGTGGGCCCACTATCGGCCCAATTCTTTGGTATAGCTATTGTTCCTCCAATAAATACATTAGATGGCTGATCGTCACTGGTAAACGTCCCTTGCGAGCCAGCTTTAGTCAAATTACCCATTATGACAAAGTAACTATTGGCCGCCAGTGTCACCTGGTTGTCAATCGTCACGTTTCCATAAACAATCAATACGCCATTACCTCCTATGGTTAAGTCGCCATTATTTCCAATTGAAAGATCTCCATAAATAATAAGTGTGTCCATCACACTTAATAAACCTTTGCTGATTGTCAGACTTTGCGATGCAGAAGTTGTTCCTACAGTAATATATCCATAAATATTCAGAACATCAGTTGCACCACCATTGATAATGCAGCATCCCGGGTACGTGGTACTCCAGTTACTTACTGTTGTCCATGGACCTTTAGCAGTGACTTTTGTCGAATACACAGCTCCGGATGCAATGGAACCTAAGGCAAGTTGAATTAGGATGAATGCCAGAAAACCATATTTTCTTGATCTGAAAACCACCATCATTAAATATTAATACATATTCAATTTGGTCTTTCAAGTCAGAATGATCCCGGAATGGGGATTGGTATAAAAGAGTGATGGGTTTTCCTTAAAACGATCAGACCATAAAAAAGTTTCGTTTAAAAGATGGATGTATCTCATTCATTGATGAACAACAAATAATGCCTGATTAGCATGTATAAGATGCCCTTGGTTTTGGATTTTGCAAAGGATATGCAGGTCTGCAGCCCGGGAAGTTGAAAACATGCATGCCTGCAGCATGAAGTGACAAAAGCTTCCGGGGCAAAGCTTCCGTACACATGCCAACGATATTTAGCCAATATAGCATGCCTGTTGAAAGTTGTATTGAATAATTTGGTTATTTTGACAACAAAAATTGTGTTATTTTGCCATTACCCTAAAAAATACGCTATGAACAAATCCATCGCTTTTGGTTTTCTGTTTACATCTTTGATAGGTATAACAGGATTCAACGCAGAAATTGCAGTTGCCCAAACTGCAAATTCCCCCGTACAAAATGAAACGGTTACAACCGGTGACTTCAAAACCGAATTTATGTGGGATGCCAAAGTCAAAATTGGAAAAATGATCATGGTGGGCGAAAGCAAACGCGGTACCCGACGTGTTATACCCATTACCGGAGGTACTTTTGAAGGTCCGGATATAAAAGGTGAGGTGCTACCTGGAGGTGAAGACTGGCAACTGGTACGTCCGGACGGCGATACAGAGCTTTATGCCCGGTATCTGCTTAAAACCAATGATGGTTTTGTGATCCAGGTAATCAACCAGGTAACGATACATATGCCCAAGGAAGGAGAAAAAGGAGAACCCTATACCAAATCGGTACTTGATTTTGAAGCGCCAAACAACAGTCCCTATGACTATCTCAACCATGCCATATTTTTAGGCACATTAAAGATGCCTGCGCTCAAGCCCGGCGAAGAACCTTATGTAATTATTGGAGTATATAGGGTGAAGTAGTGACAAGTGACGAGTGGGTGTGTGTAAAGGGTTGGAGCATGGAGCCGGTAATCGGTAATCGGTAAAGCGGTCAGCGGTCAGCAGTAAGCAGTCAGCGTTCAGTGGTCATCCATCCAGCATCCAGCATCCAGCATCCAGCATCCAGCATCCTTCTTCTAAAACTCCACCGCCAGTTTGAAGTTCAGCAGTCTGCCTGTTAAATAGTTGGGAACAGCAAACATATTGGGGTTTCCCTCCTGGTTGTTCACCGTTCTGATCCATTGATAGGATGCCTGATTGTTGAATCCAAAAAGATTGAAAACCTCAATACTGAACCAGACATCATTGAAAATGTTGCTGTTACGCTTGGTCCCGTTCCGGTCTGTCAGCAGGGATTTTGACAAACCGATGTCAATACGGCGATAGGATTGAAGATGAAAATACCTGCGGGGATTATCATATTCAGTCGAATTATACGGAAGCCGGCTGCCATAAAAGGTATGTAAATGAACACGTATGGAAGGATTATCCGGAAAATAATCCTGAAAGTACAAACCAAAATTTATGAGTTGATTGGTAGGACGGGGATAGCTCCCATAGCCATCTCCGATACGGTCTTCCCGTGTTTGCAAAAACGACAATGAAGCCCACGATTCTGCATCTTTTACAAATTCGCCGTTGATTTTAAACTCTATACCAGCGGCAAATCCCTTAGCCGTATATTGTGGCAAATATTGTATTTCCACATCATCAACTACATAAGGAACAAGGCGGTCGAGTTTTTTATAATATGCCTCGGCAGAAAACCTGAACGGCCGCTCCCATAACATAAAATCATAATTTGTTCCCAATAGAAAATGAATAGCTCGTTGGGCTTTGGTTTTTGAAAACAGGAGTCCCTCCTGATTTCTCATTTCCTTGTAAAACGGAGGCTGGTGATACCAGCCCAGTGATGCACGAAATGAGAACTTCCGTTGCCAATCGGGAATGATGTTCACTCCAAAACGGGGACTGAAAGTAAACTGGCCATTGGTATTCAGATAAGAGAACCGGGCACCTGCATTCAGCAGAATCTCAGTCGAACCGCTATAAATCTGTTTGATGTCATGAACATATCCTGCAAAACGGTATGCCTGTATCCGGTTCCGTGAAATAACCACATTTTGCAGAAGCAGATGTTCACCAACATACGGAATGGAATATCCTGCAGAATCAATCATCTCCCATTCCCTGATTTTATCATTGAATTTCTCAGATTGTGCCTGAATACCCCAGCTTATGCTATGGCCATTCCATTGATACGAGCCTTTATGGCCTAAATTTACTATGTCGGCATACAAATAGTTCCGTGCATGCTTTAAGCTGCTTCCGTAGCCAAGATTCAGAATGCTGTCACCGGCAGTGGGTGATCCGGGAGTGTTATCCAGAAGATCAATCCGATACATTCCCAATATGTCGTATGTTACACTTTCAGATGCATCAAACCCGGAGAATGTAAGTCTCAAAGATAGTTTTTCAGAAGGCTTATAATCAAGTGATAAAGCCCCCAGTAAAGTCGAAAACCGGTCTTCTTCCTGTCCCTCATAATACACCGTAAAGCGCATGGGCTGTTGATAGGTGCCGAACTCTGTTTGTCGCGATTGTGGAATTACCCGGTAAGTATTACGGGCCAGGTTTCCGAGAAAACTGATTTCAAAACTTCCCGGAAGATCATAAGTAATATATGTTTGAATATCCAGAAAATGAGGGTCAAAATCGCCACTGGTTTGCATGCTCTTTAGAAGATACTGGTTCGTTTTGTAACGAATTCCCGTAATATGCGTCAGGCGGTTATGAAATGAGCTTCCTTCCAGGTGTGCAGCAGTTCCTAACAGACTGCCTGAAAGGCTTCCTGCATAGTGCGTTGGTCGCTTATAGCGGATATCCAGGACCGAGGACATTTTATCTCCATACCGTGCATCAAAGCCACCGGCAGCAAACTGTACCGATGAGACCATGGATGGATTTATAAAGCTCAGACCTTCCTGCTGTCCGGATTTAACCAGCAGGGGCCGGTAGATTTCAATACCATTCACATAAATCAGGTTTTCATCAAAGTTTCCTCCGCGCACAGAATACTGAGAACTCATTTCATTCCTGTTTGAAGCACCCATTGTAGACAATAGTGATTCTATATTACCCGAAGGGAGTGGAATATGACCAATAGTCCGGATATTCAGCTGTTGTAAAGCCTCGGCCCGATCAATTACGCTTTCTACGACAACTTCATCAATGTTCCCCGGCTGTGAATTAAGGGTAACAGCAATCCTTCGGATTTCTCCCGGCTTGAGTTGCACATGAAGCGTATCTTTAACGGTACCTATATAGGAAATTTCAATTGAAGTGAGCTGATTTGCAGGTATCTGTAATTCAAAACTGCCTGTTTGATCTGATGCAGTATATTTTTGAGTAGAAATATCCCGCACATAGGCCCCGGTTAAAACATTGCCCTGTTCGTCAGAGATTTTACCACGAACGACCTGGGAATAGAAAGTCTGTGAGGTTATAAACAAAAGTAAAATGCACTGAATGATATACCGCATTACTTATATGATTGCTATTTGCTTTTAAAATCCCCTCGTTTCAGAGCCTTAAAAAATTTTGCCCAGGCAAAAGGATTGAGAATTTGATAGGATGGATATTGTCCCTGGATAAAGGTTTGTTCATACTGTTTTTGCATAATAGCATGAAAATTGGCCCTTGCACTGGGCTCATGATCCATAATGATCTGAGTTCGGATCAAGGCAATATTTCTACGGGCACGTTCAGTGTCATCATTCGGCAATTTCAGATTTACAAAAGCGTCTTTGAATTCTTCATAAGTCTTCCAGGGATATATGTTGGCTTCAGCAATGATCAAAGTATCTACCTCCAGCACGATATCCAGATTAAAGAACTTTGATGGCAGATGATCCGGTATAGCGATATATTTTGTTTTATATCCAACTGATGAAATGAGAATGGAATCAGATTCCTGAGCAACAAGTGAGAAGGTCCCAAAATTATTGGTGATTGCACCGCGGTAATCATTTAAAATCAAAACATGTGAGAAAGGCAAGGGTTGAAGCAGTTCATCTTTAACTGTGCCGGAAAACTGGATCAGCTTTTTATCCTGGGCCACCATTTCATGTTGAACCAAAAAGCATACAAATATTATCAGGATGATTTTTTTCATTCGTTCTTATTAGGACCCATGTTTGTCTGTATCGCTTCAAAAATAAGTAAAATAAAAAAAATTAGCTAATTTTATATGTTAGTTGATATAACCTAATCGCCCAAATTATGTTCAAGGAAAAAGATATCAAACTATTGAAAGAAAAAGGTATTGATGTAAAAGATGCTGAAATGCAGATTCAATACCTGAGGAAGGGTTTTCCTTTTATGAAATTGGCAAAAGCTGCGAACATCAATCAGGGTATTAAGAAACTGGACAATCAGGCACGTGCCAGGTTTATTCAGAAATATGATGAAAACAAGGAAAAAAGCAGATTGAAATTCATTCCTGCATCTGGTGCCGCAACGCGAATGTTTAAAGCTTTATTTGAATTCGACGAATTGTTTCGGCAATCCAATTACGATCCGAAAATTTTGTCGCGTGAAGCATACAAACATGTGAAGGAAAGTTTTGACCGGATCAGGGACTTTGCTTTTTATCCCGAACTGGAGCATACCGTGCATAAATCAGGCACTACAGTAGCTGATGCCATTCGCAATAAGAATTACCATATTATATTATCTGCACTGCTTACCCAGGAAGGCATGAACTATGGCAATCTTCCTAAGGGTTTGCTTGCCTTCCATTCATATGGTAATTATACAAGAACGGCCGTTGAAGAACATTTAACAGAAGGTGCAGGTTATGCCGGAAACAACGGATCGAAAGTAGACATACATCTTACTGTGTCTCCTGAACATAAGCAGGGATTTGAGCGTCTTATCGGGCGTGTATTGAAAAAATACGAAGAAACATTTCACGCAAAATTCAATATTCAGTATTCAGTTCAAAAGCCGGCTACAGATACACTGGCCATTGACGATAAGGGAGAACCTTTCAGAGAGTCAGACGGATCTTTGCATTTCCGGCCCGGTGGTCACGGCGCCCTCCTTGACAATCTGAATGACATGGAAGCTGATATTATTTTCATTAAGAATATTGACAATGTTTGTCACGATCGGTTAAAAGAGGACACCATAATCTACAAAAAAGTTCTGGCCGGGGTATTGCTGGAATACCAGGAAAAGGTTTTCAACTACTTACGCTTGCTCGAAAAACCTTCAGCTGTATCGGGAAGCGATATAAAGGAAATTTCCCGTTTTGTAAGTGAAGAACTGGGGACTGCCATCAACGAAAAATTACTTGCAAATGCAGAAAAGGCGGTGCAATATCTGCATAATAAACTGAACCGGCCAATACGTGTGTGCGGTATGGTGGTCAATTCGGGTGAACCTGGAGGCGGGCCATTTTGGACCTTTGATGAAGACGGCAGCAAGTCGCTTCAGATTGTTGAATCCTCACAAATTGACATGCATGACCCGGAGCAGGCTGCCATGTTAAACAGCGCCACACACTTTAATCCGGTTGACCTGGTTTGCGGCATCAGGGATTATAAAGGTAAAAAATTCAACCTGATGAATTATCGTGATCCCCATACGGGTTTTATCAGCAAAAAATTTAAAAATGGCAAGCCATTGAAAGCAATGGAATTACCCGGGTTATGGAATGGATCCATGGCCCATTGGAATACGATATTTGTTGAAGTACCTGTGACCACCTTTACTCCGGTTAAAACGGTGTATGATTTATTGCGGCCTGAACACCAGAACGCACTATGATTATTGCCGTTAATGCCCGCCATTTAATACGTGGTCAGATCGAAGGGATTGGAAGATTCGCTCAGGAAACGCTTAAGATTATTACACGCGATCATCCGGAGCATCAGTTTGTTTTTATTTTTGACCGGAAGTTCTCTGATGAATTTATCTTTTCAGAAAATATAATACCTGTTGTTGCTTTTCCTCCGGCACGCCATCCATTTCTTTGGGTTGCTTTTTTTGAATATGCCATACCGGGTGTTCTTAAAAAATATCAGCCCGATTTGTTCTTTTCTCCCGATGGCTGGCTTTCTTTGCGAACTCCTGTAAAATCACTTCCGGTTATACATGATTTGAATTTCTTCCATTATCCGGATTTTATTCCTTACACGGTCAGAAAATATTACCAGACCTTCTTTCCCCGGTTTATAAAAAAGGCCAATCGCATTGCAACAGTATCAGAATTCACGGCCGGTGATATACAGCGTTTGTTTCATGTTCCTGAAAACAAAATTGATGTGGTTTATAACGGAGCTGCCGGTTTTTTGCCCAAAGAACCTGATGTTAAAAGACAGGTTATGGAGACCTATACCGGAGGGCATCCTTACTTTATTTCGATAGGGCTGATCCATCCCCGGAAAAACCTGACGAACCTTTTTAAAGCATATGATATTTTCAGAAGAAATGTTCAGAGTGATGCCCGTTTGGTGGTAGCTGGTGCAAAAAAATGGTGGACAAAGGATATGCAGGATGCATACGACCAATGTCTGCATCATGATGACATTATTTTCACAGGAAGAATCCCCGATGATGAATTAAAAAATTTGCTGGCATCAGCATTGGGACTCGTTTATGTCTCCTGGTTTGAAGGTTTTGGCTTACCGGTTTTGGAGGCGATGCAGTGTGATGTTCCTGTTATTTGTTCATCGGTTTCTTCATTGCCTGAGGTAGGTGGCGATGCAGTATTTTATGCCTCTCCTGAAGATCCGGAATCAATAAGCTCTGCAATGGTTCAGTTATATAAAGATCCAAAGTTGAGGGAACAGTTGATTGCAAAATCCGGAATACGCAGGGAGCTGTTTACATGGGATAAAACAGCCAAACTTTTGTGGCAAAGTATGGAAAAGAGTCTGAAAGAAGGCTGTATAAAATAAATGCCGGTTATCAAATCATTCAATAACCGGCATTCACTTATATTCTAAAAAATTACCATTTCTTTCCGTAATTTCTGTCACGGTCACGGTTTCTGTCACCGCCACCGAAACTTCTTCCGCCACCATTGGAAGGTCTTGTTTCAGTTTTCGGCCGGGCCACTGACACTGAAATCACCTTTCCGTCATATTCAGCCTTGTCCAACTCTTCAATTGCCTTCTTCGCAGAATCATCATCACTCATTTCAACAAAACCAAATCCGCGGGATTTACCAGTGTATTTGTCGGTAATAACCTTAGCGGAAGAGATTTCGCCATACTCTTCAAAAAGCTGTTTTAGGTCTTCATCATTAATCCTAAAACTCAGATTAGAAATAAAAATATTCATAAAAAATTATTAAAAGTTAAATAACGAATGAGTTTTAGAATTGACTTCAACAATAGAATGATCAGCGGGGAAAAATCAGAACGATTAATTGAAACTGTTTACAAAACTCAAATTGCTCTGCAAAACTACTAAAAAAAATGAAATTTCAGTTAAATATGTTTTTTAGTAACTTTACAACCTGGATCTAAAAACTAACGCATGCCACTCAATATACCGGATCTGCTTCCTGCAGTAGAAATTTTGCAGGAGGAAAATATTTTTGTAATGCGGGAAACAACTGCTATTCATCAGGATATCAGACCGCTTCGTATAGTGATTCTTAATCTGATGCCTGTTAAAACAACCACAGAGACTCATATTCTGCGGCTTCTTTCCAATTCGCCCCTTCAGGTTGAAGTTACATTTTTGCATACCATCGAACATGTTTCTAAGAATACTTCCATTGATCATCTGAAATCATTTTACAAGAATTTCAGTCAGATCAGGGACCAGAAATTCGACGGTATGATTATTACAGGCGCACCCATTGAACATCTCGAATTTGAAGAAGTGGATTATTGGGGAGAGCTCAAGGAAATCATGGATTGGGCTGTTCATCATGTTACTTCCTCTATGTTCATATGTTGGGGGGCTCAGGCTGGTTTGTATCATTATTATAAAGTGCCTAAGTATCCGCTGCAGCGTAAAATGTTTGGTGTCTTTAACCATATGGTTAACAACCCTAAAGTACCGCTTGTCAGAGGGTTTGATGAAGAATTTCTTGCGCCCCATTCCCGACATACCGAAGTCAGGCGTTCTGATATAGAAAAAATTCCGGATCTGGAAATTGTATCCGAATCACCCGATGCGGGAATATATATCGTTAAAAACAAAGGTGGAAGGCAGATCTTTATAACCGGCCACTCGGAATACGACCCGGAAACCCTTAAGGAAGAGTATGAACGTGATTTAAAGAAGGGCCTTCCCATTGATATTCCGGTGAATTATTTTCCGGAAGATGATCCCAAAAAGGCCCCGAAAAACAGGTGGAAAAGTCATGCCAATTTGCTGTATTACAATTGGCTGAACTATTATGTATACCAGATCACTCCTTATAATATTAATGAGATCGGGTGAAGAAGGGAGGTGAAGAGGTGAGGAAGTGAAGAGGTGAAGAGGGGAGGAAGTGATGAAGTGAAGAAGTGAAGAGGTGAGGAAGTGAAGAAGTGAAGAGGTGAGGAAGTGATGAGGTGAGGAAGAGAAGAAGTGAAGAGGTGAGGAAGTGAAGAGGTGAGGAAGTGAAGAAGTGAAGAGGTGAGGAAGTGATGAGGTGAGGAAGAGAAGAAGTGAAGAGGTGAGGAAGTGAAGAGGAGGTAAGGTGGTAAATGACAAGTAATGAGGTAATTATGAATTATGAATGAATTCCAATGTACTGTCCCAAAAGTCCCAATCTGACCGCTTTACCAATTACCCGATTACCAATTACTGGCTGCTTACCGATTACTGGCTGCTTACAGATTACCCGATTACCGGCTGCTCACCGATTACTAATTTCTACTTGTCCCTTCTTCTCTTCCTCTCTTCCTCACCTCATCACTTTCTTCTCTCTGCTATCCAGTTCCTGGCATTCATAAAAGCCTGAATCCAGGGGCTTATTTCATCATCTTTTCTGTTTTCAGGATAATATGCCCAGTTCCATGGGAAAATAGCCCTTTCCAGGTGGGGCATCATGGCAAGATGCCTGCCGTCATCAGAACATAAACCTGCGATGTTATAATCACTGCCGTTCGGATTTGCCGGATATTCACCATAGGCATATTTCATGGTTACATGATATCTGCTTTCATCATAAGCCAACCTGAACTGACCTTCTCCGTGAGCAGCCCATATTCCCAATCTGCTTCCTGATAAGGATCCTAACATCACGGAATTATTCTTTGGGATATCAACACTTAAAAAAGCGCATTCAAAACGGTTGGAAATATTATGAGCTAATTTGGGCTTTTTCTCATGATCCGGACAGATGAGATCGAGTGCAGCCATCAATTGACAGCCGTTACATACACCCAGACTCAGCGTATCCTTGCGATTGTAGAATCGGGTCAGTGTATTCCTTGCTTCTTCATTATATAAAAAGGCGCCGGCCCATCCCTTTGCACTTCCAAGGACATCGGAGTTGGAAAAACCTCCTACAAAAACGATGAGGTTGATATCATCCAGGCGTTCTTTTCCTGATATCAGATCTGTCATGTGAACATCTTTCACATCAAAACCAGCCAGATACATCATATAAGCCATTTCACGGTCGCCGTTCACCCCTTTTTCACGAATGATAGCAGATTTAATACCCGAAGGCTTACTTCGCTTCTTATCCAGACCAAACTGTGAAAGTTTTCCGGTAAAAGAATCATTGAAATTATAGCGAATGGGCTGTTTCTTATAGTTGACATAGCGTTTTTCGGCAAGTTCAGGAGTGCTTTGATCCCTGTCGAGCAGATATGATGTCTTAAACCAGGTATCTCGCATCTGGGATACCAGTAATGAACATGAATATTGGTCTTTTCGGAGATCAAGACGTCCTCCTTCAGCATAATGACCAATTTCATAGTAAGGTATGTTCTTTTCTTCAAGAATCTTCAACACAGCACGGTCTTTGGCCTGAATTACAAAGCCCGGATTTTCACTAAACAGAATCTTGATAAAATCTTTTTCCGGAATGGAGTTCAGATCAATGGAAAGACCGTCATTTTCACCGGTAAAACACATTTCAAGCAATGCAACGATCAATCCCCCTGCAGAAATATCATGACCAGCCAGCAGTCGTTCTTCCTGAATAAGCTGCTGAACGGTTTCAAATATGGTTATAAAGCGTCCGGCATCCTTAATAGTAGGGGTGCTGTTGAAAAGAGCATTCATAGACTGTGCGAAACTGCTGCCGCCTAAATTCAGTTTATCTCCTGAAAGATCAATATAAATAACAGGTGCATGGGCATCTTTTTTAATGACTGGTTCCACAGCCTTTCTAAAATCTGATACCTCAGCTCCGGCAGAAATAATCACAGTTCCGGGAGCATAAACCACAGATCCGTCTTTATATTTTTGAGTCATTGATAAGGAATCTTTTCCGGTAGGAATATTGATTCCAAGTGCTATTGAAAAATCACTTGCAGCTTTCACGGCACTATAAAGGCGCGCATCTTCTCCTTTTTGCCTGCAAGGCCACATCCAGTTGGCACTTAAAGAAATGCCTCTGATTCCGCCTTCTAAAGGAGCCCACATGATATTGGTAAGTGCTTCAGCAATGGAAAGAATGGATCCGTTTGAAGCGTTGATAATACCGGCAGCAGGCGCATGTCCGATAGAAGTGGCAATGCCACGGAAACCGGTGTAGTCAAGAGCAGTAATTGCAAGATTATTTAAAGGAAGCTGTATCATTCCACAGGTTTGCTGTTTGGCAACAAGTCCCGTTACACAGCGGTCCACCTTGCTCGTCAACCAATCCTTACAGGCAACACCCTCAAGTTGAAGTACATTGGAAAGATATTCTTCAACTTTTTCAGGCTGGTATTCCGGTTCTTTAAATGTTTCCTGAACGGTGGAATCATTCATAATGGTCTTGGGCGGATTTCCAAAGAAGTCGGATAATTGCAGGTCGATGGGGTTTTCTCCCTGGTTGCTGCTAAAGGTAAATTGATTATTATCAGTCGTTTCTCCAACAACATAAAAGGGAGCCCGCTCTCTGGAGGCAATTTTTGACATCAGCTCTATATCTTCCTCCTTAACAACCAAACCGATTCTTTCCTGCGATTCGTTTCCAATGATTTCTTTAAGCGACAAGGTTGGATCACCAACAGGCAATCGGTCGATTTCAATAGTCCCTCCTGTATTTTCAACAAGCTCTGAAAGACAATTCAAATGTCCGCCTGCACCATGATCATGAATTGAAATAATGGGGTTCTCAACGGATTCGGCCATAGCTCGAACGGCATTGTATACTCTTTTCTGCATTTCGGGATTCGAACGCTGCACTGCGTTAAGTTCAATTGAATTGCCATATTCGCCTGTGGCCACAGAGGATACAGCACCACCACCCATACCGATTCTATAATTATCACCACCCAGTAGAACTATTTTTTCACCTGGTTCGGGCGCGTCCTTCAGACTATGTTCTTTGTTTCCATAACCGATGCCACCTGCAAGCATGATCACCTTATCAAAAGCCCAGAATTTGCCGTTTTCCGAATGTTCAAAAGTAAAAAGGCTGCCGCAGATTAAAGGTTGTCCAAATTTATTGCCAAAATCACTTGCGCCATTGGATGCTTTAATAAGAATCTGTCGGGGAGTCTGGTAAAGCCATTTTCTTGCCGGATTTTTAGTCTCCCAGGTCCTGCTTTGATCGAGCCGCGGATAGGAAGTCATGTATACTGCAGTGCCGGCAAGAGGAATTGCTCCTTTTCCACCTGCAATCCTGTCCCTGATTTCACCACCCGTTCCGGTTGCAGCACCATTAAAAGGTTCTACCGTAGTTGGAAAATTATGTGTTTCAGCCTTAAGGGAGATGACAGTTTCAATAGGTCTCAGTCTGAAATATTCAGGAACATCATGTCGCAAAGGGGCAAACTGAAGTACTTGCGGCCCCTGAATAAATGCGCAATTGTCTTTATAGGCAGACACAACCCTGTTGGGGTTTGCAGAGGTGGTTTTCTTGATAAGCTGGAAAAGGGATAAATCTTCTGTTTTCCCGTCAATCACAAAGCTTCCGTTAAATATTTTATGACGGCAATGTTCTGAGTTTACCTGTGAAAAGCCAAATATCTCGCTGTCGGTAAGTTTTCTCCCAAGCTTTTGTGCTAAGGCAGTAAGATAATCAACCTCTTCTTTACTTAATGCTAGCCCTTCTTTTTCATTATAATGGCTGATATCATCAATATATTGTATCGGTTCAGGTGTGTGAAGAATGGTATATAAATCCTGGCCGAGGGTTTCATAATAAGCCTGAAGCATGGAATCAAAAGGGGCATCTTTTGGAGCCATTGTGAAGGACTCAATTCTCTTAATTCCATTGATTCCCATATTTTGTGTGATTTCAGCAGCATTGGTACTCCAGGGAGTGATCATTTCCTTACGGGGTCCAATAAACCCACCGGTAACCACTGATTGCTGAATTACCGATGCTTCATCAAAAAGCCACACCAGTTTTTTTATAGACTCAGAATCAAAAGCAGTGGTTGTCTCTACTGCATAAATTGTTTTTTCTCCAGCTCTAAAAAAGGTAATCATGATAAAAAAGTTGAATCGCAAAGTTAGTAAAACCGATTAGTACACCATGATCTTTTCCACTTTATTGTTTCTCAGATATTGCCGTATTATTTGTTGTACCTCACGGTTATCGGGGTATTGAGTAATACATTCATGAAAAATAAGTGGGTTGTCATGCACAAATGAGGGTGCAAAATAGCCATAACCAATATATTTACCATGCTCAATTTTTACTACGGATCGTTCATTTGGATTGCGACCTTCGTCAATAATCAGCATGTTTTTAATTCCGAAATTGTAGTCGTGAATTACCTTAACAGCCCTGGAATTATAAATTTCAGGTGTTTCCTTCCCAATGCACGCACCTTTGCAAGCTCCTATTTCATAGTGAAAGCAATTACCATCTGTAGGATATAATCCGCAAAGTTTTTGGCACAGCTGATATTTTTCGATGGTCTTCATCAGGAAATTTTTTGCTTCCAGCTTTGTTGAAAAGCAAGCCAAAGGAACATCTTCACAATCGCTCGTTTTTTCAAGTGTAAAACACAAATAGCCGTCAGTGTTTGTATGATGCCGCAGTTCATACCTGAACATGGTTCTTCTTTGCCTCCTGTTAAATAAAGGTTTGTGCTTTTTAATTTCAAATGACTCTTTGAGCAAAGCAATCAGTTCACTGCCCGTAATTTCACAATCAACATCAGCTACCACCGTTTGCATTCTTACAGTTTTTGCTGAGGAGGTATTGCTAAAATGGGAGAGAACCCTGCTTTTGATATTGCGGCTTTTACCAATATAAATCAATTCTGCATCCTCATTGTACATGTAATAAACTCCGGGAGTTTCGGGAAGTGCTTTTACTTTTGCCGGATCGATTTTTGGAGGACAATAGCCCCTGATTGGAGCAGCACTGATGTAATTGGTGTGATTGGCTGCATCATGCCTTAATAATTGTTCAAATAATACTGCAGTTGCGGAAGCATCTCCAAATGCCCTGTGTCGTCCATTGATGGATATGCCCAAATCGGCACACAAACGACCCAGCGAATAGGAAGCATGACCCGGGATAATTTTACGGCTTAGCTTCACCGTACACAATTGTTCTCTTTTAAAATCGTATCCAAGACGGAGAAATTCACTGCGTACAAAACCATAGTCAAACCCAACATTATGGGCAACAAAGACTTTATCCTTAGTGATTTCCACAATTTCACGGGCGATTTCATAAAATTTGGGTGCGTTACTGACCATCTCATTGGTGATTCCGGTAAGTGCGCTGATATGATGAGGTATTCGGCATTCGGGGTCAATAAGGGTAGTGAATTCCTGAATAACCTCACGGCCATCATGAATTAATACAGCTATTTCCGTGATTTTATCCCTTTTAGGATTACCCCCGGTAGTTTCAATATCAATAATGGCATACATGGATGCCACAAAAATAGATTTTTACACAAAAAAACCGGCAGAATGTAATGCCGGTTTTATTAACAATATATGAAGATCTCTTTAAGCGCCTTTTGCAAGGAAAAATGACTTTACTGTACTGAAAAATATGCGGATATCGTAAATGATCGACCAGTTTTCCACATATTCTTTATCGAGTTGCATCCATTCATGAAAAGGGACTCTGTTTCTCTCGGGTTGGATCTGCCATGTGCAGGTTATCCCGGGTTTGATGCACATTCGTTTAAGCTGCCATTCCTCCTGGGCAAGTACTTCATCTGGCTGCAACGGCCGTGGACCAATGAGTGACATATCGCCCTTAATCACATTCAGCAATTGAGGAATCTCATCTATTCCGGTTTTCCTCAGAATTTTACCAATAGCTGTAATTCTGGGATCCTTCTTGATTTTGAAAGCCGGTCCATCTGTTTCGTTTAGCGATTTAAGCGAAGCTTTTAACGCTTCCGCATTTTCAACCATGGTCCTGAATTTATAAATATAGAACTTCCTGCCTCTTAAACCCACCCTGAGTTGCTTGAAGATTAACGGACCTTTTGAAGTGTATTTGATGAGAAGAGCTATGATAGTCAAAACCGGAGCCATTAACAATAATGCAAAAATACAGAAGCTTTTTTCCGCCAGGGATTTAAGAGTGTAGGTGAGCCGTTTACGGGGACTTGTTTCCAAAGCCAGGAAATAATAATCGGCAATGTCTCTGATTCCGGTGATCTGTATAGGTAAACAGTCTGTGTTTTGCTGTATCAGAAGAGATACCCCAAATTGCTGACAGATTGCCTCCAGCTCTTTTAAATAGGCATGTGACAAAGAAGAAGTACAACAAACAATTTCATCAATAACATCATAGCGTAAAATTGTACGGATATTTGCATGTAAAGGATAAATTCTTGAAAAATTGGGATACATCTCTCTTACTATGGACGTGTCAGTGAGAACATATTCCACATGAACGCTCCATTTTCTGAAATTCATCATTTCATCCAACATATCCAGATTCTGTTCATCAACAATCACCATGATCTTCCCCGGATTTGCTCTATTAACAGGTATTCTTAGTGTTCTTGAAATTGTCCTGATACGTTCCATATCTTTAGTCAAATCGTTTGTTTCTCATACTACCAGCAAAGAATAATGTTTGATATTTATTATCAACAGGACTATTTTGTTGACGAATGGATGAAATAGCGGGAGTATAGATTTGAGGCATTCATTGCAATTGTTTACTACTGGAAGACAGAAATATTGGCCGGTTTATTGAAAATCATCACTTGATCAATGAAATCATGATAACAATCAGTCCCTGTATAATAAATAGCAAATAATTTTAGACAATGCAATATCACTTTTACTTTAAGCAGAAATTTTTTTATATGTTTGTGCGTACGTTAAAAACTTAATCGGAAACCATGTTGGTAATTAATTATTTGATTGGTAATCATTCAATTAATTACATTTTAATTATGTTTTCTGATCAATAATAATTTATCATTTCAATAATATTGGAGCTATGCCGGAATTTTCTATGAGAAAAAATGAGTCGTTGGAAGAGATGGTAACCCGAAGAAATAAAAGGTTAAAAGGTCTTTTTTCAAGATTTGGAATTAACGTTCGGTTAGTTGGCGATGATAATAAACCGGCTGTAATTAAGGATGAAGCCATTGTATTATCATGTTATGTAAAGAACTTTGATCTGCATTTTACAAAAGAGCCATTCAGTGATGAGATTTTAAAGACTGTAAAATTAAAACAGGAGCCTGAAATCACTAAGTTTGAACTTCTTGAAGTTCTGGAGTTGTGTCAGCATCGCCCGGTCTTTAAGGTTAAACTGGAGGGCAGTGATTTGTATCTTGTAGGATATAACTATTTGAATTCAGAAGATGCTGTTGGCAGATACCCTGTTTTTGCGAAGCATAAACCGAAAGTATATTTCGATTATGAATATGCGCAGAGTGTAGCTGAAAACCTTCGTACTGATGGATATTCTGTAGTTATTGAATAAGGATCCACAAGTTTAAAACCCGTCTGTACAGACGGGTTTTTTTATTTTTGTTAATAGGTTGTTCGTTTATGTTCCACATGGTTGATTCATTTACGTTAGATTTGTATTAAAATCATGGCGAAATGAAAAGCAAGGGAAACACGGATTTTTCAAACCCCAAACTGTTCGACCATAATACTACCTCTGAAGTAGATTACCGCCAAATCAGCAGTTTTTTCTATGATCAGCTGATCGATGCCTTTATTTTTTTCAGATGCGAGAAACCCATTGATTGGTCTGCCTCAGCTTCTGTCATTTCAAAAATAAAAGTTCTGGGAGAGAAGTTTAGAATTATTGAGGTGAATGACGCTTTAATGCTGCAATGCAATAAAGACAGTAAGGCCTTAATAGGATTAACCCTGGAGGAATTTTTCGGAAAGCAGTTCAGACAGAATATTGAAAAATGGAGTGCCTTAATAAGTAAGGACGAAGTTTTCTCGGAATTCATCATTCAAAAAAATGAAGAAGCTCTTTTATGGGTTGAGGCAAATTATCGCTTAATTAAGGACCCACAAGGAAAGACCATTGGAATAGTTGCGGTACAACGGGATATTTCTCAAAGAAAGCTGGCTTTTAAAGCCAATGAAGAGACGGAACAAAACCTGCAAAAAATGTTGCATTTGTCTTTTCAGGCCATTGCAGTGATCGACACTGGGAAGGTGATAGATACCAACCATGCTATGGAGAAGCTTACAGGATATTCACAGAATGAAATCATTCAGATGAATAGCCTTTCCTCATGTTTTGCCCGCCCTTTTGCTAGAATGATTTTTGCTAAGAAACCGGTACAACATGCGACAATTACCGAAACCCTCCTGACACGCAAAGATAAAAGCATTTTGAGCGTACAGGTAGAAAGTCAGATTATTACGCTTAACGATAACCCCTTCTATGTTATAGGCATTACAGATATCACAAACCGTAAGAAAATTGAAGATGAAATCGTAAAATTATCCATTGCTCTCGATCAAAGCGCAAATGAAATTATTATCACACATAAAAATGGTGAAATTGAATATGTAAACCGTGCATTTACAACTGTTACAGGCTATTTACCTTCGGAAGTAATCGGTAAAAATCCCCGGATTCTTAAATCAGGATCACATCATGCTGCATTTTATAAAAACCTGTGGAAAACACTTTTAAAAGGTTTACGCTGGGAAGGGGAGTTTTTGAATCGGAAAAAAAATGGCGAATTGTATTGGGAATCTGCCACTATTACACCTATCAGAAATAAGGATAGTGAAATTGTCCGGTTTATAGCAATTAAAGAAGATATCACCCTTAGAAAAAAAGCTGAACAATCCTTAAGAGACAGTGAAGAAAAATTCAGGTCCATGGTTTCCAATATTCCGGGGGTGGTATATCGCTGTGCATATGACGCTAACTGGACGGTATTATTTATTACGGATGCTATTGAAAATCTCACTGGTTATAAAGCTTCAGAATTTGAATATTCTAGTTTCCTTTCACTTTCTAAAATAATACATCCCGATGATCTGGAAAGGGTTAAGGAATCAGTTCGTTCCGGATTGTTGCAGTTTAAGCAATTCAACCTGGAATACCGGATCATTACGCGCTATAAAACCATTAAATGGGTCTCGCATAGCGGAAGACCTGCTTATAACGAAGACAATACCATTAAATGGATTGATGGATTCTTTCTGGATATTACAGAACGTATTATGGCTTTGGATGAACTTAAAAAGGCTAAAATAGCTGCTGAAGAAGCTAATAATGCGAAAAGTGAATTTCTTGCCAACATATCCCATGAAATCAGAACACCGTTAAATTCAGTGCTTGGCTTTACAGAATTGCTGGAAGGACTAACCACCGATTCGCTGCAAATCAAATATCTAAACAGCATCAAGGCCAGTGGAAAAAATCTGATGATGCTGATCAACGACTTGCTGGATCTGTCTAAGATTGAATCGGGTAAAATGACCCTGCACTATACCTTGTTTGATATCCGGCGTCTTCTGGATGAAATCCGGAATGTCTTTTCACTTCGGGTTACTGTGAAAGGTATTGACTATATTGAAAAATTAAACACCAACTTTCCTGCTGAGATTAAATTTGACGAAATACGACTCCGGCAGATCCTGATCAACCTGGTTGGAAATGCAGTTAAATTCACACATCAGGGTGAAATAAAAATTTCTGTAAGAGCTGGTTCTTTTCGTTCAAACTCTGAAAATCCAACCCTTAAGCTTGAAATAAAGGTAAAGGATACAGGTATCGGAATTCCCGAAAGTTCATTCAGGCTCATATTTGAATCTTTCAGACAACATTCTCAGCTCGACTCCAGGAAATATGAAGGAACCGGCCTTGGATTGGCAATAACCAAAAGGCTTGTTGAGGCAATGAATGGAGAAATCAGCCTGGAGAGTGAAGTTGGAAAGGGCAGTACATTTAAGGTGGTTTTTCCGGAGGTGGAATATTCGAATCAAACAAATACCTTTACAATTCCAATTCAGAGCGATCCGAAAAACACAAATGAAATCCCCCGCTCAAAAGAAATAAAGAATCAGTCTGATCCACATATTCTGAATGGAACAATAGATTTACATGCCATTCAGAAGTCTGATTATAAAATGCTCATTCACAGGTTTGAACATGAACTGACTGATCGCTGGAAGATGTTTGAGAAAAAACAGCCCTTACGTGAGATTCAATCTTTTGCCCAGGAAATCGTAACACTGGGTCGTAGTTTTAAGTTAAGTTTTATTACACAATATGGAGAGCAACTTCTTTCTACAATTGAGAATTTTGATGTGGAGGAAATGCGCTTGAAACTCGATTATTTTCCGGATTTGTTGAAACAAGTGAAAAAGATTGTACATGAAAATAAATGAACAAAGTATACTCATCGTGGATGATGTTCCCAAGAACATCCAATTGTTGGGAAGTATACTAAAAGAGGAGGCCTACGACCTGGAGTTTGCCACCAGTGGCAAGGAAGCTCTGGAATGGCTGGATTCAAAGCCTTTTGATCTTGTGCTTCTTGACATCATGATGCCTGAAATGGATGGTTTTGAAGTATGCCGGCGCATTAAAGAAAATCCAGCTACCAGGGAGGTTTCTGTTATCTTTTTAACGGCTAAGGCAGATTTTCAAAGCATTATTCAGGGATTTGAAACCGGTGCGGTAGATTATATTACCAAACCTTATAACCGGAAAGAATTATTGGTGCGGGTTAAAACCCACCTCACCATGCAGTTGCAGCGCAGACAATTGGAGCTGAGTACTGCCTTTGAGAAAAAAATATTCTCAATTATCGGACACGATCTTCGTAGTCCCATGGGCAATATTCGCACTTACATCGATGCATATCTAATGATCCATCCCGAATTGAACGATGACATCAAGGTAATGCTCAAAGATCTTTATCTGTTATCAGATAATGCTTTTAACCTTTTGGAAAACTTACTTACCTGGGCAAAAAGCCAGTCGGGAGGAATTGTTTGCCGCCCTCAAATCGAGAATGCTACCGTTTTAATTCGCAGTGTTTTGAATTTATTTACACTTCAGGCAGAGAGTAAGAGAATTGCACTGAGCTATACGGGTGAAGAAACAGTAAAAGGCTATTTCGACAGTGAACTGATTTCGGTGGTTATTAGAAATCTGGTTTCAAATGCTATAAAATTTACACCGCATAACGGGAAAATAATGATCCGGGCAAACAGGGATGAAGATCAAAATAAACTCATTATTGAAGTATCTGATTCAGGGAAAGGAATGTCTCATGAAATTTTAGAGAATCTGATGAATAAAAATATTCACTATACAACTTACGGAACAGATAATGAAAAAGGATCGGGACTGGGATTTCAGCTTTGTAAGGAATTTGTTTCTCTGAATAACGGTTCCATCACCATTGAAAGCATTCCTGATAAGGGCAGCATATTTTCTATATACCTTCCTCTGGATGCTTCACCAATTGATTCATCAGACCAGAAACTTTAGAGCAGACTCATAAACCGAGTGGAACGCATCATCAACCTGTTTATCCAATCGCTCATACAATACAGGAAATGGATTTTCATGTGTATAAGCATATGGAAAGTGCAAAATTTTGGAATGCGCAGATTTAAGAAAATTTTCTCCAAATGCTTCCCTGATCCCGTTTATGGGCATAATCTGATCCTCTTTTAAGGCCAGTACCATCAATTGATCAGAAAAGTCATGAAAGGCTTTCATTCTGACTTTTCTAAGAAAGTCCGGAAGTACTACTGACCGGAATGCATCAGCAAAATGATATTCAACTTGCCCGGGTTGCAGATTCTTAAGAAATTCTTTTTTGAATAATACAGCCTGAGTGTAGTGTTTTTTAATGGTGTCAAAAGCAACACTATCCATGATGAATTTAGATACACCCTGCATCTTCGAAAACAGGGAACCTCCTGCAAACAAAACAATTTTTGTGTCCTTTAGGATATTGTTCGGATTTGATATGATCAGAGACTGGATCAACATGCAACTAATGGAATATGCGAATATTTGAATGCGGGTTCCTTTTTCAAAAAGAGGATGTTCCCCGTTTCTTATTTGATCCATAAGCCTGATCAAATCCATTGTACTTTGTAATCCTGCATGAAAAAAACGCTCGGGACAGACAGTAAGTCGCTCACTTAATGCCAGATTCACAACTGATGCCTCCCGGACTCCAGGGAGATTTTTTTTCCGATTTTCTAATGCGCCTGCCATCTTACGGGGATTGATCCACTCCGGCAAACCCCGGTTGATATGAAAGGACAGGGGAAACAACAAAACAGCTTTACCTGATTGTTCTGCCAGATATCGGGCTCCGGTTAAATGCTTATGCCAGGTTCTTTCATTCAATCCATGTAATAATATAATGACATCTTTGGAGCGATTTGATGCGGTAAGAACCGGATAGCGAAAACGGTTGTTTTGTTCAATGTAATTGTCTACAGATTCTGAATCCGTTGCCACAATTTTGGCATTGGTCTCAAAGGTAAAGTTACGAATGGTTAATGATGAATCTTCCAGAACAATTTGATCCTGTTCGAGATTAAACTTATTTACCAAGGATTGATACGTTTGAATGTAACCGGCCATTTCTTATTTTTTGATAAAGTAACAGCATATCCACCAATTCTTTAAAAATTAGGTTTCTCATAGATTATGGAGGGATAAAGAAGTTTAAACTGGGGTAAAAATTCGATATCAGGGGTGAAATTTTTTATTTTAGGTTAAATAATTTTCACCCCACTTAAAAAATTTCTACTTTTAAACCAATAAAAATCACCAACATGTTGCTTTGGGAAAAGAAAATTCCTGATTATTTAACAAACAGAAGAAACATTATAAGTTTTATCCTGTTTACAGCTGCGTTTGCATTGGTGTTTATTAATATCTATGCTCCGTTTGGTGTGAATAAATGGATGAATGTAAGTGAAATACAGTTGTTCTTTTATTCCAGTATCGTGATTCTTATTGGCATGCTGGTAATTGTTATCAGCAGAGCATTGATGTATCTGTTTACCCGCAAACAACACATTCAATATGGAACATATGCCGTATGGATTGTTGGTGAAATTGTGGCTATGGCATTGGTATATGCGCTGATTCAATGGCATTTTATCCATGTGGGAAAAGACTTTTTACTAATTCTCAAAAACAGCATCAGAACCACGGCATATATTATATTATTACCGTATTTTATCTCGTGGCTCTATCTTTCTTTTAAAGACAAGTATCAAACACTTGAAAAAATGGAAGGCCATCCGGCTGGCTTCATGAATGATGCATTGGAATTAAAGCAGGTCTCCACTTTGACAATGATTCCTTTTCGGGATGAAAAAGGCGTTCTGAAATTCTCTATTAAAAAGGAGGACCTTCTATATATAGAAGCAGCAGATAATTATATCATCATTCATTACCTTGAAAACCATAAACCTGCCAGATATATTATCAGGAATACACTTAAACGGCTTGAGGAAGGCCTTACCGGCAGTGGTTTGGTGCGTTCACACAGATCTTACATGGTGAATATTGATAATGTTAAGGTATTAAAAAAAGAGAAGGAAGGCCTGATCATCGGTTTTGAATCGCCCATACAGGTTACCGTTCCTATCTCAAAAACCTACCTTGATAACTTCATAAAAAAATTGTCTCATTTCTCCTTCCTGGAGGAAAACTAATCATAATTATGAATCAATTACATTTTGATACTTTACAAATCCACGCGGGACAGGAAGTAGACCCGGTTACCCATTCAAGGGCAGTTCCCATTTATCAAACCACAGCCTATGTTTTCGATAGTTCTGAACATGCAGCAAGGTTGTTTGGTTTGAAAGAACCGGGAAATATTTATACCCGGCTGATGAATCCCACAACCGATGTTTTCGAAAAGAGGATGGCGGCTCTGGAAGGAGGAATTGCTGCATTAGCTACCTCATCCGGGCATGCGGCCCAGTTTATTGCTCTTACCAACATCCTTCAGGCCGGTGATAATATTGTATCGACTACCTATTTGTACGGGGGCACTTACAATCAGTTTAAAGTGCAGTTCAAACGGCTCGGATTTCAGGTAAAATTTGTGGAAGGCGACAATCCTGCTGATTTTGAGAAACAGATTGATGACCGTACCAGGGCATTGTATGTTGAAACAATAGGGAACCCTAAGTTTAACATCCCTGATTTTGAAGCATTGGCCAAAATTGCTGAAAAACATCAGATACCTCTTATTGTTGATAATACTTTTGGTGCGGGTGGTTATCTGTGCCGTCCCATCGACTGGGGTGCCGCCATTGTAGTAGAATCTGCAACCAAATGGATCGGAGGGCATGGAACCAGTATGGGTGGTATTATCATCGATTCCGGAAAATTCAACTGGGCTAATGGTAAGTTTCCCATGTTCACTGAACCTTCAGAAGGATATCATGGACTCCGCTTCTGGAATGAATTTGGTCCCGATTCTCCTTCAGGAAATATGGCCTTTATTATGAAGGCCAGGGTGGAGGGTCTGCGCGACTATGGTTCCACAATCAGTCCGTTTAATTCATTTATGTTGCTTCAGGGACTCGAAACTTTATCACTCCGGGGTCAGCGGCACGTGGAAAACGCCCTCGAACTCGCCACCTGGTTAAGCAGACATCCCAAAATTGCACAGGTTGATTACCCGGGCTTGCCTGATAACCCCTATCATACAATTGCCAAGAAATACCTGCAACATGGCTTTGGAGGCGTTCTGGCTTTCACACTAAAAGGTGGCCGCCCTGCTGCCGATGCTTTGGTTAACCGTGTAAAACTCATCAGTCACCTTGCCAATGTAGGCGATGCAAAATCTCTGATTATCCATCCTGCTTCTACCACGCATGAGCAATTATCTGAAGCGGAACAAAGAAGTTCGGGCGTTGTGCCGGGCTCACTCAGGTTCTCAGTAGGACTTGAAAATGTTGAAGATATCAAGCAGGATCTGAGCCAGGCTCTGGATACTATTTAATAGGAGGCATCATCCATTTATTGATTTATTGATTTGTTGATTTGAAGATTTGTTTCCAGGCCAAGGCCCTTTGGAAGAAATTCTAAGCCTTACGTCATTCACATCCACACCGGCTCCGTGTTTTGTCACGGCCACCGCACGGTGCTTCGAATAAGGTTGATGGAGTTCAAACGTTGCAATGACTTATTAATATAAATAAAGCAACTACAACGTGTGCGGAGCAAATTAAAAATATCATATAAAATGCTCCGGAATGCAATTCGTCATATTTTTACATATCGGAACATCTTATTTTCATACACTGGAACCTCGATAATAAACATTAATTCATCTCATTCATATGAAAAACATTACACTTATCTTTGCTATTGTCTGCATAGCTTTATGTGCGGGCTGTAAAAAGAAGACCATGACAGACAACCCGTTTTTAGCTGATTACAATACGCCTTTTGGAGTGCCGGCATTTGACCGGATCGATACAACCCACTATATGCCTGCTTTTATCGAGGGTATGAAAAGGGAAAAGGAAGAAATTGAAAAGATTATAAATAATTCAGAGACTCCCACATTTGAAAACACCATTTACGCGTTCGATCGAAAAGGATCTTTACTGAGAAATGTAACCAAAGTATTTGATAACCTGCTTGCTGCTAATACAAACGACCAGATGCAGGCCATAGCAAGAAATGTTTATCCGCTGATTTCCAAGCACAGGGATGATATATATCTGAATGAAAAGCTCTTCGAACGAATTAAAGCGGTTTATGATAAAAGAAACGAATTGAAGTTGGATTCCGGACAAATCCGGGTAACGGAGAAATACTACCGGGATTTTGTTCGCAGGGGGGCAAATTTAAATGCAGAGCAGAAAGAACAGTTACGTGAGATCAATGCTTCTTTGTCTATGCTGTCGCTTCATTTTGGAGAAAACCAACTGGCAGAAACCAATAAGAATTTCAAACTGGTTATTGAAGATTCTGCTGATTTGGAAGGACTACCACAAAGCATTGTTGATGGTGCTGCTGACGCCGCCAAAAACGCAGGTGTAAAAGGTTGGGTATTTACCTTATCCAAACCCAGTATGATCCCTTTCCTGCAATATTCTAAGAAAAGAGATCTGCGGGAAAAGATCTACACTGCATATTGCATGAGGGGCAATAATGGGAATGCCAATGATAATAATAAGATTGTTTCTGATATTGCCAACCTTCGGGTTAAAAAGGCCAGATTGCTGGGCTTTCCAACCTATGCCGATTATGTGATTGACGATAATATGGCAAAAACACCCGGAAATGTATATGCCTTTCTGATGGATTTATGGAAACCTGCTTTGGTAAATTCAAAAAAAGAGCTGGCCGAAATGCAAAAAATCATCGATCGTGAAGGAGGCAAATTTAAATTGCAACCATGGGATTGGTGGTATTATGCCGAAATAGTCCGTAAAGAAAAATATGCACTCGATGATAGTGAATTGCGCCCTTATTTCAGTCTTTCCAATGTTCGGGAAGGAATGTTTATGGTGGCCAATAAGTTATATGGAGTGACTTTTACCAAACGTACCGATCTTCCTGTTTATGAAAAAGAGGTGGAAACTTTTGAAGTTAAGGATGCTGATGGAAGTCCTTTAGGAATTCTGTATCTCGATTATTATCCGCGCGACGGAAAAGGAACTGGGGCATGGTGTACCGACTTTCGTTCAACGGTATGGGAGAACGGTAAACGTATTGATCCCATTATTTCAATTGTTTGCAATTTTACAAAACCTGCCGGAGATGCACCCGCACTATTAAACTGGGATGAAGTAACCACATTGTTCCATGAATTTGGTCACGGTTTGCACGGCCTGTTTACCCAGGGCAATTTTTATCGTACTGCAGGTGATGTACCGCAGGACTTTGTAGAACTTCCTTCACAAATAATGGAAAACTGGGCCGGCGATCCTGAAGTGCTTAAGGCCTATGCAAAGCATTACAAGACTTCTGAAGCCATACCTGATGAATTGGTTCAAAAAATTCAGAAAAGCGGCCTGTTTAATCAGGGGTTTGAAACGGTTGAATTACTGGCTGCTTCTTTGCTTGACATGGACTTTCACACCATAACAGATTCACTTGCCATGGAAGTTGGAGCTTTTGAAAAGCAATCCATGAATCAAATCGGACTCATCCAGGAAATTGTACCGCGTTACAGAAGCACTTATTTTGCCCATATCTTTGATGGCGGTTATGCTGCCGGATATTATGTATATATTTGGGCTGCTGTGCTTGATGCCGACGCTTTTAATGCCTTCAGGGAATCAGGAGATGTTTATAACAAGGAGCTCGCTGCTAAATTCAGAAAATTCTGTCTGGCCGAATCAGGTGATGATGAAGGCATGGTTCAGTATCTCAAGTTCAGAGGTCAGGAGCCTTCCAAAACTCCTTTGCTGAAACGCAGGGGATTGCAGTAGTTCAGTGTTATAAACTTCTTCATCATTCTTCATTCGGTGTTCGATGTTCGGTGTTTTTTTAACATCGAACATCGAACACCGATTTTAGATTATTGAAGTTACCTTCTTCACTTTTTCACTTCCTCACTTTTTCACTTCCTCACTTCTTCACTTCCTCACTTCTTCACCTCTTCACCTCTTCACTTCCTCACCTCTTCACTTCCTCACCTCCTCACCTCCTCACCTCTTCACTTCCTCACCTCCTCACCTCCTCACCTCTTCACTTCCTCACCTCCTCACCTCATCACCTCTTCACCTCCTCACTTCTTCCCCTCTTCACTTCATTGCCTTTTTTCCACAGACTTGTATTCTTTTCCGGTTTCTGTACTTTTAAGTATACAGCTTTTCAGGATAAGCCTTCCATCTTTTCCCTCTTCAAAATGGGGGTATATGGTATACTTTCCAATGTTGTTTTCAAATGCTTCTGCTTCACCTCTGGGAACAAACAGGTATAGCACATCAAGTTCTTCGAATTTCAGGGTAAAGCATTCTGTATCGGCGTTATAATCCATACTAACGGGTACAACGTTGTACCGTTCTTGTCCGATTTCGTCGATCGCTTCTTTTCTATAAATTTCGGATTGCTTTTTAATATTCGCTTCAGAAGTTCTGGCAGTATATTCCTGTGTACTTTCATATTTACCTTTTACCTTCCATACTTTGAGTTTGGCTTCAACTTTCTCAGCGATTTCCTGGGTGTGATCATTGTCAAGCCTGTAAACATAAGAAATGGTAGCAATAGTATCCTTAGTCTTCCCTAAATCAATCCTTTCCTTTAGCAAACCATTCGGGTCATATTTATAAAAACAATGCAAGTATCTCGCATCCGCCAGTCCTGGCATTTTCTTGATTTCTTCAACCTGGATGCGCTCATATTCAATGATGTTTTTGTTCTGATCGTATTTTTTTCTGATTTGTATATGCCCCGGAACATCATCAATATCGGCAAATATTACATTGTTCTGTGCATCATATTCGAAAACATGTTTATTAATTACTTTAAAGGAGTTGTTAAAATATCCAAATGTTTTTTCAATACGACCCTGCTTATCAAATATGTATTGCTTTGAAAAATTACGTGAAACATGTGTGCCGACAATGCTGGTGACCTCATTGTTTTTATTGAAATAGTAGATTGCATTGTAGGTATATAACCACGGCCCCCCTTGGCCTACAGCAATTGTACTGTTCAGATATAAATCTCTGACAGTGCTAATCAACCAATTTTTGGAAGTGATCAATACATTTTCCTGAACAGAAGGATAATTATTTACATTGTAAGCATACGTGATTCCGGCGATTGATGTATCTCCTTCGAAGGGATAGGCTTCCATCATCTTTACAAGCGTATCTTTATTGTAGTAATAATACCTGATTACTGAGGGTAGCATATATAAGTCCTCAAAATTTCCGGTTACCACACTGGCATTGTATAATCCCCCATCAGTTAACATATCTTCACTATATTGTGTGTTAAGGATACATTTTTGAGCGAATATGTAGGATAATTCAGGGTCAATGGTTGAATACTCATATTTTACGTATCCTTTCGGATTGAATATTTTGTGTTCTGCAAGGATTGCATCATTGCTTTTCTTCCCTCCGGAATACAAATACTGATAGGCTTTTACTTCATAAATATTTAATGAGTCCAGTTTTTTTCTCTCCTTCTCATTTCTTTCTCTTTCGGTTTTCCATAGTGGATGTTGGCCTAATGCATACGCACTGATTGAAATTAATATTGCAAAATGTAGAATTCGCTTACATGATATGTTCATAGAATATTAGGATTTTTGATTTTACTAGCATACTTTAAAAGCTTAAAAATGTTTCAGGATTAGTGATTCCAGTTTAAACATTTTATTAAAAATCAATTCACTTTCAGGGAGAGACTGCCACAGATTATTAAGCAAAGCGCTGTTTTATTTTCTTTAATTCAATGCTTCCGAATCCTAAACAATGTTTTTACTGTTTCATGAATAAAATTACCTCCTGATCCGGTGAAACTTTCGACTGCATTCGCCTGAATTCTGTCTTACTTTACCGCGGAGCGGTAAAAGAAAAAGAGACCTCAAATTTTCAAATTCTATATTCTTCGTCTATAAAATTTGTCTCATTGTCGATTTTTTACACCATTACTTTATGAACAGGCAATAGCGTGGTTATGAAGTAAAAGCTTTCCACCTAAAGATTTCTGCGATTTTCAGAGATTTCAATTCGGATAAAGGGGTCCTGTTTAGCCTGTTCAAAAATTGTGATTTCATGAAGTTTTAATTTAACTTTACATATAAAGGTACTTTTTACTTTTATTGCTTAAACGTCAACTAATCAAACATTCCGGGATCTTCACACCTTTCAACTCCCGGGGAAAGCGAATTGGAACAAACATCTATTTTAAACTAAAAAGATCGAATATGAAAAAACGAATGCTGATCGTTTTAGCTGCAGTATGGATGACAGGAACATTATGTCATGCACAGACTGCTTCTAAACCCGCTGAAGATTTTAAACCCTCTTCAGTAAATCAACCTGGGAAAGAATATCCTCAGGTAAATTCTGAAGGCTGTGTCAGGGCGCAAATTTCTGCTCCTGAAGCTAAACTGGTACAACTTGACATTGGTGGTGTTAAGTATGATTTGACAAAAGATGCAAATGGTGTATGGACTGGTGAAAGTGCCCCTCAGGACGAAGGTTTTCACTATTATCAGTTAAATATTGACGGAGCATCTGTACCGGATCCGGGTAGTCTTTACTTTTATGGTGCCAGCCGTTGGGGCAGCGGTATTGAAATCCCTGCAAAGGACGAAGATTTTTATGCTAAGAAAAATGTACCTCATGGCCAGGTTCGCGAACATATCTATTTCTCAAAAATCAACAACAGCATGCGTCGTTGTTTCGTTTACACACCGGCCGGCTATGATAACGATGTGACAAAACGTTATCCTGTGCTTTATTTACAGCATGGTGGTGGTGAAGATGAAACAGGATGGGCAAGCCAGGGCAGGGTAAATCTGATTTTGGACAACCTGGTTGCCGAAGGCAAGGCCAAACCTTTTATTATCGTTATGGATAACGGTACATGGCGTATGCCCGAAGGACAGCGTCCTCCTCAGCCTCCTGCTCAGGGTCAAAAGCCTGCAGGTCCATGGCCTCCCGAAGGTTGGGCCAATGGTTTTATGAATACGCTGCTGCAAGAAATCATACCCATGATCGATGCCAACTACCGTACGATTGCCAATCAGCAGAACAGGGCTATGGCCGGATTATCCATGGGTGCTATGCAAACCAAGGTGATCACCATGGCACATCCTGAAGTTTTCTCCCATGTGGGATTATTCAGCGGTGGAGCAATCAGCACCGAGGAAGTTGCCAAATTACCCGTGTTTAAAGAGAATGTAAAAGTCGTTTTTGTGAGCTTCGGAAGCAGGGAACTTGATAACCGCCGGGTGGAATTCGGTCCGGATCCCAGAGTTGTTACTGATGCGCTTAAGGCATCAGGAATGAATGCTCATTTTTATGTTTCTCCTTTAACTGCACATGAATGGCAGAGCTGGAGACGTGGTTTTTATCAGTTTGCACCATTATTATTTCAGAAATAAGTCATGATTAAACAAACAATTATATCGGCCTTATTTATGGCCGCTGCAACTACTTTTGGTGTTGCACAGACAAGTCAGCCTGCCATTATTGAGGACTTCAAACCTTCCTCATTGAATCAGCCAGGAAAAGAATATCCCCAGGTGAACTCCCAGGGTTATGCACGCTTTCGTATTGAAGCTCCTCATGCCAAATCTGTTAATGTAAGTCTTGGTTTGGGTGGTAAGGGTGGCACCAATCTCACAATGGCTGCAGATTCAACATGGGTTGGAACCACTGCAGGTCCTATGGACGAGGGTTTTCATTACTATCATCTCACCATCGACGGTGGCGTGTTCAACGATCCCGGCACTTTGAACTTTTATGGTTCAACCCGCTGGGAGAGTGGCATTGAAATTCCGGCGCACGATCAGGGAATTTATGCATTACGGGATGTTCCCCATGGTTTTGTACAGCAGATCCTGTTTCCTTCAAAAAGTACCAATACGTCACGCAGGGCGTTTGTTTATACCCCGCCTGACTATGGAAAGGATCCCTCAAAACGTTATCCTGTGCTCTACCTGCAACATGGCTGGGGTGAGGATGAAACAGCATGGAGCACCCAGGGTCATGCCAACCTGATTATGGACAACCTGATTGCTGATGGGAAAATCAAACCGTTCATTATTGTGATGACCTACGGAATGACCAACGAGATTAAATTCGGAGGCCTTAAAAATTTTGATATCAAGCCGTTTCAAACAGTAATGGTAGAAGAATTGATCCCTTATGTTGACGCACATTTTAACACGATCGCTGATCAACCGCATCGTGCAATGGCAGGTCTTTCTATGGGTGGCATTGAAACCAAACTCATTACCCTCAACAACACCGATGTGTTTTCACATTATGCTTTGCTGAGTGGTGGCGTTTATGCTCCGGAAGATATCAAAGATAAGACGAAAGTGAAACTCATCTTTTTGAGCTGCGGAAGCAAGGAATTTCCTGACGGTATTAAGAAATCAGTTGCTTCATTAAGCGATGCAGGCATTAACTCCGTTTCATATATTTCGGAGAATACAGCACATGAATTCCTGACCTGGCGCAGGAGCCTCTATCAGTTAGCTCCGCTTCTGTTTAAAGAATAAATGATCTTCCCATGAAACGAATCATCTTATTTTTATTTGCAGCTTCTTTATGGAACGGTGTTTCGAATGCCCAGCCTGCAATTGAAGATTTTAAACCTTCATCTGTAAACCAACCGGGAAAGGAATACCCGCAGGTAAACTCTGAAGGCCGGGTACGCACTCAGATTCTGGCACCTGAAGCAAATAAAGTTCAGCTTGATATAGGGGCTGTAAAATATGATTTGGTTAAGGATGAGAAAGGCTTTTGGACTGGGGAGTCAGCTCCCCAGGACGAAGGCTTTCATTATTACCAGCTGAATATTGACGGCGCTTCAGTTCCTGATCCCGGAACCAAATATTTCTATGGAGCCGGCCGTTGGGGAAGTGGTATAGAAATTCCGGCTAAAGACCAGGACATCTATGCGCTCAGGGATGTAGCACACGGACTTATAAGTGAAAGGGTTTACTTTTCAAAAATCACTGGTGCATGGAGGAGATGTTTTGTATATACTCCGGCCGGTTATGAAAAGAATCCGCAGATCCGCTATCCTGTGCTATACCTCCAGCATGGAAGTTTTGAAGATGAGACCGGATGGCCTACCCAGGGTAAAGCAAACCTGATACTGGATAACCTGATTGCAGATCAAAAAGCAGTGCCTATGATCATTGTTATGGATAACGGGTATGCCTATAAACCGCAAAATAGTGACACCAAAGCAAGGCCCATGTCGTATTTTGAAGACGTATTGATTCAGGAAGTTATCCCGATGATCGACTCTGAATTCCGTACGTTAGCTGACCGCGATCATCGTGCTATTGCCGGACTTTCAATGGGCGCAAATCAAACCATGCGCATCATTATGAATCATCTGGATAAATTCTCCTATTACGGTGGCTTTAGCGGCACTTCCAATTATCCCAGCTCCGAAGAAATTGATCCTGCTACCTTTCTGAACGGTAAATTCAATGATGGCAAAGCAGTGAACAGCCAGATTCACGTTTTCTGGCTTGGTTTGGGTACTAAAGAGCCGAATCCTTTTCCCGCTTCTGTTGGGGCTTTCCGAAAAATGCTGGAACAGCAAAAGATCAATTATGTATTTTACGAATCAGAAGGTACGGCTCATGAATGGTTGACCTGGCGCAGATCTCTGCATCAGTACGCTCAATTATTGTTTAAATAGACATTTAAAATTTAAAAGATGAGAAGGATTGAATCCGGGTATCGTAAAGTCTTTTCGACAATCTTAATTTTTGCAGGTATCTTGTCTGTTGGAATCGCACATGCACAAATGGTGGAAAACGCTGTTCCTGCTCCCACGAACAACAATCAGAACCAGTGCCCTTGCATTTTGCCTGACAACAGTGTTGTATTTCAGGTGAAGGCACCGAATGCCCATAAAATGCAGATTGATTTAGGCAAAAAATACGATATGGTGAAAGATTCCGTTGGAATCTGGACGGTACGCACCGAACCCATCGTACCTGGCTTTCATTATTATTTTCTGCTGATTGATGACTTACCTGTTGCCGATCCTGCAAGCCAGTCATTCTACGGCACAGGAAAAATGAGCAGTGCAATCGATATTCCGGAAAAGGGAGCCGATTTTTATGCCATTAAGGATGTTCCTCATGGATCGGTAACTTCACAAATCTATTATTCAAAAGTAGATGAAACCTGGAAGCGACTTTTTGTTTATACGCCTCCTGAATATGTGAAGAACACACAAACAAAATATCCTGTTGTTTATATCCAGCATGGCGGTGGAGAAGACGAAACCGGCTGGCCCAATCAGGGTAAAACCAGTCAGATCATGGATAACTTGATTGCCGGTGGCAATGCCAGACCCATGATTGTTGTAATGGCCAGCGGAAATGTCAGAACTGCCGGCGGTGGCTATAGCAGCGATGCCATGGTGAAGTTTAAAAAAGAAATGACAGAAAATATCGTTCCGTTTATCGACAAAAACTACCGGACACTTCCCGACGCAAAGAACCGTGCTATATGCGGATTGTCAATGGGAGGGGGACAGTCGTTTTATGTCGGACTCGAAAGCCTCGAAATTTTTGGATCAGTGGGCATATTTAGCTCGGGACTTTTTGGGGGCATCCGGAATCCAAACGGAAAGGAATTTAATGCAGAAGCAGAAATGCCCGGTTTGCTGACGCGATCTGCCGACTTTAATAAAAAGCTTGATTTATTTTATATCTCTTGCGGAGAACAGGACCCCAGGATTGAATTCACAAAAAAAGCTGTGGAGATTATGAAGGAAAACGGACTGGAAGTACAGTTCAATTCATTTCCGGGCGATCATGAATGGCAGGTCTGGAGAAAATCACTTCATGATTTTGCTACCCGTGTGTTCAAATAGTATTTTTCAATTTTTTAAATAACCAGAACCCTTGAATATGATGAGAAAATTATATTGCAGCCTGATCGTTTCACTGATGGTGTTTCCATCATTGGTGCAGGGTCAGCAGGCGAATGTCAATCTCGATTATAATCCTCAGAAGAATACGGAAGGATTGATTCCTTTCAGCGCGCCTTTGAATTCTCCTGATGTGAAGGATGACCGTACGGTTACATTCAGATTAAAGGCACCCAAAGCTCAGGAAGTAAAACTGGCGGGCGTTGCCATCCTTACTGCTTTGAAAAGCAAAGAACCAGTGCCTTTTACAAAAGGAGAAGATGGAATCTGGACATTAACCATTGGCCCGATCGAACCAGATATGTATGCGTATCACTTTCTTGTGGATGGTGTACAGATAACTGATCCCAGCAACACCTATGCAGCATTCACAGCCATGCCTCCCTATAGTGAACTGATCGTTCATGGAGATGGCCCTGCATATTACGATGCAAAAAATGTACCTCACGGAAATGTAACAAGACACATTTATCATTCCGATGTAACCAATGGTGAACGTGAATTATATGTTTATACCCCTCCCGGATATGACCCCAAAAAAACCTATCCTGTTTTGTACCTGGTAGGTGGTAGTGGAGAATTGCCTTCAAACTGGATATACGACGGCAGGGTTAACTTTATTATGGATAACCTCCTGGCTGAAGGTAAAGTTGTTCCCATGCTGGTTGCAATTCCTAACAATCAGGTAATACACCGCAATCATCCAAAACATACGGAACTTACTTTTGATATATTTGAAAAGGAAATGCGGAATCATGTTATTCCAGTGGTTGAGAATGCATATAGTGTTCAGCGTGATCCCAGAGGACGTGCTATTTCAGGATTATCCATGGGCGGAAGGCATTCCATGTTTATGGGCTTCAGATCACTCGATTTGTTTGCCTCCTTTGGAATCCTGAGTGCAGGAGATATTGATGCCGAGACTTCCCTGGCTAAATTCCTGAACGATCCGGACGTGAACAACAAGGTAAGGTATCTTTTTGTGGGACTTGGTACTTATGAATCGGAAGGATTCCTGGGTCAGCGCACCATTGCTTTGCACAATGCCCTTATCAATCACAACATCAAACATGAGTATTATGTAGGCGGCCATGGGGCACACGACTGGGCTACATGGCGTCATTTGCTGTATTACAGATTTCTTCCCAACTTGTGGAGATAAACTCAGATCATTCAAATAAACTAAAAGCCCTTTCTGTATTCTGCAGAAGGGGCTTTTGTTTGGTATGGCTGATTAAAACATTGGATGATTGTTGGCTGATTTTTCAGGAACTTCCTGTATCACATCCCAGTGCTCAGCTATTTTTCCGTCTTCTATTCTGAAAATATCTACTATGGCTCTTGTCTTATTTCCCATTTTACTACGGATATGCAAGACCACCAAATCACCGTCTGCAATCACGCGCTGAAAATCAACCTTTTCTTTTGGGGCATTTTTAAACCAAATTTTAACCGATTTACATAGGGTATCCCTGCCGTCAGGAAGAATGGGGTTATGCTGAATGTAATCTTCTTTTAGATACTTTAAAATCGCGTCAGGGTTCTTGTCACCAAATAACTGCTGGTAGAACTCCATGACCATTTTTTTGTTGGATTCCGCTTGTTTACATGGATCAAAATTGCTTGTATTTTGAGCAAATCCATTCAGCGTAGAGAGGATCAGCAGGGCAGCTAAAACAAATTTTTTCATTTCGTGTGTTGTTATAGGTTATAAAACACCAACACAGAATGAAATAAAATGTTTTCGGAGACCTTTTTTTAGCTTTCGCTTATTTGATGCTGTTAAGGATTTCCTGACCAAATGTCATACATTCACTTCGTTTCAGATTATCGTAATCATCCATTTTGCCGGATCTCATCATGTTTCGAACATCGGGTTCCAGAAGTCCCATTGTAACGCGCCCCAGGAATACTTTTGAAGGTACGCCATTCACCCCGGTAATCTTTGCCAGATGATTGTCTATGAATTTTTGACTGAGATCAGGCGTTACGGGTTGTTTCATATTCCCGCAAACAGCAAAATACCCCTTGATTTTTGGCGCCAGATCTGCCTTATGAGCGGCAAGATATTGCTGTAATTCATTCGGAGTAACATTAGCGCGGATGGAACCACCTACGACAATGTATTTATAGCCGGATAAGTCGGGATTCTCCCGGGCATCAAATACATTGGCAATGCCATTCATGCCTTCTGAAATCCATACGCCTGCATCCCGTGAGGAACCACACCATGTGCCATAAAGAATAGCCCATTCAGGATTCTTTGTATTTGGGTAATATTCAAGTGCCCGGCTTTTGCGAGGTATAAGGAGTGCTCCAATTGCAAGCAATCCGGTTTTTAAAAAGTCTCTTTTTTCCATGGGTTTTGTATGAATAAGTGAATACAACTCAGGTAAATATATAAAAATCTTCTGCAAATCAGACAATCCTTTCACTAATTACAGGCAAGTCTGTAACAATTTCCAATTTTTTGGATCAAAGTGTAAATTTTAAATTAAAGGATCATGAAAAAAATTGGAATTGTTTTCGTCTTATTTTAAATTTATTCTTCATGTTTTCTGATACTTAGATCTTAATTGAGCTAAATTTAAAAAATACATTATGAAAAAGTTATTGGTTTTTACGCTTGTTGTTTGTATTGTTTCTATAGGATTAATGATTCTGCATTTTATGGCGTCAACTGACGTTTACCACGATTACATTGGTACATCAATCAGAGCAAGAGGTTTAATTGCTAATTTGGATCAAATGCCGGAATGGACCAAATGTAAATATGAATGGATGATTCTTACCATCGATTATTACTTAAGATTTGCTTTTATGATATTGATTACTGTAGTTCTTATAAAGCTCATTTGGAAGGAAAAATAGCATTGCAGGCGCAATTCATGTGAGGGCAGAAGCAATAAAAAAGCCGTAGTGTTTTCACTACGGCTTCATGAATGGATGTGAATTTATAGACTTATACCCCCTTACTTAATTACATTTTTGAATGCAGATCCGAAAATTACATAGCTGGTATTCCCTGCAATGGTACCTTCATTCTGTCCCCACAGGAATGGCCAGTCGTCATAATTTTCAAAATGATCCGGTTTTCTGAATAATATACCCGGAGCTACGTTCCCCGGAATAAAGGAGAAGTCGGCTCTGTTATTCCCGTAAAATACTGCTTTTGGTCGTGCAGCACCCACAGCTGCTACTAAAGAATAGTTATGATATGGATGGCAGCCAAAAAAGTAATTGGCAGTTTTATAAGCATTGGAAACATCTATAATGTCCGGGAAATATTGAATTGCAAAGCATACCGTGGTGCCAAAGTTTAATATGGCTCCGCCACCAGCCCAATTGCCAAGTCCAATAGGAACTCCATAAGGATTGTCTTTTTCAAGCCCCTCAATATATTCCTTGTACTTTACAACGTAAGGACGGAGTTTTTCTTTGTAGGATGCATCCGAGTATGGGATGGCGTTTAATGCTGTCAGTAAGTTAAACGGAACATTCCAATCCAGTGCAGGCCATAAAACCTCCTGGAATTTGTTCATGTATTCCTTTTCGCCCGTAGAAATGTATAATTGAAGGTAGCTGGGAAGATCAGCAAATTTATTGTAATGGCGGGCATTGGGATCCTGTGGTTTGCTGGCAAGGATTTCGTTGGCCTCTTTCAGAAGTCGTTTGGATTGCTCCAAAGCCCTTGCAGATAGATCATCATTATATCCTTTTAAAGCACGACTTGCTTCGGCAAACATCATGGCAGCGCTGAGATCCCGGTTCGGATCACGGTCTGTAAAAGCCCACATGTCGTCTTTGACTCCGCTTGAGCGGTGATCAGCGGCTATTTCGTAAGGACCCAAATTCGGATTATAAGGAAGTCCGTCTGTTATCGAGGCTGCATCACCGAGGTGATTGTAATTGTCCAATACGGCATTGGACAGTGTTTGAGTCATGTGGCCGACAACTTCTGCCTGTGCCACCAGATTCAAAGTACCATGTTCAATAAATTGAAGGATATCAGGTACGCCATCAGGCCGGTGCAGATCAACGTACCGGTTTTGCTCGTCAACAAAAGTCTGGTCTCGCATGGGTTTGAAATATTCCCAGGTTTGAACAAAATTATGTACTACGTCTATATTCGATTCAGTCTCGATATCAAAATCTCCCGCATCAAAATAACCTCCTACATTTAATCCGGGAATTAATTCCAGAGCTTTGTATTTGGTATCCGTAGTGGGGCCCTGACCGTGCAGGTCGAAGTGATCCGTATTAGGTGGAGCCTGAAGGTAACCTTCTTTGAAAGGTTCACCATGCCATACCCTGTATGCCTCATTTACATACATATGATTCATATGTATCGGAACCCATACATCGCTTGTGGCATCAGTGATCTTGTCGTAAACAGTGTTTTCTATTAAGAAATTATTCGTTCTAAAGTTGCCATATTGGATGTAGTAAATTCCAGGATCTTTAACGGATGAAAAATCAAATTTCACATAGTTATATTTGAAGTAATTGCCCCATGGTGTGATATTACCATTGAACACTTCAGTAGCATTTCCGTCCTCTCCAATTTTATAGATGGAAGCTTTTGCAAGCGGTTTGTCTGTTTTATCGAGTTCTATTACAGCTACTTTGGGTTGTGAAGGAATATAACCTACTTGTGAAAAGCCGATATTGGGTTCTCTTAACCAGCCTTTGATGGCATTGGGCTCCACAGTCCATGTCAGTACCTTGCCGGTTTTTCCTGCCGGAAGAATACTACGGACCACAAACCAGCCGTTCTGTGCAAGAACACGACCGTCGAACAACATCAAATCAGCATCTGATGAAGTGATTTTAACGAGACGTGATGGTTCATCCGGTGCTAAAAGAAACGTGCGGCCTGTTTCCAGCGGAAGCGGATCGACATACTTACCTGTTCCTCTGTCGTCAGAAGTTACATATCCTTTGAACTGTTTGATTTTTTCACTGTTTGACTTAGTGGTTGTGCTGCTTACAGCATAGCGTGGGAATCTGTTGTAACGTCCATCTGCCAGGTAGGCCTTTCCCCAATATTGCGAGGGTAAAAACTCAAGGTTAAATCCGGCTTTCCCTTCGAGTGCCTTTGGAACAGGCTTGTCCAGGTATATGGATATTTCCACACCCTTTCCCTTGGCAGTCACAACTACACGTGATTCAAAATCGTAATCTTTATACCTCAGAAGCGATTCAATGCTTTTTGAAGCACGATCTACCTTCCTGGTTGGTATCTCAGGAACAAGATCCCATTGTTCAGGTGTATTGGACAGTCTTACCGCACCTCCCTGTGCTGTTCTTACACCATGGTGGATCAATTCTATACCTGCGTTTTTCTCGTCATTAAAACCTCCTGTGAAAAGGTTATTATAGACAAGTACATTCACGCCCTGCGTCTCAAAATACTCAAGATCATTGAGTATTAAATTCTGGCCCCTGGCATTATTTAATGCCACCCCTACCAGTAGTAAAATTGATAAAATTATTCCCTGTTTCATAATAATTAAAATTACTATGTAAATTTAGTTAATTCCTGATTTGTAAAACCTTGAATTTGTTCATAAAAGCCCTTTTATCTCTAAACAAAGAAGAGTAACAAGTAACAACTGACGAGTGTCAGATATCGGAGGCTATAAAAAAATGAAACGATGGGTCTTTATGAGGAGAAACTCCCAAAAACGTGAGGCGACGCGAGTTTGACGACAGTAAGCTGTTGAACAAGGCCCCGCTGCGTGACGGGGCCTTGACAGAATTCATTTACTTTTCTTCAATATGCGCACTGAGTGCAAAAACTTTCTTTTCCAATTCTTTTTTGTCCACTTTGATCGTATACGTTTTGCCTTTTATGGCATTGAATTCAAGAGTCTGTACCGCAAAATATTTCTGCCCGGAAAGTCCGCTTGAGGTTCCACTGATGCCTATTTCAATGATGTTTTGACCCACTGGGATCTGAATATCGGAAATTGAAAACTTTTTGTTTATGATATAAAGTCCATTGATACCTAATGTTCCCTGATTATCTGCCGTAGCGGCCATACTGTTAATCCTGAATATCAGAGGCATGTTGTCCTGCTTGTCTATATGCAACGTTGCAGTTTCAGCGTACGCCTTTTCATCATAAATGGCGACTTTCTCCACCTTTACAGGTATTTCTTTTTTGTTATTGGCCGCATCTACTTCATACACTTTATAATCTTCCTTGAAATCGCACTCGTATGTTTTATTTTCAAGATTCAGCGTGATCTTCACAATCTCTTTTTTGACGTTGTTAAGCAATTCGAAAGTGTTTTCGCCTGCGGGTACTTCAACATCAAAACCCAGGGACCATATTTTGTTATACGACCAGGGAAGGCTCTTTTCAATATACTCACTTCTCGGTTTTCCGTTTATTTTGAACAGACTGATTTTTATAGTTGACTTGCTGCCCGGATAGGAGAGGGTTGCAACTTTTGAAGAATCAATAGCCTGGCTAGACTGACAGTTCTTTGAATGAGAATTTGTGCCCGACGTAAAGAGCAAAACTGATAAAAAACCTACTGATAATGAAATAAGGATGCTTTTCATTTTAAATGGGAATTAGTAAATATTTGGGAATGATGGAAAACTTTCGTTCAGGATTGCGATCTGTCTTTACCCTGCGCCATTTTCAGACGAACAGTGCTAAATGTCAGGGTGAATATGGATATTAAAGAAATGATCCCTGCGATTCGCATGAACCAGTCGGGTAAATCCAGAATAAACCGCCATAAAATATAACCAGTGAACCCAATGATGAACATCACCAGGCTGGCAATCCGTAATTGCTTCATTTGATAATAAATTAATATGAGTATCGGCAATGATTAATAATGACTTCTTTATTTGAAATTGTATGCT
>CAZTSR010000015.1:0-99121 GCA_964615995.1 uncultured Bacteroidales bacterium
TTGCATGTGTTAGGCCTGCCGCTAGCGTTCATCCTGAGCCAGGATCAAACTCTTCATTGTAATTAAAAATTTAAATGTCGCTCAAGATTCACTCTTTACCTTTGTTTTGAATTTAAGGTTTTCTTTCCTTACCTTCTTAATTTGTCTTTTCAATCTTTTCAAAGAACTTTAACCTTTATAAAAGGGACGACAAAATTACGAAACAATTTTCATTCTGTCATCATGTTTTTCAATTTTTTTTCTTTCAATTTTCCAAGGATCGTTACCCTTGGTTTTTTTAAGAGGCTGCAAAGTTAAAGCTTATTTTTTAATCTCCAAAACTTTTTTCAAGTTTTTTTCGCTTTTTTCTTTTTTTCCACTTTTTTGAAAGAACTTGCTCTGTTTTTTTAAAGAGAGTGCAAAGGTAAAATCTTTTTTCTAATTCGCAAAAACTTTTTGAAGTTTTTGTGAGGATTTTTTCTGCAACCGTTTAAAGAACTAAAAGCGGGTGCAAATGTAAAAGAAATCGGCACATAATTCCAAATATTTGCAATCTTTTTTTCTGATTTTTCTTGCTATACGCGCATTTCATTGATTATGAATTCCTCCCGACTCCAGGAATCCTCATCCCCTATATACCTATTATATATATCTTGAACACCCCTTTCCCGAATCCTAAAAATGGTTATCTTCGCTGTAAACTAATTTAACTTTTTGTGGACAAGGCGCTTGTAATTATTCCTACCTATAATGAAAGGGAAAACGTGGAAAAAATGATCCATGCCATCTTTTCTCTGGGTAAGAGCTACCATATCTTAATAGTAGATGATGGATCTCCTGATGGCACCGCTTCAATAGTGAAAAGCCTCCGCAATACATACCCTGACAGTCTGTTCATTATTGAAAGATCGGGAAAACAAGGCCTTGGAACTGCATATATTGCCGGTTTTAAATGGTCCATCGAAAACAACTACCAGTTTACCTTCGAAATGGATGCCGACTTTTCACATAATCCTCAGGATCTCATCGTCCTTCATAATGCTTGCCTTAATGGCGCAGATCTGGCCATCGGATCGCGCTACAAATCAGGCGTCAATGTTGTGAACTGGCCTATGGGCCGTGTTCTCATGTCGTACTTTGCTTCTATATATGTACGTTTTGTCACCGGCATGAAAATCTACGATACCACTTCGGGCTTTAAGTGCTACAGACGTATCGTTCTCGAAACTATTGAATTCAACAAAATACGGTTCAAAGGCTATGCTTTCCAGATCGAAATGAAATTCACCGCCTGGAAATCGGGTTTCAAAATCGTTGAAATACCTATTATATTCACGGACCGTCGTGAAGGAACATCCAAAATGTCTGGAGGTATCTTTAATGAGGCACTATGGGGCGTTCTGCAGATTAAACTGAGAAGTATTTTCAGAACATACCGAAAACCCATACCATCATGAATTCATTGCTCATTACCGGCGCACTGATACTCAATGAAAACAAGCAGTTCAAAGGGAGTGTTCTCATTGAAAATGAGTTCATCCGATCCATCATCCCCTCCGGACAACCCCTGCCTCATGCCGACAAGACAATCGATGCAAAAGGCCGGCTGCTGATCCCCGGTGTTATAGACGACCAGGTACATTTCCGGGAACCGGGTCTTACTCATAAAGGAGATATTTATTCTGAATCCAGGGCAGCCATTGCCGGAGGAATCACTTCATATATGGAAATGCCCAATACCAATCCCCCCGCCGTTACTCAGGAACTGCTTGAAATGAAATATGAGCGTGCGTCAGTGGTTTCCCTGGCCAACTACTCTTTTTTTATGGGCGCTACGAATGATAATATCAAGGAATTAATTCATACCAACCCTGAGAAAGTATGCGGAATTAAGGTATTTATGGGATCCTCCACCGGTAATATGCTGGTGGATAACATTTCAACCTTAAAGTCCATATTCTCGATATCCCTGCTACCCATCGCAATCCACTCCGAAGATGAAAACACCATCCGTAAAAACACAGAGTTGGCAAAAGCCCGCTTTGGCGATGATGTTCCTGTTTATTACCATCCCATAATCCGTAATGAAGAGGCGTGCTACCGGTCCACCTGTACAGCTGTTGATATGGCTGAAAAATACGGAACCCGTTTACACATACTCCATTTGTCCACCTCCAATGAACTGGAACTCTTGTCCCAGGGACCTGTGTTGCAGAAAAAAATCACTGCCGAAGCCTGCATTCATCATTTATGGTTCGACCATCTGGATTATTTTACTCATGGCAACCTGATCAAATGGAATCCTTCAGTAAAGTCGGCAGAACACCGGCTTGCGCTGATTCAGGCAGTTAATGAAGGTAAAATCGATAATATTGCTACCGACCATGCGCCCCATACCCTCCGGGAGAAACAGAACACTTATTTTAAAGCACCGTCGGGGGGACCTCTGGTTCAACATGCACTGGTTGCCATGCTTGAAATGGCAAAAAAAGGGACCATCCCACTGGAACGTGTTGTCTCTAAAATGTGTCATGCACCTGCCGATTTGTTTAAAATCGATCGCCGTGGATACATCAGGGAAGGTTATTATGCCGACCTGGTACTGGTAGATATGAACGATCCATGGACGGTATCCCGGGAAAACATATTATATAAATGCGGCTGGTCGCCCTTTACCGGGACTACATTCTCATCCAGGGTTACCCATACTTTTGTAAACGGCAGCCTGGTATTTGACCATGGAACCTTTCATGAAGAGTCCAGGGGCATGCGCCTTGCCTTTATCCGTTAAATCCTTAATGCTGCTGATGGTCTGAGGCTGCCTCCAAAAATGCATTACCGATCTTTCCCGACAATGGACTGCTGATTTCCATGCGTTCAGGATGCCATTGTACAGCAATAAAAAAGCGATGATCCAGGCTTTCCGATGCCTCAATGGCTTCTATCACACCATCTTTACTATTAGCCACCGAAATAAATCCGGATGCAATACGCTTTATGGCCTGATGATGCGCGCTGTTCACCTGTCCGGATAGTACGCCTGTTATGCGATAAAGTAAGGAGTCCTTTGCAATATCTATTTCATGATATACATCTCCGGAATCATCAGAATGTGGCAGGACACCATTATAGGATGTTTTCAAATCAGGATATAAAGTCCCTCTCATGGCCACATTGATCATTTGCTGACCCCGGCAGATTCCCAATAGAGGAATTCTGTTATGCAAAGCAATTTCTATCAGTTCTGTTTCCAGGTGATCTCTCCGCTCATCTACATTCCGGCAGTGTCCAATATCAATACTTCGTCCGTACCGCTCAGGGTGAATGTCAGAACCACCACTGAGTAAAATGCCCGAACACTGAGAAGCTGTATTTAAAGCTTGCGTTAAAGAAAGTGTATATAAATCAACAATATCAGTCTCACCATGGAGCCTTTTTATCCAATTTTCGTAATTAGGAGCCAGCTTTGAGACTCCTATTGTAAGATGCTTCTGCATAAAAAATCGTGTTATCCTCAGTTTTTAAAGTATTTTGAAAACCGGTTTTTACCGAACCGGTTTCCCGATCCAACTCTGAACCTCTTATGCTATGCGGAATTGAAAAAATCACCAGCATGACCATAGCAGCAAGGATCGTCCAGAATCGCCTTTCTTTTCCAATATTAGTAACAACAGCAACCGTCCATAAGATAAATGCAATCAGTGTTTTATTATCTGTCAGATCCAGTCCGTTCGGAAAACCAGTCCAGTATTGCCCGAAGGCATACTTCTGGACAAGAGGTCCAAAAATCATTCCCCCTATTAATAATGCAGTGAAAGTAATCAGGCCAAAAAGCCTGTATTGCTTAAGACCAAACAGGGCCAGAAAAAATGCCAGGTTGGAAAACAACAAAGCCACAAACATCAGCAGGGCATGGGGTATGATAATGCCTGCAGGAACATCACCCCTGAAACGTATGATAACAGGTTCTCCTGCAGGGATTCTGAAAACATTCTGATTCTGCCTGAAAACAATGTAATATTCGAGTTTGCCTGCCGGAGGCTGGTAAGGTAAAAATGCAGCCAGATTCTGCCCTACACGGATCAAATTGGTTTGCTGCCATGTTTCATGGGTTGGATACCTGCGAAAGAATACCTCGCCTGTCACCTGCGGATCAGATACCGGCAACTCGATCAGGCAGTCTTTGGAACCTCCGTGACTCCTGGGTAATTTAAACTTATATAATTGATTGTCATTCAGCCATAATTCCACCCGTTTGGGGTTTGTAGGTCCATTCAGACTCTGATATATTCTGGCCAACACGGTCAATGTAACAGCCAAAAAACAGATAACTACCCACTTGTATAATTTTGCCTTATCCATATTCTTATAATTGAACAATAAACACTTCTGAAATACCATTACGCAGAATTTCCACACTGATGATCTGATTTTTCTTCAAATGCGATAAGCGGTACATATAATCATAGATATTCCTGACCTTCGTACCATCAATGCCTACGATAATATCGCCGTTGATAATACCAGCCCTTTCAGCTGCTTTCCCTTTGGAAACAAGTTCTACCCGCACCCCTTCTATATCAGTAGCACTAAAATCGGGCATAAATCCCAAAGTAACCTTAAATCTGCGTGCAGGATTGTCAGTTTCCCTGGAACCTGATTCCCTGAAAACCAGGGGTTCTGAAGTATTGGCGATCGCCACAATCAGGCGCTCGGTAAAGTCGGAAACAAGTTTCAATCCATTGAAATGAATATATTCCGGATCATCAAAAGGGGTATGGTAATCGGTATGAGCTCCTGTAGTAAGGTAAAATACAGGAATGCTCCGGCTGTAAAAAGCAGCGTGATCGGAGGGTCCGTTCCCTTCAGGGGTAATTCGAAGCTTAAGGTTATCCTGATTTGCGAACCGGATGATTGAATCGCCTTGCAGGGAAGTACCTGCCCCGCCTACCTGAAGTCCTTTGATGGTGTCGAATCGCCTTACCATATCCAGGTTAATCATGCCTGTTACCTGTTCTAAAGAAACGGGTAAATGTTGAATAAAGTATTTTGAGCCAAGCAAGCCCAGCTCTTCAGCTCCGAAGGCAACGAAAATCAATGATCTTCGGATTTGATCCTTTTCAGCTTGCAGTCTGGCAGCAAGTTCGAGCAATACCGACACACCAGAAGCATTGTCATCAGCACCGTTATGCACAGCAACGGTATCCTGAATTCTGGATCCACTGCCCTTACCACCGAAACCAATATGATCGTAATGTGCACCAATAATAATATACTGATCCTTGAGTGATGCGTCGGAACCTTCCAGTATTGCATAACGATTGCCTGTAACGCCAAATTCCTTCTCAACATGGGCATTGCCTTCAACAATGCTTTCAGTACTCAGGCCATATGGATATTTACGTTGCATCACTTTTTGAATGACGCCATCAATTGTTTCGTTGCAAGAGCCCAGGATGGAATCAGCCATATGTCTTCGAATCTGAAAGCACGGCATGGAAACATCAGCCTGTTTAAGAAATACATGGGCAAGTGTATCCCCTTCATTACTTCCTGAAACAAAAAGGACTCCTGCTGCTCCTTTATCCAGAGCCAGCATCGCTTTATCGCGATCAGCGCACACCGTCTCAAAATAATCGCTGTAAGCCGGAATATCCGGATAACCTGTCAATACCATGACCCATTTGTTTCTGACATCCAGTTCGCGGTAATCATCCCAACTCACAGAATCAGATTTTATAGTCATTCCATAGCCTGCAAAAGTCAGGGCTGCTGTTAAGCAAGTATCATAAGAAAATGAACATGGGGTAAAATCAGAATCACCCATCGACACACCATTATATATAAGGTAGTTGTTATTCCCCCGGCTGAGTGACTTCAGAAAACCAAATTCCTGTCTGTTGCTTATAAGTCCGACAGTTTCCAACTGCTCCCGGATGTATTCATCAGCATTCCGATCACCCTCCGAGCCGGCTAATCTTCCCTGCAATTCATCGGAAGCGAGTACCGATATATGCTTATATATATCGTCCCTGGATATTTCGGATGTATAGTGGCTTACTGCACAAGAAATAAATAAAAATGAGAGAACGACAGCAGAAAATAAGCATGTTTTGTTCATGAAATGATAATTTTACAATGCCTTGATATACGCATAACGAAATTAAGTTATTTTGTAGTATAACAAATATAAACCATATGAAACATTACTTTATTGTTCTTCTGCTGTTCGTTCTTGTGACCGGCTCCTGCAGGAAAAGCAACAATACAGGAACGCCTGTTCATTCAAAAACAGCATTTGCCGATTCGTCCCTGGGTCTCTTAATGGCCGATACCATAATATATCAGGTAACCATCATCAATAAAAACCCGGATGACGCCTGGGCGGCATACTGTTTAAAAGGATTGGATCATGGCACATTTATAGACCAGATTTTTGATATGATTTATCAGGACCAGGCCATTGCGTATGATCAACTGACGCATGAAAAGCTTACCAAACAACAGGTTGAAAACATGGAACGTCAACCTGGTTTTGCAAGAAGCAAAATCAGCATGGTTCAGTTTGAGGAATCCTGGTATCTGAATCCCCTTACCAACGAAATGACGAAAAAAGTGATCTCTATGACTCCCGGAATTGCACAGTATACAGAATACGGTGAATATAAAGGAGACAAAGCCCTGTTTAAAGTCACGCTCAGATAAACAAATTTAGAAAATCCGACAAAAGTGCTATTTTTGCATCGCTTTTGTAAATATATACACATCTAATTTACTGAAATGCTTACTGTTGAAAAAATTGGCGGGACTTCAATGTCGAAATTTGAAGATGTATTGAAGAACATCATCATGAAACCATGTCATGGGTGTGGAATGTACAACAGGATATTTGTAGTATCTGCGTATAATAATGTTACCAACTGGTTATTGGAACATAAAAAAACAAAGGTTCCCGGTATCTATTTAAAGTTCGTAAACAATGAGCAATATGATGAAGCCATGATGGAACTGCTTCAAAATCTCATTGCAATAAACAGGACCTTTGAGCATATCGGATTGAATCAGAAAGAAGCAGATCAGTTTATCAGCGACCGTATGCATCAGGCCAAAGATTATCTGCACAATCTGGCAAGTGTATTGGCGACGGGATACGTAAACAGACTAAATATTCTGCTGGCCGCAAGGGAAATCTTATCTTCTCTTGGAGAAGCACATGCCGCTTTTAATTCTGTTAATATTCTCAACAACAACGGATATAAGTCGACATTTGTTGACCTCTGTGGTTTCAGCGACTCCGATTATCTGACCATTGATGAGCGCATTCATAAAGCTTTTCAGGGAATTAACTATGCATCAACCATCCCGGTAGTTACCGGTTATACCAAGGGTACCGAGGGGATTATGCGGGAATTTGACAGGGGTTATTCTGAAGTGACTTTTAGTAAGGTAGCTGTCGAGGTGAAGGCGGATGAAGCCATTATACATAAAGAGTTCCACCTTTCTTCTGCCGATCCGAATATTGTTGGAATCAATAAATCAATTCCTGTAGGATTTACGAATTTTAATGTAGCCGACCAGCTTGCAGATATTGGCATGGAAGCCATTCATCCCAAAGCGTCCAAACCTTTGGAAATGTCCGGAATAAACATCAGGATTAAAAACACCTTTGAGCCTGATCATCCAGGCACACTGATTTCGAAGGATTATGTGGGTGAGAAATCAAAAGTTGAAATCATATCAGGTACCGATAAGGTAATTGCCATAGAAATACACGACCCCTTAATGGTCGGTCAGGTTGGTTTTGACCGGAATATCATGCAGATCCTCGAACATCATAAAGTGAGTTATATCCTTAAAGCAACCAATGCCAATAGTATTACGCAGGTAATATGGGAAGACGACCAGACAGAATCCCTGACAAAAGAACTGAAGGGGAAATATCATGAAGTAACCGTCAAGCCTGTTGCTCTTGTATGTGCACTGGGAACAAATATTGCCCAACCCGGTATTATTGCCAAAGCTACTGCCGCTCTTGCATCCAACAGCATCAACATCGATGCGATTTCACAATCGCTGAAACAGGTGAACATGCAGTTTGTAATTGCAAGAGATGACTATAAGAGGGCAATCGTCGCATTGAACGACGCATTGTGCGTTGTATCAGCATAGTACAACTAATTTTCTATCTGGTTATTTTATCCTACCTTTGCAGTTTAATTCCAAAGGATGATGAAATTAATTGAAAGGTCAGAGAGAACAGCGTTGGAAGGCAGAAATGTGCGTATGACCTTTAACCAGCTACTGTATGCGATTGCTCAGTATTCTTCATTACTCGATTGCAAGCCTCATCAACGAATTGTAATCTTCTCCGAAAACCGGCCTGAATGGATAGTTGCACTGTATTCCATTTGGAAAAAGGGCGGTATTGTAGTGCCTGTTGATGTATCATCATCACAGGATGATTTGGATTACATCATTCACGATTCAAATCCATATGCCATCTGTTGTTCCCGTGAAAAATCAGAACAAGTTTCTACTGCAATAGCCCATTCAAAAGTTGAAAGCCGTATTTTGGTTTTTGAAGATCTTCTTGTCCCTGAAGAAGTTCAGGTGGAAGAGGATTTTTACATTGAGAATAAAGACCAGACAGCCCTGATACTCTATACTTCAGGAACTACAGGCAATCCAAAGGGTGTAATGCTTTCGTTTCAAAATATTTATACAAACCTGCGTGCCGTATGTCAGGATGTGCCGATTTTTACCCCGCTTGACCGTACCATGATCCTTCTGCCGCTCCACCATATTCTTCCTTTGGTGGGATCTGTTATAGCCCCGCTTTATTCCAGCGGAAGCATGGTTTTAAACACCTCACTGGCTGCAGAAGATATGCTCGCTACCTTAAAAGATTACAAGGTAACCATTATGATTGGTGTACCCCGGTTATACCAGCTCATATACAAAGGTCTCCGGGAAAAAATTCATCAAAGCATTATAGCCCGTTCACTTGTGCGAATGGCACAAGCTATTGATTCGTTAAAGTTTTCAAGGTTTCTGTTTCGTTCAGTACAGGAGAAATTCGGTGGAAACCTGAAGTATCTTGTTTGCGGAGGAGCACCGGTTGATCCTGCCATTGTCAGGCTTTTCAAGACCCTGGGATTTGAGATCCTGGATGGTTATGGAATGACAGAAGCGGCTCCGATGATTACATTTACAAGACCAGGAAAAGTAACCCCCGGAGTACCCGGAGAATTGCTTCCGCGGCTTAAAATTCGTTTTGAAAATGACGAGATTTTGGTTTCCGGAGAAAATGTGATGCAGGGGTATTACAACAAGCCCGCGGAAACCGCTGAAGTTTTGAAGGACAACTGGCTATATACAGGTGATTTGGGATATATGGATGCTAAAAACATGCTTCATATCACCGGCAGAAAAAAAGAAATCATTATATTACCCAATGGCAAAAATATCAATCCTGAAGAGGTAGAAAACATTCTTTTGGCAAAATCTTCTTTCATCAAGGAAGCAGGTGTATTTCTTAAAGAAGGCTCGCTGCAGGCTATTATAAAGCCCGATTTCAGAAAGCTGGCAGAAAATGGCATTCAAAATATTGATGAATACATACGCTGGCAGATTATTGATCCCATGAACCGTTCCATAACACCGTATAAAAAAATCCTCGGCTTTCATACAACATCACAGGATTTGCCACGGACACGCCTCGGAAAAATTAAACGTTATCTGCTGCCCGGACTCACTTCCGAGAAACATCAGGAAACCGTTGAAGAACCGAAATCAAAGGAATATCAAGCCATTAAGAAATTTCTTGAAGAAGAGACCCAACAAAAGGTACATCCTGGCGATCATATAGAACTGGACCTGGCTCTGGATTCGCTGGGAAGAGTCAGCTTATCTGCATTTATTGATACTGCTTTCGGTGTAGACGTTTCCGAAAACATGTTGGCCGATTTCCCTTCCATATCAGAGCTGGCTACCTATGTGCATCAGAAGAAAACCCGTCTGAATTTTGAAGGCATCAGCTGGTCGCATATTCTAAAGGAGAAAGTTCATCTTAAACTTCCTGATTCAGCATTTACACTGAATGTAATCCGCAATTTCTTCCATATTGTCTTTTCTGTATTCATGCGCGTAAAAGCAAGAGGATTGGAAAATCTTCCCGACCAGGCATGTATCATAGCACCGAATCATCAGAGTGTGCTGGATGGATTTCTTGTGGCATCGTTCTTTAAAAGGAAATTCATGAAAAAAACATATGTCTACGCAAAGGAAAAGCACTTCAGGCATCCGGTGATGCGGTTTCTTGCCAACAGAAACAACATCATCCTGGTAGATGTAAATAAGGATCTGAAGCTTTCCATTCAGAAGCTTGCCGAAGTTTTAAAAAAGGGAAAGAACCTGATGATCTTCCCTGAGGGAACACGAACCATAAACGGCCGGCTGGGTGAATTTAAACAGACTTTCGCCATTCTCAGCCGTGAATTAAAAGTGCCGGTGGTTCCTGTGGTGATCAACGGATCCTATAATGTACTTCCATCTGGTGCTCGTTTACCTCGTTTATTCCGCAAAGTATCCATAGATTTTCTGCCCCCCGTTTATCCGGAAAATCACACCTATGAATCATTAAAGAAACATGTTCATACACAACTGGAAAACCATCTTGCGGATCATATGAAAAAAGTATAACTTAGTCGTACTAATTTAAATCATTAAAGGAAATGAATACAAACGGCGAAAAACTCCGGGATGCCTGCGAGCTTGCCGCTCAGACATTCAGGAAAATCAAGCATTCTGATTTTCAAGAGATCGTTTCTAAGCTTGAATTCTGCATTGGCAGTTATAATTTTGATAAAAACCCTACTGGCCTTGTTGAATATGGAAATAAGGCACTCGGCATGTTAAAGGAAATTAAGAAAACAAATCCCCGTAAAGTTCCTAAAGACCTGATTGTAAATCTTGAAGAGAGTCTGGTACGATAATTATCCCAATTTAAATTTCCTATGAATGTGAAGCGTATCATGATTCCGGGCATCATGCTCCTGATCAGTTTCCTTGTTAATGCTCAGAAATCATTTGAACCTTTAACATTTGTTGGATTCCATGGAGGCGTCAATCTAAGTTCAGTAAATTTCAAGCCTTCCCGCACTCAGAAACTTCTTATGTCTAACCAGGCTGGTTTCATATTTCGTCATGTATCTGAGAAGAGTATTGGCTTTCAGATAGAAGTTAACTATGCTGGAAAAGGATGGAAAGAAGATGCTGATACAACGGGCACCTATACCCGGAAACTTACCACTTTGGATGTGCCTGTGAATGCAGTTTTTATTGCAGGCAGCAGGCTGTTTCAGGTTGCGTTTAATCTGGGCCCTTATGGATCTTACTTGCTCAACGAAAAAGAAATCAACCATAAAGATGCCGATGATATGGAATCGTATTACGGCGTGGAATTAGAAAGTAAATGGGAGTTTGGCTTCAATGTAGGCGCAGCAATTGAGTTTCACACCGGTATTGGAGTATTTGGCTTACGCGGAGGATACAGTCACGCACTTACCAACCTGTTTCCATTGAATGTCGACGATTATTATTTCAGTGCATCCAGAAACCAGGTGATCCATGCAGGACTGGTATACATGATTCAATTCTGACCGCTTTTTGTCATCCCAAATCCCTGACAATCATTTGAATGGTATTTCGGGTTTTTTGTGTAAGCAGCAACTCCTTATTCACCAATACTCTGTTTATCGTCTGATCATCATAATACCTGATGGTGATGAGTTCAAGGCCTGCAGTACTTGATATTCCGAAGTCATTTTCCAATGCTGCCAGCACTTGGGGAATCCTTGTTAAATCGTTGTTCACACACACATTGAAAGACACTGCGGAATTCTGCATGAGGTTTATCCTTAAGCCGCAACCTGCAAAGCATCTGAATATCTTCTCGAGATTATCTTCGGCAATAAAGGAAAAATCAGTTGGGTGAATATGAATCAATACCTGATCCATCTTAAAAATAAAAGAAGGGATCAATTGATCATTATTACACTTCCCAATAAGGGTACCCGGATCCTTTGGATTTAAAAATGAACGAACATACAGCGGTATTTCCTTGATTTTTAGAGGTTGAATGGTTTTAGGGTGAATGACGCTCGTTCCATAATAGGCCAGTTCAATCGCATCCAGGTATGACAGCTTTTCGAGCCTGATGGTATCATCAAACCATTTGGGGTCGGCATTTAAAACTCCAGGGACGTCTTTCCACACAGTAACCGATTCGGCCGAAAGGATATAAGCCAGGATGGCCGCTGTATAATCCGAACCTTCTCTGCCCAGGGTAGTAGTCAAGTGACTCAGAGCAGAGCCAATAAATCCCTGTGTGATATACAGTCGTTGTTGTTTAAAGGTAAACTCCTGCCGGATGAGTTTATCTGAAATATCCCAATCTACGCGACCTTCACGGAATGTTCCATCGGTTTTCAAAAATTGCCTTGCATCAGTCCATTCATTGGTAATTCCCACAAAATTCAAATAGTTGCTTACGATGATGGTGGAAAGGATCTCACCCAAAGATACCAGCTGATCATATTCCTGGTTGTAAGATGCATTTGGAGATTCTTTCATTTTGCGCTCTATGCCGGCAAATATAGCATCAAGTTCATCAAACAGGGAGTGACCTGAATCACCAATCAGCGCCTGGGCAATCTTCAGATGGTAATCACGAATCTGACTGATTTCCTTCATGGCATCCTGAAAATTGCCCAGGATCCAAAATCCAAGAACCCTTTCGAGCGCGTTGGTCGTTTTACCCATGGCAGAAATCACAACAAGCAGATCATCTGAATAGTCCTTAAGAATGACACCGATGTTTTTAACTGCTTCAGCATCTTTCACTGAGGCTCCCCCAAATTTGAAAACTTTCATACGGCTGATTTTAATTGCTGGCGCTTTTCAACTTCAACTACCATAATACTAATTTTTCAGAACGTGAACATCTTTTATTCCTGCGTAAACGGGTTTAACAACCCAATTCCCCGATCGATCAATAACACCCCATAAATCGTTCATTTTGGCGGCAGCATATCCATTCCTGAATTTTCTGGCTCCTTCAAATTGGGGTTTTATAACCCATTCCCCTTTTGAATTCATAAAACCAAAAAGATAACTGTCCTTTGCACGTGCCATGCCCTCAGAGAAATCATCAATAAAATCCTTACTTTTAAATGAAATAACTTCTCCGGTTTCATTAATAAACGTCCATTTTTCACCCTTTTTTACTTTTGCTAAACCACTTTCCTTGTCGAAATTGCCTGTTTTGGTGAATACAGGCTTAATAACCCATGTGCCGGTTTTATTAATATAACCATATAATTTATTCTTACCTCTGGCCCATGCTAATCCATTCGAAAACTCACCCACGCTTAAAAATTCAGGTTGGATTGCAGTATTCCCTGCTGTATCAATAAAGCCACACAGATAGCTTTTAAATAGCTTTTTATTAATTCGAAAAGCAGCTAGTCCTTCACTAAATTGTCTCACATCACACACATCATTTTCTATCAGTAGTGTCTCTTCTCCATTGCTGTTTAGCACAAAAAATTTCTCTTTTAAGCGCGCTGTAGCAAATCCATCATTAAAAGGAGATATGAAATCATATTTCGTCTCTATCACAATGTTTCCCAATGAATCCATACATCCCCATAGCGATTCCTTTCGCTTTATTATGATAAGTCCGGATGCATATCCTGCATTTTCAACACCCATCACATTACTCACATAACAATTCAAAAGTCGCTTTATTTCAATACCGTTACGGTTCAAAATGGCAAATGAATTTAAGGTAGGGTACCCCGCCAGAGTTATTCCTTCATCAGAATAGGGATAAGTTAATTCGTAATCATATTCATTAATAGCCTCTCCTTTAATATTTATATAAATCCAGTTTCCCGAACCCTCAGGCCGTACCTCAATAGGCAGAATTTGCGAAAAAACGGATGATTCAGCCAAAAGAATAATTGAAAAAAGAACAGTTCTCATAACTTTGTTATTTACAAATGATTCTTAAAAATAACACAATTCCCGACATTTAGATATAAGGTTTGAATTACTATTTTTGAGTTTATAAACCCAAAACTCATTTCTAAATGAAAAACACTTTCACGACCATCTGCCTGTTTATGGTAATTACTGTTGTAAGTTCCAATGCACAAGTCAATAACCAGGATTTTATTAAGGCCAAAATCCAGAGTTTTGAAAAAATGAAAACAACCGGAACAGTGATGACAATTGTCGGAACAGCCGCTGCTGTAGGCGGGATTGTTATCATGTCTAATGCAGATTGGGATCAAACCTCAGACGGATATGAAACACACGACTCGGATGGACTTGCCGGAGGTATAATTGCTACTCTGGGTGTTGGATTAATGACAGGAGGCATTACCTGTTTTGTCATCGGCGACAAAAAATTAAAAAAATACAAAAAAGCCCTGAATGAGATTTCTCTCAAGCCCATTGTCACGCCGAACAGAGCCGGGGTATTACTCACGTTCAGATTCTGATGGCTTTACCATTAAAATGAATCATTTCAGGATATTTACAAAGCCCGGACAAAAAAATCCTTAATTTTGCACCGCTTTACGGAAATTGAACAGAGTGGCCTTATCTGAACTTATAAAACACTATAACGGACATTATGCAACCAATCAGCTTCTGAAAATCCTTTCAGAAGACCGTGCCACAAAAACACATTGCAACGGGCTTTCAGGTTCATCCGGCAGTCTTCTTTCGGCCGCTGTTATACCGCATATTTCAGGAATTCATCTCATGATCATGCCTGAAAAAGAAGAGGCAGCCTATTTTTATAACGACCTAGTCAATTTGTTGGGGGGTGAAGATGTGCTCTTTTTTCCATCTTCTTATAAAAGATCGGTATATTATAACCAGACCGACAGTGGCAATGTAATTCTGAGAACAAACGTCGTTAACAGACTCAATTCAGGCGAAAGCTATACCGACGGGAAGTATCTCATCATTGTAACCTATGCTGAAGGGCTCGCAGAAAAAGTCATTACAAAAGCAAAGCTTCAAAAAAACACCCTTCAACTGATTAAAGGAGAGCATCTGTCCCTTGAATTCATCAGAGAAATGCTGGATGAATATCATTTTGCCAACGTGGATTTTGTATATGAACCCGGGCAATATGCGATCAGGGGAAGTCTGGTTGATGTTTTTTCCTTTACCAGTCCTGACCCTTATCGGATTGATTTTTTCGGAGATGAAGTTGAATCCATAAGGACCTTCGATGTGGAAAACCAGCTCTCCAAAAACCTGCTCGAGAAAATTAGCATTCTTCCTAACGTTCAGGAATTAAAAAATGATGATATCAGTGAGCCGCTGACTGAATATTTGCAATCCTCGTCCGTTGTGTGGATTAATGATATCCGGTTTACTGCCGATAAACTAAATGCCATTTATGACGATATTTCCAAAAGAACAGATAATAAGTCGGAAGTTCTGCAGGTGAAGGAAAGTCACCTTACCACAGGACATTATCTGATCTGTAAACTGCCTGATTTCAACATCGTTGAATTCGGATCGCGAAGCTTTTATCCTGACAGCGTATCTGTCTCTTTTAACACATTACTACAGCCTGCTTTTAACAAAAACTTCAACCTCCTGGCTGAAGATTTGCTGGTTCTTACCAAAAATGATTATGACAATTACATCTTAAGCGACAGCGAAAAACAAATTGAACGGCTTACAGCCATATTCAATGATATCAACAGATCCATCCGGTTTACGCCATTGCTGAAAACGCTCCATGAAGGGTTTATCGATCGCGACCTGAAACTTACCTGCTATACCGACCACCAAATCTTTGAACGTTATCATAAGTACACGCTTCAGAATTACTTCTCAAACCGTGGCACATTATCGCTTAAAGAGCTGAAAGGATTGCAACCCGGAGATTATGTGGTACATATTGATCATGGAATCGGCAAGTTCGGTGGCCTTGAAAAGATAGAGATTCATGGCAAAATTCAGGAGTCCATCCGCCTTGTCTATCAGGATAATGATGTTTTATATGTCAGCATTCACTCCCTTCACCGGATTTCAAAGTACAAGGGAAAGGAAAATGAACCTCCACGACTTTATAAGCTCGGAACAGGAGCATGGCAGAAGCTCAAGCAAAATACCAGCAAAAAAATCAAGGACATTGCGCGGGAGCTGATTGATCTTTATGCACGCCGCAAAATGCAGAAAGGCATTGCCTATTCTCCCGATACTTATATGCAGAATGAGTTGGAGGCTTCTTTCATCTATGAGGACACCCCGGATCAGGTGAAAGCTACGAAGGCTATAAAAGAGGATATGGAGTCTGAAAATCCGATGGACCGGCTTATATGCGGTGATGTAGGATTTGGAAAAACAGAGATTGCAGTAAGAGCAGCTTTTAAAGCTGTGGCCGACAGTAAACAGGTAGCCATTTTAGTCCCAACCACCATATTGGCCTTGCAGCATTACAATACGTTCAGGGAGCGGCTCAAACAATTTCCCTGCAATCTGGAATACATCAACCGGTTTAAAAAAGGCACCCAACAAACGGACATTGTCAAGCGACTGGGAGAAGGTAAAATCGACATTATCATTGGCACACACAGGCTGCTGGGTGCCGATATCAAATTTAAAGATCTGGGATTGCTGATCATCGATGAAGAGCAGAAATTTGGAGTGGCAGCAAAGGAAAAGCTTAAAAACATCAGAATAAATGTGGATACTTTAACACTCACAGCAACACCAATACCCAGAACCCTGCAATTCTCCCTCATGGGTGCCCGGGATCTGTCTGTAATCAACACTCCCCCACCCAACCGCCACCCAATTATCACGGAATTGAACACCTTCAATGAGGATATTATCAGAGAAGGCATCGAATATGAAATGTCCAGGGGGGGCCAGGTGTTTTTCATCAATAACCGTGTGCAAAACATACATGAGGTAGAAACCGTAATCCGAAAATTGTGCCCTGGTGTTAAAACATGCGTGGCACATGGCCAAATGGAAGGACCGGAGCTGGAGCAGGCCATGACCGATTTTATAAAGGGCGATTATGATATCCTGATCGCAACTGCAATCATTGAGTCAGGACTTGACATCCCAAATGCAAATACCATTTTTATCAATAATGCCCACCATTTCGGGTTAAGTGATTTGCATCAGCTTCGTGGCCGGGTTGGAAGATCCAATAAAAAAGCATTCTGTTATCTCCTTGCACCTCCGCCTACAGTATTGACTCCCGAAGCCAGACGTCGTCTGAAAGCTGTTGAAGAACTTTCTGAACTGGGGAGTGGCTTTAATATTGCTCTGCAGGATCTTGATATTCGCGGTGCCGGAAATATGCTTGGAGGAGAACAAAGCGGTTTCATTGCTGATATCGGATTTGAAACATATACCCGTATCTTAAATGAAGCCATTGCTGAGTTAAAAGAAAACGAATACAAAGGGCTCTTTGCAGAGAAGGAAAAACCAGAACTGGAAGGAGAAAAGATTTATGTAGAGGATTGTCAGATTGATACCGATCTTGAACTTCTGTTTCCTGATGAATACGTTTCGAATGTAACCGAAAGAATGAGCCTTTACAGAGAACTTGATCAGATTCTAACAGAAACTGATCTCACTTCCTTTGAATCAGGCCTGATTGACCGTTTTGGTCCGTTGCCTCCTTCAAGCACTGAGCTTCTGCAAGTGGTAAAGCTGAGATGGCTTGGAAATAAATTGGGATTTGAGAAACTGGTGTTAAAAAACAACAAAATGATCGGCTATTTTATAGCCAATCAGAATTCGGAATATTTCAGATCAAAGACTTTCAGCAACATCCTGAGCTTCGTCCAGAGGCAACCTAACCGCTTCAGGATGAAGGAAAACAATGAAAAACTCACCTTAACCTGCGAACCTATTAAAACAGTCAGGGCCGCCTGTGCACTTCTAGAATCGCTTTGCCTCAACGGCCTAAACTGATCTACTATCTTTTGGCTTTTAATAAAAGCGCAATAATTACAGCAGAACCGCTAATCATTAGGGCCATGGCAAACAATCCGTAGCGTATGTTCTTCATACCGTCTCCAATGGCATTATTCACATCCAATACAATTGTAAAAGCCACTGTAATGAAAAACAAGCCCAACAACGCGACCAGAAAATTTCTGACATCACGCAATTTCCTACGCAGCTTCGATTTGCCGTACATTTTCTTTTCCAGTTCTGTATACATCTCAGGTAATTTAGTTTTATGTGTCCTTTTCAGGAGGAAGGAAAATTAAACTATTTCCGGTAAAAATGATAGCTGGATGCTAAAATAAAATTAACAATTTTAAATTTGTGAATTGAAATTACAAGCTTATGTTTGGCTTAGATCTTTCTGTTGCACTTCTGCTCCTGTTCTGTATTACTGCTGCTCTTGCCTTTGAGTTTATAAATGGGTTTCACGATACTGCAAATGCTGTCGCCACAGTCATATATACACATTCCCTTAAGCCTAATATCGCTGTAATATGGTCGGGGATATGTAATTTTATTGGTGTAAACGTCGGTGGTATTGCTGTAGCCATAGGAATTATCAATCTTCTGCCGATTGAAGCCCTCACTGACGGAAATGTATATCACAATATAGCGTTGGTAATGGCATTGATTATCACAGCCATCATCTGGAATGTCGGTACCTGGTATTTAGGAATTCCCTGCTCAAGTTCGCATGCCCTGATTGGTTCAATAACCGGAGTCAGCATTGCATATATGCTTTTGCCCAACAATCATGATATTATCCTGAATTGGGGAAAGGTGAAGGATGCCGGCTTGTCCTTGCTCATTTCTCCGGTAATAGGCTTTATACTGGCCGCACTGCTGATGTTGTTTCTAAGCACCTTTATCCGAAACAAGACGCTTTTTAAGGAACCCCCTTCAAAAAAGGCACCCCCATTTATGACCCGGGCAACTCTGATTCTTACTAGCACATTTGTAAGTTTTTCTCACGGATCCAATGATGGGCAAAAAGGGGTGGGATTGCTGATGATTATACTTATTGCCATTATTCCTGCACGTTTTGCACTTGATCATCATAAAAACCCTCAGGTTCTTAAAACGCATACTGCGGCTTTGCATTCAATGATTTTACAATTAGACACCACACAACTGGATTCAAATGAAGCGATCCTATATCATAATATAAATGCAAATCTGGATACCATTGGTAAGATCGTAATGACAACAGACGCTTTTAGCAAAATGTCTGGCCTTGAAAATATGGAAATCCGCAGAAACATTCTCTACCTTTCAAAACAGTCCAGCCAGCTGATCAGTAGACTTTCCAATCAGGAAATTCCGGCTAAATCCGGCTGGAAGAGGACTTATCGCAGACATCTTGAAGCCACTAAATCTTTCACTGAATATTCCCCATGGTGGGTAATCTTCCTGATTTCAGTTTCGTTAGGTTTGGGAACCATGGTAGGTTGGAAACGTATTGTTGTCACTCTTGGAGAAAAAATCGGAAAAAGCAAGCTCACCTATGCGCAAGGCGCTGCTGCCAATCTTGTGGCCGCCGGTACCATCTCAATTTCAAGTTATATGGGGCATCCTGTTAGTACCACCCATGTTTTATCTTCAGGTATTGCCGGGACTATGGTGTCAGGTAAGGGAATGAAAAACCTTCAGACCAAAACCCTGGCATCCATTGGTATTGCATGGCTTATCACCATACCTGTTACCATGCTGTTTTCGGGAGTATTATTTCTTTTATTCAGATTAGTCCTTTAAAGAAATATCACTAATTTAACGTCCTATTTCATAACAAGAGACACTCTTCAATTATGGCTGGACTGGAACCATCACTTTTATTTTTGCTTGTTTTCTGCATTACTGCAGCCCTGGCGTTTGAATTTATTAATGGGTTCCATGATACTGCGAACGCAGTTGCTACAGTAATCTACACACATTCACTCAAACCGCGTGTTGCCGTTATCTGGTCAGGTCTCTGGAATTTTATTGGTGTGAATGTAGGAGGTATCGCCGTTGCGATTGGAATCATTAACCTGCTGCCATTGGAGGCGCTTACCGACAACAATATTTACCATAACATCTCAATGATTATGGCGCTGATATTTACAGCGATGTTATGGAACCTGGGTACCTGGTATCTGGGCATTCCCTGCTCCAGTTCTCATACATTGCTGGGTTCTATCTTTGGTGTTGGCCTGGCTTATATGGTTTTACCCGGAAGCCATGATATCATGCTGAACTGGGGAAAGGTTAAGGATGTGGGATTAACACTACTGATCTCTCCGCTTTTCGGTTTTTTTGTAGCCATGTTGCTCATGTTTGTCCTTCAAAGAATCGTATCCAATAAAATCATCTTCAAGGAACCTCCGGCCAAAAAAGCACCCCCATTATGGATACGCTCGATTTTAATATTAACCTGTACTGCTGTAAGCTATTCCCATGGTTCAAATGATGGTCAGAAAGGGGTGGGATTGCTGATGATTATACTTATTGCCATAGTACCCGTTAAATTTGCCATTGATCACACAAAAAGTCCCAGGCCATTGCATGAAAGCATCGTTGCAATGCAGGGAATGATGCATGAAATTGATACCACGGCTTTAAAGATCACCGAAAAAGAGAACTATGTAGAAGTTGTTTCACGTCTCGACAGTCTGGATGGTTTATTGGTGAACCTGACCGGATTCGATAAGTTCTCAAAAAAGCAAAGCCTTACTTCCAGACAACATATCCTTGTCCTTTCGAAAAAATCGGACGCTTTGATGAAAAGCTTTGGCACAAATCCACCCGTAATAAACAAAAAACAATGGATCAGCCGCTATAAATCGCATTCCGATAGAATCAGATCCTATACCGAATATGCCCCGATGTGGGTAATTCTTGCTATTGCAATTTCACTTGGATTAGGGACCATGATAGGCTGGAAACGAATTGTTGTTACAATCGGTGAGAAAATCGGAAAAACACATCTGACCTATGCTCAGGGCGCCAGTGCTGAATTGATTGCGGCCAGTACAATAACAGTATCCAGCATGTTCGGACTTCCTGTTAGCACAACTCATGTGCTTTCATCGGGAGTTGCCGGGTCCATGGTAGCAAGCAGTGGTTTAAAGAATCTGCAGAAAAAGACCATTGCAGCCATCGGTATTGCATGGTTGATAACGCTTCCGGTAACGATTCTGTTATCTGGTTTGCTTTTCCTGTTGCTTAGAATGATCTTTGTATAAGGACTCAGTCTAGTTCACATAACTCATAATACCACCTGATATCTGTAGCAGGGATATTTCTGCAATTTTTGTCTGATACTGCACCAGAATAAGTCTTTCCTCTGCCTCCAGTCTGCTTTGCTGTACTTCCCGCAACTCAAGTCCCGACAAATTCCCCAGCTTATAACGTTCCAGGGCAATTTCAAGGTTTTCATTTGCAGTCTTCAGGTTTTCCACCTCAAGATTCAGCAACAGCAGATGATTGTGGTAAGCGTAAAACATGGCCAACAGGTCTCCGTTAACCGACTGTTCAATCTGTTTATACTGATACTCCTGGTTTTCAATAGCAATGCGCGCATTGGATCTGTCACGCCTTTTGTTGAATCCGTCAAAAATATTCACACCCAACGTGAGTCCATAATTAAAGCTACCTGTTTCAATCCGTTCATATGCACCTGATTCATAATCGTTCCTGCTCAGATTGTAACCTGAATTCAGGTTCAGATAGGGATATGATCGCGATGATATGATTTTATAATCGTATTCAGAAATTGTAGTATTCTTTCTGGCAATCAACAAACTGGTGTTGTTTTTCTGTGTAGCTGCAAATAAGGAATCAAAAACCAGACCTTTATTGATATGGATCATGGAATCGCCCGGCAGTATATCCTGTCCGATATTATCTGCGGAGATTAACTGATTAATCCTTATCTGAGCCGTTTTCAGCGTTTCCCTCTGACGGGCAAAACGCGAGCTGTCGGTATTCAGATAAACCATCGATTGCAGAAGCTGAAGTTTTGATGCGCCCCCCAGCAAATACCGTTCACGGTCGATTCTGACACGCTCGCGTGACAGGGATACAGCATATTCCAGGTTATGAAAAAGCTGCATTTGCTGGATAAAATCATAATACTCAGCAGCAATTCCAGCAATGAAATCCTCAATGGAAAGCTGCGTATTGAGTATACCCAGCTGCTTAAGTTCACTTAACTTTTTATAAGTTGTGAGGGCGTTAAATCCCTGAAACAAAGTCCAGTCGAGTGCCACCCCGGCATTGGCTGCGGTATTATATATATCGCGACTGGTTGTTTCATTTCCGGAGAAATCGGTTTGTGTGCTAGTATTCAACGTTCCACTGTACTTTCCACTGGCATCCAGAGAAGGTAACATACCGGCATTACCAGGAGTCAGGTTGTTATCGGAGATTTTTTCCCTGTTCCGCGCGATCAGAATGGAATAATTTTTTTCAAGACCAACTGTTATGCAGCGTTTCAGATCATATATTTCCTGTGCAGAACCATTGGTGATAGAAATCAGGATGGCAAAGGCCAAGGTTAAGTGCTTCTTATTCATGGTTCTTCTTTGTTTCGGTAGAGATAATCAGATAAATTGCAGGAACCACAAAAAGTGTCAGGAAAGTAGATAAGGTCATCCCTCCTACAACAGCGACGCCCATCGAAATTCTGCTCTGAGCACCTTCCCCAAGTCCTAAAGCCAACGGAAGGATTCCAAATATTGTTGCGAGACTTGTCATCAGGATCGGCCTGAATCTTGCTGCAGAAGCATCCAGTATTGCCTCCAGCTTAGACATTCCCTGTTCCTTGCGCTGATTGGCAAATTCCACAATCAGAATTCCGTTTTTGGAAACAAGGCCAATAAGCATAATCAATCCGATCTGACTGAAAATATTCATGGTAATATCGAAATACCACATGAAGAGCAATGCCCCGGTAAGTGCAAGTGGTACTGTCATCATAACAATGATAGGATCTTTGAAGCTTTCAAACTGAGCAGCCAGAACAAGGAAAATCAGCACCAATGCAAGGGAAAAGGCAAACAGAAGGCTGGAAGAACTTTCCTTGAAGTCCTTGGAATCCCCGGCAAGTGCAGTTCGGAATGTGTCATCCAAAACCTTGTCCGAAATTTTATCCATTTCCTGGATCCCCTGGCTGATTGTTTTTCCTTTTGCAAGGCCCGATGATACAGTAGCAGACACAAAGCGGTTATATCTATATAACTGCGGAGGTGCAGTACTTTCTTTCAATGAAACCAGATTATCAAACTGGATCATATCCCCGCTATTATTCCGCACATATAAAGATTGGAGGTTCATCGGTGTATTACGATCTTCTCGTGCAAGTTCTCCCAGAATCTGATATTGTTTCCCGTTCATAAAGAAATATCCAAATCGCTGGCCGCTTAATGCCAATTGGAGTGTCTGTCCGATATTCTGGGTAGAAACGCCCAACAAGTTCGCCTTATCCCGGTTAATATTGATCTGAATTTCGGGCTTAGTAAATTTTAGGTTCACATCCGCCATAACAAAAGTGGGGTTGTCATTCACTGCGTTCATAAAGGCAGGAAGTACCTCACGGAGCTTGTCGATATTTTGGGCCTGTATAACATACTGAACAGGCAATCCTCCACCACGCCCTCCACCAAATGTGGATTGCTGAGTAACACTTGTTCGTGCTTTGGTTTTCTTTCTTACTTCACCACTGAGTATGTCAGCTATTTCCTGCTGAGAACGGTTTCTTTCATCCGGGGTCTTCAACACCACCCTGATAAAGCCGGAACCACTTCTAACCATGGTCATCATGTTGTCGAGTTCCGGAACATCCTTTTCAACAGTCTTACTGATATCCTCCAGATAGTTCAGCGTATAATCGTATGTTGAACCTTCCGGCAGGGTAGCATTTAAATTTACCTGTGAGCGGTCCTCAATGGGACTCATTTCAGCAGGGATCGTTAACCAAAGTACGATGATCAGGATCATGGAGGTGATGAGGATCATAATAGCAACGGGTTTTCGGATAATAAATGAATTGAGTGATTTTTTATACCCTTCATTCAGACTGTTAAAAAACCCTTCAGTTTTACGAAACATCCATCCGTGCGAGCTGTGAGGCTTAAGCATTTTAGTAGACAGCATGGGCGTTAATGTTAATGCCACAAATGCCGAAATAGCGACAGATCCGGCAAGAACGATGCTGAATTCACGGAACAACCTCCCTGTCATCCCCTCCAGAAAAACAATGGGAAAGAATACCGCAACCAATGTAATCGTGGTGGCAACAATAGCAAAGAAAATTTCATTTGACCCTTTCAACCCCGCCTCCATCGGGTCCATACCGCCTTCAATTTTCACATAAATGTTTTCCATCATCACGATGGCATCATCTACCACAATACCAATGGCAAGAACAATAGCCAGCAGTGTAAGTACATTGATCGTAAATCCCGCAAGATACATGATAAAAAATGCACCAATCAGGGATACAGGAATAACAATAATCGGGATCAGCGTTGTGCGCCAGTTACGCAAAAAGAGAAAGATAATAACAACAACAAGTCCAAACGCAATGAGAATGGTATCTTCCACTTCTTTAATGGATGACCGGATATAATTGGTATTATCGAAACCAGCTGTCACTTCAATATCAGCCGGAAGATCGCGCTTCATGAAATCCAGGCGCCTATATACTTCATCGGCAATATCAATATGATTGGCCCCCGGTTGCGGAATAATAACAGTGCCAACCATAGGTACGCCGTTCATTTTAAGAATGCCGCGGATATCTTCGGGGCCAAGCTCCGCTCTGCCGATATCACTTACGCGGACTACCTGGTCGCCGGACTGTTTAATGATCAAATTATTGAATTGTGCAGGGGTAGTCATTAGCCCCAACGTTCTGATGGTAAGCTCCGTGGTATTCCCTTCTACGCTTCCTGAAGGCAATTCCACGTTTTCCCGTCCAATGGCATTACGAACATCCAGGGGCGTCATCCCATAACCTGCAAGTTTGGCAGGATCAAGCCACAGACGCATGGCATACCGCTTTTGTCCCCAGATTACCACAGCACTAACACCCGGAATGGTTTGCAATTGTTCTTTAAAGGTTAACTCCGCATATTCTGAAAGTTCCAGCAAAGACCTTTTGGTACTTTTGATAGCAAGCATCATAATGGGGTTGGCGTCTGCATCGGCTTTGGCAACAACAGGAGGATCCACATCACGGGGCAACAACCTCTGGGCCTGCGATACCTTATCTCTCACGTCATTTGCAGCAGTCTCCAGGTCGACGCTCAATTCGAATTCAACCGTAATGTTGCTCCCACCTTGCCGGCTCACGCTGGTTAATGTACGGATGCCCGGAATACCATTGATATTTTGTTCAAGTGGTTCTGTAATCTGTGTTTCAATTACATCAGAATTAGCTCCCGGATAAGTTGTACTCACTGTGATAATTGCCGGGTCAACACTGGGGAATTCACGAACGCCCAAATAGGTCAGTCCGATGATCCCAAAAAGGATAATTACCAGAGAAAGAACAGTGGTAAGTACCGGACGTTTTATGCTGGTAGAAGAAAGACTCATGATCCCAAATATTTATTGATGTTTCACAAGGGTATCCAATACGACAGGCATCCCTTCTCTTAATTGCAATGTTCCCGATGTGAGCAATGTGTCTCCAAAAGCAAGACCTTTTTGAATTTGTATGGATGACTCAGTTCTGAGTCCTGTTACAACTTTGGAAGACACTGCTTTACCTGATCTATATACAAATACCTTTTCTCCTTCCATTTCAGGAATAATCGCCTCCGATGGAATGGCAATGGTATTGCTTATTTGAGAAAGTCTCATGCTGATACTTGCAAAACGGCCCGATTTAAGTTCCTCATATTTGTTTGGATATAAAGCCCTGACACCGATCGTACGCGTATTGATATCGATTTTCGGTTCAATAGCATATACAGAAGCTTTGTATACTTCGCTGTTTCCGTCAATCTGAAATTCGATTGGGAAGCCGGGTTTCACCTCCCTGGCATAGCGTTCAGGAATGGCAAATTCAATTTTAAGGGGACTCGTTTTCACCAGGCGAACAACTTTTGTGGCAGGCGTGGCATAGCTGCCTTCACTCAATAACCTAATCCCGATAATTCCGGTAAAAGGCGCCCGAAGTTCCGTTTCGGCAATCCTTGCTTCCACAAGCCTTACATCTGCTTCAACTGATTGAAGTTCTGTGGCAATCTGATCATAGGTTTCCCTGCTGATGGCATCCTTTTCAAGCAAACTTCTCTGTCTGAATTCCTTTTCTTCGGCCAGTTTTTTCTGAGCCTCAAGTTTCTGCAATTGAGCCTGTAATGGCTTATCATTCATCTTCGCCAGCAAATCACCTTTCTGAACCCGGGTACCTTCTTTAAAGTAAATGCCAACAATTTTCCCTGAAGTTTCGAAAGAAAGTTCCACCTCTTCATCAGGCAGAATAGTTCCTGAACTGATCTTCATTTCGTTCATTTCCACAGGTTCAATCAGAAACCCGCTTACCAGTAAAGGACTTCCTCCTCCAGGTCCGCCCATTCCCATAGGCATCCCCTTACCCGGATGCGGGGCGCCTGTATCTTTCACAAGAAGAGGCTTTATCTTTGGATAAAAAATAATCAGTGCAAGAATGAGAACAATAAAAACTGTAAATAATCCCCTACGGCTACCCTTTTTCATCGAATTTCATTTTATATAAACTTGTATTAAGAACAATAACAACATAGAACTTTTCTATAATTGTCCTATAAACGCACAAAATTAGTTAAAGATTCCCTTAAAAGTGGAAAAATATACCAATCGTTACAAAATATAGACATACGGACAAATAATCCGGAATTTTACATACCTTAAGCAAAAAAACATGCAGGAGTCAACAATGAAAAAACAAATTACCCTTGTTGCAGCCCTTGAAATAGCATTTGGTGTTATCGGACTGCTTAGTTCTGTGGCGATTTACATAACCATGTCTTTCGCCCAATCCTTTATTCCCGATTCAGATGTGGGATATGCCGTTATAGGCTTTATTAAGAATTTTTTGCCGCCCATTATGGCAATTTGTTCCCTGTTAACCCTTATTGGAGGGTTGGGCCTGTTACAATTAAAAAGCTGGTCAAGGAGCCTCGTAATGGTTATGGCCGCCCTGGGGTGCATTATAGTTCCGGTAGGTACAATTATTGGAGTTTATGCCATGTGGGTACTCATGCAGGATGATACAAAAAAGATTTTAGTCTGACAAAATAAAAAAGCCTGACAGATTATGCAATCTGACAGGCTTTTATTATAAAGTCACGAATTAGTCATACATTCTGGTATTTCCAGGTAGCGTTTGGTAATATGGTTCTAGAATGATGCCATCTGCCATAGAACTTACCTTGTTTTTAAATTTAATATCGTCTTCTTCACCCCCTAATATAGCTTTACCGGCAACCGCACAGGCAAAACAGGGGCCAATTCCAGCCCTATATTTTAAGCGACACATTGCAATTTATCATTCATAATACTACATTTGGCAATGGATAAATTCTTTCACTTATCATAACTTAAAAACATTCTGATGAAATATTTATTTTATGTTGCCTTAATTTTTGCTGTTGGGATTCCTTGTCAGGGACAAACTACGTTACTAGCCGATGAATCTGATTCAGTATCTTATTGCCTGGGATTGGTTCTTGGAACCAGCATCAAGAATGCCGGGATTTCCGATTTGAAGAACCAGGTATTCATGAATGCCATAACTGATATAAATTCTGATAAGGCGCTGACTTTAACGGTTGAGCAGGCCAATATGTATTTAAATCAGTATATGGGAAAATTATCTGCCAAAAAGGCTGTTGAGAATCTTGAAAAATCAAAGGCCTTTTTAGAGGAAAACAGCAGGAAAGAAGGTATAAAGACCTTACCCAGCGGTCTTCAATATAAAGTAATTGAAGAAGGACAGGGCAATTCACCTGTGGATACCAGTTTTGTAACAGTTCATTATACCGGAACTCTTATTGATGGTACAGTATTTGACAGTTCTATAGAACGGGGCGAGCCGGCTTCATTTCCTGTAAATGGCGTTATTCCTGGTTGGACAGAAGCGCTTAAACTTATGAAGCCTGGTTCAAAATGGATGATTTATCTCCCTTCCGCATTAGCATATGGAGAAACCGGAACAAGGGGAATTGAACCAAATACCGTCCTCATTTTTGAAGTTCAGTTGATTTCCTTTGAATAAACTACCTTTATAAAGGTATCCGGGTAATTCCGGCCAGAAGATATACCTGTTGTTTTACCCAACGGGCCCATTGAGCATGGGTCTTTGACTGATCAAAGGTTTCATAAGGAATAGGCTTTCCGAATGTAACCGTAAAATGATCATTCGTATGCTTAAAGGTTTCGTTGGCAAGGTATAGCATCTCCAGATTTGCACGGATACCTAAAAACTTTCTGATCCGGGCCATTCCGTAAAAGAAATTGGAATTTCTGCCTGAAAAATACACCGGGACAATATCCCGCTGATATTGTATGGCTTTTGTAATAAAATTCTTTTTCCATTCCAGATCCATTACCTGACGATCAATATACCGCGAAACAAGTCCGGCCGGAAAGGTAATGATTTGCATTTCTGACTGAAATGCATCCTGTAGAATTGACGCATTGTCTGTGCCCTGCCGTCCGTGTTTGTTAATGGGAATAAACAGGGGAGCCAGGTTCACAATATTCATCAGAATATCATTGGTGAGAATTTTGTAGTTTTTATAGTATTTGCTCATCAATTCAATCATCAGCACTCCATCCAGCCCACCCAAAGGATGGTTCGATGCAAATATGCACCGCTTTTCTGCAGGCGGAAGATTTTCCATCCCCTTCACCTCATATGTTACTTTAAAATCCTGAAGAACAGAGCTGGCAAATTCCAACCCGAATTGGTCTCCATAAGATTTTAAAATCCGGTTGATGTCTTCCTGATGCACAATCTTCTCCAGATAGCGGTATATAAATCCCGGTAGCATTCGCGCCATTTTGGGATTCTTGTCATAAAAGACTTTTCTTACATTGATTAATTTAATTTCCGGAACCTGACTGTTTTCAAGCATGACTGATATTTATATATGATTCCAAAATTAGTAAAAAGCAGAGAAGGACGATCATAACACGTTTCACATTTTAAAGAGCAACTGTAGGACCCTTTATTTACAAGGTTTTCACAATCAATGTCTTTTCGGTTTGCCAGATGGGTAAAAAGTTATCAACAAAGTGGGAAAAAATGGGTTAAAGTGGTATAAAGTGGGAATTAATATTGTAATTTTACATTCAAATGGACAAGCAGGATCCCATAAACTTCATAGGCGACTTCAGTTGCAAACTCGATGATAAAGGTCGTGTATTGCTTCCGTCTGCATTCTTAAAGCAGATGGCTGGTGCGATGCAGGAACGTTTTGTTCTGAAGAAAGATATTTTTGAATCATGCCTTGTTCTCTTTCCAATGAATGAGTGGGAGCGGCAAAATGAAATATTACGGGCCCATACAAATCCATATAATCGCGAACATAATAAATTTCTTAGAGGATTCTTTAAAGGTACGGCAGAAGCTGCACTTGATTCAAGCAATCGCATACTGATCCCAAAACGGCTGCTGGATGAAATCGGCGCCAAAAGAGAAATAGTTTTAGCCGGACAATTGGGCAAAATAGAAATATGGCCGGGTGAAACATATGATGCCATTGAAAGCGGAGATGAGGAATTCGCAAAACTTGCTGAGAAAATAATGGGAAACCTGGATAAAACGGATGTTTCTCAAAAAAAACAATCGGGTGAATGAACAGCTATCATATACCGGTTCTTTTGAAAGAAAGCATTGACGGGCTTAACATCTCGCCAAACGGCATATACGTTGACGTGACTTATGGTGGCGGAGGACATTCAACCGAGATACTCAAGAGAATTGACAAAGGAAGGCTATATGCGATGGATCAGGATGAGGATGCTGCCAAAAATCTGTCAACAGAGAAAAAAATCACTTTTATCCGCGGAAATTTCAGATACCTGAAGAATTACCTGAGGTATTTTGGCGTACAACAGATTGATGGGCTCCTTGCCGATCTGGGGGTTTCATCACATCACTTTAACGATCCGGAACGGGGTTTTACCTACCGGAGCGATGCAGCACTGGATATGCGAATGAACAAGCAGGCAAAGATTACCGCAGAAACCGTTGTCAACGACTCCGAGCCTTCTCGTCTTGCACGCATTTTCAGAGAATATGGCGAACTTCAATCAGCCGGTAAACTGGCAGCAGCAGTAGCTCATTACAGATCGTCAACAAGAATTACAACCACTGGTCAGCTTGTTGAAGCCATTCAGCCAATGGTTCCCCGGCAAACCGAAAACCAATTCCTTTCCCGGGTATTTCAGGCCATTCGAATTGAAGTCAACCAGGAATTGGTAAGCCTGGTGGAAATGCTTGCAAGTGCTACCGAATTACTAAAACCCGGAGGCAGACTTGTTGTAATCAGCTATCACTCTCTGGAAGACCGGATTGTAAAAAACTACATCCGTTGGGGCCATCCCGAGGAAGAACCTGCTAAAGACCTGTTTGGCAACCGGAATCAACCTTATACACTTATTACCCGCAAGCCGGTCATTCCGGGAGATGAGGAACTGACAAATAATCCCAGATCAAGAAGTGCACGATTGCGAATTGCCGAAAGAAACTAAATGGAACAGGATAACCGACATATAGACTTTGCTGAAGAAGTGGCATTCGATGAGATTGCGCAACCTTCCGGACAAGAAGCAACGGATGAGGCCTCTACCCATGACCCCAAATCCGAAGATGCCGGAAAAAAGAAAATCCAGCTCAAAGAAATTATTAATGGCACCTTCCTGGTTCGCGAAAACATGATTCGCCAACTTCCCTTTGTATTGTTTCTTACTTTTTTGGGCATTATCTATATCGGAAACCGTTTTCATGCAGAACGCATGGTTCGGAAAATTGAAGAACTCAAAACTGAAGTTGGAAATCTGCGTTCAGAGCAAATAACAGTTACCTCTGAACTTATGAATATCAGCAGACCCTCACAGGTTGTAGAACTCGTCCAATCAAGGGGCCTTCAGCTTAAAGAATCCATGGAACCTCCTAAAAAACTGAAACGATAATGCAGTTTAAAAAAGAAATATTATGGAGGGTGGCGGTGGTTTACATCGTTTTTATGCTGATTGGAGGCGCCATCATTTTCAGGATATTCTACTTGCAGGTATTTGAGAAAAGCATCTGGATGGATCAGGCAAATTCCTATGCGCTGAAGACCATGAATATACCTGCCGACCGGGGCAGTATTTATGCCTCTGACGGCCGGTTGCTCGCCTGCTCTGTTCCTTATTACGAGGTTCGGTTTGACGCCAATTGCAAAAACTTATCTGATCGTCAGTTTAACAGGAAAGTCGACTCCCTTTCCTATTGTCTTTCCCGGTTGTTCCGAGACAAGTCAGCTTCAGAATACAGAAGAACGCTCGTTCAAGCCCGCAGACAAGGCAAGCACTATCATCTGGTGAAAAGCGGTGTTAACTACATACAGCTTAAAAAGCTCAAAACATTTCCCATTTTCCGTCTTGGCAAATATAAGGGTGGCCTGATATATATGCAGGAAAACCGCAGGGTGCGACCGCACCAGGGATTGGCCGGAAGGTTGATTGGCTATACCTCTAAAGATGTAAACGGAAATGTTGTAGGAATTGAAGGGGCATATAATGATATTCTGGGCGGAACACAAGGCGTCCGCTTAATGCAACGCCTGTCCGGCGACGTATGGATGCCCATGAATGAATGGAACGAAATTGAACCTAAAGATGGCAAGGATGTAGTGACCACCCTGGATGTCAATCTTCAGGACGTAGCTCAAAAGGCATTACTTGAACAGTTGATTTCACAAGGCGCACAATATGGCACAGCCATTTTAATGGAAGTGCAAACCGGAGACATCAAAGCAATGGTTAATCTGGGAAAGGATGCCGGAGGCTATTATCATGAGGTACAGAATTATGCCATAGGCGAAAGCACAGAACCCGGATCTACATTTAAACTTCCTGCCTTAATTGCCGCACTGGAGGATGGCGTTGTAGAACTTGAAGATACCATTGATACAGGCGACGGCACATTCCGCTATTATGACAAAACAATAAGAGACGACTACCACGAACATGGAGGTTATGGTAAAATAACCGTTGAAGAGGTCTTTGAAAAATCATCCAACGTGGGCATGGCTAAAATCATAACTTCTGCCTATAAACAAAATCCGGAAAAATTTATCGACCGGCTCTATTCCATGCGTCTCAATGAGAAACTGGGAATCGACATTAAAGGAGAAGGAACTCCTTTAATCAGGTACCCGGGAGATAAATTATGGTCGGGCATTTCTCTTGCCATGATTTCCCATGGTTATGAAGTGCAAATTACCCCTTTGCAAACACTTACATTCTATAATGCCATTGCCAACAACGGAAAAATGGTAAAACCCCGGTTTATCAAGGAGGTCAGGTATCATGGAAAACTCGATAAAAAATACAACAGTGAAGTGCTTAAGTCATCTGTTTGTTCCCGGTCTACCCTTAAAAAAGTAAAACGCATTCTCGAAGGCGTAGTGGAATCCGGAACCGCAAAAAACCTAAAAAACAAGCAGATTGCAATAGCCGGTAAAACCGGAACCAACCAGATCTATAACAAGAAATATGGTTATAAAACCGATTCCGAGGTAAGTTATCAGGCCTCTTTTGTCGGGTACTTTCCGGCAGATGATCCTAAATATTCATGCATTGTGGTTGTCAACTCTCCTTCCAGGAACGTTTATTATGGAAACATGGTGGCAGGGCCGGTTTTTCTGGAGATTGCAAAAAAAGTATATGCCACTTCCATAGATATGCATCCTTACATTTCGAAGATTGATGATACTGTTCCTGATCTTCCCTACACCAAAACCGGCAACCGTGAAGATCTGAAATATGCAGCAAGAAAACTGGATATCCCATTGGAAAATCCACATATTCAATCAAAATGGGTTTCTACAGAGAAAAAAGGCGATGCTGTTGTTTTAAACAAGAGGAGTGTCATTGAAGGCCTTGTTCCCAACGTTGTGTCAATGGGAGCCAAAGATGCAGTCTATTTGCTTGAAAACGCAGGCCTGAAGGTACGGTTGTTGGGCAGAGGAAGCGTAAGGAGACAATCTATACAACCTGGAACCAGGATCATAAAAGGGCAACAGATTGTTTTGGAAATGACTAGAATATAAAGATATGAAAGTACTGTTATCTCATATCATCCATGAAATTCAACCCGGAAAAGTCCTGGGAAATCCCGGTATCACTCTGGCTGAAATCGCCTTTGATTCAAGGCAAGTAGTGCCTGACACCCTGTTTATTGCAGTTAAAGGTACTCAATCCGATGGTCATGATTATATAAACCAGGCCATCGAAAAAGGAGCCAAAGCAATCGTTTGCGAAGTCCTGCCGGAAAAGACTCCTGACGGTGTCGTCTTTATACAGGTGGACGATTCCGCAAAAGCATTGGCTTTGCTGGCATCGGCATGGCATGAGAACCCTTCCCGCCATTTAAAGCTGGTAGGAATTACAGGCACCAATGGAAAAACAACTACCATCACACTTTTGTACAGGCTTTTTTCGGCATTGGGTTATAAAACTGGTTGCTTTACCACAATCCGGAATTATGTCGGCGAAAAGTCCGTTGAAGCTACTCATACTACTCCCGACCCCATTCAGTTGAATAGACTGATGAAAGACATGGTAGATGCCGGATGCCAATATGCATTTATGGAAGTCAGTTCGCATTCTTTAGCGCAACAAAGAGTAGCCGGATTGAACTTTGCCGGAGGCATATTTTCCAACATTACCCATGATCACCTCGACTATCATAAAACCTTTGATGAATACATCCGGGCAAAAAAGATATTTTTTGATCAAATGCCCGCCACCGGTTTTTCATTGATTAATGCCGATGATAAAAACGGCAGGGTCATGGTACAAAATACAAAGTCGGCAGTCCATTATTATGCACTCAGGTCCATGGCTGATTTTAAAGCAAGGATCCTTGAAAGTCATTTTCATGGTACGCTTTTAAACATCGACGGTAAAGAAATATGGACCAGGTTTCTGGGTGATTTTAACGCATACAACCTGTTGGCCGTATATGCCTGCGCTGTATTGCTGGGACAGGATAAGGAAGAGATCCTGCGGATTATAAGCGCGATGGAAACGGTGGAAGGTCGGTTCCAGTACGTCCGGTCAGAAACCGGGGTGACGGCAGTGATAGACTATGCGCACACACCTGATGCTATTATGAATGTATTAAAGACCATTCTGCAAATCCGCAAAAACAACGAGATGATCATCACCGTTGTAGGTGCAGGAGGCAACCGCGATAAAACAAAAAGGCCTGTAATGGCTCGTGTTGCTGCTGAATTAAGTGACAAGGTCATCCTTACTTCAGATAATCCGAGAAATGAAGAGCCCATGGATATTCTGAATGATATGAAAGCCGGACTGGATGAGAAAATGCTTCAAAAAACACTGATTCAGCCTGACCGGCGGGAAGCCATAAAAATGGCCTGTATGCTTGCTCAGAAAGGAGATATTATTCTGATAGCAGGCAAAGGACATGAACCTTATCAGGAAATCAAAGGAGTAAAACACCACTTCAGCGATTTCGAGGAAGTTGCCAATATATTTAATGCAACCAGTAGTAAACCATAAATTTAAAGATATGCTGTATTACTTGTTTCAATATCTTGAAAAGATGGACATTCCCGGGTCGGGATTGTTTAACTACATTTCTTTCAGAGCATCCATGGCAATCATCACGTCGCTGATCATATCCACAATTTATGGAAAGAAGATCATCCTGAAGCTTCAGAAAGCTCAGATTGGCGAAACCATTCGTGACCTTGGCCTTGAGGGTCAGATGCAAAAGAAGGGAACACCTACTATGGGAGGATTGATTATCCTAACCTCCATCATCATTCCGGTTATCCTGTTTGCCAACCTAAAGAATATCTATGTCATCCTGATGCTCTTTATTACAGTCTGGCTCGGAGCTGTAGGTTTTCTGGATGATTATATCAAGGTGTTCAAAAAAAACAAACAAGGACTCCGTGGTGTGTTCAAGGTAATTGCTCAGGTTATAGCAGGTATCGTTGTAGGCCTGACACTTCATTTCAATGATAATATTGTTGCCAGAGAGCGTGTAATGGATGCCCAGGGAAAACCAATCACCCGCATTGAAAAAGGTAAAGAAAATGAGAAACCGGTGATTTCCTATGTAACGCGCGAGGTAAAATCTACGAAAGTTAATGTCCCTTTCTTCAAAAACAACGAGTTTGATTATGCCAAACTGATCTGGTTCATGGGTGACAAGGCACAAAAATATGCCTGGATAGTGGTTATCCTGGCTGTAATTTTTCTCATCACCTTTGTATCAAACGGTACCAACCTGACCGATGGACTCGACGGACTTGCGGCCGGAACGTCAGCAATAATAGGTGTTACATTGGCTTTGCTGGCATATGTGTCTGGTAACTCCGTTACATCAGATTATCTAAACATTATGTATCTGCCGTATACAGGCGAACTCACCGTATTTATCGCAGCATTTATCGGTGCATTGGTCGGCTTTTTATGGTACAACTCATATCCTGCACAAGTATTCATGGGCGATACAGGCAGTCTGGCAATCGGCGGAATCATTGCTGTTTTTGCAATCCTGATCCGTAAAGAATTATTGATTCCTATCCTTTGTGGCGTTTTTGTTGCAGAAAGCCTGTCAGTTGTGGTACAGGTAGGCTGGTTTAAATTTACCCGGCTCAGATTTGGAGAAGGCCGGAGAATATTAAAAATGTCTCCATTGCATCATCATTTTCAGAAGCTCAATTACCCCGAACCGAAAATTGTAACCCGGTTTTGGATTATTGGAATTCTGCTGGCTATTATAACAATTGTCACCCTTAAAATCCGATAAATATGGATCGACGCATAGTAATATTAGGTGCCGGGGAGAGCGGAACCGGAGCAGCAGTCCTGGCAAAAAAACAGGGCTTTGAGGTATTTGTAACTGATTCCGGAAAAATAAAGGATGTTTATAAAGAAGTACTGTTCAACTATGAAATTGAATGGGAAGAAGGTAAACATACCGAAAGACACATTCTGAATGCCGAAGAGGTTATTAAAAGTCCGGGCATTTCTGAGAAATCCGATATTGTTATGGCCATTCGCAAAAAAGGAATCCGGATTATCTCGGAAATTGAATTTGCAGCCCGCTATACCCAGGCAAAAAAGATATGTATTACAGGGAGCAACGGAAAAACCACTACTACTACACTCATCCACCATATGATGCGGAAAGCCGGACTCAATGCCGGACTTGCCGGCAATGTGGGAAAGAGTTTTGCCATGCAGGTAGCTACTGAAAACTATGATTACTATGTAATCGAACTCAGCAGTTTTCAACTCGACGGCATGTATGATTTTAAAGCAGATATTGCCATCCTTTTGAATATTACGCCCGATCATCTCGATCGCTATGATTACAACCTGCAGAATTACGTTGATTCAAAATTCAGAATCAGCCGCAATCTGTCAGAAGATGACTTTTTCATTTACTGTTCCGATGACGAAATCACCATCAGGGAACTGGAACGGATTGTAACCAAAGCAAAACAATTGGGCTTTACCTTAAAAGAAACACGTCAGCAGGGTGCCTATATTGAAGGAGAAACCATGAAAATCGAGGTGGACGATGAAATCTTCGAAATGTCATTGGCTGAACTCGCATTGAAAGGCAAGCATAATACCTACAATTCCATGGCTGCTGGAATCGCCGGCAGCGTACTTAAAATCAGAAAACCAATTATCCGCGACAGCCTGATGGACTTTGCAGGTGTTGAACATCGTCTGGAACGGTTTATTAAAGTACATGGAATAGAATTCATCAACGACTCAAAAGCCACCAATGTGAATTCCACATGGTATGCGCTTGAAAGCATGACTACTCCTGTAATATGGATTGCCGGAGGAACAGATAAAGGCAACGATTACTCTGAGATTCTGGATCTGGTAAAACAAAAAGTAAAAGCCCTGGTATGTTTGGGCGTGGACAATTCCAAGCTGCACAAAGCCTTTGACGGTGTCATTCCTGAGATTACAGATGCTTCTTCCATGAAAGACGCCGTTCAGGCAGCTTATCGTCTTGGAAAAACCGGCGATACCGTTTTGCTTTCACCGTGCTGTGCAAGTTTCGATTTATTCGAAAATTACGAAGACCGTGGAAGACAATTCAAAAAATATGTAAGGGAATTATAACAGCAACAAATTCATCAATAGTTCTCAAATAAAAGGCAGTAAAGGAAAGATGGTTGGCTTAAAGAAATATTTTAAAGGGGATCCTGTGATATGGGTAGTCATACTCATGCTGTCCATATTTTCTCTGCTTGCAGTATACAGCGCAACCGGGTCGCTTGCCTACCGATATCAGGGAGGCAATACCAGTTATTACATTCTCAAACACGCCACCATTCTGATTATGGGATTGGTAATTACCTATGTCACCCATTTAATTCCCTATAAATATTTCTCCAGGATCTCGCAAATGCTGCTGTATATAGCAGTTCCACTGCTGCTTGTCACTCTGGTCTATGGCGTAACCCGTAACCAGGCGCATCGGTGGTTGACAGTTCCCGGTATGGGTCTTACTTTTCAGACATCAGATATCGCAAAACTGGCCATTGTAATGTATACTGCCCGTATCCTTTCGAGAAAACAGGAGAACATTAACGATTTCAAGGGGGCGTTTAAACCAATCATCACACCGCTTCTTTTGGTTTGTGCACTGGTTCTTCCGGCCAACTTATCCACAGCCATGCTTATTTTTGCCACCGTATTCATTCTGATGTTTATTGGCAGGGTTAATATAAAATATCTTGCCGGCATGGTGGCCATCATTGTCATTTTGCTCGGTTCATTTATAGCTGTAGCACTTTCAAACGACTGGGAAGGAAGAATCGGGACCTGGAAAAACCGCATTGAAAACTATATCGGTGCAGAAGAAGACGGCGATAATTACCAGGTAACTCAGGCCAAAATAGCCATAGTCAGCGGCGGTCTGGTGAACCTGCGACCCGGCAAAAGCATGCAGCGGAATTTTCTGCCTCACCCCTATTCTGATTTTATTTATGCCATTATTATTGAAGAATACGGATTGGCAGGAGGGATCGTCGTTCTGTCTCTTTATTTCTATCTGTTATTTCGAGCGGCAGTGCTTGTCAAAAAAAGCCCCCGATCATTTCCTGCATTCCTGGCGATAGGACTGGCCATTATGATCACATTTCAGGCCATCATTAATATGGCTGTGGTAGCTAATTTGCTGCCGGTTACAGGCCAGCCGCTACCTATGATCAGTATGGGAGGATCGTCCCTTCTATTTACATGTGTAGCGCTCGGAGTTATCCAGAGTGTAAGCAGGGGAATCAAGAATTTGCAGGAAAAAGAAGCAAAGGAACAAAAAGAAGCAAAGGATCAACAAATTCAACAACAGCAACAGAATGAACAGGAAGTTTATAGTTAGCGGTGGAGGAACCGGAGGGCATATATTTCCTGCCCTTGCTATTGCGCACGAGATTAAAAAGCGTGATCCGGATGCATCCATATTGTTTGTTGGCGCGTTGGGGAGAATGGAAATGGAACGTGTTCCGGCAGCCGGATTCCCGATTATCGGCCTTCCTGTCGAAGGATTCCGTCGCAAAATAGGTCTCGGGAATTTTATTGTGGTAGCCCGTTTGCTTGTCAGCCTGGTCAAAGCCTCAAAAGTGATCAGATCGTTTAAACCTGATGTAGTGATAGGAGTTGGCGGATATGCCAGCGGCCCCCTGCTGCGGATGGCTGCACTTCACAAAATCCCCACCCTGATTCAGGAACAAAATTCATATGCAGGTGTCACCAATCGTTTGCTGGCAAAAAAAGCCAGAAAGATTTGTGTTGCCTATGAAGGTATGGAGAAATACTTTCCTTCCGAAAAGATTGTTTTAACAGGCAATCCCATTCGTGAAGAAATTGTAACCAAACTGGTAAAAAAGGAAACAGCTTGTAAGTTCTTCAATATTTCTCCGGATAAGCCCGTAGTGCTTATTCTGGGAGGGAGTCTGGGTGCCAGGACCATCAATGAAAGCATTTTTCGCCATACCGGTTCCCTTGAAAAGGAAAATATTGAGGTGATTTGGCAGACCGGAAAATTATACATTGATAAAATTAAACAGGAACTCGATCCCATACAGCTGAATAAAATCCACTATTTCGACTTCATTAACAGGATGGATATGGCTTACAGTGCAGCCGACCTTATTATTTCCAGGGCAGGTGCGGCCACTATATCAGAACTGTGTTTACTGGGCAAACCTGCAATATTGGTTCCTTCGCCAAATGTGGCCGAAGATCATCAAACAAAAAATGCGCTGGCCCTTGTCAAAAACGAAGCCGCAATTATGGTAAAAGATATTGAAGCACGGGAAACGCTTGTTTTAAAAACATTGGAATTGCTGCACAATGAACCGCTGCAAAAAAAACTGGGTGAAAATTGCAGCAAGATGGCTTTGCATGGATCCACATCCCTGATAGCAGATGAAATATTTAAACTGGTCAACGAAAAATAACATGCTTCAAACAGTGAAAAATATCTATTTCCTGGGTATCGGAGGCATCGGAATGAGTGCTCTGGCCAGATATTTTAAAATAACCGGTAAAAACGTAGCCGGCTATGACCGGACAGAAACACCGCTCACAAAAGAGCTTTCTAATGAAGGAATCGAAGTGCACTATGAGGATTCAGTCTCATGTATCCCTAAATCGTTCAGAGATCCGTCCAATACAACGGTTGTCATTACTCCCGCCATTCCAAACGATCACAGTGAATTTCTTTTCCTGAAAGACAATAAGTTTAATATCATCAAACGGTCTGAAATCCTGGGACAGATTTCACGCGACAAGCAAACCATTGCTGTTGCAGGCACACATGGTAAGACAACCGTATCAACCATGATCGCCCATATCTTGTCAAAAAGCAATGAAGGCTGCAATGCGTTTCTGGGCGGGATATCAAAGAACTTCGGAAGCAACCTGGTCCTTCATCCTTCAAGCAACAGAATGGTTACCGAAGCTGATGAATTCGACCGTTCCTTTTTAAGATTGTTTCCATATGCTGCAGTTATTACGGCTATGGATCCCGATCATCTGGATATATATGGCACTGCAGAAGAAATGCGAAAAGCGTTTAACGAATTTATTGGCCAGATTGACCGCGAAGGGATTTTGCTGATGAAAAACGGCTTGCCGGTAGAGTCAAATGCAAAACCGGCAAAGACATACACCTATTCCCTGAATGGACCGGCTGACTTTTATGCGCAAAACATCCGGCTGGAGCATGGTCGCTATTACTTTGATCTTTATGGTGTATTCGGAATAATTGAAAATATTTCCATAGAGCACCCGGGATTGGTGAATGTTGAAAATGCAGTGGCAGCATCTGCTATGGCTGTTCTTCTTCAGGTATCTGAACAAATCATCCGGGATTCACTGGGGTCTTTTTCGGGAATCCAGCGGCGGTTTGATTATCAGGTTAAAACAGATTCCTGTGTTTATATTGATGATTATGCACATCACCCCCAGGAAATAGAGGCAACACTCACCTCATTGCGTGCTTTGTACCCGGATAAGAAGTTAACAGGCGTATTCCAGCCTCATTTATATACCAGAACGCGTGATCTGGCAGAAGGATTTGCGAAAAGTCTCAGTTTGCTTGATCAGCTGATCCTGCTGGATATCTATCCTGCCCGGGAACTGCCCATTGAAGGTGTCACTTCAGATATCATATTCAGAGATGTCCGGATTGACAACAAACTGATGTGCAGAAAGGAAGATCTTCTTGAAGTGATTGCCCGGATAAAACCTGAAGTTCTGATCACATTGGGAGCCGGTGATATAGATAAATGGATTCAACCGATTAAAAAGCTGCTGACCACATTAAAATCATGAAGCAATTTAAAAACATATTGTTTCTCATTGCAATAATAGCATATCTTGTTGTTGTTTCGGGCTTTATCAATGAAAAGAGAAACGAACAACGGATTCTTTCATTAAAAATCCGGATTGTTGATTCTTCGGACAATCAGTTTATTCATGTACGTGACATTCAAAGGATGTTAAAGGAAGATCATTTTGATGCCATTCAAAAGACGCCTTCGGATGTCCCTCTGGAACATATTGAAAACAGGCTCAAAAAACGCCAGATCATTCAAAGTGCAGAAGCATATATTGTTGAACCCGGAATCATTCATATAGATATCAACCAGAAAACGCCCTTTGTAAGGGTATTTAACCGCTATGGACAGGGTTATTTCCTGGATGTAGAAGGCAATATTATTCCAACTACTGGCGGATACAGTCCCTTTGTTATTGTTGCCAACGGATTTATTGCCGAACCTTTCACTGTAGGCAAAACAATAAATATTACGGATGTGAAGCATGATTCCATCTCCCGGTCCCTGCATACCATTTATGATGTTTTCAGCCTGGCAAAGTTTATCACAAATGACAACTTCTGGAATTCCCAGATTGAACAGATTTATGTAAACAACAAATATGAATTCGAACTGATTCCCAGGATTGGTTCTCATGTGATTGAGCTGGGATATATCGATAATCTGGAAGAGAAATTTGATAATCTTAAACTATTATATCTCAAAGGCTTCAACAACCTGGGATGGAATCATTACGACAGAATAAGCTTAAAATATAAAAATCAGGTAGTTTGTACTAAAATCCAATAAAATATGAGTCAGAACAAAAATATTCTAGCGGCCATTGATATTGGCACCACCAAAATAGTAACCATTGTAGGCAGAATGGATCAGGATGGTAAACTTCAAATCATCGGCATGTCAAAAACGCCTTCCAAGGGAGTGAAAAGAGGTGTTGTTTTAAACATTGATGAAGCGGTTAGTGCCATCAGGTATACGGTAGATGAAGTTCAGAAACAAATTGGTTTCAGAATCCGTGAAGCATACGTGGGTATTGCCGGACAGCACATCTCCAGCCTTCATAACAGGGGTTATATTCTTCGTGATTCTTTTGATCAGGAAATCACAAAAGAAGATACGGATAAGCTCCTGGCTGAAATGTATAAAATTTCCATTCAGCCCGGTGAAGAAATCATTCATGTGATTCCGCAAAGTTACGTAGTGGACAATGAGACCGGCGTTAAAAATCCGATCGGCATGTTTGGAAAGCGGCTTGAAGGCAACTATCATATTGTAATCGGACAAACTACCTCTGCCAAGACCATTGAGCGCTGCGTACAGAAATGCGGCATACGGGTTAAACAAATGATTTTGGAGCCATTGGCATCATCTGCAGCAGTTCTGACAGAAGATGAGATAGAAGCCGGAGTAGCACTTGTGGATATTGGCGGAGGCACTACCGATGTGGCAGTGTATTGCGAAGATATCATTAAGCATACTGCCGTAATACCCTTTGGTGGAAATGTCATTACAAAAGATGTTATGGAAGGATGCTCCATCCTCAATAAGCACGCCGAATTATTAAAAATCCAATATGGTTCAGCACTGGGAGATTTGGCAGAAGAGTCAAAAGTGGTTGCTGTTCCCGGCATAAGCGGCAGAGAGCCTAAGGAAGTCTCCATCAAGAGCCTGGCATATATTATCCAGTCGCGTATGGAAGAAATCATTGACGCCATTGTTTTTCAGCTTGAAGGAGCTGATTGTATGGAAAAACTAACCGCTGGTATTGTGATCACGGGTGGCGGATCTCAATTGCGTCATCTGCCTCAGCTGATTAAATTCAGAACCGGACTGGATGTAAGAATTGGTATGCCCGATGTGCAGGTAACCAATATAGCATTAAAGGAGGTAAATCACCCTATGTTTTCTACCAGTGTGGGCTTGCTTTATAAGGGTTTTGAGAATTATGTTCCCGAACCGGATTCGTTCATCGTTGAGAAAGAAGAACTTGAGCCAGCAATGGTTCAGGAAGCAAACAAGCCCCTGGAAAAAGAAAAGGAAGCTGAAAAAACTGAAGATGCTGAAAAACCGGTACGAAGCTTCAGTGAGATCATGGATATCTTTAAAACGAAAATCGGAAATATTTTCGATGACGGTACCGAGTAACACCTTTTGATAACTTTAAATACGAAGTCATGGACGAACTCATGAGTTTTGAACTGCCCGTTAATAAATCCTCCATAATTAAAGTTTTGGGTGTTGGAGGTGGCGGAAGCAATGCCGTAAACCATATGTTTAAGCAAGGCATTAAAGATGTGGATTTTATTGTTTGCAATACAGATGCACAGGCATTGGCCAACAGTCCTGTTCCCGTTAAAATACAGTTAGGTGCAACGCTTACAGAGGGAGGCGGTGCAGGAAATAAACCTCAGATCGGAAAGCAGGCAGCCATTGAAAGTCTGGATAATATTGTTGAGACCCTTTCTGTTAACACAAAAATGTTGTTTATAACAGCAGGGATGGGCGGAGGTACAGGGACCGGTGCAGCACCTGTTATTGCAAGGGCTGCAAAAGAACTGGGCATCCTGACTGTGGCTATTGTCACGATACCTTTTAAGAATGAAGGACCCCGCCGGGTAAACCAGGCTTTGGAAGGGATTGCTGAGCTGGAAAAACAAGTCGACTCTCTGCTGGTCATCAATAATGAGAAAATTCGCCAGATACACGGAGACCTAAGGCTATCAGAAGCTTTTTCCAGAGCTGATGATGTCCTGGCAGTTGCCGCTAAAGGCATTGCAGAGATCATTACAGTTCATGGCTTTATAAACGTTGACTTTGCCGATGTAAAAACGGTAATGACCAATAGCGGTGTTGCCATTTTGGGTACCGGAATGGCATCGGGTACCGGACGGGCCATTGAGGCTATAAAGGAAGCGTTGAATTCTCCCCTTTTGAATGATACTGATATAAAAGGAGCAAGGAACATATTATTGAATGTGATCTCGGGGACTGATGAAGTAACCATGGATGAGATCGGTCAGATTATAGACTATGTAAAAGATTGTTCGGGAATTAACACCGATTTGATCTGGGGGAACGGATCAGATGCAAACCTGGGTGATAAGGTAAGTGTTACTGTAATTGCAACGGGATTCAATGCCGGAAACATTCCTGAATTGTACATCAGAAAACGGGAAATCGACCGTATTCCGCTATCGGATTTTGTGGTAAATGAAAATGAGGAAGATCAGATATTTGTTGTTAAGGATGCCCCCACAGTTAAACCTTCCATGGGTTTGCCATCCCAAAGAAGTATTGAATTTGAGGTTAAAACCGCAGATGAAGATATGTTCAGAAATATCAGTCGCGTCAAACGCCCCATTGATGCACAAAAAGCAAATGACCGCGTGAATGCCATTAAAAGGACGCATGAAGAACTTAAAGAGCTAAAGCAAGGAAACCGGCAAAGCGACAGGGAAATTGATGAACTGGAGAACATACCGGCATTTAAAAGAAAACAAATTCAGATAAACCCCCGGAAATATTCTGAAGAAACCAGGGTTTCACGTTATTCATTATCAGACGATGAGGATGACCAGGTGAAGCTCAGTAAAGAGAATCCGTTTTTACACGGTGCCGTAGATTAGAGAAGCGATTGGTGGTGATTGGCTCGTGTGAGTCAATCACCAGCCAGCATTTCTTTCACCTTCTCGGCAATCATTTTTCCATCAGCCTTTCCGGCAAGTTCTTTGCTGGCAACTCCCATAACCTTACCCAGTTCTTTCAGTGAAGAGGCTCCTGTTCTCTGTATGATTTCCTTTAAAACAGGAATTAATTCGGCTTCGGTCATTTGACCCGGCAGATACTCCTCAATAATTTTGGCTTCCCTGAGTTCATTTTCACACAATTCCGGCCGGTTTTGTGATTTGTAAATCTCAGCAGATTCTTTCCGCTGTTTAACCATTTTCTGTAAAATCCGGATTTCCTGATCTTCGGTAATCTCATGTGAACCACTTTCCGTTTTTGCAAGCAGCAAAGCGGTTTTTATTGCACGAATAGATTCCAGCCGCTCTTTTTGTTTCGCGAGCATGGCTTTTTTTAAATCCTCAGAAATTTTATCAAATAAGCTCATAGATTTTTTATTATAATGAATTGCTTTTTCAAAGTTGTGACAGCGAAAATTATAAAAAAAGATTCACAAAAACGGCTCTGCTCAGGGAAAAGTACAAAAGCGCTTCTCTGAACCTTAATGCCTGTACGTCAGTTAATAAATTCAATTGTCATATAATGAAGCTGAAATTTATTATCTTTACTTTAATGAGACAATTTTGTTTATACATTTTTGTTTTTCAGTGTTTTAATCTATTTATTAACCAAAAAGCAGTAACCTTATGTTAAATAATTTATTCTGGTTAGTTCCGATCGGGTCGGTCCTGGCTCTCGGATTTGCTTATTATTTCTTTAAGCAGATGATGAAAGAAAGTGAAGGTACCGACACCATGAAAAAGATTGCCCAGTATGTACGTGAAGGCGCTATGGCCTATCTGAGGCAACAGTACAAAGTAGTATCTCTCGTATTCATAATTTTAACAGTTGTTTTTGCAATTCTGGCTTATGTACTAAAAATTCAAAATCCCTGGGTACCTTTTGCATTTTTAACAGGTGGATTTTTCAGCGGTCTGGCTGGCTTCATTGGAATGAAAACAGCCACTTATGCATCAGCACGCACTGCCAATGCTGCCCAGAATTCACTTAATCATGGATTAAGAGTGGCATTCCGTTCAGGAGCTGTAATGGGTTTGGTGGTTGTTGGCCTAGGCCTGTTGGATATTTCTATATGGTTCTATGCTTTAAACTTTATAGTAGGCGCTTTGGACAATACAACTAATATGGCCATAGCTGCTGATCCCTCCATGAAACTGATTATCATTACAACCACCACGCTAACCTTCGGTATGGGTGCTTCCACTCAGGCTTTGTTTGCCCGTGTTGGTGGTGGAATATACACCAAAGCTGCTGACGTAGGAGCAGATCTCGTGGGAAAGGTAGAAGCCGGTATTCCTGAAGATGATCCCAGAAACCCTGCTACCATTGCAGATAATGTAGGAGACAATGTAGGAGACGTTGCCGGTATGGGAGCCGACTTATATGAATCCTATTGCGGATCCATTTTATCAACCGCTGCTCTTGGAGCCACTGGTTTTACAGCAACAGGTTTGATTGCGGCCGGATTTGGGAATTACGATGCTGCTACTACCCAGTTTAATGCGGTAATTGCTCCTATGCTGATTGCTGCTGTGGGAATTGTTCTTTCCATTTTGGGTATTTTTATGGTACGTACGAAAGAAGGAGCCTCACAGAAAGATTTACTTGCCTCTCTTTCAAGAGGTGTAAATGTTAGTTCCATTTTTATTGCTGTTTTTGCATTATTGATCCTCAAGTTCTTAAATATACCCAATTACCTGGGAGTATGGGCCGCCATGATCGCCGGTCTTGTTGCCGGAATAGGAATTGGAAAAACCACTGAATATTATACATCTTCGGGCTTTAAACCTACCAAAAGAATCGCTGATGCCTCAAAAACTGGTCCGGCTACTGTTATCATCAGCGGTATTGGAACAGGTATGATTTCCACTGCCATTCCTGTTCTCATTGTTGGCACATCTATCATTCTTGCGTTCGTATTTGCCTCCAATTTCAACTTTGAAAATTTAAGCATGGGCCTTTATGGTATAGGAATCGCCGCTGTTGGTATGCTTTCTACTTTGGGCATAACATTGGCAACTGATGCATATGGCCCCATCGCAGACAATGCAGGTGGTAATGCTGAAATGAGTCATCTCGGTCCTGAAGTTCGTAAACGTACTGATGCACTCGATTCACTGGGCAACACCACTGCTGCAACCGGTAAAGGTTTTGCCATTGGTTCTGCTGCATTGACAGCGCTTGCACTTTTAGCTTCCTATGTAGAAGAAATCAAGGTGGGTCTTGCCAGATTGCCTGAAAAGGCGGATGCCTTCCTTGCTGCTACAGGGATTGAAATTCACAATGCCGGTATTCAGGATGTGATGACTTATTTCAATATTGATTTAATGAATCCCAGAGTTCTTGTTGGCGCATTCATTGGTTCTATGGCTGCATTCCTATTCTGCGGTCTCTCTATGAATGCTGTTGGTCGCGCTGCACAAGCCATGGTTGATGAAGTTCGCAGACAGTTCCGTGAAATTAAGGGCATTCTGGAAGGTAAAGCAGAACCGGATTATGCCAGTTGTGTAGCTATTTCAACAAAGGGTGCACAACGTGAAATGTTGCTTCCTTCAATGCTTGCAATACTTATTCCGATTGCCATTGGAATTCTGTTTGGTGTTGCCGGTGTAATGGGATTGCTAATAGGTAGCGTTTCAACCGGTTTTATTCTGGCCATATTCATGGCTAATGCCGGAGGTGCCTGGGATAATGCTAAAAAGTATATTGAGGAAGGAAATCTTGGCGGAAAAGGAAGTGACTGTCACAAGGCTGCAGTTGTTGGTGATACCGTAGGTGATCCTTTTAAGGACACTTCCGGTCCTTCGCTCAACATTCTGATTAAGCTTATGAGCATGGTATCGATTGTTGTGGTAGGTGTGACCCTGGCCACTTCCCTTATATAATACTCAAAGAGCTCTTATTGTGAATCCCGGTTCCTAAAAAACCGGGATTTTTTTACCATGACGAACCTTTTAAAGGTTTCTGCGAAAATTTATCAAGAGGAAGACCTGTCAATTCTATATTGAACAATGGAACCAATCGCAAACAACAACCGTTTTGGCATGGCCCCGGTTTATTTTACAGCTCTGTCAACGATTCTCGGTGCAATTCTATTCCTTCGTTTCGGATATGCAGTGGGTACCTTGGGTTTCTGGGGTGTGTTACTTATTATTATATTGGGTCACGCACTGACTATTCCCACAGCTTTTGCCATTTCGGAACTGGCAACCAATAAAAGGGTTGAAGGAGGAGGAGAATATTTTATTATTTCACGTTCATTCGGATTGAATATCGGGGCCACAATAGGCGTAACTCTTTACCTGTCACAAGCTATCAGTGTTGCTTTTTATATCATCGCCTTTACTGAAGCATTTGAGTTTGTCTTCAATTTCGTAACAGACACAATCGGTATTCATTTGCCCCGGCAAGCCATCAGTATTCCTTCCATGTTACTGCTTGGAATATTGATCTTTCGAAAAGGCGCCAAACAGGGTATTAAAGCCTTATATTTTGTAATAGGTATTCTATTCTTTTCGCTGCTTTTGTTCTTCCTCGGAAAGACGGAATTCGGATCGCTTTCAGATGGAATTGCCCCGGGTGACATAAGAAATATGCAGGATTTTTTCATGGTTTTTGCAATTGTTTTTCCGGCCTTTACAGGAATGACCGCAGGGGTGGGACTTTCCGGCGACCTGAAAAAACCTTCTGTTTCAATACCTTTCGGCACTATCGCAGCTACTTTTACCGGTATGGTAGTTTATTTTGCCGTGATTTACAAACTTTCACTTTTCGCCAGCCCTGAGGATATGCTCAAAGATCAGCTGATAATGAGTAAAATTGCAGTTGGAGGTATAATTATGATCCCCTTGGGTTTGGCTGCTTCTACTCTCTCTTCTGCTCTGGGGTCCATAATGGTAGCACCCAGAACTTTGCAGGCACTTGCCATAGATGGTTCATTCCCCTCTTCTAAAGTGAATCGTTGGCTTGCCTATGGTCGACAATCTGACAATGAACCCATCAACGCCTCACTGGTGACCATAATCCTTGCCATGGTATTTGTAACCCTTGGAAATGTTAATGCAGTTGCTGGAATTATATCTATGTTTTTCCTGGTCACTTACGGTTCGCTTTGCCTTATTTCATTTCTGAACCATTTTGGATCTTCTCCTTCTTACCGGCCATCGTTCCGGTCGAAATGGTATATTTCACTGGCAGGCTTTGTAATTGCTTTGTGGGTGATGTTCAAAATCAGCACACCATATGCATTGGGCGCTATTCTTATCATGACCGGTTTGTATCTGTATATCCGAAATTATCATCGTGATCGTGACGGCTTGGAATCTTTGTTCGCTAATGCCCTGTTTCAGATAAACCGAAATCTTCAGGTATACCTGCAACGGTCAGGCAGCAGAAAAAAAGTTAAGGAATGGCGCCCCAGTGCTATTTGCATATCAAAAGACTCTTTTTCAAGGACAAGGGCCTTCCAGCTTTTGAACTGGATTTCCTACCGATATGGATTCGCAACCTATCTGCACCGTATTGAAGGATATTATTCAAAAGCTACCAATCAGCAAGCTTCAGAAGAACTTTCACTGTTAATTGAGATCTATGATACTACCCATAATCATGTATTTGTAGACACGATCATTTCGCCCTCCTATACCTCAGCCATTGCTCAAGCCATCCAGGTACCTGGCATTTCAGGGATGGAAAACAACATGGTTATCTTTGAATATGACAAGGAAAATCCACAAGATCTCGCAGAAATTATAGAGAATATGCGACTTATTAAGGCCGGCAATTTTGATATATGTCTCTTGGCATCAAGCCGGAAGGACATGATTTATAAAAATGGAATCCATGTATGGATCAATTCACATGATGTGGAAAACTCAAGCCTTGAAATCATGCTCAGTTTCATCATTTCCGGACATAGTGATTGGAAAAAATCGGTTATAAAGGTTTTTGATATTTGCAAACCGGAAGATTTCGAAACAACACAGAAAGCTCTGACAGAGCTTGTTAATACCGGCAGACTCCCTATAACTGAAAAAAACATAGAGATCATAATTAAACAGCCTGGCATAACAGCAAGAAGCCTGATCAATGAAAAATCCGCTTCCGCTGCCCTGGTTATAAAAGGTTTTCATGTAGAGGGATTGAAGCATAACGGAGATACAATGATGAGCGGATATGAAGGAGTTGGCACTATCCTATTTGTGAATTCACACTCACAGAAAGAAATAATATAGCATATTGACTTTTGTCATTTGTAGTTTTTTGCCATTGATTTTAGAATTGTTTGTGCTAATTTTAACTTTTGTGATGCGTGTAGTTGGGACCAAAAGTGCATGTGATATGGAAATCAATGATGATTTTTTTTTCAAGCCAAGGAAGTTCAATGAAATTCCTTTGTGGAAATATATATCAAATGAGCAATGGAAGGATCCGGCCTGGCAGATAAAAAATTCAATCCGCACTTTAGATCAACTAAGACAGGTTATCTCTCTGAATCCTTTTCAGGAATCCGAAATTGAAAGAACCTGTCAGGCTATGAGAGACCAGGGTAAAGAACCCATGCGAATAACTCCTTATTACGCATCACTGATGAGCCAGGATCCTTTTCATCCCGTTATGATGTCAGGAGAAAAGGCTGAGAAACGACTTGATCCGATTTTCTGGCAATGCGTTCCTACACCTGCCAACCTGCTATTCCCGAATACAGGAAAAGAGGGCGCTATGAGTGAAAACACACGCAGTTTTGGTACAGCTTATCAAAGGTATCCCAATCGTGTAGCCTTATTTGTTGCAGAAAATACAAGTTGTGCATCTTATTGTGTACACTGTCAGCGGGCTAAATCGCTTGATGCTACTACTGAAGTGAATACTACGGAAATTCACAAGGGTTTATTCTATATCGCTAAAAACAGTAACATTAACGAGGTTCTGGTAACCGGCGGTGATTCATTGATGATAAGTAAACACAGGCTTCAGTACATACTTGAAGAACTCAGTCGCATACAGCACCTCAGGGTGATCCGGATGGCCACCCGGGTTCCTGTGGTTTTACCTATGGCAATCACCGGTGAATTCCTGGAACTGATTAAGACCGCTTCCAATAAATACACAAAGGGAATCGAGAAGTACGTGTATTTCATGACGCACATCAATCACCACCATGAAATTACAGAAGACCTGTCAGTCGCGGTGAAAAAAATCAGGGAGCATGGATTCACCATCAGAAATCAAACGGTATTGCTGAATCATGTGAACGATTATTACAAAACGCTGGCCGAAACATTCCGTCGCATGTTCTGGGTTGGTATACATCCGTATTACCTGTTGCAGTGCCATAAAGAAAAGGGTATTGTACATTTCATCACACCCGTGCAAATTGGGAAGATATATATGAAGCACCTGCAGGGATGGATGTCGGGAGTAACAGTTCCCCGATATGCAGCCAATATTGAAGGAGGTGGCGGCAAGGTATTGCTGATGCCTTCAGGGCATGATACACTAAATGTAGGGGGCAACATTGAAGACAAGATATCTGAAAGCTTTGCCACTGTGTACACTTGGGATGGAAAAGAAATATATAATTACGAAGCACTGGGAAGAGCCTCACGTAAAGAATTCCATGATGCCGTAAAAATTATGGATGAGTTCATTGGCCGCAAAGGTGTTTTTCTGCCCAAGGTAATCATTGTTGACAAAGCCGGGGATCATATTGAAACAACCAATAGAACCAAACTACCCAAACTTGAAAAAATGAAGAAAAGTATACTTCTCGATTACAAAATATTTAAGAATGAGATGCCGCTTACGAATCCTATGGACGTTGCAAAAGAACTGGAAAAACAATTCAGTAAATCACAATATAGACTCAAAAACTGTTAACAAATGATTCAGTACTGCTCCTGTTTTTTATAGGAGCCTTGTTAACTAATATTGAGCGACTTAATAATCCTGACGTTCGATTTCGCTTTTGCAGCACTGGATTTATGTTTTTTATATTCATCCTGGTAGTGTATACATTGATCCGCACAAAAAGTAATCATCTGATTGATCAGATAAATGAAATTGGGTAATCTAAACACTTCTGAATTACCTTTACAGGAAAATTAAACCATGAAAAAATGAAAGACTACATACAAGATTGGCCTGAAAAAGCAGTACCCTGGCTGATGACACATGGAACCAAAATGCTGGCAATAGCACTGGTAGCCTTTGTACTAAACATGATATTAAGTAGAATTATCCGAAGGGCAGTGATCATTGCCGTAGTTCCCGATAAAAACATGTCGCCGGAGGCTGAAGTCAAACGTGAGAACACACTGATCCGAATCTTTAACGGTTCTCTGGCTGTAGTCATCACTATTATGGCATCGCTGATGATTCTGAAAGAAGCAGGAATCGATATTGCCCCAATTCTGGCAGGTGCAGGAATTGTTGGATTGGCCGTTGGTTTCGGAGGTCAATACCTGATCCGGGATATCATTACGGGATTGTTCATCATTCTGGAAAACCAGTACCGTATTGGCGATGTCATTGATATTGACGGTACCGGCGGATTGGTTGAAGACATCAGCCTCAGAAAAACCACCCTGAGAAATCTCGATGGAATCGTACATCATATACCACACGGTGTGATCTCTAAAGTATCCAATCTTTCGAAAAATTTCGCCCGGGTCAATCTGAATATCGGCATATCATACAGCACCAACCTGGAACATACAATTGCTGTAATTAACAATACAGGCGAGGAATTGGCAAACGATCCGGAATTCAAGGAACTGATCCTTTCACCACCGGCTTTCTTGCGTATTGAGGATTTTGCTGATTCAGCGGTAATCGTGAAAATCCTGGGAGATACCCAGCCGTTGAAACAATGGGAGGTAACCGGCGAATTGCGCAAAAGACTGAAAATTGCGTTTGACCGTGAAGGCATTGAAATCCCATTCCCGCAAAGAGTTATCCACCAGGCTAAAGATTGATCGGTAATGATTAAACAACTATTTTGCCTATGAGCAATCTGAACTACGGTGTGATTGGTAATTGCCGGAGCGCTGCCCTGGTTTCTGAAATGGGAAGCATCGATTGGTGCTGCCTGCCCGATTTTGATTCACCTTCGGTGTTTGCCAGATTACTGGATAAAGAAATCGGAGGATCGTTTCATTTTGAAGTTGACAGCAATTATACCGTAACCCAGAAATACCTGGAAAGAACCAATATCCTTTGTACCACATTTGTTGCACCTCAGGGCGCATTTGAAGTGATTGATTTTATGCCCCGTTACAAAACCGGTGATAATGATTATTTTACACCAGCTGAAATATACCGGTACATACGATACATTTCTGGTGTACCGGTATTCAAGGTTGTTTATGATCCCCATCTAAACTACGCCCGCGATGAAATAGCCCATGCTGTTCAGGACAACCACATCCGCACTTATTCCATTGCCTGGCCTACTGATTGCATTTACCTTTATTCAAGCATGGATCCTTCATCCATTCTCAGTAACCAGGAAGTACAAATTACCCAACATGAATTTTTACTGTTGTCATACAATCAGAAACTTATACGCATTGATATCGAAAGGGTGTACCTTGAATACCAGCGCACAAAAGTATACTGGCTCAACTGGGCCAACCGTTCCAAGCGGTTTGAGCACAACAACGACATTATCATCAGGAGCCTGTTGGTATTAAAAGCCATGTCATATGACAATACTGGCGCCATATTGGCAGCATTAACAACTAGTATCCCGGAAACCATAGGCGAAGTACGCAATTGGGATTACCGGTTTTGTTGGCTACGCGATGCATCCATGTCAGTTGACACGTTGCTAAGAATGGGACATGATAATGCTGCCCAACGCTTTCTGGGTTTTATTATGCGTATCTTGAAATCAAAGCACGACACCTTTCAGATTATGTATGGCATCAGGGGTGAAAGGGAATTAACCGAAGAAAACCTGCCACACCTGTCGGGTTATCAAAATTCCAAACCGATCAGAATTGGCAATGCGGCATATGTACAGCGTCAGAATGACGTATTCGGGTATCTGCTTAACGTAATTCACCAATATTACGAATATTTTCCCGGCACTCTTGATGAAATTGAAGACATGTGGGAAATAGTCCGAAATATCATTCATACTGTTTCCACGCATTGGGAAAATCCGGATAAAGGCATCTGGGAATTTCGCTATGAAGAAAGGCATTTCGTTTTTTCAAAGGTAATGAGCTGGGTGGCCATGGATCGTGCAGCCAAGATAGCTTTGCTACTGCAAAAGGAAAGCTATGCAAAAGACTGGCAAAGCATTGCCAATGATATTAAGGCAGATGTTTTCAGAAATGGGTGGAATAATAATCTGAAAACATTCACACAAACCTATGGCAGTGAAGACCTGGATGCCTCCCTGTTGCTCATGGCTACCTATGGGTTTATCGATTACCAGGATCCTTTTTATATTGAAACGGTAGAGGCTGTTAAGAATGCATTGTTTCATAAAGGTCTCATGTATCGTTACGTCGCTCATGATGATTTCGGGCAACCTTCTTCAGCTTTCACCATATGCACGTTCTGGCTCATCGAAGCATTATACAGGATTGGAAGAACCGAAGAAGCAGCACAAATTTTCAATGATCTGCTAAAATGCGGTAATCACCTGGGATTGTTCAGCGAAGATATCGACTTTGAAACCAAAAAACTTTTGGGAAATTTTCCTCAGGCCTATTCACACCTGGCATTAATCAATACTGCCACATTGTTCACAAGAGAGAAAAAGGCATCGACGTTTATTAAACCCTGATTATTTTGCCACATGGAATTTTTGAGATATTTCCGTTTCTTATACCTTTTGGGCGCCGGGAATGCCCTGTTTTTCTGCATACTGGTCTTTTCAAAAAAAAATATATCCATTGCAGATAAAATACTTGGCGGATGGCTCATTGTTTTATTTGCTCAACTTTTTATCCCTTTTCTTTACCTCGCCAACATTCATGTTTATTATCCATATGCTGGTTATGAAATATTACTCTACTTGTTTCATCCATTATTACTCCATTTATATGTCAGGGCTACAATCGGATGTTCGTTCAATTGGCGTATGATAACATGGAATGCTATTCTCATTCTTATTTCATGGTTTTTTATGTTTCTATTTATGATATATCCCCCGGAAGAAAGATTATTGTTTGTTGAGGGAAAACAATTCCTTCCTTTGCTTTGTCTGCCCCTGATGTTTTTAATGATTGTTTATTTCATTTATAACATTTATACCAGCTACAAAATCTTAAAGAATTACAAAAAAAACGTTCTGCAGGTTTATTCCTACCGCGAAAATGTTGATTTGCTCTGGTTACGGCGTTTGGTAATGCTTTTCGCAGGAATATCAATGCTTATTCTCCCTTTGGGGTTAATATCTTATTATGGCTTCCATTCTATTGTATTTGCCGATTATTTCTTTTTTATTGCATTGGTTGTATTTGTTTTCCTTTTGGGATCTTGGGGCTATCAACAGGGAAAAGTTTTCAGTTTTAACAATAAAACAATTCTTAATAACGAAAACAATTTGGGAAACACTACGTCTGTCTATGACAATCAGGCTATACAAAAACGTTACGAGCAAGAAGCAAAACTTTTGCAGGAATTAATAAAATCAAAGAAACCCTATCTCAACCCTACTCTCACGATTCAAGACCTGGGAATGCTTGCGAAAATGCCCTCGCATCAAATCTCTAAAGTGATTAACAAAGAATTTCATTGTAATTTCTTTGAGTTCATTAATAACTATCGCATTGAAGAGTTCAAAAAAAGAGCTTTTTTTTCTGAAAATAAAAACCTGACAATACTGGGCATTGCCCTCGACTGTGGTTTTAACTCAAAATCCGCATTTAACAGGATTTTTAAAGAATCTGTAGGAATTACCCCCGGCGATTTTATAAAACATCATCATCCCTGATTTCTAAGTCCAAACTTATTGGGACGCAAAAATTACTTATCGTAAATTCAATTATCTACAATGAAATTCGTCCCGATTTTCGATATTGGGACGATGGTTGTTACTATATACCATTACTTTGCTTAAAAAAAATCCGTTTATGAGAACAAAATCAATTATTATAGGTTGCATTTTGGGTAGTATTGCTGTATTTTCTTATCAAAAAAGTTATTGTCAGGAACTTTCGGCTAAAGACATCATTAAAAAAGCTGACGATAAAGGACGTGGATTAACCAGTAAGGGAACGATGACTTTAACAATTGTCCGCCCCGACTGGGCCAGGAGTATTTCGCTAAAATCATGGTCAAAAGGCACCGAATATTCATTGATATATATTACTGCCCCTGCCAAGGAAAAAGGCCAGGTATTCCTGAAACGGCAGAAAGATATGTGGAACTGGGTACCATCTATTGAGCGGATGATTAAGATACCTCCCTCGATGATGATGCAATCGTGGATGGGCTCTGATTACACCAATGATGACCTGGTTAAAGAATCGTCAATTGTAGTGGATTACACCCAAAAATTGTTGGGCAAAGAAAAAGTGAGGGATATGGAATGTTATAAAATTGAGCTTGCTCCACTACCCGATGCACCTGTAACCTGGAGCAAAATAATTACCTGGATTACGGTTGATGGCTATAACCAATGGAAAGCCGAATACTACGACGAAGATATGGAACTTGTTAACCTCATGAATGCCTATAACATAAAAAGAATGGGCGACCGCGAAATACCAACCAAACTGGAAATTGAACCGGTAAACAAAAAAGGGAACAAAACCATACTTGAACTCAATAACATGGTTTTCAACCAACCTATTTCAGATAGTTTCTTTTCGCAACAAAATATGAAATCTGTAAAATAATTAATTCACGAGCTTCTATGAGGGATTATATCAAACTCGCATGGCGAAATATATGGCGCAATAAACGCCGCACTCTTATTACTTCAGCATCAGTCTTTTTTGGGGTAGTATTATCGGCCTTTATGAGTTCAATGCAGGAAGGTTCGTACGCCCAGTATATCAAAACCATCGTAAATTTTTACTCGGGCTATATACAGGTTCATAAAAAAGGTTATTGGGACGATAAAGTTATTGACAACTCGCTGGATTATCCTCCAATTAAATTAAAGTTAAACCAGGGAAATGGAATAACTATAACTACGCCCCGGTTGGAAAATTTTGCTTTGGCATCTTCTGAAGAAATTACCAAAGGGGTTATGATCATAGGTATTGAGCCACAGAAAGAAGATAGTATTACCAATCTTTCGGGAAGGATAGCAAAGGGGAATTACCTTATTAATGGAGATAGCGGAGTGGTTTTGGGAAGTGCACTTGCAAAATATATGAAACTTAACGTTAACGATACTCTTGTGTTATTAAGCCAGGGGTATCATGGCGTAAGCGCTGCCGGCAAATATCCGGTGCGCGGCATCATCAAACAGCCATCACCCGAACTAGACAGGACAGTAGTATATATGGACGTGGCTAATTGTCAGGAACTATTTTCTGCACAAGATAGGCTCACCTCTGTTGTTATAATGGTTAAGAGCATTGATGAAGTACAAAACATAAAAAACGAGCTTGCTGAGAAATTAGGAAATGAGTATGAGGTAATGGATTGGAAAGAGATGAACAGTATACTAATGAAACAAATTGACAGCGACCGTGCTTCTGGTATGATTACGAAAGGCTTGCTTTATATGATTATCGCATTTGGAATTTTTAGTACGGTAATGATGATGACGGTAGAACGAAGAAAAGAATTTGGAGTATTAATCGCAGTGGGAATGCAAAAATACAAGCTAAACTATATCCTGATAATAGAGACCGTATTATTAGGATTGGTAGGTGTTATTGCCGGTATTGTGGCCAGTATACCTGTTACATGGTATTTTACCCTGCACCCAATCCCACTTACAGGGCAGGCTGCCGAAACCATGCTGCAAATGGGGTTCGAACCCATTATGTCTTTTTCCATGACACCATCGGTCTATTACAACCAAGCCATTACCATCTTTATTTTCACTTTGGTCATCGGGTTATATCCTGTTTTAAATATTAACAGGCTAAAAATTAGTAAAGCATTGCATAGTTAACTATAAAATTATCAAAATATGGTTTCTTCATTTGCCTGGCGGAATTTGTGGCGGAACAAACTTAGGAGTTTCGTTATTATTGGCGCTGTAACTCTTGGAATTTTTGCAGGTATTTTCTTCATCGCTTTCTCGAACGGAATGGTCAACGACCGCATACAATCCATTATAAGCAACGAAATGTCTCATATCCAAATCCACAAACCCGGATTTTTGGACAACGACCAGTTTTCGATTCAAATAACGAATGCCAATAGTATTGTGGAAAAAGTAAGAACAGCGCCTTATGTAGTTGCTGCCAGCAAAAGAATTATTATCAATTCCATGATGGCATCGGCAGAAACAGGTACAGGGGTTAGGATTACAGGGGTTGATCCTGAAGACGAACAGAAAGTAACCAGACTCAGTTCAAAAATCATTGAAGGGAAATACCTCGATGAAACCGGTAAAAACCAGGTTATTATTAGCGAACGCCTTGCCCGAAAATTAAAAGTAGGGCTAAAAAACAAAATTATTATTACCGTACAGGACGTTGACAAAAATTTAACCGGAGGGGCATTTCGTATTGTTGGTATTTACCGAACTGACAATATGATGTTTGACGGAGCAAACATATTTGTTAGAAACAAAGATATTTATAAACTGACCGGGCTTACCGGGACTGAAGCTCATGAGATTGCCATTTTGTTGAGCGACAATAAAAAAACGGAAGAAGCCGCAAAAATCATAACGGATTACTTTCCAAAACTTGAAGTTAAAGACTGGCAGCAACTCAGCCCTGAAGCAGGATACTTAGTCAGTGCCATGAACCAGTATATGTATATTTTCATTGTTATTATCCTGCTTGCTTTAAGTTTTGGAATCGTAAACACTATGCTTATGGTGATTATGGAACGGGTGCGGGAATTGGGTATGCTCATGGCCATAGGTATGAACCGGCTCAGAGTTTTTTTAATGATTATGCTGGAAACAATTTATCTTTCCCTTACAGGTGGCATTATAGGTATCATCATAGGATATGCAATATCCAGGCATTTCGAAAAAGCAGGCATCAATCTCTACTTTTGGAAAGAAGCCTTTGCCGAAATGGGCTATTCGGCGCTTGTATATCCTGTTATTGATTCAGGAACAATGATTTTTACTACCATTATGGTTATCATTGCAGGTATCATTTCCGCTTTGTATCCCGCTTATAAGGCATTAAAACTGAACCCGTCCGAAGCAATAAGAACCCAGTAATCAAAAACTATATAAAATATTAAGATATGAATATAATTGAGATTAAAGGTTTGCACAAAGTATATGATGAAAAATCATTACCCGTACATGCTGTCAACGGTATAAACATGAGTATTGAAACAGGCGAATTTACTGCCATAGTTGGGCCTTCCGGTTCGGGAAAAACAACCTTGCTCAACATCGTGGGGGGCCTTGACGACCCAACAGAAGGCGATGTATTTATTGACGGTATAAAAATAAATGCACTTTCAAGCCGGCAGAAAACCGATTTCAGGATGAGGAACATCGGCTTTGTCTTCCAGGCATATAACCTTATCCCTGTTTTCACAGCCAAGGAAAACGTGGAGTTTATTATGCACCTGCAAAACAAGTCAAGAGAAGAACGGGAAAACAGGACAAAAGAACTACTTGAAGCTGTAGGCCTTGGCGATCGTATGGACAGCCGACCCAACAAGCTATCGGGAGGTCAGCAGCAACGTGTGGCTGTTGCCAGGGCATTGGCAGCAAAACCAAAATTCATATTGGCTGATGAACCTACCGCAAACCTTGACTCCAAATCTGCCGAGAACCTGCTGGAGATTATGGAAAAACTTAACCGGGATGAAAACATAACCTTCATTTTCTCAACCCACGACCAGAGGGTTGTGAATAAAGCAAAACGGGTAATTACTATCCAGGATGGAGAGGTCGTTTCGGATATTAGAAAATAAATCAATGAGACGATTTTTATATCTAATGATGTTGTTTCCTGCGATTACTCACGGACAAGATACCATACAACGTCACTGGTCGCTGAATGGCTATATTACAAACATGCAATCTTTTATGTTCCAGCGATGGGATGGCGATTGGACATCCGATAACTTAATCCATAACCGGCTTAATTTCAAATGGCACAATACAGCTAATAGTTTAAATGCAGCACTGGAAATACGAAACAGGTTTATGACAGGGGAATCCGTTAAAATCAATCCTGATTACGCAAAAATGATAGATGTGGACAATGGTATCATCAAGTTATCGGATAATATTTCAACGGGTAAATCATACATACTCAATTCAAAAATTGACAGGGCTTATATCGACTATACCAAAGGTAAATTCCAGCTGAGAGTTGGCCGTCAACGCATCAACTGGGGACAATGTTTTACATGGAACCCCAACGACCTCTTTAACGCATATTCTTTTTTCGATTTCGATTATGTTGAAAAACCAGGGAGCGATGCCATAAGGCTGCAATACTATGGAAACAGCACCTCTACGCTTGATTTGACTATAAAGGCCGATAACAACCATAAAATTACTTCGGCAGCCTTATACCGGTTTAACAAGTGGAACTACGATATTCAGTTCTTAGGGGGCATTTTAAATGAAGAAGATTATGTTATTGGCGCCGGTTGGTCGGGTAATATCCGTGGAGCATCTTTTAGAGGTGAGGTTTCTTATTTTCATCCGAAACAAAATTTTACAGATACCACTGGGCTTTTACTGGCTTCGTTAGGCAGTGAATATACCTTTAAAAACGCTTTCACCATTCAATTCGAAGTGCTGTATAATCAAAATAAAAGTCTTGGAATTAGCAGTTTTGCCGATTACTACAACATGAGCTTGTCTGCCAAAAATCTGTCGTTTTCCGAAATCTCATTGATGTTTCAGGGAAACTACCCGGTTACTCCTCTTTTTAACGTATCTGTTGCCGGAATGTACTTTCCAAAGTTGAACGGATTTTTTGTAGGGCCTTCGCTTTCGTATTCATTAACAGATAATCTCGATTTTTCATTCATTGCCCAATCGTTTACAGGGCAATTGGAGAAAGGACATGCCGAATATTTTCATTTAGGCTTTTTACGGTTGAAATGGAACTTTTAATGATGTCCGAACAAAATCGAAACTCTTCGGCGAATAACGCATGCTAATGGTTCAATTATCTGGCGAGTGATGCGCTTTGATAAAACCTAAATGTCCGGAAGCTAAAATAAACATAGCATGAGACCATAACAAAGGAGATACTGATACCTGGATAGTATTGTCAAATAATTGTTCAGGAATAAAACCATTTAGGGGTATTCTGTCTAATACCCAGTAATAATATTTTTGGGCGCTTTCTGAGTCTCCCCTGATTGAATAATAGATAGATAACCAAAAGTTTAAAACAGGCCAGGTGCCTGCACCTTTATTTCTATGATGGCCTTCGTATATCCATCCGTCGTATTCATCATGTTCATATCGGTACACCCCTCCGTCAACCACCAGTTTCTTTTCAATCTTGTTTATAGAAGCCATTATACGAGGGTCGTTCGCTTCATAAATGGCAAACGGATAAACCAATCCAAGCGCCGAAGCATCTATTCGCCTGTCGGGCAATTTTCCGAAAGAACGGATGAAATAACCCGAAAAATGGTTGTCCAACTGCAATTTCATTTCTTCGGCAACATCTTTCCATAGTTCGTTTGGAAACAATTCGCAGGCACTTCGAAGTCCTCTTATACAAGCAGCGAGCGAATAAGTAAAATTCTCTCGTAGGTCGGGATAACAAAAACGCTCTTCCCATAAATCGTTTGTAACAACCTTGAAATGATCTTTTGCCCATGTATTACATATTCCATTTGCAGCGAGCCTGGTTAAGTTCTTAAACTGATTGATTTTGATCGGATTATATTTACAATAATGCACAAGTGCATGCAAAAAAATACCTGTTTGGTCAGGCTGAAAATTAAATGAAGCCTTTAAGCCATTAGGATAATATTTTTCATAGAAAAGGCCAGTTTCATTAAATCCTTCTGCACAACTTGAACACCAATTAAAGAAACCCTCCTGTATGTTGTTAATCCCTATAATATCAGAAGCAATACATACGAAAGAAGCATCGCGGGGCCAAACATAGAAATAGTCCTTGGCAGCAACAGGAAAATAGCCTTTTGTAGAATTAGCTGCCACAATCCCTCCATTTTCCATGCAGCAATCGCTAATAACCTGTTTGGAGATTTCTAAAATCCGGTTTATTTTTTCTTTCATTATGATGATAACAAACTTGGATAAATGAATATACAAATTAATAACCATCCTAAAAAGGAATCAAAAGTTATATGAACCGTATTTATGTAATTCGATATCCTTTTTTCAGTAAAAAGGGGCCAGGTCAAATATACTGATAGCCGATTTGCTGACCGGTTATCCGGCACCAAGCCGTGAAGTAACAGAATCCTACCGTCTGAAAGAAAAGGATGCAAGAATCATAACCTATAAGTTCATTGCTGATCTGATGTGATTATCAACAAACTTCAAAAAACCAACGTATTAAATATCAATATATTTCAGAAAATAACCAATGAAAAAACAACCATTTTCAGGCATTTGTTAGTTTCTGGTACTAACTTTACTCTTATATAGAAATACCAAATGATAAGAATATGATTATCAAAGAACAATTTAAAAGGCTGGTAATAATTGCATACAGGCTGCCGTTCAAGTTTGTCAAATCAAAAGAAGGAAATAAAGTCTTACAGAATTCCGGAGGTTTGGTATCGGCCATTCTGGCCCTATCGGAAAATTTCAAAAAAAACAAGAGTACGCTGATTAATGATAAAATTGTTTGGTGCGGTTTTGGAGAAAACTTGCCTGTCACTGAAAAAATAGAAAACGAGTATTTTGATATTTTTCCTGTACAAATCTCTTCACGGATCAATGATCAGTTCTATGGGGGATTTAGCAATGACCTGATATGGCCGCTATTTCATTACTTCTCCACTTATAGCGTGATGAAAAATAGTTATTTCGAAGCCTGCCAGGAAGCCAATACCTTATTTTGTAACGAAATAATAAAACATATCAAGCCAGGCGACTTCATATGGATACACGATTACCAGTTGCTGCTGCTCCCCGAAATGATCCGGGCAAAAATACCGGATGCTACTATTGGTTTCTTTCTACATATCCCTTTCCCTTCCTATGAAATATTCAGACAATTACCACGTCCCTGGCGCGAAGTAATCATCAAAGGCATGCTGGGTGCCGACCTCGTTGGTTTTCACACACACGACTACACCCAACATTTTATAAAATCGGTCAAAAGAACTACCGGTTATGAATGCCGGCAGAACGTTATCTATACACCGCATAAGGTTGTTAAAGCAGACGCCTTTCCTATCGGTATTGATTATGATAAATTTCACCAGGCAAGTCGCGATAAGTCAGTTATGAAAGAAAAGGATAAGATCAGAAAAAGCTTGGGTGAACAAAAGCTTGTTTTTTCAATCGACAGACTTGATTACACCAAAGGTCTACTCTCTCGACTACAGGGCTTTGAAACATTTCTGGATAAAAATCCGGAATGGCGATCAAAAGTGGTTTTCAATATGGTGGTGATTCCTTCTCGCGACAACATTGAGAAATACAAGGAAATGAAGAAAGATATTGAATCCACAATTGGTCGTATTAATGGTAAATACAGTACGCTTTCCTGGCGTCCGATCATCTATCAATATAAATCACTTTCGTTTAATGAACTGATTGCTTTGTATGATGTAAGTGATGTTGGACTATTGACCCCATTGCGCGATGGGATGAACCTGGTTGCCAAAGAGTTTGTTGCAAGCCAACTTGAGAATAAAGGAGCACTTATTCTGAGCGAAATGGCTGGGGCAGCTGCCGAACTTAACGAAGCTCTGATAATCAATCCGGGAGATAACAACGAAATCTCCGAAGCCATCCTGGCAGCGTTGGAAATGAGTGAACAGGAGAAAAGAAAGCGAATTGAAAGAATGCAGAATCGGATAGCCAGCTATAATGTTTTTACTTGGGCTAACGATTTCTTCAATCAAACTTACGAAATCAAAACGCATCAGGATATGATGCGCGTGAAGTTTGTAAGTCCTCTTATTACCGACAAAATATCCATGGCATACAAGGAAGCTTTACGCCGGATTATTTTTCTGGATTATGACGGCACCCTTGTGGCCTTTGCTAAATACCCCGAGTTAGCAGTTATTGACCATAATACATTGAACATAGTAAAGAAACTTGCCAGAGACCCCAAGAATCATCTTGTTATCATCAGCGGCAGAGATAAGGACTTTCTTGAGAAACAATTCCTCGATGTACCGGTCACGCTGGTTGCCGAACATGGATATTTTATCCGTAAAGCCGGAGAAGAATGGGTGTCTACCATAAGCGCCGAAGCTCAATGGAAAGAAGTCGTCATGCCAATTCTTAAAGAGTATGTGGATCGTTGTTACGGCACCTTTATTGAGGAGAAAACAGGCAGCCTGTCATGGCATTATCGTAACGCTGACATGGATTTTGCCCAGTTGCGCTTGAACGAATTGCGCGATGACCTGGCTGAAATTATCCGGCATAAAACCGATTTTGAAATTCTCGAAGGCCATAAGGTGCTTGAAGTAAAGAGCGGAAAATACGACAAGGGACAGGCCGCTGCTGTGCTGATTACAAAGGAATACTACGATTTCATATTAGCTGCAGGAGATGATAAAACCGATGAGTTTCTGTTTCAGGCTCTGCCTGATTCTTCATATACTATCAGGGTTGGATTAAGCCCATCTTTTGCCAGATATAATGTATCTGACACCAGTGATCTGATAGAATTCCTGACTACTCTGACAGCTTGATTAAATGATTGAAATTTACCATTGTCAGAACCTATGAATTCATTTTTAATTCAACTATACAAAAAAATAAGGTATAAGGATCAAAAGATTATTCCCAAAACAGAATATCGTGAACATGTGAATAGATGGCAATCCCGAAATGCCTGAGAACCGGGATTTTTTGTACCCATTGGAATAACCTTATTTTTGTAATATATCAACTAATTTGCAAGAGACTTATTTAAAACGGGAATAATCCTGATTCAAATAAGGAATGTTAAAATGCAGAATTGGCAATAAATATTGATATCAGGGTACAAAAAACAAGGATGATACCTCCTGTTTTTTCACTTTCAAAAAACACCTTAAAGAGTTTGGTAATGAAGCCTCTGTTTTGGGAGTGTCGATATTTATTCTTCTTTATTCGCGTCACAAATGAGATTAATTGACAAATGGCTCTTAGTGCATCACCCATTGCTGAAATATAAACGCTCCTAGCCCCGCAAAAAATCCTGCCAGGGCTAAAAGACTGATCTTCCTTAAATACCAGAAAAAGTCTATTTTCTCAATACCCATCACAGCCACTCCTGCTGCAGAACCGATAATGATGGCACTACCTCCTGTTCCGGCAGATAACGCCAGAAACGACCAGAATGAATGGTCAGTCGGAAACATTTCCAGGCTATACATACCCTGCGCAGCTGCTACCAAAGGAACATTGTCAATGATCGCAGATAATATACCCAAAAGGGTACCGGTAATATAAATATTATGAATATAGGAGGCTATATATTCAGCCATGTTTGACAAAATGCCTGCAGATTGCAACGCCGATACTGCCAGTAATATTCCCAGAAAAAAGAGGATGCTTGTTGTGTCAATTTTATGCAGCGCCTGAGCTACAGAAAATTTATGCCGCTCTTCCGGATGTTTGTTTAAATGCACGACCGTGCTGATCACCCATAAAAACCCAAGTGAAATCAACATTCCCATAAAAGGAGGCATATGCGTGATGGTTTTAAACACTGGCACAAATATGAGCAAGCCTACACCACTGAATAAAATGATGTTGCTTTCAGCCGGAGTGTCCAAAGACTTTTTTAAGGTCCGTTCGGGTATCTTTTGACCTCTGAATCTGTACATCAATAACAGCATGGGAACCAAAGCGACCATGATGCTTGGAAATAATGTTTTTGAAATGATGCTTCCGGAAGTAATCTGCCCGTTGATCCATAACATAGTTGTTGTCACATCCCCAATTGGCGACCATGCACCTCCAGCATTTGCGGCGATAATTACCATTGAAGCATACCATAAGCGATCGCTTTTCTCATCCAGTAATTTCCTGCAAAGAGAAGTCATTACAATGGATGTTGTCAGATTATCGAGTATAGCGGACAAGAAAAAAGTAATAATGGTAATTAAGACTAAAAGCCGCGATTTGGATCGTGTTTTTACAATATTTGTAACCAGGCTAAATCCATTGTGTGAATCAACCACTTCAACAATGGTCATGGCCCCCAGCAGGAAAAATAAAATGGAAGAAATCTCTCCAAGATGCTCCAGAAGCTCAGACTCGGCATGGTGATATTCAGGACTTCCCAAATAATAAATAAGCCAGCAGATAACTCCGGTAAGCAGTGCAGAAGCTGCCTTATCAATCTTGATTTTATGCTCAACAGCAATAAAACCATAGCCAATGATAAAAATTACGAGAATTATGGTATTCATAGAAGGGCTTAAAGTTGTCTAAAGTTATCTAATATTTATTAGACAACAAAGGGTGGTAAATGTTTGAATTTTCTATTTCCTCAGAATATTCCCCTCGTTCTCAGGGTATATGGAATGAATCTCCAATGCATTCCCGTCCCATACCGCATAGGTAAAATTAACAATCCAGTCACCCACATTGATTACCCGCGAATTTTCTGCGATCCGCACATCAAAGGGCACATGCCGGTGTCCAAACACAAAATAATCTATGTGCTCCTTTTGAATGAATTCCCTGGCGAAACGAACCTGGAACTCCACCTCATCGCCTTTGTATCCTTCAGCAATAATGCCTTTTGCATAACGGCTCGATTTGGACCATTTCTTTCCAAATCCAAGGGCTGCATTGGGATGAATGCGGGCAAAAAGAAATTGCAGCAATCTATTGGTAAAAGCCCATTTTAAAAGTTTGTAACCCTTGTCCCATGGCCCCAAACCGTCTCCATGCCCTATAAAAAAATTCTTTCCGTCACGGGTGTATAAAATGTGTTCACGGTGCAATGTGAGGCCTATTTCCGAAGGCAGGTAATCATAGATCCATACGTCATGGTTTCCCGTAAACAAATGCAATTTTACACCAGCATCGCTCAATTCCGCCAATTTACCCAGAAAACGGGTAAAGCCTCTTGGAACAACATGTTTATATTCGTGCCAGAAATCAAAAATGTCTCCCAGCAAAAACAGCTCGGCAGCATCTTCTTTGATGGAATCCAGCCATGCAACCAGAATGCGCTCTCTTTCTGCGCTTTTTTCAGCCGGATACAAGCCCAGATGTACATCTGAGATAAAATATATGTTCTTTGGGTTGCTCAATTCCGCTTATTTAATCAGATCGTCCAATTTGTCCTTTAATTGTGTGGCGGTCAGATTCTTTGCAAGTATGGAAGTATTATCCTTTCCAATCAAATAATTGGCAGGGAGTTGCTGAATATTATAATACCCGACAAGCTTGGTATTTGGAAATTTCTTATCAATTACACTGATCCAGGGGAGTTCGTCGAACTTAACCGCATTTTTCCATGCATCTTCAGAGTTGTCAAATGAAACCTGCAGAATTTCGAATCCTCTGTTTCTAAATTGATTGTAAATCCGCTTTAATTGAAGATTCTGACTGACTGAAGCCTGGTTTCGGAGCGACCAGAAACTCAGTAATACATATTTTCCCTTGAGACTGTATAAAGAAACTGAATCGCCGGTGACGTCCGGAAGTTTTACTTCAGGAAGCAAATCTGTTACTTTTCCCAGGCTGAGCATCCGTCTATTATTGTAATCGTTTACCAGCTTGGTTGTGTAGGATTTCAGCGATTCCACATGAGAAGATCCGGGGTGGTACTTTGAAAGGGAGTCGCTTAAAATTTTAAAATATTGCAGGTCCGCAGTTTTATAAAACACATAATAACCAGGCTGATATTGTTGATATAAGGCATAAACACTGGACAAAGATTTGTAATTGGTTAAAATATAGGCAATGGATGCCTTGCGATGACCTTCCAATATGGTTTGATATTCCTTGTTCAGCCGCCCGTGTTCTAAATCATCCGTCGTTTTTTCATACAACACTGAAATCGAGTCTAACCGGTGCTTTGTTTCATTGAGCATTCTGATAAGTTTTATCATTTGCTCCGTATCGGTTGACCCTTTGGTTTTCAATGACGATAAAATACTGGAAGCATCGGCCTCCACTTTGATTTTATCACCAGGGTTTGGAAACAGCAATATCGTTTGCTCCGGGGAAATCCTGAGCTGATAGAAACAGGAAACAGGAGTCTCAAATTTGAAAGTGAAGCTTCCGTTTTTGTTCAGTTTTACCGAATCCTTTACACTGGCATCATAAAGGTTTACTTCTTCCAGATAAAGCATTTTGTCCCCGGCATTGAGAATTTTGCCGGATATTTTTACCTGTTCTTTAGAACATGCTGCAATGAGAAACACAGAAAATACAAGTAATACGTACCGCATGGATTAGAGATATTTTAGACGTTGATGTTAATCATTTTTTTCAATTGAACGCATTGTTTTTTAAGAAATCGGAGAATTCAGATGCAGAAAAGCCCTTGCGGATAATTTTTCCGGTTTCATCCAGCAGAAAGACAGCTGGTAATTTGTGCACATGATATGCAACAGCAGCCGGCGAATCCCAATATTTGAAGTCGCATACATATACTCCCCCGGCTGAAGCAGAAGACAAGCCATTGATCCATGAAGATCTTGTCTTGTCCAGTGATATCAGATAATATTCTGTATTGTTCTTTAACGCCATCGGATACATTGCCGCATAGGCGGAAAGTTCGCTCATACTTTCATCCGACCATGAAGCCCAGAACAAAAGCAATATCTTTTTTCCTTTTAAAGAGCTTAAAGAAACGCGGTTATTTGCCGAATCCGGAAGCGCCACCTCAGGAGCTTTCGCACCCAATTCAATCTGTGCCAGTTCTTTTAATTCCGTAACTTTCCGGTTCAGATCAATAACTGCTTCTGAATTGGGAAATATCGGAGACAGATTGGCATCGACCATTTCGTAATAGCTGATATCTCTTTTTGGATCAAAAACAGGTTGATTCCTTCCCAACTGCTGGTAAAGTGCCATCAATGTTACAAGCGACTCTTTATTTTCCTCAATAAGCCGGATTGAAAAATCTTTATGTGCTTTAAACACTTGTTGATAAATGCTGTCGACCTCTGATTTAACCCTGGCAAAATCGGGCTGTCCCATGCTGTTTTCATACCGTTCACTGATTTCGGTAATCTGGCCCAGTGTTCGCGCCTGCATGTTCACCAGTTTCTGGATAAGCCTGGAATCCTTGGACCCTTCAACAATATAGTTCACATCAAATGTGTTGGCACTTGTCAGCACACGAAAGTCATCACCCGGATGAATAATCAGGTTGATGAACTGTTTGGGATTGTTATAGACAATATAAAAATCCGCTTGTTCTGTATATCCTTGCAGCTTGCATGTTCCGGATTTATCCGGTATGGCAGAATCAACAGGAACAGTTCCGGTTAAAGTTCTTTTCGCCAGATAAATCACAGATTGGTTTGCTCCGCTAATACGCAATTCCACATGGAAATTTTGCTTCTTATGAGAGCATGCAACAGAGAATATTGAGACAATAATCAATAGAGCTGTTAGACGCATAGCATGTAAATCAGAACTTCAAATTTATATTATTCCCGCATAATATTGCAAAAAGCATCAACAAATTCGAGGTTATGGTTGTTGCTCATATAAGAGAAAAAAGTTACAGCAATACTTTCATCATTTCGATAAATTTTAATACCTTTTAAGTTTAAATGCTTAATGGAATGGCTTACCTGAAATTTGACAAATCTCAACTGATAAATCTGGAATACTCTTTAACAAAAGAGGTCATCAGGAGCAACCGGGCGGGATCTTACAGTTCATCTACAATAGTATATTGCAATACCCGCAAATATCATGGTTTGTTGGTTGCTCCCATTGAAAATCTGGATGGTGACAGGCACGTTTTAATTTCTTCTTTGGATGAAACCATTATTGAACGGGAAAATGAATTCAATCTTGGCATCCATAAATATCAGGGCGATATCTACAGTCCGCGTGGACATAAATATGTACGCGACTTCTATGCAAATCCTACACCAACGATAATATATCGTGTAGGCGGTGTCGTTTTGATGAAAGAAAGTCTGCTTGTTGAAAAGGAAGAGCAGATTCTGATCCGTTATACCATTGTTGAATCGGATGTTCCGGTTAAACTCCGGTTCAGACCTTTTCTTGCTTTCAGAAATATGCATCATCTGAGCAAAGCAAATTTATATGCCAATACAAAGGCGGTTTTGATTCCAAATGGTGCAAAAATCAGGATGTACGACGGATATCCGTTTTTACATATGCAGTTTTCAAAAGAAGCAGAATTTATCCCGGCCCCCGACTGGTATTACGGAATTGAATATAATAAGGAATTGCGCAGGGGTTATGATTATAAGGAAGACCTGTTTGTGCCCGGGTATTTTGAACTTGATGCAAGAAAAGGTGATGTAATTCTCTTTTCTGCTTCAACCCTCAAGGCCAATCCGGAACAGTTAAAACGTAAATACACCCTTGAATTGTCAAAACGCATTCCAAGGGATAGTTTTAAAAACTGTCTGATTAATTCGGCACAACAATTTTTTATCAAGAGAAATAAGAAAACGGAAATCATTGCTGGCTTTCCCTGGTTTGGCTGTTGGGGAAGAGATACATTTATTGCATTGCCGGGTTTAACGCTGGCAGTAGGAGATCAAGGCACCTGCAAAGAGGTCCTGGATACCCAGGTTGGTAAATTAAAGGGCGGATTGTTTCCAAATATGGGTTCTGAAGACAATCCCGCCTTTAACTCAGTTGACGCGCCCTTGTGGTTCTTCTGGGCGCTTCAGCAATATACAAGAGCAGTTAAGTCGTATGCGGCAATATGGAAAAATTACGGCAGAGCCATCAGGCAAATCCTTGATGCCTACAGAAATGGGACATCATTTAACATCCGCATGGATGAAAACGGACTGATCTATGCCGGAGAACCAGGAAAAGCGCTGACATGGATGGATGCGGTTGTAAACGGGAAGCCTGTAACACCGCGTATGGGATTCCCTGTTGAAATCAATGCACTTTGGTACAATGCACTCATGTTTAGTCTCGATTTGGCAAGGCGGGCAAAAGATGAAGAATTTATCAGAAGTTGGGAAGCCCTACCGGGCAAGGTGCATGAATCGTTTATGAACTTATTCTGGGATGCAAAAAAAGGATATCTGGCCGATGTGGTGGATTTAAAATCAACCGACTGGTCAATTCGGCCCAATCAGATCATCGCCGTTTCAATGGAATATTCCATGCTGACTCCTGAAATTAAAAATGCTGTAATCAACGTTGTGGAAAGAGATTTACTTACCCCCAGGGGTTTAAGAACACTTTCACCAACCAATGAGAATTATAAAGGGATATATAAAGGTACTCAGGAACTAAGAGACCTTGCCTATCATCAGGGTACGGTTTGGCCCTGGTTACTGGAACATTTTTGTGAAGCATATATGAATCTTCATAAAGAAAGCGGATTAGGCTTTCTTGAAAATTTGATTAACGGTTTTGAACCGGTTATGACAGAATTGGGTATCGGAACGATTCCTGAGATTTTTGACGGAGATCCGCCGCACCGTGCCCGTGGAGCCATTTCTCAGGCATGGAGTGTAGCAGCTTTACTCAGAATCATCAATAAATATGAGTCCATGATGCAGAAGAAAAATTAATTATAAACAACCGTTAAATATGCGCATATTAATGTTTGGCTGGGAATTTCCGCCTCATATTTCCGGTGGCCTTGGAACAGCCTGTTATGGCTTAACAAAAGGCTTGTATAGTGTAGGGGTTGACGACATTCTTTTTGTTGTACCCAAAGCCTATGGTGATGAAGACACAAGTAAAGTCAGTATCATTGATGCAGGAGAAATAGTGGTAAGCGACCGGATCATTGATTATTCGACATTTTTTAAGAAGATGCGTTTTATTGAGGTAGGTTCTGCATTACGCGCTTATTCAACACCGGAAGAATATAAAAATATTTCTGAAAAGGGAGAATTCGGAGCAAAACAATTGGTTCAATCAACTTTTTCGGGGAAACTCAGCTTTAGTGGGGGCTACGGACAAAATCTTTTTCAGGAGATTGCCAATTACGCTGTAATTGCGTCCATCATTGCCTATAAGAATAAATTCGATATTATTCATGCACATGATTGGCTTGCATATCCTGCAGGCATTGCCGCAAAACTGATCTCCGGAAAGCCTCTGGTTGTTCATGTACATGCTACGGATTTTGACCGCAGCGGGGGTAATGTGAACCCCGGCGTTTATGAAATCGAGAAAGCGGGAATGGAAATGGCTGATAAGGTAATTGCAGTTAGTAACCTTACGCGAAACATTATCATTGAAAAATACGGGATCAACCCGGATAAGGTTGTTACCGTTCATAATGCTGTTGAGCCATTGGTGGAGCGACAGATTGAAGAAATGAAGCGGGGAATTAATGATAAAATTGTTACCTTTTTAGGCAGGGTTACTTTGCAGAAAGGCCCTGAGTATTTTATTGAGGCAGCGAACCTGGTACTCCAAAAAATGAAGAACGTGCGGTTTGTTATGGCAGGAAGTGGAGATATGCTGAATCGTATGATTTGGCGTGTTGCCACGCTGAAAATTGGTGATCGTTTCCATTTTACAGGATTCCTGAAAGGCGATGACGTTCATCATATGTTTTCGCTGAGCGACGTTTATGTGATGCCTTCGATATCAGAGCCATTTGGAATATCTCCCCTGGAAGCCATGCAATCGAATGTGCCTGTTATCATCAGCCGACAATCCGGCGTTTCCGAGATTTTGCAGCATGCCATAAAGGTGGATTTCTGGGATACACATGCTATGGCTGATGCCATATACGGAATTCTCAAATACGATGGTTTACCTGACATGTTTAAAAAGAAGGCACGTTTGGAGGTGGACAATCTCAAGTGGGAACACGCTGCTGAAAAAGTTAAAGATGTATATGTATCGTTGTTAAATTAATTTTGAAATAATCATATAGCATGAGAACGATTTGCCTTTATTTTCAAGTGCACCAGCCCTTCAGGCTCAAGCGCTACCGTTTTTTTAACATTGGCCACGACCATTACTATTATGATGATTATCTGAACGAATCAATTATAACGCGGGTTGCTGAACGCAGTTTTCTGGAAGCCAATAAGGCAATATCACAGATCATTAAAGAGTTTGGTACTCAATTTAAAGTAACCTTTTCAATATCCGGTGTAGCCCTGGATCAAATGGAACTATATTGCCCTGAAGTAATTGACAGTTTTAAAAAAATTGCCAAAACAGGGTCTGTTGAGTTTCTGGCAGAAACCTACTCACATTCACTGGCATCTTTAAAAAACAAAGCGGAATTCACACGACAGGTTCAGGAGCATCGCGAAAAAATCAAGCAATTGTTTGGAGTTGAACCAAAAGTATTCCGGAACACCGAACTGATTTATTCTGACGGAATAGGAGCTGATGTTGCTGAAATGGGATTTAACGGTATGATTACGGAAGGCCCAAAGCATGTTTTGGGATGGAAGAGTCCGAATTACGTATATTGTAATAACATTAACCCCAGGCTGAAGTTATTGCTCCGCAATTTCAGAATCAGTGATGACATTGCATTCCGTTTCTCAAATGCAGGATGGTCTGAATATCCCCTTACGGCTGAGAAATTTGCAGGGTGGCTTAATAAATTCGACAAAAAAGAGGAAACTGTGAATTTGTTTCTGGATTATGAAACCTTTGGAGAACATCAATGGAGCGAATCGGGCATTTTCGAATTTTTGAAAGCCTTGCCCCGTGCAATATATAAAAACACAAACTTTGTTTTCAGTACGCCTTCCGAAATTATTAATGAATTCCTGCCCATATCAACCATTAACGTACTCCACCCGATTTCTTGGGCCGATGAAGAAAGAGACATCACCGTTTGGCTGGGGAATGAACTGCAAACGGATGCATTTAACCGGTTATATTCAATGACCGAGAAAGTAAGCCGCTGCACAGATGAAAAAATCAAAAAAGATTGGAAATATTTGCAGTCGAGCGACCACTTCTACTTTATGTCTACAAAATTTTTTACTGCAGGCACCACTCAAGCCTACTTTAACCCGTATGAAACGCCTTATGATGCATATATTAATTACATGAATGTCCTCAGCGATTTTTCCATGCGGGTAAACGCTCTGGTACCAGAACAGGTAAAAAATCAGGAAGTAGAAAGCCTGACTCAGGTGATTTCAGAAAAAGATGACCTCATTCGTAAATATGAACAGGAACTGAAAAAACTCAAATCCTCAAAAACAAAAATCACCTCTGTTGCAGCAAAAGCCATGACCAGGAACAAGGAATCTCTTGTTGCAGAGCCCAAAAAGAATAAACAGAAACTAACGAAAGCAGGCAAATTAACGAAAGCAGGCAAAAAATAGTACCTGCAAAGTTGAGCCATATTATGCGATCGTAACACGATATTAAACTTAAAAATTGTGTATGAGTAAAGAATTTTTATCCACCGATTATTTATTTGAAGTGAGTTGGGAAGTATGTAATAAAGTAGGGGGTATACATACTGTTGTTGCAACCAAAGCATTAACGCTTATTAATGAACTTCAAAACAATCTGATTCTGATCGGACCTGACCTCATCAAAGATGATTCGGACGGCAACCCTGAATTTATTGAAGACCCTCAATTATTCAGTGCCTGGAGAAAGCAGGCAGAATCCGAAGGTATTAACCTGAGAATCGGCCGGTGGAATATCAACCGCTATCCGATAGCCATTTTACTAAACTTTTCGAATTATTTTCAGGAGAAAGACCGGATATTTTTTGAGCTGTGGGAAAAGTATAAGCTGGATTCATTACCCGGCCAGTGGGATTATGTAGAACCTGCATTGTTCGGATGGGCGGCAGGCAGAGCCATAGAAAGTTTTGTAAAATTCAATTTAAATACTTACGATCACATCATTGCCCAGTTTCATGAGTGGATGGCAGGAACCGGCATATTGTATCTCAAGGACAGACTCCCCCAGGTTGGAACTGTTTTTACTACACATGCAACGGCTGTAGGACGCGCTTTGGCCGGAAACAACCTTCCTCTGTATAAAAATCTTAAAAACTATAACGGGGAAGAAATAGCCCGTGAATTCAATCTGATCTCCAAACAATCTGCTGAGAAATTGTCAGCCCAGCATGCCGATGCTTTTACAACAGTAAGTGAAATCACTTCGGAAGAATGTTCTCAGTTCCTTCAGAAGGAGGTTACCATGGTTACACCCAATGGCTTTGAAGACAGCTTTGTTCCGACAGGTGCTGAGTTTGAAGTCATGCGTAAAGAAGGACGCCAGAAGTTGCTTTCCGTCGCTGAGACTATGCTGAATCAGAAACTCACCGAGAAGGTATTCATGGTGGCAACCAGTGGCAGATATGAATTCAGAAATAAAGGAATCGACTTGTATATTGATGCACTGGGTGAACTAAATAAGGCGCGTAGTTGCGATTACCAGATACTGGCCTACTTGTTTATCCCTGCCAATCATTACGGGCCCAGAAAAGATTTGCTTTCCGGGAAAATGATATTTGATGAAGCCATTGGATCAAAATACCTGACACATAACCTGCACGATGCAGAATGGGATCCGATTCTGAAAAGAATTAAGGCTGCGGGACTGAATAATAATCCTGAAGACAAGGTTAAGGTCATCTTTGTGCCTTCCTATCTGAACGGAAATGATGGCATATTCAATACGCCCTATTATAATCTTTTAATCGGTCTCGACCTTACGGTTTTTCCCTCTTATTATGAACCCTGGGGATATACACCGCTGGAAAGCCTGGCATTTTCTGTACCGACGATTACGACTACGCTGGCTGGTTTTGGAAGATGGATCAATGATATGTGCCCTGCAGCAATAGAATGTATTGATGTTATAGAGAGAACCGACGACAACGACAAAGAGGTGGTCCATAAGATTGTAGAGGCCATCCAGAAAAGGTGTTTAATGCAGGACGAAGCCATTCTGATTGCCCGAAAGAACGCATCAGATACATCCAAGCTGGTCCTTTGGAAAAGCCTCATCCATTATTATAAACAAGCTTATGATTATGCATTGCAGGGAGTGGCAAAGCGAATTGACCGGTTTGTAAAAATTGAAGAGCGACCCAGCGAAGCAGTTCCCGAATATGTACCCACTGCTGAGATCACCCCACTTTGGAAAAAGATCATTGTTAAATCAAAGCTCCCCGAATCACTTACCAATCTGGGTAAATTGTCACAAAATCTCTGGTGGACATGGGATGATGAAGCCCAGGAATTATTTGAATTTATAGATCCTGAAATATGGCAGAAATGTGACCAAAATCCGGCTATTTTGTTTGAACAGGTCCGGTACAACCAGCTTATAGAACTGAGTCAGAACAAAAGTTATACGGATAAAGTTGAAAGGGTTTATAACCGCTTCACCGAATATATGTCGGAAACCCCCGACCCGAAATCGCCACGAATTGCCTATTTCAGCATGGAATACGGATTCCACAACTCACTTAAAATATACTCAGGAGGCTTGGGAATTCTGGCGGGTGATTATCTGAAAGAAGCCAGTGACCAGAAAGCAAATATTACAGGCGTTGGCTTAATATACCGCTACGGATATTTCAATCAAATGATTACCACACGCGGTGAACAACAAGCCAACTATGATTACCAGCATTTTTCAAAACTTCCCGTAAAGCCCATCAAAGATGATCAGGGGAATTATGTAACCGTTTCACTGGTGTTTCCTGGAAGAACCATGCAGGCCCGGATCTGGGAACTTCATGTAGGTCGGGTAACTTTATATCTGCTGGACACAGACTTCCCTGATAATATTGAAGACGATCGTAATGTGACGCACAATCTGTATGGCGGGTCGATTGAAAACAGGCTTAAACAGGAGCTTTTGCTTGGTATTGGCGGAATTCGTGCTTTGGAAGCAGTGGGTGCCAAATTTGATTTATATCACAGCAATGAAGGACATAGTGCCTTTATTGGCCTGGAAAGAATGCGCAGATATATTCAGCAGTTTAACCTTTCATATTCTGAAGCCAAAGAAATCGTGCGCAGTTCAACCCTCTTCACGACACATACACCTGTACCTGCCGGGCATGATGAATTTGAAGAAAATTTACTCCGCCAGTACATCGGTCATTACCCCGACCGGCTCAAAATAAACTGGAATGAACTGATGAGCCTGGGACGTTCCAACATCAATTCCCTGGGAGATAAATTCAACATGAGCTTTCTGGCTGCCAATCTTTCACAGGAGATGAACGGTGTAAGTCTTCTGCATGGCTCTGTAACACAGCATATGTTCTCCAAATTATGGCCTGGTTACCTGCCCGAGGAACTCCATATCAGCTATGTTACCAATGGTATACACTATGCTACATGGACAGCAAAAAGCTGGAAGAAGCTCTACCGGGATTCTTTCGGTGAAGGTTTCGAAAACAACCTGGCAGATACTGATTACTGGGCAAAAATTCATGACGTTCCGGATGCCAAAGTATGGGAAACCAAACAGAAACTCAGATCTAAACTGATCTCCACCATTAAAGACCGGTATAAAGAAAACTGGGTTAAAAGGCATGAAGATCCCCGCCGGATTGTTGCAATAAACCGCCAGTTGAACGATAAAGCACTTACCATTTGCTTTGCACGCCGGTTTGCCACTTATAAGCGGGCACACCTGCTGTTTCGGAATATCGACCGGCTTGCACAAATCCTGAATACACCTGACAAGCCTGTACAATTGATTTTTGCTGGTAAGGCACATCCCCACGATAAAGCGGGACAGGATTTAATAAAAATGATCATTGATATTTCAAAGCGACCCGAATTTATCGGGAAAGTGGTTTTCCTTCAGAATTACGATATCAACCTGGCGAAAACCATGGTTCAGGGAGCAGACATCTGGCTGAACACTCCTACCCGTCCTCTTGAAGCTTCCGGGACCAGTGGCGAAAAAGCTGTTGTTAATGGTACACTTCACTTCAGCGTACTCGACGGATGGTGGGTGGAAGGATATCAACCCGAAGCCGGATGGGCACTCACCAATGAAACCACCTACGATGATCCGGGTTTGCAGGACGATCTGGATGCGGAAATTATTTATTCGTTAATCGAACAGGAAGTGATTCCTGCCTTTTTCGAAAGGAATAAAGCGGATGTGCCTGAAAATTGGGTTCGCATGATGAAGAATTCCATCTCTTCCATTGCTCCTCATTTTGTAACCACCCGCATGCTACACGATTATAACGAGCGGTTCTACGCCAAATTGTTTAAGCGGTCTTCCCGCATGGCAGAAGAGGATTTTGCACGGATCAAAAGAATTGCATCCTGGAAGAAACGCATGAAAAGAGCCTGGAAAAACATCAATGTTGTGGAATGCGAAATTTTTGACAACCGCGGAGATCTGTTTGAAATGGATAAGGAATATGCAGGAACTGTAGTTCTGGACCTGAATGAAATATCCGCTTCAGACATTGGTGTTGAACTGGTTATTACTGAAAACGGAGAACGTCTGATTTCCACTCATGAATTTGTATTGGATAAATCTTCAGTAGACAAAGCCTATTATTCAGTGAAAGTATCCATTAAACAGCCGGGAACATTTAGTTTTGGCATCAGAATATTCCCCAAGCATGATTATTTACCACACCGGCAGGATATAAATTTGGTCAGATGGATCTAAGTTGGTAGCTTAGCCCCTCTTCTCATACCTATTTTATGATCCGTGCCTGGAAAATTAAGGAAAATGGTCATTGCAGTGAAAGCGAGCAACTTGCACGCGAGTTGTCGGTTCATCCGGTGATTAGCACCTTGCTGTGTCAACGGGGGATTAGAACGTTTGACCAGGCCCGGACATTTTTCCGACCCAGTCTGGACAATCTTTATGATCCGTTCCTCATGAATGACATGGAGCAGGCTGTAGAAAGGATGAAAACTGCCATTCAGAATCATGAAAAAATTATGATATATGGCGATTACGATGTTGACGGAACCACTTCGGTTGCTATGCTCTATTCCTTTATTGAAGAGCTTCATGATGACGTGGAATTTTACATCCCTGACAGGTATTCTGAAGGCTATGGCATTTCTTACAAGGGCATCGACTATGCCATTTCAAAAGGTGTAGGATTGATTATAGCCCTGGACTGCGGTATTAAAGCTGTTGAAAAGGTTGCATATGCCCGGGAACATAACGTTGATTTCATAATTTGCGATCACCATACCCCTGGGACAGAATTGCCCTGTGCTGTGGCAGTTCTTAACCCCGAACGCACCGACTCGACCTACCCTTTTAAATATCTGTCGGGATGTGGCGTTGGATTTAAATTGATTCAGGCATTTGCGTCGCGGAATCATATATCTTTTGAGAAAGTAGCCGGATTCCTTGATCTTGTGGCTGTCAGCATTGCTTCGGATATTGTTCCGCTGATTGACGAGAACCGCATTCTGGCCTGTTACGGTCTTAAAAAGCTGAATGAGCAACCTTCGATAGGCCTTCTCTCCATCATCTCTATTGCCGGTTTATCGGGTAAAAACATCACCATCGATGATATCGTTTTCAAAATTGGACCGCGCATTAACGCTGCAGGGCGCATAGAATCAGGCAATCAGGCCGTTGAACTTCTGGTATCCAAAGAGCCTGATGAAGCCACTCTGCAATGTGAGATAATTAACACCCACAACCTCACACGTAGAAATATTGATAAATCAATTACAGAAGAGGCGCTCCAGGAAATAGCACGGCTGGATAAATATAAATATTCTACTGTTTTATTCAATCCCGGATGGCATAAAGGCGTTATCGGAATTGTTGCTTCGCGTCTGATTGAAAATTATTTTCGCCCCACCGTTATCCTTACAGAATCAAATGGTCATGCAACAGGATCCGCACGTTCGATACCTGGCTTTGACCTTTATCAGGCCATCAGTGAATGTGCCGACTTGCTGGAGAACTTTGGAGGACATATGTACGCGGCAGGTATCACTTTAAAGACTGAAAATATTGAAAAATTCAGGGACCGCTTTGAGGAAGTGGTTAAGAACTCCGTACTTCCTGAATTGTTAATTCCCCAGATACAAATAGACGCGGAATTGAATTTTAAAGATATTACGCCTAAGCTTATTCGCATTCTGAAACAATTTGAACCTTTCGGTCCTGAGAATACAGCTCCTGTTTTTTTTGCAGAAAGCGTTTCTGATAATGGCTATGCACGGACTGTAGGCAGTGATGATGAGCATTTGCAGTTAGGCTTAATTCAGGAAGAAAGTCCGTTCACCGATTTTCGGGCTATAGCATTCAACCAGGCCAGCCATTTGCGGAAAATTAAGGAAGGCAGATCATTTGATATTGCCTACACCCTTTTTGAAAACAATTTCAGAGGAATTACAACTACCCAGCTCAACATAAAAGATATAAAGCTAGAATCCTGATCGTCAATATTCTAAGTTATTTAGGTGTATATCTGGTTAAATACATTATTTTTACGCGACATTATTAACATTTTCTGACAGGATATGAGAATCGGTTTTGATGCTAAGCGTGCTTATTTCAATAAAAGCGGTTTGGGTAGTTATAGCCGCAATTTGATTCAGGGATTAACCGAAAAATTCCCTGAAAATAATTACGTGCTTTATACACCAGGTCTGAATGAGGAACTATTCGAACCTGTCCATCCCGGCATTGAAGTAAAAACTCCTAAACATCTTTTTCACAGAATATTCAGTTCTTACTGGAGAAGTTTTTACCTGTCGAAGCAACTTCCAGATGATCGCATCGAGATTTTCCACGGATTGAGCCATGAATTGCCTTATCATTTTCCAAAAAACAAGGTTAGGTCCATTGTAACAATCCACGATTTGATTTTTTTGCGGTTGCCGCATATGTATAAATTTATCGACCGCACCATTTATGAGCGCAAATTCAAATATGCCTGTCAGGTATCCGACAGAGTTATTGCGGTAAGCCGGCAAACTGCAAACGATATTGAAGAATTCTTCCATATTAATCCGGATAAAATTGATGTGGTTTATCAGGGCTGCAATCCGGTTTTTAACACCGAAATACCGTTGATTGAAAAAGAGATTTTACGAATGAAATACCTCCTGCCCAAATCGTTTATTTTATATGTAGGCACTATTGAGGAGCGTAAAAATCTGCTGACACTTATTAAGGCGCTGCATTTTGGAAAAATTGATATGCCCCTGGTCGTTATTGGTAAACCAACCCCCTATTTAAATAAGATTATTGAGTTTATTGAACGACATAGCCTCATCAACATTATTTTCTGTGATATCGTTCAGAACCAGGATTTACCCGGAATTTATCAGCTTGCCAATCTTTTTGTATACCCTTCTATTTTTGAAGGCTTTGGAATTCCGGTTCTTGAAGCTCTGTATTCAAAGGTACCGGTAATCACATCAAAAGCCAGTTCCATGACGGAAGTTGGTGGTGAATATACCGTATATGTCGACCCTACAAATGTTGAGGAAATGGCTGCCGCCATCAAAAAAGTCCTTTGTGACACTGACCTTCAGGAAAAAATGATTGCTGAAGGTTACCGCCAGGCAAAGACATTTGATGCAGACAAGGTGGCTGCAAATATCATGCAGGTCTACCATAAATTGTTGTAAAATGACTGAGGATATTCAAAACGCATGGGAAGTGCTGCGAAAAGGGGGTGTCATATTATACCCCACCGACACCATCTGGGGCCTGGGTTGTGATGCTACAAATAACGATGCGGTACAGAAAATATTCCGGATTAAACAGAGGCAGGACGAGAAAAGCATGCTGGTATTGCTTGATCATGAAAACAGCCTGGAAGCCTACGTAGAAGAAGTTCCTGAAATTGCATGGAATATTATTGAGGTTGCGGATAAACCGCTTACCATCATTTATCCGAATGCCATTCACCTTGCTCCCGGAGTCATTGCCCCCGACGGTTCTGTTGGTATCCGGATTGTAAAAGAGGAATTCTGCGCCAGGCTTATCCGAAAACTGGGCAAACCTCTTGTTTCCTCTTCTGCCAATATCAGTAGTCAGCCAGCTCCCGGTAATTTCCATGAAATAGATCCTGCTGTAATTCAGGCAGTAGATTATGTAGTACAATACCGCCAAAACGAAAAAACCAAAGTAAAACCTTCAGGCATTATTAAACTAGGTATTCACGGAGAGGTAAAAGTAATCAGGGAATAATACTATTTCTTGCCAATCAACCGGAAATTTGTACTTTTGCCCTCTTCTCTGAAAATTCAATTGCATTTGACGGCTATAGGAAAAATACTTGTTGTACGACTTAGTTCCATCGGTGATATCATTCTTACCACCCCGCTTCTAAGATCATTGAAAAAGGCATATCCCGGAGCAACTGTCACATTCGTGATTAAGAAACAGTTTTATGACCTCCTTTCCGAATGTCCATATATTGATGAACTGATTGCTTACGATTCCAAAGAAGGCTTTGATGGCCTCCGGAAGCTCCGCCGGCAACTGAAAGAAAAGCATTTCGATCTGTTCCTGGATATCCATAAAAACTGGCGTTCACGATTTCTCCGGTTGGGTGTCGGGGCTAAAAAAAGTACCACCTATCATAAACTCATTTTCAAAAGAACGCTTCTGATCTGGTTTAAACTGAACTTATACCGGATTATTAAGCCTGTGTATGAGCGCTATTTCGATTCTGTTGAAACATTGAAAATTAAATATGACGGACAGGGGACGGAAATCCATATTGCACCCGGGCAAATAGCCAAAGCACATACCTGTTTATCGGAATATAGCTATAACTTTAAGGATCCCCTGATCATTTTATGTCCAAGTGCCACCTACCTGAACAAAAGATGGAAACCTGAAGGATTTATAGATGCCGGAAAATATCTGATCCAAAATCATGCTGCCTTTATAGTTGTTTTGGGAGGAAATCAGGATGTTGAGCTTTGTAACAGCATCGCTCATGCAATTGGTAAAGGAGCAGTCAGCTTAGCTGGCAAGTTAAGCCTTGCCGAATCTGCTGCACTTTTAAAACATGCGTCGGTGGTGGTTGCAAATGACAGTGGATTGCTGCATATGGCCCAATCTCAGAAAGTGCCGGTGGTGGGGATTTATGGCCCAACTACCCGGGAGCTAGGTTATTTTCCTGTAAATGAGAACAGCACTGTGATTGAAATTCCGCTAAATTGCAGACCTTGCACCCACAATGGTTTGAACAAATGTCCAAAAAAACATTTTAAATGCATGCGCAATATCTCATCCCAAACTGTCATTAAATCAGTTTTACAATACATATCTTAATACAAGTACATATGTCGTGGATCTGGTTACTATTGTATAATTTACTGGGAGTACCTGCCATTTACGCAGGATTCGCCATTGGATCGCTTTTTAACTCCAAAATAAAAGAGGGATTAAAAGCAAGGAAAGGATTGTTCTACCATCTTTCTGAGGAAATAAAACGTTCAGAGGGTCGAAAAAGGATTCTTTTTCATTGCACATCTGCAGGTGAGTGGCTCCAGGCTTTGCCCATCATTGAAAAAATGAAAGAACTGAAACCCGACCTGTTTATCATGGTGTCCTTCTTTTCTCCCTCAGGCTTTCGTTTTTCAAAAAACCCGCCTCAGGTCGATCTGAAGTTTTATCTCCCCCTGGATTCTTACTTCTCGGCCTCCCGGCTCTTTGGAATTCTTAAACCCGATTTATGGATTATTTCCAAATTTGATATCTGGCCCAATCATGTAATGGCTGCTTCAGCAAGAAGAATCCCTATTGTGATTACCTCCGCCACCTTATCTGCAGATTCCAGAAGAGACAAGGGTGTTTCCAGGGGCTTTAATAAACTGGTTTATAACAAAATCGACCACATATTTGCGATTTCTAAAGAGGACAAACGTCGTTTTCAATTCATGGTTCCCGATGAGGATAAATATACGATTGCTGGCGATACACGCTACGATCATGTATATAACAGGGGAATGCAGGCAAACGATGCCGGAGATGTGAAGATATTTGCACAAAAACCGGAGGTGACCTTTATTGCCGGTAGCATCTGGCCAACAGATGAAAAACATGTATTACCTGCTTTAGTGCGACTTGCAAAGGATTTCCCCGAATTAAACATGATCATTGTTCCGCATGAATTGCATGAAAATCATTTACGAGATATTGAAAAGGCATTTGAACAGTCCGGAAATTCAACTGAAAGATACGCACAATTGACCGCAGAAGGGAAAACAGCTACTTCGCGCATCGTAATTTTTAATGCCGTAGGTTTGCTGGCAAGGTTATACAAACAAACAGATATTGCGTATATTGGCGGAAGTTTTGGAAGAGGAATTCACAATGTAATGGAACCAGCAATATTTGGTCAACCGGTTCTTTTTGGTCCCAACCATTTGAATTCACATGAAGCGGGTGAACTTCTCAAAAACGGTGCAGCCATTACTATTTCAGATGAGCAGGCATTTTATGAACATATGAGTATGCTCATCAAAGATCCTGCGCTGCGAAAGACCATGGGAGAAAAAGCCAGAACACTGATACAGAAAAATATTGGCGCAACAGCCACTATCATTAACATGCTAAAAAAACAATATGATCTCATTTCCTAAATTTATTCAGATCGAAACATCGGTCGTTTGCAACAGTAACTGCGTATTCTGTCCTCATAAAGAGATGGAACGAGGACCCGACTATATGGAAGATCACATCTGGAAAAAAATCATTGATGAATCGCGCGGTAAAGGTGTGATTTACCGGCCTTTTATGATCAATGAACCTTTTGTGGATTTAAGAATTCCCGAAATTATCCGGTATATCAAGCAAGATCCCACTGCTAAGGTAGAGTTCAATTCCAATGGGAATTTTCATCCGAAATTCGACATCGCTGCCGCTTTGAAAGCTGGAATCGACTGGATCAGATTTAGTGTGGACGGCTTTACAGAAGAAACATTCAAAAAGAGCGGAAGGGGTGGAAAATTTGAAAAAATTATAAGCAACGTACATGCCTTTATTGAAGAACGGAACCGTCAGAAAAGCAGTTGCCATGTTGAAATCCGCATGATTGATCTGGATTTGACAAAGGCTGAACAAAGCGACTTCGTTACCTACTGGAAGCAATATGCAGACGATGCCACCATTACCCAGTTATACGATTGGCCCTGGAGCGGACAGACAAGTTGTTACCATGCCCCATGCCCGAAAATAAAGAATGAAATGTATTTTATGACAGACGGCCGGGCTGTTCTGTGCTGCTGGGATGCTTTTGCACGCGGAGTTGTGGGTGATGTAAACAACCAGTCGGTTGAAGAAATCTGGCTTGGAAATACCAATCAGAATTTCCGGAAACTCCTGAATAATGGCGATCGCGAGAAGATTCTTCTTTGCTCCAGATGCGACGCTTTTAAAGGTTACGATTTTAGCAAATGGACCGGATACTAGGCAGATCCTGCCACTCTTAAAAAGCCTGAATGTTGTTGCATTCAGGCTTTTTTATTTTGTTTCATTATCTGTAGCCGGCCTATGAACAAATTCTGATCTGGGTTGCTTAATAAACAGAACCCCTTTATGAATTGTTTAACTATAAAACAAAAACCATGGCAATACAAAATGTATGGATTATCGATGGCTGTATCTCATGCGGCCTGTGTTCAGAAATTTGTCCGGAGGTTTTCGAACTTGAGGACATTGCTGTAGTAAAAACTAATTCAGATTTCATAGCTCATGAAGATGGCATTAAGGAATCTGCAGATAGTTGTCCGGTTGAAGTAATTAAATACGAGGAATAAGATGAAAAAAACATTAACCCTCGACGGACCCAATTCCATCATTGGCAGGGCAATAATTATTCATGCCAATGAAGATGACCTGAAAACACAGCCAACAGGTAATGCAGGAGCACGACTGGCATGCGGAGTCATTGGGGTAGCCAAATAGGCTTCAGGCTCCGTGACTGATCATCTTAAGCGTGACCTCATTCTGACTGTTCACCTGACCGTTTTCGAAATCAGTAATATTCTGAATGGTCATTTGAGCAATCTGAGTGAGGGCATTATCAGTAAAATAAGCCTGATGTGCTGTTACCAACACATTTGGAAAAGTCATCAGGCGTGAAATTTTCTCATCTGTAATAATGATTTCAGAAAGATCTTTGAAAAACAGTTGTTCTTCCTGCTCGTAAACATCAATTCCCAGGTATCCCAGTTTCCCGTCTTTCAAGGCATCTATAGCAGCTTCCGTATCAATAAGCTTTCCCCTGCTGGTGTTAATCAACATCACCCCGTTTTTCATCTGATTCAGTGTATTTTTATTGATGATCTGATACGTCTGTGGGGTAAGCGGACAATGAAGCGAAATGATATCTGAATTCCGGAATACTTCATCAAGTGATTGATATACGATTCCTTCCTGAATGAGCTCGGGGTTTGGCCAGGTATCAAAAGCAATTACCCTGCATCCGAAACCCTTCATGATCCGTGCGAATGTAGCACCAATTTTTCCTGTTCCGATAATACCGGCCGTCTTTCCAGAAATATCAAAACCTACAAGGCGTTCTATGGAAAAATTTCCTTCCCTGACCCGGTTGTATGCCTTATGGGTTTTCCGGTTCAATGCCATGATCAATGCAACGGCATGCTCAGCAACAGCATGGGGCGAATAAGCCGGCACCCTGAGAACCCGTATGTTATTCTGAGTGGCACTTTCAATGTCAACATTGTTGAACCCGGCACATCTTAAGGCAATGAGCTTAATATTTCGCGATGCCAGATTCTCAATTACTTCCCTAGTAAGTTCATCGTTCACAAATACACAAACAGCGTCAAAACCTTCAGCCAGCCGTATCGCCTTCAGACTCAATGATGTTTCAAAAAACACCATTTCATGTTTCTTACCATTTACTTTCCCAAGATATTCCTTGTCGTACGACTTGGTGCTAAACACTGCAATTCTCATATATAATTACTTATAATTTCCCCCCGGTATATGTTAAACAACAAAAAACACAAGAGGTTCAGGAATAAAATTATGAATTATGAATGAGAAAGTTAGGAGGTGAGGATGTGAGGATGGTTACAAGTTACAAGTTACAGGTTACAAGTTACAAGTTACCAGAATGTTGACTGCTGATAGCTGATCGCTCATTAACGATCACCGGCTGCTCACCAATCACCCACTCCAAGCACTAAGCCCACACACCAACTTGTCCCCTGTCCCTTGTCACTTGTAACTATTCTCGTCCCTCGTCCCTCGTCCCTTGTCCCTAATAAACAAACTGATTCGCATAATATATTGCAGTAAGCTTTTCGCCTGTGGCTTTTTCTATCATTTCATTCCAAGAATATCTGGCTCCGGGTTTAAACACATTTTCCAAAAGATAAGTACCGATGGCCGGATTATTTGACATGGAAGTCACATCTGTAGCCCCTGTTTTAAGAATATTCGTGTTGATATAGGCCTGAAGCTGAGAAGCGAGCAATTCTCCCAGCTGGTAATTGTGGTAATAACAAGGGTAAAGCGCAACATGAATCTTTGACGCCCAGTCGGCATTATTTCTTCCTTCTGGTTTCTTAATCATCTGGTATTTTTCTGCCAGATCCCACCACAACTTGTTTAAATCCTGATCAGGATTGGCGTACATTGCTTTTTCAAAACGGAACATCACCTGGCACCAGCGGCTGAAAACCAATTGTTCAAGACGAAGGCTCTTGTTTACGCTTTTGCTGATACTGTCGGCTTCGGCATTGGAAATGCCTGCGTTATCACGAATCCAATAGGGATTAGAAGACAAACGTCCGAAAATCATGGCAATGGCTTCTGTGGTAAAGGTGTGTGCGGGAGAACGCAGGAAATAAGGCAGGCTCATGTCGATGTTCTGGTCATAGACGCCATGACCCAGCTCATGCAGCATCGTTCCCATCCATTGATTGTTGTTTCTGACATTGCAAACAACACGAACATCTCCTGAGCGGTCGATATGCGAGCAGAAAGCATGCTGATATTTGCCTTCCTTTTCATATAAATCACTGTTTGCAAGGATTTTGGTAACATCAAGGCCGATTCCCTGGTAATATGCTTTGCTTAATGCCACAACATCCTTGTTGGCATAATAACTGTCGAGGTTCACCTCATAAATAGCAGGTGCCTCCTGAAAAAACCGGTTCTGGTAATGCCAGGGCATCAGGGCATCCGGTTTCACTCCGTATTTTTTAGACAAAACTTCATCCATATCTGTCTTCAGCGCCACAAAGGTGCCTCGCGTGCGGGTATCCAATTCATCAAACAGCTCCTCAATAAGTTTCGGATCCTGTTCCGAAAGCCGCAGGGACATTTCATGATAATTGGAGAATCCCAGTTTTTGTGCCATCTTATTCCTGATTTTTACCAGGGCAATCACGTCTGCAGCAACAGAGTCACCAATTTGCTTGCTGGCCAGCCATACTTTCTGAAGTTCCTTGCTGTTGGTGGAAGTTTTCAGCGTTTTTTCGATTTCATTGTCCGCCATTTTCTTTCCGTCGACAACAGCCCGGAAAGTGGAATATTTTTGTTCCAGTGCATTTTGAGCATTGATCAGTTCTTCCAGCAATTTGGGATCGACCTGGCTTGAAAGAAATGCATTATATAAGACTTCCAGCTCACGGCTCAGTATGGAATCTTTGATCTGCCCACTTGCCTTGAATGACTTCAGCTGTGCAAACAAGGTGGTGTCGGAATAGATTTTTGAGATTTGAATGTTCAGATTCCTGTTTTTGTTATACTCATTCGTATCTCCTGTGACTGCCGCATTAAACGACGCCAGGGCGGATTGCGATTCCAGAGGTTTCAACTGCAGTTCGAGGCTGTCAGCAAATGATTTAAAGGCTGCTTCCATTTTCTTTGTTTCTGATGTACACCCCAGAAGGGTTATAATAATCAGCGAAATTAGCACGAGTTTTTTCATGTTTTTGTATTTCTTCAATGAATTTAAAGGTTTTTAACACCTGTCAATTTGTCAATCCAATTCAATTCATGTAATTTGGCAGGCAATTTGATCAAGGAAAAGTAATAATTAAAAGGAGAAATTGCAATGATATCAATGGGTCAATTACTTATTCTGGGCTTTTTTATGTTGTTGAGCTGGATTGTCAGTTCTCAGCTTAAATCGCGCTTCCGTCGTTATTCCCAGATTCCTGTAAATTATGGGATGAGCGGAAAAGATGTTGCCGAAAAAATGCTTCATGAGAACGGAATTACAGATGTTTCAGTTATATCCGTTGAAGGACAATTAACCGACCATTACAATCCATTGAATAAAACCGTCAACTTAAGTAGAGATGTGTATTCAGGTCGAAATGTATCCGCAGCTGCAGTGGCGGCTCATGAATGCGGTCATGCCATTCAGCATGCACAGGCCTATGCACCCCTGAAAATGCGTTCAGCCATGGTTCCTGTTCAGAATATCAGTTCAAAGGTTATGAATGCCATTTTTATTGCCATGTTCTTTGGTGCCATTGTATTTCAGAGAATATTTCCAATGAACCTGGCCCTGTTGATTATCATAGGCTGTTATGCAGTGTTTACACTCTTTGCATTAATCACGCTGCCGGTAGAAATCAACGCCAGTCAGCGCGCATTGGCATGGTTAAGCAACGCCAATGTTACAGGACATGATTCATATCCGCAGGCTAAAGATGCTTTAAAATGGGCTGCTTACACTTACGTAGTTGCCGCATTATCATCATTGGCCATGCTTTTATACTATGTCTTTCTGCTTTTAGGAAGAAGAGATTAATAATCTCCCATAGAGACGCGGTGCATCGCGTCTCTACCTGTATTGTTTACCATTCCAGAGATTTGCCTACTTTCAGAATACGGCCTATCCTTTCACTGGTATCTTTGATCAGCTGAGGTGCATTAAAAATAGCATGTTCAATCGACATGGGTTTGTCGCAAATGGAGATGATGGCTGAGAATCCGATTTCATACAACTTTTCCGTACCCGTTCCCAACATTCCGGTAACTGCAATTACAGGCTTCTTACTGCTTTGAGCCATACGGGCAATACCTGAAGGTGTTTTTCCAAAAGAAGTCTGTATGTCGGTTTTTCCTTCTCCGGTAATGATCAGATCGGCCCAATCCATTCTTTTCTCCAGTTTCACAAACCCGGATACCAACTCAAAACCATTTTTCAGCTCTGCTCCTAAAAAAGCTACCAATCCTGCCCCCATACCACCTGCTGCTCCTCCGCCCTTCAGGTTTTTCACATCCACATGAAGATCACTTTCAATAATGTGGGCAACATGACTCAGATTCCTGTCCAGAATCTCCACCATATCTTCATCGGCTCCCTTTTGCGGGCCAAAAACACGCGCAGCCCCATAGGGTCCGCACAATAAATTATCTACATCAGAAGCTACCAGAATCTCCGTGTCCTTAACCCGAAAATCAAACAGCGTCTTATCAATTCGTTTAATGCGCGACAGCATGCCGCCGCCAGCCCCCAGCGGGATTTCAGCATCCATTTCATCATAAAAGCGCATTCCAAGAGCCTGAGCCATTCCCACACCGGCATCCACCGTAGCACTTCCTCCGATGCCAATGATGATTTTCTTAAGATTCAGATTCAGGGCCTGCCGGATCATCAGTCCCGTTCCATAGGAAGTAGTCACCATGGGGTTTCTTTCTCCCGCCTTAATGAGGGCCATTCCTGAAGCCGCAGCCATTTCCATAATTGCAGTCTCCTCATCACCGGAAATGCCAAAACGGACTTCCACCGGCTGCATGAGGGGATTTTGTACCATACAACTTTCATACCGGCCTTTTGTGGCGTTTACGAGTGCTTCAACGGTACCTTCGCCGCCATCGGCCATGGGAAGGCAATAACATTCCGCCGAGGGAATGCTTTTCATGATTCCCTGCTCCAGGTATTTAGCTACTTCAGAAGATGACAGGCTTTCTTTGAATTTATCCGGACAGATCAGAATTTTCATAAGAGTTTTTTAGGGACTCTTATCAAAGGTAGTGAAATTTAGGATTTATACCAGCAGAGGCTTTTCGAGATCTTCGAGAAGCTCTGCGCTCAGCACTCCCCGAACAATTTCCCGCACTTCCCCGGTCATCCGGATATTCCATTCCTGGTCAATCCTGATCTTTAAATCTCCACCCTGCATATGCATGGTCAGATCACCTTGTACCAATCCTCTCTTAACAAGAACACTGGATGCTCCGCAGGATGAACTGCCGGAAGCCAGGGTATATCCTGCTCCCCGCTCCCATATGAGCATTTGGGCATCATGGGGCCCCAGAACCTTTGCAAACTGCACATTGATGCGGTTGGGAAACAAGGGGTGGTTTTCAATCAGCGGACCGTATTTCCGGACTTCCTGCTCATCGAGTTCTTCCTTGATCACCACACAATGCGGGTTGCCTACAGAAACACAATTCACTTCGTATTCCCGGTCGCCCACCTGAATTTTCTCAGCAATAAACTCACTTTTCTCTGAACGTACCGGAATCTGGGCAGAAAGGAATTTTGCCTTGCCCATATCTACCTGCACCAGTGCGGCCCTTCCATTTTCTTCAGCAACAATATCTGCATATACAATGTCTGTAAGGGTTTCCACAGAGAATTTCCGGTTTTGCGTGTGTTTTAAATCGTAGATATATTTACAGAATATGCGCAGCCCGTTACCGCTCTTTTCCGCTTCCGACCCATCGGGATTGTACACCCTGAAGCCAAAATCTGCTTTATCAGAGGGCACTTTCAGCACGATGCCATCCGAACCGATACCAAAATGGATGTTGCACAGACGTCTGATGGCCTGCGGTGTGAGCTTGAAGTCAAGCAATGCACTGTCCAACACGATATATTCATTACCCAGTCCATGGGTCTTAACAAAGCTGTTTCTTTCCATATTCTTTTAATTAGCTGATAAAGTTTCTTGACAGGTCTTCCAGGGTATCCCTTCTGCGGATAAGCCTGTCGGTCCCGTCTGAATTGATAAGCACTTCGGCAGGGCGAAGCCTGTTGTTGTAGTTCGAACTCATGGAATATCCGTAAGCACCACTATCAAGGATTCCAAGAACATCATCTTCAAATATCTCCGGCAGGTTCCGGTCTTTTGCAATAATATCGCCGGTCTCACAGATATTCCCTACCACCCGCACTACTTCTTCCTTTTCTGAAGGGATTCCGCTCTTCCGGTAAATTTCCACATCGTGGTGCGAGTTGTACATGGCAGGCCTTACGAGCACATTGAATCCCAAGTCGGTGCCCACATATTTTATTCCATAGTTCGTTTTGGTTGCGTGCACACTGCCCAGTAATATGCTCGACTCAGCAACAATGTAACGTCCGGGTTCTACTTTGAATTCAATTTCTTTGCCATATTCCTTTACCCATTTTACAAGGATCTCCGACAACTGGCTGCCCAGAACCTTAAGGTCGAGGCGCGATTCGTTGGCCTGTTTCCGGTAGGGAATTCCAAATCCTCCGCCCAGGTCCACAAACTGAAGATCGCTGAATTGCCGTGCCACTTCGAGAATCTGTCCTACACTTTCGAGATAGGCATCTCCTTCCATAAACAGAGATCCTATATGCTGGTTGATGCCGATAATATGAAGGTTGTATTGTTTTGCGATTCTCTGAACATCCGTTACCTGACTGATTTCGATTCCGAACTTCGTTTTCTGTCCGCCAGTTGTTACCTTTTCATGGTGTCCGGCTCCAACTCCGGGATTGATCCTGAAGGCAATATTTCCGCCCGGGTTCAGCCGGCCATACATTTCCAGCTGCGACACAGAATCCACGGAAATCTTCACGCCTGCCTGAATGGCATATTGCATTTCGTCGCGACTCACATTGTTACTGATGTAAAAAATATCTTCCGGGCGATATCCTGCAAGCAGGTTGATATAAATTTCTCCGGGCGACATGGCATCTACCTTGAGACCCTCACTTTTTACAATTTTCAATAACTCCACATTGCTGTTTGCCTTGGGTGAGTAATTGACAGTAAAATTCGGATAGGATACCAGTCCTTTCAGATCGCGGCAGCGTTTACGCAAAATATTTTCGTTGTACACAAAAAGAGGAGATCCGTATTTTTCGACCAACTCAACAGGGTTCAAATTGCCAAAGAATTTTTTTTCAGTACTTACCCGGGAATAAATGTATGTCATTGTTTTTTGTAAGAAGATTTGTTGAATATATTTGGGGCAAAAATAAAAAAATGGCCCGGATAAACGAAAACTATTTGAAATTGCAGGCTGGTTATCTGTTTCCTGAAATCGGAAGACGTGTAAGAGCCTTTCAGGAACAAAACCCAAATGCAGATGTGATTAAGATGGGAATCGGTGATGTAACCCTTCCGTTGACTCCGTCTGTAATAAAAGCCTTTCATGAGGGAGTCGACGAAATGGCTTGTGCCAGTACTTTTAAAGGGTACGGCCCGGAGCAGGGATACGATTTCTTGCGTGAGGCCATTGCAAAAACTGCATACCAGAGTCGCGGAGCCAATATCCAGGCTGATGAAATATTTATTTCCGATGGGTCGAAATGTGACACGGGAAATATCCAGGAAATATTTGGAATGGATAACATCATTGGCGTGCAGGATCCGGTATATCCGGTTTATGTAGACACCAGTGTCATGAATGGCCGCACAGGAGGATATCTGCAGAGCGGATATTATGACGGGCTTGTATATCTGCCCTGTACAGCAGAAAACGGTTTTATTCCGGAAATTCCGAAACAGCGGCTCGACATGGTGTTTTTATGCTATCCGAACAATCCTACCGGTACCACAGCAAGCAAAGAAGAACTGAAGAAATGGGTGGAATACGCACGGAAAAATAAAACCGTAATACTTTTTGATGCCGCTTATGAAGCATACATATCTGATCCTTCCGTCCCCCATTCTATTTATGAAATTGAGGGTGCACGCGAGGTAGCTATTGAATTCAGGAGTTTGTCGAAAACTGCAGGATTTACAGGTACCCGTTGCGCGTATACCGTAATCCCGAAAGATCTGATGGCCTATACTGCATCGGGCGAAGCTAAGCCTCTGTATCCACTTTGGTTCAGACGGCACACCACCAAGTTCAACGGTGTATCGTATCCGGTGCAAAAAGCTGCAGCTGCCATTTACACTCCCGAAGGAGAAAAAGAAGTTAAAGAAACCATCTCCTATTATATGAACAATGCGGCCATTTTAAGAAAGAGTCTTGCTGCACTGGGCTTCAAGGTCTATGGTGGCGAAAACGCTCCTTATGTATGGGTGAATTCAGGCCGCGGCATTAAATCGTGGGATTTGTTCGACAAGCTGTTGAATGAAGCAAATGTAGTGGGCACACCCGGTTCAGGCTTTGGTCCCGCCGGCGAGGGCTATTTCCGCTTTTCCTCGTTCGCGCGCCACGATCAGGTGCTGATGGCTATGGAACGGCTGAGGGGGTTAAAGTGGTGAGAAGCAGGGACAAGGGACAAGGGACGAGGGACGAGGAGTAATCGGTAATCGGTGAGCAGCCGGTAATCGGTAATCGGTATTGTGCACAACGTTCGCCGGTAAACGCTGTTTCCGCTTCAAGGCGCTTTCGTGCTTTGCCCGTCCGTAGCGCAGCGAAGGCGGGTCGGGTTACCCACAAGGCAAGCAAATGAACCAACATGAGCAACCCCTCGGCCTGGCAATTGGGTATGACCGGCCTTGGAGACTGTGCCTTTATCTTCTATAAATCAAATTTATCTCGGAGAGCTCCTTGCCAATTTGTTGTATTCCTGAAAGAATCTTTTCCGTCTGGGATTCAGAAGGCTTTTTATGCCCTTGAACATATTGTGACAATAGGGTCGGATTCATTCCGATTTTGCTAGCCAGAAATTTGGAGTTTATGACTTTATAATATTGAAAAAACTGTTTGAAGTCAATTTCAAATTTCAAGTTCTCATGGGATAACTGAATTTTTTTGTCTTCGAAGTATAAATTTGTAGCTTCAAATGCATTGTCAATTAATTCAGCTATTGTCCGTCCTGTTGTATATATTGGATAGTCCTCGCAAAATGCTGAGAATCCCGTTTCTGTCTTTTCAACCACCAACTTTATTTTCTTCTTTGTTGTCTTCATACCACTTAAATTAATCCTGCATCTTTTCTTATCTTCTTTTCTAAACCTTTACCGACTTCCTGACTTCCATGATTGGGGAAAATTATAATACCAGATTTCTTGTCATGCTTCAGTTTAACATGTGAACCACTTTGAGAAACCGGATACCAACCATCTATGATAAGAAGTCTATAAAGCTCAGAACACTTCATTCAGTTACAAGAATTAAGCCAAAGGTAAATATTTATTTACTTTTTACAAAATTTAATCTATTTCGAGAATTCTCTCTTGGCATTGTCTCCAACGTCCGCGTGTATGAGCCGTTGCGTGGTCAAAGCGCTATGTTGTCGTGTTACCACGGCCTAACCAGAAGCACTGACCACCGCAACCCGCTGACAGCAATGGCTTATACACGATGTTGGAGGCTGTTGCTTTTATTTAAGTTGATTTCTTAATATCCAATCGCAGATGCCCGAGAACTTAAGCTCCCCTTTAGCAATAGCTAAAACAAATTCATACTTTTCATTTTCAGTAGCATTAATATCAAAGCCTGCTTCCAATAACAATAGCCTCATTGCTACATAACCAAATCTCTTGTTTCCATCTATGAACGGATGATTTGTTATAATGCTTTCTATCAGAGCAGAAGCTTGCTCTATTGGTGATTTGTATAACTCATTTTTATCAAATGTCTGATACGGTCTCGCAAGAGCAGACTCTAGTAAATTATTGTCCCTAATTCCGGACGTTCCGCCGAATTTCTCGATTAATAAACTATGAATTTTTATAGCATTCTCAATGCTAATCATTGCGCCAACCTTTCGAGTAAGTTTTTATCCTCCTCCAATATCCGACCAAGGTTTTGTGACAATAGTATATCGCTCCTAGATTTATTAGTCAATGATTTAAGGTATTTGAATACATCCTCCAATATATCATCTGACATATTATCAAGTACCCTATTTATCCTTTCTTTCATTTCTTTGGTTGCCATAACCTTAATTTTACACCAAAATTACAAAATATCAAATGAATCCTCAATGTTTCGATGGTCTTATTGCAATTGCCTCCAACTCCCTTATAAAGAACCTTTTATTATGTTTATCATGTCAAAAACGCATCATAAACCCACCTTTTGTGGTTATTATAAATACCAAAATAAGTATGCCATTCATTGCTGTTTGTCCAGTCTGGCAAACAGCACCCCATCTCACATTTTCCCTAACTCATTGGCTTTTAACTGAAGTAAATATAATGAAATTGGCGTGTGGTTATTCAGGAAGTACATGGTTTTTTTGGACAGGAATCTTCGGACTTCGTTTATCGGATGCCGGATGTTCATTGCCGATTACCGATCACAGGCTGTTCACTGATTACCGATCACCCAGTTGTTCATTGCTCATTACTCATTGCTGAAACGTCCTCCCCCAGCCCCCTCCAAAGGGGGACATTGTCATAATACGCCTTTATAAAGGATTTTAGCCTCTCTGATTTCCACTGATAGCTGACTGCTGACTGCTGACTGCTCCCTTGTCCCTAATTATAAATATCTATTTCCAATTTATAGGACCCGTCCTTCTGAAGACGCCACACATTCACAAAGTTGAACGGCCATTTTGTAGAATCGGCCAGGAGCGTGTAGCCCTCACCTGTTTCATAGATAATTTCACGATTGCCTCTTACATCAATGGTGTTTAAAACTAAATCCACCGGGTTTCCCTTCATTCTTAAAAAGGCACCCCATTCTTTTCCAATTTCGGTTTTGCCGGTTAAGACATTTTTCTGGGGAACGATATACTGTGCACTGTCTGTATAAAAATCGGTGATCATAGCTGAATCCCTTTTTTGAATTCCCTTTCTGAATTTGTCATCGCACGCTTTGACGATCTGAAGCATTTCATCTTTTGATATTCCTGACTTGTCAGGTTGAATGTTTTTGCAGGAGCATAAAACCAGCATACCAAAAATGAGTAAGAATGCTTTTAGCATTTTAAATTCTTTTAGTTTAATGCTCAAAATTATGAATTTTTTGATGTGCTTTGGGACTTTGGAGACATTGAGGGGACACTGGGGACTTATTATTTGTTGATTTGTTGATTTGTTGATTTGTTGATTTGTTGATTGAATACTCAAACCCAATTCCCTCATGTGATATATCCGGAATCTAGTACCTTGCATCCAACATCCAGCCCTCCCGATAGATCGGGACAGGCTCTCCAAAGGGAGGCATTGCCATTAAGCTCATTCAGGAAGGCTTTACGCATTACAGAACTTCCAATCCCTTACCCAAACACTATTTCCTCACATCCAGAATCAAGTGTCCAGTATCCAGCATCCAGCATCTCCCACCGATTACCGGCTGCTCACTGATTACCGATTATTCAAATTGTACGCGTGCCCTGCCGAAAAATTTTTATACCATATCCCCTCCAGGGAAAGGTGCGGGGATAAATCATTTGTACTACAATACCAAAACCGCTCCGCGGTATGTCTGTTATCTGTAATCCTATTGCTCATTGTTTATTCTTCTCGTCCCTTGTCCCTATTCCCCTATTGTTCATTACTCATTGTTCATTGTTAATTCACCACCTCATACCCATACCTTACAATCAGCAACGTCACAATCACCAGAAACACAACCCGGATGAAACGGTTACCCTTGCGCAGGGCCATGCGACTGCCAACCACACTGCCTGATATGTTGCCAATGGCCATAAGAATAGCTATACCCGGAATAAAACTGCCCTGCCAAACAAAAACTACCAGTGCCGATAAATTGGTGACACAGTTGATGACCTTGGCATAGGCAGATGCCTTTAAGAAATCGAATCCCAGGATGATTACAAAAGCAAGAATCAGAAAACTGCCCGTACCGGGCCCGAAAAAACCATCATAAAATCCTATGAAACATGCAGCAAGTGAACCAAACACAATCTGCCTGCTGAGGGACAGCGTTTTTGTCTGCACCGATCCGAGATCCTTACGGACAAAGGTATAAACGGCAATGCCAATGAGTATAAAAAGAATAACAGGCTTCAGCACATCGGGATTTATGACACTTACCGTCCGGGCACCCATGTTGGATGCGACAAACGCAAAAACAGAAACCGTCATCAACAAACGGAAATCGTATTTTACCTGCCTTGAATATTGGATAGCAGCTATGGTTGTTCCCGATAAAGCGGCAATTTTATTGGTGCCAAAAAGCACAGGCAAAGGCGATTTGGGAAGACCAATCAATAATGCCGGTAGCTGGATCAGTCCTCCTCCGCCGACAATAGAATCAATAAAGCCTGCAATAAAAGAAAACACTGTTAAAACAGTAATAGTAAGCAGGTTATAATCGTGAAATAAATCCGCAATTGTCATATCCCAAATTAACCAAAAACGCAATTGATGAATTCAGAAACCTAAGATTTATACAATATTTCCTCATTCCGTTTTTCCTGTCGCATTACCAGGCTACTGTAGATAGCCGAACTTCCACCTCCCTTGCCCAAACCCAATTCCCACACATTTATTTATTGATTTGTTGATTGATTGATTGATTGATTTAATCCAGCATCCAACATCCAGAATCCAGAATCCAGAATCCAGCCCCATTGTACATTACTCATTGTTCATTACTGTTAGTTCCTCCCCCAGCCCCCTCCAAAGGGGGACATCGCTATAAACATCATTTATAATGGCTTTTAGCATTACCGGACTTCCAACTCCCTTGCCCAAACCCTATTCCCACACATTTATTTATTGATTTGTTGATTTATTGATTTGTTGATTTATTGATTTGTTGATCACTGCTGTCCGGTAAAAATTTAAATTAACTGAGTTTATATCTAAGATACTTG
>CAZTSR010000016.1:0-93490 GCA_964615995.1 uncultured Bacteroidales bacterium
GGGGCTTCGGCCCCTTTTTTTTAAATTATTTACTTTTACCGGACAACAGTGATTTGTTGATTTATTGATTTGTTGATTTATTGATTTGTTGATTTATTGATTTGTTGATTTATTGATTGATTTAATCCAGCATCCAGAATCTGCTCACCGATTACCGCCTAGTACAGACGCAAAATCCTGCGTCTCTACAACCGATTACCGATTACCGGCTGCTCACCGATTACCGATTACCGATTACCGATTACCAGATTACCGGCTGCTCACCGATTACCGATTACCGATTACCAGATTACCGGCTGCTCACCGATTACCGATTACTCCTTGTCCCTTGTCCCTCGTCACTATTACACATTGTTCATTGTTCATTAATATTTCTTCCTTTCTCTCCTCCTTTTCATTATTTTTGCCGCGTATGGAAAAGTTTCTCAAAGAACTCAACAGTGCGCAATACGAGGCAGTTGTAAATTATAAAGGGCCTTCTTTAATAATAGCAGGAGCGGGATCAGGGAAAACCCGCGTGTTAACATACCGGGTGGCCTATCTGATTTCCCAGGGTGTACAACCCGGTCAGATTATATGTCTTACCTTCACCAATAAGGCAGCCCGTGAAATGAAAGAGCGCATCGCCCAGGTAGTTGGTGAGGACCAGGCGAAATACCTGTGGATGGGCACATTTCACAGCATCTTTGCAAGAATACTCCGTACTGAATCTGAATGGCTGGGCTATCCTTCCACCTATACCATCTATGACACGCTCGATTCAAAAAGCCTGATCAAGTCCATCATCAAAGAAATGAACCTGGACGACCAGCGATACAAACCCGGCGAAGTGTTGGGCAGAATATCATGGGCAAAGAACAACCTCATTACACCGCAGGCCTATAAAGCACATCCCGAGATCAGCTCGAGCGACCTCATAACACGTCGTCCCCACCTGGCCGAGATTTATCAGACCTATTGCATACGCTGCAAAAAATCGGGATCTATGGATTTTGACGATCTGCTGCTTAATACCAACATCCTGTTCCGCGACTTCCCCCAGGTGCTTGCCAAATACCAGGAGCGGTTTAAATATATGCTTGTGGATGAGTACCAGGACACAAACCATTCGCAATACCTGATTGTAAATAAACTGGCCCTGCAACATCATAATGTTTGTGTTGTGGGTGACGATGCACAGAGTATTTATTCGTTCAGAGGCGCCCGCATTGAAAACATCCTGAATTTCAGAAAAGACTATCCGGATCATCAGTTGTTCAAGCTTGAACAAAATTACCGTTCCACACGCACCATCGTTGACGCAGCTAATAGCCTGATTGATAAAAACAAAGGCCAGATTAAAAAGAACGTATTTTCTGAAAACGAAGCCGGACAGAAAATCAAGATAATGCGCTGTGTTACGGATATGGAAGAAGGTTTTTTTGTTTCAAACAGCATCCTGGATTGCTCCCTGTCGGAACAGCAAATGTACAGCGACTTTGCCATTCTTTACCGTACCAACTCGCAATCACGTATCTTTGAAGAAGCCCTTCGCAAGCGGAACATCCCTTACCGGGTATATGGAGGTTTGTCGTTCTACCAGCGGAAAGAAATCAAAGATATGCTGGCATACCTGAGGCTGTCAGTGAATCAGAAGGATGATGAAGCTTTCAAACGCATTGTGAATTATCCGGCCCGGGGAATCGGGGACGTCACCCTTGAAAAGCTTGAAGAATATGCTGCACGGACTGAAAAAAGTCTGTTTCAATCCATTGTTGAAGCCACTCCCGAAGAAACGGGACTGAATAAAGGAACGCTTACCAAATTGCGGTCTTTTTATGATATGATTGCCGGATTTACTCAAAAACTCGATGAACTCAACGCTTTTGAAGCCGCCACCCACATTGCCATTACCTCCGGTATAAAAAGGGATTTGTATAACGGAAACACGCCCGAAGAAAAAAGCAGATATGAAAACCTCGAGGAATTGCTGAACGGTATTAAGGATTTTACCGATACGGCGATGAATAACAACGAGCCTGCCGCAATAGCGAATTATCTGGAAAACGTATCGCTGATTACGGACCTTGACAATGATAAAAACGACGACCGGAACAAGGTAACCATCATGACCATGCATGCCGCAAAGGGACTTGAATTCAATAATGTTTACATTGTCGGTGTTGAAGAAGAATTGTTTCCTTCACGCATGTCATTTGAGTCGCCGGAAGAGATGGAAGAAGAAAGAAGGCTCTTTTATGTAGCCATCACCCGTGCCCGAAAGAGGGTGTATATCACATATGCACAGAACCGATTCCGCTGGGGAACACCCACTGTTTGTCAACCCAGTCGCTTTTTGCGTGATATTGACCTTAAATTTCTCGAATTGCCCCCTGAACCTTCGAGTCGTAAAACGCATTACGATTTTGAAAATTCCGGAAGTGACGAGGAACAACCTGCCGCAAAATTCAATCATTATTCAAACAATAGCGGATCTGCTGGCATATCTGGAAGTCCTGTCAAAAGCAGGATGTTGATACCAAAAAAGACTGTAGTCGCCCGGCAGCCAGATGCCAATTTTAAACCAGACGATCCCGAACGCATTCAGGGTGGCATGAAAGTAGAACATGCCAGCTTTGGAATCGGCAAAGTCATTCACATCGAAGGCAGTTCACCAAACAGGAAGGCGACGGTTTTCTTTCAGGATATCAATGAAGAAAAACAGTTGCTGCTAAAGTTTGCCAAGCTCAGAATTATTACAGACTAGATCAACAGTGGAATTCATTTTTTGCAACCGCTAACATCACCTGGAATTAAATTTTTACCTTAGCTTTGTCAAAAATATTTTTTATGGAATACGATTATAATACCAGTCGGAACAAACTCATTCTGCCTGAATACGGAAGGAACATCCAGAAGATGGTAGAACACATCTTATCTATACCCGACCGGGAAGACAGAAACCGTTTGGCGCAAGCTGTCATCATCATTATGGGCAATATGAACCCCCATTTGCGCGACATCAATGATTTTAAACATAAACTTTGGGATCACCTGGCCATCATGGCCGATTTCAAGCTGGATATTGACTTTCCTTATGAAATACCGCAACCTGAGGAATTTATGGAGAAACCCCGGAGAGTCAACTATACCGATTCTGATATTCGTTATCGTCATTATGGGCATATTGTTGAAATTCTGATTAAGGAGGCTTTGAAGCTTCCGGATGGCGACGATAAAGATACGCTGACCCGCCTGATTGCCAATCATATGAAAAAATCTTATCTGGCATGGAACAGGGATTCTGTTACCGATGAGATTATCTTCAATGACCTGTATGAATTATCCGGTAAAAAATTATCAGTTAAAGAAGGGGTGAAGCTCAGCGAACAGAAAGACTTCCAGAAAGGCAAACAACAACAGCAGCAGCAGCTACAACAGCGCAAGCGCATGCAAATGCAGCAACAACGTAAAAAAAACATGTAATCCACCTATTGAATGACTTCTTTCAGAGTTACCGGAGGCCTTCCGCTTAAAGGTGAGATTGTTCCGCAAGGCGCAAAAAACGAGGCCCTGCAGGTAATATGTGCTACACTGCTTACAGGCGAAGAAGTCACCATTCATAATCTTCCGGATATCCTGGATATCAATAACCTGATTGAACTGGTGCAGTCGCTGGGTGTTCTGGTAACACGCCCAACCCGTAATTCATGCACTTTCAAGGCATCAGAAATCAACATGGACTATCTGCTCACTGAAGACTTCAAAAAGCGCAGCAGCAGTCTTCGCGGGTCGTTAATGATCATTGGTCCTTTGCTTGCAAGATTTGGCAAAGGATACATTCCCCGTCCCGGTGGCGACAAAATAGGACGGAGAAGAATGGACACCCATATCAACGGTTTAGTAAATCTGGGTGCTTCGTTTGACTATGAATTTACCGAAGAGTTCTATAAACTGCATGCTACCCGGTTAAAGGGTTGTGACATGCTTTTGGAGGAAGCTTCGGTTACGGGGACTGCTAATATTGTCATGGCAGCTGTCCTTGCAGAAGGTAAAACAACCATATATCATGCTGCATGCGAGCCTTATATTCAGCAACTATGCCATATGCTGAACCGTATGGGCGCCCGCATTACAGGCATCGGATCGAACCTGCTCACCATTGAAGGGGTTCAGGAGCTTCGGGGATGCGAACACACCCTGCTGCCGGATATGATTGAAATAGGATCCTTTATTGGACTGGCAGCGATGACGCAATCTGAAATCACCATAAAGAATGTTTCCTGGAAAAATCTGGGTCTCATCCCTTCTGTATTCCGGCGGATGGGAATCAGGTTCGAGCAGGTAAATGACGACATCTACATTCCTGCCAACGCACATTACCAGGTGGACACCTTTATAGATGGCTCCATACTTACCATTGATGATGCACCATGGCCCGGATTTACCCCCGACCTGATCAGTGTGATTTTGGTGATCGCCACTCAGGCAAAAGGAAACGTGCTGATTCATCAGAAAATGTTTGAAAGCCGCCTCTTTTTTGTCGACAAGCTCATTGAAATGGGCGCGCAGGTAATTCTATGCGACCCGCATCGTGCCAGTGTGTATGGTCTGGACCACCAGATCAGGCTTCGCCCGACCACCATGACTTCGCCTGACATTCGTGCCGGAGTCGCCTTACTGATTGCCGCTTTGTCTGCCAACGGCACCAGCATAATTCATAATATTGACCAGATAGATCGTGGTTATGAACGCATTGATGAACGTTTAAAGGCATTGGGAGCCCGGATTGAAAGGATTCCATAAGATTCGCCTTTTTAAAAAAACGGTTTCATTCTTCTCTTTTATCGCAAAAAAGTTACATTTGCGCTTGAGTTTTTTACATCATGAATGCTGAATTAGTGGTTATCGGTACTTCCATTATCATTGGACTCTCCGTACTTTTGATATCCCTGCTGCCATCGAAATGGAAATCCCTGACAGCGCTGATTGTTATCGCCTTAAATGCAATTATTACAACAGTTCCTGCAATACAGGCATTGGGTGGTTCGGAGTTCCTTTATGAATTCAATGGGGGTCTTACATTTGGAATCATCAGGCTGCAGATAGATCCGCTTTCTGCCTGGTTTATCCTGATTATCAATATCACCATGTTTAACGGGGTGTTGTATGGTTCAGGATACATGAAGGCATACCAGTCGATGAAAAATGATATCAGTCTGCACTGGATCATGTTTGTGATTTTTCACATTTCCATGTTATGGGTATGCATGCTTCAAAACGGCTTTGCCTTTCTGATAGCCTGGGAGATCATGACCCTTTCATCGCTGATGCTGGTGATGTTCGATCACAGCAAGGCCAACACCCTGCAAGCCGGATTGAATTATATGATTCAAATGCACCTGGGTGTTGCATTACTTACCATTGCTTTTATCCGGGTATTTATAGCACAGCAGACCACTGATTTCACAGGAATTTTCCAATACCTGGAAACCAGCGGGGATTACTGGACTATTTTGCTCTTCTTTTTGGGATTTGGAATCAAAGCTGGCTTTATTCCCCTGCATACCTGGCTCCCTTATGCACACCCTGCTGCTCCCTCGCATGTTTCAGGCGTGATGTCGGGCGTCATTGTTAAAATGGGTATTTATGGGATCCTCAGGGTTTTTATACATATCGGAGATCATCTCATGACCGTCGGAATTGTTCTTGTCATCCTCTCTTCTGCCACAGCTTTATATGGCATCCTGAATGCCTCTGTACATCGCGACATTAAGAAGATGCTTGCTTTTTGTACTTCAGAAAACATCGGCATCATTGGCATGGGAATCGGCATGGCCCTTATTGGTAAAGCACTGGGCAACCAGTGGATCTCAACACTCGGGTTTTCGGCTGCACTCCTGCATGTTCTGAACCACTCCTTATATAAATCATTGTTATTCTTTGGATCAGGTAACATCTACCTGCAAACGCATACGCGGAATATGGAGTTGCTCGGCGGACTCATCCGCTTTATGCCGATCACAGCGGCTGCTTTTTTAATCGGATCATTGGCCATCGGAGGTATTCCGCCGTTTAACGGCTTTATTTCCAAGTTTCTGATTTACTCCGGATTTCTGGAAACCCTGAAACAAAAGGATATTGCTATGAGCCTGCTGATGATCATCAGTACCGCAATTCTTTCAATGGCAGGTGGCGTATCCATGCTTGCTTTTACAAAAGCGTTTGGTACGATTTTCCTGGGTGAACCCCGAACTGAACAACATCATAAACCGGCTGAGGCGCCATGGACCATGCAGATACCTGTGATGCTGATCATTGCCATGATGGTGTTTATCGGACTCTTTCCACAGCTGATTCTTCGTGGGCTGACCATTGTAATTCAGTCTTCCGGATTCTCATCCATCGATCTGGCAGTTTCCAAAACGGCTGATATTCTTACCATGGCTGGAAGGTCTTCTCTGATCCTTATAGGTATTATTGGCTTGTTGTGGCTGATCAGAAAGATGGTTACACGTGATAAAACTTCAGCAATTCAACCCACATGGGGTTGCGGCTATATCGCTCCAAAGCCAACCCTGCAATATACAGGCAAGTCATTTTCAAAAAGTCTTGCTAAACTGTTTGGTTTTATTACCATTGAAAACAAGAAATTCAGGGAACTGCAGACCGAATCCATATTTCCTTCAGCCAGAACTTATGCATCATACTATCTGGAATTTTTTGAAACGCGGATTTTAGATCCGGTCATCAAGCAGTTTTTAAGGATATTCAATTTTTTTACATTTATTCATAACGGCAAAATCCAGCTATATGTCTTATATGGTTTGATGTTTATGATCATTTTGCTGGTATTGTCACTTATTAAAGTGATATAAGCCTATGAGCTTTGTTTTTCTGATATCGGTGATTGTATTCGGGGTCCTTACCATCATGGTTCGTACTTCATGGAAGGGGACTGTTGCAGCTGCCGGTGTTCTGGTAAATGCTGTTATCAGTTCATGGATTGCCGTAAATGCATTGAATGGGAATGCCTACACTGAAATTCTCTATGGTGGTCTTAGATTCGGGGAGATTGCGCTGCGGCTTGACGCTGTTTCAGCCTGGTTTGTACTGCTCACAAACTTCACGGCAATTACAGGAATCCTTTATGGCAAGGCCTATTTGAAACACACACAGGGGAGATCCTCCGACCTCAGCCTTCATTTTGCATCCTATATCATCAATCATGCAGCTCTTATAGCAATATTTACCATCCAGAACAGCATGGCTTTTCTCTGTGCATGGGAATTGATGGCCCTGAGCGCATTTGTTCTGGTGATTTATGATCATCAGAAAATGGATACCCTGAAGGCTGGAATGAATTTCCTGATCCAGTCGCACATTAGTATCATATTTCTAACCACTGGATTTGTATGGTTGTATTCCAAAACCGGGTCCCTCGATTTCAATGCCCTACGCTCCTATTGTCTTTCCGCAGGAAACGATGCTTCATTGATTCTCTTTATTGTATTTTTCATAGGTTTTGGCATTAAAGCCGGATTTGTTCCTTTTCACACCTGGCTTCCCTATGCCCATCCGGCTGCTCCCTCGCATGTATCAGGCATAATGTCGGGGGTTATTATCAAATCAGGGATCTATGGTATTCTGCGTATCATCCTGTTGACACCTGAAAACCATCTTACCATTGGATATATAATTCTTATCATATCTGTAATTTCAAGTGTGTATGGTGTGATGCTGGCCATTGTGCAGCATAATCTGAAACGCCTGCTGGCATACCACAGCATTGAGAATATCGGGATCATTGGTATCGGAATAGGTATTGGGACCATTGGAAGCGGGCTAAACAACTCATTAATGGCTTTTGCAGGCTATGCAGGAGCGCTTTTGCATGTTTTAAACCACTCCCTGTTCAAATCCATGTTATTTTATACTTCAGGAAACATCCTGCATAGCGTCAGAACACTCATGATGGACAAAATGGGCGGACTCATCCATAAAATGCCCTATACTGCCGTTGCCTTTCTGATTGCTGCGGCAGCTATCTGCGGCCTGCCTCCGCTGAACGGATTTGTTTCTGAATTTCTCATTTATTCAGGATTATTAACCGCTATAGCGCAAAACCAGACACCCCTTACCATTATCCTGGCTGTTGCAGGACTTACGTTAACAGGCGGACTGGCCATTCTGTGCTTTACAAAAGCTTTTGGAATTATATTTCTTGGAACAAGTCGTGACCATTCAAACCATGCTCCGCAGGAAATGGAACGAGGTGGTCTCATTCCATTGTATATGATTGCGTTTCTTATCTTTTGCATTGGCCTGTTCCCGAAACTTTTTATCAACTTCCTGAAAAACCCGGTTGCCGAATTTATTTCTGTACCAATAACAACAGAATTCAACCACCTGCCCGACCTGATGCAAAATATAAGCCTGGCAGCATGGTCGTTCGTGTTATTGACAGCCCTTCTCTTTCTGGCCCGCAGGCTCCTGCAATACAAATCCGAGTCTTACGGTCCTACCTGGGGATGTGGTTATACTGCCAGTTCGCCAAAAATTCAATACACGGCAACATCTTTTGTAAGGCCTTATGTAAAAATGCTCAAACCTGTTTTTGAGGTGAAAAAAACTGAAAATTCTATCACTTCCATTATTCCCAGGCCCATGTATTCCGAGTCGCACTTCTACGATAAGCTGGAAGCCAAATTGGTAGATTGGCCCACAAGGAACCTCCGGTGGTTTTTGAGCAGATTTAAGTTCCTCCAAAATGGAAGTGTTCAATTTTATGTGCTTTATGGCGTGGTTTTCATTGGAATATGCATTGCCATTCCATTCATGATACGGTCAGCTTCAAATCTCATTGAAATACTTAAACAACTGTAATATGCATCTATTAGGTATTATACTCATGATAACTGCCAGCTTTTTCTTCACCGGTATCATCATCCGGACAAAAAGTATCTTTTCCGGCAGGAAAGGACCTGGAATTCTGCAACCTATGAAGGATATTTACAGATCGTTACGTACAGGCTCTGTTTATAGCAAAACCAGCAGCTTTATTTTCCAGATAGCTCCCACAATATATATGGCAAGCATTATCATGGCCATTCTTTTTATACCGTTTGGAAATCAAAAAGGAATTCTTTCATTCGACGGTGATTTTGTATTCTTTGCATACGCCCTTGCGTTGGGCAAATTTTTTATGATCATTGCCGCTCTGGATACAGGAAGCAGTTTTGAAGGCATGGGGGCCAGTCGGGAAGCGCTCTACTCCATGCTCATGGAGCCGGCCTTTTTTATCCTTATGGGATCTTTTTGCCTGCTGACCGGACACACTTCTTTTGCAGGAATTTTTGCAGCTTTGCATTATGGATCCTATATCACCTATGGTCTGGGAGCTCTCGCATCTTTCGTATTCGTAACGATTGCGCTGATAGAAAACAGCCGCATGCCGGTGGATGATCCCAAAACCCATCTGGAACTGACCATGGTACATGAGGTGATGGTATTGGACAACAGCGGATTTGATATGGGATTGATTCTGTATGCTACCAATCTGAAATTTGCGATGTATGGGGCCATTATTGCTAATTTCTTTTTAACACCAGGTTATCAGTGGTACTATTCCATTCCCATATTCATTGCTGTACAGGTACTATTTGCCATGATTGTTGGCGCAGTTGAATCCTTTGCAGCACGTTTTCGCATCAACCATAATCCACAATTTATCCTGATGTTCACCTCCATATCCCTGCTGGTATTTCTGGGCGTATTGCTGGTGATGGGTAATATCATTTAAAACTTATTGGCATGATAAATCTTTTACTGATCACATTTACCATTAGCCTTATATACCTGTCCATGGCAAACAGGATGATGACGTATATAAGAATTATCGCTTTTCAGGGCATATTGTTGTTTGGAGTTGCATTTGTTGAGTTGATTGAAATAAATCTGGTGAACCTCATCTTTGTATTGCTGGAAACCATCATCATCAAAGCCATTGCGATTCCCCTTTTTCTGAAATACATACTCGACCGGAATAAAATAACCCGTGAAGCAGAGCCTTATGTTTCCAATTTTGTGTCTGTAGTTGTAGTTACGGTCATCATACTGGGTTCATTCTTTCTGGCAAATGCAATTACAGACACACATGTCCGGAAGATCTTTTTCATTGTTGCGCTATCTGCCCTGTTTGCCGGATTATATATCATCATTACCCGCCGTAAGATCATCACGCATGTGATGGGCTTTCTGATCATTGAAAACGGGGTGTTTGTTCTTTCCCTCGCTGTGGGCAGTGAAATGCCCATGCTTGTGAATATCGGCATTCTTCTGGATATTTTTGTCAGTGTGATATTGCTGGGACTCTTTGCCGATAAAATTGGCGACGTCTTTGAAGAACAGGATGTAGAACAGTTAAGAAATTTAAAAGACTGAATCTTTTTCAACCATGATAGGAATATATTTAAGCGGTTCATTACTCATCAGTATAGCCTTCTTTTTCGGAAGAAGCCATTTAATCAGAGTATCACTGTCTGTGCTGTTTTGTCTCCTGCAATGTTCATTTGCCATATATGAATATCTGCATCCGGATCAAACACAGTTTCTTTATTTTACTTCTGACTCCCTGGCCAGTCTGTTTCTTCTGGTCATCAGTATTATCAGCATTCCGGTATTTTATCACAGCTTCATCTATTTCTACAAGCACCCTTACAAGCCAAGGGAAATGGGTATGTATTACGCAGCTACTGTAATGCTGATAGCCTCTATCAGTGCAGCATATCTGTCGAATCATATGGGCATCACCTGGGTTTTTGTGGAAATAACCACATTGAGTGCATCAGCGCTAATTTACCACAGAAGAAGCAAATTAACACTCGAAGGCACCTGGAAGTATATTTTCATATGTTCCATCAGTATCACCCTAGTTTTTATCGGAATCCTGTTTGTAACATTGGCCGTGCAACAGCAGGGCATCAATGATTTGTTTTATAGAACGCTTTCCGTAAATGCACCAAAGTTGAGTCCTTTCTGGCTCAAGCTTGCATTTCTGTTTGTTTTCACAGGATTTACAGCCAAAGCCGGACTTGTTCCCATGTATACTGCAGGGATCGACGCCAAAGATAAAGCCCCATACCCATCGGCTGCTATTCTTGCAAGTGTGTTGATGAACGTGGGATTCATAGGAATTTTCAGGTTTTATGAAGTAACAAGTCACACCGGGATATTTGCCTGGACCAATAAAATTGTTCTGATCTCAGCGATTCTGTCCGTATTTGTTGCCACTGTTTATATGGTGCGGGTGAAAAATATCAAGCGCATGATGGCTTATTCAGGCCTTGAGCATATGGGCATTGTGATGCTTGGAATTGCTGCCGGAGGAGTCGGATATTATGCTGCCATTCTGCATCTGGTGTTGCACTCATTTGCCAAACCCGCCTTGTTTTTTCAGTTTGGTCAGATTTATCGCGTATATGGAAGCAAAAGTGTTTACGACATCGGGCATTACTGGAAATATAACATTGCCGGTGCTTTGGTATTGCTTTTTGCCTTTTTCATCGTAACAGCCATGCCTCCATCAGGAATGTTTGTCAGTGAATTCCTGGTGTTTAAATCGCTCTTCAGTTCAGGTTATTTATGGGTGATGGTCATTGTGATGATTTTGCTCACTGTAATCATCTGGGCTTTTGGTAAAAATGTATTTAAAATGCTCTTCGTTAAACCTGTGGATTTTGACGACAGCCATCTGGAAAACATCCCTGTTTCAGAATCACTCAGCCAGTTTATTCTTTTAGCTTTGGTAGTATATCTGGGATTGAATCCACCTGCAGAAATGGTATCCTTAATAGAGGGGGCCATCCGTTCATTGCCTAAATAATGAGATTATGATGCACGCAGTAAAAGTAAAGAATAATCAACGCATACCTCTATCAGACATTCCGGTACTGCCTTATGAGGAATTTCTGGAGATGAATACCCATATGGTCGGCGATATCTATTTTCATTGTGTTAATTATTTTGCCCTTGCAGGAAATCCATCTATCAGGCTTTTCTGCTGTATCGCAGATGATACCACCGGGCATGTGTATATTTCCGCATCAGATGTAAAAAACGATCCGCAGGTAAAATTGCCGTCGTTTTCGGCCCGGCATTTGTCATTTCACGCTTTTGAAAGAGAAATTCATGAAAATACCGGAATTTCATATTCCGATCATCCATGGCTTAAGCCAATCCGGTATGCAGTTAACCGCAGCAATCCGAAAAGCGATATTGCAAATTATCCTTTTTACCAGATTGAAAGTGAAGAATTGCATGAAGTAGGCGTAGGCCCGATTCACGCCGGAATTATTGAGCCCGGACATTTCAGGTTCATCTGCAATGGCGAACAAATACTTCATCTTGAAATTCAACTGGGTTATCAGCACCGGGGTGTGGAAAGTCAGATGCTGAAACTCAAAACACCGTTGCAAAAAACAATACTGGCAGAAAGTATTGCAGGAGATACCGTAGTGGATCATACCAATGCATTTGCCAATCTGTGGGAATCCTTATGTGGCTATACCGCATCAGATGATATCCTTCATGCACGCACTGTTGCATCTGAATTGCAGAGAATTGCCATCCATACGGGTGATTTAAGTGCCATTTGCACAGACATAGCTTATCAACTTGGAAGTTCTGTTTTCGGTCGTCTGAGAACTCCCGTCATCAATACCTTTCAAGTTTGGTGCGGAAATCGCCTTGGTAAAAGTCTGATCCGGCCGGGAAGAAATACATTTCCGATTACCAATGAGGTTGCAGACGCTATAAATCGACTTTTTGATGCTTTTGAACCCGATTTTAACGAGATGTATCAACGGATGAAAACCCTGCCCAGTGTTTTGGCCCGTCTTGAAAGAACCGGAACCATTACACAACATCAGGTGGAAAGTATTGGTGCTGTTGGAATGGTTGCACGCACTACTGGTCTGATCAGAGATATCAGATGGACGCATCCGTATCTGCGTTATGGTCAAATTCCTCATCAGCCTATTATCAAGCACCATGGTGATGTATATTCCAGAACACAGATCCGCAAACAGGAAATCAGCCAGTCGATTAAATATGTCCGCGACCTGGTCAATCGGGTGCCAGCTACCGTGGCTGCTGCTGAAATGAACAACCCGGCGCCTGATTCTTTTGTCCTTTCATTATGCGAAGGCTGGCGGGGAGAAATTTGTCATTGCGGCATTACGGATAAAGATGGAAATCTCGTTCTGTATAAGGTAAAGGACCCGTCGCTTCATAACTGGCTTGCTTTGGCGCTGGCAGTAAGAAACAACGATATATCCGATTTCCCGATTTGTAATAAAAGTTTTGACCTGAGCTATTGTGGTCACGATTTATAATTGAAGATCTATGAAACTAAATATTCGCACAGCATCTATATTTTCCGACCTTAAAATATTGTTTCATCAGGGAAAACAATATATTCCGGATGTTACCACCGTTGGGGTCCCCGGTATTTTCAGAGGACGTCCGGTGATAAACCGGATAAAAAACGGGGCAGATGAAAATCAAATATCAGAAATTTGTCCTACCGGGGCCATCGGAACCGGGCCATTATCTATTGATATGGGCAAGTGCGTTTTTTGCGGTGAATGTCAGCAACGATTCCCGGACATATTCACCTTCACAAAGGACTATAAAATATCAACTGCTGAAAGAAGTGAATTAATCATTGCCGCGGAACAGAATGGTCCGGTTGAAATTCGTGCCGATCAGGTTAGAAAAGAAATCCGTAAGTATTTTAAAAATTCGTTGAAGCTCAGACAGGTTTCTGCAGGCGGTGATAATAGCAGTGAATGGGAATTGAATGCCTCAGGCAATGTGAATTTTGATATCGGCCGGTTCGGTATTGATTTTGTTGCATCGCCGCGGCATGCAAATGGCCTTGTAATTACCGGCCCTATCACTAAAAATATGGCAGAGCCCTTACAAATCTGCTATGATGCCATCCCCGATCCAAAGATCATTATCCTTGCCGGTACCGATGCCATAAGTGGCGGAATTTTCCGGGACAGTGACGCATTGGATCGTTCGTTTCTTGAAAAATACAAGGTCGATTTGTATATTCCGGGAAACCCTGTTCATCCGCTCACTTTTATCAACGGCATGTTACAGTATTTAGGAAGAAAATAGTTACAAAGTTCGTTCAAGGAAATACCAACAGTCAGGATAATTTGCTGAAAGTTTTTTTAGATTTGGTATACCTAAAATGAAAAACATGGTGTATCAAGAAAAAACCTGCAAATACTCCAATACACAAACCTTTTTTTTAGTAGCACTGCGGATCATCATTGGGTGGTACTTTTTTTATGAAGGAATTACCAAAATAGCAAACGCTGATTGGTCGTCTGTGGGATATCTGATGGACTCCAAAGGGCTTATGGCACGAGTATTTACCTATCTGGCCATGAATGAGCACGTTGTGGCTGTCGTTGATTTCCTGAATAAATGGGGGCTTACTTTTATCGGATTGGGATTGATTCTGGGCCTTTTTACACAACTTGCCCTGTGCTTCGGCATGATATTGCTGACATTTTATTTCTTATCCCACCCTCCCCTGGCAAATGTAACCTATATCATGCCCCAGGAAGGAAGTTATTTATGGGTCAATAAAACGCTGATAGAGATCTTCACAATGGCATTATTGCTGGCTTTCCCCACCGGCCATATCTTTGGGATAGACCGTCTCTTCAGAAAGAAATCATAAAATCAGTAAACTGCAGATATGAAAAATAAAAAGGATCAGCAAAGCACTGTTTCCACCCATCCCCATAAGATCGAACGGCGTGATTTAATTAAAGGGTTGGCTGCAATTCCTGTGTTGGGTGCATTTTCATATGCATGGTTTCGAAAGAACAAAATTGAAGAAAACTATCGCCGACAGATGCGGGAGGTTATTAACCTCACATCCCAACCGGTAGAGTTGGCTCCAACCATTAAAGATGGCAAACCAATCAGATTGGGAATCATTGGCTTTGGCATCCGCGGAAAACAACTCATGCGTGCTGCAGGTTTTCCTGAACCGTCGTGGATTGATGAGCAAATGGAAGATCATAGAAAAAACATACTGAATACGAATTATCAGTCATACATGGAGCAGGAACAGCTTCATATCGAAATAAACGGAGTATGCGATATTTTTACGGTATACGCTCAGGCTGCCGCAGATGCTGCTGCCAACGTAAATCGTGAAAAGACCGGTGGTAAAATGGGCAAAAGGCCTAAAATTTATTCGACTTATACTGAATTGCTCGATGCCCCGGATATTGATGCGGTTATTGTTGCAGCGCCCGATCACTGGCATGCTACCATGGCCATTGAAGCTGCAAAAAGAGGCAAGCATGTGTATTGTGAAAAGCCTGTAAGCTGGACTGTTCCTGAAACCTATGAATTGGTAAAGGTTGTCAAAGAAAAGGGTATTGTATTTCAGCTAGGACACCAGGGAAGACAAACAGAAAGCTATATCAAAGCAAAGGAGGCCTTTGAAGAAAATATCCTTGGAAAGGTGAATCTCATTGAAGTATGTACCAACCGGAACGACCCAAATGGAGCCTGGGTATATGATATCCACCCTCAGGCCAACCAAAACACCATCGACTGGAAGCAGTTTCTTGGAAAGGCTCCATATCATGATTTCAGCCTGGAACGGTTTTTCCGCTGGCGTTGCTGGTGGGATTACAGCACCGGCTTAAACGGAGATCTCCTTACCCACGAATATGATGCCATGAACCAGATCCTGAGTCTGGGGATCCCCGGCAGCGTAACTTCATCCGGAGGAATCTATTTCTTTAAGGATGGCAGAACCGTGCCTGATGTAATGCAGGTTGTTATGGAATTTCCCGAAAAAGACCTTTCATTTTTATACAGCGCAACACTTGCAAGCGGGAGATCACGCGGAAAAGTAATTATGGGGCATGATGCCTACATGGAGGTGAGTGACCGGCTGGTGATTTTTGCAGACCGTGATTCTACCCGTTTTAAGGATAAAATAAAAAAAGGCCTCATCGATCCGGGCACTCCGATATATTCCTTTACCCCGGGGCAAAAGGAGGCAGATGGCTTTGTTACTGCCACTGAACAATATTTTGCAAGCAGAGGCTTACTGTATACCTATCGGGATGGCAAAAGAGTAGATACCACACACTTACACATCAGGGAATGGATCAACTGTATCAGAGCAGGAATCCAGCCCAGCTGCGATATTGACCAGGCTTTTCAGGAAGGCATCAGTGCGCATATGGCCACAAAAGCCTTCCTTGAAAACCGCAAAGTATTCTGGGATAACGATAAAAAAGAAATTGTCTGATTTTCCGGATCAATTGCTGTTCAGTGAATGGTATTTCAAGTCCTTATCATAACTTTATTCTTGTAATATTGGTTTAGGTTATTCATTACTTGCTATAGACCTTCAAAATTTAAAATACATTGTTATGAACGATGAAAAAAAATCAGGGATCAGTCGCAGGGCATTTTTAGGCAATACAGCCAAAGCTGCTGCCGTATTTACGATTATTCCGAGTCATGTCGTCAGTGGTTTGGGTCACAAAACCCCAAGCGACAAATTGAATATTGCCGCGGTAGGTATTGGCGGAATGGGAAATTCCAATCTGGGGGCCATCACCGGGGAGAATATCGTTGCATTGTGCGATGTTGACTGGGAGTATTCAAAAGGTGTATTTGAAGCTTATCCAAATGCTAAAAGATATTGGGATTGGCGTTTGATGTTCGAGGAAATGGGCAAATCCATTGACGCTGTAATTATTGCTACCGCTGATCACACGCATGCCATCATTGCTGCCACGGCAATAACAATGGGCAAACATGTATTCCTTCAGAAGCCTTTAACCCACTCAGTATATGAATCGCGGTTGCTTACCCAACTGGCTGCCAAATATAAAGTAGCCACCCAGATGGGAAATCAGGGAAGCTCTGAAGAAGGTGTCCGGCAAACTTGCGAATGGATCTGGAATGGGGAGATCGGAGAAATAAGGAAGGTTGAAGCTTTTACCGACCGTCCCATATGGCCTCAGGGCCTCAACCGCCCCGAACAGGGTCATTGGGTTCCGGAAACGCTGAATTGGGATCTTTTTATTGGCCCTGCTCCGATGCGTCCCTATAATTCCATTTACCACCCCTGGAACTGGAGAGGCTGGTGGGATTTTGGAACCGGTGCTTTAGGAGATATGGCATGCCACATCCTTCATCCGGTTTTTAAAGGACTCAGATTACAATATCCTACAAGGGTACAGGGCAATTCTACGTTACTTCTGACCGATTGTGCTCCTAACGCTGAATATGTACGTTATACTTTCCCGGCACGACAGGGTCTGAAAACTGATAAAGTTAAATTCCCTGAAGTTGAGGTTACCTGGACGGATGGGGGTATTAAACCTTTGTTCCCTAACGGATGGCCTGAAGGCAAAGACATGAATGATCAGGGAGGCGGTGTCATATTCCATGGGTCAAAAGACACGCTGATTTGCGGATGCTACGGCAGAAATCCATGGTTTTTGTCCGGGAAAAAACCCGTTGTCCCCAAAACCCTGAGACGTGTTGATGTCAGCCACGAAATGGACTGGGTAAATGCATGCAAGCAAACTCCGGAAAGTCGTGTTGAATTGTCAAGCGACTTCAAGGAAGCAGGCCCTTTCAACGAAATGGTTGTGATGGGTGTGCTGGCTGTTCGCCTGCAAGGTCTGAACAAAGAGTTGCACTGGGATGGCTCCAAAATGCAATTCACCAATTTAAGTGATCATGACATCATAAAAATTGTAATGGAGGATAAGTTTTCCATCCATAACGGGCATCCCACATTTAACAGAAAATGGACTGATCCGATACCCGCAAAAGCATTTGCTGCAGAACTCATAAAACATACATACAGGAATGGCTGGAGCTTGCCTGCCATGCCCGTTTGATTACCAGTATTGACCAATATTTAAAAACCATGAAAAAATCATTTTTATTTATTTTGTTGGGGATATTCCTTGCGAGTAGTCCTATTTTCCATTCCTGTAAATCATCCGGAAAAAATTCAGACTCTTTAAAAACCGATACATTAGCAGCAACAGATATGAATAACAAATTAACGGAAGCAGAAATTGCCGAAGGCTTTAAGCTGCTGTTTGATGGCGTAACATTTGACGGATGGAGAGGATATCTGAAAGACTCATTTCCGGCAGGAGGATGGATCATTGACAGTTGCGATCTTAAGTGCAATGGTTCTGGTCGCGGTGAAGCCGGCGGTGCTTCCGGAGGAGATATCATTTATGCTGCACAGAAATTTTCCAACTTTCACCTGAAACTGGAATGGAAAATTTCCGAAGGCGGTAACAGCGGTATATTTTATTTAGGTCAGGAAGACCCGAAATTTAATGCCATCTGGATGACTGCTCCTGAAATGCAGGTTCTTGACAATGAACATCACCCCGATGCACAGGCAGGAAAAGATGGGAACAGGAAAGCCGGTTCATTATATGATCTGATACCCGCTGTTCCTCAGAATGCAAAACCTGCCGGACAATGGAATACTGCAGAAATCAAAGTTTATAAAGGTTCTGTATGGCATATTCAAAATGGGGTTACGGTATTGGAATACCACTTGTGGACTCCGGAATGGAACAAGCTGGTTGCCGGAAGCAAATTTCCCGATTACAATCCCAATTGGGTCAATGTAGCCACTGAAGGATATATTTCACTTCAGGACCACGGTGATGACGTTTGGTACAGAAATATTAAGATAAAACAACTGTAATTTTTTGGCACTCTATAAAAAAGGTTGTTGTATATGTCAACAACCTTTTTTTATTTTATGAGTATCACGAAAGATGCAAAAGAGATTTAAGGCTGAGGACTATGTGTGTGTGGGTGTTGATTTTAACACGAAGAGCAAGAAGGTAAAGCGTCACTAAGAACACAAAGGGGAAATACCTGCGGTATTTCTTGGAAACTACTGAGCATAGCGAAGGTGGCCTTTGCGTTCTTAATTCTTCGAGATCTTAGTGAATCCTTGGAGTCCTTTGTGTTAAAAAATAAGGTATGCTGCAAGCATACAATTTCAAATAAAGAAGTCATTATGAATCATTGCCGAAACTCAAATTTTATTTTATCATCATTAATACCAATATTATGGATCTTCTCAAATACACCGACCTGGGAATCAGGGATTATAAAGAAACATGGGATTATCAGCAGTCTGTTCAGGACAGAATAATTGAATCAAAGCTAAACAGAACGGATAACCCGGAAATACCTTGTCTCTTGTTTGTAGAACATCCGCATGTGTTTACCCTTGGAAAAAGCGGCAAAGAAAACAACCTGCTCATCAATAAATCATTTCTTGAATCCATTGGAGCCACGTTTTATAAGATTGATCGCGGTGGTGATATTACCTATCATGGTCCAGGCCAGCTGGTTGGCTATCCCATTTTTGACCTGGATAAAAAAGGCTACGGTGTTAAAAAATACATTGATTTACTCGAAGAATCCATCATTGAGTTTCTTAAAGATTATGATATTCATGCTACCCGACTGGAAGGTGCTACCGGCGTTTGGATAAACAGTACTCATAACCGCACGAATAAAATCTGCGCCATGGGCGTCAAAATCAGCAGAGGAGTGACCATGCACGGCTTTGCTCTGAACGTAAACACCAACCTTGACTATTTTTCATACATCAATCCCTGTGGTTTCACGGATAAAGGAGTTACTTCCATTGAAAAAGAAACAGGCAGAACCGCTGACATGACGGAAGTAAAAAACAAACTGTCCCGGAAAATTGCGGAACTATTCGAATTTCAGATTACAACTTAATTCTCAGGCGCTTTTTAGGTTCTTTTTCCTGCGGCACCATCACGTTTAATGCGGCCGGGAGGACCTTGATCTTTAACTTTCCATCACTGGTCACCGGCTCTCCGTCGAGATGAAGCGTAATTTTTTTCTTGTTCTTTCTTTTTAAAGTGGCCTTTTTAACCTTCATCAACTCCAGATAGGGGCTTTGATCGATGTTTTTAAAAAAAAGCCTGAGACCCAATTCAATCGTAGAAGTCTTGGGAAATGGACGCAACACACATAAATCAAGAAATCCGTCATCTATAGCGGCTTTCGGAGCTATATAAGCATTATTGCCATATTGGCCTGAATTTGCAAACGTCACCAAAAAGGCTTTAAACTTAACCTTTTTGCCTTCCGTTTTCAGAATATAGGTTTTTGGCGAGTATTTAAGGTACTCATGAATGGTAGCCCGTATATAGCTCAGCATTCCCCTTTTACTATCCATTGCAAACTGTTTTCCCACACTTGCATCGAAACCGGTTCCGCAGGTGCAGAAAAAGTAGCGTTTATTGACACTGCCTACATCAATTCCAAGTATTTTGGGTTTCTGAATAATCTTCAGCGATTCAGCATATGAAACAGGGATACCCAAGTGGCGTGCCAGACCATTACCGGATCCGGCAGGAATGATTCCCAGGTTACAGCCTGTATTAACCAGGGCAGAGGCAACTTCATTAATGGTGCCATCACCTCCTACGGCAACAATATTTTTATAACCTTCCTGAACTTTCCGGGTGGCAATTTCAAGGGCATGTCCGCCGTATTCCGTATAAAAAACTTCACAGGAGTTTTCAGGAAACACTTTCAGAATAGCATCATGAACATTACGCTTCTGTTTTGTCCCCGCAATGGGATTTATAATAAAGATTATTTTATCGTTTTCTGATAATTCCGTTATTTCCATAAATGACGATTCCAATCTTACGAATGTAATTCTTTTTTATGAAAGAGGGTTGCATTGCACATCTGCAAAAATCAAAACCAGCGACCAGCCTGGCCTGGTAAGATATGTCACCCTTTTTCGGGGGCATCTTGCTAATTATGTTGATAATAACTGCTAAATTTGAGCGTTTGACATGCATATGTTCTTCAGAAACACCTCAATAATCAGATTATCAATAGGTCTGCTAACCCTGGCCATGGCGTTCCTTTTCATTCCTGAAAAGATTAATGGACAGCCTGGTGGCAAAGCATTTCAATTTCTTGAAATCACAAATTCAGCCAGGGTAGCCGCGCTTGGAGGAGACATGGTGGCCGTAAACGATACCGATCCTGAACTGGCATACCATAATCCTGCGTTGCTACAGATGAACATGAAACATTATGCCACATTAAATTATGTGGATTATTTCGCCGGCGCCAACTTTGGATATGTATCTGCTGCCACACAGGTAAATCAAAAATGCAATCTGGGGTTTGGCATTCATTATTTGTATTATGGAACTTTTCAGGGTGCTGATGAAAACGGAATCAAAACTGGAAAATTCCGTGCAGCAGATTATTCCATTAACATCATGTATTCCAGAAAAATTGACAGCCTTCTGACCCTGGGTATCACTGCCAAATCTATATATTCAGATTATGAATTGTATAATTCAACAGCACTGGCATTAGATATCGGGCTCATCTATCACAACCCCGGTAAAAATTTCAGTGCCGGTTTGGTATTCCGAAATGCCGGCATGCAAGTGAATACATATACCGCCAATGATAAAAAGGAACCGCTCCCGTTTAATATCGCATTAGGTTTTTCAAAAAGCCTTGCCCATTCTCCATTTACATTTGATGTAATTTTTAACCATCTTGAAAAATGGGATCTGACCTATAAATCATCAATTGATGAGGAGGATGAGAATGAATCAGATCTGATTAATAGTGAATCTACATCTAAAAGCGGGTTTGATAAATACTTTGACCAGTTTATGCGGCATATGGTAGTAGGCACAACATTAAAGATTGGCAAAAGCCTTGAATTAAGAGGGGGATATAATTACCGGCGCAGACAGGAGCTCAAAATCAGCACAAAACCTGGTATGGTCGGTTTTTCGTGGGGAATCGGGCTTAAATTCACGAAATTTAAGGTTGCTTATGGCCGCGGCATTTATCATCTGGCCGGTGGCACCAATCATTTTTCATTCAGTATGAACCTCGACGAATTCAGCAAGAAATTTTAACTGGTATGACTCCCAAACAATCTTTTGTAATTGCTGTGGATGGATATTCCTCATGCGGTAAAAGCACTTTTGCCCGGATGATAGCCAGGGACCTTGATTTTGTGTATATTGACAGTGGTGCCATGTATAGGGCCGTTGCCCAATTTTGCCTGAACCATCAAATGATTAAGGATCATGAAGTGATACCGGAATTGCTGAATGCCTCACTGGATCAAATTCATATAGAGTTCAGGACCAACGCTGAAAAAGGCATTCAGGAAACCTGGCTTAATGGAAAAAATGTAGAAGACGCTATACGCGGAATAGTTGTATCTTCCATTGTTAGTAAAATAAGTCAGATTAAAGAAGTAAGGCAGAAAATGGTTGCCCTGCAAAGAGAGATCGGACATGGAGAATCGGTTGTTATGGATGGCCGTGATATCGGCTCAACAGTATTTCCGAATGCTGCATTGAAGATTTTTATGACAGCCGATGTGCAGATCAGGGCAATCCGCCGTTATAATGAATTGACAGCAAAAGGTATTGCTGTAAGCATGGAAGAAATTATTGAAAACATCCGAATGAGGGATCATGAGGATGAAACGCGTGTTGAAAGCCCGCTCAGAAAAGCAGAAGATGCGATCGTTCTTGACAACAGTGCCATGACACTGCCGGAACAAATGGACTGGTTCAGAGACTTATGGTCGCTAAAGATGAAAACCTATGGTAATCGAAATTGATCCAAAAGCCGGGTTTTGTTTTGGTGTTACCCGTGTAGTAAATAAAGCTGAAGAGATTATCCGGCAAACCGGCGTTCTTTACTGTCTTGGAGAAATTGTCCATAATCAGAAAGAAATCATTCGACTTGAACAGATGGGATTAAAAACCATTCGTTACGATGAGTATCTGACATTGTCAAATTGCAGTGTATTGATCAGAGCTCACGGAGAACCACCGGAAACCTATGAATACGCCCGGAAAAACAACATAAACCTGATCGATGGCACTTGTCCCATTGTACTGCGTTTGCAGAGCAAGATAAAAAAGGACTATGAAAGCATCCCACCCGAGGAATTTCAGCTTGCCATTTTTGGAAAAAAGGATCATGCAGAAGTAAGAGGATTGGCTGGACAAACCAATTACAAAACAATCGTAATCGAATCTGAAGCTGATTTCGGAAAAATCGATTTTTCCAAGCCCCTTCATTTGTATGCTCAGACAACCATGAGCACAGATAAATATCTTAAAATGCAGAAAGACTTGCTGAATAAGGCAAAAGAGTCAGGCATGGAAACATTTTCTCTAAAATGCACCCATTCCATCTGCAGGCAGGTATCAAGTCGTATTCCACAGCTGGAAGAGTTTTGCAGGGCGCATGATGTCGTATTCTTTGTGAGCTACAAACAAAGCTCCAATGGCAAACTCCTGTATTCAAAATGTAAGGAAGTGAACGATCTCACTTATTTTGTAAGTGAAACTTCCGACATCAATCCTCAATGGTTCTGCAACATAAGATCGGTTGGTATTACAGGAGCCACTTCGACACCTCGTTGGTTGCTGGAAGAGTTTGCAGATTACATGAATGAAATCTTCAATAAATAATTAATTTTGAAGCATTACTTTACCTTTTAATGAGATCAGCAATAATGGAAGAAATTAAAAAAATCGGGGTACTGACATCAGGTGGTGATGCACCGGGAATGAATGCTACTGTAAGAGCTGTTGTTCGTGCCGGTATTTACCATAACCTTGAAGTTTATGGTATCATGCGTGGCTATCAGGGTATGATCGAAGGCGATATCATACCGCTGAATTCCCAATCAGTGAGTGGCATTATCCAGCGCGGCGGAACAATACTGAAAACTGCCCGTTGTAAGGAATTCCATGAATATGAAGGCAGGAAGAAAGCCTATGAACAGCTTGTTAAAAATGGGATTCAGGCCCTGATTGCAATTGGTGGTGACGGAACTTTTACCGGTGCTTCCATCATGTCAAAAGAATTTGATATTCCCATTATTGGTTTGCCAGGTACCATTGACAATGATATCTTCGGCACAGACTATACCATTGGTTATGATACCGCAGTGAATACGGTTGTTGAAGCTGTAGATAAAATCCGCGATACTGCCTCATCACATGGACGCATCTTTTTTGTGGAAGTTATGGGAAGAGAAGCAGGTTTTGTTGCTTTAAGAAGCGGAATTGCCTGCGGTGCTGAAGCTATTCTGATACCTGAGGTTAAAAATCAATACGAAGCACTTAAAGCGCATATGGCCAAAAGGGCGGGCAAACTGAAATCAAGTATTATTATTGTTGCCGAAGGTGAGGAAGAAGGGGGTGCAAATGCTGTTGCTCAACGCGTTAAAAAAGACTTTCCTGAATTAAGCATTCGTACAACCATTCTTGGACACATCCAAAGAGGAGGTGCTCCGTCTGCATTCGACCGTGTTGCAGCAAGCCGTATGGGTGCTGCCGCTATTAATGCTTTGCTGGATGATCAGAAGAGCATTATGGTCGGGCTTGTGAATAATGAAATTGTTCATGTGCCACTGAGTAAGAGCATCAAATTACATAAAGATGTGAACGCTGAACTGTTGAAGTTGGCCGATGTTATCCGTTAATACGGAAATCTTCGGGCTTCATATCAGATGACACTAATAAGCTATATACAAGTTCTCCTTCCACTTCCATTGCCTGGCACGTATACTTATTCCGTACGCAGTCCGGAACATGTTTTGATCCGGCCTGGAATGCGGGTAATGGTTCCGTTTGGTAAAAAAAAAGTATATACCGGACTGGTTATATCTGTATCGACTGAAAAACCCTCTATTGAAGTAAAGGAGGCTCTGGAAATCCTGGATGAGAAACCTGTGGTTCTCGAATCACAACTTGAATTGTGGCAGTGGATGAGCACCTATTATATGTGTTCACAAGGCGAAATATTTAAAGCTGCCTTACCCGCGCGCCTCAACCTTACCAAAAAAACCAGGCAGAAGAAAACAGTTCCTTCGGATTTCGTACCCGAGCTAAACAACCTGAATGATGCTCAAATCAAGGCAAGGGATGAAATTAAGCAGGCATTTTCCCAATCAGAAGTAGTATTATTACACGGGGTTACATCCAGTGGTAAAACTGAAATATACATCCATCTGATTCAGGAGGCTCTTGAAAAAAAAAGACAGGTACTATACCTGCTTCCTGAAATCGCCCTTACCACACAGATTATCACCAGGCTAAAAAAAGCTTTCGGACCCGGCGTGGCTGTTTATCATTCCAAACACAGTGATTCTGAAAGAATCAAAACCTGGAACCGGATGATTCATGAGGAAGAAGGATCGGACCAGGCTGTGAAAGTAGTGCTTGGCGTTCGCTCGGCTGTATTTTTACCCTTTAAAAACCTGGGGTTGATTATTGTTGATGAGGAGCACGAAAATACCTATAAGCAGTTTGACCCTGCTCCGCGATACCATGCACGTGACACCGCCATTATGATGGCGCACCGGTATCATGCTTCTGTCTTGCTGGGAACGGCAACCCCTTCCATCGAGTCGTATTACAATTGTAAAACCGGGAAGTATCAATTGGTGGAACTCAACGAAAGGTATATGAATCTGCAGTTGCCGGAAATAAAAATTGAAAACACACAATTGTTACGCCGCAGGAAGCAAATGCAATCATACTTCAGCCCCGAGTTGCTTACGGGCATTGAAAATGCCTTAAATAACGGGGAACAGGTTATTCTTTTTCAGAACAGAAGGGGATTTTCGCTTTTTCTGATATGCAATCATTGCGGAGAGGTTCCAAAATGCAAAAATTGTGACGTAAGCCTTACCTATCATAAGAAAAGCAACCGGCTTTATTGTCATTACTGTGGATATCATTCTTCAATTCCTTCCCAATGCGGAAGTTGTCATGTCGGAAGCTTTGAAATGAAGGGATTTGGGACTGAAAGAATCGAAGAAGAGATAGCGTTGTTTTTCCCTTCAGCACGGATAGAGCGAATGGATCTTGATGTAGCCAGAAGCAGGAAATCTTTTGAAAGCGTGATTTCGCGCTTTGAATTAAAACAATCAGATATTCTCGTAGGCACACAAATGATTTCCAAAGGACTGAACTTTGATCATGTGAAGCTTGTGGGCATAATGGATGCAGATGCACTATTGAATTATCCTGATTTCAGGGCTTATGAAAGAAGTTTTCAGCTAATGCTTCAGGTGAGTGGTAGAGCAGGAAGAAAAAACAGTCAGGGTAAGGTGATCATTCAAACCGCATATGCTGATCATCCGGTTTTATCATGTATCATAGACCATGATTATCAAAAGATGTATGAAGGACAGATCGAAGAACGACGCCGGTTTCATTATCCCCCATTCAGCAGACTGATAGAAATTACACTAAAACATCGCGATCGGACTTTGCTTGACCATGCAGCTGACGCCCTTTCAGAAATATTAAAAAAAACCATCCAGGAAAAAGTCCTGGGTCCGGAATATCCCCTGATCAGCAAAATTCAGAATCTGTATCTGAAGAAACTGGTGATAAAAATGACTAAATATCCTCAACTCCAGCAGAACAAGCTAAATATCATTCATTCGCTTGATTTGCTGAAAAGTCATCCTGAATACAGGGCAGTTCATTACATGATTGATGTAGATCCGTATTAAACAACCTATTCTTCTTTTTTCAGGCTGGTTTGGATGATCTTTCCCGATGCTTCCGTAAGCATTTTTTTGAAAAAGTCCGCCTTTTGGATATCCGGATCCCTGTTTTGCCATGATGCACAAAAAGCAAATTCAACAGGCTGTTTCCTCTTCATGCGAAGGGAAACCAGATGGGTATTAACAATTTGGGAACCTGACAATGGGGCTTCGCGGATTGATTCATAAAACTCCTGGGGCACCAAAAGTGCCATTCCCAGCAATTCCTCGCTGATTGCCTGGTTTCCCATCGAATAAATGATTTTGATGTTGTCCTGACAAAAGGTGTCAACAGGGATATTATGCAAATTCACAATTCCTGTAACCAGTGATTCGTCACCCTGCAATTTATCAACCCAAACCTGACTTTTGTAGTACCGATCACCTGCGCCCATTGATATTCTGTGAACAACATCATAAAACCGTTGGCCAGCAGGGACATTTTTGTAAGTCAGTTCGAACATCAACCGAACCGGGCCTTCCGCTATTAACCGGTAATGACCTTCATCACAAGGACCTATTCTGTAAAGTGAATCACCGATTTTCAAAGCGATGGCTCCTGCACCCAGTGAATTGCCAACTTTCAGGATATCCATGCCCCAGCTGGACAGGGTATGATAAGTTCTTCCATTTACGCCTACACTGTCGAGAACCAATCCGGAAGAGGTTTTACCAAAAATGTCTATACCATTGCGGGCATCGTAATAATTCCGGAAAGCGATCCATTCATTTTCCCAGGCCGGACCTTCCATTTGAAAAGCAGGAGTTGTGATTTCCGTATCTTTAATTCTCAGCGTATCCCTGATCTCTTCAAAAGGTTTTGCTATTCTTCCAAAGCGTACGTTGGTTCTGACTTCAAAAAAGGGCATGCTATCGGATGATGAGAAATAAACCCTCTGCTTCTCACCGGATTTCAGATTGCACTGGAATGCCAGCTCATCCCATTTTCCATCACCATCAAGATCATCGCGTTGAGAAACCAGGATTTCTCCGTCAGATTTCCTTACAATAACCGATTTGACATGGGTAGTGTCCTTAAGGTAATGATTCACTTCTGTCCGGCTTAAAACAAAGGTAAGACCCTGTATATCCCTGTCTGAGCTATTTTTTATCTGATACCCCTTGTGGCTTGAACATGAAACAATACATAAAATGCAAATCAGAATGCCCGTTGATTTCATGGTATTTGGTATGATGATTAGAAATGAATTTCAGAAGGAAGGTCATTTTCTCCTTTCACATAACCGAAATTGGCGAGAATGCCTCCATCCACCATTAAAATATGTCCATTTACAAAATCGCTGGCTTTAGACGCCAGAAATAAGGCAGCATTTGCAACATCTTCGGGTTCACCCCAACGTCCGGCCGGAGTCCGCGTCATAACGAGATCATTGAAAGGATGTCCGTTTTCACGTATAGGGGCAGTTTGGGATGTGGCAATGTATCCCGGACCAATTCCATTGATCTGAATGTTGAATTTTGCCCACTCGCAGGCCATATTGGCAGTCAGTAATTTCAGTCCCCCTTTGGCTGAAGCATAGGCTGAAACAGTATTGCGCCCGTAAATGCTCATCATGGAACACATGTTAATTATTTTACCACTTTTGCGGCGTATCATGCCCGGAACCACCCTTTTTGACACAATAAAAGGAGCTACCAGATCCACGTCTAATACCTGCTTAAAATCTGAGACAGCCATATCCAAAATGGAAGTGCGTTTAATGATCCCTGCGTTGTTTACCAGAATATCTACCGGACCGACATTTTGCTCTATTTCTGATATTCCACGATCTACCCCGGCTTCATAGGTAACATCAAAAACAAGGGTAAATACTTCCTGATTTTCTCTTCTGAAGGCATCCCGGCAAGCTGCCAGCTTGTCTTCTGAACGGTCATTGATGCATATACGGGCACCAGCCTTCCCCAGCAAAAGACCAATAGCCAATCCGATTCCATGAGTACCTCCGGTAACCAATGCTACTTTGCCAGTGAGATCAAACAGTTCTTTCATATGCTGTTGCTATTTTAATTCGTTGGGTTGGACTACATCCATATCACCATAATCGAGGTTTTCTCCGGTCATGCCCCATATGAAAGAATATCCGGAAGTTCCGGCAGCACTGTGAATGCTCCATGGGGGAGATATCACAGCCTGATTGTTTTGCATCCATATATGCCTTGTTTCATCGGGCTGTCCCATAAAATGGCAAATAGCCTGGTTTTCGGCGACTTCAAAGTAAAAATAAGCTTCCATCCGGCGGGTATGAGTATGCGGTGGCATGGTATTCCATACGCTACCCGTATGTAAGGTAGTAAGTCCCATTTGCAATCCACAGGTCTGCACAACACTATTGATTAAAAGTTTATGTATAGTCCGTTGGTTTGATGCATCCTGGCTTCCTGCAGTAACAACTTCAGCTTCATGAACTGTGACTTTTTTGCAGGGATAACTTTGATGCGCAGGTGCAGAATTAAAATACAGCTTTGCCGGATTTTCAGGTTCTGAAGAAATGAAGCTGATCTTCTGCGTTCCTTTTCCAAGATACAGTGCTTCTTTATACGATAATTCAAAAGCCGTTCCATCAGCGATCACCTTTGCATGCCCACCGGTATTGATGATTCCCAATTCGCGCCGGTATAAAAAAAAGGGGGCCTTTAGTTCGTCAAACGCTTCAAGAGACAATTGCTGCTTTACAGGCATGATTCCTCCGATAATATACCGGTCATATAGCGAATGCGTCAGGCAAATCTCATCTGGAATAAATAGCGTTTCAATTAAAAACTCACGCCGGAGTTGAACAGTATCATATTTTTTTAAATCGTCGGGATGGTGCGCATAGCGAAGCTCAATTCTCATTTATGGAGGGTTTTTAGTAAATCGTGTGCGTTAACGGAATCTAAAGTACTTGAAAACGAGCAGAAAAACAAGAATACCAAAACAAATCATCAAATCAAACAATCAACCAATCATTAAATCAACAAATGAATAGGCCAAAATATTTAAATGAAAAATAATGTTTTTTTTACTAATTTAAGGGGCAGCTAAAATAACGGAATTCGGGTATGTCTGATCATTTAAGAACAAACATATTGTTCTTTGTGAGTTGTATGTTGTGCTTGTTTTGCAGTGGCCAGCAGGACCATGCAACAAGTCATAACGTATTATATATTAATTCTTATGCGCCTGGCTATTCCTGGACTGACAGTGTGGCGACCGGAATCCAAAAAGAGGTGGCCAAAAATAAGGATGTTCAGATATTTGTTGAATTTCTGGATGCCAAAAGATTTGGCCAGGTGCATTTCGAATCCATATTCCGGTTCCTGCAAAGAAAATATCAGAACATAAAGTTCGATGTGGTCCTCACAAGTGATAATGATGCTCTGGATTTCATTATAAAATATGGAGATCAGCTTGCACCGGGTGTACCAATTGTTTTCTGCGGAATAAACAATATCAGAGATTACAGTTTTCCCAATGACCGTTATTACGGCATTTTGGATGGTGTTGATTTCAAAACAGAAATTAACATGATCGTAAAAATCATGCCAGGTATTCGGAAGCTTTATTTTATTACCGACAGCAGCACTACCAGTTTATTAAATCTCAAACAAATACGCTTACTTGAAAACGAATATACCGGCAGACTTGAATTTGTTTATCTCCACAATTACTGCCTGGATTCGTTAAAACAAGCCGTTGAAAAATTCGAAACGGGAAATGCCATTGCTTTGATTAACTATTACAACGAACCACACGGGCTACCCTTGCCTGTGGAATCGGTTTACAAAGAATTGGTTGCCTTATCCCCGGTTCCGGCTTTTATGGATTTTGAAGCTTTACTGGGTTATGGCATTGCGGGTGGAGTTATGATAAAAGGTACAGATTATGGACGTCAGGCTGCCAGTCTTGCGCTTCAATTTATCCGACAACCGGGATATGCTCCGGAAATACGAACCATTCTTCCCGAAGAAACCTATTTCTTTGATTATAATGTCCTTCAGAAATATGGAGTTTCCTTAAAGGATTTGCCATCTCATGCCACCGTTATAAACCTTCCGAAAAATACATCCAGGAATTATTTCGTGTATGTTATCCCGATGATTGTATTCGTTTTGCTGTTGGCCACCCTTATTTTAATTTTATATACTACTGCCAGGAAGCGCAAAAATGCTGAAGCATTACTCAGTAAAAAAAAGTCTGAAATGCAGGAAAAAAACCTGCTGCTCGAAAAAAGTCAAAGCCGCCTGAATGAAATGAACAACAGGCTCGAAGAAGCCAATAGTCAACTTGCCCATGCCAGCGAAGCACTTCTTCAGGCCAAACAGAAATCAGAAGAGTCAGACAAATTAAAATCGGCTTTTCTTGCCAACATATCGCATCAAATAAGAACACCGCTGAATGCGATTATAGGATTCACAGCACTCATCAATGAATATCAGATCACTGATAAAGAAAAATCAGATTATCTGAAGATTATCAGTTCAAGCAGTGATCAATTGCTGGGCATTATTGATGACATTCTGGATCTTTCGAAAATTGAATCCGGGCAATTGCAGATCCGGATTGAAACTTTTTCACTGCAGGAGTTATTCCTCGAATTAACAGATACTTTCAGGCAGGTTGCCCAAACGAAAAAAATTGATCTTAAAATATCTATACCCGAATCCTCCGGTGATCTGATAATGATGACAGACAGAGGCCGTTTAAAACAAATATTGGGAAACCTGCTTTCCAATGCAGTAAAATTTACACAGAAAGGTTCTGTTGAAATCGGATTTAACCTGGACATTCCTAAAGAAATTGTGCTCTATGTTAAAGATACCGGCATTGGGATCCGGCCTGACGATCTGAAGAAGATTTTCAGCAGATTCTGGAAAGCAGATTTTCAGGATGGAAAAATGTCTTCAGGAGCAGGTGTAGGGCTTGCGATTTGTAAAAAGCTTGCTGATGCCCTGGGCGCAAAAATCTGGGTTGAGTCGGATTCCCAATCCGGATCTACCTTTTATATTGCCTTTCAGGAATACATGTTTAAGAAAAGTGATGAATCCGGATTAAATACAGGATCCGATCATTTGTCATTAAATGGTTATTGTATTGCCATTGCCGAAGATGAGAAAGACAATATGTACCTTATCACCCGGATGCTTCGTGATCTGGATGTTAAAATCATTCAATTTCAGACAGGTAAGGAGATTGTCGATTTTTTCAAAGAGGGGGAATCGATGAAAATCGACTTAATCTTGATGGACATAAAAATGCCTGATATGGATGGAATCACCGCTGCTCAAATGATTCGCGAAATAAAACCCCGTATTCCCATCATTGCCCAAACAGCTTTTGCCCTTTATGATGAAACGGACAAACACCTTTTATCAGTCTTCGACGACTACCTGTTTAAGCCCATCAAGCCCATGCTTCTGATCAACAAAATCAAGAAAATTCTGGCACCTGCCTCCAAATGGTAATTATTTCTTCATCCTTTTGACAAATTCTTCCAGAATCATCTGCAGATTTGGATAACCAATTTCCTGCAATTCGTAGGTAACCCTTACTGAAGGCTTCTTAATCTGAATGATTCGGTTTAAATCAATGGGAGTGCCAATAACAACCACATCACAAGGCGTAGCATTGATGGTTTTTTCCAGGTCGGCGATTTGTTGCTTCCCATAACCCATAGCAGGAAGCAGCGTGCCTATGCCCGGGTATGTCTGAAAGGTTTCTTTAATTTTGCCAACAGCGTATTCCCTGGGATCGACAAGGCTGCTTGCGCCCCATTTCATAGCTGCAACTGTACCTGCCCCCAGCTTCATCTCACCATGTGTAAGGGTGGGGCCGTCTTCAACGGCCAGACAAGCTTTTCCCCGAAGAATATCGGGCTTATCCACTGTAATCGGAGATGCTGCATCAATAACAACTGCTTTCGGGTTTACTTTTGCAATGTTTTCACGAACTGTCTGAATATTCTCGGGAGAGGCAGAATCGATTTTATTAATAACCACTACATCGGCTATGCGCAATGTAACTTCACCGGGGTAATACGACAATTCATGTCCGGCCCGGTGCGGGTCTGTAACGGTAATAGTAAGATCGGGTTTATAAAACGGAAAATCATTATTTCCTCCATCCCAAAGAATAATATCACAACCGTCCGGATCTTTCTCGGCTGCATCGAGTATAGCCTGATAATCCACCCCCGCATAAATAACATTACCACGTGCAACATGTGGCTCATATTCTTCCATTTCTTCAATGGTGCATTTGTGCTTAACCAGATCTTCCAACACCGCATAGCGCTGAACCTTCTGCTCAGCAATGTTTCCGTAAGGCATGGGGTGCCGGATCGCAACTACTTTAAGCCCCATTTTCATCAGGATTTCAATGACCCTTCTGGATGTTTGTGATTTACCGCATCCTGTACGCACGGCACCAACCGCAATTACCGGTTTCTTTGATTTGATCATTGTCTTTTCAGTTCCCAGAAGTGTAAAATCAGCACCGGTTGCATTTACCCGGGCACTCAGGTTCATAACCCTGGTATAAGGAATATCGCTATAGGAGAAAATGCATTCTTCTACTTTAAATTCATGGATCAGCTTTTCAAGATCGGCTTCTGCATAAATGGGAATACCATTGGGATACAGTTTTCCGGCAAGTTCTACGGGATATTTCCTGTCAGCAATATCCGGAATTTGTGCAGCTGTAAAAGCAACAACATTGTAATCCGGGTTATCCCTGTAGGTTGTATTGAAATTGTGAAAATCTCTTCCTGCAGCTCCAATGATCAGTACATTTTTGCAAGCCATAATTTTGTGATTTTTAGAATGAATAATGATAAAGTAACAGATTTAGATATGAAAAGTTAGTGATTTTTAAACATACCGGAACATGATATTTCGCAGTATATGACAAGTTGAAAAATACTGAACTTTATGCTAAATTTACTAAAAACCAGATGATAACCTTTAGATATGGCCTGGATCGGTTAACACCCGGCCTGGCGCTCGATATTTCCAGGGGAAAGATCCATGGAACACTTACACGCGAAGTGACCAACCGGATCAACAGCAACCGGGAAGCTGTTGATTCCATTGTTCGTGAAAACACCGTTGTATATGGGGTTAATACCGGGTTTGGCCCGTTATGTACCACCATCATTTCAGATGAGGACACCCGGAAGCTCCAGTTAAATCTCTTATTGAGTCACGCTGTTGGCGTTGGTGAAACCATACCCGAGGAAATCAGTCGCCTGATGCTGATTCTTAAAGTGCATGCACTTGCCTTCGGATATTCAGGAATATCCATGTCTACCATGCAACGGATTCTCTGGCATATTGAGAACCGGATAACACCTTGTGTCCCCTCACAGGGGTCTGTTGGTGCGTCAGGAGATCTGGCCCCGCTCGCGCACCTCTTTCTGCCATTAATCGGATACGGCGAAGTATTCGAAAACGGGAAAAAAGTTCCGGCATTGGAAGTACTTGCCAAACACGGGCTGACACCCCTTGAAATGGGATCAAAAGAAGGACTGGCATTGATTAACGGAACCCAGTTCATTGCTGCCCATGCCATTGCTTTTCTGGAGAAATTTCAAAACGCCCTCGATCATGCTGATATCATTGCTGCAATGAACCTGGAAGCTATGCTTGGATCAGTAAAAGCTTTTGATCCTGATCTGCATGCATTAAGACCATACAAAGGAGTTGTATATGTGGCCGGGCGTATGAGAACGCTTATCGGACAATCAGAAATGGTGGAATCACATAAAAATTGCCACCGAGTGCAGGATCCCTATTCACTTCGCTGTATTCCACAGGTACATGGGGCATCCCGTAACGCATACATCCATCTGAAGCAACTTGTTGTTACCGAATTAAACTCAGTCACAGACAATCCCATTATCTTTTCAAAAGAGAAATCAATCAGTGGCGGAAACTTTCATGGACAGCCCCTGGCCATGCCGCTCGACTATGCATCACTTGCTGCCGCAGAACTGGGCAATATTTCCGACCGGCGCATCTATCTTTCACTGATGGACACCATTGAAGGCCTGCCGAAATTGCTGATGAAAGAAACCGGATTGAATTCGGGATTTATGATTCCGCAATATACCACCGCCGCTTTGGTGAGCGAAAACAAATCGCTCTGTTTCCCGGCCAGTGCTGATAGCATCCCTACATCTTTGGGACAGGAAGATCATGTAAGCATGGGCTCCATAAGCGCCCGAAAAGCGCTCGCAATCGTTGAAAATCTTGAAAAAATTCTGGGGATCGAACTCTTTTGTGCTGCCCAGGGTTTCGATTTCAGAAAGCCTTTGAAATCGGGGCCACTCCTTGAGGCATGCCACGCACTCGTCCGTAAGTCCATCCCTCATATTGATCGTGATGTATTTTTGGCCGGCTATATACAAGATGCCATTGACATGGTCAAAAACCACGACCTTACAACAATTACCACTTCAATGGCCCTGGAATTGAATATCGATTTTAAAAACAACCTCCATGAATTATTCGGAATTTATTAACAGATATGCCAGCCATCCTCATTACAAAGCACCCAGGGGAACGCAACTGAATGCTTTAAGCTGGCAAACAGAGGCCCCCTTGCGAATGCTTTTAAATAACCTGGATGCAGAAGTAGCAGAAAACCCAAACGACCTGGTTGTTTATGGAGGGACAGGTCAGGCGGCCAGAAGTCCCGAAACACTTCGTAAAATTATCGAATTGCTGTTGTCGCTCGATGAAGAAAGCAGCCTGTTGATTCAATCGGGTAAACCCGTTGGCATCATTCGCTCCCACCCCGAAGCTCCGCGGGTGCTCATCGCTAACAGCAACCTTGTTCCAGCCTGGGCCAATTGGGATCATTTCAACAAACTGAAAGACCTGGGATTGATCATGTATGGCCAGATGACAGCCGGAAGCTGGATATATATTGGCACTCAGGGGATCCTGCAGGGTACTTATGAGACCTTTGCTGCTTGCGGCAGGAAATATTTTAACGGAGATACGACAGGAAAGCTGCTGGTATCAGGCGGACTTGGCGGTATGGGTGGAGCCCAGCCCCTGGCTGCTACCATGGCGGGATATACGTTTCTGGGTGTGGATGTAGATCCTGAAAGAATCCGGAAACGGTTGAACACAAGATATCTGGATCATATGACAGCTTCGTGGGAGGAAGCCCGGTTTCTGATCCAAAAATCAACGGAAGCCGGGAAGCCGTGTTCTGTAGGACTTGTCGGCAATATTGCAGACGTCCTGGAACAAATGCTGAAAGAAGGGATTATACCCGATGTTGTTACAGATCAAACTTCCGCACACGATCCGCTATATGGTTATGTCCCCTCCGGATTAACCCCGGATGAAGCCAGGCAGCTCAGAAAATCCAACCCCGCAGATTACAGGGAAAGATCCCTCAAAACCATGGCAAAGCATGTAAATTATATGCTCGATTGCAAAGCTAAAGGTTCAGTAATATTCGATTATGGCAATAACCTGCGCGAGTTTGCGCGACAGGGAGGTGCCGAAAATGCTTTCAGTTACCAGGGATTTGTTCCCGAGTTTATCCGTCCGCTCTTTTGTGAGGGCAAGGGGCCTTTCCGCTGGGTGGCTCTTTCCGGAGATCCCGATGACATCCGCATTACAGATGAGGCATTGATAAACCTGTTCCCCGAAAACAAACATCTGATCAACTGGCTTCATGAGGCCGGGAAGAAAGTTGCCTTTCAGGGCCTTCCATCCAGAATTTGCTGGCTGGGAATGGGTGAAAGAGAACAAGCGGGACTGGTATTCAACGATCTGGTAAGAACCGGCAAAGTAAAAGCCCCCATTGTAATTGGAAGGGATCATCTCGATTGTGGATCTGTAGCCTCGCCATATAGAGAAACAGAAGGAATGAAAGACGGTAGCGATGCGATATCCGACTGGCCCTTGCTGAATCTGATGGCAAATGCAAGCGGGGGTGCCACATGGATATCATTCCATCATGGAGGGGGCGTTGGAATAGGATATTCTCAACATGCAGGAATGGTAGTGCTGGCAGATGGAACCGATCGGGCGGAAAAGTGTCTGACGCGGGTACTGCATAACGATCCTGCCATGGGAGTATACAGGCATGCAGATGCCGGTTATGCAGAAGCGATTCAGACCAAAGAAAAATTTAATATGTAGTCACTTCAATAATTGCATTATGAATGCCATGAAATTGATCGGCCCTTTTCGTCAGATACTCACAATGGAAGGTTTGCCTGCTAAAGGTCCGCTTTCTGATTCGAACCTTCAGATCGTTGAAAACGGAGGTGTTCTGGTAAACAACGAGTCCATTGAGGCCATTGGAAATTTCCAGGAACTTGAACAGAGTGCTAAGTCGGTTGAAAGAATTGAAGGGGATTTTGTGCTCCTGCCCGGATTTATTGATGCCCATACACATATTTGCTGGGCAGGAACGCGGGCTGAAGATTATGCATTGCGTTTATCGGGCGTAAGCTATGCTGAAATCCGTAAAAGAGGCGGAGGTATATGGAGCACCGTTACCAAAACACGGGCTGCAGCATTGGAACAATTAGCCTCCATCACTGCACGTCGTGCCACACAAGTATTATCTGAAGGTGTTACAACACTGGAAGTGAAAAGCGGCTATGGATTAAACCCCTTGGCAGAGGTTAAAATATTAGAATCCATACAGGAAGCACAGAAATTTACGAATGCCGGACTGATTGCTACCTGCCTTGCTGCACATATAAAACCTCCTGACTTTGAAGGCAATGCCCGGCAATACCTGGAATATCTGGTTGAATCCCTGCTGCCTGTAATCAGCGAAAGAAAATTATCCAACCGTGTTGACATTTATGTAGACGAAGGGGCTTTTGGAATTGAAGAAAGTCGCCAATACCTGAAGGCAGCGCAGTCGAGGGGATTTAAAATTACCGTTCATGCGAACCAATTCACGCCCGGTGGCGTTCAACTTGCCGTTGAGCTGGGAGCCTTAAGTGCAGATCACCTGGAATCCGTCACTGATGAAGAAATTGATATGTTGGCCCAAAACAGTGTAATCCCTGTTGCATTACCGGGAGCTTCTTTGGGACTCGGAATGTCATTCACGCCGGCAAGAAAGTTGCTGAATGCGGGGGCCTCTTTGGCTATAGCGTCTGACTGGAATCCCGGAACCGCGCCTATGGGAAACCTGCTTTTGCAGGCTTCTGTTCTGGGTGTCTATGAAAAACTTTCCATGGCAGAGACACTTTCCGCAATTACGAACAGGGCTGCGCTGGCATTGGGCTTAACCGATCGCGGGATACTAAAATCCGGAATGGTAGCGGATTTTATAGGCTTTCCAACAAGTGATTACCGCGAAATCATCTATTGTCAGGGCTCACTGAAACCCCGTATGATCTGGAAGAACGGAGAAATTGTTTAGTTCCCGGAGATCTTGCGATCGACCATTTCTAGAATTTCTTTTTCGAGAGTTGTTGCCTTTTCCATAATTTCCTGACCTTCTGAAATTACTTTGCCGGCATAAGCTTTATCCTTTAATCCGGCTGCATTGATTTTCACATTCAGAAATGCCCCCAGAACAGCACCACGGGCACAGATGGCACCAACTCCCGCATCACTTACGGAATTTGGATTTCCCTTTTCTGCCATGGACCGGATGATTTCAAAAGCGTCAAATGCGCGTTTCATTACCAAAAGCGGTACATCGATAGCAAACCGGGTGGCTTTCTGAATAGCCATGCTCCGGGCCTCCTTTTCAATATCAGAACCTTTGGGGAGTCCGAATGCTTCCATAACCCCGTTAAAAGCCCTGGTGTCTTCATCAACAAGATGAAGCAGGTTGTTCTGAATGGCAATACCCTTTTCCGCAATGTCTGAAAACTCCTTCCAGCGATCGTCCCATCCTGCCTTATGTGAAGAAAGGTTAGCCACCATAGTTGCCAGTGATGCCCCCAACGCACCCATATATGCGGATATGGAACCGCCTCCCGGTGCAGGCGATTCTGAAGCAGTTTCATTGGCAAACGCTGCAACGCTCAGATTGGTAAGTTTGTGGCTTGCAGCATCCTGTAACACATATTCAATGATCTTTCTATCGGGATGAAAGGGTGCAAGATCATCCAATCCCAGTGATTTTATGGCAACATGGATGATTTCTTTTTCAGGAATTCCAGTTGAACGTTTCTGTTTTTGCAGAAAATACTTACCTGCATCCAGCATGTCTTTTAGAGGAATGAGGCCTACGAGTTCAGAACCTGTTACACGTAATCCTCTTGCCTGCGCTCTTTCACATGCCGTATCAAAAACCACATGCAAAGGTGAAACTGAAAGATCTGTAAGGTTAATGGAAATCTGGGCGATGCCGTATTCTTCAATATACCACCCGATGGCCTTTACTGCTTTGAGCAGTCCGGGTTCATATACCGGATCACCCTTTTCATCCCGGATGATGGCACCGGTTAACGGGTTACCTTGTCTTTTCACCCGGCCTTTTTCACGAATATCATATGCAACAGCATTGGCTCTACGCGTAGAAGTTGTGTTCAGGTTTATGTTGTAGGCCACCAAAAAATTCCGTGCACCAACAGCAATAGCCCCTGTCCGGGCAATACCGGCATTCCATGCAGCCGGACCAAAATCAGGTTTCCATTCGCTGCCTGCAATTTTTTCAGGCAGGCCCTCGTATTCTCCCTGACGGCAATTCGCCAGATTTTTACGTTTCGGTTCAAACGCCGCAAATTCATAGCAATAAACCGGGATATTTAATTCTTCTCCGATTCTTTTTGCCAGCTTCCGCGCATAAACAACCACTTCTTCCATGGTAATCCCCGACACCGGAATCAATGGCAAAACATCTGTTGCGCCAAACCTGGGATGGGCGCCCCGGTGTCTGCTCATGTCAATCACCTCAGCAGCCTTTTTAACGGCCATAAATGCTGCATCGCAAACACTTTCCGGATCACCTACAAAAGTAACCACAGTGCGGTTGGTAGCTTTTCCGGGATCTATATCAAGCAAACGAACGCCTTCGATTTTTTCAATTTCTGCAGTGATCTGATTCATGACACGCATGTCACGCCCTTCACTGAAATTCGGAACACATTCAATCAACTGTTTCATAGGAACTTTGAATTATCTCCAATAAAGTTAATGGATTATTATAAAGCTGCACATGAGTTATGTAATACTTTGTGCTCTTTTCTGTCGCCTTAGGTCATTCACAGCCACACCGGCTCCTCGTTTTGTCACGGCCACCCCACGGTGCTTTGAATGAGGTGGTTTTCGTGCCAATGTTGGTAACGTATAATTCTATCCACAACTTTAAATAAAGCGTTAAACACCTAAGGAGTAGTGCAATCCCGCCTCTGAAAAAGAGCGTAAAGAAAATCAATTTGTGCTGGAACAGCTGGCAGTATATATTTAAAAGAAAAGCTGTCTGAGCCCGATTTAGAATCTGTAGGATTTCAGGGTACTGAAATTCACAGAATTCTTAATCGGGCGAGTTCTTTTCTTTGAAGATAAATGCAAATTGATTTTTAGCGGGTTTTTCAGCAGCGGCGGCTCTTTTGGTCACTTTTCCAGCTGTAGGGAAAAGTGACAAAATGGTTTAAGAAGTGAACCCACTGTTTCTAAAGCAGCGGCGAAAGCAGCCGCGCGAACCGCTCACCAAAGCGGTAAAAAATCGGTCTGGACTTCCACTGACCGTAATTCAACCTGCTGGCCTGCCGCAAGTCCTCATAAAAAGCATTCCTGACCTGTTCTCCAAATTCACTGTCATATACAATTGCATTCACTTCGAAATTCAAATCAAAGCTGCGATGATCCATATTAGCCGTCCCAATGATTGAAATTTTACCATCAATAACCATCGACTTGGCATGGATGAAGCCTTTGTTATAGGTATAAATAGTGACACCCGTTTTAAGCAATTCGCCATAATTCGACCATGCAGCAGCATTAACCAGTATGGAATCCGAAACACCCGGTACGAGAACTTTCAGTTTAACACCTCCCAATGCAGCAACTTTCAATGCATCCATAATGCTTCCGCCGGGAATGAGATACGGCGTAGTCAGTAAAATCTCGTGGCGGGCCAGATTGATGGCTTTAAGGAAGGATAATTTTATGGTAGACGCAGGTGAATCAGGTCCGCTGGCAGCAATTTGAACGCTTACGTTGGATCCAGTAATAGGACTCGCATGAAAGTATTCCTGTTCCGGCTCGAGTTTCTGCCCTGAACTAAAATTCCAGTCGGATAAAAACAAATGCTGCAAAATCATCAAACCCGGACCATCAATGCGCAAATGAGTATCACGCCAGTAATTCTTGCCTGATTCATTTTCCCGGTTAATATATCGGTCGCTGATGTTGATGCCTCCTACAAAAGCAATATTTCCATCTACGATAATGATCTTCCGGTGATTCCGGTAATTAATCCGGTTTGCCAGATACAGCAGGCGCACTCTGTTAAAAGGATATGCTTCCACGCCTCCTGCACGTAGTTCCCCAACAAGTTTTCTGCGGATAGACCGGCTCCCGAAATCATCATAAATGAGACGCACTTTCACTCCTTCAGAAGCCTTTTGTATCAATACATTCTTTATTTCATTACCAATCTGATCGTCTTCATAAATATAATATTCGAGGTGAATGTGATTTTTGGCCTCCTTCAGCGCAGAAATTACTTCCGGAAACTTTTGCTCCCCGTTAGTAAGAAGCTTTACCTGATTGCCCGAAGTTAACGGACTCAGGCTGTCATTCATGATCAGACTTACCAGGCTTTCTCCCACGCCAACTTCTTCAGCATTATTTTTCAGATTACGCGCTGATAAGGTTATGGTCTTTCGGTTCAGTTCCTTAAGCTGCACTTCATCTTTGATCAGCTTTTTAGTATAGATGATGCGCTTTCTGTAATTCACTCCGAAAATGAAGTAAAAAGCCATTCCGCCAAACGGGAAGAAAATTGCCAGCAACAAATAGGCGAGCGTTTTGGATGAACTGCGTGTGTCAAATACTATGCGCAGACAAACCAAAATGAGAATGATAATATATACGATGTCGAAGATTACAACAGGCTTCATTCGAATCTGAACGACTTTATATTCAAACGATTAAATATATGATAAATTCAGAATTATTGCATGAAAATTGAAATCAACATATAAACAATATCAAAGCCTGCTTTAACGAATGGTGATTTGTACAATCTCCGAGTTTGTCCCCAGGCGGATTGCAGCACCCCATAGTCCCAATCCCGATGAAACATAGAAATGCGTACCGGAAATTTTTTTATATCCGTATGCCAACGGATAAATTTTAGAAACGACCCAGCTCACAGGGAAAAATTGTCCCTGATGGGTATGTCCCGAAACATGAATATCGACTTTATTTTCAATGGATTCGTTGAATCGCGAAGGCTGATGATCCAGTAAGATCCAGGGCAGGTTGCGATTCAGGCCTTGTGTTAAAGTCTTCAACGGTCTGCCGTTTCTGTTGGTCAGGTCATCTCTTCCGATTAATACAATCTTGTCATCGACAGTAACAGCGCTATCCCTGAGTACGTGAATACCCGAATTCCGGAGATATTGTATGGCGCCGTCAATTCCTGCATAGTAATCATGGTTCCCCGGAATAGCATATACTCCATATCTTGCATTTAATTTGGCCAGTGTTATATCCAGTTGTTGCGCTTGCACCGCTTTCAGGTTATGATCGAATACATCCCCTGCAAATAAGATGATATCGGGCTTCTGATTGTTGATGAGCGTTACCCATTTTTCCAATTGTCCTTTTCTGATCAGATGTCCCAGATGAATATCACTGGCCACAACGACTTTTAAACCGCCATGATTCAGCTGTGCTTTATCCAATTCGAACGTTAGTCTGGTAACCTGGGGATTACTGAATCGCCAGTAACCGATTCCGGAAATAATCATCACCATGAGGAACACCAGAGCCATATAATAGATTTTCACCTGATCATAGTGCATTTTCACCCAATCGGGATAAATGTCCAAAAAATGATGGGCGATTCTGAACAAATCGCCGATCAGTGCGGCCGCTACCAGGAACAAAAATAAAATAATCCAGTATCCTCCGACCAGGTCAAAAATTCTGCTGACGCCTAGCGGAAGCCGGTTACCAAGAAGCACGGAAATAAAAACTGCTGTTGCGGCAAATACAAAAGCGATTGTGTATATACTGTGTATTAAAGATTGTTGGGGCAGGGCCTGCCAACCGCGGACAAAAAGATATACATTCAGTATAATAAAACCAGCCAGGAAAAACAACATGTTGAGCACTTTCATTTATAAGTAAATATTAGTTTAAACATCCCATCATGCAGGATGTTTTCAGGAACAACTTCTCATCAGGATAACAAACGGGAAGTATTAGCGGATCAGCATACTGGCATTTTTAATGACGGCAATGGTTCCTTTCTCAGCCTGAATTCTTTGCTGAATGCCGGCCTCATTGATTTTTGTTACCCGGAGAATGTTGCATGTGGCATCATCCAGAGAGGTAAGCATGAATATCTGAATACGGTTTGTTTTGGTCATCATGGACAATGCCGTTCCTCCGTTTCCTTCGTAATGTTTCTCCAGAATATCAAAAGCGGCATTGAAACTACCGGCTTCAAGGTACTTGATAAAGTAGTTGGATCCGATCTGATCGATGCATTCAGAAAGGACGATCAACGTCCCTCCGTCTTTTACAAATGAAGCTGCATGGTGAACCGACTTATGCGCCTGGATAAAATTAATATCCTTTGGATAGCCTCCGCTTGAAGCAATCACCAGGTCGAATGTTTCTTTGCCGGGATAACGATAATAGCGGTCGTGTTCAGCACATGCTTTCAGAAAGTCGTCATAATCCTTACCGATGATAAGTTTGCATACCTTGCCGGATGAATTGAGAATGCCATGAATGGATATCCGGTTGGGAAGAAGATCATTGATCTCCTTCAAGTCTTCAGCCAGAGGATTTCCATCGAGTTTTCCGGGCTGGCATCCTTCGGCAAGCGATCTGCGACTGGTATCCAGAAAGAGTCCATGATTGTGATATATGGCAGTTCTGGAGGAAAGTCCGGGAAAAAACAGTTTTCTTCCGCCGCCGAAACCGGCAAAATAGTGGTGTGAAATAGATCCAAAAGTAATGATCAGGGTACTTTCCATAATATCCTTGCGGATATCCACCGAAGTTCCTCTTTTGGTAGTTCCCAAATTGGTGAAGGTGGCAGGATCCGAGCAGTTGTGATGTACAAAACGAAACTGATTGAAAGTATCGCCATAGCTCTTCAGGCTTTCAGCTTCTGTTTGTGCAGCATGTGTGCCATAGGCGATAAAAAAAGTAATCTGATCCTTTTTTGCACCTTTATTCATTAAAATATCGGTTACCCAGGGAAGATATTCGGGATAGCCGCATAGGCGGGTTTTATCAGAAACGATGATGGAAACACGCTCATATTGGGAACGATCATCCGGAAGACAATTTGAAAATTCTTTCCCGAAAGCTTCTTTGGAGATGTCAAAATCAGGCTCCGTATATTCAGGCACCACCGTTCCCTGCGGAAATGAAAAATCCAGTTGCTTATTGCCGTACTTTAATGAAAGTTCCATTTTGAAAAATTTAACGGTAAAAGTATTATAACTTTTTGAGAGCGACAAGGGATGAATTGCAGGTAATCGGTAAGCTGTAACCATTAATCGGCAAGCAGTAATGGGTCATCGGTAAATCGATAATCGGTATTCGCTCCCCGCCAGGCGAAGATTTCTTAACCATAGCCGAGCACGGGGCAAGGACAAGGGACAAGAGTATCATAATACCCTTAACCAGAATGAGCCGCCATGCCGCTCAACTCCATTTAAATATGGATGGTTCCATATAGGTTCTATTTGCTTGCTGAGTTCCTCATCTTCATAAATGAAGTAGTTTGGTAAAAGAGGCTCATATTTTGCAGGATTAGCCAACAGAAACATGGCTAGTCCATATTGTTCCGAATAAAAACGATCGCATAAGAACTGTGGATAATCATAGGGTAAATAAACGTCATGAAAATGAACTATCACCCCTTTTTTAAGCTTTGGCAGAATTTCCAGGTAAAACACCATCGAATCCGAATTTGGTAATATCCTGTGAGAACTATCCAAAAACAAAATATCATGCTCTTTCAAATCAAAAATTGCATCATAATGAATATTTTCAAATGGCTCTCTGATGATCTTATTGGTTAGGGTGTCAATTTCTGCACGGGGCTTTGGATCTATTGAAATGATCTCCGTATGGGTGTTTTGCTCATTTATAGCTTTAAAAACGATTTTCGTTGAATTTCCTGAACCAATTTCTATAAATTTTTTAGGCTTAAATTCTGATATCATGGTATAAATGCCGATGATATCCAATCCCGGTAAGAAACCATTGTTCCATGAGGGTTTTAAAAGATCATGCTCATCTTTTGTGTCTTTAATGGTCCAAATAGCTTCCTTGTATCCTAAAGCTTTATTTAGTAAATCTTTGTAGGTGTTTCTCCGGGAATTAATTATTGCATACAAATCAGCATGTGGAGGCTTGCCATGGCCATATCTTGGTATTAAGTGTACCTTATATTCAAGAAACAGATTTTGAAATTTCGGAGATAAGAATCTGTATATATTTTTACAATTCATGTAAATACAATCTTTTAAGAAGAGAATAAAGATAATAAACTAATAAGGTGGACAAAAGACCTTTCTGAACTTTTAACATATCACCATTGTCCCCCGCCAGGTTGATATCCTGGTATCGCAAAATGCGATACCTTCCAGAAAATCACCTTGGAAATAAAGGATTATAAGATTCTTCGTTCTTGCGTTATACCGCGGAGCGGTTATGGTATTGTAGTAATCATGTTACAATAAAATCCTTTTCCTCGGAGAGGATCAGGTAGCCACAAAAATTAAATTTATTATACCATATCCCCTCCGGGGAAAGGTGGTTGTGTGCATTGTTGCTTCTACAATACCATAACCGCTCCGCGGTATGATCCACCATCCAGCAGATTTATTTATTGATTTATTGATCTGTTGATTGATTGATCCACACTATCCAGAATCCACCATCCAGTATCCAGAATCCCCGCGCTAGGCGAAGTTTTCTTAACTTCGCCTTCTTTAAAACGTAGTCTGTGACTACCATTCGCTTGATTCTACCATCTTTTTTTTAGACACATCTTATTGAAATAGCTATTTTCTTATTACTTTTAGTTTGTTCATGCTCATGAAATGATAACGTTATGTCAACCGGCTATCAAATAAATGATCAGGAAGGATTATACTATTTAACGTTTCAAATCGTAGATTGGATTGATGTTTTCACACGTCAGGTATATCGAGATATTGTCATCGAAAGTCTTCGATTTGCCATTGAAAATAAAAACCTTAATATTTTTGCATTTGTGATAATGTCAAATCATATGCATGCGATTATGCAAAGCAATACCGGCGAATTAAGTAATACGATCCGCGATTTTAAGAAATTCACCAGTAAAAGGATCATTGAAATGGTTCAATCAATGCCGGAAAGCCGCAGGAAATGGATGATCAATAGATTTACATGCAATGCACGACAACACGCACATTATCAAATTTTTCAGGTATGGACACATGAAAATCATGCAATATATCTTTACAGTCCCGAATTTATCCGTGAAAAATTTGAATACCTGCATGATAATCCAGTGCGTGCGGGTTTGGTGGAAAAACCAGAGGATTATTTATATTCCAGTGCAAGGTTTTATGCAGGACTTGATTGTGTTTTACCTATAGTTGACATTGGATTGCCATGGAAAACAATTTGAATGGTAGTCGGAGACTACGTTTTAGCATAGGCGTAGTTACGAAAACTACGCCTAGCAGGGGGAACTGGAGGTGCAAATTCTGGAACTACATATTTAATTGGAAAACCAATAGATTGTAATCCTCCAAATGGCTTTTTTACGGACCTTTAAATGCATACAGGTGGTTACTAAATATATAAACTATGAAGCTTAGATTTACATTTTTTAAAGAGACTAAATATAAAGAGGAACAAATAATTATTAAGATTATTACCAAATTAAATGAAATAGGAGTAGATGAAATCGAAACAATTGGTAATGTTGTGTCCTTTAGAAATAATTTTTGGAAAATGGGTTCCAATATTAAATCCATAACCAAAGTTAGTAAGGGGCATTTTGAAATAATTAGTGCCGGTGAAAATGTTAAGATTAAATATACCTGTTATGTATCAATAATTGGTGACATTTTATTTATAGTGCTAACAATCTTATTAGGTATTTTTATTCATGGGTTCTTTTATTTCATTTGTTTGTTGCTATTAATTCAATTTATATCCCGAACTGAAAAAATAAAAAGTTTGAATAATGAATTAGTAGATGAAATCACCACAATAGGTTAATTAAAAATACTACACTCCTCGCTGAGCGAAGACTGTAAACGAAGAGGCTCGGCGACAATTTTTAATTTCGTCGTTTTTAAAGCGCAATTTGTAATTGCCAAGACATAGGATGGATTACTATTGTTAAACAATTTTATCTTGACTGTAATTCTAATGTTTGGATTCAGGTTGCTAAATAAGAAATAAAAGACTAGAAGGATCATGGTTCTGAATAATTCCGGGCTTTTTCTTATATGGCCAATTGTATTTTCCCGCCCAGCAGATCCTTCATAGGATTATCCAGACGCTGACAGGTCCATTCGGACGCTGTCAGGTCTTTTTCACCTTTTTGAATAAAATGACAAGTCGTTACTTATGATCTCAATTTACCAGTGATGCGTTGATTTTTAAAAAAGTATTCTAATATATTGATATTAAGTATAATAATAGCGTTCTTCGATTTTTTTATTTGAATTAATGGACTTGTTTTTTCTGTTGACTTTTCTTTTACCGCGGAGCGGTTTTGGTATTGTAGAAATATGATTAGATAGACCTTCTTTACCGCGGAGCGGTTATTGTTTTTAACAGCATGAATAGTAAAACGTCAAAGAATTTTTAATAAAAATTAAACGCATCAGTACTAATCTCAATTTATAAATATTTATTTTTGAGTCATTAATACGTTATAGATGAATGATTCGCATATACTATCCTTAATCCCTGATGAAGTTATAGCAAGCAAAATTTATTTAATCAGAGGTCAAAAAGTAATGTTAGACAAGGATCTTGCAGAATTATATGAAACAGAAACCAAAGTTCTTAAACAGGCAGTTAAGCGTAACATAGATATCTTTCCTGAGCATTTTATGTTCCAGCTTACAAATCAAGAGTTTACAATCTTGAGGTCACAAACTGTGACCTCAAGTTGGGGTGGTCAAAGATATTTACCCTATGTATTTACAGAGCATGGCGTTTTACAGCTTGCCAGTGTTCTTAAAAGCCCCAGGGCAAGAAGAATGAGTGTGCGAATAATAGAAGTCTTTGTGAAAATGCGGGAAATGCTGGCCACACATAAAGAGATTCTTCATAAACTGGAACAGATTGAAAAGAAAGACATCGAGCAGGATCAGAAGATCATGCTCATTTTTGAATACCTGAAACAACTGGAACAGGCCAAACAAACGGAATTAGAACAAGGCCCGAGAAAAGTCATCAAAGGTTACCGGAAGGATAAGGGGTAGTAACCAGGATCCCGCCCACCCCAAGCTGCCAGGCCTGCCATGCGGCCACCTGTTAGGCGTAGATTCAAATCTGTGCGATGAAATCTATTCTCATTATACCATATCCCCTCCGGGGAAAGGTTTCTGTGTGCGTTGTAGCTTCTACAATACCATAACCGCTCCGCGGTATAGCTATATTTCGTCCTGTGTCCTGGCACCGATTACCGATTACCGGCTGCTCACCGATTACCAGTCCCAGATTATCCACTATCAGAATCTCCCCCCCGCCAGGCGAATATTTCTTAACCATTGCCGTCAACTTATATTCAGACGCTGACAGGTCTTCACTCTCATACACACCTATTTCATGCTCTTATCTTCCACACATCATGTAACCAGTGTCAAGAATCAGGTACCAATTTTGATTGTGAATATCTTGTTTAAAAATTACGTCTATGAAAAATATTCAATAATGCAGTTTATTATATCTTGGTATTAATAAGTTGAGGAAATAGAGTTAGGTAAGTGTTGAGACTTTGAAATTCCGATTGTAATGTTAATTTATCTATTATATGAAAATACATATGAAGATAATGGACGCTTATCTGTTGTGAATGAAATAATCGATGGTATCACTTACTCAACTGGATTCAGCTACGACAATAAAGGGAGGATATCAACTATAACACATCCTTCAGATATTGTTGAAACAAATAATTATAATAATTTTGGTTATTTGTCGTCGGTTTCCACCGATGGAGTAACCCAATGGACTACGTTAGCCATGAATTCGCGTGGACAAGTCACTTCCGGCAGGTATGGAGCAACACTGAATACTTCATGTATATATGATAACTATGGATACCCTGTTTCTACAATTACCGGATCTTTACAAAACTTTCAATATCAATTTAATCCTGTTACAGGCAATCTGAATCAAAGAAGTAACGGGCTGATACCAAGTCTTCAGGAAAATTTTGATTATGACGCACTCGATCGTCTTGACAGAATCTATAAAGGAAGTAATACGCTTTTGGATCTGACCTATACAGAAAGCAATATGACCGGAAAAACGGATTTGGGAACCATGGAATATACAAAACCCGGGAAACCTTATCAGTTAAGCGGTATTAATCCTTCTCCAGGCTTAACTCCAAGCACTGCACAAACTATTACATATACGTCATTTGAAAAGGTAAATACCATTTCAGAAAATGGATATTTTGCTGATTTTGTGTATAATGCAAGTAATGATAGGGCTAAGATGACTGTATCTCAAGGGGGGGCCAATATCTTAACCCGGATATATGCTTCGGACAGATATATTAAGGAAACGGCTGGCGGAGTTACAAAAGAATATACTTTCATTGGCGGTGATGCTTACACCGCACCTGCTGTGGCAGTCAAACAGAACGGATCAACAATTTATTATTATTTGCTGAGGGACCATCTCGGAAGTATTACCCAGGTGGTAAATGCCTCAACGAATGCAAAAGTTGCTGAATACAGCTATGATGCATGGGGTAGAATGCGGAACCCGGCTACATGGGATACACTTAGTTCACAACCGGCTTTAATGATTGCAGGTAGGGGCTATACCGGGCATGAGCACCTTCCCTGGTTCAATCTTATCAATATGAATGGCCGCCTGTACGATCCGTTAACGGCTCAATTCTTAAGTGCCGACAAGTATATTCAGGATCCAACATTCTCATCTTCATATAACAGGTATAGTTATTGTTTGAATAATCCGCTGAAATATATTGACCCAAGCGGATTTATAAATTATCTTACACAAAGAGATGGAGGCGATGATTACTTACCTATAAATTATCTTTCAAAATCAGGCATTACTTCGTGCGTAGCTCCGAATTATAGTGGTATGATGGTGTATGGTTCTTATGTAGATGCGATGAGCCAGGGATATAAAGGAAGTTACGATACGTTTAGCAGAATTTACGGCGATCAAATAATAAATTCTGCTATGGGAGCGACAAATTTGAATGAAACGTTAACAGTAAAATATCTTCAAAGCTGGACTTCTGTTAGTGAAATAATTAATGGCGTAAACGTTATTACTGCTTATCGGGTATATGGATATGCCCAAATTAAAATCCCTTCAGGAGATGGAGGTAATAATACGAACTCAAGAGGAATAGACCCCTCAAGATTAAGGTATGAATTAAATCCTGGCAGTATAACTTTACGAAATACAAATCCATATACAAGGCAATGGTCAATAAAAGGTCCTGATCAAGTCGCTAAAGTTATTAAAGAGCTATATAAATTAAAATATGGAACGGATTTAAATATTGGAACCGAATCCTTGGAATTGGAAATATGGGCGCATGCATTTCTATATGAAAATGGAATTCTAACAACCCATACAGATAATGCCAATTGCGGCGATAATGTAATTAGCATAGATGGGAATAGATGGATTTGGGATACGTGGTGGAGAATGACTATAGAACCTGTATATGTGCCTTACTAAAATTATAATCAGATGTTTATGAAAGTAATAATTATATCGGTCCTAACAGCAATATTGCTAGCGACTTGTAATAACAAAAATCATCAAAACTCCATTTTTAGCGATGAAAAGGTTGAAATGGCAGTGAGAGCATCATTAAATTTTAAGGCTGAACGGAAAATACAATTTGAAGATTTAGATTCTATTAAAGAAATTACGATTACACGCTGTCATAATCTAGAAGGCTTAAGATATCTACATAATTTGAGAAAGTTATATATTGTTTCCGGAATTAAAAATTTTTCAGAAATATCAGAGTTAAAAGCTCTTGAAACCCTTTCTATAACAGGATGTAAACTGTCTAGTTTAAATTTTCTAAGTAAATTAAATAAGATTGAATATCTTGTTTTGTATAAAAACAGAATTGAAGATATATCGCCCATCGGCTTATTGACGCAGTTAAAGGAATTGTCATTATCACATAACTATGTTAAGAATGCCTCTGCACTTTCTAAATTATCAAATGTAGAATATATTAGCTTGAGTGACAACTCAATTGAACAATTGCCGGACTTTTCCGGATGCAAAAATCTCAGGGAAATTGATTTACAATCCAATTGTATTGTATACAACAGCAATTTTATTAAATTAAAAAATGTAAAAAATATATGGCTGGGTGGTAATAAAATAGATAAAATCGATTGGATAACATCGTTAGATAGTATCAAAAAAATCAATTTGTATGATAATCCAATTAATTGTGATTTGGTTTACACGAATAAGGATTTGATGAAATTGATAGATGAAGAGATTTTGGAGCTGGATTGTGATAGGAAATAACCATTGCCATTAACTTAAGGGCTTGAATACAATACTTACGCTCTTCGCTAGGCGAAGTTTTCTTAACCATAGCCGTCAACTTAAGGATATTTATATAGTATTAATGGGGGTTATCGAACCATCGTAAGTAATTTTAGGAGTAGTTTTTCTCATATTTTGGATTGTGAGAAGCTGGATCAAATTGCCTACAAAACAAACTTTCTGACCAGAAAACGAAAGATAACGCCTGGTTTATTTCTGGATTTATCGTTTTATAGTATTGACCCCCGTGCTAGGCGAAGTTTTCTTAACTTCGCCTTCTTTAAAAACGCAATCTGTGACTACCATTCGCATGATTCTACCATCTTTTTTCCAGATACATTTTATTGAAATAGCTATTTTCTTATTACTTTTAGTTTGTTCTTGTTCATGAAATGATAAAGTTATGTCAACAGGCTATCAAATAAATGATCAGAGATTTTGGTGTGGATTTTAACTTTCCTAACGCACCAAAAAAATGAAAATTAAATTAATTAAGATATCAGCATTTTTAACGTTATTAAGGCCTCTTTCCATACTGCTGATTTTTCTTATTTTTCCCTTTAAAGCACATCTCGGAGAATTATTTGTAACAATTTCCACTACAATTTTTCTAGGATCCTACTTACTATTAACATTTGTAATTAAAAGGTATTCTTTTGCAGGATATCTAACTATTTTATCAGATAAAATAGATGTTCAATATCTATGCAATCAGTGCGGTATTTCTTGGAAACGCCTGAGCTTAGCGAAGGCGGCCTTTGCGTTCTTTATTCTTCGGGTCCTTAGTGAATCCTTGGAGTCCTTTGTGTTAAAAAATCAGGTATGCTGCAAGCATACAATTTCAAATAAAGAAATCATTATTTATCATGGCCGATACTCATAAAATAACAATAAAAAGCCAGTTAAAACACCTAACTGGCTTTTTTATATCAATTGCAGTTTGTGCAATTTTGTTTTTAATTAATTTACGTGACGGAATACCTGGAATATTCATATATCTGATCATATGTGCCTCAATAATAGTTATAATTGTTTCTTGTCTGCATTCACAGTATTTATACTACAATGCCGGAGTAAAAATTGAATTAATTGATGGGGATAGTTTTATATACCATTGCAGAAATGGTAAAGAAAAGATTATCAGAAAGGATGATGTTGATTCAGTTGAAAAATACGTGTCTTATGCTTATGCATCGGGTGGAAGGTATGTACTTCCAACAGATAATTATCACTACCAAAAAGTACAGCTTAATAATGGCGATTCCTTTATTATAACAAGTTTGCTTTTCCTGGATTTTAATTTATACCCTGAAAAAACACATACGAGGAAAAGAATTATTGCAATTATTACTTGAATCGCTTTTTTGTACAAGGTTTTTTATACGCATTACGTGGTCGCAAATTGCTACCACCTGTTAGGCGTAGATTCAAATCTGTGCGATGAAATCTATTCTCATTATACCATATCCCCTCCGGGGAAAGGTTTCTGTGTGCGTTGTAGCTTCTACAATACCATAACCGCTCCGCGGTATGATCAAGCAACTATTCCTCTCCAAGATAAGGATCTTGCTATGACATTTTTCAATAATACCATAACCGCTCCGCGGTATGGTCCACCATCCAGCAGATTTATTTATTGATTTATTGATCTGTTGATTGATTGATCCACACTATCCAGAATCCACCATCCAGTATCCAGCATCCAGCATCCAGAATTTTCTTAATTTTACCCATCAAATTACCCTTATGAAAGCAATGGTTCTTACAGGCTTAAACCGCCTTGAAATTGTTGAAAAGCCCGCTCCGGCGATTCAAAAGCCCGATGAAGTGCTGATCCGCATGCAATCTGTTGGCATTTGCGGATCAGATATCCACTATTTTACCGAAGGAAGAATCGGAAGCCAGGTGGTTGCCTATCCGTTTACAGTAGGCCATGAAGGCGCAGGCGTTATTGAGCAGGCGGGCTCATCTGTTAAGAATCTTAAACCGGGAGACCGCGTTGCGATTGACCCGGCCATGCCCTGCTATTCATGCGATCAGTGCAAAGTGGGAAGGTTTCATACATGCCGCAATTTAAAGTTCCTGGGTTGTCCGGGACAGGCCGAAGGCTGTCTTTCCGAATTTCTTGTGATGCCTGCCAAGAGCTGTTATAAACTGCCTGAATCGCTTACGCTGGATCAGGGAGCATTATCAGAACCTCTGGCAATAGGTGTTTACGCCACTAAAATATCCATACCGCTTCAAAATGCAAGGATCGGAATTCTGGGCTCGGGACCAATCGGATTAAGTGTTTTGCTGGCAGCCCGAGCTTATGGCGCCGGAAAAATTTACAGCACCGACCGCATTTCAGAACGTTTGATCATGGCGATGAACATGGGCGCCGACTGGGCCGGCAATCCGGATGAAACAGATATCGTAAAGGACATATTGCAAAAAGAACCTTTGCAGCTGGATTGCGTGTTTGAATGCTGCGGCAAACAGGAAGCCATAAATCAGGCGCTTCAATTGCTTAAGCCGGGCGGAAAACTGATGGTCATCGGAATCCCGTCTTTTGACACCTGGAATTTTGATGTGGATCTGCTCAGGCGTAAGGAGATTAATATTCAGAACGTCCGCAGGCAGAATGAATCCGTGGATGAAACCCTGGAAATGATCGGTAACAAAAAAATACAGCCTGATCCCATGCAAACCCATAACTTCTCCTTTAAAGAGGTAGAAAAAGCTTTTAAGATGGTTGCACACTATCAGGATGGTGTTGTAAAAGCCATGATACATTTTTAAATTTGGAGTTCAGAACAAAAAACCAAAACAAAAATACCCTTATGGAACTGATGGACGGATCTGTCCGCTTACGCCATTTCAGAGATTCAGATGCCGAAAGGATGGCTGAACTGGCCAACAACCCAAAAATCGGGAAGAACCTCAGAGATGGTTTCCCCTACCCTTATACCGTTGAGGATGCAAAGAATTTTTTGAAAAAATACGAAGGTTTTGAATTTTTCTTTGCCATCGAATATGGTGGCATCCATGTTGGAAATATCAGCCTGGTTCCCCAGGATAATGTACATATCAAAACCGCTGAGATCGGCTACTTCCTTGGAGAGCCCTATTGGAATAAAGGCATCATGACTTCTGCAGTGAAACTGATCACCAATTATGGTTTTAAATCAGGGTTTGCCAGAATCCATACCGGCGTTTATGAGTTTAACCCGGCTTCACAAAAAGTTTTGCAAAAATGCGGTTACACATTGGAAGGAATTTTCCGGAAAAATGTACTGAAAGAGGGAAAACTCTGGGATGAATACCGATTTGCATCTATAAATCCAGATATCAACTGAATCACCTATGAAGAACCAGAACATTCAAACAGAGGTAGATGCTTCCTACCTGTATGCTTTGCTTGCTGAAAATGAAGAAGATACCAATATTGCAGGCATATTCAAACAGATGAGTGAAATAGAACGCAGTCATGCTGTTGCGTTCCTGCAAAAAATGAATCTGAATGAAAGTCACATGCCGGCTCCTTCCGCACGTGCGCGTATTTTAAAAACCATCGGTAAGGTGATTGGTTACGACTATGTGCTGGGCGCTTTGTTGGATACCGAAAAAAGCCTGTCTTCTTCCATATTAAGATCCAGAAAAAATCAGCATCAACAGACCAGTTTATCAGACACTGCCCATGTCACCATTTTAAAAAACATTCTCAGCTCAAAAACGCAGGTTTCCGGAACCAGCCTGGCGCGCTTTGAAAAGAGGCATCGTTCGGTTGGAGGAAACGCTTTACGTGCAGCGGTAATGGGTGGGAATGACGGATTGGTTTCGAATTTCAGTCTGATTATGGGCGTAGCCGGTGCAACTAACGGCCATAAAGAGGTTCTGATGGCCGGAATTGCAGGCATGCTGGCCGGTGCATTGTCCATGGCACTTGGCGAATGGATATCCGTAAAAAGTTCACAGGAGCTCAATGAGAATCAAATGGAACTGGAAATGGAAGAGCTGGAGATCAATCCTGAAGGAGAAGAAAAAGAGCTTGCCATCATTTATATGACCAAAGGGATTCCTGAGGCACAGGCACTCAAAATGGCAGCTGAAGCTATTGCGGATAAGGAACACGCACATCAGATTTTAGTCAGGGAAGAATTAGGTATTAATCCTGAAGAAATGGAAGGATCAGCATTCGAAGCTGCGATCACATCATTTCTTCTGTTCACAGTAGGAGCCATTATTCCCCTGATTCCTTATTTCTTTGAAGGGGGCATGCAGGCCATATGGATGAGCACTGTGCTCAGTGCAGCCGGGTTGTTTTTGATCGGTGCAGCAATCACCCTTTTTACCGGTAAAAATGTATGGTATTCGGGGTTCAGACAGGTTTTGTTTGGTATTGCTGCCGCTGCAATTACTTTTGGTATTGGCAAAATCATAGGAACTGCAATATTTTAGTCGTATGGAATATGTCACAAGAAACGGTCAGAAAATAGCCATTCTGGATTCAGATATCAGATTGAATGACTATGATGATTTTATAGACCTTTTAGGAAACGCCAATTACCAGGAAGCAACAGGCCTGGTTGTCAGAAAAGAACAATTGCCAGAAGGTTTTTTTGATTTAAAGACAAAAATTGCGGGGGAGATCCTGCAAAAGTTTTCGAATTACAGAATGAAGATGTCGATTATTGGTGACTTTTCGGAATATACCAGCAGGAGTTTAAAGGACTTTATTTATGAGTGCAATAAACTCGGGCACATTACATTTACCGAAAGCATGGACCATGCCCTCAACCGCCTAACAAATTCATGATGTATCCTGAATTTGTTAGGCCACCGCACGGAGTTTTGAATGAGGTTGTTTTTTAATTCCAAAGTTGCTGACATTATTATCTATCCACAACCATTAATAGTGTTGAAACATATGTGTAGTAGTATATCCCCGCCTCTGAAAAAGAGCGTTAAGAAAATAAATTTGAGCTGGCTTGCCAGCTAATAGAATGTTATCAAAAGAAAAGCTGTTTGAGCCCGATATAGAATCTGTAGGATTTCAGGCACTGAAATTCACAGAATTCTTAATCGGGTGAGTTCTTTTCTTTGAACACAAATGCAAATTGATTTTTAGCTTCTTTTTCAGCAGCGGCGGCTCTTTTGGTTACTTTTCCAGCTGAAGGGAAAAGTAACAAAAACCGTTCATATCTTTTATTGCAAAAAACCGGTGTAATTTGTATCCTTACATATGCGTTATATAATCCGCACTGTTTGAAAAACTGATCGTATGAAAACCTTATTTCACCTGTGCATACTCATTTGCATTTCTGCAACTCTGTATGGACAAACCGGTAAGGTAATGGACCAGCTGTCCATGCCCAGCAAAATTTTAAAAATGGACCGTAAATATGCAGTCTATTTACCCCCCGATTATGAGACATCGCAAAGAAGTTACCCTGTCCTTTACCTTTTGCATGGTGCGGGTGATGACCAAACCGGATGGGTCCAGTTTGGTGAAGTATTGCGCATTGCCGATGAGGCCATATTAAGCGGACAAGCAACGCCAATGATCATTGTTATGCCTGATGCCAATACCGTATTCCGCGGCTATTATAACAGCATTGACGGGATTTGGCGGTACGAAGACTTTTTCTTTCAGGAGTTTATTCCATATGTTGAAAAGCAGTTTCGAATAAAGGGTGAAAAAAGATACCGGGCGATCTCCGGCTTATCCATGGGCGGTGGCGGCACCTTCATTTACGCACTGCATCATCCTGAAATGTTTTCATCGGCTTGCCCGTTAAGTGCCGCAACAGGATCGGTATCCCCGGAAGCATCTATATCAGATTTCCGCAAGAGGCAGCCTGAAAGTACAGTAACAGATACGGATATTCTTGCTTATTACTGTAAATATGCAGCATTGCCATTAATCGACAGCATCCCTGAAAGCCAGATCAAATCGGTCAGATGGTATATCGATTGTGGCGATGATGACTTCCTGTATGAAGGGAATGCACTGGTTCATATTGCCCTGCGCAAAAAAGACATTCCCCATGAATACCGTGTGCGCGATGGTGGACATAATTGGACGTACTGGAGGACTTCCTTACCAGTGGTTCTTGGTTTTGTATCGGATGCATTTCATCAATTCTAGAATTATAAACAGGTACCTGCTGAAAAATATTTTTACTTTCAGAAAGTTTTTTTTTGTTCAATTCATAAATTTGCAAATAAAATCACAGTAATTATGTCAAAAGAAAAATCTCCATCAAAGGAAAAAGAAAAAAAGGCAGCAAAATTGAGCCTTAAGGAAAAACGCGCCGCTAAAAAAGAGAAAAAAGAAAAAAAGGGATAATTCATCCCTTTTTTTTATAACCTCGTCAAATTAACAATTCGGTTTAAAACTAAAAACCGGACGCGTAAAATGCAGCACAGCAAATCTGTGCTGCATTTTCATTTGGATTTGTATATATTTTAAACCAAAACCGATCACAACCCATGGCTCTTTTTACCGTACAAAGGTGCGAGAAAAAAAACTAAGCTACGAAAAGAGGATTACTAGGGTTGGTATTTTTAGTGGCAGGAATGAATATGGGATTCTCACAGGAGGCCAGAAGCGTGAGCGAAGCACAGACATTGTTCATATACAATTTTTCCAGACTGATTCAATGGCCGCCTGCAAGCAAGTCGGGTGAATTTGTAATCGGAGTTTTGGGTGATGCTGAGTTATATGCAAAGCTGAATGCATACGTATCGAATAAAAAGGTTGGTACACAGTCTATTGTTGTACGTAAATACGACGATCCGCAAATGATCAATCATTGTCATATGGTTTTTGTAGGTGACAGCAAAACAAGTCGCCTGGCCGAACTCATTGGCAAATTACAGGGTTCCAATACGCTTATTATTACTGAAAGAAAGGGAATGATCCAATCGGGTTCTGCTATTGACTTCTTTCTGGAAAATGATAAATTGAAATTTGTGATTAGCCCCGAAAACGCTTCCAAATACAACCTTACAGTAAGTAAGGCTTTGGAAGATATGGCCTATAAAAACTAGGCATTCTCCTTAATCCAGCGGGTCTGATAAGGTTTTAATGCGATGATATCGCCTGACCTTATTTGATCATCAGATAATAAATCTTCCCCTTCGATCTGAAAATGATTGTGAGGGGGAATTTTTATTTCCATGCCTGAGATATTCGACAAACACAGCACTTTTGCTCCTGTGCTTTTGGAATATCGGATAAATGCAAATACGCGCGGGTCAAAGATCAATATTTCCTGATTTTCAGAGGGATGGAAAGCATCGCATTGCATCCTGATTTGAATACGCCTTTTCAATTCAGAAAAAACCCTGCCGTGAATGGTATCGCGATTCAAAAAATCCTCCACTTCATGGAGTAAAAGTCGCTTTCTGTTCATGCTCCGGGCTCTTCCTGTTGCCTGCACTCCTTCATAATCATTTGGGGTCGAAAGCAGACTGTGTATATAAAATGCCGGGATGCCCTTAAGTCCGAGCATAATGGTTTGCGCGCATATAAACCGGGGCTCCTGCAACCCGTCAACACCCTTCATGGTCCCTTTCATGGCATCAAAATAACCGATATTGATTTCATAGGGACTTATAGAACCATCGGTATTGGTTTTCGTGCTGATCAATCCTCCGAATGAGACCATTCCCTCAATCAGACGGGTTAGTTCTGAATCTTCCAGAAGACCTTCCAGGGGTCTTACACCAATACCGTCATGCGAAGCCGTATAATTCAAAAAGGTTTGATCTGAGGGTGTCTCCGGAATTTGCTTTGCCCAATTGCTGAGAATGCTTGAGTTTTCGGAAAAGAACGTATGCAGGAGCAAAGGTGGAAGACTGAACTGATAAACAATATGAGCTTCATCACCTGAACCGAAATAACTCCAGTTTTCCTTGTTTGGAACATTTGTTTCGGTAATAAGGATGGTTCCCGGACAAACATAGGATGCAATGGTACGAAGCAACCGCACAACTTCATGTGTTTCGTTCAAATGCAGGCAGGGAGTATTTTTTCTTTTCCATAAAAAGGCAATGGCATCCAGCCTGATAAATCGCGCCCCTTGCCGGATGTAATAAACCAGGATCCGGATCATTTCAATCAGAACAGCCGGATTTGAGAAATTCAGATCCACCTGGTCAGCACTGAATGTTGTCCAGACCTGTCTGATTCCGTCTTTGGTTTCAAAGGAAGTAAAAAGCGGGGTGCTTCTTGGTCGGGTCACCATGCGGTAATCAGCTTCAGGTTCCGGAAGAATAAAGTAATCCTTTCCGGGATCCTGGTTCATCAGAAAGTTCTGAAACCAGAGATGTTCCGAAGAAACATGATTGATCACAAGATCGCTCATAAAGCCATATTGCTCTGAAATGGCTCTGATGTCATTCCAGTTCCCGAATTCGGGATTCACCTTCATATAATCGCTTACAGAAAAACCGTCATCTGAGGTGTAAGGGAAAAAAGGAAGTATATGAACATTGGTAATTGACTCGTTCAGATACCTGTCCATAAAACGCTTTAATGTTTTTAAGGGATATTCATTTTCTGAATAAATGCTATTCCCATATGCAATCAGTAAAATATCCTGTTCATCCCAGGCCTTTTTTGCAGGCAGTTTTTCATCAGCAATTGAGATCAGCTGATTTACCCTTTCTTCACCAAACCGGTCTTTATAGATTACCTGCAGATGTCTGGCAACCTTTCCTGCAAAATCATTGATTTCATTCCGTGTATGTTTCATAGCCGCCCCGGGTTAATGAAGCCCTTTGGTAAAAATACGGTTAATAAGCGGACCGAGCGAATCGGAAATGATGTGATTTCCCAGCTTATCTGCCAGCACCCGAAGATTATGATGTACCAGTTGATTGCGGTAGGAATAATCCGTGGCTATTTTATAGGTTGTATCAATAAGCTGCGTGTCCAAAATATTGCCTTCAATAAAGGGAAGGTTAAATCCAAGTGGTTCGAGATCGGAAACATAAACGCTATACTTGTTAATTGCTACCGGGAGGGCTGCACCCAGCATTTCAAGAAGGTTGTTGCCAAAACCTTCAACCTGACTGAAATAAGTTCCTATGCCGCCTGCCGCAGCAATAACTGCAGGTATTTCCGAAAAATTATAGTATTTCTTATCAACGATAATATCGCGGTGCGACAGAATGATGTTTTCACCAAAAATTACAAAAACAGGAGCTGCCGGATATTCCTCCTTCTTAATCTTAAAATAGGCCATAAGAAACTCCTTGTATTTTGCCTGCTCATCGCCAGAATGCCCGGAAATTAATAGTACCACGCATTTTCTGATTCCGTCGTTCCGGAATTTTTTATCGAGTTCAAAAGCCAGATCAATCGCAAATTCAATTTTCTTTCGGGGGACAACACGCGTATGCTGGAGTAGAATCAGGGTTTCACCAAGCGTATATCCTTCCTTATCTATAATTTCTGAAAGCCCGATATCTTTAAAAAACGATTGGTTGTAACTGTCCTGTGGCGGATAGATGAGTTCATTTTTATTCCAGTCGTATTTTTTCCAATCCCATCCCAAATCGTGGGTGTTAGGTACAATGATCGTCCGCTCTGAAAAATATTCATCCAAACGGTTCATTCCCAATTGTGCAAATAATCGTTTCGCTATTTCGGGTTGTGTGGTATTGATAAAAACCATCCCGTCGATGTATATTCCCGGCAGGTATTTCAGATATTTCCGAATTACAGGACCGGGATTTGAAAATGTATCCCGCTCAAAGTAAGAATCATGCCACCATACCATAATTTTGGGCCATATCAGGTTCTGAGATCTCAGACCCTCAAAATAATAGCCCAGTCCCACTGCAGTAATGAAATTGTATGCATGGGATGTGTTATGTGCGATAATGATGTCGATATTATTTCGCTGCACAAAGTCGGCAATGATATCCCTTGCCAGAATCGCATTTTCATGAATCATTTGATCCAATGCCTCATCAAACGACTGATCATTAAAATGATTGAGTATGGCTTTGTGAACGTCATTTTTATGCCAAAAAACATCATGTGTCTGTGCATTAAAACGGGGTGAGGAATGAGCTGCCAGAAAAAAGATATTGCCCAGCCCGATGCCCAGATTGTTTACCATGGCATTAACCGACTGGTCGATCACAATAGAAACTCCGTCGTTTTTGCCAATCAGCGAATGAATAATCCCGTAGTTCAAATGCGATATGTCCATTATGCAAGAATATTAAGGATTTGTAGCAGGTCTGTAATAATAAAATCCGGGTACAGTTTGTTTACCTCTATTTTATCGGTTCTTAAACGAAGGGATCTTTCGTCACCGGCAAAGAGCGCTGTTTTGAATCCGGCTTGTGCAGCAGGGTATATATCTCTATACATATCATTTCCCACAAAAAGCACCTGTGAAGGCTGCAATTTATATTTCTCCCGTATTGCTGTTTTGACTTTATTGAACAATTGCATATCAGGTTTTGCGCGCATCAGCTTATAGGAAAATACAGTCAGATCCGGATCGAAAGGAGGAATGGTTTCCAAATCAGTAAGCAGGTGATGCAGAAAGAAATTCATGATTACCGGAGTATAAAACTGTGCATTGGAAATGATTCCCAAAGGAATTCCTGTTTTTTTCAGCTCCTGGACCAATTCAAACATTCCGGGCATGGGATAAATCGGGTTACTCAAAACCTCAAAAATAAAAGTAAAACATTCCAGGCATCCATTCCCATTGGTTTGCAGCACATTATTTTCATGCTGATCTGAAATAATTTTTCCCCATATTTTCAAAATGTCAATTTCGGGGTAAGGATTGTCCGTATTTCTTGCGGCATCATGATGCCTGAATACTTCCTGTTTAAAAGAGTTCAGCATGTTCTGAAGAATCTGTTGTCTGTTTGAATCATGATCTATCAGCTTCATCCCTCCATACTCAAGGGCGGTATTCACATTTTCGGGAGTAACAGAGGATTCTTCAATATCGCCGGATCCGGATATCAGCAAAGTTCCATAGATATCAAATATTACAGCTTTTATTGAAGGGTCAGATTTATAATCAGGCACCATAGCTGTTGGCAAGGGAATCATTTTCTCCTTACCCAGAAATCTTTCGATATATTGCAAATAATCTTTCCCCATATTCTTTAATTGAAAATTTTGCAGAGATGATGTCCTGATTGGATTTTATAATTTCGGGTGCTACAGGTTTGAACAAGTCGCTTAAGACAGGATTTTCGGCCAGGACTTGCTGTCTTTTATCAAAATCCCCTGACAATTCAAGAATGAATTGTTCTTTCTGGTCTGTAGGTAAGTCTTTGAAATCGAATAACCCGCCGGCATAATTAACATAAATTCCTTTATATAAGGCAGGGAATATCAACCCATGCTCCTTAAAGTCGTTAATAACACAGGCAAGTTCGCGCCCAACAACGGGTATACCTGCAAGCCAGGGCTCAAGATAAGCCATGCCAAAACCTTCCTGAATACTTGTTGTAATGCAAAAATCGGAAATAAAAATCAGATCCTCATAGTTTATCAATGCTCCTGCTTCAAATAATACATCCATATCGTTGTTCCGGCAAAAGTTCTTCCATCTTTTATACTGAGGCACTTCGATTGGATTTCGGGGGGCAAGTGTTACCGCAAATTGCATGGTTTCTTTAAACAGGACAGAAAGCAGAACTACTTCGCCCATATTTTTTCGCGTTATTGCCCTGACAGGATATAAGCATAATTTTTTCCGGGGTGTTCTTTTCAGCAGCTCTGATATTTGGCTTTCAGTTTTATTCCTCTGAGCATTAAAAGCCAATACGGGGTTAGGCAACAGGTTTATCTTTGTCACGTCAATCCCTTCTCCGATAAGCCTGTTAAAATCACATGAACTTAAAACGGCAAATTGAGTTTTTTTCAGATCGGGGTATAGCACCTGTTTCATCGAAACGGACGTCATCATCGGGATTACTTTCTGCAATAATGCCAAATTCATTGGCCGATCCTCAGCAAAATCATGACAATGGCTTAATACTGGCACTCCAGTAGATGCAAGATTAAAAACCGCCATAAGAAGCGCAGGATTCTTTCCCAGGTTCAGGTTGTGGCAATGTAGAATAGTTTGATCATTTATCAGAGATTTCAGGTATCCGGTAATGATAGAAACCCTTTCTGTCAGTTCTGTGCCGGATATCCCGGCTTCCATATAATTAAACATTTCTGAGCATAAAACGGGGCATCCTTCAATCTCATTCCGGCCATTTGAATTGCCACAAACCAGGGTAATCTTTGTTTCCCCTGATTCAAGTTTTATGGCCCTGATCTGAGATTCAATAATCCGGGTAACTCCTCCGGGATTCAGATGATAATGAATAATCACTATTTCCATAGTATTTCCAAACTATTTTATTATGCTGCAATATTTTCTGAAAAGCACATCATTGAAACCAGAAAAAAGTTGCAATATTGCAATAGATCAAACCGTTCTATGTGAACAAATTTTTACAGCGTATTGTTTTATGGCAAATATTTTATCATGATAAAAGATAAGAAATATATGCGATGGATGCTTATATTATTTCTGTCAATTATTATCCCTGCTGGTTTGTCAGGAGCGCCCGCCTCAATTCGCGATTTTCAGGATAAGACCCTCAAATTAAGTCCCGGATACAAAATCAAACGGGCTCCGAAAGGTGTCATTATCGTTTCCGGTGTAAATGAAAAAGGAGAAAAAGTAAAGCATGAATTTGACAACTTTTATGCAGATCTGATCTGGGCAGCATACCGGAAACAGTCATTAACCTATGTGGAAAACAATTTGCAGAAGAAATACTATTTATCAAAGGAAGAATGCCGGAGAGAAATCAAACATGCTTTAAATGTTCTGACCCAGTGGAATATTGTTATTTTGAATGATAAGTTGTAATCAAAAATTATCAATGGTAACAGTCTGATGAAAAAGGGTATTCTGATCGTTAACCGGTTCGAACCGATAATCAATAGGGTTTCCCGATATTTTTACAATCTCTATCAAACCCAAGCCTGCTCCACCGGCCTCAGAAAATTCACCATTTGTAATTGTTTCTTTGTATAGCGTTTTTAACTGTGAGGAATCCAACCCGTTTAGATAATCTATCTTCTTTTTAAATTTTGAAATATTCTTGTTTGATATACAGTTGGTTGTATAAATATAATAGGTCTTTTCTTTCAGGGTTATTAAAACCGTTGAATTTAGCAGGTCCTCTGTATCAGGAATCCGGGTGCATCCATGCTTCATAATGTTCTCAAGAGACTCAATCATAATAAGCAATACACGCTTATAGATTCCAATTTGAATACCCAGTTTTGGAACCTGCAGCTTTAATCGATGTATTAATTCTCCTATGGTCTCATAGTTAATACGGCCACGATATTCAATTAGCGTGTGTTTTTCCAAACAAGATGCATTAAACGTTTAAATGACTCAAAGTTACTGACAAAAATAAAACGATGAATGACTGGATATTGTTACATAGATTCAGAAATAAGGCCACTTGCATATCCATGATCCTCATCCAGATGAATACCCTGTGATGCCTTAACAGCAAGTTCATCACAACGGTTATTTTCAATTACAGACGCGTGGCCTTTCACCCATTTCATGATCACTTTATGTTTTCGGTAAACGCGCAGGAAGCGAATCCAGAGATCCGAATTTTTTTTTCCTGAAAAGTTTTTCCGTTCCCACGAAAACACCCAGCCTTTTTCTACAGCGTCTGCCACGTACCGGGAATCGGTATAAATAGTGACATCACAACCTTCAATCTTTAAAGCTTCCAAACCGGTAATCACTGCAAGAAGTTCCATCCGGTTATTTGTAGTAAAGCGGAAACCCTGTGAAATTTCTTTTCTGTGAGGCCCCGAGATCAGCACCACGCCATAACCTCCGGGCCCCGGATTACCACTGGCAGCGCCATCTGTATATAAGGTGATTTTATGTGCCACTTGGAATTTTAATGCCAGTATTCGATAAAAACAAACGGATTGCAATTGCAAGCAAAATAATCCCAAAAACTTTTGTAAGAATGAGGATTCCGGTTTTCCCCAGAATTTTTTCGGCAATTCTGGCTCCTCTTAGCACAAGATATACCAAAATCATATTCAGACTTAAGGCAAAGAAAATGGTCCAGAGGGAATAAGCTGCTTTCAGGGAAATTATGGTTGTCATACTTCCTGCTCCGGCGATAAGCGGAAATGCAAGCGGAAAAATAGATGTTTGTTTAAGGGATTCATATTTAAAAAACTCCACTCCTAAAACCATCTCTAAACCCAGGAACAAAAGGACAAAAGAACCTGCAATGGCAAAAGAATTGACATCCACTCCGAAAAGGCCCAGAAAAGGTTCGCCTACAAACAAAAAGAGCAGAAGAATCGCATATGCCACAAGTGTTGCCTTGCCGGCATCAATTTCACCTGCTCTTCTTTTAATATCCAGAATATATGGAATGGCACCTGTAATGTCTATTACAGCAAATAAAATCATAAATACAGTAATGATCTCTATAAATTTTACCTGCATTTTTTTCGTATTTAGGTTTTAATCCGAAGTTTTACCGGACAATGTCCATCTCCTGAACAAGATGAGAAGCCCCGGCGAATTTATCCATGATAAAAAGCACGTAGCGGATATCGACACAGATACATCTCTGAAGATCCGGCTCGAATGCCACATCGCTGCTCATTGCTTCCCAGTTTCCGTCAAAGGCCAACCCGATAAGGTTCCCTGAATCGTCCATAACAGGGCTGCCGGAATTTCCACCGGTAATATCATTGGTTGTAAGAAAGCAAACAGGAAGCTCATTATTGACGCCATATATTCCAAAGTCTTTCTTCTGGTAAAGTTCCTTGAGTCTGGGATCAACAACAAATTCCCAGTTATCCGGATCCTCTTTCTCCATGACTCCTTTAAGCGTAGTATAATAATTATAGTGAACAGCGTCTTTTGCATCATAATCCTGAACGCTGCCATAAGTGAGTCGCATTGTAAAATTAGCATCCGGATAAAAGGCCTTATCCGGATTCATTTCCAATAAGCCGGCAATATATAACCGGTGACCTTCCTGATAATCTGCGTCATAAGCTGCTGCTGCAAAATATGCATTGCGGTAAATTTCCAATACGGAAATGGATGCCTGAAAAGCAGGATCTTTCTCCAATACTTTTGCGGAAGGCTTGGCAATGAAGGCATCGAAACGTTTCTTGTCAGCAAAAATCGACTTTTTGAATAAATCAGCAGTATATAATTCATAGTTGCCCTTGAATTTCTGTTGAATCAGGGTATATACTCCTGGCAGATCTGATGCCGGAACATTGTCTTTATATAGTTTCAGAATAGCAGGAACCATTTTCATATCGGTTGCCGGATTATACTCCTTATAAAAGTCGGCATATCTTAGTGCCAGCAAATTTGAAAGCGAATCTATAAGGGCCTTATTGCCCGGCTCCTGAACAAGGGTAGAATATAAACCAACAGCACGATTGGCAATGGCGAAGATTTCTGTAGCTGAGAAAAAGCATTCGTAAGTATATTCAAGGGTATGCTGAGGAACAGCTCTTTTCTCAATCGTATTCCGGATGAGGTCAAAAGCCTCACCGTATTTCTCTTTACGCAGTGCATCGGCATTCACCCAATTCATAAATTGCTCTTCCTGGATTTTCTTCTTGTTCATAATGTCCAGCCGCTTCAAACCCTGGTTTTGTCCAATGGAATATTTCCAGTAATTAGAAGAAGAAGAGTATTTCGATGCATACATGATGTCGATCTTCTTGTCGGCCCGCATGTCTTTCATGAGAATATCGAGTCGGAGGCCTCTGATTTTAATCCGGTTCGGATTGGAAATCCGCATGAGTTCATCTACCTCCCAGGAAGTCATATAACGATCGGTTGAACCCGGATATCCAAGTATCATGGCAAAATCATCTTTAACTTTGGGTTTCATGGATACTGAAAGATGATGCCGCGGAGCCAGGGGAACATTATCAGGACTATACGCTGCAGGTTTACCATCAGGTCCGGCATATACTCTGAAAACGCTGAAATCACCGGTATGCCTTGGCCACATCCAGTTGTCGGTATCATGCCCGAATTTTCCAATGGAAGAAGGAGGTGCACCTACCAGGCGAACATCTTTATATACCTCATAAACAAAAAGGTAATAAACATTTCCTCCGTATAAAGGAGTCACTTGTGCTTTATAGGTAGTTCCGTTTTCAGCAGCTGCAGCAATAGAATCAGAAGCTTTTGATATTAATTCTTCCTTCATTTCAGGTTTCAGGGTATCGCTTAAGTTTTTGAGCACTTCGGCCGTAACATCCTCAACACGGATGAGGAATGTTGCGGTCATTCCCTCATTGGGCAACTCTTCCTTTCTATTCATAGCCCAAAATCCATCTTCCAGATAATTGTGCTCCAGGGTGCTGTGATTTTGTATGGCATCATAGCCGCAATGATGATTGGTAAGCAGCAATCCTTCTTTAGAAACAATTTCTCCGGTGCAACCTCTGTCGAAAATTACAATAGCATCTTTGAGGCTGCCGTTATTGATATTGTAAATATCCTCAGCACTCAATTTAAAGCCCATGGCATGCATTGTGTCGATGTTCAGTTTCTGTATCAGGGGCAAAAGCCACATACCTTCATCGGCAAACATGCTTTGCAAAGCCAATACAAGGCCTATCATTAATGCTAAAGTTCTTTTCATATTTATGGTTTTTTATTTTATTAATTTAATAATAATCAATCAAATTCACATTCAGGTTGTGTGTCAAAAAGTGAAAAACTTTTCCGGTGAAAAGATGAAATACCAAATTTTTGAATAGCCTCGCGGTGTTCTGTGGTGGGATATCCTTTATTTCTATCCCAGGAGTAACAATCAATCTGACTATGGAGTTCACGCATGTATTCATCACGCCATGTTTTCGCCAGAACAGAAGCAGCAGCAACCGATGCGTAGATACCATCTCCTTTAATAACGCAGGTATGGGGTATTCTTTTATATGCAAAAAACCGATTCCCGTCTACAAGGATATGTTGGGGTATCAATGTAAGTTTATCAAGAGCCATATGCATGGCTAATATGGATGCACGTAAAATATTAATTTCATCAATCTTTGTATTATCTACCCAGGCAACAGCCCATGCCAGCGCCGACTTTTCAATTTCATGGCGAAGCATATCCCTGATATTTGAGGTAAGTTGTTTTGAGTCATTTAAAATTGAATTCTCATAATCTGCCGGCAAAATAACCGCGGCAGCAAATACAGGGCCTGCAAGGCATCCACGTCCCGCTTCGTCGCAACCCGCCTCATATATCCCCGGAAGCAAACAGTTTTTAAGCACCTGATGAATTATTTAATAATCCGGAATCTAATTCTTTCTACTTTTGTAAAGAAAACAATTTTCATCAGCTTTGAAAAGGAATTTTGTCACAAATCTTTTCTTTCTGCTGCTTCTTAATCTTATTATTAAACCCGTTTATGCATTTGGTATAGACATAGGGGTACAAAATAGTACGGGACCGGCAGAATATGGAAAGTACTTCATACTTATAAATTTCGCCTTGATATTTCAGATCCTTCTGGATTTAGGAATTGAAAATTTCAGCCGGCGTGAAATAGCCTGTCACAATCATTTTTTAAACAGGTATCTCTCATACATTCTTCCACTAAAATTTCTGCTTGCACTGCTTTATTTTATGATTTGTGGAGTTACCGGTTATCTGATGGGATGGCACGGTTCTGATTTTGTACTTCTGCTGATTTTGCTCTTCAATCAGATTCTTGCAAATTTCATTTTATACATGAGGGCAAATCTTGGGGCGATGCACCTGTTTAAAACAGACAGCCTGCTGTCTGTTGCAGATAAAGTTGTGATTATTTTAATTTGTGGGGTTTTGCTGATTCAGCATGACACCAGGACACATTTCAGAATAGAATGGTTTATTTATGCCCAGACATTTGCATATCTGATTGTTGCAGGTATCGCATTTGGTTTTGTAGTTATGCGGTCAGGTGCTTTGCACTTGAAATTTTCAGGAAAGATATATCAGTCGATTTTAAAACGAAGCCTGCCCTTTGCGCTGCTGACACTGTTGATGGCCACTTATTTCAGGGTAGATTCTGTATTGATCGGACAATGGATGCCAGACGGGAAGGTGCAGGCAGGAATATATGCACAGAGTTTCCGTCTGATTGAAATTTTTTCCAATTATGGGTATTTGTTTACCCTGATCCTCCTGCCCGTATTTTCAAATCTGTTAAAAAAGAAAAAACCGGTTGGTCACATTACCGGAGCAGCAGCCTCTTTATTGATAGTGCCTTCTGTTATTCTGGCCATTGGCTGTATTATTTATCGCACTGAGATAATCCGAACTTTGTATGTCAATGATATCGGTCAGTCTGCTGATATATTTGGTATCCTGACCTTAAGTTTTCTTGGAACCTGTGTTACGTATATTTTTGGAACCCTGCTTACTGCTAATGGCAGTTTGCGTGAATTGAATATTATGGCAGGGATAGCCGTTTCCCTGAACCTTGTCATGAACTTCTTTCTGATTAAACGATTTGGAATTACAGGCGCGGCCATATCTAGTGCTATTACCCAATTATTCACTGCCATATATCAGATTATAGCAGTAAAGAAGATTTTCAATTTTAAAACCGATTACAACCTGATGTTCCGGATATTGATTTTTGTCTTGCTCATTCTGGCATTGGGATTTGGTTTGAAACAGCTGTCGTTCCCCTGGATAGCCTCATTTGCAGCTTTCTTTGTTTTTTCAGGCATTCTCTCCCTTCTTTTGCAGCTCATCCGGGTCAAGTCGATTACTGAAATCACATACAGTCAGGAGTAACATTTTTCTGTTGCTTATTCCAATTTTTGTCACTTTACTGTAAAGCCGGAAAAGGAACAAAATGTGCAGATATTTGAAAACCAGCATTAATTCTGTAATTTTGCGTAACAAACATCCTGCATGAATCTGGTAATAGATATCGGAAACACTCATACCAAAACCGCCATGTTTGAAAAAGGGCAGCTCCTTGAAACTACGCGGATTGAAAACACAGACGGAATCAATTTGTCAGAACTTATTGACGATATCCGGCCCGATCATTGCATTATATCTTCGGTAGGAGCCACAGATCCATTGACTCAATTGCCGGATGTAAAAAAAAGAACGGTTATAGTGCTGGACCATCAAACACCGCTTCCACTTAATATATCATATAAAACACCTGAAACACTAGGCAGGGATAGAATTGCAGGGGCTTCAGGAGCCCGGTATGTATGTCCGCTCTGCAATGTTATGATTATGGATTTGGGAACGGCAATTACAATCGACCTGGTGAATGCAGAAGGTGTTTTTCTGGGAGGGAACATATCGCCCGGCCTGCAAACCCGTTTTCGGTCACTTCACGATTATACTGCCCGTCTGCCACTTTTGACAAAGGAAAGCGGGTTGCCCGACTTTGGAACCGATACAACCTCTGCAATTATTGCCGGAGTTCAACAAGGGATCATTTATGAGCTTAACGGCTATATGGATGAATACAGCCGTAGATATCCTGCTTGTGAGTTCATTCTTACCGGAGGCGATGCTGATTTTTTTGTCAACCTGCTTAAAAAACCGATATTTGTAATTCCGGATCTGGTATTAAAAGGTCTGAATTATATTCTCGATTATAATGTTTCCGGCCAAAAGCTTTAACATGAAGAACACATTCAAAGGTTTTTTTTGGATTATGGTAGTGGGTAGTTTATACCTGTCTTCGTGCAAAAGTGACATTGAAACCATCAATGCTCTTGATAAGGAAGTTATATTACCTGATGTTACAGGTTTTAATGTAGAAATGTCCTATTCCGACTCGGGAATTTTGAAAGGAAAAATCTATGCAGCCGAAGTATATCAATATATGAACAGGCAGGATCCATACTATGAATTTCCCAAAGGTATTAAGGCCGTTTTTTTCGACAAAAACGGAAATCAAACGGCTTATATCACTTCAAAATACGCGATATATTATCCACAGAAAGCCTTATGGGAAGGACGTAATCAGGTTTTAGCCGAAAGTCCTGATGAGGGTAAAAAAGTTGAGACAGAACAAATTTTCTGGGATCAGGGAGAAAAGCGTATTTATACAGACAAGTATGCTAAAGTCACAAATCCGGATGGCATATTTATAGGCGAAAACGGATTTGAAGCCAAAGAAGACCTTTCCAGGTTAAGAATGAACAGGTATAGTGGCACTGTAACTGTTACAGACACATATCCTACAGACGAATAAATCATCAAATGAACCAGTTTTTATTTATTATTTTAACATTGGCTTTGGCCGCTTTCTTTGCAGGAATGGAGATTGCCTTTCTGGCATCCAACAAACTGCGGCTTGAACTGGACAGAAAACAAGGACTTTTCTCATCAAAGATCATCAGGATTTTCCAGGCACGGTTGGGACAGTATATTGCAACAATTCAACTAGGTAACAATATTGCCATTGTTATATATGGAATTTATATGTCCCGCTCACTTGATCCGGTCATTTCCGGTTTTATCAGTACCGAATCAGGTGTACTGATCGTTCAAACCCTGATTTCCACACTTATTGTCCTGACACTGGCTGAATTCCTTCCAAAAGCATTGGTCCGCATTGATCCCAATTTTGCGTTGCGGATGATGTCTGTTCCCTTATTTCTGGCATTTGTATTTCTGTATCCTATAAGTCTCATTATTCATCGCCTGTCGAACTTTATTCTGAGAACCATTATCCGTTCAGAATCAGTGAATCAGTATGACCAGATGGTTTTTGGAAAAGTGGATTTGAATCACCTGATTGATGAAAGTCAGAACAGCAAAGGTGAAATAAACACAGAAGAACAGGACGAAATCAAGTTGTTTCAGAATGCGCTGGATTTTTCCAGCGTAAAAATCCGTGATTGCATGATACCGCGTACAGAAATTGTGGCAATGGATATCCATGATTCGCTCGACAGCCTCAGGCAAAAATTCATAGACAGCGGATTTTCCAAAATGTTGATATACCAGAGCAATATTGATAATATTGTGGGCTATGTTACATCAAAAGAATTGTTTAAAAATCCGCGTGACATAAAATCCATGATGATTGATATTTCTTTTGTACCTGAAACCATGCCCGCAAATAAAATGCTGAAGCGGTTTATTCAGGAGCACAGAAGTGTTGCAGTTGTAGTGGATGAATTCGGCGGCATCTCCGGAATGTTAACCATTGAGGATATCATGGAAGAGATCTTTGGTGAAATTGATGATGAACATGACGTAGATGAATTTGTTGAACGCAATCCACAGAAAGGGCAATACGTTTTTTCGGGAAGACTTGAAATAGATTACCTGAATGAAGCATATGCGCTGGATTTACCTGAATCGGACGAATATGACACCCTGGCCGGATACATCATTTCCATACACCAGAACATTCCAAAAGTAAACGATAAGATTATCACCGATAAATACGAATTCAGAATACTGAAAGTCAGCAAAGTTCGTGTTGAACTGGTTCAAATTAAGACATTGCATGAATGAAATCCATGTTACCGGTTATGAACAGTACCTTCAGACCTCATCTAAATTTTCATTTTCATTCTTTTAAATACAATTAATATGCTATATTCGTACCCTATTTTTTTGAACATTTTAACCAAAGTTTTGCATGGCAATTTTAGAGAGACTTAGAGTAAGAGCCGGACTTTTGCTGGCTATAGTCATCGGTTTAGCACTTTTTGCTTTTATATTGAGTGACTTTCTGGATTCAGGGGGTTCTCTGTTTAATCGCTCCAAATATGAAATCGCAGAAGTATCCGGTAAGTCTGTTCCTTATAACGACTTCGATAAAAGGGTAAAAGAGTTTGAAGATTTCCAGAAACTTCAGACCCAACAATCCAGTCTTGATGAGGAGACAACAGATCAAATCCGCAATTATACCTGGGAGAATATGATTCAGGAATTGCTTCTTGACAATCAGTTTGAAAAACTGGGTCTTGAAGTTTCTGAAGAAGAGCTTAAGAATATTATTATGGGCGATAATCCCCACCCTGCTTTTGCACGTTTTTTTACAGATCAGCAAACAGGCGTTTTTAACAGACAGGCCTTTAATAATTTCCTTCAGAAAATCAACAGTGATGAGGAAATGACAGACGATAAAAAGTTCTATATGTTCATTGAAAATGAAATTTATCGTCAACGGAAATATGTAAAATACTTAAATCTGGTTCGCAGCGGATTATATGCTACTACTTTTGAGGCTGAGCGGCAGCAAAAGGAAACTTCCCGTTCTGTGGATGCCAATTTCATTGTAAAAAATTTCAATACCCTATCAGATTCCGCAATTAAAGTAACCGAAAAGGATATTAAGGATTACTATGAGGAGCATAAGAAACTTTATGAGCAGGAAGAATCAAGAGACCTTGCATATGTTTTCTTTGAAGTAGTTCCATCCGAGGCTGACTATAAAAATTCCGAAAACTGGATCAACAATATTAAAGCCGATTATGAATCTGCTGTAGATCCCATCAATTTCGTGAATATGGAATCGGATGTTCCTTTTGATACCAAGCGTTACAATGCAGGAGAATTACCCGATTCACTCGACAAGGTTCTTTTCAATGCACCGGTGGGAACATCATACGGTCCTTATTTCTCTAATGGCTCATACAAGATTGCCCGTCTGGCATCTGTTGCATTTCTGCCCGATTCTGTTAAAGCACGTCATATTCTTTTGCGCCCAACTGTTAGTATTGAGCAAACAAGAAAAACAGCTGACAGTCTTGCCCGTCTCATTCGAAACGGAGCCGACTTTAGTGCTCTTGCAATGTTGCATTCGGTTGATGGCTCAGCACAAACGGGAGGAGATTTAGGTTGGTTCAGAGAAGGTGAAATGATTGCTCCTTTCAGCGATTCATGTTTCGCTGCAAGTAAAGGAGAGGTATTTGTAGTAACTTCCCAGGTTGGTATTCATGTTGTTCAATTATTAGACCGGTCTGCCCCTGCCAAACAGGTTCAGATTGCTATGCTTGTAAAAAACGTGATTGCCAGTGAAGAAACTGATCATAATTACTATGTTAAAGCAAATGAATTTGCCGGAGAGAACAACACCTTTGAAAAATTCATGAAAGCTGTGGAGACACAAAAACTAACCAGCAACTTCATGCGCGCCATAAATGTTGGCCCGATGGACAAACAACTGAACAACATGCGTTATGCCAGACCTGTTATTATTTGGGCATATAAAGCTGAAGAAAAAGATGTGTCAACAGTTCATAAAATTGAAAATAAATATGTTATCGCTGTAGTAGAGAAATTACGCGAAAAAGGCCCTGCCAATTTGAAAGATATACATGCTGATATTGAAAATAAGGTGAAACAGCAGAAAAAAGCAGAGATCCTTGTAGCGCAATTTAAAGCCAAGTCTGCATCAGCTAAAACATTGGAAGATGTTGCCGCCCAAATGAATCTGGCTGTTGAACCTGTAAGCGGAATCAGGTTTGTGTCTACCTCTTTTGGAAATGCAGGTATTGAGCCTAAAGTTGTTGCTGCTGCCACTTCACTTGAAAAAGGCAAATTGTCTGCTCCCATCATTGGCGAGAATGGAGTTTATATGCTTGTTGTGGTTAACATTACCACTCCCAGTGAAGCTGAAAATAAAACATCCATTGACCTTTCACGGGAATACGTTAAAAGAAATTATGCCGCCCGCACCAATTACTTTACATTGGAAGCCATTAAAAAGCTGGCTGACATAAAAGACAACCGCAGAGAATTTTATTAGTAGAATATATTTCCCATACCAAAAGGTTCGTATGGTACTTCCATACGAACCTTTTTTATTTCATGCCTGTTGAGGCATCTGCCATTTACCTGCCAAAGGTCATTTTTTTTAGGCTATGTTTTGCTGTATCTTAGATGCATTGAACAATTGCTATGGAAAGAATATTAATTATTGGTGCAGCAGGTCAGATTGGTTCAGAACTCACCATGGAACTCAGAAAGAATTACGGAGGATCCAATGTATTTGCTACCGATGTAAAAGATGCGCCTGCAGATATTAAAGAAAGCGGTCCGTTTCAGATGCTGGATGTTATGGATGATAAGCACCTGATCCATTTTATTATCCGGAACCGGATTACCCAAATTTATCATTTGGCCGCTGTACTTTCAGGAAATGCAGAAAAATTACCCACACAGGCCTGGCATATCAATATGAACAGTCTGATGAATATTCTTGAAGTAGCCAAGTTGGTTGAAGATGTCAAAAAGGTGTTCTGGCCAAGTTCTATTGCGGTATTTGGCAGTTCCACACCCAGGGAAAATACCCCTCAGCTTTCTATAATGGAACCATCCACTGTATATGGAATCAGCAAACTTGCCGGTGAACGGTGGTGTGAATATTACCACAAAAGATACAATCTGGATATCAGAAGTTTGAGATACCCCGGACTGATCAGTTACAAAACTGAACCAGGAGGAGGCACTACTGACTGGGCTGTTGAGATATATTTTGAAGCAGTAAGAAAAAAGAATTATACCTGCTTTCTAAGTGAGGACACTTCACAGCCGATGATGTTTATGGATGATGCTATTGGAGCTACCATTAAGCTTATGGAGACTGACCGGGCCAATTTATCTGTACACGCTTCATATAACATCACCGGACCCAGTCTTAATCCCCGTCAGGTAGCTGTCGACATACGAAGGCATATTCCAGGTTTTGACATTACCTATAAACCTGATTTCAGACAATCCATCGCCGAAAGTTGGCCAAGCAGTATTAACGACCACGAATTGCGATCGGGCATTATTTGGAAACCCAGGTATGATCTTACAAAAATCACGGATACAATGATCAAAGAGATCAGAAAAAAGAGTGTTTAACGTTGCAGGAAAATTAAAACCGAACGCTTATGTACGGAAAAATAAAGGAACATCTGAAACAAGAGTTGAACGGAATTCAGGAAGCCGGACTTTACAAAAATGAGCGTATTATTGTATCTCCACAGGATGCAGCAATACGTTTATCGGACGGAAAAGAAGTATTGAACTTTTGTGCCAATAATTATCTGGGTCTTTCATCACATCCCAAACTGATCAAAGCCGCCCATCATGCACTGGATACTCACGGTTATGGAATGTCATCTGTACGTTTTATTTGCGGCACTACCGATTTGCATAAAGAACTGGAACAGAAAATAGCAGCATTTTTTGGTACCGAAGACACGATTTTATATGCTGCATGCTTTGATGCAAACGGAGGGGTATTTGAACCTCTGTTTTCCGAAGAAGATGCGGTCATTTCTGATTCCCTGAATCATGCATCCATCATTGATGGCGTGAGGTTATGCAAAGCCCAGCGCTACAGGTATGCTAACGCTGATATGGCAGATCTGGAAGAACAGCTCAAAAAAGCACAAGCTAACCGCTTCAGGATTATTGTTACAGACGGTGTGTTTAGTATGGATGGAAATGTAGCTCCGGTCGACCAGATTTGTGCGCTTGCCCGAAAATATGACGCGCTGGTAATGGTAGATGAATGTCATTCTGCAGGCGTAGTAGGCCAAACAGGCAGGGGCGTCACAGAATTATATAACATCCGGGGTGAGGTGGATATCATTACCGGAACCCTGGGAAAGGCTTTTGGTGGTGCCATAGGCGGGTTTACCACGGGTCGCAAGGAAATCATTGAATTGCTCAGGCAGAGATCCCGGCCTTATCTGTTTTCGAATTCCATTCCTCCTATGATCACAGAAGCCGGAATTGTCATGTTTGATATGATGAGCGAAACCACAGAATTACAGGATCGCTTGCATCAAAACACCGATTATTTCAGATCTGCCATACAAGAAGCCGGATTTACCATCAAGCCTTCAAAATCAGCAATTGTTGCCATTATGCTGTTTGATGCACGCCTATCGCAGGAATTTGCAAAAAAACTTCTGGATGAAGGTATTTATGTAATCGGGTTTTATTATCCGGTAGTGCCTAAAGGAGAAGCCCGCATACGCGTACAGTTATCTGCAGCACATTCGAGGGAACATCTTGATCATGCTATTCAGGCATTCATAAAAATCGGAAAAGAGCTTAAGATAATCCGATAATGGTTGTTATCTGATCATCAGATACATAAATACAACCGGTATCACAAAAAGGATGGAATCAAAACGATCGAGAATACCACCATGCCCCGGTATTAAGGTGCCGGAGTCTTTTTTGCTGGCTCCTCTTTTGAACATCGATTCTGTCAGATCACCATACACAGCAACGAAACAGGTAAACAAGCCAATAATTACCCAATCTGCTGTCATCAAAGATGCTTGAACGATATACCTCATTAAAAAAGCAGCTACCAGGGTAAATAAAGTGCCTCCGGCAAAACCTTCCCATGACTTTTTCGGTGATATACGGGGGAATAGTTTATGCCGGCCAAACAAGGATCCTGCAACATATGCGCCGGTATCGTTTATCCATATAAGAATCAATACGCCGAGTATGATCCGGTGCGAATAGACTCCTGATTCATAGAAAGCTACGAAACTTGCTGTGGTAAGAGGCAGCATAATATAAATGAGCCCCAGCAGGATTTTTCCAATCAAAGCGGCATCATTTTTTTCAGAATACAAGGCAACTATGAATAATGCCAAAGGTACTCCCGCAAACATGGCAAGAAAACCGGTATGTAAAGCTCCGGATGCAACAAGAGAACCAAGGATAAAAATGATAGCTCCTCCAATTTCGCCTGTTAAAGTAAGAGCATTTTTGGGTGGGATGTCAAGCAAAGAATAAAACTCATGGAGCGCAAGAATCCCGACAATCAGGAATAGCGCTCCAAAAGTATATGGACCTATTATAATACTACCGATAATTACCACCAGGTAAATGATACCGGATAATGTTCGTTGCAGTAAATTACTCAATTGAAATATGTTATTATGCAGCCGATTCCTCAGCTGAAGAAGAACTCTTTCTTGTCCGTTTAGCTTTCACCGGCTCTTTAGGTTTGGTTTCGTTTGCTGACCCCTTCCTTTTTCCAAAAATCTTTTCAAGATCTTCAGTAAAAATCACTTCTTTCTCAAGAAGCTGCTCAGCAAGCTGCACCAATCCTGCTTTATTCTCACTTAAAATGGATTTAGCACGGATATATTGTGAATCAATAATTTCTTTTGCTTCAGAATCAATAAGCTCAGCCGTTTTATCGCTATAAGGTCTTTGGAAAAAGTAATCACTTTGTCCCGATGAATCATAATAACTCATGTTCCCAATTTTATCACTTAATCCAAAATAAGTAACCATCGCATATGCCTGCTTGGTAACTCTTTCCAGATCGTTCAATGCTCCTGTGGATAACTTTCCGAAAGTAATATCCTCAGCAGCTCTTCCCCCAAGAGTAGCGGTCATTTCTTCAAGCAACTGATCACGCGTTGTGATCTGGCGCTCTTCTGGCAAATACCAGGCTGCACCCAATGATTTACCCCTTGGGATAATGGTAACCTTAACAAGCGGGCTGGCATGTTCAAGCATCCAGCTAACAGTGGCATGTCCGGCTTCGTGATATGCAATGGTTTTCTTTTCGTCTACGGTTATAATTTTGTTCTTTTTTTCCAAACCCCCGACGATTCGATCTACTGCATCCAGGAAATCCTGTCTTTGTACTGCTTTCTTGCTTTTGCGAGCTGCAATCAATGCGGCCTCATTACAAACATTAGCTATATCCGCTCCTGAAAAACCGGGAGTCTGACGTGCAAGAAAATCAATATCCAGGTCCTTATCAGCTTTAATCGGACGCAGATGAACCTTGAAAATTTCCTTTCTTTCGTTCAGATCTGGTAATTCAACATAAATCTGCCGGTCGAAACGTCCTGCACGAAGCAAGGCTTTATCAAGAATGTCAGCACGGTTTGTGGCAGCAAGGATAATGACACCTGCATTGGAGGCAAAGCCGTCCATTTCAGTCAATAATTGGTTCAGGGTGTTTTCCCGCTCGTCATTCGCGCCCATATTAGGGTTTCTTCCACGAGCACGACCTATAGCATCAATTTCGTCAATAAATACAATACATGGAGCTTTTTCTTTGGCCTGTTTAAACAAGTCGCGTACTCTGGAAGCTCCAACACCCACAAACATTTCAACAAAATCAGAACCTGATAACGAAAAGAATGGAACATGTGCTTCTCCTGCTACTGCTTTTGCAAGTAAAGTCTTACCTGTACCCGGAGGGCCAACCAAAAGAGCACCTTTTGGGATTTTTCCTCCAAGATCAGTGTATTTCTTGGGCTTTTTAAGAAAGTCGACTATTTCTTTTACTTCCATTTTGGCTTCTTCAAGCCCTGCCACATCCTTAAAATCCAATCGGATATTCTCATCTTTGTCAAATATGCGTGCTTTGGACTTCCCTACATTAAATATGTTGGTGCCTGCGCCTCCGCTACCTCCTCCGCTTACTCTGCGGAAGATAAAAAAGTATATGACCACGATAATGATTAATGGCAGCAGAAGATACAAGGTGTCGCTGAAGTTTCTTTTGCGCACAAATTCCGGGTATAACTTCTGGTCTTCAGGCAGGTTTTTCTGAACCTCGTCGAGTTTATTCTGAAAGATTTCATTGGAACCAATGGTCATGGTATAATGCGGACCCCCTTTAGAAAAAGAAGAAGTAAGGCCTTTGTTCAGATTCTTCTGATGCTTAGGCTGGTTCAATTTATCCTGCTTAATGTATATTTCAGCGTATTGTTCATTTACAACTTTAATCTTCTCAACTTCCCCCTTTAAAAGCAGTTCATTCTGAAAAAATTTCCAGTCAACCGGTACAGGACCACTTCCGGAGTCGAATAAATAAATGAAAACTATGAAAATGCCTATAAAGGCATAAATCCACAAAGCATTAAAACGAGGCTTATTCGGTTTATTTGCCGATGACTTAATGCCATTGTCAGCCGGGTTTCCGTTATTGCTTTTTTCCTCTTCAGGATTTTGAGTGACGTCTTTATTTTCTTCCATTTTATGTTGTGTCTCCTTTTAATCTTCACGGATCATGGTAATTTCTCCATCTCCCCACAGATCTTCCAATTTATAATAATCACGCGCTTCTTTTAAGAAAATATGGACAACCGCATTCCCATAATCAAGAAGTATCCATCTGGCATTTTCGACCCCTTCCCTGTGCGATACCCTGATTTTCAGTTTTGTTTCCAGATTCTCTTCAATGAAATCGGCAAGAGCTCTCACCTGAGTAATTGAATCGCCATGACAAATGATAAAATAATCACATGCAGCGTATGATAATTTGGTAAGATTGATATTTACAATTTCCCTACCTTTTTTCTCCAGTATACTTTCAATGATGAGGTCTGTCAAATTGATGCGATTTCCCAAATTTCTGATGGTTTATAATTACAAAAATAAACAATTTAATAATTTGCTTGAATGATCAATTATACTGTAATTTCGTTCTGTGTTTGTTTTTTCATTACATCTAAGATATAGCAATTTCAATACCAAAGAAAATATCAACCGATCTGTCAGTTCTTAAAAGATTATAAAATGAATTATTTTCAACTGGGGCAGCCTCTCATTCATTTAAAGACGGTAGATTCCACAAATAATTACGCCATGCAATGCATTCAAAATAAAAATGCAGAACATGGCACTGTAATTTTGGCAGAGTATCAGACAGGGGGGAAAGGACAAGGCCGAAATAAATGGACCAGCGAGAAGAATGCCAATTTACTGTTCAGCATTATTTTAAAACCCGATTTCCTTGCAGCCACAAGACAGTTTTATTTATCCATGGCTGTGGCAAATGGTCTGTCGGTGTTCCTGAGAAGGTACTCACAGGAAGTCTTTATTAAATGGCCTAATGACATTTATATCGCAAATAAAAAAGTTTCGGGTATTCTGATAGAAAATACCGTAATGGGTAATTATTTGAATGATTCCGTTATTGGCATTGGAATAAATGTAAACCAGAAGAATTTCCCCGAAGAACTGCCGGATGCAACCTCTTTATATCTTGCCACAGGCAATATGTATGACCGGAATGAACTGTTATCCGGAATTCTGGAAAGTATTGCTGATCACATGGAATTGCTCGTTCAGCAAAATTTCCTGAAAATCAGGACCACTTATTTAAACCATTTATACCTGCATTATGAATGGCATGAATTCCATGATGATTCCGGGAGTTTCAAAGGGAAAATTGTGGATGTGGAAGAATCCGGAGCGTTGGTGATTATGACTGAAACAGGAAGTCCGAGAAAATTTGGTTTCCAGGAAGTTCGCTTTTAATCACTCTTTTTCAGAAAGATCCAGCGTACTTAATTTGTCGATAATTAAATCCAGGAATCTTTGCAGTGGTGCTTTGGCCATCATCTCAATAAACATGTTAAGCTGAGCTTCAAGAATGATGTATGAACCGGAGGTTTGTTCATCTATTTCATCTATATGAATGGTAAAAGTAAAATCAGCAGCAGTGCCTTCAATTGCCTTAATGATAAGCTGGTTAAAGGGTCTTTTTTCAGTAATCTGCATTCCTATATTTCCGAAACCATCCATTCCAAATTCAAGTGTATCTTCCGAAACTTTTAAATGATTCAACTGCTCCGAAGGTAATAGATTGGAAAAATTTCTGAAATCAGATATATATTGATAGACTGCTTTGCAGGATCCTTTGATCGTACCTTTTTTACTGGTAAGTTTTAACATCGTTCGTCTGTTATATGACTGTCCGTATTTATTGTTCCTTGTTACCGCTGGTTTACCTGCTCCAACTTTCGGGAGCTGTTCTCCATTCCATTAAAGCCTCGGTATTCTCACGCGTAACATACCCGGTTTCCTGCGCCAGCTGAATGAGCACTTCATAATTGCTTAATGTATATAAAGTGCAGCCCGCATTTGTAAAACTTTCTACGGCCTTGGGAAATCCGTAGGTAAAAATGGCGGCCATACCCAATACCTCGCATCCCTTTTGCCTTAACGCATCCACCGCTTTAAGACTGCTACCTCCTGTGGAAATTAAATCTTCAATCACCACAACTTTCTGACCAGGCTGTGGATCACCCTCAATTAGATTTTCGAGTCCATGACTTTTTGCTTCTGAACGAACGTACATAAATGGAACCTCTAAAGCATCAGCTACAAGGGCTCCCTGTGCAATAGCTCCTGTTGCAACACCAGCAATTGCTTCTGTTGATAAAAATTTTTCTTTTATTAAATCGACGAAACTATATTTGATTGCGTTTCTTATTTCGGGGTATGCCAGTGTTTTGCGATTATCACAGTATATAGGTGATTTCCAACCAGAGGCCCATTGAAAAGGCTTGTCAGGACTCAGTTTTATGGCATTACACTGCAGTAACAGGCTGGCGATTGTTTTATCATTATTTTTCATATCGTAAATGTACAAAGTTTTTTTTAACGAGAGGATTGTGCTGTTGACAGATGATTTTATCAGGAATTTCCAGGTAAGATATGGCTTGTTTTATAAATACAGAAGTGCAGCTGACCTAAAAGAGTTACTCAGTTTTTACTGGAATCTGAAACAAATTGACACGCTGTTTATTTTTCATCATGATATCGATGAATTGAGGGAACGCTTTAAATCATGTTTTAAACCCGTGTATGCAGGAGGAGGCCTTGTTCGCAATGAAAAAGGAGATTGTCTTATCATTAAGCGACTTGGGAAATGGGATCTTCCCAAAGGCAAGGTTAATAAAAACGAAACCATTGAACAGGCTGCATTGAGAGAGGTTTCGGAAGAAACCGGTTTAACCGGGATCGAAATTGTTACTCCGTTGTTATCGACCTATCATTCTTATTACATCGACGAACAGATACTTAAAAGAACCAGCTGGTATGAAATGGTTTATCGTGGCAATGAAACACCTGTACCTGAGACTGAAGAAGATATAACAGAAATCCGGTGGGTGAAAAAGGAAGAACTGGCCCAACTTACCTCCAATACATACCCGGCTATTATTGATGTGTTAAAATACGCGAATCTTCTATAAATCGCCCCGCGACTTCATAATCTCAAACAACCTTTGTTCAAAGTTCTCTGCCGGTGATGCAGCAGGAGATAATATAAGCTTTCCATCAGGGCCGATCAGAAAATATGTTGGATAGGCTCTTATATCATATTCCTTAAGAATGGAAGGCTGTTTATCATAATGTAGAAAAAGCCATGAATAATTGTTTTTTGTCAGAAATTGCTTTAAAACATCCTCCTGGGGATCTGTAGTTACGGTAATAATGGCAAGCCGGTCTTTGTGTTTCCGGTATAACTCCGATAACATATTGAATTCATTTAAGCAGGAGTAACTCTGGCATGTACAGAAATTCAAATACACATACCGGCCTTTAAAGTCAGACAATTTAACTGTGTTCCCTTCAGTATCATTCAGTTCAAAAGGTGGAGGTTCATAACCTTGTTGCAGCCTGGTGATTTTGGTTTTAATCAGCTGGGCAATTCTCCTGTGTTCCTCAATAGTAGTGCGGATTGTTAAAGAATCAAGGATATTGAGCAATCCATTGCGTGAAAACTGACTGCCATAATATTCATCGTGCAATTGTTTTAGAAGCACCAGTTCGGTAAGTGTATCATTACTGAAATTCTGGTTTCTGGACAGCGTATTTAAAACAGCAGCATAACTACCCTGGTTATTAATATCGTCAAATATTTTTCCCCCTGATTCTGTACGTCCAAAGAATATAAAATATTTGTCGAAAACCTGGTTGAATAAGTCAGCATAAGCAGTATTCCTATAAAGAACGGGCTGATTGTTAAAATATTCGTCTGATAAACTTTGGACCCGCTGACTGTTCGAAAGCATTTTTAATATTCCATAATGATATTTCCGGTATGCTTCAAAATAGGAGTGTTTATATTTAGCAAATGGTTCTTCCATTTGCCGGATGTCCTCATCCAACTTCTTATAATCGGGTTTGGAATAAATGGTATTAACATGCTTGTCGTAGTATGGGATAAAGGCATCATCAAACATCACAATAAGCATGTTCAAATCATCACTCTGAAAATTGGTCATTCCCAAATGGATCTGAACGGGTTCAAAATAGGGATTCAGTATGTTATCAGGCGATTTATCACGTCGTTCCGGAAAAACCAGATCATAACTTTTTCCGGGTTCCACATAAAAGTACCCCTGATATATTCCCAGATAAATGAACAACTGTTCAGTAGCTATCGAAGGAACCTCTGCATAAAAAGTTCCTGAATCGGATACAATAGCAGTACATACAACCTCTTCTGTACCGGTAATCCAATCTGAAGTCCGGTAAAACGTGAGTTTACCGCCGGCATATGAAGGAGCCTTCCCGGTAAGAATCACTTTCTGTGCCTGGATGATGATTGGACAAAACACTGAAAATATCAGCAAAATAGTTATGCAATAAACACGCATCCTGTTAGAACTTATAGTTGCCGGGCAAAAATTGACTGGCATCGCCACCCTGCTTAATGATTTCCCGGATAATGGAAGAGTTTACATAAGTATGCTGAGGCAGTGTCAAAAGAAATACCGTTTCGATTTCAGGATACATGGCTTTGTTGGTTTGTGCAATGGCTCTTTCGTATTCAAAATCTGCGGCAGTCCTTAGGCCCCGGAGAATAAATCTGGAATTCTCTTTTTTACACAGATCCACCGTCAATCCCTTAAATACCTTCACTTCTACCCTGCCATTCATATCTTTAAATACATCGCGGATACTTTCAGTACTTTTTTCAATCGGAATAAAGCGTGTTTTTGTAGTATTATATCCAATAGCAACAATAACCTTATCAAACATGTTCAAAGCACGACGAACCACTGATTCGTGTCCGATAGTAAAAGGATCAAATGAACCCGGGAATATTGCTATTTTAATTTTATCATCAGACATAATGCCGGTGTATAGGTTTATTTATACAAACTTAATGATTAATGTTTACAAATCCAATGGAAGCCCTTTCCTGAGCATCATTTCAGATTTCTTTGACCTGAAGGGCACCAAATACAACGGGTGCGTCAATAATAAGGTGATTTAACACAGCTCCGAAAGACTCTGTTTTATATTGAATAGAGCCAAAAGCAACAGAATTTCCGTCGGGCATGGATGCGCCGGCAAACACAGCGTCCGACTTGATTTTTACCGGAGAATCCTTACTAACAAGGAGGATGGTATTTCCAAAAACAGTATTGATTTTGATCCTTATGGGTTCATTGTCTTCAAACCGGATGCCTCTTAAATCATAAATCATGCGTCCAAATAAAACATTAAACTCCTCATGGTCTCTGGGTTGAAGAACGATGCTGCGTTCTTCAAAAAAAGCAGAATGGCTGGCTTTATTATTTCTGAAAAACCATGATCGTCCGGTCACCATATAAATGCCTGCAAAAATAAGGAAGAACGAGAAAAGGATGCCAAATAAATTCACATTAAAGAGGATGTGAAATATTGCAGAAAGGCCAATTAATATAAGCAGTATTCCCGCAAAAAAACCAGGTGCCATTTTCATAAGGACTACTTTTGGTTGCAAATTAAAGACATAATCCCTTCCAGAACTACTGATTATCGGTAAATAAGCATAATATTCCGGTATCAGGCAATATTCAGCGGTTTTTGAACTTTATCTTTCAACAAAGCAATTTCAAAAACCTGCAGAATATTATTGACATAATGAAATTTGAGTCCCTTCAGATAAATCTCGTTAATCTCCCGGATATCTTTCCGGTTTTCTTCAGAAAGGATAATTTCCTTAATATCTGCTCTTTTTGCAGCCAGGATCTTTTCTTTGATTCCTCCTACAGGCAGCACTTTACCTCTTAAGGTAATTTCCCCTGTCATTGCAAGATTCTCCTTCACTTTTCTTTGCGTAATAGCAGATGCAAGGGAAGTAGCCATTGTGATTCCGGCTGATGGTCCGTCTTTGGGTATTGCACCTTCCGGCACATGAACATGAATATTCCAGCTCTCATAAAAATCAGGAGACAGGTCCAACGTATCACTGTGCGATTTGATGTACTCCAAAGCAATAATGGCCGATTCCTTCATTACTTCACCCAGGTTTCCGGTAAGGGTCAGATTTCCTTTTCCTTTGCTTAAACTGGTTTCAACAAAAAGGATTTCTCCACCCACAGCAGTCCATGCAAGACCTGTAACTACTCCAGCGAATTCATTTCCCTGATATTTGTCTTTCAAATACTTCGGTGCGCCCAGGATGGTTTCGACATCCTGAATGGTGAGGTTTTTATTGTAATTTTCAGCCATAGCTTCTTTCCTGGCAATAACGCGAACCAGTTTAGCAATGGTTTTATCGAGTTCACGGACGCCCGATTCGTGGGTATAATTTTCAACGACATATTCCAGCACCTTGCTGCTTAGAACAACAGCAGTAGATTTGAGTCCATGATTTTTAAGCTCCTTCGGAACAAGATGTTTGCGGGCAATTTCAACTTTCTCTTCAATAATATAGCCGCTTACATTGATAAGCTCCATACGGTCGAGTAAAGCGGGATTGATGGTTGAAGTATTATTGGCAGTTGCAATGAAAAGGACTCTTGAAAGGTCGAATTCCTGCTCAATAAAATTGTCATAAAAGGCATTATTCTGCTCCGGATCCAGTACTTCCAGAAGAGCGGATGACGGGTCCCCATGGAAATCCTTTCCAACCTTGTCAATTTCATCCAGCACAAATACCGGATTAGATGATTTAGCCTTCCTGATGCTCTGGATAATTCTTCCGGGCATGGCCCCAATATATGTTTTACGGTGTCCGCGGATTTCAGCTTCATCATGCAAACCGCCTAATGACATGCGGATGTATTTTCTGTTTAACGCTTTAGCCACCGATTTTCCAAGCGAGGTTTTACCTACCCCCGGAGGGCCATACAAGCAAACAATCGGAGATTTCATATCGCCTTTCAGTTTGAGCACTGCCAAATGCTCAATGATGCGCTCCTTCACTTTCTCAAGGCCAAAGTGGTCCTTATCAAGGATGCGTTGTGCCCTTTTGAGATCAAAGTTGTCTTTGGTGAATTCATTCCATGGAAGTTCGAGCAAAGTCTGCAAGTAGTTCAGCTGCACAGAATATTCACCTGTAGCCGGATTCAACCGGTTCAGTTTATCAACTTCTTTAAGAAAGGATTGGCCGACTTCCTTACCCCATTTTTTCTTCTTTGCCTTGGCTTTAAGTTCTTCAATTTCCTGCTCAATAGGATTTCCACCCAACTCATCCTGGATGGTCTTCATCTGTTGATGCAAAAAGTATTCTCTTTGCTGCTGATCCATGTCAATCTTGACTTTCGTCTGGATGTCATGTTTCAATTCAAGCATTTGAACTTCACGGGTAAGATATTGGAGTAAGGCAGTTGCCCTTTTTTTCAGATTATTCTGTTCCAAAAGGTGCTGCTTTTCGAGCATGCGAATATCACTGTTCGAACTGATGAAATTGATCAGAAAAGCAGAACTTTCAATATTTTTAACTGCAAAGGATGTTTCCGGCGGAATGTTGCTAGAAAGCTTAATGATCTTTAAAGATAAATCCTTTAAAGAACCAACTATGGCTTCAAACTCATGATCCTTTCTGCGCGGTTTAATGTCATCTAGTGGAGCCACACGAGCCAGATAATAAGGATCAGTGGATACGACTTCTTTGATTTGAAATCTGCGTTTTCCTTGTATAATAACAGATGTGGAGCCGTCAGGCATTTCAAGGATTCTGAGCAGCTGCGCCATGGTACCCACATTGAACATATCACCCGGCGTCGGGTCATCCAGATTGGGATCTTTTTGAGCAACAGTTCCAATTATTTTTCCTTTCTGGTAAATATCTCTTACCAGTTTCATAGATTTTTCCCTGCCTACTGTTATAGGAATTATGACGCCCGGAAATAACACCGTATTTCGTAATGGCAATATCGGTAGATTTTCAGGTATTTCAGACATTGAAATGCTTTCCTCATCTTCTTCAGATATAAGTGGAATAAAATCGGTGTCTTCGTTAACAGACGATGAAAAAAACAGGTCGCTCACTTTCTTTTCCTGCAGCTTACTCATAAGAAAAATTATCCTCCTCAGAAATTAACAATAAATTTGACATTTTGTCAGACTCGATCCACGTAAAATTGATCCGTGTTTATAAGCAATAGTTATGCCATGTTCAAAAAAAAGCTGTTTTGCAATGGATCAAACTGTTTTGCGGTATCTGCCGGTAAGCATAAAAACACTCTCAATGATTCTTTTATCTACGTCACTCAATTCAAGCTGGCTTAGTTGCATGCCCATTTCGATGGTTTCAATGGCCTTAACAAGCCGGTAAGTTTCAAAACCTGAAGCGCCTCCCCAGGAAAATGATGGTATCAGACTTCCGGGAAAACCTGAGCCATATATGTTGGACGACAAACCAACCACAGTGCCGGTATTAAACATAGTGTTAATCCCGCAACGTGAAAAATCGCCCATAAAAAGTCCGCAAAACTGAAGTTCGGTTTCTTCAAATTTCCCGGTTGCATAGTTCCAAAGTTTAACAAGCGTGTAATTGTTTTTAAGATTGGAAGTGTTGGTACCTGCTCCGATATTACACCACTCCCCTATAACTGAATTTCCAACATATCCTTCATGAACCTTGTTGGAATATCCCATAATGACCGAATTTGTAATTTCACCTCCTGCCTTGGAATAGGGTCCAACCGTAGTTGGTCCATAAATGCATGCCCCCATTTTCAGTTTGGCTCCTTCACCTAATGCAAAAGGCCCTCTGATTTTGGCTCCCTCCATAATGATGCTGTTTTTGCCAATATAAACGGGGCCAGGAGTGGCATTAATGGTGGCAAACTCCAGGATTGCCCCTTCTTCCACAAAGATATTTTCAGGACTGATCAGATTGTTGGTACTGCTAATAGGTGCAGATTTCCTGTTTGCTGTAAGTAACTCATAATCCGCAATCAATTCCAGACCATTTAACCGATAAATATGCCAGAGTTTTGAAATATGATTAAAAGATGCAGTTACATCCTTCTGAATCACGTTGCGTGGTGGCAAACCGTCAAAATCAACCAGGTCTTTTTCATCCAGGCAGCCGGCAACAAAAACGGAATCCTTCACTAAGACCTCGCCTTTTGCCAGGCTCATAACTTCTTTGATCAGATCCCGGTTTGGAGTAATGGCTCCATTGATAACGATATTTTCTTCGCCGGCATGAAGTGGATACTTCTCCCGCAAATACTCACACGTCAGATATGAAAAATGCTGGCCAGTCCATTTTTCCCATTTTTCACGAATCGTGAGAATTCCAACCCTGATTTCTGCAACAGGTCTTATAAAGACAAACGGCAGTAAATGATCGCGATGGTTGTCATCGAATAATATAAAATGCTTCTGATCAGACATATTCATGCGCACTGAGTTGTACAAATATACATTATAACCGTTTAATAGTTGCTGATCTCCGGATATTTATGAAATAAAAACTCCGTTCTCATAAAGTATGAAAACGGAGCCGGATAATATCGAACAAAAACAATATCAATTACTGCTTCTTCTTATCGTAATGACTTTTATAACGATTCATGAATTTGTCAACACGACCTGCGGTATCAACCAGTTTCATCTTACCGGTATAAAACGGATGAGAAGTATTGGAAATTTCAATTTTGATCAGAGGATATTCCTTTCCGTCCTCCAGTGTAATAGTTTCTCTGGAAGCCGCAGTAGATTTGGTTAAAAAGGTATGCCCATTTGACATATCTTTAAATGCAACCAGTCTATAACTTTCAGGGTGAATTCCTTTTTTCATGCTCTTTTTCTTTAATCAATAAAATCAAAACGGGCTGCAAAAATAATGATTCATTTGATGATTTCAAAATTATTCTATTCCTTTTTCCGATCCTTCGCAAATTTGTTGCTTAAATTATTAAACCGCTCAAATGGAGCTTCAGGATCGAACAGGCAGCGATAGGTAATATGGGTTTTGCCTTTTTCTGCACCAAACTGGGCGTACATTTTATTTACGGTAATATTATAGTCTCCAACCCATGACAATTCCATTTCTTTATATCCTGCTTCACGCATAGCGTCTGCGATTTTCAGATAAATGCCTCCCACAACACCTGTCCTTTGGAATTCAGGAATGACACCAGAAATCAATAAACGACCCCGGTTGATGGCTCTTTTTTTGTAATATAATAATTTAAGGATGTTTATAAAATTCAACCGGCCATTCTTCAGCTTTCTTAAAACCTGGTTCATGTCCGGAAAAACAATCAGGAATCCGATGGGCTGATCGTTATGATATCCAAACCATATGAATTTCTCGTTTAGTATGGCTTTTGCATCCTGAAAGATGTTATTCAGATCCTCAAATTCCAGCGGAGTATAATTTTGCAGAAAGTCAGACCATATTTTATTATACATAATGACCATTTCACGCAAAAACTTCTCGGAATTGTTCATTTCAAAATGTCTGAAGCTATATTCCGGCTTACGCCAGAATCTTTCGCCGAAGTTGCGCATCTGCTCTGGATATGGTTTGCTAAAAACATCGTGATAGCTATATTGCTCGAAATAAGTTTTGAAGCCATACGATTCAAACATTTCCTGATAATATGGAAAGTTATAGGGCATGCCGTATCCTTGCGGCATGAAACCTTCCACCAGCAAACCCCAGTTAACAAAATTCTCACCGAAATTAATAGGTCCGTCCATGGCTTGCATACCTTGTGAAGTCAGCCATTCCTTGGCCGCGTCAAAAAGCTGAAAGGCCGCGGTTTTGTCATGAATGCATTCAAAGAATCCGATACCTCCTGTCGGTTGTGCATTCTGGCATGCCTTGTTTTTATCATAGAATGCAGCAATTCTTCCCGCCAGTAGGCCTTGTTGATCCTTAAGAATCCATCTTTTCGCATCACCATGCTTAAAAGATGAATTTTTCCGGGGATTGAAAGTATTTTCAATTTCCATATCTAACGGACAAGCCCAATTTGGATCGTTTCGGTATAAAATCTTGGGAACTTCCAAAAATTCTCTTACCGTATTTTTATCAGCTACTTCAATGAGATTCATAAGTTTTATAATTTAAACCACTCATCAATCCAGTGATTAGGATTGTCATTTTGAGAGCGGTGTTCAAACTCATTTTTTTTGGGGCTATAAATATAGTCTTTTTTCCATTCGCTGAAATTTGCAATTATTTCTTTTATGGCATTTACAAAATAGTCGATATCGGCATCCGTCATTACCGGATGTAAGGATACACGAACCCAACCGGGTTTTTCAGACAAATCTCCATGGTTGATTTTCTCGGAAATTTGATGGGATTGCTCGTAACTTACCTCAAGAAGATAATGCCCGTATGTTCCCGCACATGCGCAACCTCCTCTCACCTGGATACCAAAACGGTCACTTAACAGTCGGACAATCAGATTAAAATGAATATGGACATGGTAAAAGGAGACGATTCCCAAACGCTTCATGCATGAGCCTGCCAGTATTTTTATACCATTTATTTGTTGGAGTCCGTTTATAAGTAATGTCAGCAATGCTTTTTCACGCAGCATCATCTGATGCGTTCCCATTTGCTCTTTAAGTTTCATTGCAAGGGCAGCCTTAAAAGTTTGCAGAAATCCGGGAGTGCCTCCATCTTCACGCGCCTCAATACTATCAACATATTTATATTCTCCCCATGGATTGGTCCAGTCTACTGTACCTCCACCCGGATTATCAGGAATTTCAGAATGATATAATGACTGGTCAAATATGAGTACGCCTGTTGACCCGGGTCCGCCCAGAAATTTATGCGGCGAAAAGTAAATGGCATCCAACTTTTGCTGAGGATCCTCAGGATGCATATTAATGTCTACATAAGGTGCTGATGCGGCAAAATCAACAAAGCAAAGGCCTCCGGCCTGATGCATAATAGCCGCCATATCATGGTAGGGAGTAATGATACCCGTTACATTCGAACATGCAGTAAAGGCGCCAATTTTAAACCGCCTGTTCTGGTATTGTAATAATACCGCTCTTAATGCATCCAGATCAACAAGCAGATCTTTTGTAGGAGGTATCATCACCACGTCAGCATTGGTTTCATACCAGGAAGTCTGGTTGGAATGATGTTCCATATGTGTAATAAAGACAACCGGCCGGTCGGCAATATCAACGGGTTCGAACTTAATTCTCCGGTTACCGGAACGCATGCTTAAGATACGCTGCAATTTACTGATTACGTTAGTCATACCGGATCCTGCAGTTATGATAACATCATTGGGACCTGCATTCACATGTTTTTTAATATAATCGTGCGCATATTGATAGCATAAAGTCATCCGGCTGCCCGTTTCACTGGTACCGGTATGTGTGTTTGCCACAAAAGGGCCAAACACACCGGAAATCTTATCTTCAATAGGCTTATACAGTCTTCCTCCTGCTACCCAGTCAAAATAATGAACGTTCTGAATCCCATATGGAGACTCATATGTTGCTCCATTTCCAATGATATGCTTTCTAAAGGCAGCAAAATAGTTTTCCAGTTCTGATGACATGTGTTAATTTAAAGGAGTTAAGGACGAAAAATACGACACTTTTTAAGAATAAAAACTGATGAATGCCATAAGATACCCTTGAAATTCATTAAAAATAAAACTTACAGAACCCTTTCAGAACCAATGTTTCAATAAGAAAAAGGAAGTTTTATGGTGAATTGTTTTAAAAACATTAAAAGATAATTAAATTTGCCCTCCCAAATGGTGGTCGTAGCTCAGTTGGTTAGAGCGCCAGATTGTGGCTCTGGAG
>CAZTSR010000017.1:0-74881 GCA_964615995.1 uncultured Bacteroidales bacterium
TGATGGCAAAACGAAAAATATCCTTATCACAACTATCAGAAAGAATAAATATTACGCCTGCCAATTTATCCATATTAAAAACCAATAAAGCAAAGGCAATACGGTTTTCAACGCTTGACCTTATTTGTGAAGCTTTAGATTGTCAGCCTTCTGATATCCTTGAATATAAAGAGGGATAGTTTCCCCTGCCCGCCGTATGCCCCCCGTTAGACGTAGTTACAAAAAACTACGTCTGGCGGGGAACTGCGCATACCGGTGAACGTTAGCATCAATTGGTGTATAAAATTTTATGAATTCTATCAAACAATTTTTCCTTCCTGCTTCAAAAAAAAATGTATCTTTTTTGAGAAATTGAATTCATAAAACAGAAATTGGGATATGAAAAAGACCCTGAAAACAATCAAACTGCCCAGGCTCTTAAAAGAATACGAGGATGCTGATTTTATTGTTCAGCAGCGTGCCAGGTTTGTATATTACCTGTGCATAGCCGCCTTGTTAACCACGGTGTTTGTGTTGATAAAAATAGCCGCTAACCAGGCTATCGCTGGTGTTGATGGCCACATGAACTTTCCGATGCTTATTCCTGTTTTTTTAGGCGTATTGTTGTACGCTCTCGCCCTGTTTCTGCTGATAAAAGGATTCTACAATTTATCTGTCAATGTTATTATTACTGTTGCACTTACAGTGGTTTGGCTCGCGTTAATGAATTCCGAAGACCGGTCAATAGATAGAATCGACGAAATAGCATATGTGTTTGTGGTTTTATCTATGATACCCCTGATGATTAAAAAAGGGAAACACCTGCCGTTTTTGTATTCATTGATTTGTATAGGATTTCTAATATGGTTTGTTTTAGCAAACCAGGATGTGATTGGTATCCATGGCATACATCTAATCGACTATCTTATAGACACTTCGCTAGCTTTCTTTTTAGTTGGATTTGTAGGTTATCATATATTTGCAATAAACCAGTCGGCATTCGACCGGATTAGGGCAGATATAAAAGAAAAACAGGAAGCAGAAGATGCCCTTGGCAAAAGTGAAAACAGATATAAGGAAATGTCGGATTTACTTCCCCAGATGGTGGTTGAAATTAAACCAAATGGAGATATCACTTATCTGAACAAGGCCGGTTATGAAAAACTCGGGATTTCTGAGGAAGATTTATACAAAGGCGTTAATATATTTTCGTTTTTACTTGAGACGGACATTTTAAAAGCCAATATTGCAAAAGCATTGAAAGGCACACAGACAGGAAACCGTTACACTGCCCGCAGTAAAAACGGCGAAACATTCCCTGTGCAGATATACTCAAACGCAGTAATTGAGAATGGCGAACTTATTGGACTCAGAGGTATTATCATCGACATTTCCGATAACATTAAAGCAGAAGAAGCATTGATTGGCAGCGAAAGAAAATTCAAAGAGACGCTGCTCTTGTTGCCGCAAACAATATATGAATCTGATCTGACCGGAAAACTGACTTTCATAAATAAGGCAGGTTCAGACATGTTTGGCTATACTGAAGAAGAAGCAATAAACAGTCTCTATGTTTTGGATGCTATTGATAAAAAAGACCATGAAAAAGTCACGGAAAGCATAAAGAAAATATTGAGCGGAGAACCAAGCCAGGGAAATCAATATATGGGAAAACGTAAAGATGGCAGTACTTTTCCTTTGCAGATAGCCTCCAGACCTATTCTTGACCATGGCAAGGCAGTAGGTTTCAGGGGTGTAATTTTTGACCTGACCCAGATAAAAGAAGTTGAAAATGAATTAAGGCAAAGCAACGAGCTGTTTGAAACACTCATTGAATCAAATCCAATACCAACAAGCTTATCCAATATGGAGGGTAAGTTCTTAATGGTTAATAAAGCTTTTTGCAACGATTTAGGGATAAAACCTGAAGATGCATTGGGAAAAACAATTAAAAATTTAGGAGCAAGAATAGAAGGAGAGAAAGATTTAGAAATCCTGAATCTATTGAAAGAAAAAGGTTCTGTCGAGAATTTTGAGGTTTCAACAATGGACAAAAATGGCAGGAGACAGGAAATATATATGTATGCAACAATGCTTACTATTAATAACCAGAAGGTTATGCTGTGGTCCAATGTAAATGTAACCGAAAAGAAAAAATTGGAAACCAAACTTCGCGAAAGCGAAAACCTTTTCCGGCTTATGGTTGACATGGTACCTTATTCGTTGCTCATTTTTGAACCTGACAGGCGCCTAAAATTTGCCAACAGGGCTTTTCTGGAAAAATTCGATGTAAGTATAGACCAGGTAAAAGGCAAACTGGATAGCGAAATGGATTTTGTTATGAATCATGAAACATTACAAAAAATATACAATGACATATCAGAACAAAAAAGAGTACTTAATAACGAAGTAACGATCTCTAATCCGACAAAAGGCGACATTTATTCCTTATTGTCATATCAATCAGTGACAATTGACGAGATGCCACATTACCTGATTACAGCAGTAGATATAACAGAGCTAAAATTACTCGAAAACCAACTTAAAGAGTATAACCAGCAGCTTGAAATTATTGTTAACGAGCGCACCGAAGATTTGCAGAAGGCCAATATGGAACTTCAAAACAGTAACAGGGAGTTATTTGCTCAAAGGGAAGCGCTTGAGATGGCTATAAGGCAGCTTAGAGAAATCCAGGAGCAGTTAATACAATCCGAAAAAATGGCATCGTTGGGCATATTAACCGCCGGAGTGGCTCATGAGGTGAATAATCCATTAAATTATTTGATGGGCGTTTATGTTGGTCTCCAGAACTATTTTGAGGAACACGGAAATAACGGCGTAAAGGATGTTGATATATTATTAGATAGCATGCAGATTGGTATAGAACGGATTTCAAATATCGTAAAAGGCCTTAACCAGTTTAGCCGCAATAGCGATAGCCTTGAAGAAATGTGCGATATCCATACCATAATTGATAATTGCGTAGCCATGTTGCACAATAAGCTTAAAGGCAAAGTAGAATTAACAAAAAAATATTGTAACAACACTATTGTAGTGAAAGGTAATGTAGGCCGGCTACACCAGGTATTTGTAAATTTAATTTCAAATGCACTTCAGGCAATACCTGATAAAGGAAATATTACCATAAAATCGGAAATTATTGACACAAAAGCAATTATTGAAATTATTGATAATGGAGAAGGAATTGAGAAAGAAAACCTGTCGAGGATTTCCGATCCGTTTTTTACAACAAAAGCACCGGGAGAAGGTACCGGTTTGGGCTTATCAATAACTCAAACAATAGTAAAAGAACATCGTGGAAAAATGAAATTCGAATCGGAGGTAAATAAAGGAACAAAAGTAGTCCTATCTTTTCCAATAAAATAATAAAATATGAAACCTAAAATCCTTTATGTAGACGATGAGTCCGTCAATCTTCGGCTATTTGAGATTAACTTTAGAAAAAAATATGATGTTTTTCTTGCCCATGATGGATTTCAAGGGCTTGAAATACTTGAAAAGGAACTGGATGTTTTGGTAATTATCAGTGACATGAAAATGCCAGGGATGAATGGAATAGAGTTTATAAAAAATGCAAAAGAAAGATATCCTGATAAAAAGTATTTTATACTAACCGGCTATGAAATAACGCCGGAAATAAAAGAAGCCTTAAATGCAGGATTAATTATGAAATACTTCAGCAAACCGTTTAATATCTTAGAAATTGACAGAACGATAGAGGATGCAATCAAGTATTGTGAAAACAACTGATGCTAACAAATTCCCCTGCCAGGCGCAGCAAATCAACAAATCAATAAATCAACAAATAAAAATCAGTCTGGAGTTTCATTTAACAAAGCACAACATCACAAACCCTAAATAATCCTGTTGCTAAATCCTAAAACTCCAGGCTGACACTGTGGAGCTGCCGGGATTCGAACCCGGGTCCAAACAAACCGCCTGCAAGCTTTCTACATGCTTATTCCGATATTGGTTTTCGTATACAGGCCGGTACCGGACAACCTACCTGTATCTTATCCTCTTTTTATCTCACCTGGTTTCAGAGGCTTTTACCAGGCCAGCTCTACCTTTTATGTGCCCCTTGATCCACCGCCGTAAAGCAGGGCAATGGAGGAACAGCTTGTTTCAGTACCTGGTACCGAAAAAATCTGTCTTTCAACAGAAAGGCTAATCTACTAAACTTCGATTAAGCAGCAAGCGCAAAATTTGCTTCGCCATTTGATTGTTTGCACTGCAGTTTAACGGGATGCTATGCGTTGCCCGGCATGCTTACTTACCTGCTAATTCGCTGTCAAAGCCATAACAGCCCCATAATAAAAGAACTTCACGGGTCAAAGTTACAAAAATCATTCCATTAGGGAGGGTGATTTATAAAAATTTGGCATTTGTTTTTTAGGTGATGTTTTTGGGACTTTGGGGTTTTTGAGGGTTTTGGGGACATTTGGAACTTTGGGGACTTTAGGAACCTTGGGGACGACTATAAATACTTAACCGACACAGAGTTATTTTTTCAGCCATTTAAATTCAACTCCTTCAGAGTTGTATATTCTATCTATAGTTCCACGGGTTTCACCCGCGGTTATTCAGATTTAACCCTTTCGGGGTTTATAAATATTTCCCATCCTCTCTTCCTCACTTTTTCACCTTTTCACCTCTTCACCTCTTCACCTCCTCACTTCTTCACTTCTTCACTTCTTCACTTCTTCACTTCCTCACAATCAACAAATCAACAAATCAACAAATCATCAAATCATCAAATCAACAAATCATCAAATCAACAAATAAATGGGGGTGGGGTTTTTTCACCTTTCATTGTCGTTTGGTAAAACAAATACACAGACCATGAAAAAATATTTACACGGAATCTTAATGACATGCTTCATTGTGCTATTCAGCGTCACAATCTTTGCAAACAGTCCCAAAACTGAATTTTATAAATCTGCTTCCTACCAAGATACTCCCGACACCACATTCTGGAAATCCGAAGGATACGGCTACCTGCTGGGTATTTCGGGAAATACTGCAACGCTTTATGACATCACTTCCATCAGTATTGTAAAGACTTTTGAATACCAGTTCGCCGATGGCTTCATTTATATCGACGATCAACCGCTTGGCACCATAGAACTGGGGACAGGTGAAATCCTTATCAACGTTGGTCAGCAATATACTTTTAAAAAGTGGGATGATGCCAAAACAGTGATTGGCAATCTTGCCATTAAAGAAGACACAGATGACCCGCTTGTGGTCTTCGATGTTTTCTGGCAGACTTTTGAAGAGCACTGTGTGCTGTTCGACATTGCCGGTGTTGACTGGCATGCTGCACGCGAAACTTACCGGCCTGCGATCAACGAAACCACAACAGATGAGGAACTTTTTCTGACGCTGTCGGAAATGATCGAACCACTGAACGATGGCCACACATCAATTGAAATCCCCGGCACCGGGTTTCAATACAGTCCTGGTCCCGAATACGAAGCATTCTGGATTGAGGATGTGGGTACGATGATTACAAATATCACGGGATACCTCGACCCTGAAGAAATGTCAGCTGCTGCCGGCGGAAGAATATTTTGCGGAAAGACCCCGGAACAGATCGGTTACCTTAATATTGTTTCCATGGACGACCTGGCAGCGGGCTCTGAAGCAGAAAATGTGGCAGTTGTAAAACATGTGATGGATTCGCTTATGGTGGCCTGGAGTGATTGCAAAGGCATCATCATCGACGTCCGCTTAAACGGAGGAGGCTATGATATTGTGTCGAATGCCTTTGCCGGCTATTTTACCGGCACACAGGTGCCTGCATATACGAAATATATCAGAAATGGAGGATATAATGAGTTCCTTGATCCTTTGCCCTTCTATATTGAACCTGCCGAAGCCGGCTTTTTTGAAGTGCCGGTTTACCTGCTTACCAGCAATTTCACAGCCAGTGCTTCCGACGTATTTGCGATGGTGATGAGTGGGTTTCCACAGGTTACGGTTGTGGGAGAACATACCTATGGCATATTTTCCGACAGGCTCGATAAGCTTTTACCGAATGGCTGGGCATTCAGCCTGTCCAATGAAAAATACCTCTCTGCAGATCAGGTAAATTATGAGCAGCAGGGCATCACCCCCGACGTTGAGTTGGCCATGGATGAAGATGACTTTAACGCAGGCCGCGATAATGTACTGGAATATGCGTTGAATGAGTTAACGGTATTGTTTTCGGCAACAACAGTCATCCGGAATGAAGTGCAGGTGAGAAGTTATCCGAATCCTTTTACCGACCAGGTGACCTTTGAATCGAGTGCTGCTGATCCCATATCGCAGGTTGTTGTTTATTCCATGACGGGAGAAACAGTGGCTGCATTTTCTGATTTGAATGATCCGGTATTTGAATGGAAGGCATCGGCCCTTCAACCGGGAGTTTATATTTGCAATGTTAGGACAGAGAACAGTATGAAGACAATGAAATTGGTGAAGCGATAGTATTCTTGTTCTAAAGGGGCTTTGCCCCTTTAGAACAAGAATATACACAACCTAAGCATTATAGGTTGTAGACGCCGTATCGCCACCACGGCCGGTCCAGTTGGTATGGAAAAACTGTCCCCTGGGCTTATCCGTCCGCTCATAGGTATGAGCGCCAAAATAATCGCGTTGTGCCTGCAACAGGTTTGCCGGAAGCCGCTCTGAGCGATAGCCATCGAAATAAGCCAGAGCCGATGACATCGCTGGAACGGGTATCCCCTGCTCCACCGCTGCAGCAATAACCCTGCGCCATCCTTCCTGTGCTTTAAGCACGGTATTTGTAAAATAAGGATCGAGCAACAGGTTATCGAGTTGTGGATTTTTGTCAAATGCTTCCTTTATTTTTCCGAGGAAAGCAGAGCGGATGATGCATCCACCTCTCCACATCAGCGCAATACCGCCATAGTTCAGGTTCCATTTATAATCTGCAGCAGCTCCCCGCATCAAAGAATACCCCTGTGCATAGGATACAATTTTGGCAGCATAAAGGGCATCGCGGATATCGCTGATCATCGCCTTCCTGTCGCCTTTGAATGCAGGAACCGTACGTTTCAGTATTGCGGAAGCCTTTACACGTTCATCTTTAAAAGAAGACAAAGAACGGGCAAAAACTGCTTCCACGATCAGTGTAAGCGGAATACCGAGGTTCAGGGCTTCAATGCCGGTCCATTTGCCCGTGCCCTTCTGACCGGCAGTATCAAGAATTCTCTCTACCAGGGGCTGACCGTCTGCATCTTTAAAACCCAATATGTCGCGGGTAATTTCAATCAGGTAGCTATTGAGTTCACCATTGTTCCATTCTGCAAAAATGCCATGCATTTCGTCACAAGTGAGTCCGCATACCTCTTTCATCAGGTGGTAAGCCTCGTTGATCAGCTGCATATCGCCATATTCAATGCCATTGTGTACCATTTTAACAAAATGCCCGGCGCCGTTCTCTCCTACCCAATCGCAGCAAGGAGTTCCATCTTCAACTTTTGCAGACACAGCCTGGAATATGGGTTTTACATGTTCCCATGCTTTAGCAGATCCGCCCGGCATAATGGAAGGACCTCTCAGTGCGCCTTCTTCACCGCCGGAAACGCCAGTTCCTATATACAACAACCCCTTGCTTTCGACATGTTGGGTACGCCGTATGGTATCGGGAAAATGGGAATTACCGCCATCAATGATGATATCTCCGGGTTCGAGCATGGGTATCAGTTGTTCGATAAAGTCGTCGACAGGCTGACCGGCTTTTACAAGCATCATTACCTTCCGGGGGCGTTTGATGGATTGGACAAAGTCGGCAATGGTACGGGCACCGATGAAATTTTTATCTTTTCCGCGGCCCTGGAGGAATTTATCTACCTTCTCCACAGAGCGGTTAAACACTGCCACTGTAAATCCCTTGCTTTCCATATTCAGCACCAGGTTTTCTCCCATCACGGCAAGGCCAATCAATCCAATATCTGCTTTTGCATTCATGTGAAATAAATTTTTGATTTTGTTTTTATAGTATCAGGAATCCCATTTTTCGAAGTGTTTTAGCGACACCCGGATTCGGTAAGTTTTCCAGAACAAGGCTATAGGCTGTAAATTCTCTTCGTAAGGGATAATCCCCCCGTAGTTTTTCGAAGTCGCCTGGATGTTGGCGCAGCCGCTGATCATCCTGCATCACATCATAAGTGTTCATCACTGCTTTTTCAATGATTGCTTCATCTGACAACCCGTAACAGTTGATTTGCATTACCGGATTTTCCGGTTTAGGAATGCTGTCTTCAGGCGTCCAGTCTTCCAGTCCCAGATGAAAAACCTTGCTGAGTTCGCGAACGATCATTGATGTTCCGTTTGCCTTACCGTCGGCCGAGTAACCTGCAATATGAGGTGTAGCAATGGTGCAGGCATTCAAGAGATCGGAGTCGATATCCGGTTCCTGCTCCCAGACATCCAAAACAAGGCCTTTCAGCTTATTGCCAGTCAGTGCATTTTTAAGAGCTTTTGTATCTGCAACTTCACCGCGTGATGCGTTGATGATTATGGTTCCGGGATTTATGGCAGCAAGAAGGGTATCATCAACCAGATGGTATGTTTTGTCGGTTCCCTGCATATCCAGGGGAACATGAAAGGTAATGATATCGCATTCGCGCAGAATTCCTTCCATGGAAATAAAACCGCATGCGCCCTGGTTGCGAACCCTGGGCGGGTCGCATAAATACACTTTCATACCCAGCAATTCGGCAGTGTTAACAATTCTTGTGCCTACATGACCTACACCAACAACTCCCAGAACGCGATCTTTCAATGAAAATCCCATTTTGCGCGATAATGAAAACAACACCGAAGCAATATACTGGTTTACGGAGCGTGCATTGCATCCGGGTGCGTTTTTCCATGTAATGCCATGTGTTTCGCACCAGTGGGTATCAATATGGTCATAGCCAATTGTGGCAGTTCCAACAAACTGAACATTAGATTTACCCAGTAAGGCCTCATCACAACAGGTACGTGTCCGAACCAGCAAAGCATCGGCATTTCGCAACATGGAATGATCGATTTTTTTTCCGGGTACGTACACGACATCTGCATATGGTTCGAGAACGCCCTTAAGAAAAGGGATTTTATCGTCTGCTACAATTTTCATGGTTTTATCTTTCCTAATATTACATCCAGGATCCAGTTGGTGTGCATGGCACTCAGACTGTTTGAATTTGCAGGTCTGATCCCCTGCAATTCTTCCACCATATTTTTAATGAATCCGTATTGGATGTGCTCCGGATTCGCCGGAAGAAAAGTTTCCTCACCTTGTGCGGTATTCAACCGGATTGGTGTAAAGTCAAACGTTGAAAAAACAACTGATCCCCGGGCGCCGAATATAGTAATTAAATCGATATGTTCTTTTTCGGAGCATGTAAAACACCAGCGGCCGTTTACGGAAACGCCTGATTTGAAGTCGATCCGGCCCAGCACCGTATCTTCAGCCGGGTATAAACCTGCCTTGTTATATGCTTTTCCGGAAACATCCATGAAATTGCCAAAAAACCATTGCATCAGGTCGATCTGATGACAGGCCAGGTCGTAAAAATGTCCCCCACCGGCGATTTCCGGAATTACGCGCCAGGGAAGACGATCTTTATGATATTCTTCCGGCCGGGGTGATTTATGCATCACGATATCTGCATACAGCATGGTTCCGAGAATCCCGGAATCGAGGATTTCTTTAATTTTTATAAAATAAGGAAGGTACCGGCGATAATAAGCAACATATAAGGGTTGCCCGGTATGAACAGCTGTTTCATGCATGTTCAGGCAATCGTTATAATGTGCGGCCATCGGCTTTTCAACATAAACGGCCTTCCCGCTTTTCAGGGCACGAATGGCATAATCTGTATGGGAAGCAGGAGGAGTGGCAATATAGATGCTGTTAATTTCGGGGTGATTGATGATCTCGTCAGCATTGGTGAACCACCAGGGCACATGATGCCGGAGGGCATAATCCCTGGCCTTGTCGCCATCACGACGCATGACGGCTACAATTTTTGAACCGGAAACCTTATTGAATGCCGGACCGCTCTTGTTTTCGGTGACATCTCCACACCCGATGATGCCCCAGTTAATCTGATTCATTGTACCTTATATGAACATGCGAATATAGTTAAATCAGTTATAAGGTGGGAGCGGATTTGAATATTACCTGGCTATAGGGATAACCCTTTTAATGGTTTTTCGTATTATCTGACATAATCAGAAAATATGAAAAGAATCATTTTGTACGCTCTGTTATTTTGCTTGTCGCTGCCGCTGTTTTCAATGTCAGGCACCGATCCTGTAAAGGCGCTCATAAACGATTTCGTATCGACTGACTGGCCCAGGGTAAGTATAGCAAAAGGACAACTCGAAAATCTTGGCGCTTCTGCCATACCTGAAATCATCAGTCTTCTTGCAAACTGCAATAACCAGAAACTGCAGCATACAGGTGACCTGATATATCCGGGTGCCGAGAAAGTATATGGTCACGGGCAGATGATTGAATATGATATTGATGTGATCTGCGTGAGAGCAGGTTGGTTACTGGAGGACCTCACCTTCCGCAATTTTGGATTTTCGGGAGTTCAATTACCTGAAAACGAATTGGAAATTTTCATAAAAAGTACTTTTTCAGAGTATTACAACCAGCCCGGCAATCCACAAAAAATCAGAACGCTTACAGAAGATGAAAAAAGAATGCTGATCAGGTCGATGAGCATTGAAAAAGCCAAGGCCTGGTGGCCTGAGGCATCAAAGCAATGGACCCGATTAAGTGCTTTACAGCAGGCTCTTTTAGGCACAGACGAAATCAGTCAGGTCAAAGCCCTGTTCTATCTCAGAAATGGAAAATCACAGTGTACCGGACTGACCCAAAAATATTATAAATCGAAACTGGCAGGAATTGTTGAAAAGCTCACGAAATCAAAGACAGACAGAATTTCAGAAAACGCCAAGCTTATTATGCTGGACAGTGATTTTTCGTGGCTTGCATTAAAGCCTGTTCATTAGTGTTAACAAAATCATTTTTACAGAAATATCATTTCTCTAATTTTGAAAAAAAAATACAGATGATGAGGTATATATTTGTGATGATCGCCTTCCTGATCTTTGGGTTTACGAAGGCAAACGCACAACAGAAAGAAATCTTTATCAAGCAGATTGAATTCAAGCTGGAAAATGTTAGTGCGCAAGCATATGAAAATGAATATTTTATGACCATTAAGCTGAATAAAGGCACTTCCTACAAATTTAAGATCACCAACCACCGCGACAATTTTGCGGGGAAAGCAGTCATTCAGCTATTGGATGCTGACAATCTGGTTATGACAAACTCTTTAGGAGACAAGTATTTTGAAGCCATAGGGTATGTATGCAATAAGACAGCCTTTTACGATATTCTTATCAAATACAAGGATAACAAACCCGGAAACTCTGTTGTGGATATTGTAATGCTTCAATAGCACTTAAGGATAACCCTGGCGGATGGAAGCATCCAGATCTTCATTTTCAATTACATAACATTTTTCATCGCAGGCGTCAGCCACTGATTTTATTTTCAGGTTGGTGCCATCTACCACATACAATACATTTCCCTCGTATTCATATTCAGCTTTCACTGAATATTTTTGGTCTACGGGAACATAAACATAAACCGGGGAATAATCCACAGTATCCTGAAGCACAATCTCGTTGTCTTCCATATTGCCTTTGTATACGGTAAAAGGAACCGTGCGGTATTTATAATTCAGGGTGAGCTTGATAACAAGATCTGCCTTATCCGGCTCATCTGCATAGCATTCATCACAATCCACGTCGCCTGTAAAGAACTTTTCATCGCAGGATAACAGTGCAAGAATTAAAAATATTCCCAGAATCAGATTCTTCATAAAGTGTTTTTAAAGTTCCGGAATCCGGTTCAACCCTCTTTTTCTGTTGATCAGGTATTCGATAGAAATGCCGAACCAGTTTTCATTATAACCTTTCATATCCAGGTTCATCCATTCATATCCGAATTTCAGTCTGAACCGTGCCAGGTCGAACATACAACCAATACGCGGGTTAAATACTGTCTGGAGTCCCGGATTTTTTTCTGAGCCCTTATAACCTCCAAAAGTCAGCGTTTGGCTTACGCTGGCATAGGCACGTGCAGAAACATTTGATCCGAAATTCTGATTCAAAAATCCTTTTCCAAGGGTTAATGTTACAAAATGACGTCTCTCCCAAAACTGATAAGATGTATTTGCATCCTGCCGGTCGAGAACCTGCACTGCTTTGAGCCGGAAAGCATATTCCATATCAGCCATCAGGTGATAACGGCTTTCTGATATTCCAAAAGACATTCCGGTATGGGTATCATCGTCGTTAAAGCGCACGGTTGCTCCGAGCGTAAACTGGTTAATATTCGGCTTTCGAAGTACTACTGCATTGTTGTTCAACAAAAGGTTCCGGATTGAATCATTTTTGTCGTTCATTACAAACGACAGGATATTGAAGGCAGGGTCAATCCGGACGTTCACGTCAGCACCATAGCCAATTAACAGTTTTGAAGCGGCATAATTTCTTTTGGCCACAGCAACAGCAAGCGGTGTATATCCTGAAGAATTTCTTGCATCAACATCTGCTCCGTTGAGTAACAGAAGTTCTGCAACACTCTTTTTGCCGGCGGCAATCGCATAGTGCAAAGGCGAGTTCCCCTTTTCGTCCACGGCATTTATTTCGGCACCTGATTCAAGCAGCCGCGCAGATATTTCATACAGTCCATAATTTGCTGCCAGCATCAGCGCAGTTTGGTCTTTACTATTGCTTAGGTTCACCTGTGCCTCATAATAGAGAAGCATATCAGGCATATAAAAAGTATCCACCGATATGGCATGCATCAGTGGGGTAACATTATTGATATCGCCCAGATTTACATCTGCACCATTTCGTATAAGCATCTCTGCGGTTTCAATAAATCCATTGGCAACGGCTAATATTAAGGCGGTATACCCCTGTTCTGAACGTTCATTCAACTTTGCACCTGCAGCCAGCAATATAGAACCCGCATTGGTGAAGCCATGCTGAGAAGCAAGCATTAAAGGCGTATACCTATCCCAGGTTTTAATATTAGGATTCACGCCCAGTTTAAGAAACACCTTGATTTTGGATGTATCTCCTTCATCAGCAGCTTGAAGAAGGAGCTCTTCCGAAGGTCCTAAAGGCCCTGTAGACTCTGTAGACTGATCAACTTCATCAGCACCTGCATCAACCGGATTATACTGTCCGTTCAATATTGCAACCTGTGTGCATAGGATTAAAAAAATGATATATAGATACTTTCTCAAATCAATAAACAGATTAAGCAGCGGTCGATGCCTTTTTTTTGGTAAATTTAAGAGGATTTTAGCAAGTTTTACAGAACAAGTATTAAAAATCAACATTTATGGTGTATGGTCAATATTAAGAGAATCAAACATCTCAGAACCGGGCCTTCAGGAATTGGTCCCGTTTTGTACTGGATGAGCCGTGATCAGCGCGTAAATGACAACTGGGCTCTGTCGTATGCTATTGAACTGGCAGAAAGCACCCAGAATAATGTAATGGTGTTGTTTAACCTCTCAGACACTTTTTTAGGAGCCACCTGGAGGCAGTATGATTTTATGATAAAAGGTCTGAAGCGTGTTGAAACCCACCTTAAAAAACTGAATATCCCTTTTACAGTGCTTCTTGGATCACCTGAGCTGAACCTGCCCAATTTTATCAGGCAGAATCGGATCAGCCATCTGGTTACTGATTTTGATCCGTTACGAATTAAGCGGGAATGGCAGGACAAGGTAGCAGCGCTGACAGATATACCTTTTGATGTTGTAGATACCCATAACATTGTTCCATGCTTTCTGGCTTCAGAAAAGGAAGAATTTTCCGCAGCGCATTTCCGGAAGAAAATAAAGAAGCAGTTGCCGGAATTTCTGGATATTTTCCCTCCCATCCTTAAACAGCAAGGGACACCTTCGTTGATGCGTATTAACTGGGCATCGATTGAAATAGCACTCAAAACAGACCGGACCGTTAAGCCGGTCGACCGGATTGTTCCCGGCGAGACGACAGCATTGAATGTGCTTGAAAAATTCATCGATGAACGCTTACCTGCCTATGCTACCGGCAAAAACAATCCGAATGAGGAAGCGGTGTCCGGCTTATCTCCTTATCTTCATTTCGGGCACATTTCAGCTCAAAGGATTGCCATTGAGATCATAAACCGCTACGGGAGGGATGAACACATTGAATCGTTTCTTGATGAGTTAATTGTACGCAGAGAACTGGCCGATAATTTTTGCTACTACAATTCCCATTATGATTCAGTTGCAGGATTCAAACCCTGGGCGCTTGAAACACTGGACAAGCACAGGATGGATCGCAGGAAGTATATTTATTCGGCCGGTGAGTTTGAAAGTGCTGCAACGCATGATGATTTATGGAATGCAGCACAGAACCAAATGAAAGTTCAGGGCCAGATGCATGGGTATATGCGGATGTACTGGGCAAAGAAAATTCTTGAATGGTCAGAGAATCCCGAAGAAGCTTTGAAAATTGCCATTTTCCTAAATGACAAATTCCAGCTTGACGGACGCGATCCGAATGGATATGCAGGTTGTGCATGGTCGATCGGAGGGATACATGACCGGCCCTGGCCAGAGCGGGAAATATTCGGTAACATACGGTTTATGAACCGTTCGGGATGTGAAAGAAAATTTGATGCAGCCCGTTATATTGCAAAAAACCAGCCCAAATAGCCGGCATCAGGGCAAAGGCAAATTCAGCGAATCAGCAGGAGCAGGCATTACAGGTGCAGGCATTGCAGGAGGAACTTCAGTAAATTCCGATTCACCTTTCACTATGGCAACCCGTTCGATTGAAAAATCGGGCTTATATACTACCACGCTAAAGCTGTTGTTTACAAAGCCTCCATGCGGTGTTTTTCTAAAATTATAGTCGGTTAGCAGCTGATCTGCGTTTACTTCATTGATGCAGGTACGGAAGTTTTTACCATATTGCTTAAGTGCTGTGAGAAAATAGCTTCCGATATCATACCCCAGCATGCTGTAATTATAGCCAAGGGGTCCGATTTCAAAAGGTTCATAGCCATAGAGGCTACGGGACTTTCTGAGATATTTTTTTACCTGAAGGTTGGAAAAATCGGTATAAAAGGGTGTGATCACATGAAGCTGAAGGCTGTGGAAGAAAGTAAGGTCAATATTGGTCCATGTTTGCCAGGAGGGCATGCCAAAAAGTTTGATGGAATACATGGATGACCTTTGGATCAGTCGCGATACCAAAATATTCACATGCGCTTCCTTATCAGAAAATACCAAAACAATATTCTCTTCTTCTTTGGAAAGAATTTTTGAAAGGTTGTGATATAGACTGTCGTTCAAACGGCAATCCACAAAATGAAGCATCTGGCCGTTTTCTTTAACAGGCATGTGGGCTTTGAGGTATTTCCTGAATCGTATGCTGTTGTTAGTGGAAACGGTGTCCAAATCCCTGATCAGAATAATTTTGCCTTTTTTGAAAGTCCTTAAGTAATTGGCAATCGCATAGCTTTCAGATTGTCTGGAAGGAATTATCTGAATGATATTTGGATTATTATTCACCAAAACGGGACGTGCCGACAATGGAGATACCACAAAAAAGTCTTTATGCTGTGCAAGGCGGCCGGCTATACTCACATCACTCGAGAATACAGGGCCAATAATGAGGTCGGGATTTGACGGAGCAAGTTCGCGCATATACTTTTTCACCCTGTTTGTATCGCGCTCTGTATCAAATACCTGAAGGTTCACAGATAAGCCGGTTGCCTTAAGCGAATCCAGAGCAAGCATAAAGCCTTCATAGAATTCAGCAAAATTTCGGCCTCTTAATCCCATTTGCCTTTGAAGGGGGATTACGGTGCCCTCTTCTGCGCTATCCGGTGCTGCCATTTCATCAAAATTAAAACTGGCGTATAACGGAAGCATCAGGGCCACATTATAAGTTACCGGGTACCCGGGAGCTGAACAAGGAGTGGCGATCAGATCAACAGTATCGGTTGGAATATCAGGAATAACGGCAGCCTGTTTTTTAATGCGCAATACCTGACCCGGTTTGAGTCCATTTCTAAGCTCAGGGTTGGTATTGATGATTTCAGAGATGTCTACGCCATATGTACGGGCAATGGAATAAAGCGTATCCTTTTCCTTCACCGAATAAAGGTAGAACTGGTCGTTTGTGGAAGCACTTTCCGGAGCAACAAGGATATCCTTATTTTTCGGGATCCACAGGGTCTGATCCTGTTTAATCCCTTCACGTGCCCATGGATTAAAATGGTAGATCACCTCTTCGTTGACCTTATATTTTTTGGCAAGCGAATAAACGGTATCTTTTTTACGCACCACGTGGGCAATAAAATCCTCCTTGTTTTGCGGATATGCAATAGCCTGTTTTGAGCGACTGTCAGGTATGCGGAGGGCAAGACCTTCAGGGAGGTACAAAATATCAATTCCCGGATTGGCGGCCTTAAGTTCGTCGAGCGTTACTTCGTATACTTTGCTGATTGAGTAGGCAGTTTGACCTTTAAGGACGGTATGTATGTAGTAGAGTTTACCATCTACCAATGTCTTTTCCTGTGAACGAACCACTTCTGCAGGCTGAAACTGACTATAAACCAGCCCGTTCATCAACTGCATCAAAGCAATAATAAGGACGACTTTCTTCAACTTCTTTGTTTTTTAAACTCAGGCATCAAAAATAGTAAAAAAACGGAATGCATGTGAAATATCGTGTGCTGATGTGCTGCGATATTTTTTAATATTCTAAATCAATCAAATCTTATGAATAAAACTTTATGCCTACGATTCCAATAATGATCAGGGAAGCAAAAAAGAGCCGTGCCATATTCATGGGGTCATTAAAGAAAATAATTCCGATAAGCAAGGTGCCTGTAGCGCCAATTCCCGTCCATACAGCATAGGCTGTTCCTATCGGAATGGATTTCTGTGCAATCCAAAGGAAAAAACCGCTTAAAGCCATAGAAACCACAGCGATTAAAATCCAAAGAAAACGATTTGAAGTAGTTTGAGAAAGTTTAAATCCCAGCGGCCATCCAATTTCAAAAATTCCTGCAATCAGTAAGTAAATCCAACTCATAAAATCAATTATTATCGCTCCACAGCAGTCACAAGGTCGTTCAATATCCCATCAATAGCCGACTCTACTCTTTTCCAGTCGGGTATTAACGGTGAACCAAAGTGCTGGTCGCAGAAATCAAGGACTCCTGAATCAATGGCACTGGCAAATGTTTCAACGGTTTTCAGTTCCTCATGAAAATCAAAGGTAAGACGCCGCTCGTACATTTCAGCGAGCGACTCATAGATACCAACCATTTCACGGGCATGTTTCAGGTAGGTAAGCCGGATGGTCCGGAACAATTCGGCATTAAGTGATACTCCATTGCTGGCCAGGTGTGTAAAGAAGGTGCGGGCAATATCCGAAGCCATTTTATACAATCCCCGCTCACTTTCAGACCCAACCGACTGGTGTTTATGGTCATATCTGCTGGTAAGTTCGATCTGGCATATTCTGGTCTCACGAACCAACCTGTATATTTCACCCAGAAGCCCAACCTCTATGCCCCAATCCGATGGAAACTGCATCATGCGGGCCTGACTCGTATATGTGGCAAACTCACCCGACAGCGGATAGCGGAAATCGCCCATATAATCGAGAAATTCTGTGCTTCCGAACATATCTTTAAGCGTTCTTACCAATGGAAAGTAAAAGAGCCGGGAAACCCTCCCGAAAAGTTTTTTATCATAGCGCACATAATAGCCCTTTACAAACTGGAATCGCATATACATGAGCGGAAACAACAGGCGCGTCAGAAAATCCCTTTCATATGTCAGAATATCTGCGTCGTGAAATGCAATTGCAGAAACCTCTGATTTACCAATAATATATCCCAGGCATGTCCATACTGCTCTTCCCTTGCCGCGACTCCCCAATGGCAAATGCTTTTCAATACGGTTTATGACTTCAAGAACCTCAGGTTTATCATTCCATACCAGTGAGGCTTTTGAACCCAGAGGCGCCACGATTTCCCGGGCGCTTTCATAATCATCGGGGTTAGCGCGATCGAGGGAAATATAAACCTTGCGTATGTATTTCGTATCCGAAAGTACGCGGATGATATTGCGCATGGCATCGCTGGAAAGATCACTGAACAAAGCAGGTATCAGAACACCAACAGGTACGCGACCGCATGCCTGAAGGATTTTGGCTTCCATGTCATCGCAGCTTTCGTGCTGCAGCAATGAAAAAGTTGGAACCTTATTGATGTGGAAATCTGCCATAACTTTTATTGGATAACAAAAGGATGCCGTTTTGTTTCAATAAATTTACGACAAATATTCCATACGGGCCAAATGATTAAGAAATAAAGTGATACAGGAATATCATGGTTCCTTCAAAAGCAGGCTTTTTGTTATCCTTTATCTCAAGAACCACATCAATTTCAGCTTTGGTAACGCCTCTTAAATTGATGATCCGGGCAAGTTTGGCAACAAGACGCACTTCACCATTTACAAGTACAGGCTGGTTAAATTTCAGTTTTTCAATTCCGTAATTCACCAGAAGCTTGATGTTGTTAACCTGGGTAATTTGAAACCATAAGTGGGGAAGCAATGACAGGCTTAGATAACCATGTGCTATCGTTGATTTAAAAGGACTTTCACGTTGAGCCCTTTCCACATCTACATGAATCCATTGATGGTCGAGTGTCGCATCAGCAAATAAATTAATCTGCTCTTGGGTGACCTGAATATAATCGGATACACCAATTACCTTGCCCAGATATGCGGCAAACTCATCGTAATTATTGATAATCGCTCTTTCCATTATTTATTTGTTAAACTAAGCCGTCTTTGAAACGGGATTGAATGACAAATAAATCAAATTTTCCGGAGATATGCCAGAAAATTAAGGATTATATATAAAGGATGCATAATTCTCAGAATTCAACCCGTTTTTAAAAATAAAGTCTTCCTGTTGTAAGTTAAAAGAAGACCTGATTTGTTATATATATATAGCAGGGTTCATCCGGTAATGGATTCTGTCCAAAATTTTCAAATAGAAACAAAATGAAAATATCATGAAAAAGACCGGAAACTCACAACAGTTAAGGAGCACGATCGAAAACCGAAAAGTCAGACATGAATGGAAGAAAAACCTTCCTCAGGATATCAATGAAGGATATCCGGAATATCCGGCAACTGAGGATATATACCGTCAGTTTCGGGAAGAGCAGGAATTGAATCCTGAAGATCCGAGCACTATTAAGCGATTTGACACATTGAATAAAGTCACATTGGATCTGGACAGTGATTTTGATCATTCCGGCGGCGACCTGGATATACCCGGGGTAGAACTTGATGATTACCAGGAAGAGCTGGGCAGCGAGGATGAAGAAAACAACTTTTACAGCCTGGGAGGCGATGATCACAATGCGCTGGAAGAGAATGAAGACGACAGACAGTAGTTATTGGTTGATTGGTTGATTGGTTGATTGGTTGATTGGTTGATTTAGAATTATGAATTACAAGTGATACGTTTATTTTTAAAAAAGCCTTGTAAAATATTGATATTAAATATAATAAAAGCGTTCTTTGATTTTTTAATTTGAAAGGAATGTACTCCATTTTATCATTGACTTTTCTTTTACCGCGGAGCGGTTTTGGTATTGTAGAAATATTATTAGATAGAAATTGTTTACCGCGGAGCGGTTATTGTTTGGTGCCATTAAAGCCAAAATAAAACAATAACCGCTCCGCGGTATGGGTTAACAATCATGCTTAATTCTGCAATACCTGATGCCCTCCGGGCAAAAAAGTAGCAATACAGTAAAATCGGTTTGTAAACTATCATTTACACCTTTATGGATCTGCGGATTGAGCACTAAGTCAATCAAAATGTCAAACAACAATATGATTTATTTTAAAGAAAATTGAACGCATCAGAAGTAATTATGAATTAACTCATTCCCTTCTTCACCTCTTCACCTCCTTTCCTCCTCACCTCATCACTTCATCACCTCATCACCTCACCACCTCCTCACATAATCAGAACCGCATGAAGTAAAAAGAGGCATAAAAAATCATATGATGTCAGTATTTTTTATCCTGGCTTTAAATACCTTTGAGCTTCGGTTGTGACACTTCATTCATTAATTCTTACATATGAAACATTCGTTATTAATGCTGTTGGGCGGGGTTCTTACGCTGTCCCTTCTATCTGGCTGTGCAGGAAAAAACAAAAAAACCGATGCTACAGGCTCGGTTTATCCTGCCTTTGAAGTTCAAAATATGGACACTACGGTAAATCCGGGAGATGACTTTTTTGAATATGTAAACGGCACATGGATCAAAAATCATCCCATACCTGCTGACAAAGATTCATATTCCACATTTGAGGAAATCTTTGAAAAGAGCCGTGAAGACATCAAAGCCATTATTGAAACTGCTGCAAAAAACACCCAGGCCACACCGGGGAGTATCGATAAAAAAATCGGCATGTTTTATAACACCGGTATGGACACCGTTAAGATTGATCAGGCAGGGGTAACCCCATTGGACGATTTCTTTAAAAGGATTGAAGCCATGAAAACAGCCGCCGACGTACAAAGTTTCTCGGCATATCTGCAAACTTTCGGCCTGAGTCCGTTCTTTTACGTGTTCTCGAATGCCGACAAGAAGAACAGTGAAATGGTGATTGCCAATATTTACCAATCGGGACTGGGCTTACCTGACCGTGATTATTATTTCAGAACCGATGAGGAGAGTAAACAACTCCGTGAGGCATATATGACACATCTTACAAAGATGTTTGTGTTTTTGAAAGACGCTCCTGAAGTTGCAGCAAAAAATGCGCAAACTATCATGAAAATAGAAACACAACTTGCCAAAGCATCATTGACACAGGTTGAAAACCAGGATCCTCAGAAGACTTATAATAAAATGACCGTGGATGCATTGGGCAAACTGACACCAAATATCGACTGGAAGGCATATTTGAAAAATATCGGATATCCTGAGATTACGGAAATAAACATTTATCAACCCGGCTTTTTAAAAGAGCTGAGCAGTATGATGAACACAGTAGCCGTGGACGACTGGAAAGCATTTATGAGGTGGTCATTGATTAACAGTACTGCCGCTTATCTGAGTCGTGATTTTGAAGATCAGAATTTTGATTTTTATTACCGGACCTTATCCGGCCAGGAACAGAAAGAGCCCCGTTGGAAGCTGGTTCTTGATGAAACCAGCAGCAGTCTTGGCGAAGCAATCGGACAATTATATGTAAACAAATATTTTCCTCCCGAAGCCAAACAAAAGATGACCGACCTGGTGAATAACCTGAAGATTTCCATGCACTCACGCATTGAAAATTTAACATGGATTGGTACTGAAACGAAAGCAGAAGCCCTGGCCAAACTTGACAAAATGAATGTAAAGGTAGGGTATCCCGACAAATGGAGGGATTACTCAGCATTGAAAATATCCGAAGACTCCTATGTAACGAATATGCTTCAGTCGGGTAATTTTGAATTCACTTATGAAATGAACAAGGTTGGTAAGCCGGTCGACCGCACTGAATGGTCGATGACACCACAAACCGTTAATGCTTATTACAGTCCTGCCCAAAACGAAATCGTATTCCCTGCAGGAATTCTGCAGCCTCCTATGTTTAATTTAAATGCCGATGATGCCATCAATTATGGTGCTATTGGAATGGTAATCGGGCATGAAATGACACATGGTTTCGACAATTCGGGCCGTCAATATGACAAGGACGGTAATTTGCGCGACTGGTGGACTCCTGCTGATGTAAAATCATTTAATGATCATACCAAAATTCTGGTTGACGAATACAATCAGTTTGAGGTTCTGGATTCTCTATTTATCAATGGTCAGATGACATTGGGTGAAAACATCGCTGATCTGGGAGGCACTACAATTGCGTATTATGCTTATAAATTGTCTCTGAATGGTAAGACTGCACCTGAGCCCATCGACGGATTTACCGGGGAGCAGCGTTTCTTTTTGTCCATGGCGCAAGTTTGGAGAACCAACATGCGTGAACAACAACTCAGAAAGCGGGTATTGACCGATGAGCATTCCCCTGCCAAATACAGGGTAAATGGTACCGTATTCAACATGCCCGAATTCTATCAGGCATTTCCCAAGGTAAAAGAAGGTAATAAGTTGTACCGGGCTGTTGCTATGAGGCCGGTGATTTGGTAGAGTTCAGTTACTAGTGACGGGTGACAAGTGACAAGTAAGAAGTTACGAGTTACAAGTAACAAGTCATAAGGGACGCTTCCCTACTTTTAACTTGTCACTTGTCACCCGTCACTAGTAACTGATTCTTGCTATTTATTTTTGAAATAGTATATTTGCATTCCAAATCAGGAGAGGTGCCAGAGTGGTCGATCGGGGCAGTCTCGAAAACTGTTGAACCTTTCGGGGTTCCGGGGGTTCGAATCCCCCCCTCTCCGCAAAGAATGAATATCCCGGGCGAAGCCGGGCTTTTAAAGCAAAATCCGGACTCAAGCCCCGCTTGAAAGTCCGGATTTTTGATTTAAAAGACCACCAGCGCGAAGCGATGGTTGGGATATTCATTCTTTGCTGGGATCTCCCCCTTGGGGATCACGCAGTAATCCACGTTTTTTTATATCTCACCAGCGCGAAGCGATGGCGGTGGGGCTTTGTAAGGTAGTTTATTGGGACCCTTGGGACCCTTGGGACTCTTGGGACATTGGGGACATATTTATTTGTTGATTGGTTGATTTTTAGACGCGATAAATCGCGTCTCTACATATGGTTCATTAAATTACCTTTCTTCACTTCTTCACTTCTTCACTTCTTCACTTCTTCACCTCTTCACTTCCTCTCATCCAGTTTTTTCACCGTTTCTCTGAGAAATTCTTCAAATCCTTTGGCAAATTCGTTGCGTTTCAGGGCAAATTCCACTGTGGTTTTCAAAAATTCCATCTTATTGCCGATATCATAGCGTTTGCCTTCAAAAATATTGGCAATAATGCCTTCTTCCTTGAGCAGAATCTGCAGCGCATCGGTTAATTGTATTTCATTGCCTTTGCCACGTGGTGTTTTTTCCAAAGCTTTGAATATTTCAGGCGTTAAAATATAACGGCCTGCAATAGCCAGATTCGAAGGAGCCTGAGCAGGTTCCGGCTTTTCTATGAGTTGATTTAACTGAAGTACATTACCACTTAGAAAATTACCACCTACAATTCCATATCTTGAAACGCGTTCTTCAGGAACCTTTTCAACTCCGATTACGGTTTGACCAAACTGTTCATAGGAATCAATCATTTGCTGGGTTACCGGAATAACAGCATCAATGATCGTATCACCTAAAAGAACAGCAAACGGCTCGTGGGCACAATGAAAGCGGGCATGATATATGGCATCACCCAGTCCATTCAACTCCTTTTGCCTGATGAAGTGAATATTGGCCATAGACTCGATATGTTTCAGCTGGGTATAGAGTGCTTCATCCTCCTGCTCCTGGATTCTTGATTCCAGTTCAATATTCCTGTCGAAATGATCCTCTATGGAACGTTTCCCCTTGCCTGAAATAATCAGAATATCCTCAATTCCTGAGTCGACGCATTCCTGAACCACATATTGAATTACAGGGGTGTCGATTACCGGAAGCATTTCTTTAGGTTGTGCCTTGGTAGCGGGCAGGAATCGTGTTCCGAAACCTGCTGCCGGAATTACTGCTTTTTTGATCATGTATCCTGGGTGTTATTTATGTTATTATTGGTTTAATGACACGTGCATTAATTTTTCGCAATTTAACAACGAGGCGGCGAAGCATTTCATCGTCCTGGTACATGCCAATTATGGCGCCACCCGAGCCTGAAAATTTAGCAGAAGCTCCGCAACTTCTTGCAGTATGAACCAGTTCCATGTTGCTTTCGGAAATATTCATAATCTTACAGCGTAAATCAAAATTTTTATCCATCAAACCACTCAGCGTGCTGTAATCTCTATTGGCAATGGCCGTCTTTCCCTGCTCGGACAGATCGGCCAGCTCCTCAAGTGTCTTAAGAACCACGGCATCGCCCTTCTCATATTTCTCCCGGATGTTGTTGAGCACTGTACCGGAAACTTTTCCCAGTTCTACTTTATAAGCAAGATAGAACTTGGGCAATAATGCGGGATTAATGGTTTCATAGGTACCGAAGCCATTTTTAACCAGGTTGTCTTTATTAAAATCCATAAAAACACATCCTTCGAAAACCTGGATTACGCGATCCTGCAATCCGGCGTTGATGCCCAATTCTTCGGTTTCGGCTTTTAAAATAAGGGTAGGCAGAATATGGCGGGGAATATCAATCTCATAAAATTGCATCAAAGCTTTTATTGTGGCGGTAACAATAGCGCTTGAGCCTGCAAGTCCAACCTGCCTGGGTATAGAAGATCTGTACCGGATGGTGAAATTTCTCCTGCATAAAGGAAGGTTTTGAAATTCGCAATATTCCACAAACTTTTTTACGGCAGCCTTAATCAACCGAGCACCGCCGTAATAACCGGTTAATCTCACAGAATCAATCAGATGGTGAACATTTCTAAAAGCATTCAGATCAACATCAGCTTCTTCAATTCTCAATTCGGGTGACTCATATAAAGAGATCGAAGCACCAAAATTTTTCACAATAATGGATATGGTTTTCCCAAAATATCCATCGGATGGATTCCCAAGGAGTCCGGCTCTTGCATAAGCCCTTGTTTCAATAATCATGTATGATAATAATTATGCGCCCCTAAATTTACCAACAAATCAATCAATCACCAAATCGGGTAATCGGGTAATCGGGTAATCGGGTAATCGGTAATCGGTAATCGGTTACAGTGACAAGTGACGAGGGACAAGGGACAAGTGGGTGTGTGCATGGGGTTGGAGCATGGAGATGGTAATCGGTAATCGGTAATCGGTAATCAGTAATCAGGTAATTGGTATCCAGCATCAAGCATCCAGCATATCATCCCAGAGAAACGTCCAAAAACATCATGGTAGCAAAGCCTACCATTGCGCCAATGGTAGACAGGTCCGTTTCATTTCCTGTTTGAGATTCAGGAATCAGTTCTTCTACAACAACAAAGATCATAGCGCCTGCAGCAAAGGATAATGCATACGGTAAAAGCGGTGTAATAGCGAGAACCATGTAGGCTCCGATAACACCACTGATGGGTTCCACAATTCCGGATAACTGCCCGTAGTTAAACGCTTTCAAACGTGAAAATCCCTCACGGCGGAGGGGAATGGAAACAGCTGCTCCTTCCGGAAAATTCTGCAATCCAATGCCAATTGCCAGTGCAATGCTTCCTGTTAACAGGCCAATATCAGGGTTATGAGCCAGGGCTCCAAATGAAATACCTACTGCCAGTCCTTCCGGTATATTATGAAGCGTAATGGCCAGAACCAGCAAGACGCTCTTCCGCCAGCTTGTTTTAATACCCTCTGCCTTATCTTTACTCAATCCCATATGCAGGTGAGGCAAAATCCGATCGATGAGATACAAAAAAGCTCCTCCGGAAATAAAACCAACCAGTGCAGGAACCCATGGTATGGAACCATGTTCCTCAGCCATTTCTATAGCGGGCTTTAAAAGAGACCAGAAACTGGCAGCAATCATTACACCTGCTGCAAATCCCAACATGGAATTCAGAATTTTCTTATTGATGGTTCGGAAAAAGAATACCATTGCAGATCCCAGGGCCGTGACAAACCATGTAAACAGAGTAGCTAAAAGAGCCAGTATGACAGGGTTAACATCCAGAAGTGAATTAAGATTCATGGTTGAATTGAAACAGTTGTTTTAATAATTTCAGACTTACTCTAAATTAAACACTTATATGTAGTATTTGTTGAACAATGAACAATTAATAATTAACAATGAACAATGAACAATGAATAATAGGGATTGCAGATGCTGGATGCTGGATACTGTTTTACTGATTACCGATTACTGACCGCTGACTGCTGACTGCTGATAGCTTTACCGATTACCGATTACCCACAGCAATATTACTCCTCGTCCCTTGTCCCTCGTCCCTACTCTATAACGTTCCGGACAAATTGAAGAAGAATTCATATACGGCTCCAAAGAAACCGGTAAAGAAGACGCCGAGAATGCAAAGTATGAGGCTGATTCTGCTATACAAATCACTTTTGAAACAGGCGATCGGCTGATCGTTTTTATCAATAAACATAGCCTTTATCACTTTTAAATAGTAATAAAGCGATATGGTGGCATTGAGTACAGCAATTAATACCAGAATGTAGTATCCTTTTCCTGCAGCAGCTGTGAACAAAAAGAACTTGCTGAAAAAGCCTGCTACCGGGGGGATGCCGGCCAGAGAAAACAGAGCAAGCATCATGGTCAGGCTTAAAAGCGGGTTGGTTCTGTACAGTCCGTTATAAGAGTCAATGGTATCTTTACCAGTCTGGTTGTAAATCGAAGAAATAACTCCAAAAGCTGCAAGGTTTGTAAAAACATATATCAGAACAAAGTAAACCACTGTAGTCATTCCGATCTGACCGCCACCCATGATACCCAGCAAAATAAAACCTGCCTGGGCAATGGAGGAAAAAGCCATAAATCGTCTCAGGTTATTCTGCCGCAAGGCAAACAGATTACCAATGGTCATTGTGGAAACAGCGATAATGTATAAAATTGTTTGCCACTGATTTTCAATTGCCGGAAACACTTTATACAGTACGATTGTCAGTATGAATACGGCTGAGCCTTTTGATATAACTGACAGATATGCGGTAACATTCACGGGAGCTCCTTCATAAACATCTGCTGTCCAGAAGTGAAAAGGAACCAAAGAGATTTTAAAGGCCATGCCTGACAAAAAGAATATAAACCCAAGCATATGCAGGCTTGAGGTACCCATGTTGGAGAACACTTCGGAAAAATAAACCGATCCTGTGGTTCCATAAATAAATGAGATACCCAAGAGCAGGACACCTGATGAAAGTGCGGATGAAAAGATGTATTTAATACCTGCCTCCGGACCGTTTTCACCTGATTTATCAAATGCGGCAAGAATTGTAGCCGGAATGCTGGCCAATTCCAAACCAATATATAACATCAGAAAATCACCCGAGGAGATCATAAAGTTCATGCCAATGAGGGTTGACAGCATGATAATGATATATTCAGCTACGCGTCCCTGATTGATATCTTTGCAAAGCCATTGAACCGATTGCAGAAAAACAATCAGCATGGCAATATTGAGGATGTTTTTCATCTGGGTGGTAAGTCCGGTATTCCGGTACATCCCTCCGAAGAGTTCGCCAGTGGGCACACAGAAAAATCCTGAAACAGTAATTGCAGCAAACAGCACCAATGTGGTATTGATGATGCGTTGTTTACCTGCATCGGCCCATGCCAGATCGAGGATCAATACGAGTAATGCAAGCAAAACCAGCAATACTTCCTGACGCATGATCATAAAATTTGAAAGATCCATTTTTGCTCTCTTTTATAAATTAATACCCGTTACTGCTGCTGTCAATCTGGAAATATAAGGCATTAAACCTCCATTGATGAGATTTGACAGCCATAAGGGCGCAATACCAATTCCTGCAATGGCAACCACCAGCGTTCCAACGCTCAGCCTTTCGTACCACCGTGCATCCTTAAAATGGGTAAAATGTTCGTTTTTCAGAGGCCCAAGTAACAGAATTCCCACAACACGCAAAATATAAACTGCAGTTACAACGATGGATGTTGTTACCAATATGGTAGCGACCCTGTGAAAGGTATCAGCATGTTGGAAGGCACCGGTAAAAACAGTCATTTCTGCAACGAATCCCGACAAACCTGGTAAACCCAGTGATGCGAGACCGGCGATAACATAAACTACAGATAAAAAGGGAATCACCTTCATCAAACCGCCCATTTCATGGATAATGCGGGTATGTGTTCTGCCATATATCATGCCGATCAAGGCAAAGAAAAGTGCAGTCATTAAACCATGTGAAATCATCTGAATAACAGCGCCATTCATGGAAGTCTGATTCATCATAAGCAGGGCAAAGATTACTAGTCCACAATGGCTTACAGAAGAATAAGCATTGATGTATTTAAGGTCTTTTTGCCAGACAGCGCCAAATGCACCGTAAACTACACTGATGGTAGTAAGTATGATGAATATCCATGCCATTTCCTGTGCAGCAGATGGCATCAGATACATAGCAACTCTCAGACAGCCATAACCTCCCAGCTTCATTAAAACACCGGCATGCAACATTGATACTGCAGTGGGAGCAGAAGCGTGACCATCGGGTGACCATGTATGCAAAGGGAATAGTGCGCCTAACACGCCGAAACCTATAAATGTGAAAGGAAAGAAAAACCGTTGGGCAGCAAGAGGCATTTGGATCTGAGCTATCTCGAGTAAATTAAAAGTATGTGTGCCGTTGGCCAGCGTAGCATTATAATAAATTCCGAAAAGTCCCACCATCAGCAATGCAGATCCTCCCATCAGCATCAGGGTAAGTTTCATGGCAGAATATTCCTTTGGTCCGCTTCCCCAGATTCCGATCAACAGGTACATTGGAATTACAGCCAGCTCATAAAACATAAACATGGTGAACAGGTCGATGGAAATAAAGAATCCGAAAACACCGGTTGCCAGAATAATGAGCGATATGAAAAATTCCCGCGCCAGATCCTGCATTTCCCATGAAGCAAAAATTCCAGCAAAAACCACCGTGGATGTAAGCAGGATCATTGAAACTGCAATACCATCCACTCCGGTTGTGAAATGGAAATTCAGAGATGTAAACCAGGTATAGTCTGTCACAAACAACATTTCGGCCGTATTGCCTGCATTGCGTTCATGGTAATATAAGCAAAGCAGAACAACAGACAGAATAAGCTGGAGAAACATACCGGCAGCAGCAACAACACGAGCTGACCTGCCATCTTTGGTAAAAAGGATTCCCGAGATGGTAAGTACCGGAATGATTATGAAAAGCCAGAGAATGCTCATAATGAAATGACATTAAGACAATTGATACAGAACAATAAGAACAAGAATGATGGCACCCGAAATGAATCCGAGGGCATAATGCTGCAACTGACCCGACTGCATACCTTTAATCCTTTCCGATGTATTAGATACAGCGGCAGCAATGCCGTTCATGGTTGCATCCACAACATGACGGTCGAACCATGCAACCGGCCGGGAAACATAGTTGAACAGGATGCGCTTGGTAACGAAGAGATACAGCTCATCAATGTAAAACTTGTTATAGATGGTCTTATAAATCGATCCGAGGCTGTCTGCCAGCTTTCCGGACAGGGCATTTTCCTTTTTATAAAACAACAGTGCAACGGCAATACCCACAATAGCAACTAATACAGAAGGTATTGCAATGTTATAATGAATTTGGGTTTCGAAGGGTACCCGATCTGCCGACACAAATTTGCCGAAAGGAATAAAACCGGTAAACAAAGAACCCAGCGCCAGAAAAACCAGCGGAAAGGTCATTGTTACAGGCGATTCATGCGGGGTATGGTGATAGTGGGTATCTTTATTCCAAAAAATTCCAAAATAGAGCCGGAACATATAAAATGCTGTAAGTCCTGCCACCAGGTACTCGATTGCAAACAGCCAGCGATTATAGTTCCATGCAGCAACCAGAATTTCATCCTTGCTGAAAAATCCTGAAAAAGGTGGAATACCGGCTATTGCCAGACAGGCAATCAGGAATGTAATATGTGTAATGGGCAAATACTTCCTTAACCCGCCCATATCGTTCATCAGGTTGCTGTGAACAGCATGGATAATAGATCCCGCACCCAGGAACAGCAAAGCCTTAAACATGGCATGAGTAAACAAATGAAACATGGATGCCATGTAACCAAGTCCTTCTTCGCCTTTGAGTCCCGAAACGCCCAATGCCAGCATCATATATCCGATCTGGGATAATGTGGAATAAGCCAGAACACGTTTGATATCGAATTGTGTACATGCAATTACAGCTGCAAACAGGGAAGTAAAGCCTCCAATCCATGCAATTACAGAAAGCGCATCAGGAGTATAAACAAAATACACAGGAAACATACGTGCTACAAGGAATACACCGGCAACAACCATAGTTGCAGCATGAATAAGTGCTGAAACCGGGGTAGGACCTTCCATTGCATCGGGCAACCAGATATGAAGCGGAAACATAGCCGATTTACCGGCTCCACCCATAAAAATCAGAAGCATTGCCCAGGTAATAACGGAACATCCCATAAAACTGGCAGAGGCAATGCCTGTGAAAGCAAGATTCTGAGGATTTGTGAGTTCCTGGAAATCAAAAGTTTTAGTATAAAAGGATAACAGAAGGATGCCGATCAGGAACCCGAGATCTGCAAACCTGGTTACAATAAACGCTTTCTTGGATGCTGCAACAGCAGACGGGCGTTCATAATAGAAGCCAATCAGAAGATAGGATGAAACGCCCACAAGCTCCCAGAAAATGTACATCTGGAAAATATTGGTTGCTACAACCAGTCCCAGCATTGAAAAAGTAAACAGCGAAAGGAAAGCATAGAAACGAGCAAACCCACGTTCTCCTTTCATGTAACCCATACTGTATATGTGCACCATCAGGGAAACGGTAGTGATTACGACAAGCATCATCACTGAAATCGGATCGAGCAATACGCCCATATCAATCCGAAGGTTTTCAGTAAGCTGAAGCCAGGTGGTTTTTGCAGCAATAATGGTTGCATAGCCATCACTTCCTGACGGGATCATAAAGAAGTAATTCCAGGCAGTGATCAATGAAAGGATAAAAGCCAGGAAAAGGCCTGTTGTGCCAATCATTCCCGAAATAACGGGCTTAAAACGATTTCCCGCCAAACCTGTGAACAGGAATACTGCCAGGGGAATAAGCGGAATGCATATGGTATAATTAAAGTTCATCATTTCAGGAGCAAAAAAATCAATACTTCATTTTATTCATTTCATCCGATTCGATGGAAGTATACTTTCTGTATATGTTAATGATCAGTGCTATGGCTACTGAAGCTTCAGCAGCAGCGATAGCAACAATAAAAATGGCAAAGAAATGTCCCTGCAGCTTGTCGGGGAACAGGTATCTGTTAAATATTACAAAATTGATATTTACAGAATTCAGGATCAATTCAACAGACATGAGCATGGTGATCAGGTTCCGGCGTGTCAGAAAGCCATATATTCCGATAAAGAATACCAATGTGCTCACAATCAGAAAATGGGTGATGGGAATGCCGTGTATCATACTTTTTTGTCTTTTTTAGCAATTACAATGGAACCAATCATTGCTGCGAGCAACAGAATACTTATTACTTCAAAGGGCAAGGCGTAGCCATCCTTTCCGGTGAACAGAAGACTTGTTCCGATTTCACGCATGTCAGGATCGGGAAATTGTGCTTCCTGGATTTTGAAGGGATAATTCAGAAAGGAAACAATTGTAATGGATGCTCCCAAAACAGCCACTAAAAGGCCCGTAACGACTTTCATCAATGGTGGGCGTTCGAATTTATGGCTGATATGATGGGTCAGGAGTATTGAAAAAATAATCATCACCACAATGCCCCCGGCATATAAAGCAAGCTGAACCCCTGCAAGGAATTGATATTGCAATAGAAAGTAGAGGCCTGATGTTGCTACTAGAGCAAAAAGAAGAAAAACTGCTGCTCTCAGAATACGGCGACTGGTTACTGCAAGTACTGCAAAAGCCAGTAATGTAGCAGAAAACAGGTAAAACATGAAAACGTTTGCACTCATTGCCTGATCTCTTTTTTTAGGGAGGAACCCGGTTGATTTAATACTTTGGTGAGTTTCGACTTGTCAAAAACTGCATTTTCAAAATCGTGTCCGAATGCAAGGGCATCTGAAGGACAGGCTTTAACACACAAGCCACAGAAAGTACACATTCCAAGCCGGTATACATGACGGTCGAGTACTCTCACTTCTTTCCCTTCAGCATTTAATTCCTTGCGTGAAATCACTTCAATGGTGCCATTGGGACAGTTCATCTGGCAAATGCCACAGGCCGTGCAACGATGATGGTTTTCAGCATCGTGTGGCATGATGATTTCACCCTTATAACGGTCGAACATCTTAAGCTGCCCGCGGTTTTCGGGATACTTACGGGTAACGATTTCCTTAGGACGAAAGAAATAGCCACCGGTTATGCGCATTCCGGCCCATAAGGTCGCCAGACCGGAAATGATCTCCTTTATATAATTAATGATACTTTTCATAGATTTAAAAATGCCATCCCTTAAGCGTTAAAAATGCCACCAGTACCAGGTTTACGAGATTCACAGGAAGCAGGTACTTCCATTCGAGCGTAAGCAACTGGTCAATCCGCAGACGCGGGAAAGTCCATTTAAACAACATCATGATAAAAATCACAGCAAAGGTCTTGGCAAAAAACCAAATAAACGGCGGGATAAAATCCATTACATGGTTAAAAGCAGTGTCAGTACCAAAATGAAGGGGCATCCATCCTCCCAGGAATACTGTAGCGGCAATGGATGCTACGATGAACATGTTCATATATTCAGCCAGGAAGAAAAAGGCAAATTTAATTCCTGAATACTCGGTATGAAAACCTGCTGTAAGCTCTGATTCGGCCTCGGCCAGGTCAAAAGGTCCCCTGTTGGTTTCAGCCGTACTTGCAATGAGAAAAACAACAAAAGCAATTACAGCCGGTATATGTCCTTTAAAAACCCACCAGCCGTCGGCCTGGCTTTCAACAATGCCGGATAGCTGCATAGTGCCTGAAAACACAACAATTGTTAGAAGAGAAAGACCTACCGACAATTCGTAGCTGATCACCTGTGCGCCACTGCGCATAGCTCCGATAAGGGAGTATTTGCTGTTGCTTGACCACCCGGCCAGAAGAATTCCAACCACTCCTAAAGAGGAAACGGCTATAACATAAAATATCCCGATATTAAAATCAATGGCGTGCAAACCTTTTGAAAAAGGAATTGCAGCAATAGCCATAAATGACGCAATGATGACGATAAAGGGTGCAACATTAAACAGCAAAGTATCCGCATTTTTAATCGGTATCAACTCTTTCATCAAGAGCTTGATGAGGTCGGCAATGGTTTGAAAAATGCCAAACGGTCCTACCCTGTTTGGTCCCAAACGGTTTTGTACAAATGCGCATACTTTTCTTTCGGCATATACCAGAAAAAGTCCCACAAGCGCATAGAAAATCAAAAATACCAGTCCGATCAGCACCAGTTCAGCAAACTGGGCCCATCCGGCAGACATGGATGCCCGTAACCATGCATCGATGGAACGGGTTAGTTCTGAAAAGTCGTAAAGAATGGATATATTCATTTGAAATGGTTCCAGGTTAACAGTTTGTTCAACGGTCAATATCGGGGATCACAAGATCCAGCGATCCACTGATCGCAATCAGGTCGGCAATTTTATATCCTTCGGCCAGTTTCCCAATGATAAAAAGGTTGGAAAAATTGGGTGTTCTGAATTTTACACGGTATGGATTCTTATTGCCATCGCTTACAATATAAACCCCCAGCTCGCCTCTAGCAGTTTCCACCCGCTGATAAAATTCTCCGACAGGAAGCTTTAATACGGCTTTCATTTTTACAGCATGATCGCCTTCAGGAATTTGGTCAACCAACTGTTCCAGAATATTCATGGATTCGTACATTTCTTCAATGCGCACTTTATATCTGGCCAGAGTATCACATTCTGTCCGGAGCACTTCACGGAACTGAACATTTGAATAAGCTCCATAGGGATCTATTTTGCGGATATCGCATGAATAATTGGAAGCTCTGGCTGCTGGTCCGGTAATTCCATAATCAATAGCATCTTCGCGCGACAGGATGGCTATATCCTTAGTACGTTCACGGAAAATCACATTTCCGGTTAAAAGTTGGTCGTATTCAGGCAGTTTTTTTCTGAAATAGGCATTAAACTCCTTTACCCTTTTTTGAAATCCCGGGTGAATATCGGTCATCAGTCCGCCCGGTGTATTTACACTCTGTATAAGCCGGGTGCCGAATGATTCTTCAAAAATGTCCAGTATCTTTTCGCGGTCGCGCAAGCCATAGAAGAATGTTGTAAGTGCGCCCATATCCATTCCCATGGCACTCCACCATAGCTGGTGAGAAGCAATACGGTTCAGTTCGTCCATCATAGCACGAATCACCTTCACACGTTCGGGAACTTCAACATTCAAGGCTTTTTCAACACAAAGGCAGAATGCTTCATTATTCATGTGAGCAGACAGGTAGTCCATCCGGTCGGTGAGATGCACAATCTGCGGATAGGTGTCGTGTTCACACATTTTTTCAATTCCCCTGTGGATATAGCCACAATGGGGGGTAATTTTGCGAATGATTTCACCCTGTAGTGAAACTTCAAAGCGCAATACACCATGGGTGGAAGGATGCTGCGGACCCACATTTACAATGTAGTCTTCCTGTTCACCGAGGATGATATTTTTAACAGTTTCTTCCTGCATGTTTATTTTACAATCATTCGTGATTCATCGGTAAAGTCCTTGCGTAAAGGAAATCCATATCCTTCATCCATAAAAAGACGTGTGAGATCAGGATGGTTGTTAAAGGCGATTCCGAAGAGGTCAAAAACTTCCCTTTCATGAAACTCAGCCGTTTTCCATATATCAGAAACCGTGTCGATTTGAGGGTTCTGGCGGTCGTTGATCTGTGATTTCACAACCAGGACATGCCTGTATTCTGTTGATGTCAGGTGGTATACCATTGTAAAGTGCGTATTCCAGTCGACTGCCGTTTCACTCATCAGATAATCGAATTTCAGATCAGCAGCAGATTTCAACTGAGAACAGAACGCATGCAATTGATCTGAAGGTATTTGAATCTCAGTATATTGCGGATTTTCGTTAAATATCAAATCCGGCAACAGAAGTTGCAATTTTTGTTTCAGGACAAGATCCATACTTTAAGTTGTAAGTGATTCTGCGGGAGGCGCTTGTTTACCGGCAGAAAAATTCCGTTCGGTTTTAATTTTCCTTTGCAGCTGCATAATTCCATATAACAGTGCTTCGGGCCGGGGCGGACAACCGGGAATAAATACATCAACCGGAATAATCTGATCGACACCCCTGACAACAGAATAGGAATTATAGTAAAAAGGCCCGCCACTAATGGCACAAGAGCCCATGGCAATGACATATTTCGGATCGGCCATCTGGTCGTACAAGCGTTTCAACACAGGTGCCATTTTGTGAACAATAGTGCCAGCCACAACAATAACATCGGCCTGGCGCGGACTTGCGCGGTATACTTCAACTCCGAACCGGGCAAAATCGTTATGCGGGGCACCGGCTGCCATCATTTCGATCCCGCAACAGCTGGTGGCAAATGTAAGAGGCCATACCGAGTTTGACCTCCCCCAGTTGATGATGTCATCAATGGTGCTTAGTATAACGTTTCCACCTGCTTTATTAAGAATTTCAAGGGTTTCGTTATCCTTGAAATCCTCATATTTCATAGATTTTATTTTTATACCCATTTCAATGCATCTTTACGCCAGGCATATAACAGGCCCAGGCCCAGAATGGCAAAAAATATTAATATTTCAACAAATGCCCGCATACCAATTTCCTTCATCACTACTGCCCATGGGAAAATAAATACTGTTTCCACATCAAAAACAAGATATACAATAGCAAATAGGTAATAACCAACGTTGAATTGAATCCAGGCGGGACTTTTCACCGGTATTCCGCATTCATAAGGTTCGGATTTTGCAGGGTTTACCGATGAGGGAGCCAGAAAGTGCGCAAAAAGTACTGCGCCTCCTACAAGAACGACTCCAATTAGAAAAAAAAGAACGAGTGTCTCACTACTCATAGCCAAAATGTGTTAGCCTTTGAAATCGGGCGCTAATATAGTAAAAAACCGAAATGATAATCCCATTACGGGGAAAATGATGTAATTTAGCATCATTCAAAAGACCTATGAACTTAACAAACATTCCTGATACACAACAAAAAAGAGTTGTTATTGCCGGAGCCGGATTTGGAGGATTGAAGCTTGCACGGCATCTGGCACAGAGAAATTTCCAGGTAGTTTTACTTGATAAGAACAATTACCATTCGTTTCAACCCTTATTTTACCAGGTTTCCACTGCCGGTATTGAACCCAGCGCCATTGCTTTTCCATTGCGTAAAGCTTTTCAAAAGTTTCCGAATGTACATGTAAGGATAGCGAGGGTATTGCGCATTCATACAAATGCGCAAACATTAGATACAAATATAGGTTCTCTGCATTACGATTTTCTGGTAATTGCATTGGGTGCCGGAAACAACTTCTTTGGCAACGAGGCCATCACCAAATATGCACTTCCCATGAAGAGCATTGGTGAGTCGCTCGGATTGCGGAACACCTTATTAAATAATTTTGAGCAGGCGCTGAACACTGAGGATGCCGAAGAACAAACAGCCCTGCTAAACCTGGTTATTGTTGGAGGTGGACCAACCGGTGTAGAATTGTCCGGTGCACTTTCAGAAATGAAGCATTATGTATTGCCGAACGACTATCCTGAACTGGATTTCAACCGGATGAAGATCTATCTTGTTGAAGGAGGGAATCAGGTTCTGGGAGCCATGTCTGAAAAATCGCAGTTTAAAGCACTCGAATATATCAAGTCGATGGGGGTTGAGCTTTTGCTGGGGAAAACAGTGACCAACTATGACGGAAAGACTGTTTTTTTAAGCGACAATTCCGAAATAAAGTCATATACACTGATATGGGCTGCAGGTATTAAAGGCAACATTCTTGAAGGTTTAAATAAAGAGGTTATCGCAATGGGTAACCGCATTAAGGTAGATGCTTTTAACCGGGTGGAAGGGTATGAAAACATTTTTGCCATAGGCGATATTGCACTTATGGCCAGTGAACAATACCCGAAAGGCCATCCACAGGTTGCGCAGGGGGCTATACAGCAGGCTAAAACCTTGGCCAAAAATCTCGCAAGGATGATCAGCAATAAGCCAATGAGGCCTTTTAAATACCACGACCTGGGCACCCTTGCTACAATCGGCAGGAACAAAGCTGTTGTAGATCTTCCATATATCCGGTTCCAGGGTGGGCTGGCATGGCTTTTCTGGATGTTTATACACCTGATGTCAATTGTTGGAGTGAAAAACCGGCTGCTGATCTTTATCAACTGGGCTTACCATTATTTTACCTACGACCAGAGTCTGCGACTGATCATCAAGCCTAAAATCAGGGAAGGTTTGTAAGCAGGGCTGGTTAAAACTCAGCAGGTAATTTCCGCAGCTGGCTGTATGTAAAAACGGGATTTAGTCAAAAAATGAAATCGTAAAAAAACGGGCCGTGTGCATAAGCACACGGCCCGAAATTTTATGGTTATTATGAATATTAATTCAATGTTACAACTTCAGCTTCCTGGGCAACAGCTTTCGTTTCTTTTTTCATGCCTACTTTCGGATTTTCATTGGAAATCCTCATGGAATAGAATGAACGGTATACGAATACAAGCGCAACAGCCATCATTACCAGACCTACAATTAAAGTATAGTCAAATGCACCGGCATTGCGAGCTGCCAGTTTCATATTAACGGCGATTTCCACTGCAAGCAAACCAAACAGTGTTGAAAACTTGATAATTGGGTTGAGGGCAACAGAAGTAGTGTCTTTGAAAGGATCACCAACTGTATCACCAATCACGGTAGCATCATGGAGTGGAGTATTCTTTTCTCTCATGTCCACTTCAACAAATTTCTTGGCATTGTCCCATGCGCCACCGGCATTAGCCATATAGATAGCCTGGAATAAACCAAAAATGGCAATGGAGATCAGGTAAGATACAAAGAAATTGGGATCGATAAATGCAAAAGCCAGTGTAAAGGCCATCAGTGCAATAAAGATATTCCACATTCCTTTTTGAGCATACTGTGTACAGATTTTTACAACAGCCTTGGAATCTTCAATATCAGCTTCTTTCTTGTCAAGATTGATGTTCTTCTTGATAAATTCAACAGCACGATATGCACCGGCAGCAACAGCCTGTATGGAAGCACCGCTAAACCAGTATACAACAGCTCCACCACAAACAAAGCCAATGATTACAGGAGCTTCGGTGAGTTCAAGAGCAAGAAGACCAAGTTTCTTCAATAATAAGATAATTGAGAAGATCATTGTGGTAGCACCAATTACGGCAGTACCGATCAGAACCGGCTTAGCTGTAGCCTTGAAGGTATTACCTGCTGAGTCGTTTTCTTCGAGATAGAGTTTGCCCTGTTCAAAATCAGGTGTAAAGCCAAAATCTTTTTTAATTTCCTCTTTAATGCCGGGGATACTTTCAGTCTGTGCTAATTCAAATACAGACTGAGCGTTGTCGGTAACAGGACCATAGCTGTCGACAGCAATGTTAACAGGGCCCATACAAAGGAAACCGAAAGCAACCAATCCGAAAGCAAAGATGGATGAATAACCAATGATGTCAGCTAATCCCAATTGGCTAACCAGATAGGCGATGGTCATAAGACCAGCTATAAGGATGCCTTTCCAGAAAGCGCTGAAATTGCCGGAAACAATACCGGAAAGAATGGTAAGAGAAGCGCCACCTTCTTTAGAAGCGTTTACAATTTCGTGAACATGCTTGGATTGTGCACTGGTAAAGAGCTTTGTGAATTCGGGGATCAGGACAGCAGCAAGCGTACCACAGCTAATGATGGTGGCAAGTTTCCACCACATGGTAGGATAAGCAACACCATCAACAGTAAGTGTTCCGATAAGCAGGTAACTCATTACAAAAGTAGTGGCAATAGACATGATGCTGGCAATCCAGATCAAACGTGCCAATGGTTCTTCAAAATTAAAGTTCTTCAAATTTGAATATTTGGATTTGCTGATTGTCTGGTTGATGGAGAAAGAAACAGCTGACATAAAGTCCATCAGGAAACGCATTGCAAAAATCCAAACGATAAGAGTAGCCTGAATCATAGGCTCTTTAACAGCCAAAGTAATAAAGGAAATTAAAGCAACACCGGTTACACCATAAGTTTCAAAACCATCTGCTGTAGGGCCAACGCTGTCACCAGCATTGTCACCAGTGCAGTCGGCAATAACGCCAGGGTTTCTGGGATCATCTTCCTTAATATGGAAAACGATTTTCATCAGGTCGGATCCGATATCAGCAATCTTGGTAAAGATGCCACCGGCGATCCTCAAGGCGCTAGCGCCCAAGGATTCACCAATGGCAAATCCCAAAAAGCAATATCCTACTATATCGCGCGGTACGAAAAGGAGAATGAAAACCATCATAATCAGTTCAAGGCTGATCAGGAACAATCCGATACTCATACCGGCACGCAGGGGAATGGAAACAACATCCCAGGGTTTACCTCTTAATGAAGCAAATGCAGTGCGTGCATTTGCATAGGTATTCACCCGGATGCCATACCATGCAACACTGTATGAACCGGCCATCCCGATCACAGAGAATAACAGTACCAGAAAGACAACTGAAGCACTTGAACCTACCAGAGCGAAAAAATAATAGGCCATTGCCACGCCAATAATGGCAAATAAGATTAATAAAAACTTACCCTGTTGTATGAGATAAGTTTTGCAAGTTTCGTAAATTGTTGCGGCCACATTCAACATCGACTTGTGTGCCGGAAGCTTTTTAACTGAACGGAATAAGGTTAAACTTACCGTTAATGTGAAAACAATAACAACTGAACCATAGAGCAACAAATGCCATGCATCCAGTCCGAAATTTGAAAAGAAACCCTGACGCAAATCAGGAATCGCCAAATCTGCCTCACTGGCCATGGCAGGGAGACCACAAACCAGTAACATCCCAATTAAAATTACTATATGTTTAAAGTATCTCATAATGAAAATATTAATGTATATAAATTGGTACAAAAAAAATAAATATACGTTTTCAAATCGTCGTTTTGCTACTTAGGCAAAAACGGACGCGGTCAATAAAATCAGAACAGTTTAGTGTGTTTTTGAATGGGAGTTGGTAATTCGGCAAATGCTTAAACCTGTATTTTACACAGGAAAACCGAATCATTCCTAAGGGGCCCTATGAAGGAGGCAGATTGGAAACGTTGTGTTAAATGAAATTCATTTAACAGTTTTTTACAACCTGCTGAAGAACTGAAAATGGAAGGCCTTTCGCTCCATGTATTCTGAGTAACAACAATTGGTTCTACACGCTCTATATCGCGTGAATTGCGTTCAAACGGCCAATGAGCCTGAAAGGCCAGCCGATTATTCTCAAAAGACTTCTGTCTAATAGCGAAAGAGGAATTCAAAATTTCCGTGAAATGATAATGGTCCAGTAAGATGCAGAAGCAATGGAATAAAATCCATGTAAGAATGATCATCCTTGTTCCCCTGCAAATTTTCACGGCACTTTTTATTTTTCCGTGTGCAAAAGTAATTGAGAAGTTAAATAAAATGAAATTTTATGCGGAAAAATACATTACAAGCCATAATTTAGAGTGCATATAAATAACTACAACCTCAGAAATCCAACCTGTTCAGACGGTCTTTATTTTGCTTCGGGCCTTGGGACTGCAATTGTAAACATAAACGCGCTGCCCTTGTTTACGGTAGATTCAACCCATATCCTGCCCCCCATCCTTTCCACAAATTCCCTGCTCAGTTTAAGTCCAAGACCTGTTCCTTGTTCATTTTCAGTGCCCGGAACCGAATATTTAGAATCGATATTAAAAATACCATCCCTGTATTCTTCAGGGATACCCGTGCCATAATCTTTAACAGAGACAGTGATTTCATCAGGGCCGTTAATTGCTTTAACAAGAATTTTATGAGATCTGAATGAAAATTTAAGCGCATTGCTCATGAGATTCCTGATCACTGTACTGAGCATATTTTTATCAGCATATACAACCAGATGATCTTTAATTCTTGCATCAATGGTAATTTCTTTATTGATGCAAAAAAGTTCCAGATTTGAAATATTCTCCTCTACCAGATTCTTTAAATTCACTATTTCAGGATTATACTTGAGATTACCTGTTTGCGACCTCGACCAATCCAGCAAATTCTGCAAAATGGCATAGCCACTTTTAGCTGAATCATTCAGAATAATGGCCAGTTTTTTAATATGATCCAGGTCCAGATGTTCTATATTCTGGAACAATAATTCTGAAGAACCCAATAAGCTGGTAAAAGGATTCTTTAAATCGTGTGCGACAATATTAAAAAATTTGTCTTTAGTGGCGTTCAACTCCTGGAGTTGTTGTTCATTCTTTCTCAGTGCCTGTTCTGCCTGAATTCGTTCAAACAGCTCTTTGTTCAGCTGTTCGTTAACCTCTTCAAGATCTTTAGTCCTTTCACATACTTTCACTTCCAGATCCTTTGCCAGCAAACGATAGCGATCTTCGCTAATACGCAACTCGGATTCAATAAAACGGCGTTGGATATTGAGTGAAGTCTGGCTGCAAATGGCTTCAATAATCTTAATGTCTTCATCGGGGATGATTGTCTGGCAGAAAATGATCAATCCCCCATAAAACGATTTCTGACGGTGAAATCCAATCGCATAAACATAATGAATATGAGCCCTGTCTTCCATTTGTTTTCGCGCAAGCTGATTGATTGCCCTTTCACATACTTCATAAATCACTTCATCAATTCTTTCAATATGGTTCTTACAAACAGCCAACAGTTTGCTTTTTCCATTTCGGCTGAGCTCAATCAGCGGATGACTCAATTGGAACCCAGTAATTTGACTGATTTCATCAAACCAGGGCGTCATCCACTCGATGCCTGAAAGACGCAGAATATCTGACTGAGGAAAATCAAAAGCCAGAGCCTGTGATTTACTAACAAGAATTTTGATATTTCTGCATATGATCTTAAGGGTAGCAGGAATATCCTCATATTCATTGAGTGCCGCCGTGCATTCGGACAATATGGAAAACCTCTTAACATTAAGCTTTTGAAGATTCTGGATTTTCTTTCGCTCCATACTGTATTTGATGCTTCTTAAAATAATATCGGAAGTCAGGCGGTCTTTAACAAGGTAATCCTGTGCACCCTCTCTTAATGAAGCCAGGGCTAAGTCTTCGTCATCCATACCGGTCATAATAATTATCGGGATATTTGCATTTATGGTATGTATTTTTTTTAAAGTATCCAGGCCAATACTGTCAGGCAATCCGAAGTCCAGCAGGATGATATCATAATGGTATTCAGAACACAACTTTAATGTATCCCGCAGTGTAGATACATGGGTAAACTGAAAACTGAATCCGGCAGATTTCAGCATTTCCCTTATCATGAAAACATCTCCCGGATTGTCTTCGATCAATAATATGCTCAGCATGGGTTAAGGTATGATTTGAGTTTACAATAATGCCGTGACCAATTCCACATGGAAGGTGAATCAACTATTGAAAGCCGGAGATCTTCCATCGATTCAACAACCACGTTATATTGCTTCAGATCAACAGACTTAGTATTATAACAATCTGAAAAGAGGTTATATGATTCAGGAATATCTTCCTCACTCCGGATAATGGCTCCAGGAACAACCGGCAGATGCCGAAGATACTCATGACAATAACTGATCTTTTTCTGCATAACAAGAGAAAGCATTGAAAATAAATTACGTATAAAATTATATTTCAATTAATTGATCCATCACAAGCTCAAAAGAATAAACCATGGTTTCAAAATAATGCATTTGTTATAGAGACAATTGGGAGGTAAAAGAGTTCTGAACCCAAAAATTAAGTAACTTTACATATGAAAAGGTACTGTGCCTCTTACGTGCTAAACATCCTTCTAACAATGTAAAGAGCAAGAATTTATGAAGATATTGTTGGTAGAAGATGATCCAAAGATTGCATCGTTTGTGAAAATCGGCCTTGAAAGCAATAACTGCATAGTGGATGTTGCATATGACGGCCCTCGTGGAGAAAAATTTGCTACTTCAAAAGCCTACGATATTATAATTTTAGATGTTGTCATTCCAGGAATGTCAGGGTTTGAGCTCTGCAAAAAAATTCGAAACTCGGGGATATTGACTCCGATTATTATGCTTACATCGCTGGATTCTATGGATGATAAACTTATGGGTTTTAAATGCGGAGCTGATGATTATATCATCAAACCCTTCAGTTTCCGGGAACTGTTAGCTCGTATTCAAGCCTTAAACCGTAGAAATAAAGATTTATTTGTAAGTCCGGTTATCCGTGTGCTTGACCTTGAAATGGATTCAATGGCACGATCTGTTAAAAGAAATAAAAAAGAAATCAAGCTGACGCCTACTGAATACAAAATCCTGGAACTGCTCTTAAACAATAAGGGAAAGGTGTTTGACCGCATTGACATTGCAGAAAAAATCTGGGGCTTTTCATTTAATTCAGGCACCAATGTAATTGATGTTCATATCAATTCCCTGCGTAAGAAAATAGATAAAGATTTCAAACAAAAGCTGATCCACACGAAAGTTGGATTTGGTTACATGCTGCAGGAAGAGGAATTATGAATTATGAATTGACCTCTTCACTTCCTCTCTTCCTTTCTTCCTTTCTTCCTCTCTTCCTCTCTTCCTCTCTTACTCACCTCTTCACCTCATTACTGTCTAAAACCGGCACACTAAAATCTTAATCTGTTTTTAATCCAACCTTAATGCAGTCTTAAGGCCTTTCTGAAATATATGCGGTAGTTTTGATGTACGTTATTAATAACACAATACTAACTGCAATGACTACCCAGGAATTTAACAGCAAGCTCATTATTATGAAGGATCATATGGAGCGATTTGCGTTATCCTTAACTTACAATAAGGAGGAAGCCAAAGATCTTATGCAGGAAACCTTTTTGAAAGCGCTTATATACAAGGATAAATTCGTTGAATTCACCAATCTGAAAGCATGGGTGTTTACCATCATGAAAAATATTTTCATCAATAATTACAGAAAAGCAGTCAGAGTCAACACCATTGTTGATAATACAAGAGATTTGTTTTTCCTGAATAATACCAGGGAATCCAGACATTCCCTGCCCGATTCTGAATTAGCCTTTAACGAGATCAATCACATAATCAATCACCTGGGAAATGAATTCAAAACTCCTTTTCAAATGCATAACGATGGATATAAGTACCAGGAAATCGCCGACAATCTCAATTTAAAAATCGGTACTGTAAAGAGCAGGATTTTTTTTACACGTAAGAAATTAATAGAATCCCTCGCAGATTATCAGTAACCCCGCGCTTTCCATCTATTAAAATCGAACCATTGCCTGTTTATTGCCATGTTCCTGAGGGCTATTCCGGAGAACATATTGAATATATTGAATGAAAGCTTCGGACATATGTAGAACCTGATTCGGGAATGAAATCAGTATGGTGAGCAATTCACTGCAGGTGATTCATTGCATATCGTAAGAATAAAAAGAAAACAAACGTATTTGTTTTAAATAATTACACAAAAGCATAAAAACTTTTTGCAACGGAAGTGCCTACCCATTAAAGGATAGCATTGCATATATGATTTACCGGGGCATTTCTGTCCTGCTCATTGTTGAAAAGGAATAAGTGTTATTGTTCATAACTTATGGGGCATTGCGAATTTATTCATATATTTGTATCCGAATATCCACTTTTCATTCATGAGTACTTTAGATACCTCGCAGAACAAATTCACAATAAGCCAAGATTCTTTAACTTCTCCAATGGCTGATGATTTTGGCGCCCTGGAACATGCTCATATAGTTCAGGGAATTCTCGACAGCAGTCCCTTTATAAGTGCAGTTATCAACAATCAGCAACAAATCGTTCTTTCTAACAACAAGCTCTCTCATTTTGCAGCCTCTGCTGCCATTGAGCAGATTATTGGCAACAGACCCGGCAAAGTTCTGTCGTGCAACAATCATGAAACTTATTCAGAGTGTGGAAAAGGAGAAAAGTGCAAATACTGTGGAATATTAAATACAATCAAAAAGTCTCAGCAAACCAATAAACCAGCTTCTGATGAGTGCAGGGTGACGCTATATAAAAATAAAAAGCTTGAATACTACGATTATAAGATCACCTGTAGCCCGCTTAATGTCAACAATCATACTTTCACACTCCTGGTTCTTGAAGACATCAGCCATGAGAAAAGAAAAGCCGTTCTTGAAAATGTCTTTTTTCATGATGTACTGAACCGGCTCGGTGGATTAAACGGCATTATCAGATTCATAAAAACCGGCAACAAACAGCCAGAGCTCAATGAATACATCAACATACTTGAGACCCTTGGAGATATTGTTGTAGAAGATATACAGAATCAGCAGTACCTTAAATCCGCTGAAGCTGATAACCTGCTCCTGAATATCAGGGAACATGATGCCCGTGAAATCATCGAATCGGTGAGACGTCAGATCATGTTTCATCCCGTAGCCAGTAAATTAAACATTGAAGTGCGTTTTGAATCGGGGGATTTCAGGTTAAAAACCGATGGTACACTTTTGAAACGAATTCTGCTAAATATGGCTAAAAATGCTGCTGAAGCATCATCTGAACAGAGTACAATTATAATAGCAGCAAATTATTCAGGCAATCGTTGCATCTTCACTGTAAATAATCAGGGCGTTATACCGGAAGAGGTCCGGCATCAAATCTTTCAGCGTTCATTTAGTACCAAAGGCCATGGACGGGGTCTTGGAACGTACAGCATGAAACTATTCGGCGAAAACTACCTGAAGGGTAAAGTGAGCTTTACATCTGAGCATGAAAGCGGAACAACCTTTATGATTGAGATTCCGTTTTAATCGGAATTTAATCCGACCTGAACTTTTTTATGTTTATTTTGTTTTTTAAACAAATTGAGCCTGCATGTTTTTTCTCGGAAGCTTCAATTCTGCATTACCCTATATAGTTTACCTGTCGGTGATATGGGCGTTCATGCTTATCGGGTTAGGCGGAAGTGTTCATTTCTTTCGAAATACAGACCAGGTTCATCAGGAACATCACATCTCAATATATCAGCCCTATAGCGGAAACCATCACGCTAATTTTGCTTCTTCACGAAATATCACAAACAACGGACCTGCTTTTTTTTCATTGAACGATTATCCTTGTTCTCAAGTAATTGTCCGCAAGATCATTTATCCTGAATTTCAACCCGGATCTGTTGGGGGATATTCAAACCTTACCGCACTCAGAGGACCACCTGTTCAGTTTTGCTAAGCAATTCTTTTTTCTCTTATTGCTGCAATTGCCGGCAGTAATTTATTATGAATTCAAAATCATATTGTTGAACGATTAACCTTGTATCGTAATGAAACTATTTTCTCCAATTATATTAATAGCGGTATTGTTTGTTGCCTGTGAAAAAAACAATGATTCTGATCCGCAATTTAAAACAGAAACCATATCAATGGGAACCAATAGTTCCAATGATATTTACTACAGTCTCGAAACAGGTGTTATCGGCTCAGAAGCCAGAAACCAATGGGATATTGCCTTTTCCACACCTTTACAATCAGCAACCGTTTTAATCAATGAAGGTGCCGGAGTGGAATTATATGCCATTGAAGACACCAGCCATTGGGCTGAGGTTCCAACATATACAACACTTAATCAGAGATTTAATGACGAGTCTGACTGGAATTCAGGAGCATTTAATCAGTTTAATACCGGATTTCCCAATTACGGCTGGGGAACATACCATGCAGGTATTCCTAATCATGATGTCGGGGGTGATTCCATTTATGTAATCAAACTTACTGATGGAACATACAAAAAATTCATGATCCGTGTAAAATTGGGTGTGGGGTCTGAAAACATCATAAGATGGGCAGATATTGACGGAACAAATGAACATATTGCAAGAATTTCCACAACACCCTATAGCAATAAAAACCTCATTCACTTTTCCATCGTCGACAATGCCATTCGTGAAATCGAACCTGACAACTGGGACCTTTTGTTTACCCGTTACCAGACAAAAATTCCTGCCGGACCCGGCACCTTTATGCAATATCCTGTAACAGGAGTACTGACGCGTTCAGGAATTGAAACTGCAAAAGTAACCGGAATACATCCTGATGAAGCCACCGATGCCTCAAGCGCCGAAGGGTATGAATCACGGGCAGATGCGATCGGAAGCGACTGGAAAGAGCGCGACCCCAATAACCATGCTAATATGTATATCGTTGACAGTGTCAGTTATTTTATTCAAAAAGAAGATGGCTCTGTCTACCAGATGTATTTTACAGGATATTCCAGTCTGTCTGAAGGCTCTCTTGAATTAAAAATGAAAAAAGTCGAATAAACCACCCATCTATAGAAATGTTTTCAGGTAAACAAATGCGTTTTGCTACTTTCATTTTTTGCATCTTCATCAGCCTGGATTTTAATGGTCAAACCGAATTGCGTAAATCTGGTGATACCATTCAAGCTTCGCGGGCCGATACGATTCATGCAGTTGTAGTTACCGGTCAGTTCCGGGCCCAGCCGGCGGATCAATCTATCTATGAAATTAAGGTTATTGATAACCGGGATATCCGGCTCAAAGCAGCACAAAATCTGGGAGAACTGCTGCGAACTGAGCCGGGGTTTCAAATGCGTTCAGGAGGAATTCTTGGGGATTTCATGCGCATCAGAGGGATGACAGGCGAACATGTCAAAATTCTTATAGACGGAGTACCAGTAACAGGGCGTATCTGGGATCGTCTTGATCTCAGTCAGCTTCCCATGTTGAATGTAGCGCAGATTGAAATTATTGAAGGCCCCATGTCGGTTGTTTATGGAAGTAATGCTTTGGCAGGGGCCATTAATATCATTACCGATACCAGGGCTGAGGATCCATTTAAGATAAGATTCAGCGGATATTCCGAACCTGGTTTTACCTATAATTTCGACTTGTTTGCGTCAACCCATTTCAGAAACAATTCCTTTCGCATTCATGGCGGCAGGAACTTTTTTTCGGGCTGGGGTCCGGATGAGCAGTCTCGTTTTAAGACCTGGAAACCCAAACTTCAAAATATTTCAGGAGGAAGTTATCAGTATGCAACACCTAAACTGGTCATTACATTTAATACAGACTTTTTGCATGAAGAACTTCGGGATAAAGGTGCGCTTACCCTGGAAAATCTTTATGAAAAAGCCATAGACGCTTATCACTTCACAGACCGATGGAATAACCGGCTTAGCCTAAATCGCAAATATGCCTCCTTTAACCTGGATTTTCAGGCAGGATACTCCTTTTATCAGAAAAGAAAAATCAGCTATCTGAACGATCTGGTTTTGCTGAAAAAAACCATTTCAGACAATAAGGAACTTCATGATACTACTACCTTTCATATGATATCTGCCCGTACTTATATTTCCCGAAACGAAAATGATCACATTGAATATCAGGCGGGCCTTGATGTAAATGATGAAATTGCAAAAGGTAAAAGAACAGGTGGTACACGCCAGATGTTTGACGGCGCAGCTTTTTTGAATATCATTTACAAACCTGTTCCCATCATCAGCATACAGCCTGGTCTGCGTGTTATGTACAATTCTGATTTTGAAACTCCACTGATTTATGCACTTACCATAAAAGCTGAGCCTGGTAATTTCACGATAAAGACTTCTTATGCAAAAGGTTTCAGGGCACCTTCACTGAAGCAGCTGTATCTGAAGTTTATTGACACCAATCATGAAATCTATGGCAATGAGAATCTGAAACCTGAAACAGCTCACAACTTTAGTTTTCTGGTAAATTACAGAAAAGTATCTGATCAGATTGCATTTGGAGCAAAAGCCGGCATTTATTACAACCAGATTGACAATGCCATTCAGCTGGCCATCAGCAGGGAGCGAAGCGGATTTGGAAAATACTTTAACCTTGAAGGGATTCGTTATGTCACACAGGGCGGTGATATCAGCGGTCACCTGCAATGGTCAAATGGACTTATCCTGGATGCCGGGCTTGCAGCTACCGGACGGCTTCAAATGGATGATCCGGACAAGTATGCATGGTCGGTTGACTATACAGCTTCTGCCAAGTGGCTTTTCAAACGGAACAGAGTGCAATCTGCTTTGTTTTACAAGTATTCCGATGAAATCCTTGAATTTACCGGCAATTATGATGCGGATGGAACACTAAACGGAATAGCCCAGCAATATATTGGCGGGTATCATACCATGGATTTCACGCTGAGCAGGGTTTTCTTTAAAAAGCAATGCAATGTTTGCCTGGGATTGAAAAACATCTTTAATGTAAAAGAGGTTAATGCCCTCGGAAGCCTTGATCCCCATGGCGGATCAGGGGAGTCATTAACACTTGGATATGGACGCATCTTTTTTATTCAACTGAATTATACCTTCACAAAAGGCTCATGAAACCGATATATCATATTGTTATTGCAATCTCTGCCATTCTGGTATTATTATCGTCCTGCTTTGAAGAAGACAGCAGGGTACCTGAATATCCTTATACGGTTCATACCATTTCAGATTCTGTTCAGGTGAACAGGAGTTACTTTGATTTTGAATCGGCAAGCATTTTAGCGGTTCATAAGAATGATATCTGGCAGCTTGCATTTGAATGTGGTGTGGATGGACACCGCATATTAACCAATTCTGAAGCATACTGGCTGATATACAATACCCATCAGAAGACACCAGAGCCTTCCGTTCAAATGCCTTATATCAATGCATCCATGTATGATATTCCGGGTCTGTGGCCTGATTCAACTGCAGTTGGAACATGGTTCAACACCAGTAATTCTGTTCGCACTTATACAAAGAATGTATACTTACTGGGGAAAATGGCATCCCCTTCCTTTCAGGAAGTTAAAGAGATCGTTTTTCTTGAATTAACGGATACTTCCTATACTTTTAGTTATCATGACCGCAGTACGGACACTTATGATACCGTTCTTATACCTAAAAACAACGAAGTGAATTTCGTTTATTATTCCTTTAGCACCCACACGTCATTTACCCCTGAGCCGCCCAAAACAGAGTACGATGTAATTTTCACCTCGTATTATGATATGGCCACCCTTTTTGGTATCACACAACCTTATCATGTAGGCGGGGGCTTTATCAATATTTACGCAACAGAAGCTGCATTGGACAGCATTACTCCTTATGAGGCCATTGATTTAAATAAAGCGCTGGATACTGAGTTTAGCAGAAAAAGGGATATTCCGGGTTATAAATGGAAGGATGTCAATGTAGACATCAGTTCTGTAAATGCCACATATAAAGTAAAACCTCATTACACGTATCTGTTCAAAACCCAGGAAGGGAACTATTTTAAACTCCGCTTCCTGAGCTATTCACTTGAGGGAAAATCAGGTTTTCCTCAGTTTGAATTTGTCCGGCTCGAGTAATTGAAAGCACTTTCCATCATCAGGAAAAAAGCCTGGGCCTCGACGGAAGTTCCGGGCTTGTCGAAATGCGGCGAGCCACAAGCGTCCTGAACAATTCCGTTTGAGTCCATTTTCTGTAAAGCTGCTTTTCGCATCCTATCAGCAGCTTCGCGATATATTGGATCAAGCCATCCGGAAGCTATACCGGTATAAATTCCGTATGCCAGCATTTGTGAAAGGTTTGTTTCCACAAACGTATCCGGTTGATCCATCACATCATGAAATAATCCGTCATCACGCATGTATTTCAGGCATCCATCCAGCAATTCTTTTCCATAAATAACGAGTTCTGCCTTTAAGTCATTTCTTTCAGCCGGCAGCATATTGATCACTTTTGCAATTCCGGCGACCGTCCATCCGTTACCTCCTCCCCAGAATGCTTCTCGTTCATATTGTTTCTTATCCTCATCCCACATATGATGAAGCAGTTTTGTCTGTGCATCAAACAGGTACTTTTTAAAACCCATGATTTGTTTAAAGGCTTCTTCATAATCACCCATTAATGCAAGAAAGGGAGGAGCCATAAAAGAAGAATCACTCCAAATCTGATTCCGGTCGTTTAAGTGATAAAGTATACCTTCAGAGGTTTTGGGCGCTGTCTTTTTCAGGTAGTTGTACATTTTATCGGCCGCTTCTTTGTATCGCAAATCGCCGGTTGTTTTTGATGCCAGAATTACAGCTTCGCCGTTGGAAGCAGGATCAGTGATACCCGGATCATTTCCGACAATGCCCAGCCGGCCGTCAGGAGTTTGCCTGACAATTGCATCCCTGGCAAACAGCACAGCCAGATCATCTCTTTTTGCTGCAATTAATGCCTGCGAAGCAGTGCCTTGCTCCCATGCCATCCTTTGCATACAAAGCATTGCTTGAAGCGCTTTTTCAACAAGAGCATCACTATTTGAAGCATCTGCATCTTTAGCAATACCAGCTTTGCATCCCACCATTCCGGTAAGGACCAAAGGCATGGAAAACGATGCTGCACTAATAAAACTTCGTCTTTTCATGTTATTCAGATTTTTGACAATGACATGGAACGCGTTCTATATAGATCTGTTGTAGGTTCATGGCAACCAATCGTTCCGTTCGGGCAACTATACAATCGGGACAATCCGAAAACAGTTTCAAATCCCAAGTGTCTGCAAAAACGCGGCCTTGCTGCTTTGAAATTCCATATTCCAGAACAGTTTCAAGAGCATTTAGGGATGGCGGCGTAAAGAGACCCTGCTTAAGAAGAAGATCCATGGCTCCGTTTCCAGGGCGAACCGGGATTACCACACAACATTCGATTCCCGTGTCGAACGCGTAATCAATCGACTTCTGAGCCCAGTAAATCCCTTCCTCTTCATTTAAAAATGGAGGTCGTACCAATATGAAAGCACGTGTCCGAATCTGGTGCCGGCTTAAAAATTGAACGGCATTTTGAAATTGTTCCAGAGTCATCCGCTTATTCAGTTGTTTCAGCACTTCGGGATGAACAGTTTCCAAACCCAGCGCAACCTGCAATTGAGGAGATAGCATATCACGAAAATCCATACACGATTGATTTATAAACCGTGGATGACTTTCAACAACCACCGTTTTAAAATCCTTCAATAAAGCGGCTATATCAGGATAATCTTCGGGCGGTATGGCCTGATGATCGAAAAAGCTGCCGCTATTATAAAGCTTGATATGCGAAATGCCGGGCATCTGCTTCAACGCAAAAGCAATCTGAGCGGGAACAGAACCAACAAGCACTTTGGACTGCGTGGTGTTCTTCCATAAGTCGCACATCAGACAACGAAAAGGACATTCCCGATTTGTCAGAAAAATAATTCCGGTATCCTCAATCGTACCCGAATGAGTCCTTTCTTTTTCGACCAACCACCCGTAAGGCTTTCCCGGATCCACCGGATTCCTGGCTCCCCGTTTGGAAATCACCCAGGAATCAGATATATCGGGTCGGAGATTATTCATAACTCGACAGGAACTCTTTCCTGTATTCGATCTCCTTCAAAGGAAAGTGTTTCTTAAAGGCATTTTCAGATGCTGCGCCATGCTGGAATCTGCGCTTTTGATATACAGGCATATCCATACCGGTAACAGCTTTTACGCCGGCAGATACGATTTGCCCTTTTAAATCATATAATTTGTTATGATCCCAGTTTGTCAGGTCGATGTATGGAATACCTTCGGAGATCTCAATCACATTAGGCAGGGTATATGGACTGAATCCCTCAAATCCAAACAGTGCAGAAGGAGCAAGGGTACGCATGTATCCGCGACTCAATCCACCTGAGTATGTCAGTGAATGTTTAATGGATGCCACACCCCAACCCTCATGGTAAAGCATCAGGTTATTGAGAACACTGCGGATGGTAAGCTCGGGGTTTTCCTCAATGGGATAATCTTTTAAGTTTTCATCTCCTCCTTCACCATCCAGAATGTATTTCCATTCAGGATATTTTGATCTGATTCCTTTTAATAAAGCCACGTTCATAGTAGCAGATTGAATATCAAGAGGTTTATAATCCTCAACAATCTGAACAGTCTTTTTCCAGTCGAGGGTTTCGTAAGATACTTCAACAGGCTCGAGGAACATTTCAAGATTCAGTGCTTCCAGAAATTGCCTTGCCTGTACGAGATCCTCTCCTCCGCCGTCTATGCTCAGTGTAAAAGCTTTCAGACGTGAAGGGCTTTGTCCAAGCTCTCTCAGCGCATGGTATGTCAATAGAAAAACAGATCCGCTGTCGATTCCTGCAGAGAAAGTGACACCAACAGGACCTTGTGTGGCTCTGAATTGAAGCCATTTTTTAATTTCATTATAGAGTGTTCCTATATATCTCGTTTCAATAGCTTCCAGCTGATCTGTGCCGAATGCATTTCGTCTGGGAGTAAAGAACCGGTCGTATACCGGATTGGGGTCAGGACAACCCAGCAATTGTATGGTGGTGATATAATGAGCCGGAACCATGCGGGTATACGAAGGATGAAACTGATCATCAAGTTTCTCTTCAACCAGATATCTGAAAATCTCATCAATTCTTTCGGCAATAACCAGACTGGGTCCTGCTGCCTTTTTAGCAATAAAATAACGAAGGGGCCGTCCGATGGAACGGGCCATGCGGATTGTCTTTCCATCTACCGATATCAATGCAAACTGTCCGTCGATATTTCTCACAGCCTCAGTATTACCGGTTTTTAGTACCGCTACTGCCTCTTCATGTGTCATGTTGTAGATCACATTTTTTGAGGGATCGGTGAGGTCTATTACTCTTTCAATATATTGATGGTCCATATAAAATTAAAATTATGCGTTAATACTACTTTTGAGATGTTATTCCTGATCCTTCAGTTATTGTGATATACCGGTTTATGGGAATGCCGGTATAGCTTTCTTTCTTTCCACCAGTCCATTGCACTTCTATCCTGTCAATGGATGATTGCTTACCCAAACCAACGTGAATCCGCGGATCCATATTACTCAGATAGGCGACAGCCCATTGATTCACAAATACCTGCTTTTTATCACCTGAGTATACAGTAACTGTAGAAGCAATTGCAGCCGCCCGGCCTTTTTTACCTACAAGGGTAATTCCGAGCCAGTGATTTTTGTTTCCGCCGTCGTTGCGCAATAAAGTAGCAGCAGCCTTCAGGTCGACATGAGAAATAATTACGTCCAGGTCACCATCGTTGTCATAATCCCAAACGGCAAGTCCCCTGCCCGACCGTTTTTCTGCAAAATAACTTCCGTGTTCAGGACCCACATTTTTAAAGGAGCCTTTACCATCGTTTTCTAACAACAACGGATATTGAAGAATAAGCGCTTCCCCGTTTCCATTGGCAGAAATGATATCCAGATCCCCGTCGTTATCGTAATCAAACATGGCAGCTGCCCAACCACCTTTACCGGCAAGAGGACCGGATATACCGCTGGTTTCTGATATATCTTCAAACAAACCGTTGCCCAGATTGCGATAAAGCGATCCGTATTCCAGATCCACCACAAGAATATCTGTTAAACCATCACCATCAACATCTCCTAAGGTACCATGCATAGAACCGGTAGGTTTACCCTGAGTGTTGCCTGCCACTCCAATATTTTTGGCAACTTCAACAAAAGTGCCTGAATCGTTGCGAAACATATAATTATACTGATGATCGTTGGCCTGATAGATATCCATGTCCCCATCTGTGTCATAATCATATGGGGTAAGTCCCATGCATTTGGAATCGGGGAAATAGAGGCTGTTTTCACGGGTCACATCCTTAAAAGTACCATCAGCCTGCTGTTCATACAGCATCGAGGCCTGTCCCTTATATTCAGATGGATGCGGCATAAGTCCCGGCGTTTTTGTGGATATATACTTCGGATCAAAAGCTAGAAAGTTGCCTACCATGACGTCCAGCAATCCATCGTTGTTGTAATCCCAGAATGAAGCACCAATACTCCACTTCACAAAACCGTTCAATGTATCGGGACCAGCAAGGGCAGGAAAATGGGCAGTGATATCCGTAAAAGTACCGTTTCCGTTATTTTGAAAAAACCGGTTTGGACCGTAATTCAGCAGGAGCAGATCATCGAAACCATCTTTGTTTAAATCGACAGGTGCTGCAGCCATGCTCCAGATGGAATCGCCCAGTCCGGATTGCATCGTAACATCTGCAAAAGTCCCATCACCATTGTTTTTATAGAGTCTGTCCGTAGAATTTTTAAAACCCAGACCACCAGTATCAGATATCCCTTCAATATATGTACCGTTAAGCAGATACACATCCATAGCGCCATCATTGTTGTAATCAAAAATGGTTATACCGGAGCCGCTGCTTTCAAGAATATTTTCGTAGTGATAATCGCCAAAAGTGTATTTGAAATCAATACCTGCAGAAGAAGCCACGTCAGTAAACACGACCTTCTTTTCCTTGCAGCCTGCAGTGAAACAAACAACAAAAACTGTAAAAATCAGAAACAGAAAAGGATTTTTTTTCATAAGGAAAGCGTTCTTATTTTAATGCGTTTAAAAAGGGTTCCGCAGTAACTACACGGGTATTATACTTCCGGTTGTATTCTTTTAATACAGGATCATCGGGATAAGATTGATTTTCCGCAGGCGGATAGGAACCCATTCCATGCCATGGCAGTGGCAGTACAGTGCTTCCGGTAGCTGTGTTCAAATCGCCATCTTTAACCCAGCCCACACTGTGGATTAGAAAGTCGCGCTTCCAGCCTGGTTTCAATGGGGGGAGATTCCCGGCATTAAATACAACGGTAGTCTCATCTCCAGCATTGCTGATGATATACTGGTTGTCCGATCCCTGAAGTAGCGGCAATACATCTCCATATCTGGTATAGCAACCTTCAAGGTCATGCCATTTGGTTGCGGTGCTTACCTTGCTATAGTCGAACCAATGAGGTCCGAACCTTCCACCCTTTCTGTACAATTCAGAAAATCCACGGTAATGGATATCGGCCTTCATAGGTTTCATGGGGGTTTTGACAACTGACACACCCGGAACCATACTTCCGAAAAAGATATGATCCCAGTATATTTCCATGTTGGTTACAATGCGAACACGATGATCGGCAGACAAAAACTTCCCGGAAAGGTCAATGACCATGGTCTTATCTTTTCCCATTGGAAAGCCCGCCTGATCGATAACAGTGACCCATTTCCCCTGTTTGTTCAGGACCTGAACAACAGGCGAATGAACCTGAACCGCCTTTGTTTGTGAAAGCGCCACATTAATACTGGCATCGGTAGGAAATATCCATCCATTCATAAACAACACCAGATTTTTTGGATCAACGTTCTTCCCGGGATCAAGAATCAGAGTTTTCATATCTACCACACCCTGGTAGCGTGCAGGTTTCAAATCGGACAGGTAGACATCATCTTCGGCACTTATAAATGACAGTACATTGTTGTTTTGTTCATCCACCGCCGATATGGGTGCAATCTTATCTTTAATGATATAAATTTGATCGCCCGGGAAAGGAGGCGGTGTAAACTGTTCAGGTACAAAAAAGTCAATCGTCTGCGGATAATCCACAGCAACCAGCTCCAGTTCATCAAAATAGATGGTTTCCCAGAGTTCTGAGGTAATCTGTAGTGTATAAGTGCCGTTTTTTGGTTGCATCTGTTCAGCAGGAATCTTAATATAGTCGTCCGATGCATCGGCAAAACCATATTTTGTAGTTCCCCCCATGATGCCCAGAGGCATTCCAAGAGCACTTCTCCATAAGATATCCTTTACAAATGCAAATTCTTTACCATTCCATGCATACAAAAACGGACATGAACCTTTTAAAGTTTGTGATTCTACAAGCGATTGATCAGAACCCGGCATGAAAATATTCTGCGGCACGCCATTGGTCCATGTTATTCTCACCACATCGGCCTGGGTACGATTTCCCAGTCCAAAATGAACATTGGGATCAGTAACAACCATGGTCTGATATAGTGTTCCGGAACGCATTTCGATTTTAGCACCAATGCCAAAATGGTTGTTTTTTGCGCTGCCAGCTTTCAGACCTACCAGTTTCATTTTCAGAAAGTGATTCTGGTTTCCCCCGTCATTTCTGTATAAAAAGCTTCCTGCGTATAGTCCGGCAATGCCAAGGTCAATATCTCCATCATCGTTGTAGTCAAACAGGGCAATCTGATGTGCAGGTTTTGTAACTTCCGGCATCAGATCACTTTTATCTGAGAAGACTCCCTTTCCGTCATTTTGAAATATCCGTAAGGATTTACCCTGGGGTTCGGATGATTTTCCTGCCAGGACAATATCCAGAAACCCATCATTATTGTAATCAAAAAACCGTGCCTGATATCCATTAAAGCCGCTTAATCCGGTAAAAGACTTTACCGCCTTATCATCCGATTTAAAGTGACCGTCTTTCAGGTTTTGCATGAGCTGATATTTCCCTTTGGTGCTGCCAAAGAAGAGATCGATAAAACCATCATTGTTGTAATCCCCAACGGCTACAAAGTCGGCTCCGGATAAGCCTTCCAAACCATTTTCAGAGGCCATATCTTTAAACTTTCCCTGACGCTGATTCAGATACAATGATACCGGAGCATTTTCACGGGTAACAACAAAATCGATATCCTCATCTCCGTCAAAGTCCCCAAAAGCACCATCGGTAGTGTTCTGATTGCCACCAGAAATACCCATAACAGATGCCTGTTCGGTAAACGATCCATCGGCATTGTTGCGATATAAAAGATCAGCACCCTTCTTCAAAATCAGGAGATCGAGATCGCCATCATGATCAATATCAAAGAACAATGCCTTATTTCCACCAGTTTTATCGGTAATACCTGATTTTTGCGTAACATCCTTAAAGGTGCCAGCTCCGGCATTCCGGTATAATATATTTCCGCCTTCCTTCAGTATGAAAAGGTCCAGAAAACCATCATTGTCAAAGTCAGCAAAGGTAGCATCCGATTCCCTTCCCGAATGATTAATGCCTGCTTCAGCAGTAATATCAAGAAACCGTCCCATTTCATTGGTAAAAAGGAAGTGCTTATATGCAGATGAAGCACCATCAAAGCTTCCTGTATAAATATCTATATCCCCGTCACTATCGAAGTCAGCAGCTTCCATATGCGCATATGCAGGCTTATCAGGAAGCTCAGATGGTTCTGTAACGAGGTTCAGGCCCACAGTGGTGGTTATATCCGTAAAACGGATAATACCATCCATAACAGTATTATTATCAGGGTTTTGCGCTTGCTGATCGAGCGTAATCAGCGGAAATCCAATAAGTGAACCGCCAGGACCTTTCAAATCCATAATGCTGGCCTGATAAGGAGATGACACTTTCAGGTAATTATGAAAGACCATGAAAGGAACAAGAGCGTTTTCAGCATTGCCCTGTTTGAGGAATTCCATTGTTTTTTCAAAATACGAAACGGCTTCAGCAGGAAAATCCGGAAATTGTTTCTGAATCAGGGCCAGTTCAGAAAGCGCATCGTCAGAAGCGCCTTTTCTGATGTATATTTCGGTCAGGTTTAAATGAGCAACAAGATTTTCGGGAGCCTTCCGGGCCAGTTGAAGCATATAGTCCTCCCTTTGTTTTTTAGAATCTTCATCATTCTGTGATGCCAGTATTTCCGTGAGCTCGTAAAGCGCTTTGATATGATCAGGTTGGCTTTTCAAAGCCTCTTTAAGTTGTATCACAGCCTGATCAGGCTTTTCATCCATCTTATAAACTGTTGCAAGAATAAGCCGGATATCAGCATCATCAGGAGCGATGCGCAGAGCTTTGTTCAGTTGTTTTTCAGCCTCTGCATATTTGGCCATACGCAGGTAAGTGAGTCCGAGGTTAGCATAACCCAGTTTCTCTTTAGGTGCCAGCTTAATAAATTTGAGAAATTCGGCTTCGGCCTTTTCAAGCTCAAACTCCTCAAGATAGGCAAGTCCTAATGTTTTCGATGAGATCAGATCCTTCGCCTTTTGTGCTTTCTTTTCCTCGCTGTTTCCGCAACCGGCTAACATAATGCAGCACATTGCTGTCAGAATGAACAGATTCCTTTTATAAACAAAGGTATTTCTCATAGTCAGGCTTTATTTTCAATGAATATCCCGGGATTCCGGAGGCCGAAAGTTAATCATTTCAGGGGATGTATGCCAGATAATAGGTACAATTTAACTTGGCCCCGCTAATCGCAAGAAATATATTACTAATGAGTTGACGTAACAACCAGCTTTTCGATCCGATTGCCATTCTGATCAAAACGCACCGTACCGGTAACACCATCAAAACTGATCTTGTACAGTGCATCCTGTATTTTCTGACGGTCTGAATCTCCGGCCATTTTAATGGCATTTATTAAAACTGACGTAGCGTCAAAGGCATAGGAAGCAACCAACCCCGGATAACTTCCATATTTCTTATAAAAGAGATCCTGAAATAATGCATAGACGCTGCCTTTCTTTTCATTGTGGGTGATTTTCAAAACACCGGCTAATTCTTTGATTTCAGCTTCTTTGAGTTCATTTTCATTGAAAACGGCAATTGTTCCATAGAGAGGGACTGAGATTCCTTTTTGTTTCAAGCTGCGGGTGATTTTCAAGGTATTTGAAGGCGTGCAGAAAATTAAAACACATTGTGCCCTGGCAGATTTTAACTGATCAGCCAGGCCTGCCGGATTTGCAGCATAATCCTCAAACCGGTATTGAAACGGGTTCGATTTCACAAGTTTTTTAGAACGCTGAAGGTAATATTTCAGTGACAGGCTGCTGTCGTACACTTTATCAGAAATGATGGCCACCTTAGTATATTTCCGAAGGTTATGGATCTCCTGAATCAATGCATCTGCCTGCTGAATGTCATTTGGTACAACATTGAAAAACCAGGGAACATATGCCTGGGATAGTGTTGGATCGCTGGACCAGGCAGAAACAAAAACAACGATGGACTTGGTGGCGGCTTGCTCTACCAAATGTGCATTTCGTCCGTCATGCGATCCAATCAAAGCCCAAACCTGATCTTCCCAAATGAGGTCCACTGCCATTTTGGATCCTGTTCCCCAGGGTCCTTCCATATTTTTAGTCAGCAATTGGAAGGGTCGCCCTTTAAGTCCGCCATTTTTGTTAGCCAGCGAAATGGCAATTTCAGCACCACGAATAGCAGAAACCGAAGCCTTATCCTGAACCAGCAAACCCAGCTTTACCGGTTCCTTTATCGCTTTTAAAGGCGGATGAACCGCATAAAGGTGAAAACCGGTAAAAAACAACAAAAGGCACAAACAAAGCTTTTTTACTGCTTGTGCCTTAAAATGAAGCGAATACTTTTTCATGATACAGGTTAACAAACCATCTTACAAGGATTATGCAATAAATCTTCCAACCGCCTCAGCGATTTTGTTTAAATCGCTCATTAACGCACTGAATTCAGCAGGGCTGAGGGATTGTTTTCCATCGCACAATGCTTCTTCAGGTTTGCAATGAACTTCCATGATAAGACCGTCGGCTCCTGCAGCAATGGCAGCTTTTGCCATTGAAGGAACCATCCATCTTAAACCTGTTGCATGACTTGGATCAACGATTACAGGCAATCCGGTACGGCTTTTAAGCATAGGAATAGCACTGATATCAAGCGTATTGCGTGTAGAATTTTCAAAAGTCCTTATTCCTCTTTCACACAGAACAACCTGATCATTTCCTTGTGACAGAATGTATTCGGAAGCCAGTAAAAATTCATCAATGGTAGCCATCAAGCCGCGTTTCAGAAGGACAGGCTTCCGGATCATGCCGATTTCTTTCAGTAAGGAGTAATTCTGCATGTTGCGTGAACCAATCTGAATCATGTCCGCATATCGGCATACCACATCAATCTGCCGGACATCCATTACCTCAGTGACCACAGGAATTCCAAGTATGGTACCCACTTCATGGAGCAATTTCAGTCCCTCTTCTCCCAAACCCTGAAAGCTATGTGGTGAAGATCTGGGTTTAAAAGCACCGCCTCGTAAAATCCGCGCATTGCTTTTTTTAACGGAAACGGCTGTTTCATTCAGTTGTTGAAAATTTTCAACGGCACAGGGGCCGGCAATTACTACGATTCCCCTTCCGCCAATTTCAACATCGTTCACATGAACAAGGGTACTAAGAGTGCTGGAGTTTTCCATGATTTCTCCGGGCAAAGAATCTTTTGACGATCCCTCCACATTACACACATTTGTTTCCATCACAATAAGTATTTTTATACAAAGATCATTACTGAATCACCCTATGATAAGGTGGTGCAGGTGTAAATTCAAATTTTCCGTTGTTGATTTTAACCATATAAATATTTCTGACATTATTAAACGTAGCGTCCAAAACAATAGGTCCGGAAGCACCAGTATAGTTATAAAAGGTTGCAGGGGCGGTTAATTTATCTCTTATAAGAGCCCTGTTTAACCCTGCCAATTCTATGGATTTTATGATCATGCTCATTCCATCATAAGCATGTACGGCAAACACATCTGGTTCCATTCCGTATTTCTTCCTGTAATTTTCTTTAAAGGTTTTCCACTTGGAGTCCGTTGATGTGGGATTGTACTGGCAGGTAGCTGTGACTCCATTAGCCAGGCTTCCAGCAGTTTTAAGAAAGATGGGATTTACCACCCTGTCACAACAATAGACTGGCTGATTCATACCTGAATTTCGTAGAGATTTCAATATGAGGCCGAGTTCTTTTGGACTGCCCCACATAACAATAGCATCTGGTTTTGAAAGTTTCATTCTGCTAATCTGTTCTGAGAAGTTGGTCTCACCATCACTGAACCGTTCTTCAATAATAGGAGGAAAACCCAATCGAGTTGCTGTTTTATTAAAGTGCATAATACCAACTCTTCCATAACGGCTGTTTACTCTGATTACAGCGATACGCTTATGATGATCAAGATTATATACACTATTTGCCAAGGCATAACCACTCTGACGATCATCAGGAATTACACGTGTTACCCATGGAATATTGGTCTCGGTGAATGTAGGATCCGGATCACCTGCACAAACCATAGGTATTTCAAGTTTCAGTGTGGCCCGGATGGCCACATGAGATACGATATCATCAATGGATCCCAACCAGGCCCATACGCCTTCATCATCCATTTTCACAATTTCATTCGCAGCCGCTCCCCACAAACCAACATCATTATGAACCATCATTTTGTATGGAATTCCTTTATAGCCGCCTCTTTTATTGGCTTCATCAATTGCCATTTGAGCGCCTTGTTTCATTTGTATGCCATAAGCTATAATATTGGATCCTTCCAAAGGTCCCAGAAAACCAATTCTCACTTCTTTTAATCCAACTGGTGCAGGCTCTTCCCGCCCATAACCATAAAACTCCGTAGGTATAAGGAAATGGTATTTGTAAGCCTTCTGATATTTTCCATAGGCCACATAAGTTTCAGGTATATTGCCATAGTTTTCAATTTTGGGTTGTTGTCCCAATGTAAGGGAAGTCCACAAAAACAAGAGAACAAATGACAACAAAGTTGATGATGTAATATGTTTCATAGTGGTGATACTTTATATTTTACTAACAGCATATACTTCCATTTCAAATAGCAGGGTCTCCCAGCAGAGTCTTACCTGTATACCCGTACTGGCGGGTAAAGGATCCAGATTCATCCAGTTGTAGAATGTTGTACGGATCTTGTTAAAATCGTCATAGTCACGTTCAATATCGCGAAGATAATTGGTTGTTCTAACCACATCGTGCCAGCTCATTCCTTCTGCATCCAGAAGTTTGGTTACATTACGGTAAGTTCTCCAAACCTGGGCTTTAAAATCTCCGATGTATTCAGCTTTTCCGTCTTCATTAACACTGGCAGTACCTGAAATCAGCAGCACTTTGTAACCTCCAAAATCCAGACGAAGTGCTCTTGAAAATGAGGATGGCTTTTGATAATCAGAAGCTTCATTAAGCGTTCCCGGGATTGTTACGCGTTTTTTTTCGATTGGAGGACGTGTGGCATGTATTTCAGGCATTTTATATCCGGCAATTTCATTACCTGTTAAAATACCCAGTTTTTTCATTTCCTCACGCTCGTTCTCTGTAAGTCTGTTCAGATCAATTAGTATATTATTCTTATCCATGATGTAAGCTGTTTTTATATTTTTAGTATTATGTGTTTTCTTATTTGATTACTTCACCGCGACTTAAGCCGTTAGAAGTTGCGACCCAAACTACGTCACCTTTGGCCTCCGCATTAATTACGAAGCTGTGTGCAATACCAGGTGACTGTGGGATCACTTTTTTCTCTTCCCCGCTGGTAACAATGGCTACACCATTTCCATCATTCTCATTCCTTTTATATGTAACCCATGATGTTCCGTCTGTGGTACTAAAACCTTTGTCGGTACAAGCGTATGCCACCCTGCCGTTTACTTTGACAAAATTCATAAAGTTGCTGGCCAGTCCGCTGTCATGATCAAAATAGCCTTTCCAGTTTTTTCCGTCATACCGTGACATTCCAAAATAGGATGATACCCACAAAATTCCATTGGCATATGCTGTTGCTGTAGTAATGTCGTGTACAGGACCGTCATCCGGAAGCAGATCAATTTCCATAAAACCATCAGGATCTATATAATCTCTGAAATGCTTTGTTTTTTTGTTATATTCTATAACTCCTCCCCCCCAAGCTGCAATATAAATTTTACCGTCTCCTTCACAAAGTGCGTATGTCCATGGTTCATGCATAGGCGCATTCATTTCGGTAAAAATTTCCCATTCTTTGGTAAATGTATCATAATGGCCTACTCCACCACCCGTGGCAACCCAAACATCTTTTCCGTCGCATACCACATTATAAACCAAATCATTAGGCATTCCACTGTTGAGTTGGTCGAATTTTTCAAATTTGCCTGCAGACCACCTGTTTAAACCACCTAATGTGCCAATCCAAACATCTCCGGTAACAGGGCTAACATCAACTGAAACTATACCATTGTGTGCTAGTCCATCCTTAGTTGTATATGTTTTCCACTTCCCGTCCTCATAAACAGCCAAACCATGATGAGTTCCTGCAAAAACTCTTTCCCCATCAATCTTCACTGTATATACCCGGTTGGCAGGAAGTCCGTTTTTGGTAGTAAAATTCTTCCAGTTTCCATAAACCGGCATTCCATGAGCCTCTTTTACCGATTTGGTAGAGGAGGGCCCAAAGACATAACTTCCATCGGCTTTGGAAGCTTCAGATGTATGCACTTCTTCCCCTGCGACACCTCCGGGCGTCTTTTTAACCAGCAGGACAGTAACGACAATAGCTACTATAAGCACTGCTACGGCGACTAAATACTTTAAAGCTTTGGATTTCATAGAATTAAATTAACAATGAATGGTTATTATTTTATTATTTATTCTTGCTATCAAATTTTTCATACTCGGGAGAACGCAATGATTTTAAATACTCTACAAGAAAATTAAGTTCCATTTTTGTGAGGTCATTAACGATTCCATGTTCTTCTGTTTTTCCATAATTGGTCCATATTTCCTCGAGTGTTTTGGCGCGGCCATCATGGAGATATGGTGAGGATGCATAAATATTATTCAGGTGCGGTGTATCAAACATAATGGAATCATCAGTAGCGGCAAGTGTTCCCACGTCAAACATTTTTTTATTAGTATAATATGGTGCCGGATGACAAAACACACATCGGCCTTTATCAGGCAAAGGCTTCCCATAATTGTCGTGGGTACGTTCAAATATTGCTTTACCAAGCAACTGTTTTTGAGTTAATTGGCCATTTGGATTGTACAACAGATTTGGAGGGTTATCTATTCCGGTCATGATGTATGATGCCAATGCATCAAGATCATCATAATTGAAAGGTTCATTCCTTGTAAGAACCGTGGAAAAACGCATTCCATCCTGTTTATAAACTGTGGCATTTTTCCCATTCCATTTATAGGGTGCGGTTTCACCTACTTCGCGAAGTGATTGCGTATTGGTAACGTTACGTCCCATATCTTTCGAGGCCATATTGTATGCAAGGCCGTCTTCGTGGGCGTCAGGATGACACGTGTAACATGAGAACTGCGTTTGAAAAGTTCCCCCTGCATTATTCATAAGTCTTCTGCCCTGCCGGCCAACGGTTATTCTTCCCGGGCCTCCTAAATCAATGGTTTTTTCGGTTTTGCAGGTTTCGGTATTAATAACACCTATACGATCTTCAAGATGTTCAGCAACATACAGCTTTTTTCCATCAGCAGAAAGTGCCAAACCTTTCGGATTGATTCCTGTGGGTATCCGCGCCATCATATACCTGTTGCTGATGCCCATATCGTTAGCATATAATTTGAGGGTTTCAGGATTTTTTTCAGTTAATACGGCACGTACAGAATCCACATCGATTACGGAAACAAAATCTACTCCTGCGCTGGAAATAAAAGCCCTTTTGCCGTCGGGACTCACTACAATATCGAACGGATCAGCGAAATATCTGTTAGGTTCATCAATGAGTAATTCCACGACCCTTCCTCCTGGCTTCATTTCAATGACCCCAAACCCGTGTGTCATCATCCAGCCCCTATCTACCTGAACTGTAGTAATATTATTTTTGGGCCTGATCATTGTAAAAAACGCAAGATCCCCAGATGGTGTAAAAGATATGTTTTCCATCAAATAAGCCTGCTCAATGCCTTTTCTTTCAATAACAACATGTTTTTGATCATCAACCACCGTAATTTCACAATTAACAGCTTCATCATAAGGCAGGCTCATAGTACGTCTGCTTGTAACCAGAAGTTTGCTTCCATCAGGAGTTGCTTCAATTCCTGTAGGGTTATTCCCGGTTGTTAACCGGCGAACTTCTTCCTTGGTTTTCAAGTCAATGACGGATAAGTTTGAAGAATAAGAATCCACAACATACAGAAAACCTCCATCAGCACTTAAAGCTAGTCCTGCAGGTCCGTCACCGGTGGCTATTGTATCAACGACTTCCAGTTCTTTCAGATCAATAACTGATACCGTATTGGACCATTGATTGCTCACATAAGCTCTCGATCCATCTTTATTCAGAATAACACTGTGTGGACGTGTTCCTACCTTAATTTTTCTGACTACTTTATCTTTTTTTGAATCAACAACCAGAAGGACATTCCCTTCTTCAGCAACCACATACATTCTTTCTCCATTTTCAGAAACTGCCAGGTTGAACGGAGAATAATACTCTGTATTTGTAATATTATGTATCAAACCTGATTGTTGCATATGTAAATGGCAGGAAGCGCAATTCAGCGGATGATCTTCAACAGCGGTTTTTTCATTAACATGTGCTCTGGCCCAACGATGAAAAGACGGGTATTTGATTGCGATAATCAGGGCTAATGAAAGCACAATGGCCAGTGTAATTATGAGCGATTTTTTCATACTATTCTAATTCGACTTCTTTTTCAAGAACTTCAGTAATAACCACGGGAATAATCACAGGATCCTTTTTAATAGCAAGAGGAACAATGTTCTCAGGTGCCAGTTCAGGATTATCGTAAAAACTCACAACGCCTCGCCTTTCATTAGGACGCAGCCACATCCAATTTCCTGGACCCAACACCACTTTTCCATTTTGATCCAGTGTCTGAATACGGAAAGGGGTATCGGCCATCACTTTAAGATAAATTGATCCGTCTTTCTCTGCTTGCACAATGCCATAACTTGATTTTATACCCAAGACTTCTATACGGTCGGCTTTTCTGAAATCAACTGAAGGATGAAGAACTTGCTGAGTACTATAATTGAGGTCCAGACATACCAACAGTCCGGTTTTTACACCCATATCGACTTCACTGGGCAACTTTTTTGGACGATCATGCACGAGAACTTCAATGACGTCAGTCACATTCATTTTATCATTACTGTATATGCATTTGCCCAATTGTTCCTGAGCAATATCAAAGTCATAGATTGCAAATGGTTTATTTTCCACGGAGCATGACACCCATAATTGATCGGATGATGAAGGGAAAACAGCATTAAAACTGCCTGATATGTTTGATGAATGATTTTTCTTACTGGTGGATGGTCTGTTATAACTTATGGATAATATGTCACTTTGTTTCTTCAGTGTATCTGTTTCAACAAAGAATAGTCTGTCATGATTGCGTTCACGCATGCGATTTACCAGTATACATCCCGGATTTCCATCATAAAGCGGATCGGCTTTAGTTCCGTCGTGTCTCAAAACCATGTATGCCGGATCGTTTTTTACGGGCAGTAGCTGACGGACTATCGTAACCACACGACCATCCATGAGTACTACAGATCCAAAGCAATTTTGCGGTGAGAAGGTAATTTGTTTGATTTCACTTCCATCAATCCGTGATGTAAACAGTTCATGCCGGTTACCCAATGAATCATCGGAAACTTCCATACTGTATACCAACTGATCCATGGGCAGGTATACCGGATCGGTGCAATTGTGATCTGTATTGGTTATCTTATGAAAGGTGTTCTTATCGAGGTCCATTTCCCATATCTGCCAGAGATCATGCGCTTCCTTTTGTCCGGCAAAAAGTAGATGCCTGCCATCCCAGGATAAATCAGGAGAACAGGCTGAATAGAAGTCCTTTGTTAATATGACTTCTGAGGAAAGGTTATTTGGATCGACTGTAGCAATCTGTGATCCTGAAATAAATCTCCATCCCTTACCATTTTTAAAATCAGGAGCAGTATTACTTGAAGGCGACAAAGTAACAATCAGCATACCATCCTGAATTTCAGATTTGCATGAAAACAAAAGGAGTGCGCACAACCCGGCAAAAGAAAATGAAAAAAACAAGCGTGAGATTTTCGTATTCATTGTTCTGCTCAATTACTGTTCTTTAATGTCAATGATTTGGTTGGCCTTAATATTTGACAGCACCTGCACTTTTCCTGATGGCCATTTCACTTCAATTTTTCCTGCGATATCATTTTTTGCCAATCCAAAATGCAATCTCGGATCATTTTGTGAAAGGTATCCGACTGTGCTTTTCTTTTGGTTTACCTGGGTTTTACCACCTGAAGTCACTCTTACAATAGCTCCAATACCATCATGGTTACTGGTAGTACCTTTCAGGTTTATAGTAATCCAGTTATTCTGGTTTCCTTTGTTATTTCTAAGAAACCTACAATGGTCGTTGAGATTCACGATAAACACATCCAAATCGCCGTCATTGTCATAATCGCCGATGCAACTTCCCCTGCCTACATATTCCTTGCTAAAATAGGATCCCAGCTCAATTGAAATTTCATTAAACTTGCCGTCTCCCTCATTACTAAATAACTGGGATTCCTGACCGTATAAATGCTTCAGAGCACCATTGGTTTTATAAATATCTACATCGCCATCATTGTCATAATCCATAAAGGAGGATGACCAACCAACAAATTGAGCCGCCTTTGATGAGATCCCGGAAGACATGGCTTTATCAGCAAAGACACCATTTCCCGCGTTCTCATAAAGAGAGCAATAGGTGTCATCAGACACAAAAATATCCAGAAGCTGGTCACCATTATAATCCGCAAAATCCACAGACATACTCACGGTGGCCTCGCCACCCTGACTAAAAGCTGTACCTGATTTGGTTCCGATATCAACAAATTTTTTACCCCCTTCATTATGCCATAAATAGTTCAAAGTATGGTCATTCGCAATATAGATATCTACAAATCCGTCCTCATCAACATCTGCAGCACCTACGCCCATGGCACGACCATCAACGTCTGCGATGCCAACTTCTTTTGTAACATCGGTAAATGTTCCGTCACCATTATTGTGATATAGAAAATCCGGCTGACTCTCATAAGCCATGGGTGGCGGGAAACCATCAGGAGCATAGAAATACTTATAATTGGGATCAAATTCCAGATAATTGCCGACATATAAGTCCAAATATGAATCATTATCGTAATCAAGCCACACAGCACCAACGCTGCATAAATTTCCACCGGAAACTCCGGCTTTTTCAGTTACCTCGATAAAAGAACCGTTACCTTTGTTTTTCAAAAGCACATTCCCGCCATAATTGCTGAGGTATATATCAGGATAGCCGTCATTATTATAATCACCTGAAACCACACCCATACTATACCATGGACCGCCAACATCCGCTTTTTTAGTAACATCTTCAAATGTGCCATTACCCAGGTTTCTGTACAAATGATTATGGGGCAATTCAGCTGGTTTTTCACTTTTTGAGAATCCTCCGGGCAGCCATGTCCCACTGGTAACATAAATATCCATAAAACCATCCTGATCGTAATCAAGAAAAGCCGTTCCGCCGCAACTTGATTCAATAATATTGTTCAGCTCATGGCCACCAACAGAATGAACGAAGTCCAATCCAATGGAACTGCCAATTTCCTGAAAATACTCATCATTGGGTAAGGGAACTTCTGCCTTTTTATTTCCGGCATTTTTTCCGCAACTTGTTGTCAGTGCGGAAATTAAAATTACATACAGCAGATTAAAGCCGTATGAAGAACATCGATGTGTCATGTTTTTGAATGTTAGGGCAAACTGTTGAAACATATGAAAAAATATATTTAAAAATTACTCGAGTATTCTTCAAAAAAATTGTCATGCTAAGCGGCGATACATCTATAAATAAGCGCGATGTTTAACCCCCGTTCAACATGACACTAACCCTATTATTAAATCTGCCCCCTAAAACAGATCCAACAATCTAATCTATGACGATACAATGATACAATATGGATATTAAAAAGAGATTAAAACAAAATTAAAAGGCTATTAATTCTGATTTATCGGAGATTATTGTGCAGGCAACTCAATAACTACGCGGGTTCCCTTACCTACTTTTGAAAAAATAGATACCTTGCCATTATAGTTATTGACAATCTGATTTACCAAAGACAAGCCAATACCAGTGCCCTTTACAGAATGTGCGTTAGTCCCTCTGTAAAAAGGTTCATAAATTTTCAGCAGGTCTTTTTCCGGAATGCCCATTCCCTGATCCTCAAATTCAATCTCCAGATGTTCGCCAAGATGCTTTAGTCCAATCTTTACTGAATGGTCTTTTGAGTATTTACAGGCATTATCAATAATATTTGAAACGGCCACCTTGAGCAAATATTCATCACCACCCACTGCCATCTGGTCTGCATCAGTAAGTGAGTCACCAATATTAATGTTAATATGATACTGAGGATTAAATTTCATCAGATCCTCCCTGGCCTGCCATAAAATTTCATCGATTCGAACGCGTTTGTTTTTATTGACAGGGCCTTCAGCACTGGTTCGGGCAATTAGCAAAAGCCGGTTTGACAGATCAATAAGTGACCTGGTGTCATCAATAACCGAGCAGATAGCGGCGCGGTATTCTTCTATGGTGCGATCCTTCATCATCAATACTTCCAATTGACCGCTTATAGAAGTTAACGGAGTTCTCAATTCATGGGAAGCGTTGGCGATAAATTCCTTTTGCATTCCAAAAGATTTTTCAAGCCGTTCGAGCATCCGGTTGAAGGTAATGGCTAATCGTCCTATTTCATCAGTCCCGTTACCTTCGTTTAATCGCAGGTTTAGACTTGTAATGGTAATATCCTCCACTCTTTTCACCACATCCGAAATAGGCTTCAAAGCCCGACCTGAATAAAACCATCCGGCAATGAAAAACAAGAATAAACTGACAATAAAAACAAGCAACAATATCAATCTGAGCTTTTCAAGATGGGCGAACCCTTCTTCATCAATAGCGGCAGCAATTACCACAATACGATTGTATTTTGTGTAATAAAGCGTTCCAATCACTTCATATGGATCCTGCCGGTAAGCTACCTTATAGCCAAACCTGATTCTTTCCAGCTGTTCCCTGGAAATTATGATTTCGTCGCTATCATCGGTACTGTAAACGATATCATTGAGAAAATTCAGAATGATGACTTTTTCATTTTTGAGTTGATCCGGGTTTCTTTTTTCCATTTCCTTAATCAAATCAACATCAATCTTATTATTTTCCAAAATCAGCATGCCAGTGCTGCGGGCTTTATTTTGCAGGCGGTTATAAAAAGCATCTTTTCTGAATCCTTCAGAGAAGTAATAAATAGCAACCGAGGCAATAATCATGATGATTCCACCCATCAGGAGATACTGCAGGGTTAATTTGGTTCTGATTTGCATAATTAAAGTTCTCCGAAAATATATCCAAAGCCTACTTTGGTATGAATCAGCTTTTTAGAAAATCCTTTGTCGATTTTTTTTCTTAAAAAATTCACATAAACATCCACAACATTGGTTCCAAAATCAAAACGGATGTCCCAAACATTGTCAGCAATATCATTCCGGGAGAGTACTTTTCCCTTATTACGCATGAAATATTCAAGTAATGAAAATTCCTTTGCCGTCAATTCAACATTTGTTACGCCCCTGGTGGCAACTTTTTTTTCCAGATCGAGTTCCAGATCCTCAAAAGTAAGTTTACTCGTTACATCGGGCGAATGCTCTGCTTTTTTAAGCAGCACTTTAATTCGCGCCAACAATTCTCTGAATTCAAAAGGTTTTACAAGGTAATCGTCTGCTCCCGCATCAAACCCCATAATTTTATCATCTGTCGCACCCAGCGCAGTAAGCATAATAACCGGAGTGTTGGGATATGCTTCTTTTAATTTCTTGCAGAGATCAAGGCCACTGATTCCCGGAATGATGATGTCAAGAATAAATAAATTATATCTGTAATGGCGTGAAAGCTTTTCTGCAGATAACCCATCATAAGCTATTTCTGCTTCATAACTATGCTCTTCAAGTCCCTTCTTTATGAAAGAAGCTACTTTTGGCTCATCTTCAACAATCAATATTTTCATCGAAAGATAAATACACTGTTTGTGGATAAAAAAGAAGCTTACAACACAAAAACAAAACCTCCACGGGAGACTATTTCAACTTTCATTACCCCGTTTTGCAAACCTACCGCTTCTTCTTTATAGCTTCTGTTGTCTTTTCCGTCTGTTATCCAACGTAAAGCTTCGCCAGGCTGAAAGGCTGAAAGATCAAGATCTAATTTAAGGGTATCCTCCTGCGCATTAATGCCGGCCACATACCAGTGATCCTGAAATTTGCGGGCAATCACAACATATTTCCCGGGATATCCATCAACCAGTTTCACATCGTCCCATCTTTGAGGAAGACTTTTTAGAAAGTCCACCACATAATCCGGTTGATTCTTCAGGCTTGCTGGTGTTTCTACAATATGTTGTATCCCCGATTGGAAAATAACGCTTAATGCAAGTTCAAATGCAGAAGATGTTTTCCGGATAATTCCCGGAATTTCACCCAGACACATAGGGGTATAATCCATAGGACCTATGGCATTACGGGTGAAAGGGAGAATGGTGCAGTGTACAGGATTGGCGTCATTATTCTCCTGAGAGAATGTGGTATATTCAAAACCTTTGACTGACTCCATGGAAGCCAGATTTGGAAATGTCCGGGGCCATCCTCTGGGAATTGTAGCCCCGTGAAAATTCACCATTAATCCATAATGAGCCGCGTCGCGCATCATATCATAATATAAGGCAATCGAAGAAGGACCATCGCCAGGCCAGAAATCGACCTTAATTCCTTTTATCCCCATCTTACTGATGCGGCCGAATTCTTTCACACGACTTAACGAATCGATTAAAACACCTTTCGGAGTCATTACGGTTGTATTCCAATCGCCCGATGAATTATACCATAAAATAAGCCCTACTTTTTTGTCTGTGGCATACTTTGCAAGTTCCTGGATTTTTTCATAACCGATACGCCTGTCCCAATCAGCATCTACCAGGCAGTACTTCCAACCAAGCTCCGACGCCATGTCAATAAATTCCTTTTGTGTCTTGAAATTTACAGATTCATCCTTCAATACACCCCAACTCCAGGATGAAATTCCTGGTTGAAATCTGGTGGTATCATTAACAATAGCTGGTGGTGCAAGCGCTGAAATCATGTTTGATTCAACAACAGTAGCCAACGAGCCTAAAATAATTGCACGCCAGGGAGAGAAAAACGCCTTAGTACTTATCGGAGAAATAAGATCTGTGCTGTCTACGGTTTCACCCTGCTGGGGAAATGAAAGTGTATATTCTCCTTTAGGTGATTTCTGACCCAGTCTGGACCCACAGTACGGAGGTTCAAGACCACTTTCGCTGATTAACATCCAGTTCCCGTCGATTTTAAACAGTGCCGGAAATGACCATCCTGCTTTTGCCGGGGCCTTAGTGCCTACAGGAACACCAATAAAATAATTTTCTTCATAACTCGGCTGTGTCCTGCACCATCCATCCTTAGCATTAGCATGGGGATGCAACCAGGCAGTGGCATTTTCAGGAACTTTAAAAGAGGTATATTCACTCTGAACAACAATGGTATCAGATGAATCCAGAAAATGATATCTGAAAGCAACTCCGTCGTTGGCTACCCTGAATTGAACGCCAATCCGTTTACCATTGACGTCTTCAAGTGTAAGCTCACGTTCGTTGGCCTGATATTGATTGTTGTTTCTTTTTTCAGCAGGAGTGGTATATTGCTCGGATATCAGCTTTACTTCCGATACTTCAGCGATTTTCAGATTATTTCTAAAGTCAATCCGGCTGGTTTTTACTCCCAAAAGAGAAGGTTCAACAATCACAGATCCATTATAATGTATTTGATACCGGATGGCATCCTGATCATCTTTACTGATCTGAACCTGTATCTTCTGATCGGGACTTGATATATCAACCACTTTGATTCTGTTGCATGAAATACATAATAGCAACGAAAGGCTAACAATATATAGTTTCATTGTTTTTTTTGTGTGAATATAAACCAAAAATTGCGGACTCAAACGCTTTTTTTATAAATCCGCCTTGTTTGAATTTCATAAATCTTCCATCCAATAACTTCCTTCAATAAATTCGGCTTCCAGTTCGAGCTTTTTAAAATATTGAACCATCGCAATACTTGAATATTTTTCAGTGGAATAATGGGTGGCACCTATTACATTTATTCCATGCTCCTTAATAAGACAGTGAAAATCCATAATCGGTTCAACGCCCAGCACTTTTCGGGTGCATCCGGTGAGATAAAGATTAATCCTCAATTCGGCAATTTCCCTTGCAGCAAAACCTACATTACCGGCTCCGGAAACAATAGCCACCTGTCCTCCTGAAATATGTTCATCTCCATTTTTAAGAATTTTAACCTCATGTCCGACCAGGTTGCGCACGCTTTCTGCAAAATCATTTACTGTGGCAGCATCTGTGTTACATATCACACCGCATTGTATCCCATTATCTTCGCAGAATTCACCGGCAACCTGTAAATTCAGATTTCTGGCCAGATTTACAGATGTGGAATATCTTCCGTTTTTGTCGAGTGGTGTATGAAGCGCATAAAGCGAAATGCGCTGATCCTTTAATTTCTGTAAAGTTTCCACCGGAATATTATAAAAAGGGAAACCTTCACTGGTGGGATTATACCCCATTGGATGGTGTGAAAATATCAGAATGTCCTGTTCCTTACGATCAAGAATTTCCTGCAGGACATTCTTATCGGGGAATGTAATTGAAAACACCTTCTTAATTTCTGAAGCATTATCAAGGATAATGCCCATATATTGCCTTCTGAATGATGGAGAAATGTATTTATTGAATGACATATAACTCCAGTCGTCCTTCATGTTTCTGATCTCAAAATCCCGATCCAGTTTATCATATAGTAGCTTGGCCAGCATATTCATTTGTTGATTGGTTGATTTGATCCAGCATCCAGCAAATTTATTTATTGATTTATTGATCTGTTGATTTATTGATTTGATCCAGCATCAAGCATCCAGTATCCAAAATCTAACACCCTTACGCGGTTTTTTGATTGTTCATGGGATTTCCAGACGCACTT
>CAZTSR010000018.1:0-73718 GCA_964615995.1 uncultured Bacteroidales bacterium
CGGACGACTGTGGCAATACCACCATAAAGACACAGACAATAACAGCTCTGGATACGATCAGTCCCGAATTCACAGTACCTCAAAATGATACGATTTGTAGAGATCACGAATGCAATTTTATAATTGATCCGGCCATTACAGGAGATGTAACCGATGAAGCAGACAATTGCAGTACAGGATTGGATGCGGTTTACACAGATGATTTAAGCAATCTTAATGGTTGTGATACTGCAGGATACATTATCAGAACCTGGACGCTGACTGATAAATGTGGAAATAGTAGTAAGGGAGATCAGATAATCTGGGTTGAGCCAACGCCAACAATTATTTTAAATACAAAAACAGATACCATTTGTACATATCTGCATCCTTCAATAAAGACTTCGTCAATTACACAAGCATTACGCCCGGTGAAAATTTCCTATGAATCCAAATATAATGCAGCATTTGTTGAAGTAATTCATAAACAGGATACTTTTAATCTGTCGCCAGGTTTTGTTTTATCAGATACCATCATAAATCATTCATCAGTTCCTCAAGAGGTTACTTTTATTTTTTATCCCTATCTGCTCAAGTCGTGTGGCATGTCAATATGCTATGGAATTCCAGATACAGCAACAATATGGGTTGCTCCAGAACTAAAGATCATCGTAGATACCATTTCTACTTATATAGGGGGAAAGAATATCAGGTGTGCCGGTGAAAATAATGGTTTCATATATCTTAAACCTGAAGGTGGAATTTCTGCTTTCAGCGGTTATACAGATGGAGATCTTCATTACTCCTGGAACAATGGCTGGGCAGATACCAGAGATATCCAGACCATTACAGCAGGAACCTATAATATTCAAATCAATGATCAGCTGATGTGTGCTGATGATTCGAGTTTTGTTCTGGATGAACCTGCTGAACTAACTTACTTTATAAAGGTAGTGAGTCCCTTAACCTGCGCCGGCAATGACGGAAAACTAAGTGGAAATATTCATGGAGGCACATCGGGATATTCGTACTTGTGGACCAAGGTTCCGGACGACTATGATCTTGTTGTTACTCCGGCAGCGCAAGACACACTTTTTTCGATCATGGATGGAACATACATCCTGTCGATTACCGATACTAACGGATGTACACAAGCCGCAGCTGATACACTCATCCAGCAACCGGCTGCTTCAGCCTTATTGGCTCTTCCTTATCCTGTTTTTGGTTCGTATCAAATCCGATGCCATGGCGAGAATTCAGGAAGCATTGTTACCATTAATGCCGATGATGATTTGCCCAATATACAATACCACTGGGAAGGATCGGGTGTTGATACCAGTTTTTCCAATTGTGAGAAATTCAATTATCTGGTTGATTTATATGCTGGAAGGTATACGCTTACATATACGGATGTTTCTGGTTGCACAGGTCAATATATTATAGACATGAATGAGCCGGATTCTCTCATGATTCAGCAGTCTGCGGTATCTGTTTTCCCGAATGGGTATAACGTTACATGCTATGGATCGGAGGACGGCAGCATACAATTAACGGATATTACAGGAGGGAATGAATTGCCCTATACGTATCTTTGGGAATCTCTTTCAGGGGGCACGGTAGAGGATCCATCCCTTAGAAATCAATCTGGTTTGAATGCAGGTATTTATAAGGTAAAAGTTGAAGACGTACAGGGTTGTTTTGCATCTGATACATTTGAAATTTTGCAGCCTGAAATTATAGCCACAAATCCTGAACTATCAGCTGCTCAATCCGGGCCCTATCAGATTGATTGTTACGGCGAAACGGATGGTTTTATAAAACTCCATACTACCGGAGGAATACCGGGTTATCAAATCAGCTGGGCTGACAATGGAAGCAGTGATACCGAGCGATTCAATCTGGCAGCCGGTGACTATGAAGTTACAGTTGCAGATATCTCGGGGTGTTCAATTACGGATATCATATCCATTCTTCAGCCTGACAAACTTACCATTGAATCTGATGATGTATCCAATTATACAGGTTTTGGGGTCTCCTGTCATGATTCAGCGGATGGTTCCATATTGATAAAAACCGTGGGTGGAATGATGCCCTATCATTTTGCATGGACAAAAGATGGAGGAGCTATGGCCCTGGACACCGGATTTATTGAGAATTTAGTTCCGGGATCCTATCGTCTGGAAATCACCGATGCCAATTCCTGCAAAACGCAATATGATACGTTGATTACACAACCCGAATCTCTGCAGGCAACGATTACAGGGCATAATATTAGCTGTACCGGCTCGGTATTGGGAATTGCTGAAGCTACCATCACCGGAGGCACAGGAAGTTACAATTATTTATGGAATAATGGAGCTGTAACTCCTACTATAAACGGGTTGGATGCAGCGAAATATATTCTCACAGCGACGGACGAAAACGCTTGTCAGATTATAGATTCGGTAATTATCGTCCAAAATAACGAAGTTGTTTTGAATATTGAAACGGAGAAGGAGATTACATGTAACGGCTTATCGGACGGTATAATACGTGCCGTTGCCAGCGATGGTATTCCTCCTTATAATTATCAATGGCAAAACGGTCCGAACACTGACGTTTACGGAGGATTAAAGGAAGGAACCTATTCAGTGCATGTAATCGACGATGAGGGTTGTGAGGGTGTGCTCGAAAAATTGTTTATGGATCCCGATCCCGTTGTTGCTGATTTCACTGTGTCTGATGCGCTTTGTAACGCATCGGCAGATGGTTCTGTATTACTGAACGCAACCGGTGGCAATGGAAATTACCTGTATACCTGGAATGGAAATGCCGTAGCCGGAAATACAGTATCGGGCATATCTGCTGGTGAATATGAATTGGGAATATCAGATCCAATGGGTTGTAATGCAGATACAGTGGTTTTTGTAGGTCAACCTGATGCATTACGCATTACGCTTGATAAGAATGGTATCGTTCTTCCTTTCTGTCCTGATTGGCATAATGGAACGCTTTCGATAATAGTAACAGGTGGAACCGAAGCATACAGCTATACATGGGATGGAGATTATGCGGATATTCATGATCCGGTATTGGTAAATGTGGCTGAAGGGCGCTACAGAGTTCATGTAGTTGATGCAAATAATTGTCAGGCAGACACAACCCTTAAAATGAAAGCAATTAATGGAAATTGTCTGGATATACCCACAGCAATCAGTCCGGACGGCAATTTCATAAACGATAACTGGGAACTCCGTTATATGACAGAAGATGGCACTGAGATACGATTTAACGAAGTTTATCCTGAGGGCGAAATAAGGATTTATGATCGTATTGGTAAAATCGTCTATCATTGTTCTGCAGGCTGTGCAGAAGACTGGGATTGCAGAGATATGCAAGGAAGACTTTTACCTGTGGATACTTATTATTTTGTGATCAGGCTGGGTAATGGAGACACTCCTTTGAAGGGGATCGTAACCATTATTCGTTAACACATATAACACAAACATTAATCAATTATTTACGTATTATAAGTCATCATTTTTAATACAATTACGTTCTATTGATCAGGTCAATCAGAATATCAATTATTTGCAGTAAAAGACGCGCAAGTGTTTACGGATTACTGATCGCATTATTATGCGCTGCACCTGTATTGTCTCAACAACTTCCACGATTCAGTCAGTATTCTTCCAATGAATTTATATTTAATCCATCAGTAGCCGGGTATGACGGAAGGACTGTTTTCAATCTTTCCGCCAGAAAGCAATGGATGGGTTTTGCAGACTATACTCCAAGTTCATATCTGATCAGTTTGCAGGGCAGAATACTTAAAAGCGGGTATAGTTTAAAATCAGGAGATCGCGGAAAACCAAGTTTCAAACGGGCCAATAAAGGTCGCGTAGGATTAGGCGGGATTATTTATCATGATGTAAATGGTGCGGTTGAACGTACCGGTGGCCAGTTTTCATATGCCTACCATATTTTTATTGATAACAGCCAACTTTCGCTGGGATTGTCGGGTAGTATTTATCAATACAGGATTAATAAAGACAGAGCAGCATTTAAAGATCCGGATAACGATCCGCTTAACGCACTGATCGGAAAATCAACCATGGTACCCGATGCCAGTTTTGGAGTAAACTACATGACAGAGAAGTATCATATCGGTTTTGCAGTAAACCAGATCTTCCAGTCGAAATTGAAGATAGGCAACAGTAGTGATTTTAAAGAATCAGAGGAAACGAGACTGCTACGTCATTATTATTTAATCGGAGACTACAGGTTTAACAGCACTGCTTCTGCAAAATGGGAGTGGGAACCTTCATTTCTGATCCTTTTAAATGAACGTCTTGATAAACAAGCTGAAATATCACTGAAAGGCTACTACAAAAGACAGTATTGGTTTGGTTTATCAGGCCGGACATGTGGTGATGTAGTTGTTATGGCCGGATTAAAATTGCATAAATACTATTTTGGATATTCATATGATTATGGTTTCAATGGTATAGCAAGATATACCTATGGCACGCACGAAATATGTATCAGCGCAAAATTTGGCGACACAGCAAGAAGATACAGATGGCTCGACCGTTATTAGGCCTTATCTGACTCTTCTGAAACGCTCCCGGATTTTTTAAATTCCAGAAATACTGTTCCAATAACCAGTAATATCAATATGAGCGACGAAGCCAGCGCTATTTTCTCACCTATGAAATAACTATCCGGATGAAATTTGAAAACAATGGTATGTTCTCCTGCAGGCAGACGCATTGCTCTTAGCAGATAGTTTACCCTGAAATGCGGTACCGGTTTATCATCAATATATGCCTGCCAGCCTTTATCATAATATACTTCTGAAAAGACAGTCAGCTGTTCTGTTGAGCAGGATGATTTATAGGTAAGCTCATTAGCCTTATAATCCGTTAATTTAATGGAGGCAGCAGAATCCGGAGCAAACTGAAAACCTTCCAGGTAAGATTGATACCGCTTATCTACAATGGCTTCTTTAGCAGGGTTAATTTTCCCTATGGCCGCAAGTTCTGCATCAGCATTCCCCACTTTTATGACATTTTGCACAAACCAGGCGTTTCCCAGTTCAAATTTATTAACAAGAGGTGGCGCGTCCGGATTGTAAATAAAATATCGTGTATTGAGCATATTCAACGCATTGAGACCAGCCATTGTGCTATCAATTGCTTCTAAAACAGGTCTTGTTTTCATAATGTCATAAAGCCTTTCAATTTCAGGCTGAATATGGTACTGGAACAATTCCTGGAACCGTCTCATTTTTGCACCGTGGTACCCGCCAATCGATTTATGGAAATACGATGTGGTAGCATCCTGTAAGGGGCTGACTGTCAAATTTAAAACCCGGTAGTCAGGTTCTTTATCATTCAAAATAAGTTGATCAGCAGTTGCTGCGACAAATGAGTTTTGTTCCTGACGATGTGTTACAAAGTCTTTACCATTCAGATATCTTTTGTTTACCGGCCATAAATCCGCCAGCAGCAAAACAGAAAACAAAATAATAAAGGCTTTAAAGCGGATTTTATTGAGGGATAAAGCATAAATGAGTCCAGCGGTAAGGCCAACAAAAACCAGGGAACGTAAAATATCCATCCTGACCATGGAAAGTCTGTCGAGTTGGATCGCATCAACAATTCCATCCAGACCCTGAGATCTGTATTGTTCATCTACGGGAGCCACAGAGCTTATGGAGCCGGATACCAGTAATATAAGTAACATTAGTCCTCCCAAACCAAAGAGCGTATATTTGAAACCCTGCATAAACAGGGCCTTGCTCACTTTCCCATTCATTATTTCCATTACAGTATAAATAGCCAGAACCGGCATTGCAAATTCTGCCATTACCAGGGTCATGGAGACGGTCCTGAACTTGTTATAACCGGGGAAATAATCCAGCATGATGTTGGTTACAAAAGCAAAATTATGTCCCCAGGCAAGGATGATGGAAACGCAGGTAACGGCAAGCAGCCACCATTTTATGGGCCCTTTTACAATGAATAAACCGAGCACAAATAAAAAGACAATTACGGCGCCTACATATACAGGGCCGCTTGTACCAGGTTGCTCCCCAAAATATAAGGGTACCTGGGCAATAAAGCGTCTGGCTTCACTGGCGCCATAAGTACTCTTCATATACTTATAAGTATGGGAATTCTGGCTCAGGCTTCCCGTGGAACTTCCCCCTTTAAAATCAGGGATCAACAGTGTAAAGGTCTCGCCAATTCCATAACTCCATTGTGTGGCATAGTCTTTATCCAATCCGGATGTTTGATTTTCCTTGTTGGATGTCAGTTCAGATCTTCCCCTGATTGAATATTTTCCGTATTCGTAGGTTGTAATCAGATTGCTGAAGTTGGATCCAATAGCCAGGGTAACAAACAAGGCAAGAAACATAATGGGTTTAACCAAAGAGTTCAGTTTCCTGTTGATGATTGCTTCAACAAAAATAAATGCCAGCAGGATCAAAATGCACAGGAATGTATAATAAGTAATCTGCAGATGGTTTACAAGAATCTGCAAACCCAGAAATAATCCTGCAACAACACTTCCTGCAAGCGCCTTCCCTTTAAAAGCAACATAGGTACCCGCGATGACAGGAGGCATATATCCAAGAGCCAATACTTTTGAGATATGGCCCGCTTCAATAATGATCAGAAAATAAGTTGAAAAAGCATATGCAATAGCACCAGCAAAGCTTAACCATGGATTGACACCAAAAAGCAATAAAGCAATGTAAGCACCTGTAAGATATAGAAATATAAAACAAACGGGTCTGAAGTCCATCAAAGTAAAAACATAATGGACTTTTTTAAGAATATTACCGCTATATCTGGTAGAAACCAGGTAAGCCGGCATTCCTCCGTACATACTGTTCGTCCATAAGGGTTCTTCACCATATTTTTCACGGTGATCCGAAATTTCTTTAGACATGCCCTTAAATTGCATAACATCATGTTGATTGAGCTTTTTGCTCTCAAAAATTTCGGGAGAGAAGTAGGCGATTGATATAAAGAAGAACAATATAAACGGGACACAGTAATTGATTAATTTCGGGCTAATTTTAAGCATTGCTTTTTTATTGTAAAGTAAATTTAAATTTGTAGTCACTCAAAGATTTATAGTCAAAAATATTCATTTTCGATGATTCTGCATCTGTTTACACAAGTCTCGGATTATAGTATTGAGTTTATCAAGATGATGTTGAATAACTTCGATATGCAGGAGCATATTATTGTTTTCCGAAGCAGGGCAAAAGAACAGGAGATAAAAGCGATCTATCCTGATGTCTTATTTGTAACAACCCGTCATGAGCTCATATCGAACTTGTCCCCGTTGATAAAAAAATCAAAACGTATTTTATTTCATTCCTTTCCAGTATCCCGGTCGCTCTTTTTCTGGCTTTATCATATGCAGAGCATGCAAAAAGCTGTTTGGTCGGTTTGGGGACAGGATGCATATTGGTATCAATACTGCAAAAAGACCCCTGAAAACTGGCTGTTTGAGATGATCAGAAAACTACTTATCAAAAGGCTTGATAAGGTCTTTTGTCCGGTTTATAATGATTACCTATATATTAAGAAGCATTATAGGACATGTGCTCAGTATATTCATGGAATGTACCCCATTCCTACAGATTTTGAAAGGTTGCGATTACATAGAAATTATCAGAAAGGTTCAGATTGCATACATATTCAAATAGGAAATTCGGCAAATCCTACCAATAATACACTGGAGATCCTTCAAATACTTGCTTCATATCCCACTAAAAACTTTAGAATATTTTGTCCGGTTTCCTATGGAGATGATGAATACGCAGATAAAGTGATCAAACTGGGAACTGAACTATTTGGAGAAAGATTTACCGGAATTAGGTTTTTTATGGACCGGATTCAATATGCCGAATTTATAGCTGGCATTGATATTCTAATTATGAATCATCAGCGGCAACAAGGTCTGGGAAATATATTTTCATATCTTTATCTGGGTAAAAAGGTATATATTCGGAGTGACAATTCTTCTTTTTCATTTTTTGCTCTGCATGATATCAAAGTTTATGATACAATTCAGCTTGGAAATTCATTAGAAATTGATGAGATGCTGAAAATGGATCCCTTAATCTCTGAGGTGAATATGAAGAAGACTGAGGCATTAATAAGTTCTGAAACAATAGTTGCGGGATGGGCTCAAATTCTAACTAGTATCTGAAATTCATGATTAATGTTACCAAAACGTACATTCCTGATAAGAAACTATATCAGAATTATGTAGACCGCATTTTATCTTCAGGATGGCTGACAAATAACGGAGCCATGGTTCAGGAGCTTGAATCGGAACTTAAAAGTTTCCTTGGTGCTAATTATATTATCCTTACTGTCAATGGAACATGTGCATTGCAGTTGGCATTTAAACTGCTGAATTTGAAAGGTGAGGTTATCACTACACCTTTTACATTTGCGGCTACTATCAGCAGTCTGGTATGGGAAGGTCTGTCTCCCGTTTTTGCAGATATTGATCAAAAGACGCTGAATCTGGATCCTTTCAAAATACAGGAACGAATCACCAGAAAAACAACAGCTATCCTGCCTGTTCATGTTTTTGGCAATCCTTGTGCTGTTGAGAAAATTGATGAGATTGCCAAAGCAAATCAACTACCTGTAATATATGATGCTGCCCATGCTTTTGATGTGAAAATTGACCGGAATACCATAAGTCAATTCGGAGATGTTGCTGTATTTAGCTTTCATAGTACGAAAATTTTCCACACAGTAGAAGGCGGTGCAGTTGTTGTTAGAACAAAGGAATTGTATGAAAAGGCATTGTTAATGAGAAACTTCGGAATTCCGGGCTATGACAAAATTACGGAATTGGGAGTTAACTTTAAGATGAATGAATTCCAGGCTGCTATGGGTTTGTGTGTTTTGAAAGATTTTGAGCAGATCAGTCGGCAAAGAGAAAAGGTATTTTTAAGATACCAGAATGCTTTTCGAACGCATGCAAATTTGCAACTGCAAGCGATTGATAGTCATACAAAACAAAACTATGCGTATTTCCCGATCATTTTTAAGAATGAGAAGACGCTTCTTCAGATAACGAAGTATTTGAATGACAAGGATATATATCCACGTCGTTATTTTTATCCTTCCCTCAACACGTTGCCATATCTGATAACCAGGCAATCCGCACCTGTATCAGAATCAATTGCCTCCCGTATATTGTGTCTTCCGCTTTTTCATGATCTTGATCCGGATATCCAGGATCAGATCATTGATATCATAATTAAGTATGCATAATATGGAAACTTCATACTATTCCAACGAGGAGCTCATAAATTTTCCATTCAAATCACTTGGAGATGATGTTTTGATCAGCCGTAAATGCAGTATATATTCTCCGGAAAAGATTTCAATTGGCAACCATGTAAGGATTGATGATTTTTGTATTCTTTCAGGCGATATTACCCTGGGTTCTTTTATACATATATCAGCATATGCGGCTTTATATGGACGTTTTGGAATAGTTCTGGAAGACTACACAACGGTTTCTGCCAAAGTGCTGATATTTAGTCAAAGCGATGACTATAGCGGTAGTTTCCTTACAAATCCTATGGTTCCGGAGCAATTCACAAATGTTGGCGGGGGCCTTGTTACATTAGAAAGATTCTCCATAATTGGGGCCGGATCGATTGTATTGCCAGGAATTACTTTGCGTGAAGGTTCTGCCATTGGCGCCATGAGTCTGGTTAACAAAGACATTATTGACGCATGGTCCATATATTCTGGAATTCCGGCAGTATTTATTAAGAAAAGGAAGAAGGATATATTGGAAATTGTAAAGAATATTCACAATTGAGTTTCGCAAAATGATGAAAGGCCATATTCTCATGGTGTTGGATAAGGAGTTTCCTCCTGATGAACGTGTTGAAAAGGAAATTTCAAGTCTTCAACAAATTGGATATTCGGTTACGCTGGCAACGCTGACATTTAAAAATGCTCAGGAAAAGGAGGTTTATAATGGATATTCTATTTACCGGAAAAAGATTTCGGGGTTGATGTTCAAGAGTTCAGCAGCTATTCTTCTCCTTCCGTTTTATTTCAGGTTTTGGTATAAATTTCTTGATACGATTTTAGAGAAGGAGCATTTTGATATTGTTCATATTCATGACCTGCCTCTATCAAAGATTGGATATCTTCTGGCAAGGAAATACAATTTAAAATTGGTTTGTGATCAGCATGAATATTATAGCAATTGGATTTTTAGAACGAAGCATTATAATACATTGCCTGGCCGGTTTCTGAAATTAAGCCCATGGAAAAGGTATGAAAGAAAGTATCTGAAAAGGGCAGATTTGGTAATTACTGTTGAAAATGCATTAAGGGATATTTATATTTCCAGAATTGGGGTCGATCCTGATAGAATGGTAACATTGCCTAATACTCCAAATTCAGCCCATTTTAGCTCAGAATTGCTGGATCATAGTATCATAGAAAAGTATTCAGGCAAATTTGTTTTATTTTATGCCGGAAGTCTTGATCATCTGAGAGGGATTGACTTTATCCTGGAATGTCTCTCAGAATTAAAAAATAAGATTAGCAATATCTTATTTCTGGTTGCAGGTAAAGAAAATTCAGCATTTTCATTCAAAAATCTCATTGAACACTATCATTTAGAGAATTATGTTGATTATAAGGGTTGGGTATCCTTAAACCTTTTACCATCCTATATAGCTGCCAGCAATATTTGCTTATTTGTACCCAGGGCTGATAATCTTGAAATCAATAATACCATTGCCACCAAAATATACCAGTATGCAACAATGGGGAAGCCCGTAATTGTTAGTGAGGCTCAAATGATGAAGGCTTTTGTTGAAAGCAACAGAATTGGATATTCGGTCCATTATGGCAATACCAGGGAATTTTTCAGAGTTGTTTTTGACTTGTACAGTCATCCTGAGAAATGTGAAGAAATAAGTAAGCGTGCTTCAGAGATTGTAGCACAATATACATGGGAGCAAACCTCCAGAGATTTTTTACAATCCTACCAGAAACTAATCCGGTGAAATGCTTTCCAAAATAAAATCAGCGGCCAGGGGAACTGTAATTTATGGTTTTGCGAATGTTTCCATAAAGCTTATTGGAATCGTTCTGATTCCTATTTATACAAACGAGAAATTTCTTTCAAAGAACGACTTCGGTGTATTGGGAATAATGGATATAACCTACCAACTCGCAGTTATTTTCTTTGGTCTTGCTTTATATCAGTCGCTTGCCCGCTGGTATTATGATCCTGAAAATAGAGATTCGCAAAAATCTATGCATTTCACCGTGGTCATAACAAATGCACTGGTTTGCGCATTTTCGTTTTTTTTCATTTTCAGTTTCTCTCAACGTTTGTCCTCGTTGTTATTTGATACAGAAAAATATTCCCGTTTAATTTGGATCATGTTTGCAAGTGCTTCAATAAATATCATTTCTTCAGTGTCAATGATGTTGTTGAGGTTACAGGAAAAGGCTCTTAAATACGCGGTGATCAGTATTTGCAAACTTTTAGTGACCCTTTCGCTCACCCTTTTTTTTGTGGTATATCAAAAAAGAAATGTATTTGGTGTTTATGAAGCAACCCTATTAGGAGAGGTTGCAGGATTGATCATGATTTTTCCGGATATATTGAGGAACAGTGTCCCCAAATTCGAATTTCATAAGCTGACTCAAATGTTGGGTTATGGTTTGCCATTAATGCTGGCTGCTGTTTCCTCTGTTCTTTTGAATACAATTGACAGATATTCTTTGAATTATTTGGCTGATTTGGATGCTGTAGGGACATATACCCTTGCATTTAGGATTTCAAATACCATAAAAGTGGTCGTAATTACGTCCATTCAATTATCTCTGTTACCCATTTTATTTAAGAAGATAGGAGATCCCGACCTGAATCGTTTTATAGGGAAAAGCATGAATTACAGTGCTCTGGTGGTCATGTTCTGTGTGCTTTTTATTTCGATTTTCAGTTTTGAGATAACCAAAACATTTGCGCATACGATGTCATACTGGGAGGCTTATCATATTATTCCCATACTTTCATTTTCGATGGTTTTTGTGATGATGAAAGAAAATGTTTTAATCGGACTGCAGATTACCAAAAGTTCCAAAACCATGGGCTTTCTTATCGCCATCACTGCTGTCTTTAATCTGGGGTTAAACTTATTGCTTATACCGATGCTGGGATTATACGGAGCAGCTCTGTCTACAATAGTTTCGCAAGCGGGAATGTTTTTTCTATTCCTGATCGTAGCTCAAAAAAAATACCCCATTCCCTATGAATTAAGAAACCTGGCATTATTATTTATAACCGGGGCATTGCTATATCTGCTTTCAACAATATCAGATCAGTGGAGTCTTGTCAATCGACTCGTCTTCAAATCCATACTCATGCTATCATTTCCAGTAATAATCTGGCTTATAAAATTTCTGGAACCAATAGAGAAACAGAGAATAGGAGAAATAGCACAAAAGTATTGGAAACAATTTAGGCACTGATGGTTCTGGCAATTTTCTGACTGGCATCTCCATTGCCATAGAATTGATGAGCGGGTATAAAGGTTGCAGACCTGATTTTTTGCCATGCATTAAGAATAGCTTCCTCATGGGGGCCTGTAAGATAATTATATTTATTTTCGACTAATTCAGTCCATTCGGTTTCATCTCTCATCGTAATACAAAATTTGCTGAAAAAGAATGCTTCTTTCTGCATTCCACCGCTATCAGTCAAAACCAATGCACATTTCTTCAGTAACTCAAGCATATCAAAATACCCCAATGGATCAATAACAGGAAATCCGGTGGTAATGTTATTTGTCTCCATGATCTTCCGCGTTCGCGGATGCAACGGCAGAACGATTTTCTGATATTGATTGATTTGGTTTAGAGCTTTGATAATGGATTTGAGATGATCCAGATTATCAGTGTTTTCTTGCCTGTGAATGGTACAAACCGCAAAATTTCCTTCCCGAAGGTTCAACTGACGAATGATATCAGATCGTTCAGACGATAAAGAACTATAATACAATGCGGCATCATACATTACATCTCCAACATGGATGATATTACAGCCAAAATTTTGAAAACCTTCTCTGTGCAAATTATGCACTGCATTTTCGGTTGGACAGAACAGAAAGTCAGAAATACGATCGGTCAGTATCCGATTGATTTCTTCAGGCATATTCATATTGAATGATCGTAACCCGGATTCAACATGGGATACCGGAATGATTAATTTTTTAGCTGCAAGCGCTCCGGCTAATGTTGTATTGGTATCTCCATATACCAAAACCATATCGGGATTAACAGTCAGTAAAATTTCCTCTATTTTTTCCATCATTCTGCCGGTCATGGCCCCATGCGACAGACTGTTAATTTTCAAATTATACTCGGGCCTGGGAATATCCATTTCCTTAAAAAAAACAGATGACATATTATTGTCGAAATGTTGACCGGAATGAATAATGATTTCCCTGATCCCGGATATATCTCTGATAGCCCTGCTTACTGCAGCAGCTTTAATAAATTGAGGTCTGGCTCCGACTATGGTGATAACTTTTTTCAATGCGTCAGATTATTTAATAGTTCGCTTAATTGGGCTGTAAGATTTCTCCTGGAATATTTACTGACTCCGCTGCTTTCAATATCCAGTCTTTTTTGTGAATATAGCTCAAATAACCGGAGGATGTTTTGTTTTAGGCCGGATATGTTTTCATAATCAAACATATTACCGGCTCTTGTTTGTTCAAGAATATGGGCTGCATCCCCATTTTCAGGACCAATTCCCAATATCGGTCGCTTCACAGAAAGATATTCAAAAAATTTATTGGTAAGAATCCCGCCTGCATTTTGTGTGTTATTAATACAAAGCAATAGCACGGCGGATGATTTTAGTATGGAAGCCGTTTCACTATGAGGAACAAACGGAATATATTTTACAAAAGGATCAAGTTTATGAAAAGCGATTGCTTTTGATACTGACTGGTCGGTTTTTCCAACAAGCTTTATTTCCAGTTGGTCAGCAAAAGCTTTATTCTCCATGGTCAATTCAGAAAGTACTTTCCATAAATGAACCGGATTTCTGGAATGAGGCAGGGATCCGAGATGTGTAATGGAAAATCTCTCAATGTGACAATCTCCAGACGACCCACGAATTTCGTCAAAACCATTTGTAATGGTGCTTACATGGGAGAATCCCATTTGGGTAAATTCCTCGGTCATTCCCGGACTGACAGTCACAATACGGTCGGCTGTAGCCAAAACCTTCTTTTCAAGAGTTCTATGACGTCTATCTGCATATCCGGTAAGCAAAAGATCCTTGTAAAAATCAATGTTCGTCCAGGGATCCCTGAAATCAGCCACCCATTTAATTTCCAACTTTCTTTTTAGCTTCATAGCAATCAAATGCATGCTATGAGGCGGGCCTGTCGAAATAACCACGTCAACCGGATTTTCTTTCAGGTATTTCGTAAGATTTTTAACAGAGGGACGAATCCAAAGCATCCTGGGATCGGGGATGAAAAAATTGCTGCGAATCCAGAGCGCCCATTTTGCCAAAAAGCTTCTTTTGTTTGAATCCGTCATCAGAGCAACGCCAAGACGATCCGACTGCTTTTTCCCCGTCAGCCACTTATAAATACTATATGGTTCAGTGATGTGTGTTTTGAGGATTTCCATATTTTCAGGAATATCCTGAAGCAGGGATTCATCAATTTCCTGAGGTTCCGGATTTTCAGGGGTATAAATGACGGGTTCCCAACCGAAATCCCGCAGGTATTTGGAAAACTTAAGCCATCTCAGTACGGCGGAACCTCCACTAGGAGGCCAGTAATAGGTGATAATCAGAACCTTTCGCATGACAAACAATTAATAGGCTGGTTTTCAAAATTAAAATAAAATATAAACCCCAACGCTAAAAACAGCAATTGAAGCCATTGAAAACATTATTAAAAAAAACCATTAAATGCATACTAATAAAAAAGCGCCATGATCCAATGGTTCATAGCGCTTTTTCAAAGGAAAAATGGTTTATGATTATGCGGCTCTAAAGCTTTCGCAACAAGCCTTTTAGACTTACTTTATCGCCAATAATTTCTGGCAGGCGGTCAATAACAACCCTTTCCTGTTTCAGTGTATCGCGATAACGAATGGTAACGGTATTGTCATTCAGTGTGTCATGGTCTATTGTTATACAATAAGGAGTTCCAATAGCATCCTGGCGGCGGTAGCGCTTTCCAATGGAATCTTTTTCCTCATATTGACAGTTGAAATCGAATTTCATGTTATCCATGATTTCCCTTGCCTTTTCAGGAAGACCGTCTTTTTTTACCAGGGGCAATATAGCCAGTTGCACGGGAGCCAATGCTGAAGGTATTTTTAACACCACGCGATCCTCTTTGGCACTGCCTTCCCATTCTACTTTTTCTTCCGTATAGGAGTTGGATAGAACCGTAAAGAACATACGATCGAGGCCGATAGAGGTTTCTATTACATAAGGTGTATAATTTTCATTTTCCTCACTGTCAAAATACTGGATTTTCTTGCCGGAGAATTTCTCATGATTTCCGAGGTCGAAATTGGTGCGGGAATGAATTCCTTCTACTTCTTTAAAGCCGATTGGGAAATCAAATTCAATGTCGCATGCAGCATTGGCATAATGAGCCAGTTTGTCATGATCGTGGTACCGGTATTTATGGTCGCCCATGCCGAGCGATTTATGCCATTTCATTCGTTTGTCCTTCCAGTATTCGTACCATTCCATCTCGGTTCCGGGTTTGATAAAAAACTGCATTTCCATCTGTTCAAATTCGCGCATACGCAGAATAAACTGCCGGGCGACAATTTCGTTACGGAAAGCTTTTCCGGTTTGTGCAATTCCAAAGGGGATTTTCATTCTTCCGGTCTTCTGCACGTTCAGATAATTCACAAATATTCCCTGTGCTGTTTCGGGCCTCAGATAAATGGTATTTGCCTCCTCACTAACCGATCCCACCTGGGTGCTGAACATCAGGTTGAACTTACGTACTTCTGTCCAGTTTTTTGTACCGGAAATGGGGCATACAATTTCAGCGTCGATGATAAACTGATAAAGCTCTTTCAAATCATCATTTTCCAGGGCCTTTACATAGCGAGCGTGAGCGGCATCATATTTTTGCTTGTTTTCAAGGACCCTGGGATTGGTGCTTTTGAATTTAGCTTCATCAAAGGAGGCTCCGAATTTCTGAGCTGCCTTGTCAACTTCTTTCTGAATTTTATCTTCGATCTTCTGCAGATAGTCTTCAATCAACTGGTCTGCACGATATCTTTTTTTTGAATCACGGTTATCAATCAATGGATCATTAAATGCTGCAACATGCCCGGATGCTTCCCAGATTTTCGGATGCATAAATATTGCAGAATCAATACCCACAATATTTTCATTGAGTTTTACCATGGACTCCCACCAATAGCGGCGGATGTTGTTTTTTAATTCCACACCATTCTGTCCGTAATCGTAAACAGCGCCTAAACCATCATATATTTCACTGGAAGGGAAAATAAATCCATATTCTTTGCTGTGTGCAACTATTTTTTTAAAGAGATCTTCCTGTACCATGGGTGCTTTCGTTTGTATTTCGATGGGCAAATGTAATGGAAAAATCAAGATATTTCTGCTAATTTTGACGTTTTCATGAAAGGTATAACATGGACCATCAGTATGATTTTCTGGTAATAGGCTCGGGTCTGGCCGGCCTATCCTTTGCGCTTCAGGTTGCAGAGCAGGGTAAAGTAGCCATTATTACAAAGGCCACCCTCAACGACAGTAATACAAGTTTTGCTCAGGGAGGAATAGCGGCAGTATCAAGCGAGATAGATAATTTCGACAAGCATATTGAAGATACTTTGATAGCAGGAGACGGACTTTGTAACCGTAAGATAGTCGAGATGGTAATTCAGGAAGGGCCCGCACAGATCAAAAAATTGCTGGAATGGGGTACTGATTTTGACCGTGATCATTCAGGAAAATTTAACCTTGCCCGGGAAGGAGGACATTCCGAACACCGGATTTTTCATCATAAAGACAATACGGGGTTTGAAATTCAGAATACGCTCAGTGAGAGAGCGAAAAATCATCCGAATATTGATATATACGAAGGATATTTTGCCATTGATATTATTACGCAGCATCATTTAGGCAAGTTGGTAAAGCGTTATTTTTCGGATATTGAATGTTACGGGGCATATGCGCTTGAGCTCAAAAGTGGCGTTACGCATAAATTTCTTTCAAGAGTAACGCTTATTGCTACAGGAGGTATTGGAAATTTATATCATATCACAACAAACCCGCTGATTGCAACAGGTGATGGTATTGCAATGGTATACCGGGCAAAAGGGATTATCGACAATATGGAATTTGTGCAATTACATCCGACTGCTTTATACAATCCGGGTGAAAGGCCTAACTTCCTGATTACAGAGGCAATGCGCGGCCACGGCGCCATACTTCGCAACCATAAAGGAGAAGATTTCATGCCCCGGTACGATAAAAGAGGATCCCTGGCACCCCGTGATATTGTTTCCAGAGCGATTGACAATGAAATGAAAATAAGCGGAGGCGAATATGTTTTCCTTGATTGTACCCATCTGGACGGAGCGGATCTGGTAGAAAGCTTTCCCAACATTTTTGAAAAATGCATGTCATTGGGTATTGATATCAGAAAGCAAATGATCCCTGTTGTTCCGGCCGCACATTTTCTTTGTGGAGGAATCCGGGTAGATATAAACGGTTGCAGTTCCATTCAAAGATTATATGCGGCAGGCGAATGCTCATGTACCGGATTACATGGTGCCAATCGTTTAGCCAGCAATTCTTTGCTTGAAGCAATGGTCTATGCGAACAAAGCAGCGCTTCATGCCATCGGGAATTTTCAGAAATACCCGATTCAAAATAACATACCGATTTGGAATGATGAGGGGACAACACATCCCGAAGAAATGGTTTTGATTACCCAGAATTATAAAGAAGTTCAGCAGATATTCAGTTATTATGTGGGAATTGTCCGGTCCAATATCCGCTTAAAAAGAGCCATGGACAGGCTGTGGATCATTTTTAACGAAACAGAAGCTTTGTTTGAAACATCCAAACTTTCGGAGCAGTTGTGTGAACTGCGAAACATGATTAATGCCGGCTATTTGATTATTAAGGCTGCCCAGCAAAGAAAGGAGAGCAGGGGTTTGCATTACACCATGGATTATCCTGAAAAGAATCCGGCTAATACGATGGATATGTGATCAGGATCTGATCCAGAAGTTGTTCAATTTCATCCAGATCCATGGTTGTAACCAGTTTCATGCGTATTTCCCTGAAATCGGGTAAGCCTTTAAAATAGTTGATAAAATGACGGCGCATTTCATAGACGCCTCTTGGAACGCCTTTTATTTCCAAAGATTTATGAAACTGAAGCCTGGCCAGATCTACTTTTTCCTTAAGGGTTAATGGAAGGATCTGCTTACCCGTGTTGATAAACTCACGGATTTCCTTAAATATCCAGGGCCTTCCTACTGTAGCGCGACCTATCATGATTCCATCCACGCCATACCGGTCGAATGCGATTCTGGCCGATTCGGCATCCATGATATCTCCATTTCCGATGATCGGGATCTTCATCCGGGGATTATTTTTCACGGCACCAATCAATGTCCAGTCGGCGTTTCCCTTATATAGTTGTGCGCGGGTTCTTCCATGAATGGTCAGTGCCTGAATTCCGGTATCCTGTAATTTTTCAGCAATATCTATTATGTTTTTGCTGTTTTCGTCCCAGCCCAGTCGTGTTTTAACTGTAACCGGGAGCTTCACTGCTTTTACAATAGCGCTTGTCATTTCAATCATGAGGGGGATGTTGCAAAGCATTCCGGCACCTGCACCTCTGGTGGCAATTTTGCGCACAGGGCACCCATAATTGATATCAATCAGATCGGGATGGGCTTCCTCAGCGATTTTTGCTGCTTCTACCATACTATCAATCAAATGTCCGTATAATTGAATACCAATCGGCCGTTCTGAATCGGAAATTTCAAGTTTTTTTAAGCTTTTCTGAGCATCGCGGATCAGTCCATCGGAAGGTATGAATTCCGTATAAACCATGTCTGCCCCAAAGTGTTTACAAATAAACCTGAAGGAAGGATCTGTAACATCTTCCATGGGAGCAAGGAATAATGGCTTATCGGGGAGTTGTATGGAACCTATGGATATCATGCCCTGTATTAAGCTGCAAATATAACTACAAAGATGATGTGATGAATTTATCGAAGGGATTGACAGTTATTTTATATTTTTGTAGGCCTTATAAATTCATATGAAAGCATTTAACGATTCCTTCCGGGAATCCTTTATTTCACTAAGCACTGTGGCAAAAATCATATTACTGGTTTTTATTATTGCCGTTGCTGTGCTTCTGGGGGGGGTATTATCAGTAATTACAGCATCCTTAATTTATCACAAAGATTTTCAGGACCTGCTTCAGATTCTTTCAAATCCTTCAGCGGAGAATATTCACATTGTTAAATTTTTCCAGGGGTTTCAATCCGTTGTTCTTTTCATAATACCTGCATTCCTCGCATCGTTTTTATTCAGCAGGGACAGTTTTCGTTATTTGCGCATTTCAAAAGAGCCATCTGTCGTTACGGTTTTGCTGGTTACTTTTTCTGTTGCAGCTGTTATTCCTTTTCTCAACTGGACATCAGAAATGAATTCCCGGCTCATACTGCCGGATGGACTAAGGGATTTGGAGCAAAAAATGAAACTCATGGAAGAGGAAGCAGCTCAACTGACAAAACTTTTTCTTGTAAGCTATACCCCCCGGGATCTGATGGTAAATTTCTTCATTATTGCGGTGCTTCCTGCAATTGGTGAGGAATTCCTTTTTCGCGGTGTGATTCAGCGATTATTGGGTGAATGGACGAAAAATATCCATACAGGCATTTTCTTAGCTGCCTTCATCTTTAGTTTTATACACTTTCAGTTCTATGGGTTTGTCCCCAGATTCCTGCTTGGATTATACTTTGGTTACCTGATGTTCTGGAGTGGATCCATTTGGGTTCCGGTAACTGCGCATCTGGTAAATAACGGAATGGCAGTAATATACTATCATTTTTCAAAACAGCCTGCAGGAGAAACTGCTCTGGATACTATAGGAACTGAGTCTGGAAGTTATATGATATATATCAGCGCTTTTATTACATGCCTCATCATGGGTCTGATATATGTCCGCGAGAAAGAAGAAAGTTCACTAATTCGCAATGGCAGTAGCTTCTGATTCGCGACGTGCCAGTTCGCTTTTTCTGTAGAAGTAAACGATCCCATAAAACTTCGCATTATTGCGGCGTTCTTCATCAGAAAGATTTTTGAAGTGATCTTCCACTTCATTCCAAACAGATGCTATAATTGAGTCTACTATAGCTCTTTGCTCTACCAGCTTTTCCTGGCTTCTTTGCAAGTTCTTCTGCAATATTTTCTGAAAGCGATAGGCTTCCAGAAAATCTTCATACCTGACTTTTACAACTGCCATGGTGGGATTTGTGACAGGGGTCAGGCCTTTTTTGATGCGCTGGGTTTCTCCTTCAATAATTTTCTCCCCCCACTTAATCACTTCACCTTCACTACCAAATGCAGGGACCCGGCTCTGATCACGTCCGAATCCAAAAAAATCCCTGTCAGCAGGCGATAAATCGCCCCGGGCAATAGCCATATTTACTACCTGAATGAAATGGGAAAGATAAAGTTTCGTTCTTTTTAGCAAACGGGCATAATCTTTACTTTTTTCCACCTGTTTGTTAAACGCCTGCCTGCTTTCCTGAACCGTCTTCTCAAAAGCATGCATGTTTGAAATAACTTTTTGAAGTGTGGCTTGTGAAAAAGCCAGTTTAAACGGAGGCATCTCCTTACCTTTCTCATAAGCGATCCTTAGGGCTCTAAGCCGAGCCAGATCAGTGTTTGGGAGTCGTCTATATGGCATATTTACTGAAACTGATTTTCGTCTATAAGTATACGCAAACAATATTATGTGGTTGTGATCTAATCAGAATTTATGACGATTTTGTTGGTTTTAGAGCAAAATACGTTATAAATTTAATGATCTTACTAATATATGTAATCATGTTCCCCGCAGATGTATATATTCAACGTAGAAATAAGCTCAGAGAGCTTGTAGGCAAAGGAGTTGTTTTATTTTTGGGCAACAAGGAAGTTGCTATGAATTATGCTGCCAACAATTATCCATTCAGGCAGGACAGTTCGTTTTTATATTACTTTGGTCTGGATATGCCGGGTCTTGCCGGTATAATCGACTGTGAAAACGGGACTGAAACCCTTTACGGCAGCGATCCGGATCTGGAAGAAATTATTTGGATTGGTAACCAGGAGCCCCTGGTGGAAAGTGCTAAGAAAGTAGGCGTAGCTCAGGTTAAACCACTGGAACGCTTAGATGGTGATGTTTTCAGAGTTATCGCTCATGCCCGTGAAGTACATTATCTGCCACCATATAGGGAGCAAAGAAGATTGCAACTGGCATACTATGATAATCTGAAATATGAGGAAGTGGATCGCAATGCCTCGTCTGTTTTGATTCATGCTGTTGTTTCCCAGCGTTCCATTAAGGATGCCCTGGAAATTAAGGAAATGGAGGACACCATGAACAACGTTACAGCAGTGGCTTATTCAACAGCAATGGGTGTTATAAAAGCAGGCAACTTTGAGTATCAGGTTGCCGGAGCTATAAAAGGGGCCACGCTTGAGAGGAACTGCCGTATTGCATACCCTGTAATATGTACGGTTAATGGCCAGACATTGCATAACCATTATTATGGAAATGCCTTAAAGGAGGGTCAGTTGCTTTTGATTGATGCCGGAGCAGAATCGCCAAGGCGCTATGCTACAGATATTACACGCACGTATCCGGTTGGAGGTAAGTTTACGACTCAGCAGAAGGATATTTATTCCATAGTTCTTGAAATGCAGCTTGAAGCCATGAAAGCCATCAAGCATGGTCGCCCTTATGCCGAAGTGCATACCATTGCGGCCACAGTTATGGCTAACCGGCTTAAAGAACTGGGTTTAATGAAAGGCAATATGGACGATGCCGTAAGTCATGGTGCACATGCTGTTTTTTTCCCGCATGGAATCGGGCATATGATCGGACTGGATGTTCACGATATGGAAGATATTGGAGAGGAATATGTTGGGTATGATGCTGAATTTGTGCGGTCGAAACAATTTGGAACTGCGTATCTGAGAATGGCAAAACGTCTGCAAAAAGGCAATGTTGTAACCGTGGAACCTGGTATTTATTTTATTGAACCGCTGATCAATAAATGGCACAGTGAAGGAAGATACCGTGACTTTATTGATTACAGAACTATAACAAAATACAGGGGTTTAGGAGGTATCCGTATTGAAGATAATGTATTGGTCACGGATAACGGTTACAAAATCCTTGGAAAGCCTATTCCCAAAACATCTGAAGAAATTGAAAAGCTGATGCAGAAATAATCAGCGCTTGCCCAGCGCAATGAGCTGTTCAATATGATCTGCCTCAATGGGGATGTCTTTCATAAGATCGAGACAGCCATCGCTGGTAATTAACAGATCGTTTTCAATTCTGATCCCTGTTTTTTCAGCAGGAATATAAATTCCCGGCTCACAGGTTAAAATCATTCCCGGGCGCAATTCCATGTCTTTGCTACCGACATCATGGACATCTATGCCCATGAAGTGTGATGTTCCATGCATATAGTATTGCATGTAAAGGGGGGCATTAGGTTCTTCTTTCAGCAAATCTTCCTGAGTGTACAATCCCAGTTTTATGTGTTCCTGACTGAATTTCCGGCACACTTCTGCATGAATTTTATTGATGGTAGTTCCGGGGCGCATTAAGGAACAAGCAAACCGGAAAACCTCCAAAACAGACTGATATAATTCTTTCTGACGGGGAGTATAAACCCCGTTTACGGGAATTGTTCTGGAGCAATCGGCAGCATAATTTCCGTATTCGGCACCAAAGTCGAGAAGCAGCAAATCTCCATCGCTGCAACAGGCATTATTGGTATTATAATGCAGAGAACAGGCATTTGCTCCCGATGCTACAATAGGATCGAATGCATGTCCGCGTGCACCATTACGAATAAATTCATAGGTAAGCTCAGCTTCAATTTCATATTCATAAACTCCGGGCCTGATTGTATTCAATACATTCTTGAATGCCTGGCCTGTTATGGCACAGGCTTCCTGAATGATGAGAATCTCTGTATCAGATTTAATGGTACGCAGGTTACACATTATAGGTGCAAGTCGTTCATAATGATGCGCAGGGAATTTCGCCTGTAAATCTTTTGCCATCCGCAGGTTCCGGTTTGGAAACTCGGGTATGGCTTTGGCCGGCTCATACAAATTCAGGTATGTATTGTTGTTGTGCTGCATAAGTACTGCAAGCAAACCGTCAAAATCGCCCAGATACTTAATTGTTTTAATACCGGATATCATCTGTGCCTCATGCAATGAAAGCTTATGTCCCTCCCAGGTTTCAAGTTTTTTATCAGGTTTAAGAATAAACAGGATCTCTCTGAGGGATTCATCGGGATAGTCAGGCGACAACAATAAAACCGTTTTTTCCTGGTTGATTCCGGTTAGATAAAACAAGTCCGAATCCTGCCGGTATGGATATTTCTGGTCTGCCGAGCGGTTCATTTCATCATTGGCATGAAAAACTGCCAGAGAACCGGGCTTTAATAACTGGCAAACCCGTTCACGATTTTTTGCAAAGAAGGATACCCGGAAGTCAACACTTTTCATAGTTTCATAGATTATCAATGCATTACAGCTATTTACTTTGCGGGATTAATCTATAATTTATCTAAATTAGATATTTCCCTAATATTTATTGTAAATATAGAGCGAAGCAGATAAATTTGTTGCGCATCAACAAGCATAAAAATAGTTAATCAGATACAAACCGAATATTTATGAGTAATTTACTTACGTCGTCAATCGGGAAGAAGATCATGATGTCTTTGGCAGGGCTCTTCCTTGTTGTATTTTTAGTTGTACACCTTGCGATTAATCTGAGTTTGATTTTTTCAGACAGCAGGGAAATATTTAACAAAGCCGCTCATTTTATGGGCACAAATATCGTAGTCCGTGTAATGGAGCTTATCCTTTTCGGAGGTTTTTTGCTGCATATGATTTACGGTGTTATTGTGCAATTGCAGAATTGGCTGGCAAGGCCAAAACGTTATAAAAAAGAGAATTTTTCCCAGACTTCCTTTTTTTCCAAATTCATGATTCATACCGCCTTCATCATTACGGTTTTTCTGATCATTCACCTTTTTGATTTTTATTTCAAGGCTAAGATTTTCGGAGATGTTCCATCTGTAATCTATGATGGCAAAGATTATCACGATCTGGGCCTTCTGGTGGTGGAGAAATTCAATATCGGATGGGTGGTCATTTTTTATATTATTTGTTTTCTTTTCCTGGCTTTCCACTTGTTTCACGGATTTCAATCTGCCTTTCAGACACTGGGAATCAATCACCCGATATATTCACCGATTATCAAGGCATCCGGCATCATTTATACAGTAGCTGTTACCGCCGGATTCATTGCAATCCCTATTTATATTTATTTTCGGATGTAAGAATTAGAAAATTTGCATATGACTAAGCTGAACTCAAAAATTCCCGAAGGCCCATTGGCCGAGAAGTGGACCAATTATAAATCCGCTCAGAAGCTGGTTAATCCGGCCAATAAGCGAAAACTTGATGCCATTATTGTTGGAACCGGACTTGCAGGTGCATCTGCTGCTGCCAGCCTTGGAGAACTCGGCTTTAATGTAAAAGCATTCTGTTATCAGGATAGTCCCCGGCGCGCTCATAGTATCGCTGCTCAGGGAGGGATCAATGCTGCAAAGAATTATCCGAATGATGGAGACAGTGTTTACCGTCTTTTTTATGACACCATTAAAGGCGGTGATTACAGAGCCCGGGAAGCTAACGTATACCGGCTTGCAGAAGTAAGCGGAAACATTATTGATCAATGCGTGGCGCAAGGCGTACCCTTCGCCAGAGAATACGGAGGACTTTTGGATAACCGGTCTTTCGGAGGAGCGCAGGTATCACGTACTTTTTATGCCAGAGGACAAACGGGTCAGCAGCTATTATTAGGAGCATACAGTGCCATGATGCGCCAGGTTGACAAAGGCACGGTTAAGATATTTCCGCGAACAGAAATGCTCGATGTGGTCCTGGTTGACGGGAAAGCACGCGGCATTATTACTCGTAATCTGGTAACCGGAAAAATTGAAAGGCATTTTGCACATGCTGTCGTAATTGCAACCGGTGGATATGGCAGGGCATTCTTTCTGTCAACAAATGCTATGGGATCTAATGGCAGTGCGATATGGCAGATTTATAAAAAAGGAGCCTGTTTTGCCAATCCTTCGTTTGTACAGATTCACCCGACATGTATTCCGGTTCATGGAAGCTATCAGTCGAAACTGACCCTGATGAGTGAAAGTCTGCGTAACGATGGTCGCATATGGGTTCCAAAGAAAAAAGAAGATGCTGAGGCCATTCGCAAAGGAACCAAAAAACCTTCTGATCTGGCTGAAGAAGATCGGGATTACTATCTGGAAAGAAGATACCCGGCATTCGGAAATCTGGTTCCCCGGGATGTGGCATCAAGGGCTGCAAAAGAGCGTTGCGATGCAGGATATGGCGTAGGATCAGGGCTTGCTGTTTACCTCGATTTTAATGAAGCCATTGGACGACTTGGAAAACATGTAATTGAAGAAAGATACGGCAATCTTTTCCAGATGTATGAAAAGATTGTGGATGAAAATCCCTATGAAACACCTATGATGATTTATCCTGCAATTCACTATTGTATGGGTGGCACATGGGTGGATTATGAATTGATGACCACAATTCCAGGATTATTTTCCATCGGGGAGTGTAATTTTTCAGATCACGGAGCAAACCGTTTGGGCGCTTCTGCTTTAATGCAAGGGTTGGCCGACGGCTATTTTGTTCTTCCCTATACCATCCAGAATTATCTGTCTGCTGAAATTCTGACTCCGAGAATGCCGGTAACTCATGCTGCTTTTGAGGAAGCCGAAACAAAAGTTCAGGAGCGGTTAACAGCACTCATGAATATAAAGGGGAGCCAATCAGTGGATCACCTCCATCGGAAATTTGGATTGCAGCTCTGGGAAATGGCAGGCATGTCGAGAAACAGTGCCGGATTAAAGAAGGCAATAACCGAATTTGCAAAGCTAAAGGATGAATTCTGGAACGATATACGCATACCAGGCGGTAAAGAAGAGCTGAACCAGGAACTTGAGAAGGCTTCAAGAGTGGCTGACTTTATTGAGATTGGTGAACTCATGGCCAGAGATGCTTTACAACGTGAGGAATCCTGTGGCGGTCATTTCAGGGAAGAATACCAAACTCCTGAAGGAGAGGCCAACAGAAATGATAATGAATTTATGTTTGTTGGTGCCTGGGAATACACAGGACCGGGAAAAGAACCTGTCCTTCATAAGGAAGAATTGAATTACGAAAACATTAAAGTACAGACCCGCAACTACAAAATCTAATAAAATGGACTTTACACTCAAGATATGGCGGCAGGAAAATGCATCTGCCAAAGGCAGGTTTGAAACATATAAGATTTCAGATATTTCACCCGATTGCTCTTTTTTGGAAATGTTGGATATCCTGAATCAGCAATTGATTGATAAAGTTGAAAAACCAGTTTGTTTTGATCATGATTGCCGTGAAGGTATTTGCGGTGCTTGTGGTTTATATATAAATGGCAGACCTCATGGTCCGGATAATGCGGTGACTACATGTCAGCTGCATATGCGCAAGTTTAAGGACAAGGATGTCATTGTTATTGAACCATGGCGTGCCAAACCTTTTCCGGTTGTTAAGGATTTGATTGTTGACCGTTCTGCATTTGATAAGATCATTCAGGCCGGAGGTTATATTTCGGTGAATACAGGAGGAGTGCCAGATGCGAATACCATCCCTGTTCCCCGGAAAGATGCAGAAACCTCTATGGACGCTGCTGCATGTATTGCCTGCGGAGCATGTGTTGCTGCCTGCAAAAATGCATCCGCGATGCTGTTTGTTTCTGCCAAGGTTTCTCAATTTGCTGTTTTGCCCCAGGGAAAACCGGAAGCCAAGGAAAGGGCAAAACGAATGGTTGCAAAAATGGATGAATTGGGATTTGGAAACTGTACCAATACAGGTGCATGTGAGGCAGAATGTCCTAAAGAGATTTCTCTTTCACATATTGCAAGACTTAACAGAGAATACCTGAACGCTAAGCTTACCTAGACGTCGGTAATCGACCGGTCATCATCCTTCTTCAGCCGGGTAGAGATTACAAAAAAATCTTTGCCGGAGGCATCTTTTATTATTTTATAGTCAAGCTTATGGCCGCTGATGATGCTGGTCTGGATCAAACCGAGTTGTGCACCGGTATCTCTTTCCAATGCCTGTGAACGGATGTCTCGCTTCAGTTTTTTAAGCGCAGCATCTTCAAATCCATTGATTTCAGTGCAATAACTCATGAGTTTTTCACCATGACCCGATTGAATGCGATTTCCAGTGCTTATCTGGAAACAGTCGTCCAGATCCTGCAGCGAAACCCATCCGCTGCCACATGATACGCCGCTTTTAACAGGAACAGTCTCGGCAGAATAATAGGAAACATTTTGGGTAAGTTCCATAAATACTCTGAACAGTTTTTGAACTACTTTGAAATCTATTTCGGGAAGAAGCTTAATCTGATTTCCCAATGTGGAGATCAGGTTAACGGTAAATGCTCCTTTATAAATCAGAAGAGCGTTTTCCTGATAAGCATCGTTAATTTTCATGAATAGCAACCTTTTAAAATATGAATTTAGTGATTTTGGCGGTTATTTCATGATTAAAGGGACAACTTTCCTGATTTTTTTAATATGGCCATCCGGATGTATGAGTTCACCAAAGAATATATACAAACCGGGGGGACATAATCCGCCTGACCTGTCTGTTCCTTCCCAGGTGAATGTTTCCTTTGTACCCAGAAGGGCATTTTGAGTATATGTTCTTATTAAAAGGCCGGCTAAACTATACATACAGAAAGTACCAGTCCATCCGGCATCATAAAGTTCCAATGTCAGCGTAATTTGGTCATCTGTTCCATCGTGATCGGGAGAAATACATTCTGATGAGAGGGTAAGATTGTATCCCGGGACGTCGCTATCCTTTTGGGAATTGGACAATCCCGGGGTGCAAAGCCCATAAGAAGGCGCAGCCGGATACCAGGAAGACTCATACATCCCGGATTTCCATGGGCTTATACGTTCAAGAGAAACGCCGTCGGGACTTTTTAAAAAATCGCCCAGCATGGACTCACGATAGATCATTTTATCAATCGCGTTACCTGATGTGTCCGAAATCATAAGCATTCCTTCCTGATCAGGCAGCGAAAAAAAGTCAGGTCGCTCAAGGATGCACGCACGGTTGTCTGTCAATCCCATGCGCAAAAGATTTTCCGGATTTTCTGTTATCGCCAGAAAGCCGCCAGGGAAAAGCAGATAAGAATATCCCCTAAAACTGAGGGTTTTTTTTATTGCCTGTGATACAGGATCCCGGAGATGCACCAATAGAGATTGAATATCGATGACCTTATCGGAACGATTATAGAATTCAATGAATTCATCGTTTTTTCCGGCATGAAACAAGATCTCATTAATGATGACATCACCGGAATCAGGCAGATTCGGAATGGAAAATTTCGCAATAAGGGGCTCTTCGGCCTGATTTCCCGCACAATCTTTCATTTCCGGAAGGACAGAAACTGCATAGATCTGATTGGGCTGAAATATTTTATAATACAGCTGTACACATGAATAGTCGGGCGGGATCCCTTCAGCCCTGCATGGATGCAATAACCCTTTGCTGGTTGAATAATACCCGGTTTCAAGGAGTGATTGATTTTGCAGGGATTCACTGAAATGAAGTTTTACAATTGAATCATTTGATAAGGTAGCTCTCAAAAGAATCGGACCCTTTTCGTCGGGATTTGATGACTGTACCGAGTTTACTTTACCAGGTGTGCCACCACTGGGATCATCGGAAGCTTTCCAGTTGTTGATTCCGCCGCATGGGTTTTCAGGATCTATCATTTCAAGCGACCATCCTCCATCAACTTTCAAAGTGTTTTTATACCATGTTTCAGAAAAATGAACTGTATGAACGATCGTTCCATCAATTGACTTTAGCGTCAGTTGTTGTCCTGTGTTCAGTATCGAAGGAAGATTCAGGGGCATTACCGGTGCAGGGAACTGACCAGCTGAAGATGCATCACAAAGAATAATCCTGCCTCCGGGGTCAAGTGTTTTTTGCGCAAGATTCACAGTATGTGATCCAATTTCAAGTTTCCAACCTCGAAGGTCAACAGGAGTAAAGCCCCGGTTAAATAATTCGACATATTCACTCTCAGGAAGTCCTTTTGCAGGAACCGGATCCGCCATAATTTCCACAATCAGAACCTGATAAGGAGCTGTTTGGGGGAAAGAACGGGCAGGATTAAGAATTAACAGGAAAATAATGAAAAATTGAATGCGAATATTTTCAGAAATCATTTTTTTTATCAATTTTGCAGCTAACGATGAAGAAATTTACTTCATTGGAATTAGAAAAAAAAGAGAATGTACCAAAAGTTTTTTTGTTGCACAGGCCTTAAAGACTCTAAAAAAAGCACACGGTTTTACGCCATAAAAAAGTAAAACCCGGGCAGGCTTTTGTCTTTATTTAAGGGCTCTGCAATAAAAAATGACCATCTTTTGGAATGTTCTCTTTTATTGTGTGTATATGCAGGATTTTTAAACCTTTTAAAATTGCCAATTATGAAAGTTGCTGTTGTAGGTGCCACCGGACTCGTAGGCACACAGATGATCCAGGTATTGCAGGAACGTAATTTCCCTGTAACAGAATTTATCCCCGTAGCCTCTGAGAAATCGGTGGGTAAAAAAGTGACTTTCAAAGGAAAAGAATACACTGTAGTAGGAATGCAGGATGCCATCAATATGAAACCTCAGTTGGCTATATTTTCAGCTGGTGGAAATACATCAAAAACCTGGGCACCTAAATTTGCTGAAGTTGGAACAACTGTTGTAGACAATTCATCTGCATGGCGTATGGAGCCTGGTTATAAGCTTGTCGTACCTGAAGTAAATGCACATGTTTTAACAAAAGATGACAAAATCATTGCCAATCCAAATTGTTCCACCATTCAGATGGTAGTGGCTCTTGTTGGATTGCATAAGGCCTATAAAATAAAAAGGATTGTTGTTTCAACCTATCAGTCGGTTACAGGAACCGGGAAAAAGGCTGTAGACCAGCTCATGAATGAGCGCAAAGGCATTGATGGCGCTATGGCCTATGCTCATAAAATTGACATGAATGTGCTTCCGCATATTGATGTATTCCTGGACAATGGTTATACCAAAGAAGAAATCAAGATGGTGAATGAAACGCGCAAGATTATGGAAGATGATTCCATACAGCTTACAGCCACCACCGTTCGTGTCCCCGTTGTAGGAGGACATTCAGAAGCTGTCAATGTAGAATTTGCCAAAGATTTTGATTTGAATGATGTAAGGAAGATCCTTGCCGGGACCCCAGGTGTGATCATTATGGACGATCCCAAAAATAATATTTATCCCATGCCCATTATATCACACAATCGCGATGAGGTTTTTGTAGGCCGCATACGTCGGGACGAATCACAGCCCAATACGCTGAACATGTGGGTAGTTTCAGACAACCTGCGAAAGGGGGCTGCTACCAATGCCATTCAAATCGCAGAATATCTGGCAAGCAAAAAGCTGCTTTAATAGAGGAAATTATCATAAGGATAACGGGTTGTGTGAATTTCCCGAACTTTCCCGTAAATCTGATCGCGTAGCTCGTTTATGTTCTGTTTTTGCAAAGCAGAAATGAATATAGACGGGCTATTGCTTTTAACCATCCAGCTGTTCTTCAGATCGTCAAGCGTCAGGTTTTCCCGGCCTTTCGGACTTAAATCATCTGCGTCCTTTTGCACATAAGAAAAAGCATCAATTTTATTAAAGACTACAAAAACAGGCTTATCGGCTGCACCGATTTCCTGCAAGGTTTGATTAACAACTGATATTTGTTCTTCGAAGCCGGGATGTGAAATATCCACAACATGGATCAGCAGGTCTGCTTCGCGCACTTCATCCAGGGTGGATTTAAATGATTCTACAAGGTGATGGGGCAGCTTTCTGATAAACCCTACAGTATCTGATAACAGAAATGGCAGATTTCCTATCACCACTTTACGCACGGTGGCGTCCAGTGTAGCAAAAAGTTTGTTTTCAGCAAAAACATCTGATTTGCTCAGGCTATTCATCAGGGTTGATTTACCAACATTGGTATAACCAACCAGGGCAACACGCACAAGTTTTCCACGATTTTTCCGCTGAGTGATCATTTGCTGATCAATTCTTTCCAGCTGGTCTTTCAGCAAGGCAATTTTGGTGCGGATGATCCGGCGGTCTGTTTCAATTTCTGTTTCTCCGGGACCTCTTAATCCGATTCCACCGCGCTGGCGTTCGAGATGCGTCCACATACCGGCAAGCCGTGGCAGAAGGTATTCATACTGGGCAAGCTCAACCTGTGTTTTGGCATAAGCTGTTTTTGCCCGCCGTGCAAAGATATCCAGAATAAGGTTGGTACGGTCCAGCGCGCGTATTTGCAATTCCTGTTCAATATTTCGCATCTGACTGGGAGAAAGCTCATCGTCAAATATGATAATGTCTGTATGATTCTCCTGCGTATACTTACGGATTTCTTCAAGTTTTCCGCTCCCGATATAAGTTCGCGGATCGGGTGATTTCAGCCGTTGAATAAAAGTTCGTCCTGGAATTGCACCAGCTGTCTCAACCAGGAATGACAATTCGTCCAGATAATCTTTAACCTGCAGAAGTGATTGATCGTCATTGGCAACGCCAACCAATACTGCCTTTTCGGTTTCCTTAATGTTACTATAGCTTCCCATGAAAGAATAAAATAAACACGGGAGCAAAATTAGCCAAATAGATGTTACCGCAATATCCCGCGGTTATAATTCACGGCTTCGTAAATAGAACCTTTCAATGCTTCAGTGCAATCAAAGATCATTTCAATATCAGTAGGAAATGGCAAAGGTTTAACATTGATGAGCCTTTGCGATTCAGCTGACAATGCGTCAATATCGCCAATAGCTCTTGCAGAAACATGTTCAAAACGAGTGCCGGCGGCTATTGGTGCTTTTTTAAGCAACGACTCAGGATTTGTGGCGATAAATTCAACTTCTCCGGTTATGTTACATTCCTTTAACTGTCTCGACTCGATGAGTGTGCATTGAATATCCTTGTATTTCTTAATTTTAATATCGTTTCCTGCCGTGTCTTTCATTACATTACCCTTGGCATCCAACACATATTGGAAGCCATCTTCAATCGTTTTCTTTTCCAGAAAATCATTGTCCTTTACAAGATCTGGAGATACTACTATTGACTGAAGAATGATATCTACAAAATAATCAAAGTCAACCTTTTCATTGGGCTTACGGGTATAATATTCCACCCATTCACTGTTCAACTCACGGGCATTCACAGAAATCAATCCATCGGTAAAATCCTGAGGAAGGTTTAATATGGTTTGGTTGACAACGGATACCAGCACGCGGCTCATCCCTTTATAACGGGCCTCATTAATGATTTCGTCCAGATCATAGAAAGAATCCCCTGAATAGTTTTTTGCCTTTGTCAGTTCATAATAAGCCTGACGGAAGGAATTCTTATCGTTGTTTTCCATAAGTTGCCGGCCGTGTTTATTGTAATAATCGGCTGCTTTCTTTTTAGCAAGAACAATTTCAGCATCATAATCCACGAATTCGTATTGTATGCTTTGACCGCCAATCCGAAGGGGTAAAACACGCCTGACCGATGCCTGCCTGTTTTTGAGGTTGCTGTATAAACTGAGCATTTCGTCCCAGGTATTGGGATTGTTCTCAATTTTTAAATAATTGATACGTTCGTTATCTCTTTGATTCGCCAGCTTCCATGCTTTATCCAACATCACAGCATCTTCTTCGCTATTGGGATTCTTAATGAGACTTTTAACGGTTTTTTCGATAATCGCATCATAATCGCCCTGTTGCATGAGCTTTTCAGGGGAGGAGCAGGCATATATTAAGAAGAACAGGGCAGGAGCGAGTATTGTGTAAAAAATTTTCATAGTTAGATAGTTTTCTTTCTGGTTAAAAGGTTTTCCGGGGTATCCGGTAAAATTAAAAATATGTTTTTTTGTTGAAATAGTTTTATTTTAATATTTTCGCACCACGTAATGATTGATTTTTTGTTTTAATGGTTTGCTGATTTCGTGTTTTACCCTTCAATCAACAAATCAACAAATCAACAGATCAACAAATAATTTGGGGAATTAGCTCAGTTGGCTAGAGCGATTGCATGGCATGCAATAGGTCAGGGGTTCGACTCCCCTATTCTCCACTTAGTTCCTTGCCCGTTTTCCTCTGGCATAGAGGAACAATACTCCCAGAAGCAGTGTGCCCAATGCCGCTGCAATGATAATCAGCATTCTGTTCCGGCTTTGTTCTTTCAGATATTGGCTGTTAATATTATTGATGTACATATCCGTAAGCTTATCATCCGCTCCTGATTCAATAGATTCTTTTCTTTTTAATGCTTCCTCATTAAGTTTTGAAAGAATTTTCTGAGTCTTGTCTAATTCCAGGTCCATTTCATTTTCAGAAACCGGTATTTCAATGCTGACAGAGCCAGCATTTAAATCATTCAATTCCTGTTCCATTTCAGAAGCCCTGGTGAAATCTTTGGCAGCATTATAGGAAACCGAAAGCGCTTTTGTACTTTTTGCTTTTAATGAGGTCATATTAAGACTGTCTGCTATTCTGCGACTGGTTTCATAACATTTGATGGCTTTTTTCTGATCTCCGGAACGGCGATAGGCATTTCCGAGATTGAACAAGGTGACCGCCTGTCCGTAATTATATCCCGATTCTTTTTTTGACAAAAGGGATCGCTCATAATAGGTGACAGCATCGCTGTATTTATTATTGATGAAAAGCAAATTTCCCAGATTGTTCAAGGCCATGGCTGCCTCTTTCCGGTTTCCATTTTCATTCAGATTCTTCATGGATTCCTTAAAGAACTTCTCAGCCTCTTCATAATTTCCCATTTCATAATGTGCCACACCGAGTTTATTGTAAACAGAACCCAGAGCCTCATCCATGTTCAGCTTTTGAATGATATCCACTGCTTTTTCATAAGACATGATGGAACTGGTAAGCACTTTCTGTTTATAGTAAACATCGCCCAGATTATTTTCAATATCCTTCAGTCCGGCATCATCCTTGATATTCTCTTTGATTTTTTTCGACTGTTGATAATAGTCAATGGCATTTTTATAATCGTAAGTGGTTTCATAAACATTGGCAATGTTTGATAAAACCTTGGAAGCGCCTGCTTTATCGCCTGCTTTTTCTTTTATATCCAGGGATTTTTCAAAATTGTCAATAGAACTGGCAAAATCTCCCTTTTCATAATAGGTATCTGCAATTTCTTCATACACAATCGCAATATTCTCTTGTTTTCCCACAGACATTTCAGCAGCCAGCGCTTTATTGAGAAATTCAAGCACCATTTCTTCATCATTGGCATTCTTGAAGGCATCCGCGATTTTTCTGTATAATGTAGCTTTCGCGGTCATATCATTTCCTTTCTCAACGCGTTTCAGGGCCTCCGCAAATGAATCCAGTATTCCTTTACGGATTGATGCCATATCTGGTTTGTCTGCTTCAGCAACCGGAGCGGTTTCTGCCTTTTCGGGTTGGGGACTCGCCGTTGCTGATGCAGCCTTTTTCAGCTGTTCCTGTTCCTGTTGTTTTGCAAGAGCAACTTTACGCTTCACCTCGGCAAGTTCATTAATACCGAGTGTGGCTTCAATGCTCTGCATCTTAAGTTTGGGTTCCTCCTGTTCCGGTTTCAAATCGGATGCTTTCTCATATTCAAACATAGCTGCAGCATAATTTTTTGCAGCCAGGTAGGTGTCTCCTTTTTTCAAGTGATCCCTGTAAGAAACATCAGGATCGGTGTTTTGAGCAAAACTGGGGTTATTTCCAATGAGAGTGATACCCAACACAACAATGATATAAAATGTAAAAACCCTAACACGGTCAGGAAATAAATGCTTTTTCATGGTTTTTCTGTAATTTATAGGCTATACGCAATTTAACACTGCTTAGATACATGGTTTAAAACTAATTTAATATAATTTACGCTAATTTTGGCGAAAACCGCTATTTTTCTTCCTCTTTATGCGAACTGATGTCAAAGAAAGCGAACGGTATGTAAAAAGTCTGATAGAAACAGGCGAAAACATGCACCTTGATTTCAAGTTCGAAATCAGTAATGCACGCAAGATGGCCCGGACTTTTTCAGCTTTTGCCAATACAGACGGTGGCCGATTGCTGATTGGTGTCAAGGATAACGGTAAAATAAGCGGTATTCGCAGTGAAGAAGAAGCCTATATGGCTGAGTCGGCTGCGCATATTTTTTGCAAACCGGCTGTGCCCTTTATCCTTAAAAAGTGGGTAGTGGAGGGGAAATCCATTCTTGAAGTTGAAGTTCCTTTAAGCAGTAAACGCCCGCATTTTGTAAAAGATGAAAAAAACGAGATGATTGCTTATGTCAGGGTAGGTGATCAGAACATCAAGGCAAGCAATATTTTGGTTCATCTCTGGCAGGATCAGGGCCGGGGGAATGAAGCCCGCTTAAATTATGGAAAGGAAGAAAAAGCGCTTCTGGAATATCTGCGGGAACATGACAAAATTTCACTGTCAGCTTTCACCAGAATCGCACGGACCAATCGGTTGACTGCAGAAAAGATTCTGATTAATCTGGCTTTGATGAAGGTGATTGAGATCGAAACCACTGAAAAATCCGAATATTTTAAAATCCTGAAATTAAACAATTAAGTACAACAGATGTTGGTTGTGTATCAATGGTATGATAATTGTAAATATGAAGATATATAAATACAATAAAATGAGAAACATCGTTATCCTTACATTGGTTATCCTGTCGACCATTTTGATGCAGTGTTCCGGGCAAAAAAAGGAAGCAGGACTGGATGAGAAGAAGGCAGCAGTAATTGAGACAACTGCAAATAGTGAAAAATCCGCAGGTACACCAGTTCACCTAACCAAAGCAGAGTTTCTGAAAAAGGTAATGGATTATGAAAAGAATACGGAGACATGGAAGTTCGAAGGAGCGCGTCCTTGCATCGTTGATTTCTATGCCGACTGGTGTGCACCATGCCGGATAACATCTCCGATTTTGGAAGATCTGGCTAAGCAATATGCTGGAAAAATCGATATCTACAAAGTAGATGTGGATGATGAGCAGGAACTGGCTTCGGTTTTTGGTGTTCAGAGCATTCCATCCTTTCTTTTTTGCCCAATGGAAGGTGAGCCTGCCATGTCCTCAGGTATAGCGAATACCCCCGATGCCACACGGAAAATGTTTATTGAGCAGATCGAACAGTATTTATTGAAAGGGGAAAATAATTCTTCAGCGATTTGATTAATTTTACCGGCCTATGGAAATATTTCTGAGACCGGAAAGCTGGATTGCTTTATTAACCCTTACATTTCTTGAGATTGTTCTGGGTATTGACAACATTATATTTATTTCATTAGTCACCAATAGGCTGCCTGAACACAGGCAGCGTATTATTCGAAATATCGGGCTCACTCTGGCCATGGTTTTCAGAAGTCTGTTGCTCTTAACCATCAGTTATTTTATCCGCCTTACAAATCCTTTATTTACAGTGTACGAGCTGGGTATTTCTGTAAGGGATCTGATCCTGATTGCAGGAGGGATATTTCTGATCTTTAAAAGTATTTCAGAGATCCATCATAAGATGGAGGGTATGAATCATTCTGTGAAAGTTAGTGTACGAAGCACTGCTTCTGCGGTTCTCATCCAGATCGTGTTGTTGGATTTGATTTTTTCATTTGATTCCATACTTACAGCAATAGGACTTACCACGCAGATCCCCTTAATGATCTTTGCCATCATAATATCTATTGGCATCATGATGATTTTTGCCGGTTCAGTCAGTCGCTTTATCAACAAACATCCCACATTGCAGGTTCTGGCACTTTCCTTTCTCATCCTTATTGGTTTTATGCTTGTAATTGACGGCTTTCATTACCATGTTCCCAAAGGCTATATTTATTTTGCTGTCTTTTTCTCATTGGTAGTTGAAATGATCAATATGCGGATTATGAAAAACGCAAAACCAGTGCATCTGCATCATGAATTTCCCGAAAAAGAAGCGGATCTGAAGTAACGCCAACTTTTCCTTATTTATCAACAAAGACGTTGGTTGAACACGATTCTGGCGTATTTTTGTTGCATGTATCTCATTTTCGACACGGAAACCACCGGGTTACCCCAAAATTATAATGCTCCGGTTACCGACACTGCCAATTGGCCGCGTATGGTGCAGCTGGCATGGGAATGTCATGATCAGTACGGAACTTTGATAAGCAATAAAAGCTACATCATACGTCCGGAGAATTACACCATTCCACAGGCATCCGTGCAGGTACATGGCATAACCACAGAAATGGCCATGGAAGAGGGTATTCCCCTCGAAGAAGTGTTATTGGAATTCGATGGTGATCTTCAGCAGATGTCCTATGTGATCGGTCATAATGTTTCCTTTGATATGTCCATCGTGGGTGCTGAATACATCCGAAAAGGCATTCCTACCAGGTTGAATAACCTCACCATGGTATGTACCAAAGAAACCTCCACTGATTTCTGTGCATTACCGGGAGGCAAAAATGGAAAATTCAAATGGCCTACACTTGCCGAACTTCATACAAAACTTTTTAACACGGCATTTAGTGAAGCGCATAATGCGGCAGCTGATGTAGCTGCAACAGCCCGGTGTTTCTTTGAATTGTTGCGACTGGGTGTGATTACTTCCGGAATACTGCGCTGTGAACCGGCACTTATTCAGGCATTCAAAGATAAAAACCCGGATGTCATTCAGCCATATCCCATAACCGTTAAATCCAATAAATCGGTAAATCCTGAAACAATTGCTAAACCAGAGCCTGAAGTAGTTGAGGCGCCTATAAAATCTACCTTTACTCATTTACATGTTCATACGCAATATTCGATTCTCGATGGCGCTGCTGTTGTTAAGACATTAATTGCAAAGGCCAGGAAGGACCAAATGGAAGCTATTGCCATAACCGACCATGGCAATATGTTTGGCGCCAAAGAATTTCATAATGAGGCCCGGAAACAGGGGATTAAACCTATACTGGGATGTGAGGTATATGTTGCCAGGAGATCCAGACTTGAAAAATCGGATAAATCCGATGGCGGCGGGTTTCATTTGGTATTGCTTGCAAAAAACAAAACGGGGTATAAAAACCTTATAAAGCTGGTTTCATATGGCTGGACGGAGGGTTTCTATTACAGACCCAGAGTGGATAAGGAATTGCTGCGTAAATATCATGAAGGTCTTATAGCCTCTTCCGCCTGTCTTCATGGCGAAATTCCCTGGATGCTCAGGCATGAAGGACTTGATTCTGCCTTAAAAGCACTGAATGAATACCGTGAGATTTTTGGAGCGGATTTCTATCTTGAAATTCAGAGACACCCATCAGGTGACCCGCAAATAGATAAGGAAGTTTTAGAAAACCAGATCTTTGTAAATCAGCATCTGCTTAAAATTGCATCTGAAAATGGAATGAAGGTCATTGCTACCAACGATGTTCACTTTATTAACGAAGAAGATGCTGCAGCTCATGACCGCCTATTATGCATCAGTACAGGAAAAGATGTTGATGATCCAAACCGGATGAGGTATACGCGTCAGGAATGGCTGAAGACACAGGATGAAATGAAAAAGCTGTTTTCTGATGTGCCTGCTGCCATTTCCAATACTGCTGAAATAGTACAGAAGGTAGAGGACTACGATCTGAACAGCAATCCCATTATGCCCGATTTTCCCCTACCCGAAGGGTTTAAAGATGCTTATGAATATCTGAAAGATCTGACTTACAAAGGTGCAAATGAAAGGTACGCCGAAATCACGCCGGCTATTCAAGAGCGCATGGATTTTGAGTTGGACACCATCCGGAATATGGGATTCCCCGGATACTTTCTTATTGTTTGGGATTTGATTCGCGCTGCCCGGGAAATAGGCGTGTCTGTTGGTCCGGGTCGTGGCTCTGCCGCCGGATCTGTAGTAGCCTATTGTTTAAGAATTACCGATATTGATCCGATCAAATACGACTTACTTTTTGAGCGGTTCCTAAACCCCGACCGTATATCGATGCCTGATATTGACATTGATTTTGACGAAGACGGGCGTGAGCGTGTGCTGCAATATGTTGTAAAGAAATATGGAAAACAGCGTGTTGCGCATGTGATTACTTTCGGCACCATGGCTCCAAAAATGGCCATTCGTGATGTGGCACGGGTTCAAAAACTTGAACTCTCGGAGGCTGATCGTCTGGCCAAAATGGTACCTGAAACGCCCGGAACAGGGTTTAAGGATGCTTACGAAAAAGTACCGGCATTGCTGGCTGAAAAGAACTCCGAGAACAAACTCATAGCAAGTACGCTTAAATACGCTGAAGTGCTTGAAGGCTCTGTGCGTCAAACCGGTGTGCATGCATGCGGAATCATCATCGGAAAGGACAATCTGGAGGAATTTATTCCGATTTGCCGGAATAAAGATGCCGAACTGAACGTAACACAGTTTGAAGGCGCCCATATTGAGTCGGTAGGTATGCTAAAGATGGACTTCCTGGGATTGAAAACCCTGTCCATTATTAAAGATGCAATCGACAACATCCGCAAATCGAGAAATATTGATGTAGACATCGACCATTTACCGATGGATGATGTTGCTACATACGAGTTGTACAGTCGCGGAGAAACCACCGGTTTGTTCCAGTTTGAATCGGAGGGGATGAAAAAGTACCTGAAGGCCTTAAAGCCCAACCGCTTTGAAGACCTTATTGCCATGAATGCATTGTACCGTCCGGGTCCTATGGAGTATATCCCCAATTACATTAGCCGGAAGCATGGGAAAGATGAAATTGTATATGACATTCCTTCCATGGAAGTCTACCTCAAAGACACCTATGGAATAACGGTATATCAGGAGCAGGTCATGCTTTTGTCGCAGCTGCTGGCAGGATTTACAAAGGGCCAGGCCGACTCGCTGCGTAAAGCAATGGGTAAAAAAATAGTTGCAATGATGAACGAATTGCGGCTCAAATTTGAAGAAGGTTGTGTTAAAAATGGCCACGATCCGAAAGTCATTTCTAAAATCTGGAAGGACTGGGAATCATTTGCCCATTATGCTTTTAATAAATCGCATTCTACCTGTTACGCTTATATTTCTTATCAAACCGCCTATTTAAAAGCACATTATCCTGCAGAATTCATGGCTGCAGTTTTGAGTCGAAATCTCAACGACTTAAAGAAGATCGGTTTCTTCATGGATGAATGCCGGAGAATGGGTATGAAGGTTCTTGTAGCGGATGTTAATGAGAGTTTTGCCCGGTTTACCGTAAACAGTCAGGGACATATCCGGTTTGGCCTGGCAGCTATTAAGGGCGTTGGCGAGTCGGCTGTGGAACATCTTATTGAGGTAAGGGAAAAAGGAGGTGCTTTCAAAGATATTTATGATCTGGTTGAACGGATCAACCTTACCATTGTCAATAAAAGATGCCTTGAAGCCCTTGCGATGTCAGGAGGTTTCGATGGATTTACCGATTTTCAAAGACATCAGTATCTGGAAAACGATGAAACCGGGGTTAATTTTATTGAACAGCTGATCCGCTATGGCAATAAATCACAAAACAGTTCAGATCAAATGCCCACATTATTTGGCAGTCTGAGCAATATAGAAGTGATGAAACCAAAGCCTTCAAAGGTGAACGAATGGCCTCCACTTGTTAAACTTAATAAGGAAAAGGAAGTTATTGGCATTTATCTTTCGTCGCATCCGCTGGATAACTTTAAACTGGAAATGACTCAGTTTTGCAATACCACTTTATCGGAATTGCGTGACATGGAGTGTCTGAAAGGTAAAGAAATTACCATTGGCGGAATGATTACTTCTGTAAGACATTCCACCACAAAAACAGGAAAACCTTTTGGCGCGATGACATTGGAAGACTATTCGGATACTTTTTCACTGATGCTGTTCAGTAAGGATTATGAAAATTTCCGTAAGTATCTGTATGATGGTTATTCCTTGCTTATCAAAGGTACCGTAGCGGAAAATACCTGGAAAACCAATGGAGAGCTTGAATTCAAAATCAAAACGATTCATATGCTCAGCTCGGTTCGTGAAGAACTGGTTAAGACTATTCTGATCAGAATGCCTGTTGATTTGATCGGTGAACGTTTTATTGATGATCTTTCAGTATTTGTGCATAAGCCCGGTGGATCCACAAACCTGAAAATTCTGGTATTTGATCCGGAGGATAATATCAGTGTGGATTTTTTCTGTCGGACATTCAGAATCAATCTTGAAAATGAATTTATTGATTTTCTAAACGGGATAAGCGAAATCGATTATAAACTGATGTGACGGTTCATTTTTTGTTCACAACCAGTTTTGTACCTTTGGAGAGAGATTTGTAATTTTAAATTAAAACATAATACTATACATATGGTTGTTACACTGACTGATGCAAATTTTGATGATCTGGTTCTCAAGGCAGACAAACCGGTTTTGGTTGACTTTTGGGCAGAATGGTGTGGTCCCTGCCGGGTTATTGGTCCGCTTGTAAAAGAAATTGCTGAAGATTATCAGGATAAAGTGATTGTTGGAAAAGTAGATGTAGATTCGAATCCTGCGATATCTGCAAAATATGGAATTCGGAATATACCAACGGTGTTATTCTTTAAAGACGGAGTTGTGGCTGATAAACAGGTTGGAGCTGTTCCCAAGGGAAACCTGGTAAATAAAGTTGAAGCATTATTATAGGGTATTAATCTTCAAGCATTGCTTAAATACTTAAACAGCAATCGGCTTTCAGTAGCGCTCCTGTTCTTTATATTTCCTGTGGCTTACTGGATAGCTGGTATGTTCACAGGTAGTATTCGGGAAGCTGCTATTCATGCAGAAGCTGTCCCTCTAGGACAGCTTGTTGTTGCTTTTGATTTACATGCAAGGGTATTTGCTTCACTTTTGGCAATTGCTTTGATTCTGTTGAATGGTTATTTACTGATTCAGTTAAATACCATTCATATCTTTATTCCATACAGGACTTACCTGCCCTTGTTTTTTTATGCATTGTTGACAATTGGTGTTACCAGGATCAATCACCTTACACCTGCACTGGTTGCTTCTTCGTTGCTTATCCTTGCCTTTTTCCGTATTTTTCATACCTACAAATCCGAGAAGATATCATTAAATTTCATCGATGCGGGTCTGCTCACCGGCCTGGCAGGTTTATTCTATTTCCATTCCATATTCTTTTTTGTTTTTCTGCTGGTCGCATTATTGATCATCAGGCCTTTTATATGGAGAGAATGGGCCTTTGCATGTATTGGATTTTTATTGCCCTATCTGTTTGTTTTTTCAATCTATTACCTGCTTGACATCCCTCTGTCAGATTTCTTTTCAGGTTTGTCTGAAGTATTTCAGCGCATGCCGGTCGATCTGAATCTCAGTGAAATTGTGAACTGGAGTTATATCTTATTTTTTATAGTGGTATCAAGTTTCATTCTTGTCAATGCCATCGACAGCATGAAAATTCATGCACGGAAATTTTTTATTGCCTTTCTGGCCTTCTTCCTCTGTTCTGTAATGATCTTTTTTATAGTGCCAGGTACAGGTTTACAGATGATTTATTTTACCGGCGTCCCCTTATCTTATCTTTTTTCTTATTATTTCGTAAGAGCCAACCGGAACTGGGCTAATGAATTCTTTATTACAGCTTTCATTATCCTCTTGATTTGGCTACGCCTGGCGGCTTTTATTTAACAGGACAAAAAAAGGGTGGAATGAACCACCCTTCCTATTTTATAACTGGGTTTTCTATAGTTTTTTCACATACGACATAATGCCAACACCTTCTCCTGCTTTTCCCTCTTTAAAGGAAATGAAAACATGATAGACACCTGTCTTCTGACATTTAAAGTCAAATGAAGGATAGGTTTTTCCGGTGGCAGTAATGAATGTACTTCCCAGGAGTGTATTCAGATCAAACAATTGTAATACTGCTTCTCCCTCGGAATTGGGTGCAGTGCAAATGGAAAAGCGGTAAACGATACTTTTATTCAGCAACAATGCAAAACGGGCAGTAGGAGGAGCTCCACCGGGTGTTCCGGGGTCAAGTTTAACCGGAAAATCTTTCAGATACATTACATCACCGGCATTTCCGGCACACTGAGCTGTTAATTGTGAGATATCCTGGGCCTGAAGAAAAGCAGAACCCATAAATAGACAAACTGCAAATATGACGATCAATTTCTTCATAATTATAAGCTTATTAACCTGTTACGAACCTGTTCTGTTGTAGCAATAATGTTATTCAGCAACTCAGGACTTATTTCTACCACGCTTTCATCGCCTCCCACTATTGTTAACATTCCATCTACTTCAACCATCTGGGGTTCACCTTTTTTGACGTATATATTCACTGAAGCAAACAAATCTTTCAGTAATTTGAGTTCTTCAAGAAGTTTGACATATTGTTTGTCTCTTTGATATTTATCCAGAATCAGCATGAGCTGATCAAGGGTAAGCTTTTGCTCTCCGATACGTTCAGCAAGGGATTCATTGGGAGTAGCTTTATATACCTGGGTGCCAAGGTATAAACCTTCAATCCACACTCCTGTAACCATCAAAGCACTCAGATTAGTCCGGTTATTGGAATGCAAATACTTATCCATCTGGTTGAAACTATGAACGGATATATACATTAATGAATCCAGGTTTTTGCTGTTTGTGGCCAGTCGCTTTAAAGTAGTAAAATCAAAAAATTGTCCCACTTTAATAGCATCGGACAGCGATTTAATAGCTGTCAGATAGTCAACCACTGCTGAAGTTTTGTTGTACATATTCAGATAACCGAGGTCGGCAGCATAAACGCCCAGGTTAAGCGATTGCTGAAAACTGGTGGTTAAATTTCCTACACGTTCGGTGGTTGATATGTATTTATTGGAATAAGGCACACCAAGGTCTTTAATCATAGCTGCCATTTCAACAGGTGAGGATATATTTTGCACAATATCCTGCATGACCTCCTCAGAAATTTCGACTCCCTGATTTAATACGGAATCCGGAATTTCACCTTCGGCATTATTCTTACTATGAGTTTTGCAGGAACTCACCATGAATGCCAGAATGATCAATAGAAAAGCGAATATTTTGGGCATAGCAAAAGGGTTGTTTGTTAAACAAAAATAGCGATTGGAACGATGATTATGAAATTTTTGCATTTTAATGAATTCAATTTTTCTTTTGAAATTTTTCGGAAAAATTCATTGTCTTTTTCAACCATTCGTAATAGAGTGTCATATACAAAAATGCGGTCAGAAGCCATATAAATACCATGTTATACCAGAAGGTATCGTAGGTTTTACCCAGGAATGGCTTTGTTGGTGAATAGAAATGAGTGCGCAACGTGAGTGGGCCATCTATATACGGATCCTGATAAATGGGATCATAATGCTGAACCAGTTGGTGGTTGTATTCCAGTATTTTGTTTTTTTCAAAAACTTTCCGAACGATATCTGATACCCCTTCATTGTGATTCTCATCTCTGAGTTTATCCCAGGCATCAGGATCACGATCCAGGTAGTAATTAAAATAATTTTCCTTCTGGCGGCTTACTTTTTCAAACCGTTTGCCGTAATATGCGTCAAGTTCGCCTAAATAACTGCTTACCTCGGAAGAAACATCCGCATTAAATTTACCCGGAACCAGATTTCCGGGATTTTTAAAGGCGGGAACATCTTTATTTAAATTCGATTCCTTAACGATTTCATTGGCAATGGTCATAAGATCACCAGCTGAACGATTAATGGTGCGGGTATTTTCCATCTCGTTATTGATACGCTCTAACCGCTCATACAGTTCAGGAAGCCAGTATACTTTCTTATAGTCGCTATGGCTTTCTTCTTTCTCCAGGAAATAGAGTTTATCCTTCATGAACTTGTTATCCTTGAACTGGTGTACCATCAAGGCTTCATAAGACCATTTGGTTACCATAAATTCTGCAACTACTGGTACTTTATCTACTCTGCTCACCGAGCGGTTTAATTTATCAAAACTAAACATGGCACCACTCAGAATCATCATGGGAATCATCACCAGAGGAATCAGGATATAGATGGTAACAGCTGAATTAAACGAAGCGGATATATTCAATCCCAGAATATTGGCAAAAGCGGCAGTTGAAAACAGCGCAAACCAGTAAATAAATCCCATATCCTTAATGCCAAGGATGGAATTGGCAACCAGAACAAATAACAAAGCCTGGATTGCTGATATGGAAAACAAGATAATGACTTTTGAAACCAGATAGCTGGACCGGCTCAAATTCAGGAATCTTTCTCTTTTCAGAATTTTCCGGTCGCGGAATATTTCTTCTGCACTTACGGTCAGGCCTAAGAATAGGGCAACAATAAGCGCCATGAAAATATAAATGGGAATATTTTCGTTCACCCTGAAAATATAATGTCTGGAATTCGGATCTTCTATATACCGGATGATGAATGATAAAATAAAGCCTAATACAGGGGCTTCAAGCAAGCTTAAGGCAACATATTGCGTATTGCTTATTTTTGAAAAGAAATCACGGGTGATGTATATTCCAAGTTGTCTGAACCAACCTGGAATTCTCAGGTTCTTTGGTGGTGAATCGTTTCCGGAGTTTGATTCCTGATAGGAGATGAGTTGCTTATAGTGGTCATTCCACTGCTGGGGAGTCACTTTCCGGTTATCGGTATAATTTCCGAATTCGTCAACAACTCTGGCTTCAATAATGTTGAAAATGAGTTCGGGATTCACATTACCGCACGACTGGCATTCGCCGATATCGCTGTTGATCTGAGCATCGAGTCGTTTGAAATACATAACCCCTTCAACCGGGTTTCCATAATAGATGAGATATCCGCCGGTATCCAGGATGATCATTTTATCAAACATCTTATATATTTCAGAAGATGGTTGATGAATAACCACAAAGATGAGCTTACCTTTTAATGCAAGTTCCCTTAACAGGTCCATTACATTTTCAGAATCACGTGAAGACAACCCTGATGTAGGTTCATCTACAAACAGAATGGCCGGTTCGCGTATCAGTTCAAGCGCAATATTCAGACGTTTTCTCTGGCCACCGCTGATGGTTTTTTTGAGGGGCGAGCCAACTTTCAAATCCTTTCGGTCGAATAGCCCAAGGTTTTGAAGGGTTTTAACAACCAATGCGTCTATTTCAGCCTCGCCTTTATCCTTGAAACAGAGCTTGGCATTATAATACAGGTTTTCATAAACCGTTAATTCCTCAATCAAAAGGTCGTCCTGAGGTACCAGGCCGATTACTCCTTCAAGGGCCTCCCGGTTTTTGTGGAGGTTGATTTTGTTAATCAGAACCTCACCTTTGGAGGGAGGTTCAATACCACAAAGTACATTAAGCAGGGTGGTTTTTCCGGCTCCGCTGGCACCCATAATACCAATCAGTCTGCCATGCGTTTCAGAGAAACTGATATCTTTAATTCCAATGTTGCCATTGGAAAATTTATATTCAAGATCACGTGCTATATAGGAGATCTGGCTGGCAACCATATCCGCCATAAAATGGGCCACTACATCGCTGTAATAAACAGGAGCGCTTTTTGGAAGCTTTACCGTACTTCCGTTTGCAAACAAGTATATCCGATCGTTCCGAATGGGCAAACCATTCATAAACAGGTCTTCTGTACCGGTATATTTAAGGAAGTACAGATCAACACTGCTGATTTTCAATACAAAGATATTTCCCAGCAAATGTTTGGTCCGCACATGCTTTGCTGAGGAAACGGTTTTGTCTTTATCATTGATGATCAGCATGTACATATTGTCAAGCTGATCAATTTCATTGCTGATTACAAATGACTCAATACTGGTAAATTCTTCCTTATCAACTTTAAATACTTCGGCAACCGTATTGATGATCTGCATGCGCTGATCCGTGAATTTACGGTCGGCGTTTACAATTTCAAAAAGCCTTACCAGAACAACTACTTTTTGTTTTTGGGTAAGGGTTTTATTGATCTTTTTACAAAGCCCCAGAATTCTTACAGAATCCTTAACTGAAGTAAGCTTACGGGTAACTTTTTCCTCTTTTTCCTCGTCTTTATCCTCTTCATTTCCAGCTTTCTCCAAGCCACTATACTGTCTGAAGAGTTGAAAGTACTCTTTAACCTTCTCATCGTTCAGTTGCTGCTGCAGAAAATTTTTGACGTATTCCATCTGTGTGGATTCTACGCCTTCATCTTGCTTTGCAATGATAGCAAAAAGCTGCATCAGCGCTTTCAGGATTTCTTCACTCATTCAGCGGTAGGAGTTTGGAGAATAAAAAAATCAGGGTCGTTATTAGTACGGTACCTGTTCAAAAGGAACATCAACAATGTCAGAATATTCTTCCCCGGCTTCGGCCATATCTTCATCATCTTCGGGATAATGCCATCTGATAAGGATCTCCTGTCCTTTTTCATGCATTTCTTCGAGTTTCATCAGAATGTCCAGGAGGAGCTTTGAAGATGCTGTATTAAAATAAGTCAGTTTAAAATTAAAAACAGTTTTATTTTTTGGATTTTCAGCATATTCATTAAGCCAATTCAGGACAGGCTCGTAAAATGAGCTCACATCCTCAGGTAATGAGCGTCCGCTGATTTCAAAGATTTCATTCTCTGCATCCAGCATTATTTTGGGAGTGTCTTCAGTACCTTGAATTTTGATCGTTTCCATATAGCTAATGTAGTTATTTTTTAATTGTCAGATCTGGATATAGTAGATGTCAGCAGGAAGAAGGAAGTATCATCGCTGATAGGCAGAAAGTGATATTCCAGTTCCTTATTGGTTTTTCTTTTGATGTCAATGAAACCTAAGCCGGCACCTCCTTTTTCAGAAAGGCGGCCTTCTTTCATTTGCTTTTTGTAAAGTTCTTTAAGTTCTTCTTTATCCATACGGTTTATGTTCTCCAGGAGCTCAGTGAGATATTCAATTTTATCATTCTCAACAGCATTCCCCGTAGTAACTGAATACTCGTCCTCACCTTTGCTAACCAGGAAAATGCCCCTGCCTGAAAACAGATAATCGTTGGAGGTAAAATCATCGGCATGTTTGCTGATGTTTTGCAGGCACTCAACCATAACATGGAAGACTTTTCTCTGAACCGAATTAGGTTCATCCTCCTTACTCATGTTAGATTCAGTAAGAGATGTAAACGCCTTAGTGATTTGATGAGTAATTTCACCTTCGTATACTAAGGTAATTTCATGAGCTTTCATCGATTTATAAAATTCATAAACGAACTCCAGAAAGCCTTTCACATCTTTTTTATTATCCATTGGTTACTTGGTTTATAATACAATATTACTAAAATTCAATTCCAATCAATAAGACATCGTCTATTTGTTTACCGTCACCTCTCCATTGTTCGAAATCTTGAGAGAAAAGGTTACTATATTTTTCAATGGCAAGGTTTTTATTTTCAACAATGAGATCCCGGATGCGTTTCGGAGAGTATTTTTTTTCTTCGGGTCCGCCCAGCTGATCGGGTAGTCCGTCGGAGAAGAAGAAAAATTTATCTCCGCGTTTATACTTGATCACATAATTGGTGAATTTTTCCTCTTCTTTTTTTCTGTGAGGAATACCCCCAATTGCTTTCCGGTCTCCTTTATACTCCAATAATTCCCCATCCCTCAGATGATACAGAGGCCGGTGTGCACCTGCATACTGCAGTTCTTTATCCATGTGGTTGATTTTGCAAAATGCAATATCCATACCATCACGTGCCTCAGCCTCTTCGGTATCCTGTTTCAAAGTACGGCGAACGCCATAATGCAACATATCACACACATCAGAAGCAGTCATTTTTCGTTCATGGTCTACAATGTTGTTCAGCAGGAAATAGCCTACAAATGAAAGCAATGCGCCTGGCACCCCATGACCTGTACAATCAACTACGGCAATATAGATATCGTTGCCTCTGTGGAAGAACCAGGGGAAGTCGCCACTTACCACATCGCGGGGTTTATAATATATGAACGACTTGGGAAGATGTTCCCGAACCGAACGGATATCCGGAAGAATAGAAGTTTGAATGCGTTGTGCATAGTTAATGGAGTCTTCAATTTTCCGGTTTTTATCCTGGATTTCAAGTTCAATTTGCTTGGCTTCTGTAATGTCATGGCCAACGAACAATATGGTTTCGAGTTCATTGTCGTTGAACTCGGGAATGGCCGCAAAACTCATAATCCTTTCCGACTGTATGCCTTCGATAATAGATGGCACAGTAATTTCTGACTGGGTTTTATTCGGATAACTCTTGATTGTATCAATGGTTTCCTTAAAATATTGTTGCAGGGCCGGTGAAATTGCAATTTCAGACAGGGATTTATTGATGAGTTCCTTAGGCTCAATATTCATAAAATTGCTGACAACCGGGTTGGCATAGAAGAACTGACCAAGGGTATTCAGACGGATAATGAGATCGAGAGAGTTTTCAGACAGAGCCTGCATTTTGCTTTTCAACCTTTCTTCTCTTTCAGCGCGCTTGCGTTCTGTAATATCCGTTGAATTGATGATGATTCCCTGAATAGCAGGGTCATTCAGTAAATTACGGCCGGTAGCTTCAAGGAAAATTTTCTGACCGTCTTTTTTCATATAGGTATACAGAATCGTAACCGGTTCATTGGGATTGGCCAGGAGTTGCTTAAACATGTTTCGCATGCTGGCTTCACCTTTCCGGGTTAAACGATCCATATCTTTTCCATGCATCATTTCTTCCGGAGTAAAGCCAAGGATCTTAACAACAGAAGGGCTTTCATATTTCATTACCATGTTTTCATCATAAATGGCAATGATTTCAGATGCATTTTCAAGCAGGGAGAACTGTCGTTTTTGTGCATTTTCAACCTCACGAATCTGCATTTCCAGGTGTTCGTTCGATTTCTTAAGTTCTTCCTGGGTGGCCTGCATTTCTTCAGCATTCTGACGCAACTCTTCCTCATTTTCCTGAAGTTCAACCGTCATTTGCTGTGATTCGATCAGGAGCTTTTCTGTTTTTTCGTTTATTTTAAGATTGGAAAAAGTTCTGGCGATAATTTCTCCCAGTTCTTTTAAAAATCGGATGGTCAGATTCGGAATATAATTATCCAGAGAGGCAAATTCTATAACGCCCTGCAGTTTTTCATCAGTGATAAGCGGGATAAGCAGTAAACTTCTTGGTTTTTGTTCACCAAGCAATCCGGATGTTATTGTAAAATAATTGTCAGGTATTTCAGTACGGTAGATATAATCCATTTCATAAGCACATTGCCCGATCAGGCCGTATCCAACCCTGAATTCGCTTTTATGATATTTCTTGCGATCGTATGCATAGGTGGAAGCACATTCAAGTGTTTGCTTTTCTTCGCTGTACAAATATATGGCACCCTGTACCAGCCGTGTATATTTAACCAGCGTCTGTATCACCTGTGCGGATAATTCGTCAATTTTATTGTGCTCTCTCAGAATATGAGAAATGGTTTCTTTTCCTTCTGCAATCCAGCTTTGTTCCATATCCTTTTTGGAACTTTCCAGCAGGTTGTCCCTCATAATCAGCAATGATTCGGCCAGAATGTCATGATCATCAACGATTAATTCAGTCTTGTAATCGCCTTCACCGATTTTTTTTGCAAAATCGGCCATGGCATTCATACGTGCATCACGTTGTGTAATTTGAGAAACAAACTCATTGTCGGTGATAATTCTGTTTTTATCGAGAAGATAAGCACCGACTACCATAACGAAAGGAGCAATATCTGTAATGTATAACAGGGGATTTAAAGAATGTATCTGAGCAAACCCAATAATGGATATGGAAGTTTTTGTCCGGATAAACTCAATAATCCATGCCAGAACAGGAAAGGCCAAACCCACTTTTAAAGCCAGTTTGAACGATTCCGACTTTACAATATCATTCAGAATATTTCCTTTATCTTCCTTCATTTTCAGTCGGTGGTATATTTTTGGAATTTAGGGCCTAATTCAGTAAAGACAATTTCCAGAATTTTTTCGGTATTTTGATCAGGCTTTATGAACAATGCAAGTTCTAAAATTGCCAGAACCTGGCCATTTGATAAAACAGGTGTGATAAGAAGGTATCTGGGCTGCGCCATACCTAATCCCGATGCCACAACAAAATAATTCTCCGGGATATCATAAATAGTCAACGATTGCTTACTAATTGCAACCTGACCTGCAAGGTTTTCGCCTTCTTTAAAGGGTTGAGGTTTCCGATCAGTAATCGCATATTCAGAAACAGGAAGAAAAGACTCTTCCTTAGTATTTTTAATATATATAACGCCCTGTACGAGACCAATTTCTTTAGCAAGAGCGTTCAATAATTTAGAGCACAATGAATTTAAGGAGCGGCTGTTTTGAATAGAAGAGAGGATCAATTCAGCGGTGCTGCTGATTTGTTCTTCCTGCATTTTACGGTCTGTTTCTGCTTGTTTTTTCCGTTCAATTTCAGCTAAGATTTCGTTTTTTCCGGATTCATAAGCTGTTTTTCTGACATTTTCAATTCTTGAATGGTCAGCACTTACGTAGGCCAGATAAAACAAGAACAGGCCGGTAAGAAATTCAAGAATTACAAATGCAACTACCCATCCTTCATTCCGAACATTTCCTGTAAGGACGGAATTCCATAAAGAGATTAGAGTTAACAACCAGAAGGCTGCCATTGCAGCAATGGCAATGATACTCATTTTTCTATATGTTGGAAGACTTGTCATTAGCTCATCTTAGCTTTTGAAGGTAACTGATGATCTGATCTGTGCTATATACGAAATCCACCTTGGTAAGTTGCAGGGCAGATTGTGTCATCGTTTTTACTTCACATTCATTAGGATCCTGTACGATACAAACGCCTCCGTTGTCATGTACCTTTTTAAGCCCTGCTGCTCCATCCCTGTTGGCACCCGAAAGTATGATTCCAATAAGCTTCTCCCTATAGGCATTTGCAGCAGTCATAAACGAAAGATCTATCGACGGTCTGCTGTGATTTACAGTATCTTCAGTGGATAAAGCAATCCGATTGGCCAGTTCAACATACATATGATAATTGGCCGGAGCCAGGTATGCCCGGCCTGGCTTTAAAGATTCTTTATCATAAGGTTCCTCGACAGGAATACCTGATTTTAATGAAAGTGCCTCCACAAATCCGGATCTGACATGCTTTAATCTATGCAGACAGAGGAGCACCGGTAAAGGGAAATCTTTGGGAAGGGCATTCAGAATCCGGGTAATCACCTGAAAACTGCCTGCTGAGCCGCCTACTATAACTGCTTTATACATCATAGCCACCATCAAATTTTTTTTCTGTAAACACTTTCCGTTTCATTTACAATTTCAAAATCCCTGGCTGCAGCCATTCCCGATATTTTTTCACGGATGCCTAATACTAAATAACCTGAAGCAGATAAGGAGCGGTGTATAATCTGAAGCAATGCTTCCTGTCGGGTAGGGTTGCAATATATGAGATTGTTACGGAATATAGCTAACTTCACATTTTGTGGAGCGGGATCAAAGACCAGGTTTACCTTTTGGAATTCAACATTTTCAATCACTGTTGTATTCCTGATCACATAATCGCCATCCTGCTTATAATAATTTGATAAATCGTACAAACCATTATAACGCTTATAATTTTCCTGAGATACTTCCAACTTTTTAAGATCGTAGGTTCCCTGATTAATGGTATCAATGCTTTTAGTACTTAACGAGGAAGCGATGATCTGAACCTTATCGAGGATCCCCATCTCGGTTAACAGAATGGTCAAAGTGAATAGCTCACCTCCTGAAACACAGAATGGAAACCATATTCTGAGTTTTCCTGATGGCCTGTCCTGATGATTCGGGAAGTATTCCTCTCTCAACCATCTCCATAAGGAGGGGTCTCTGAACATTTCGGTAGACGGCACAGGAATTTCTGACAGGAAAGTATCAAAGAAGCCTGGTTCATTTTGCAGTTTCCGGATGAGGCCTTCAGCTGATTCAATAAAATACATACCCATCAGACGTTCCAAACGCTGCTTGTAGGAAGTCAGTGCATGAAATGAAAAATCATAGTTATATACGGACAATATAACCCTGTTAATCTCACGAATATCAACTATTCCCAGTTCGGCCATCAGATATAAAATTTATATATTTAACAGTGATGTTATTCCGGTTACGTACAGGCGCAAAATGTTCATGAATGTTTATGGTCTTTTTTCCGATCCGCACGGTTTCACGGACAATTTGTACATCGGATTCCTCTACTTTTTTCCAGAATTCAGCATCGGTTTTGAATGTTCCCTTGAAGATTTCAATATGGCTTTTACCAATCAGTTCATAACGATTAAGCCCTGTAAAATGACAGAAGCGGTCGTTGACATCCAGGATATAACCTTCTGTATCATAAGATACAACCATTAAAGCACTTCCCAGAGCATCCGTTATTCCTTTTAATTCTTCTTCTCTTCGGCCTGATTCCTCCTGAGTTGCTTTGAGTTCTTCCATATTCTGTCTCATTTCTTCTTCCTGTTCGGCCATCTCCACAGCTTGTTTCTGTGATTTTGCAAGCAATTCAGCAGTTTTTTGATTATTCCGGGTGTTCACCAGAGTCGCTCCAAGGCTATGGGCAACTTCCTGTGAAAACTCTATTTCATGTTGTTTGAATCGTTTCAGAGAAGCGATTTCAAATACTCCAAGAAGTTCATTCTCGTGCAATACAGGGATAAGGAGCAGGTTATTCGGAGGTGTATCACCAAGCCCTGACGTTATGGTGATATATCCCTTTGGTATTTCGGTAAGATTCATGTAATGTTTTTCCCGGGCACACGTTCCAACAAGCCCTTCACCATAGGCAATGGTTCTATCCAGGTATTTCTTGCGGTTGTAAGCAAATGAAGAGATCAAACGCAAAACCGGACCTTCAGACCCCGACTCTTCAAAAATGAAGAATCCACCCTGAATGGCATTCAGATATTTTACAAGTTCCTGAATAAAGGAGTCACCCAAAGTATGAATTTCTTCATTCCTGGACCGGAGGATTCCAGCAAATTTTGCAAGGCCTTCATTCATATACCTGCGCACAATATTGTCTTCTTCATTCTTCGCCTGCTTTTGAACATTCTCCTTGATTTTATGCTGTAATCGGGCAAGCTCTGTTCCAAATTGATCATCCTCACTGGCCGGTTTAAGTTGCTGATCAAGAACATTCTCATTCATAGCGCGCACAAAGCTCAATTTCTCACTCTGAGACTGAATATGCATTTTCAGTGAACTTTTTATGTGTTGCATATCACTCAGGTTTCCAACGAAGAAATCATTTTCGGGCAGTTCTCCCCGGCTCATTCTTTTTACAAAAGCAGCCATTTGCTTTAAAGGCTCAATAAGCGAAATGACATTTACAAACAGATAAATGAAAGTTGCAATGATCAGTAATATCAGAGTATATGCCATTATATTCCATATAATCCGGGTTTTCCGGGCATAATTGCTGACTTCTTCAGAGATCTGACTGAATATTTCAGGAAGTTGAACCATGGATTTTTCAAGCTCAGGGATAATACCTTGTGGTGCTGCAATGCCAAGACGCTTTTCTATGGTTGCAAGTCCGGCCGTCATTGCAGTATATTGATCCATCATTAGCAAAAGATCAGGGTTATCTGTATTGCTTCTTAACTCTTCAATGGTTATGGAAATGTTTTCGAGCGTTTTAATATTTCGGTAAATCATAAAATCACTTTCCATTTGCCTGATGAGGCTCAGCTTCTGAAGGGTTTCAAAATTATTGGCTGCAAGAACAGTCATTTGCCGGCTCATCTCAAGCCATTGTTTTACCATTCCGTTGTGTTTGTTTCCTCTTTCGTGGGTAACCAGAATGAGATTGGTAAGGCTGGCTTCATAATTATTCAGTGTACGGATCCATGCATTAAGCAAATCATTCATCTGTTCATTCCGGTTTAAGCCCTTATGAATGAGGATGGGTTGAATGGAACCTTTAATATCCCGAATGACCTGACGGGTATCCTTCTCTACCTGTTCGTTGGAAACTATAAAAGGATTGTCTTCACGGTTATTGCTTAAAAGAAATTGTGCGTGCTTTGATGAAAGCTTATTGATGAATTTTTCAGTGTGTTCCAAATTATCAATCAGACAGTCGGCCTTGTTTACAGGCAAATGAAAAAGCCAGTTTACAAGGAGAATCAAGGTGGCAAAAAGGACAAACCAGAAGCCCAGGAATATTTTATTTTTCGTAGAAGAATCCGATGTTTTTATATTCATTGCTCAGGTATTGTAAATAAACTTTAAATCTTCAATTTAATCAAATATTTCGTATCCGTCTCAATTTTTAAAGTAAGCGTGACCTTTTTTTTGAAATTTGGAAGCGGGTGTGCCCAAAATGGTTTCATGCATTCCCATGACCAGACAACCGGTATCATACAGACTTTGATGAAATAAATCAAAAACTCTGCATTGCAGGTTATAATTGAAATAGATAATCACGTTTCTGCACAAAATCAAATCAAATTTCACATAGAGGGTATTTCCCTCAGTTACCAGATCGTGTTTCTTAAACACAGGTTTTTCTCTCAGAAATGGAAGCAATTTAATGGTATCATTTGCCTTATCAAGTTCCATGTATTTTGTATAGGGCACATCATTATATTCGTCGTAGTTATAAGGGTTTTCCTTGATCACTTTGTCGAAATTATCCAGATAGGCCAGGTTGAACCGATATTTGTATTCTCCCTGCCGGGCAATGTCCATTACATCTGTATTTATGTCAGTAGCATAAACCCGGGCCTTATCAAGCATTCCCATTTCATTGAGCAGTATAAGCATGGAATATACTTCCTGTCCTGTCGAACAGCCAGCATGCCAGATATTGATAACCGCATTATTCTTAAATCTTGGAAGAATCGTGAATCGCATGGTCTGCCATACCTGCGGATCACGAAACAGTTCAGTAGTATTTACTGTAATTTCTTTAACGATTTTTTCAACAAACTCAGCGTCACTTTTGATTTTAGCAACCAGTGCATTGATATTTAAGGAGTGATCAGTCAGAACCTTCAGGATTCTTCTTTTTAGTGATTTCTCCGAGTACTGGCTAAAGTCATACTTTGAAGAGTTCTTCAAAGCAAACAAAAATAATTGATAATCCTGATCCGACACCATCATAGTGAAGCTCAAATGTTCTTAAGAATTCACACTTTTTTCGTCTATAAACACGATGTACAGTCTACCAATAAATAAGCTGGCAGGTTTCATTTTTAGCTAAAAATATTCTATTTTAGGTAAAAATAAATCCGCCTTATGGAGCTAAAAGTCGCAATCGAAGCACGCACAAGCGTCAGAAATTTTAGTAACGATCCGGTTGATATAAACGATATCAAAGAGATGGTAAGGCTTGCCGGACTTGCGCCAAGCGTTAATAACTATCAGCCATGGCGTTATATTGCCATTACCCGTAAAGACCTTCTTCATGAAATGGCAGAAATGGTGGCTGAAAAGATAGATAAGATCCCGGCTACCCGTTCAGTTGCAGCTCTCAATATCAAAAAACAGGTAACCTGGTTTTCTACTTTTTTTAAAGAAGCACCTGTCTTGTTGGTTTTGGTAACCCGCCCCTATGAAACAGTACTTGAAAGTGCTGTAGAATTGAGTCATGATGAAATCAACCTCCTGAGAAACTACCCTGATATTCAAAGCGCAGGAGCCAGTATTCAGAATATTTTATTAGCTGCTGTGGATATGGGATATGGTGCGTGCTGGATGAGCGGTGCAATGTTTGCCCGGACCGAAATTGAGCAAATGCTCCATATCAAAGCTCCTGAAAAAGCGTTGGCTTTTGTAGTTATTGGCAGACCTAAAGGAGAACATAAGCCAAAACCAAAACCCAACCTGGCAGATTCGATGGAATGGATCAGTTAGCGTGCTGACTGCCGGCTATTCTATATTAACCTGCCTGTCTTTCGGATATTTCACTGCATACGACACCTTCAGTTTCTTTTCTGCTGCAGGTTCAATCTGCAATTTCCAGGTAATGATCCCGGTCTCTTTTTCAAGTTTTCCACCTGAATAATCCAATGGCTCTACTTCTATATCCTTATTCATGGAAACAGGCAACTGATCTTCCAGTCGGAGCTGGAGTTTCTGCTTTTTGTTATTGCGGACTGAAATTTCCCAGGCCCTGGTTTCTCTCTTATTGCTGCCAATGGTTCTGGTTTCAGTAAAATCTTTCAGTTTTACACGGGTTACAATAATGCTTTTATCTCTTCCGAGCGATACATCAAGGGTGTCATTCGTATTTCTGACATTAAGCCTGGATTTTCCAACATATGTATCTTCGAAGAACAGATTCATTTCTCCGCTCAGCAAATTATAGTTTTCCCAGCCTGTGATTCTGGCAATCAGAAATGCCTCCCGGTCGAGTTTCGGGGCACAGTAATATTCAAATAGCGCGGGCAAACTGAAATCCTGAATGTTCATGGTATATTCTTTACCATCTGAGGGAATATTATAAGGCAAACGGATTACAAATTCCATATTGGTCTGGTTTTCGTTTATATCGGTATATTGCGCAACTGTTGGTGAAGCATAAGCTTCCTCTTCCACCATTTTTTCGTCAGCAACCATCAGTTCTTTTTTACTTGCAGACCGAACGGTATTATACATTGCCACGGGTTCGGGTGCAAACAATTGCGGAAAGTCAATAAACCAGGGCTGCAAGTCGGGTTTCTCCCCCTGTTGTTCCGGATTTGCGGTTGACAACCGGATATGAACCTGGTTCCAGTCCTCTCCTGTATTCTGGATTACATTTGCATTATAAAACAGACGAACGGGACTTTGCACATCGCTTGCCCTTACATCATAAATAGGAGTCCATCCGGCATTCAATACGGTATATGATAGTGTTAATTTTCCAGAAACTGCTGCATCCGCAGAAACAGTGGCATAGATCTCTGACGTAGGTTGATTTTCTTTTGCATTGAGCGATTCAATCTGACTTTGAATACGGTCGAGTTTTTCTTTTACTTTTCTTGATTCACGATTGATCCGGATTTGTTCCTTTTTAATCTCTGTAAGGCGTGTTCTGTAATATTCAACAGACTGCTTCAACTCGGCAAGAACAACCCCTTTTTCCGAACTGCTGATATCGCGGTTATCCTGCAGCATATCTTCTTCACTTTTCAGAACCTGCAATAAACCATCCAAAAGAGCATACTGATCCTCATAAATTTTTAAGGAATCCCGGAGCATTTTTACTTCCCGGCTTTTTCTACCCTGAGACAGGTAATTAATTTGATGGGCTATGGAAAGAATGATAAAATTACCTTCTCCTTTGAGTTGGATGCTTTGTGGATTGATTTGAACCGGTAATTCCCGGAAAATTATGGATGATGAACCTTTGGGAAGATTGATATTCGCTTCACGGGTAACTTGTGCACCCCGCAAATATACGGTTACATTTGTAATGGTGGAGGATACTTCTTTGGATTCCTCTGCCCATAAGGAACAGAAAGGAACTGCAATGATGAGGAAAGAAAATAATTTTTTCATATCCGGAGTTTTGAGTTTAATAGCATGTTCGTGCAAAATACAGCAAATATGATTCCAAATTTTCAGAAAGATCATTTCAGAGGTCAGATAATTTATATAGTTTTGTTTCAAAACATTAAATAGATTATGAAAAAAGCCAGCCTTACTTTAGTATTGGGCATTTTCCTATTCACAGGATTAATTGCTCAGGAATGTCCCCTTTATTATCCCGATGCTGTAAATACCCAAATTGAGTATAAGCAATTTGATAAAAAAGGAAACCCCACCAATTCAAGCATTCAGAAAATTACCGATGTGAAAAAAACAGGCAATGGTTATGTAATTGAAGTAGCCTCGGAAGCCTTTGATTCAAAAGGTAAGAGTATTGGTACAACCAATCTGACAGCCCGGTGTGAAGCAGGCATATACTTCATTGATATGAAGAATCTGATGGGTCAGCAGTCCATGGAGGCCTATAAAGATTATGAAATGAAAATAGAAGGTGGAAGTCTGGAACTTCCTTCAAATATGAAAGCCGGAGACCTGTTAAAAGACGGGTCGATGAAGATTGCTTTTTCCAGCAACGGGACCACCATTATGAATATGTCATTTACTGTTACGAATCGTAAAGTTGTGGGGACAGAATCTGTAACCACTCCTGCAGGTACTTTTGAATGCTATAAAATCAGTTATGATGTCGCCGCAAAAATGATGATTAACGTGAAGACCAAAGCCACAGACTGGTATTCAAAAGGAACGGGTCTGATAAAGAGCGAAACTTATAGTACTGATGGTAAACTATTGGGATCAAATGTTTTAACATCAATCAAGAGATAGATGCGGAATACAGAGAGGCATAATTTATACGCCTCTCTCTTTTTTGTTGATTCATCAAAACACCATTGTTGTTCATGTAAAAAGTTTCAAGCTGATATGGTTTTTGCCGTATATATGTACCAAAAACCATAAACAAGGGAACCATGAACAAAACTGCTCACATCGGTTGCAGCACCCCAAATACCAACACTGACACGTTCATACATAATTTGACTTTTCAGAAAAAGTCGTTTCGTTATTTTCTTGCCATACTTCCTTTTGCTCTTGTTTTATTAATCAGTACCAGTTATCAGCAAAACCCGGATAATCTCAGTTACCTGGAACAGGACTATTTTGTACCTGAAATGGTAGATTCATTAAGGACATTTCTGGTGACATCTTCAGATGACAATCAGGTTATTGATGGAGAAAAGATCCTAAAAACTGCCTACTTGCGCAGCTTTTATTTTCAAAACGGCTATAAACCTGTTTGGATTCGGTTTAATACACTGAGTGATCGCGCATCAGGACTTCTTTATATGATTGAGCATGCACATGAGTATGGTCTGGAACCATCGAATTATCATATTCAGGCGATTCAGAAGCTTCAGAAAAATTTAAGTCCCGAATTTAAATCCGGAAATGAGTCCGAGAATATGAAACTGGAAATATTGCTGACGGATGCTTCCTTAAAGATGATGATGCATCTTCATTCGGGATACCAGATTATCGACTCTTCTTTTTACAGCAATAATTGGGTTTCGCGTCTTCCGCAAATACTAATTCATGGCATTGCCCACAATCGCGTTATTGAATGCATGCAATCTGTGGAACCCCGCTTCCCCGAGTACCAGAACCTTCGAATTGCCAGTGAATCTTTTGTCCGTTCCAATATATTAAACGACCACGCATTTCAAATCACTTATCCCAATAAAGATTCTGCTGCACTTTATACGCAGATTAGAGAGGCACTTATCCAGGGCGGTTACATTAAAGATGCGAACGGGGATATGATCAGCGCATTGAAGAAATTTCAAAAATATAACGGGCTCATTTCAGACGGCAAGCCAGGGTTAAATACCATTCAGGCATTGCAATTAAGTTCATTGTATAAATATAAAGTTCTTGCTCTGAATCTCGACCGGTTGCGGAAAAACAGGCAACCCGAGGCCACCATGCTTTATGTGAATATACCTGCTTACCGGTTGAAAATATATGAATCGAATACCGTTAAAGACACATTGCGGGTAATCGTTGGAAATCCCAAAACACCTACTCCGTTACTGACAGGAAAAATGGAACGCATCATCGCTAATCCGATGTGGTATGTTCCTAAAAAAATCGCTGTTCACGAAATTCTTCCCAAACTTAAAACAGATTCCACCTATCTGTCAAGAAACGGATTTAAGGTATTGGACCGGAATCATAAAGTAGTGAATGCCTCCGATCTGGATATGGCAAATATGAATGAGAGCGATTTTAACTATACTTTTCGCCAAAACAGAGGCTCAGACAATTCTTTGGGGCAGGTAAAATTTATCTTCTCCAATCCTTATGCAGTGTATTTGCACGACACACCAAGCAAGTCATTATTTGCAAAGGATCTTCGCGCATTCTCACATGGATGTGTCCGTGTTCAGCATCCTGAGAGGCTGGCAAATTATATATTACGGCAGTACAATTCAGATACGACCGATTTTTCTGGTCTGATGCAGGCCGGAAAACACAGAGAATTTACCATACAATCGTCATTACCGATTACCATCACCTACATTACCTGCGAAGGAGATGATCAAGGACACCTGTATTTTTATAAAGATATCTACGGAAGGGATGAAAAGGAGCTTGAATATCTGGCTCAATTCATGGGTATTTAAAGCACAGCATTATGCAAATTTGCCGCCTGATAGATATTTAATATACGGGAAGAGGCAAAATAATCTTTATCGGGGTAATAACTGAATATCAGACTTCCTTCCTTTATCAAATCAATGATTGGAGTGGTTATTTCCGGTGGCAATGCCGGACATCCAAAACTTCTGCCAAGTCTGCCATACAGTTTTATATACTGAACCGTTGCATATCGTGCTCCATGAATTACAATAGCACGTTTCGCTGAATTTTCGTTATATCCGGTATCAACTCCATGCATTTGCAGCGAATACCCCTGACTTCCGATATAAGTTTTACCGGTAACATAAAAACCAAGAGCGGTCTGATGCGATTGTGTTTTATTCGAAAATCGGTTGGCAAACAAATCTCCTGAATTTTTTCCGTGGGCTACCAGGGTTTTGTATAATATGCTTTCTGTCTTCAGATCAATGACATAAAAACGTTTTTCAACCGACGGCTTGCTGTAATCTATAATGGTAATAATGTCCTTCTTTTGCAGGGAGCCTTGTTCCTGAAGGATTTTGAATCCCATCATGGCAGTAGCAAAAGCCTGCGCATTTAAAGAAGTATCATTCAGAGACTGATAAACGGAAAACAGATTTTTTGAAGATGGTGTTTCATTGCTTTGTCCCGGTGTGAATCCAGGCTTAACCAGCAACATAGCCAGCATTATCAGAAATGCCATGAAAGCGAATTTATGCATCAATGCCCCGAAGTTGTAGTTTACTGATTAAAAATAGAAAATTCTGATGAATAGGCGAATATATTTATCAACAGGAAGCGCCACCGGATTTATGATATGGCATAGAAATTGCTTGATTATGAATACCAAATACCTAAAGTCATGAAAAGAACCGGATTCATTTTTTTGATGTTTTTCGCATCGGTTTTACCGGCATTTTCCGCGTTCAAAGAAAAACTTCCTGTAAAATGGGGTAAGGTAACAACAGCGGAGTTTTCTGTTTTACCACAAGGTACCGATAAGAACGCACCTGCTATTGTGCTTTGTGATTACGGTAACATTTCAATATCCAACCGTACATTTTATACCCGTCATATAAGGATTAAAATTCTGAATGATGCAGGGCTCAAATATGCCACTGTAGAAATTCCCTATGAGGTAAAAAACAAGCATGACGATTTTTATGAGTTAAAAGCGCAGACAATGGTTCTGGTAAATGGGAAAACGATCACATATAAGGTTACACAGAATCAAATAGAAGACATAAAAATCAATGATCGCTGGCATAAGAAGAAATTCACATTCCCTCAGGTTGCGCCAGGCACTATAATTGAATATCGATATGTAATTGCTTCCCTTGATTTTGAAAAGCTCGATACATGGTATTTTCAAAGGGAAATCCCTACTGTTTGGAGTGAGGTGCGATTTGACTTCCCCATTCCTTTTGTTTATCTGGTAAGCTTTGATAACAACCGCGATTTGGCCCCGGATGAAGAATCAGTATATGGCGAAAAACTGCAATGGATGTATGATACACGGCCCCGCAAAAGAAGAATAGATCTGTCCGAAAATAAGTTTCTATTGTACAACACCGGAGAGAACCGCTTTAAGGTTTGGGCAATCAATAATATGAAGAAAAAAATTGTCATGAAAAACCTGCCGGCATTGGATATGGAAAATAGCATACAACCTGCTCATTATCGTTATCCCCAGGTACGGTTTGATCTGTTTGAATCATCAGGTAATCTTCCGAGGGCATTCAGACCTCTTTTAATTACTACGGATGATGATTATGAAAGCAGAGGGGAGTGGTCGCTCATGTTTGATAATTCTTCGGTATCGGGATATATTCATTTTCGGCTGAAAACATGGCAGCAATTCAATGAGAGTCTTCTTGAACACGACAGGTTTGGAATATATCTGAATAAATCGGTTGGTCAAGGCATGCATCTCATTGCAGGCAGCGAATCTACCGACGGTGAAAAGGCAATTAAGGTAGTTGAATACGTCCGGAGCCATTTTAAATGGGATGGTACCTATTCGCAAATGGCAACCCGGAATTTCAATGAATTCATGAAAACCAAAACAGGTTCTTCAGCCGAACTGAACCTGGTTCTGGTGAACCTCTTGCGTCAGAATGGAATTGAAAGTGACCCTGTTCTGATTCGCACCTCTGATTTGGGAAAACCCGGGAAGATGTACCCGGTTAAAAATCAGTTTAATCATGTCATCGCTACCGCAAAAATCGGGAATGACCTGTATCTGTTTGATGCAACCGGTGAAGGTCCGGGTGCTTTAAATAGGCTGGATATGGGAACTCAAGGTTTGGTTATCGGTCGTACAGGCCCGGGATGGGTTCAAACCCTGCCATCAGATAAAAAACCAATAAATAACGAGGAAATTCCTTCTTTCAATTTATAGGACTCTGTAGACAGGCAGGCATGCATAGGCCTAAGCTGGGCAGGTCACCGATTACCGATCACCGGCTGCTCACCGATTACCGACTTCCCTATTGTTCATTGCACATTACTAATTCCTCACCTCATCACCTCATCACCTCATCACCTCATCCCCTTTTCCCTTCCTCCCTTCTTCACCTCTTCACTTCTTTCCCTCATCACCTCATTTATACCATTCTTCCTGAACAGTCTGTGACCAGATTTTGATATTATCGATCCGGATGGTCCCATACATGCTTCCAAAGCCAACGGAACCCATCACAATCTCATAATCTTTTGCCACAAAAAGCGGTGTGGTTGATTTATCAAGAAACAGGCGAATGGTTCTGGCAACAATATTTCTTTCAAGCCTTATCTTATGCCATTTATGATCCAGTGACGTGCCTTCCTGATTGCTGCATTCTGCAATGCGTTTCTGTGTGCCTTTATTCATAAGGAAAATACCTTGAGCCAGGCTGTCACAATGGTTGGTCAACTGTACATAATAATAGCGGGTGGAGTCTTTATATCCCAGAATTAAACCGACTTCCATCTTTCCGCTGCTGTCAGCAACCGCCATAACATCAGCTTCAAGTATAAAGTCTCCGAATATCTTATTGTTAATGATAGCACGATTAAAAACAGGCCTGTCCTGGATTCCCTGAAGGTAAAAGCTGTTACTTCCTTTAAAAATACCCCATACACGGGCATCATTAAACGCAAATTCAGTAAGTGCTTTGTTATCATTAAAATTTTGCTGATACTGTACCAAATATCCTTCTGGTACCTGAGCATCCATAAAAACGAATGAAAAGAGAAAGAACAGGGTAAATAGCAATGATTTCATAAAATGAGCTTATAGTGGAATTACAAAGTTATACGATTTATTGTTTTGCATCCCATTCCATTTGTCTTTTCCGGGTTTCTTCCTTCCATTGTGGCACAACAGTCTTAAGGAATTCTGCTTTTTTCTGAACCAGATTTGCCATATCCAGTCCAATAAACGCCTGTGCCTTAGCTTTGGTGCTAATATCGGGGTAGGGCACTTCCCGGTTAAACTGAAATGATGCAAGTATGCGAGCGATTTCAATTCGTGCATCCTGTGCTTTAGCTATGCCTGAAGCAATGATTCTGCTGATTTCAACAGGTGCATGAAATGAATTCCCATGACCTGCCGCCGCATAATCCCATCTCCATTGTGCCTGGCGGATGAGGTTCAAGGATTTTTTCATCTGGTCATCAGTAGCTCCCAGATCCCAGGCTTGCTTCGCTTCAATATGGGCACGCACCAGCAAAATTTCAAGGGTATTCCTGTTTTCAATGATTTTATCCTGCCGGTCATATACATCCTGCACCAGTCTTTGCGTTTCTTCCCGGTGGCATATCTGGCAGGAGTTGGCAACATTGTTAAGCGGACTGCTGATATGATGATCCGTAAATTTTACGCCTCCCTGACTCATGTAAGGCATATGGCAATCTGCACAAGTTGCGCCACGCTGTGCATGAACGCCCAGTGAAAACACCTCATAATCGGGATGTTGAGCTTTAAGCATCGGAGCCTTACTTAGTCCATGTTTCCAGTCGGAGAACTGAAGAGAATCGTAATAGGCTTCTACTTCATCGGCATTCTGACCTTTATCCCAGGGGAATGTCAGATATGCAACACCCTCAATTTTCTTTTTATCGAAGTAATATTCCACATGGCACTGCGCGCAAACCAATGTGCGCATTTCCTGTTGTGATACAGCCATAATATCTTTGCCGTTTCTTTCAAAAGCTTCGATTAATGCAGGTCGGGAAATTCTAAGATTCATTGTTTCAGCATCATGGCAGTCGGCACAACCTATAGGATTTGCAATCTGAGCCCCTTTTGTGTCCCATGCGCCTTTGTAAAATTCAGCAACCCCCATAGTCTGCATGAGGCGGGGCACATCCGGACTTTTACAAGTCCAGCATGTATTCACCTGCTGAGTTACTTCACCGGGTTTCAGAGATGAGGTGCGCAAAGTTTTTGTGATATCGGTAATAGAATAATAATGCCCCCTGGATTGTGAGTAATCCTGTGAAAAGGCATAACCGGCCCACAGCACCACCATTCTGGGATCTTCTTCAAGCATGTCAATGAAGGCGTTTCCGTTATACTTGCTTCGGAAGCTGGTATCAGAAGTCTGTAACCACGATTGGTATTCCCGTGGAAAAACTTTACCCCATATTTCATTTCTGGGTTCCCATGAAGGATAGGTAATATCTGGTTTATAGGCAAATACCGCTTCTGTTCTGCGCTGGATTACTGAAGAGGCCAATAGGCCTAAAAGAAAAACAACAACAATAGTAGCCGCAAACATAGCCCAACCGATCCAGGGTTTTTCACTGATTACATCGCGTAGAGGTTTCATGGTGTGGTTTCTTTTTTGTTTTTATTCCCGGGCTGGAGCCATTCAGGAACAGGACTTTTCAAAAGGGGTACGCGCGCATAGGGTACACTGCTTAAACTATTTACGCGTCCATGTGGCACTTCACGGTGACATTCCCAGCATTGCCGGTCTTCACGATACATGCGGAAGTTATTATTCATTGCTTCCAGTTTGGGATCACTAAGTGTGTAGCTGTGACACCGGATACAATTTTGTTTCACCACATGTTGTCCTGCTTCCAATATAAAAATAACCTGAGGCTCGTTTCTTAGGGTGAATATGGTGGCATGACGCATGCCATCTTTGGCTTTAAAGAAATACTTGTTTGCAAAATTATTATGAGGAACATGGCAATCGTTGCAATGGGCAACTTCCCGGTGCGAGCTGTGGCTCCATGTAGCATACTGTGGGGCCATAATATGACAGTTGATGCATGCCTCAGGCTTATCAGAAAGATAGGAAGCAGCGCGGGATACATAAAAAAGATAAATGACAATCCCGACCAGCACACTGATTGTAATGGAAACTGCCAGTTTCCACTTTGCAGGAGGTTTTAAATAGTCAAAGATTCTGATCATTACCGGATAACATCATGTATATAAATTTAGTGAAATTTATATCATCATGTATATTCGGCTTCTTTATAAATCAAAACCGATATCCCGGCGGCAGTATTTTTTTTCGAAATCAATGAGATCAGCATTGCGGTAACTCTTTTCAAGAGCTTCTTCCTTTGTTGAACCGTAGGAGCTTACAGCAATAACCCTACCGCCGTTTGTCAGAACCTTGTCACCATCGGGTCGTGTTCCAGCATGGAAAATCATACTTCCTGAAGTTTTTTCAATACCTGTAATCACTTTTCCTTTTTCGTAGGAACCCGGGTAACCACCTGATGTCAGCATCACTGCAGCAGCAAAGCGGCTATCAAAAGCAACCGTTTTTTTATCCAGGTTGCCTTTTGCCACACCTTCAAAAAGGTCCACGATATCTGATTTTAAACGAAGCATAACCACCTCTGTTTCTGGATCACCCATACGTGCATTGTACTCAATTACAAAGGGTTCGCCATGGCAATTAATCAGACCAAAAAATATAAATCCCTTATAATGAATTCCTTCGCTTTGCAGCCCATTGATGGTTGGAACAATGATTCGTTCTTCAATACGTTCCATAAAAAACTTATCCGCAAAAGGTACGGGAGATACAGAACCCATTCCGCCTGTGTTTGGACCCGAGTCTTTTTCTCCGACCCTTTTATAGTCTTTTGCCTCAGGCAGAATTTTATAATTTTTGCCATCGGTAATTACAAAAACGGAAAGTTCTATGCCGGATAAGAATTCTTCAATCACCACTGTTTTACCGGCCTCTCCGAATTTTCCCTGTAACATTTCATGCAATTCTTCCTTAGCTTCATTCAGATTATTCAGGATGACGACCCCTTTCCCGGCTGCCAAACCATCAGCTTTTAAAACATAGGGAGGCTTTAAGGAATCAAGGAATTTGGTGCCTTCAGAAATCTGTTTAAAAGTAACCGATTTATGCCGGGCTGTAGGAATATGATGCCTCAGCATAAATGCTTTTGCAAAGTCTTTACTGCCTTCAAGTAAGGCTGCTTTGGCGGATGGTCCAATCACTGGGATGGATTTAAGCTGGTCGTGTGCTTCAAAATAATCCGCAATGCCTTTTACTAAAGGATCTTCGGGACCAACCACAACCATATCAATGTGATGACTGAGTACAAAAGTTCCCAGATTCTGAAAATCGTCAACAGCGATATTTACATTTTCAGCAATTGTTGCTGTACCGGCATTCCCAGGAGCAACGAACAACTTTGCACAACGGCTGCTTTGACAAATTTTCCATGCCAGCGCATGTTCTCTACCTCCTGAACCAAGCAATAAAATATTCATGCAAACAATAATTTATGCACAAACATAATAAAATGTGAGGACAATGATGCAAATTGAAAGGATCCGGTTATCGTCTCAGGAAATTGGCAAAATGATAGGTAAACATGATTTCATGAGATCCCCATGTATTGCTTTTGATGCCGGTGAGTACCAGATCATAGGCATAACCCACAAAAAGATCCGGATTTTTATATCCGATCTGAAACGACAGTGCATCCTGGGTCCGGTAAGAAACACCGAAATTGAGCATGTCCTTGTAGGTCATCAGTGCATTGATATCGGCCTGGAAAATGCCACTTTCCATGAATTTTAAAAGGGCAGAGGGTTCAATTTTAATATCGGAACCAGTTTCAAAAACATAACCTCCATGCAGATAATAGTGCCGAACCTGTTTTTGCTGGATGACAGCATCAGACTTCAGATCGATGTTCCGCTGAAAAAGTTGCGGAACGGAAATTCCGACAAAATAATTCTCACCATAAAGATAGGTTCCCAGTCCGGCATCCGGTACAAACATGGTTTCATTGCCCATGAACGCCTGGTCGTCAATATCTTCTACTACCAGTTCCGATTTATTCAGGCCAAACTGGTAAAGCAGGATCGAAAGACCGAAAGATAAACGGGTCTCACCGTTTCCAAGTGAAATATGATAACTGTAAGTACCTTCAATTCCGCTTTTTCTAAGAGGTCCTGCGGTATAGTTAAACAAACGTGCCCCAACACCCATGTCATCCGTTGCTTTTGCATGAGCAGAAAGATATTGCACAGAGGGTGAATTTTCAATACCCGCCCAGGCCTTACGGTATGCAAGTGAAACAGAAAGGCGGTCTGTAGTACCTGTGGCTGCAGGATTTATAATATAATGGTTCATGTTATAAAGGCTGAAATTGGGTATTTGCTGAGCCTTTGCAACATCCTGCCCGATGATCAAAACTAACAGGATTCCTGCCAGTAAAAATATTTGTATAGGTTTGTAAGTCTTCATGTCTGTTCGGGCAATTATTTGACAATATTAACAGATCCGCTGAGTGTTTTTGAGCCGTCGCCGGGATCAATCACATAATAATAAGTTCCTGATGGAAGTTCCTTTCCGTTATAGGTTCCGTCCCACGGCTCTTCATAACCCGTTGAACTGAAAACTTCAATTCCCCAGATGTTAAAGATATTTACTTTGATTCCGGGGAAATTTTCAGCGTTCTCAATGGTCCATACATCATTCAGATCGTCGCCGTTATCCGGACTGAAAGCATCATAAATGATCAGACCACAGGCATCAGACAGTGTGAGTGAAACCGGAGTGGTTTCAGAAATACATTCATTGCCATCGCGTACGCGAACAACATAGTCGCCCTGTGAAAGTGAAGCCACGTTTGCAGCATCATTGTAAGTAATTCCGCCATCCACTGAATACTCATATGTTCCTGTTCCACCTGTGGCAGTAATAGTGATGCTGCCATCTTCCAGTCCTTCACATGTTGGACTTGATGGTACGACAGATGCAATTTTTACCGTATCGGGATCAGCCAAATCAAATGTGTCATTCAGTATGCAGTTGTTGGCGTCATTTAAAATCAGCGTATACCGTCCGGCTTCCAGATTGGTATTGAAACGCTGATATACATTGTTTGACCAGACGTATTCATAACCCGTTCCGGTTCCGCCTGAAGGGGTGGGAACAATGGAACCGTCTTCATCTCCGGGGCATGATGGATTTACGACCTGACTTGTAATAGTCAGCAGATCAGGTTCATCAATCGTGATGGATGCGGATTTTGAACAGCCCTTACCATCAGTAATGGTTACAGAGTAATTACCTGCCTCCAGGTCATTGGCGGCAGGAGTGATTTGGGCACCCGGATCATTCCAGAGATAAGTAAAAGTTCCTTCAGGGGTCCCGCCTGATCCATGGGCCAAGGCGATAGCACTATTATCACCATAGCACAGAATTTCTTCCTCCTGCGTAATGTATAAACCGATCAGAGCCGGTTCGACGACAGTTGTATTTGTGGTTTTAATACATCCATTGGCATCAGTAACGATAACAGTGTATGTTCCGCCCGGCACATTCACCAGATCCTCACCTGAATAATACCCGTTGTTCCAGTTATAGGAATAGGGAAGTGTTCCTCCGATAAGGGTAAGATTAACCACGCCTTTGTTGTCTCCGTTGCAAAGGGGATCCAGTTTTTCAAGCGGGAACAAAAACAATTCATCAGGCTCAAAAATCGTAATCGTATCTGTTGCCGTATGTCCACCCTGATCTGTAGCCACCATGGTATATTTTCCTGGCGACATGTCATTCATGGTGTTGTTTGTGGTAGGAGCTTTCCCGGTCCATTCATAGTTCACCGTTCCGGTAGCATTATAAACAGTTACTGCTGCGGTTCCGTTACCCTCGCCTTTACAGGTTACGTCGGTTTTTGAGGTAATCTGTGCAATGAAAGTAGTATTATCCAACACAGCAAAAGAAGTATCGGAAACACAGTCTTTGGCATCGGTAAGCGTGAAGTAATAGAGTCCGGAAGTGCCAAGGCCGGTGATGTCTTCTGTATTGTTCAAATAGTCCGAAGGGCCGTTCCATCTGTAGGTCTTGTAAGGGGTATTTCCACCTGTAACACTTATTGTAACCGCACCATTCCCGCCCGGAGGAGAAGTAATGGGAGTGGCAAACGATCCGGTATAGTCGAATGGGGCAGGTTCTGCTACAATGAAATTTTTGGTGGCAGTGCAGAGGTTTTCGTCTGTAACCTCAACATTATATGTACCGCTGGATAAGTTATTCTGATCTTCATTTACCGGGATAATGCCGCTGCCATCCAGGGTAGACCATCTGTAAGTATAGGTCCCGGATGAAGATCCGCCGGTAACGGTAATTCCTATGGCGCCGTTTCCGCCGTTATAGCACGACACCTGGGTTACAACACCTTCAATCGAGAGCGAAGCAGGCTGGGTCACATCTCTGGTAACACTGGCTGTTTTATTGTCTGCATCCCGAATGGTAACTGAATAGGTTCCCGGTGCGAGTCCGGTAGCAACCGGATTGTTTAACGCGGCATTGTGGCTCCATGTATAGGTATAAGGCGGCCGTCCGAAATAACCCGTAACCGTAAGCATCCCGTCATTTGCGCCGTTGCAGGAGACCATGTCTTCGTCGGTGATTACGGCTCTGAAAGGTTGCTGGTATATGGCAAAGAAGAGATCGCTTTTGTTGATGTTGTTGCTGGTATAGGTTTGATTGCCGATTTGGATTTGAGGAGACTTATAGTACCCGGATACATAGGCCCTGGAACTTGCATCCATATTCACAATTGTTCCGGCGTCTTCATAATTGCCTGTTCCCACTATGCTCACTGCAGATATGGGATCTCCAATCTGGTTAAATGCAGCAACAAAGGCATCTGAATTTAGGGTACTGCTGGTTCTCAGAGTATCATTGTTGAATATAATCTGATTTGTAAAATAACCAGTGGCATAGATAACGTTGTTTCGAACAACAAAATCGTTATAAATATCTTTGGCAGTGCTTCCTTTTCTTAAAAACCACTGTAAAATTCCGCTACGGTTATATTTTGCAAGGTAGGTATCAAATCCTCCAGTATTACCTGTTATAATTTTTTGTTTGCTTACTGTGGAATCAATGTATATGGTAGGACTGCTATAATTTCCCAGCGCATAAACATTATCGAATTCATCAATTGCTAATGATTTAAAGCTTTCATTATTAGAACCTTGAAATCGCCTTACCCAAAGGCCAGATCCTTCTTGATCAGTTTTATAAACAAATGCATCATATGTAGTAGTAGCAAAGTTTGTTAATGTGTCAATATCCAAGAACAAATTTCCAACATAATAACCTCCAAAATAGTACCCGTCATTAGAAGCAGTTATTCTAGTGAATCTTGAACTATTATTAGTTCCATAAAAATGATGAACCCAATTAAGATCACCATTGGTATTGAACTGAGCAATATAATTTGCAGTATATCCATTACCCAATAATGTGTCATGATTAAAAGAATTACCAATTATCATGCTATCTCGAAAAGTCCCACACATTATAAGATTACCATTATAATATTTGAGATCTAGCGACGATTCATAAGTACTGGAAGAAGTTATTTTTTTTGCCCATTGAAGAGTTCCACTTAAATCGTATTTAGCCATAAAAATGTCCCCAGTAGTTCCAGTGGCAATAAGAGAATCAGTAGTAGAAAACCTGCAATTTCGATAGTATATGCCGGTTACATATAAGGAGTTATTGTCCGTTGTAATTCCTCCAACAACCTCTAAACCAATGCTACCGATCCTTCGATTCCAAACAACATTACCAGATGAGTTAATTTTGGAAACCATTAAGTCTCTATTACCATATGAGATAGTGGAATATGGAGCATAAATAGTATCACTGAAAAATGATAAAATGTAAATGCTATTTTGATTATCTACAACCGAATACTTAGGTTCAATGGTTGAGCCTTGAATTGATGTAGATAATACCCAGTTTTGAGCATTAATATTTTCAAAACTAATTAATAAAAGAATAACAAGTAATGTGTATTTCATCCTTCTGGTCCTGAATTTGTATCATATTGACTATCTTCAAAATCTTCGTCATTATTACCCCCCCTTGTTTCTTCAAAATCCAGCACATAAAAATCCGGGGGGATATATAATTTCTTTTCTATATTTTCTTCTGGTTTCATTTTTTTTGATTTAAGCATTACTAAAGAAAAATCTTTCTCACATTTTCATGCACCGGCAGATAGTCGAGCCTCCCGTTAATGAGCAACGAGGCATGAGCACATTTTTTCCCTGAAGGATCTTCGAAAAGGGAAAGTTGAATGGTGCTGTCAATACCCAGGCTATTATATAAATAACGCGCAGTCAATACTTTGTTCAGACAGGTCATGGACCAGGGAATTACTTTCTCCAATCTGGCAATGCTTTTTGTAATCATCCTGTGATCATCATCCAAATTCTCTGTTACAGGATGGGAGACAGATCTGGATTTCAGCAGGTGAAAGTAGTATTTCAAAGGTAAAAGCCTGACCGTGAAAAAGAATACCAATGACAAAAGCAGACCCTTTACCAGGATATACTTTTCAGCACCGGTTAATGCCCGGAATTTACGAAAATAATAATATGCCCGATTCCTGGTTTTTTTCATAAATCACTTCACGGTAATGAGCTTTTTATCATATAGTTTTTGAAGAAAATGGATGACATCTTTTCTTGCTTGTTCCGAATTTACATCAAATTCCTGAACAATACTATTCAAAATTTC
>CAZTSR010000019.1:0-62977 GCA_964615995.1 uncultured Bacteroidales bacterium
GATTGAAACTGGTTATTGTTCCCAATTGGTCTTATTGCATCCAGGTCGCGCCCCACGTGGGCGCGTGGATTGAAACAATGAAATGAGGTGGATCAATCTCAGGAGGGTCGTCGCGCCCCACGTGGGCGCGTGGATTGAAACGTCTATCAATCCTCCAAAGTCGTTTTGATAATATGTCGCGCCCCACGTGGGCGCGTGGATTGAAACGTCGATAGCATTAGCACTATCCTCGTGGATATATGTCGCGCCCCACGTGGGCGCGTGGATTGAAACACGGATCTTGCGCAATTTCAGGAATATGGAAAGGTCGCGCCCCACGTGGGCGCGTGGATTGAAACCACGTTAAATGATGGCCGGGAATACTTGCACCTGGTCGCGCCCCACGTGGGCGCGTGGATTGAAACTTGTCGGATGCGAGGAAAGCCAGGAAGTTTGTAGTCGCGCCCCACGTGGGCGCGTGGATTGAAACCCCGTGAGTATTAGATTTCAATAAGTGCAATATAGTCGCGCCCCACGTGGGCGCGTGGATTGAAACGCAGCATCACAAGAGGTAACGTATCGAAATGAAAGTCGCGCCCCACGTGGGCGCGTGGATTGAAACGAGCCGGATGTGGCTGAGGAAATTATACGAAAAGGTCGCGCCCCACGTGGGCGCGTGGATTGAAACGGATATTTTGCAGCAGGTAAAGGCAGCCATTTAGTCGCGCCCCACGTGGGCGCGTGGATTGAAACTTTGTAGGTGCTTTAAGTGCGGATCACGATAAAAGTCGCGCCCCCGTGGGCGTAATGTGATCCTATACAAATTTAATGATTGTTAAAATGCCAAGGTACTAAGTCACACACCCTGGCAAGTGATTTGAAATTTTTTCAAATCAGTAATGGTATTGCTTGTAAAGAATGTATTGCGGAATTTAATTCTAATGTTCCGGACAATCTTTAAAGCTCTTGTCATATTGGCTCATGGCCCGCTGACTCATACCCATACTGCTGAATCCTCCATCGTGGAAAAGATTCTGCATGGTTACCTTACGTGTAAGATCTGAAAACAGTGTTACGCAATAATCCGCGCAATCATCTGCAGAAGCATTACCCAGGGGTGACATTCTTTCGGTAAAATCAATCAGCGATTCAAATCCGAATACCCCGCTTCCGGCAGTGGTAAGGGTGGGGGATTGTGAAATGGTATTGATCCGGATCTTTTTTTCCCGGCCATAGATGTATCCGAAACTGCGGGCAATTGATTCCAAAAGTGCTTTGGCATCGGCCATATCGTTATAACCATAAAGTGTACGTTGCGCAGCAACATATGAAAGAGCTACGATTGAACCCCAGTCATTAATGGCATCGAGCTTTCTGCATATCTGAATCACCTTGTGAAATGAAAGCGCAGAAACATCCAGTGTTTTCAAATAATAATCGTAATTGATGTTGTCATATGGAATTCCCTTTCTGACATTCGGTGACATCCCAATGGAATGCAAAACAAAATCGAATTTACCTCCAAAATGCTCCATTGATTTTATAATCAGATTCTCCATGTCCTCTGTGCTGGTAGCATCTGCAGGTATGATGGGGCTATTGCATTTTTTTGCCAGTTCATCCACTTCTCCCAGGCGCATAGCCACAGCAGTGTTGGTTAAAACCAATTCAGCTCCTTCGTTGTGGGCTCTTTCGGCAACTTTCCAGGCAATGGACTTGTCGTTCAGAGCTCCAAATATGATCCCTTTTTTACCCTTCAGCAGATTATATGTCATAATACAGATTTAATATTCGCGACAAAGATAATCCAAGTGGATTGAATTGAAAAAAACACATGAAGAAGACTAGGACGGGATTATTTTCCTAACATTACGCGGGCGTTCTCCAGAGCGGCAGGTGTGATTTTCTCCCCGCTTAACATTTTGGCGATTTCTACAAGTCGCTCCTCGTTGCTGAGCAGTTTCATCCGGGTGACGGTGCTTTGATTTTCTTCGGTTTTGTATACCAGATAATGAGAACTGCCTTTGCTGGCCACCTGGGGAAGATGGGTAATGTTGATGATTTGCATTTTATCAGCCATACGGTTGATGATATTGCCTACTTTTTCAGCAATTTCGCCGGAAACACCCGTGTCAATTTCATCAAAAATAATGGTAGGCAAACCTGTAGCATCCGACATCAGCGATTTAATGCAGAGCATCAGTCGTGATATTTCTCCGCCTGAGGCCACGCGTGATATTTCCTGACCTTTCATGTTCTTATTGGCAGAAAACATGAATTGAATTTGGTCGTTTCCACTGATGGTATATTCATTCATATTTTGCAGGACAATTGAGAATGAAGCATTCGGAATGCCAACCTCCTGCAGCATGCTGACAATGCTATTCTCAAATGAAGGACATGCTTTTGCCCGGTTTTCGGATAACAGGTGAGCAGATTTCTTTACCTGTTCCAGTGAGGCATTTAAAGCATTACTCAATTTTTCCAGGTCGGAGTCAAAAGAAACGATGGTTTCGATTTTTTGCCGTATCTGATCTCTCAGCGTAATCAGTTCTGCCACGCTGCTGACCCTGTGTTTTTTTTCCAGGGTATACAATAAATTCAGGCGTTCATTTACCTCTGTAAGCCTGTCTGGCTCAAAGCCCAGTTGATTGTTTATCGAATCAATCTCCTGTGCGATATCTTTTAATTCAATATAGGAAGCATCAAGTCTTTCAGAAAGATTTTCATTTCCATGAAGGAATTTTGAAATTTTTCCGATCAAAGCGTGACAGTCTTTCAGCTGTTGCACAATTGAAGTGCCTTCTTCCTGCAAAAGGATTGTGGCGCCCTGAAGTGCAGTTTTTATTTCTTCAATATGTTCGAGCTTTTCGAGCTCCTGCTCCAATTCTTCCTGTTCGCCTTCTTTTAATTTGGCCTCCTGAAGCTGTGTATCCTGAAACTGCAAATATTCCAGGTCATTTTTTGTACGTTCAGCCTCTTCAACCCGTGCATTGTATTTTTGCTGAATTTCTTTGTAAGAGGAAAAATACTGCCGGTAATTGCTAATCAGCTCCAGGGATTGGGAATAACCGTCGAGCACTTTCATCTGAAAAGAACTGTCGGAAAGGTGCAGGTTGTGATGCTGGGAGTGGATGTCGATGAGCTTTACACCAAGTTCGGTAAGCAATTCAAGGGTTACAGGAATATCATTGATAAAAGCCCTTGATTTACCAGAAGGTGCGATTTCCCTGCGTATAATGGTCTGGTGATCGTAATCAATCTCATGGGCTTCAAAAAAACCTTCCAATCCGTAATGGGTGATATCAAAGGTGCCTTCTACAATACATTTTACGTCTTTGTTATAAAGCACGGAAGTTTCTGCCCGCTTGCCCAGAATTAAAGAAAGGGCTCCCAGCAGAATGGATTTTCCGGCTCCGGTTTCACCGGTAATAATGGTAAGTCCTTTTTTAAAGTCGATTTCAAGTTTGCTGATAAGTGCGTAATTCCCGACAACCAGGTTGCAGAGCATATCCCTTTTTTTTATGAATGCAAGATAATAAACTTATTGCGTTGAAACCATAATTTTCCGGTATTTGTCGCCATGTGTAGGGTCGATCTGATTCAGAAGATTTGTAATTCTTCTTTTTTCATCGTCTGTTGCACCCTGAAATACATTGACAAACTCATCGGATTTTGCATCCAGAATTACCTGAAAAAAGTGCATAAAAGGATCGGGCCGGTTGTTATTCACATCGCGCAGCAATTCAAGCTTTTCAGCCATTAATAAGCGGGCATCCACAGGTTTATCGTACATCATATCCAAACCCTGACGGTGATAATAATATACAAACTCCCTTACAGGAGCATACTCTTCATTCATAATGTTATTAATCAGCCAATACCGGTTTTTTCGGCCGGGACTCTCACCGGCACGCCAGCCTTTTTCATTGGCGCTTTGAGCGTTGTTTACAATTTTTTCTGCACGCTGGTAAAATTCAGAGCCGGATTTTAATCCAAAGGAATCAAAATGAAGCCCCATAATCAGGTTGGCATAAAAAGCAAGAAGGGACGTCAAATTGGATAAATGAGATGTTTCGCTGAATTCGAGTGGCTGATATTCAATATATCTGAAATCCAGATCATTATCTACATAATTAAACAGTACCGAGTTATAGGAAGAATTGTACACCGGTCGCCTGACTTGTACCTGCAATGTACCTGTAAACTGATCGACACTGTAATTTTGAATGTTGAAAAGTATACTGCATTCGATCCGTTCGGTATTTGTATACTTGTAATTAGACCAGGTTCTGCCATTCATAAATTCATTAATGGCAACCTGAAGTGTCTGGAAAATCTGTTTGTTTGTTCCTTGTACTTTAGAACTGGTGATTTGAATATTGCAGCGCAATTCTTGCGATTTTGCGAACAGGGGCAATAACAAAAACAGGAGACAAAGGATGATTTTATTCATTTTCAGGTAAACTTTTGATAAAGTTAACGATATCGAGGGCAACTTCAACCTTGGATTTTAACTCAAACGACAGGTTTTTATTGTGCCGGTCAATAATTGTAACCTTGTTTGTGTCGTAATTAAATCCGGATCCTTCATCGCTCAGGGTGTTTAACACGATAAAATCGAAATTTTTGCGTTTTAGCTTGTCATTTGCATGAGACAGGGCATCGTGAGTTTCAAGTGCAAAACCACCCAGAAACTGATGGGGTTTCTTAATTTTTCCAAGTGAAGCAGCAATATCAGGATTGGGCTCCAATTCAATAACCATGTTTTCGCCGGTTCTCTTAATTTTTTGCGCAGCAGGATCTTTAGGACGGAAATCTGCTACAGCAGCAGACAAGATTCCTCCATCGCATTGCGGATAAAATTTATGGCATTGCTCATACATCTCAAGAGCTGTTTGAACCTTTATATACCGGATGTTGGCCTCTGAAGGTTTTATTGAAACGGGACCGCTGATAAGGATTACGTGGCAGCCTTGTGATGCAAGCACCTCAGCTATGGCAAATCCCATTTTACCGGATGAATAATTGCCGATAAACCGGACAGGGTCAATAGGTTCATACGTAGGACCTGCGGTTACCAGTATGGTTTTATCTTTTAGACGGGAATGGACTTTTTTTTTTGGTCGGCAGAGAAATAATTTTCCAATGCCAGCATAATTGCTTCAGGTTCTTCCATACGGCCCTTTCCGATGAGTCCGCTTGCCAGTTCCCCTGAAGAAGGTTCTATAATGAAATTGCCGTACGACCGGAGTATGTCTGTATTTTTCTTTGTGGCGGGGTGGTTTAGCATGTCAAGGTCCATAGCAGGAGCTATGAAAACCGGACATCTAGCTGATAAATAGGTTGTTAAAAGCAGGTTATCCGCAATTCCATGTGCCATTTTAGCCATGGTGTTAGCGCTGGCGGGAGCAATAACAAATGCATCTGCCCATAGGCCCAGATCGACATGACTATTCCAATCTCCGTTCTGGGGATTGAAAAAGTCTGTCAGTACTGCATTTTTAGATAAAGTAGCAAGCGTAAGCGGTGTAATGAATTCTTTAGCCAGCGGGGTCATAATAACCTTAACTTCAGAGCCTTCTTTAATCAGAAGTCTAATGAGTGATGCTGCTTTAAAAGCAGCAATACTTCCGGTTACTCCTATTATTATTTTTTTCCCGCGCAGCATAGTAAGAGCGAATTACTCTGCTTTGCGAAAGTAAATCTGATCATTTTCAAATTCTTCCAAAGCAATCAGCGTATGTTTGGGTAAACGCTCATAGAACTTTGAAATTTCAATCTGTTCGCGGTTTTCAAAAACTTCTTCCAGATTGTCGGTATAATTTGCAAACTCTTCCAACTTGCGGCTCAGCTCTTCCTTGATCTCAACAGAAATCTGATTTGATCTTTTGGAGCAAATGATCACTGCTTCATAGATGTTTCCCGTTTTGGCTTCAAGCATGTTCAAATCCCTGGTAACGGTAGAGGCAGGTGCTTTTGATTTTTTAAAGTCGGTATTCTGTTCCATTAATATTTAATTAATTTCATTATTATCTGAATCATCTGGTTCTTTGATGAACTTTGAGGCCTTCTGAAACATTTCATCGGCTTCTTTTTTATTGTCACTTTGCGGAAATTCAGCCACAAAAGCATAGTATTCATCTACAGCATCCTGATATCTTCCAGTGCGTTTTGATAAAACGCTGTTATAGGCTAGCATATATTTCGCTTTCAGGAGCTTAAACATAATTTCTTCACGATGTTTTGAATCAGGAAAATCAGCAAGACAGTTGCCTAAAGAAACCACGGCTGCCTTATAATCATCCAGATTATAATACAACTGTGCCGACAGGTATGATTTTTCCATCAACTTTTCGTTCAGTTCTTCGATATAACGGTTGCAATCGGGTATACGCGGACTTGAAGGATAACGGATCACATAAAGTTTAAAAGCGTCCAATGCCTGATTTGTGCTTGTTTGGTCCAGTTCAGGGCGGGGTGATTGCATATAGTAACAATAAGCTTCCATATAGGCAGCTTCTTCAATAAATTTACTGTTTCCAAACGTTTCAACAAAGGCATTGAAATAGTGTCCTGAAATGATAAAGTCATTCAGTTTATATTGCGTCATGGCCTGAAAATAAAACACCGAATCAGCGCGCCTTGTACCACGAGTCATTGGTGCAAGCTGATCAAAAATACCCCCGGCTTTGGTATAGGATCCTTTATTATAGAAATAAAAAGCCTTGTTATATTTCAGATCCACGTCATCACTTTTCAATATCCTTTCATAGCCGCTGCATGAAAAAGTGAACCAAATCACGCTTAATGCGATGATTATAATAGATATACGATTTTTTGACATGCCGCAAAGTTACAACTTTTTACCACTTATACAATTGCTTGTTTTTTGTTTTTTGATCTGTAAGTGTTAATGTTTATTAAAGCCATCGCTTTTTATGATTCAGGAACCGATTTCTTGATATAGATATTGCCTGTAATTCAAAAAAAATTACTTTTGCTGATTCTATTATTAACTAAATTTCTTTTTATCGTGGATATATTTGACAAGATTAAAAAGAGCAGAGGCCCTTTGGGACAATATCAGCAGGTAGCTCATGGTTATTTCATGTTTCCAAAACTGGAAGGTGAAATCGGCCCCAGAATGAAGTTTAGAGGTAAGGAACTTCTCAACTGGAGTTTGAATAATTACCTTGGACTTGCCAATTTGCCTGAAGTTAGGCAAGCCGATGCCGAAGGTGCCAGAGATTATGGTATGGCTGCACCTATGGGAGCCCGTATGATGTCGGGGCAAACTTCAAAGCATGAGGAACTTGAAAATCAGTTAGCGGAGTTTGTGGGTAAAGAAGATTGTTTTCTTCTGAATTATGGCTATCAGGGTATGATTTCGATCATTGATTCCGTATTAAGCAGAAATGATGTGGTTGTTTACGATTCTGAATCGCATGCATGCATTGTTGACGGATTGAGATTGCACATCGGAAAACGATTTGTTTTCCCGCATAATAATATGCAGAATCTGGAAAAAGAACTTGAAAGAGCCACAAAAATTGTCACAGAAACAGGTGGCGGGATCCTTGTGATTACTGAAGGCGTATTTGGTATGGCCGGTGATCTGGGTAACCTGAAAGCTATTGTTGAATTGAAAAAGAAATTTCAATTCCGCATGTTGGTTGACGATGCTCATGGTTTTGGCACAATGGGTAAAAATGGTGCAGGTACTGGTGAACATTTCGGTGTACAGGATGAAATAGATCTCTATTTCAGTACATTTGCAAAATCAATGGCAGGTATTGGCGCTTTTGTTGCAGGTAAAGAAGATGTCATCAACTTCCTGCGCTACAATATGCGTTCGCAGACTTATGCAAAATCACTTCCCATGCCTATGGTTATTGGTGGTTTAAAACGTCTTGAACTGATTCGCACACGTCCGGAAATCCGTGAGAAATTATGGACTGTTGTAAAAGCGCTTCAGGCAGGCTTCAAATCTAAAGGATTGAATCTGGGAAATACTGAATCACCTGTTACTCCTGTATTTCTGTCTGGTTCTGTTGCAGAAGCAACCAATGTTGTAATGGATCTTAGGGAGAATTATAAAATTTTCTGTTCCATTGTGGTTTATCCGGTAGTTCCGAAAGACGTGATTATGCTTCGGATTATTCCTACAGCCGCACATACATTGGAAGACGTAGAATATACGGTTAACGCCTTTGCTGAGGTTCAGGCAAAACTTAAAGAAGGTCACTATAAATCAGACCGGATTGCTTCAATACTTGGATAATCAGTAAGCTAAGTCATAAAAAAAGGCGTTTCTTTTTGAAACGCCTTTTTTTTATTTGTATTCTAACTCTTATTCTGTGCTGCATTTCTGGACTTAACCCCAAGATATCCGCCGTGATGCCTTTTCGCATATTCCGCTGCGGTAAATGCAATCTTTTTCATCAGCAGAACTACTAAAGCATCCCCAATAACAGTCATAACAGTAGTAGAAGTAGTGGGGGTGAGGCCTAAAGGGCACACTTCATCCGGATGCCCTGTGGATATTGTAATATCGGCAAGGTGCCCCAGTTCACTATCCGGATTTCCGGTAATGACAATGGTTTTCATGGAATATCCCAATCGCTTTGAAAGCTCATATAATGCAATGATCTCTTGCGTTTTACCTGAATTTGATACCAGAAGGAGTATATCATCAGGCTGTATTACTCCCAAATCTCCATGCTGAGCATCAGACGGGTGTAGAAAAATAGCAGGTGTGCCGGTGGCAGAAAACGTAGTGGCGATATTCAGGGCAATCTGTCCTGCTTTGCCCATTCCACTGGCAACAACCTTACCTTTATGAATATGTACTGCCTCGTATATAAGCGAACAGGCTTTGTCAAAATTCTCTGTAATGGGAATATTCAACACGGCCTTTGCCTCGGCTTCAAAAATTGTTCTTACGTCAGTCATGATTGTTTATCTTTCTCAGCAAATATAGCAATTTAATATAAGGTGTTTTTACATGGGCAACCGCGTGTAGTTTGGCTAAACAGTGTTCCTGCTGATGTGATACGTGATTTTTTTCAGCAGAAGATCCTTGTGAATGGGCTTGGAGATATAGTCATCACACCCGGCATCCATGCATATCTTTTTGTCTTCAGACATCGCATAGGCGGTTTGGGCAATAATGGGTGTTTTAATTCCATTGGCTCTTAGTTTTTTCGTCGCATCCAAACCACTCATAAGAGGCAGGCGGATATCCATGATGATGAGTTGCGGGTTAAATCTTTCGACTTTTTCAATAGCTTCAATGCCACTGGATGCTCTCATGATTTCCATCCCGCATCCGCACAGATACTCATTCAGGAAAGCGTAACTCATATCATCATCCTCTACAATCAGTACACTTATTCCTTCCAACTGCGGATTCTTTGAATGGGCAGCGGTCCTTGGAGAAGGAATGGGTTTCCTGGGAAGGATATGGGGTATCATAAAGGAAAACCGTGAACCTTCTCCCGGTGCGCTTTCCACAGATATGTCTCCGCCCATAAGTTTTACCAGGCCCTTGCATATGGATAATCCCAATCCTGAACCATCATAGGTTTTTGTATCGTTATTTTCCAATTGTCTGAATGGTTTGAACAGGCTGGGTATGTGTATTTCGGGTATTCCAATACCCGTATCTTCTACAAAAAACAAAAGCCCGTTTGTCTGCTTTTTATATCCAAAAGCGATCCTGCCATTATGTGTAAATTTTACGGCGTTATTCAGCAGGTTCATCATAATCTGACGCAATCTGTATTCGTCTGTTATGAAGACATCTTTCTCATCCGGTTTGAAATCTTTAATCAGATGGATGGAAGACTTGTTCATTCTTTCCAGTTCCTGATGATATATGGTATACAAATCATTCATGAGCGCTGGGATATCACATTCCTGCTCCTGAAGTTGCATCTGGTTGGCTTCAATTTTAGAAATATCCACAAGGTCATCAATAATATGCAGAAGTTGTTCGTTGCATTTATTAATGATCTCCACATAGTGATTGCAGGTAGGATTATCTGGAATCTCCCGAATTAACAGACCCAGAAACCCGGTAATCCCATTCATGGGTGTTCTGATCTCATGTGAAAGATTAGCCAGAAAGGCAGATTTTAGCTGATCGCTTTCCTGGGCTTTCTCTTTTGCCAATCGTAATTCGCGCTCATTTTCCTTCTGCTGTGAGATATCGCTTGCTATACCTGCAATGCGGTATACCTTATGCTGGTCATTTAAAATCGGGAATAAACGTATCCAAAGCCATCGGATCATTCCCTGCCTGTCAACGATTCTTACCTGTCTTGAAATGGGTTTGGCTCCGGCTGTGTTTTTTAGATCAACGAGTTCCTTAAAGACGGGATAATCTTCGGGGAGTACATATTCAATGGTGGAAGAAACATTATCAAACAGGCTGGGGCTTAATCCCAGTTTCCGTTCAAGTGCGCTGTTTACGTATATGAGTTGCTCTCCTTCTGTTAGCCAGAATATGTCATCTATATTTTCGGCAAACTGCTGGAATTTTTCCTCACTGGCCTTAATAACGGCTCTGGCCTGAACAATTTCATCGATATTCCGGGTAACCGTAAGCAAATAGGTTTCCACGCCAAATTTCAGAACCGAAGCAGACATCAGGCCCGTCAGGATACTTCCGTCTTTCCTGCGGAATAAAAATTCCATATTGGAAACAGTACTTTTTGTTTTCAATTGTTCGACCATTGACTCACGATCGGCAGGATTTACCCATATTTTAATTTCATTGGAAGTTTTTCCAATTACATCAGCACGTTCATAGCCTGTCATCCTGGTAAAACCATCATTAATGTCGATGTACAGGCCGTCCGACATGCGGTTTATATTTACGGAGTCGGGACTTATTTTAAAAGCAGCGCTGAATTTTTCCTCATTTTCTTTAAGTAAACGTTGTGTTTGTGCAAGTTCAACGTTCTGACTTGTAAGAAGGTTGTTCAGGCGGGTTAATTCAATATTTTTCAAGGTAAGTTCATCCCGTGCGATGAACAATTCTTCATTTTTTGCGTTCAGGGAGTTTTGAATGCGCTGCATTTCAGTAACATCGGTAAGCATTGCAACAACAGTTCCCTCAAATACCTGAATCGCATGAATATTTAGAAAAATTTCCTCATCATTACGCGTGCATGCAATAGCCGTTTTTTGATAACCCGTTCCATCCATGGCAACTTTTTTGAGCATTGCAGGAATTTCAGTGTTTCTGAAACCAGGGATAGCAGCTTCAATGGGTAATCCCTGTGAAGCAGAAGGGTCAATTCCTAAAAACCTGAATGAAGCGTCATTACCACGAACAAAAATCAGATTCGCCCCATCCCATTCTAAAAATTGTATACCGATGGATGAATTTTGAATAAATGCATCCATTTGCTTCTGAAAGCTTTGCTGGTTATTTTTTTTGGAACGATCCATTTAATATTCCTTTGTTAAACGAGTCATACAGGTAGAACCGAAAAATGAATCCAAATGGAAGTTGGCTAATCTGTTGAACAAAAAATTAAATTACAAAAAACATTGATATGCGCACTAAATCTTAAAAGTATTTTACAATTTTAACAACAGGCTTCAAACAGCATTTCTCCGGATTGTCTCGTTAAAAAACAACAAAATGTGGCAAAGAAAATAACAATCATCAGCAAAAATCACAAATAATGAGGGGTATTCGATAAGATAGTTATATTTTTGTTCATACTAACAGTTAAATCCATTAGACATTATGAAAGCTTCTAAAAACCGTTGGATGTTGTTTGTGGTTGCATTTTTTATGCTCGCATCCATTGATGTAAAAGCTCAGGAAGAGGATCCGGAAGAATCTTCGGGGTTCAGTACCGGAGTCGATGTTTATACGAATTATATCTGGAGGGGGACAAAACTGGGAACCGGACCTTCCGTTCAGCCCGGCATTGAATTTACTGCCGGTGGTTTCACCATTGGAGTTTGGGGCGATTTTGATGCCAGCGGCTATTCAGAAGTTGATCCCTATATTTCCTATTCATTTCCTTTTGGATTGACACTGGGTGTTTCTGATTATTATTTCCCTTCACAGCAACTTTTTGACTTTTCTGATACAACAGGGAGCCATGCCATTGAGTTAAGTGCCCTTTTTGAAATCGGAGGATTAAGCCTTAGTGCGAACATTATTCCAAATAAAGCTCCTGGTGCCGGTTCAACCGGAGGAGATTTGTATTTTGAGGCAGGTTATTCCTTCAAGTCATTCAATGTTTTTCTGGGTGCCGGTGATGGCTGGCTTACAACTGATGGAGCATTTAATGTTTGTAACATCGGAATCGGAACTACAAAAGAGATTAAAATTACAGATACCTTTTCTGTGCCTGTAAACGGGCAATTTGTTGTAAATCCTGAACTTGAGCAAATGATGATTGTAGTGGGTTTTTCACTTTAATATAACTGAACGCTCAATATCGGACAAGGATGATCCGGCCTTTCCAACAGGCCGGCCTCACTGAGCATAAGCAATTTCTTATACAAGTCCCCGGCCACAGGCCGGGGACTTTTTTTTGGAATATTCCGGCCAAAGTTCACAACGGACTGGCCGGAAGTCTTTCCATTGCCTGAATCTCTGTTCAGGTCTATCTCACCTTAAAAGTCTGTGGTCCCATTGTTTAGAATACCTGATACTTTTTATAAAATCAAATAAATAGGGGTAGCGGGTAGAAAAAACATAAATAAAATATAATATATATATTAAAAAAGGGGGTGATAGGTATAAAAAAGATAAAAAAGGAAATAAAAAATAAAAAAAAAGGGGGTAATAAAAAAATAAATATATATTTGCAATGTCAAATTGATTATAAACTCTAAAACAAAGCTTATGAAAACGCAAACGATCCGTTGGATGTTTTTTATTCCGGTAATGCTGATTATGGGAGCAATGAACCTGAGAGCTCAGGAAGCTGCAGCAGCAGAGGAAGAAAAAGGGGGTGCTGCTTTCAGCACAGGAGTAGATATTTATACAAACTACGTATGGAGAGGTACAAAACTTGGAACCGGTCCATCCGTCCAGCCTTCAGTTAAGTTCACTGCCGGTGGATTGACACTTGGCGTCTGGGGTGCATTTGATGCCAATGGATATTCTGAAGCAGATCCTTATATTTCATATGCTTTCCCTTTTGGGTTGAGTCTGGGCGTTACAGATTATTATTATCCTTCACTTAAGCTCTTTGAGTTTTCTGATACAGCAGGAAGTCATGCATTGGAATTGAATGCCGGATATGCGATTGGGGGATTAAGTCTGAGCGCAAATTACATTGTGAACGAAGCCGGCGGAGCCGCTTCAGCAGGTGGAGATATGTATTTCCAGGCAGGGTATGCATTTAAATCATTCAGCATATTTCTTGGCGCCGGTGATGGCTGGCATACCACAGACGGAGAATTCAATGTCTGCAACATCGGTATCGGCACTACCAAAGAAATCAAGATCACGGATACATTCTCGATTCCTGTAAATGGGCAGGTAATAGTGAACCCGGAGCGGGAACAGCTCATGGTTGTAGTTGGCTTTTCGTTATAACGACATTAGAAACATCTAAATATCAATTATCATGAACATGAAAAAGGTAGAAGTCGTAATTCGCAAAACGAAGTTCGACGAAGTAAAAGAAGCCCTCAATCAGGCCGAGATTGAATGGTTCACCTACTGGGAAGTCAGGGGAATTGGAAAGGCAACCGAAGGAAGGGTTTACCGGGGAATTGCTTACGATACCAGTACCATTGAGCGTATCCTTATTACATTCTATTGCCGGGAGAAATTCCTTGACGGTGCAGTTAAGGCAATTCTCAAATCAGCCAGGACCGGCGAGGTAGGAGACGGCAAAATCTTTATCTCTGATATTGTTGATGCCTACAGGATCCGTACCGGTGAACGGGGTGATAAAGCCATGTATATAGAAGGCGGTGAATAACATTTAAAAATTAAAAACAATGACAGACACTTTACTTGTTGCAGATAAAATAGGTATGTTGGAAACCGCTGTTTCAGAATATGCCTTCTCACTTAACACCGTTTGGGTGCTAATTGCCGCCGCTCTTGTGTTTTTTATGCAGGCTGGTTTTGCATTGGTTGAAGCCGGATTCACCCGCTCAAAGAACACCACGAATATTCTTTTCAAAAATCTGATGGATTTTGTGATCGGAACGATTGTTTTCTGGATGGTTGGTTTTGGGATTATGTTTGGCGCCAAAAATGGATTTTTTGGAGGATTCGATTGGTTCAGTCAGAATACATACCGTACAGATATGCCGGATATGGCGTTTCTGATTTTTCAGACTGTTTTTGCAGCCACAGCCGCCACCATTGTATCTGGTGCAATGGCGGAGCGCACCAAATTTAATGCCTATTTGATGTATAGCGCTGTGATTTCCTTAATCATTTATCCTGTTTCAGGCCATTGGGCCTGGGGCGGTGGCTGGTTGAGTCAGCTATCCACTCCTTTCCACGATTTTGCCGGTTCCTCTGTTGTACATATGGTTGGAGGTATGCTTGCATTGACTGGTGCAGCAGTATTGGGCCCCAGATATGGTAAATATGATGCAAACGGAAAAGCAAAAGCTATTCCGGGTCACAGCATTACTTTGGCAACACTGGGCGTTTTTGTCCTCTGGATTGGCTGGTTCGGGTTTAACCCGGGTTCACAGCTCGCTGCAAGCGGCATGGCAAATGCAAAGGCCATTTCACTGATCTTTGTAACCACAAATATTGCTGCAGCCGGAGGTGCCATGTCTACCATGATGTATGTTTGGTTAAAATACAAGAAGCCTACACTTAGCATGACCTTAAATGGTGCATTGGCAGGATTGGTAGCAGTGACTGCAGGATGTGATGCCTTTACACCGGGTGGAGCTTTGATATTAGGAATATTAGCCGGTATTCTTGTTGTGCTTTCTGTAGAATTTTTTGATAAGGTTGCAAAAATTGATGATCCCGTTGGTGCAATATCCGTTCACGGAATATGCGGTGCTTTTGGTACCTTAATGGTAGGGGTATTATCTTCAAGCCAGGGTTTGGTATATGGGTACGGTGCCGCGCTTTTGAAAAGTCAGGCCATCGGTGTATTATCCATTGCAGCTTGGGCATTAGGCGCAGGTACAATTCTCTTCCTGGCCCTGAAATATTTGAATGGTCTGAGGGTAGAAAAACGTATCGAGGAAGAAGGCCTGGATGTTTACGAACATGGTGAGTCAGCCTATAACTTATAAGCAGTGTAATTTCATGTATTTTTCATTAAACCTAAAGTTAGGCCTTTCATGAAAAATCCCCGGTTTTGCGACCGGGGATTTTGTTTTTGAAGGGTTTTGTTTTTTTGATTTCCTGTCAGGGTTTCGGATAGTTTTCGAGCTCTTTCAGATTCTGGAAGAGTTCCTCATCCGGCATTTCGTGTTTCACCAACTTTCCTGATAAGTACTTGTCATATCCTACCATATCCATGAGGCCATGACCGCTAAAGTTAAACACGATCACTTTTTGTTTGCCTTCTTCAGTTGCCTTCTTTGCTTCTCTGATGGCACCGGCTATGGCATGGGTAGTTTCAGGAGCAGGTACAATACCCTCTGTACGGGCGAATAGAATTCCTGCTTCGTAACACTCAATCTGGTCAATGGATATCGGGTTGATCAATTTATCGACCAGTGCTGCAGAAACAAGGGGACTCATGCCATGATACCTCAGTCCGCCTGCATGAATGGCTTCAGGAATAAAGTTATGTCCCAAAGTATGCATGGGGAGAAGCGGCGTCATTTTAGCAGTATCACCATGATCATATAAAAAGGGTCCGCGTGTTAAGGTCGGGCATGAACTGGGTTCTACCGGTATAATATCAATCTTTGCCCCATGTATCTTGTCGTATATAAAGGGAAAAGATATTCCGGCAAAATTGCTTCCACCACCTACACAAGCAATTACAGTGTCAGGCTGTTTTTCTCCGAATTTTTCGAGTTGTTTTTTTACTTCCAAACCAATGATGGTCTGATGCAACATAACATGGTTGAGCACACTGCCCAGGCTGTACCGTGTCTGTCCCGTAGGATCAGTTACAGCTGCCTCAACCGCTTCGCTGATAGCAATTCCAAGGCTGCCGGGTGTATCCGGGTATTGTGCCAAAATGGCGCGTCCTGCCTGGGTCTCCATGCTGGGACTTGCAATACATGAAGCCCCATAGGTATTCATTAAAAGTTTCCGGAAGGGTTTCTGATCGAAACTGATGCGCACCATGAAAACTTTGCACTCAAGTCCCATTAAAGCACAGGCTTGAGAAATTGCACTTCCCCATTGACCTGCACCTGTTTCAGTGGTTAATTTTTTTATTCCGAATTGTTTGTTGTACCAGGCCTGGGCAATTGCGGTGTTTAATTTATGACTGCCGGCGGGAGATACACTTTCGTTTTTGTAATAAATTCTTGCCGGTGTTTTTAATGCGGCTTCCAGTTCATAAGCTCTTACCAACGGAGTGGGCCGGTAAATGGATAGCATTTCCAGTATTTCTTCCGGAATATCAATCCAACGTTGTGTGCTCATTTCCTGCTCAATCAGGTTCATTGGAAAAACCGGTGCTAAAGCTTCAGGAGAAACCGGTTTTCCATCAGGCCCTAATGGCGGTAACATGGGAGTGGGTAAATCCGGTGCCAGATTATACCATTGCCTGGGCATTTCAGATGCTTCCAGATACACTTTCTTAATTCGTGTCATACTTATTAAATAATTTGATAGGTGATGTTATGTTTTAATTGGAGTTATGTATTGTAAGTATTGTATGGCACGAAATTAACTTTTTATATGAGAAATTCATAAAATTGCATTAAAACTTAATAAAGTTTCAATGCAAATCCGCATCCAATTACAAGTGGGTCAGGTATCGTTCTGCTTCAATAGCAGCCTGGCATCCTGAGCCTGCGGCAGTGACTGCCTGCCGGTAAACTTTGTCCTGTACGTCTCCACACGCAAACACACCGGACACATTAGTCCTTGGTGTACCCGGAATGGTTTTTATATAGCCTGTTTCGTCGGTTTCAAGAAAAGATTTGAATACTTCTGAATTAGGCGTGTGCCCGATCGCCAGGAAAAAACCGTCAACTTTGATTACTTCTTCACTTTCATCAATTTCGCCTTGCCTGTATGTCAATACAACTTCTTCAACAACCTGATTTCCGCGTATTTCTTTGGTATTATGTTCGAAAAGGATTTTAATATTCGGGGTACTTTTGACCCGTTGCTGCATAATTTTGGAGGCCCTCAGTGCATTTTTGCGGACAATTAAATATACTTTCCCGCACATACCTGATAAATAGAGCGCTTCTTCGCATGCAGTGTCACCTCCTCCGACAACGGCAACATCTTTCCCTTTATAAAAAAAGCCATCACACGTAGCACATGCAGATACTCCGGAACCGCGAAACTTCTGCTCCGACTCCAGTCCCAGGTACCTTGCAGTCGCCCCGGTGGCAATAATTACAGTATCTGCAAGCAGGGTATTCTGTCCGTCAACGGTTACCTTATGCGGAGTGCCGGAAAAGTCTACGGATGTTACAATACCCCATCTTATATCAGCACCAAATCTGAGCGCTTGTTGTTCCAAGTCTTCCATTAATTTGGGACCGGTGATGCCCATCGGATATCCCGGGAAATTCTCAACATCAGTTGTGGTGGTTAATTGTCCGCCGGGCTCAATACCTTTATATAATACGGGTTTTAAATTTGCCCTTGAAGCATAAATGGCAGCAGTGTATCCGGCAGGTCCTGATCCGATGATCAGACATTTTACATGTTCTGAAGCTGCGGACTGAACACCTGAAGGTTGTTGAGGTTGGGTTTCCAATGGTTTAAAAAGGCTCATATATATTGGTTTTTATAAATTTTCTAGTCAAATCACATACCAAATATAAATAAACCTGCTTTGTCATGACAATATTTCAAAACTGAAAACGTTCCAAATAAAAATATCTTAACTTCGTAATGCATTTTTAAAAAATCAGAAACATTGATTATGAGGAAGATATATACCATTGGGGAAACGGTGTTGGATATTTTATTTAAAGATAAGCTTCCGGTGACAGCAAAAGCGGGCGGAGCATGCCTGAACAGTGCTGTTACACTTGGCCGGCTGAATTTGCCGGTTTATTTTATCGGTGAATATGGTCTGGATGAAGTTGGAAATATCATTGATTCCTTTCTTAAAGAGAACAATGTTTCTACCGAGTATGTATACCGTTATTATGATGGTAAATCAACCCTGGCCCTAGCCTTTCTGAATGAGAACAATGATGCCAGTTATGACTTTTATAAAATATATCCTGAGAAGCGACTGGCAGTTGATTTTCCACAGATTCAGGAAGACGATATTGTGCTTTTCGGATCCATATACGCTGTTACTGCTGAGGTACGGAAAAAGCTCATCGAATTTATACGCCAGGCCAACAAAAAGAAAGCGATCGTTATTTATGATCCAAATTTCCGAAAACAACACCTGCATGCCTTGCATCAGTTGAAACCACTCATTTTTGATAATTTTACCTATGCGGATATTGTCCGGGGTTCCAGTGAGGATTTTTCATTTATCATGGGTTCTGAAAATGCGGATGAAGCTTACGCAGAAATTGGAAAGCATTGCAAAAACCTCTTATATACTGCCAACAAAAAAGGGGTTTATGTTCATACTCCCCAAAAAAAGCTGGTGTTCCCGGTAAAATCGTTGGAGCCTGTCAGCACAATCGGAGCAGGAGACAATTTTAATGCAGGCATAGTTTACTCCTTAATCAAGCAGGAGATTATGCACAAGGATCTGGAAAATCTGGATGACAAATCATGGGAAAGTCTGGTTACCACAGCTGTTGACTTTGCAACCTATGTGTGCATGAGCTATGACAATTATATTTCCAAAGAGTTTGCCGGGAAATATAGAATTTCTTAAGCAACAGTCTGCACTAAATGTATTTCCAGGGCCCTTTTGATTTGTTCGGGAACAGGCACTGATTTCTGAGCCACAAAGTCGAAATGAACCAGCACAGAGGTGCCTTTTGCACCCAGTTTCTGGTTTTGCCATGCTTCCTGATAAATTTCAAAAGATGATCTGCCAACCCGGGAGATCCAGCTGCGAATTTCCACATCGCTTCCATAATACATTTGATTGAGGAAGTCCACCTCAAACCGGGCCAGAATCAGATCCCATTTTTTCAGGTCAAGTTCAGGATTAAACAATCTGAAAAATGGATTTCTCGCGGCTTCAAACCACGTTGGAACTACATTGTTATTGATATGTCCAAGTCCGTCAATATCACCAAACCGCGGTGTTGTAGAAAAAACATACATATATTTGAATCTTCAGAAAAATTAGTTTCCCATCATTTGGTCGATTTCCTGCATCTGCTTCTGAGACAGGTTTTTGACATTCCCAATAATGCCTGTGGCCAGGGTCATTCTTGCAGCAAATTCCAGAACTTCCATTCGGTCAAATGCTGAAAGCAAATCTTTTCCCAAACAAACGATTCCATGATTTTCCATTAGAATCACGTTTGGATGAGTGCTATGAGCTGCAGATTTTGCGACCTCAGCAGCCAGTAATTCCGTGCCCATCAAAGCATAAGGTGCTTTCATCGGAACGCCCAAAATTGCTCTTGCTTCTGCGGTGATGCAGCAATCGATTCCTTTTTCCAGGGCTGTAAAACTGGTTGCCAGAGGTGGATGTGCATGTACAATTGCTTCTACATCGGGCCTGACTTTATATATGGCCAGATGCATCGCAAATTCGATGCTTGGTCTGAGTTCTGGCGTTAAATTATCACCGCCGAAAGAAATCAGGCCGATCTGATTGCCTTTAATCGTTCCTTTATCGAACCCTGAAGGGGTTATTAGAATTCCATCAGCGAGGCGTACGCTGATATTTCCTCCGGAAGTTGTTGTTAGTCCACGTTTATACAGTCGTCTCATAAAACGAGCAACCTCTTTCCGGCTTTCTTTGTTATCAAAATAGGTCATATAATATTATTACGAATTGCAGAAAAAAAGCGGGTTTTTTCTCAATTTTACATAAGATTCCCGTTAGAAAGCAGGTGGTAAAAATACATAAAATGTTCCAACAATGATAAAGGAGGCTGCATACTATGAAAAAGAACCTGACGGCGTCCGCTGCAAACTTTGTCCTCACAATTGCTTTATCAGAGATGGGGACAGGGGTTTTTGCAGGGTAAGGCGAAATGCAGGGCAGCAGCTTATTGCAGATTCATGGGGTATTATTTCCGCCGTGCATCTCGATCCAATGGAAAAAAAGCCTTTATACCATTTTTATCCCGGACGTCCTGTTCTATCCATAGGTAGTTATGGCTGCAATATGGTATGCAAGTGCTGCCAGAACTGGCAAATTTCTCAGGCCCCGGTAGGAAGTGTCAACAGAAAGATTTTGCCTGAGGATGTGGTTGAATCAGCCTTATCACAATCAGGAAATGCAGGTATAGCCTATACTTACAACGAGCCTTCCGTTGGTTTTGAATATATTCTTGAGACTGCACAGCTTGCACAAAAAAAAGATCTGAAAAATGTGATGGTTTCTAACGGATATATTTCAAAAGAACCTCTTTTGGAATTGCTTACGGTGATGGATGCATTCAATATTGATCTGAAAGGATATAATACTGATTTTTACCGGATTTTTACCGGTACTTCCCTGGCTCCTGTTCTGGAAACGCTGTCAGCCATTCGTAAATCGGGTCGACATTTGGAAATCACATGTCTTATTATTCCTACTCTTAATGATGATCCTTTTGAATTCAGAAAAATGATCGACTGGATTGCAGATCATCTGGGGCCCGAAACAATTCTTCATCTTTCCGCATACCACCCGGATTATAAATTGGAAATTGAAAGCACTTCTGCCGTTGCAATGAAACAGCTTTTGAATATTACAAAGGAACGACTGTTTCATGTTTATGCCGGAAATATACGTTTGGAAAAATTTCAAAACACCCGGTGCAGCAATTGTGGAAACGAAATCGTCTTTCGTTCGGGATTTCTTGTTGATACAAAAGGCCTTCGCGCTGATGGGTCGTGTATTTATTGCGGCAAAAAAGAAATGATCCGTTAACATCGTTCTGCCTGTAACTTATGGTTTGTTCGTTCGTCATATTTTATAAATCTTCTGCTCATGTTTTCAAACTTTTTTAAAACCGCTCTGCGAAACATTTTTAGGCATAAAACATATGTGATCATCAATATTCTGGGCTTGGCCATTAGTTTTGCTTGTAGTCTCCTAATTTTCTTATTTGTTATTCATGAACTGAGTTTTGATAAGTTCAATGAAAAATACGACCGCATTTACCGGTTATATCTGGTAGGCAAGATGGGAGAATCCGAGTTTAAAGGTGCATGGACTGCAGCTCCTACTGCAAAAGCATTCTTGGAGGAATTTCCCGAAGTTGAAGCTGCTGTAAGAATGCAATCATGGGGAGAATCGCTGATAAGAATTGATGACCGGAAATTTATTGAAGATAAAATCGCGCTCGCTGATTCCTCATTTTTTGATATCTTCAGTTTGAAATTACTCAAAGGAAATCCCAAGAAGGCACTTTCGGAACCCAATGCAGTGGTTCTGACTGAAAAGCAATCACAGAAGTTTTTCGGTAATAATGACCCCATCGGACAGCACCTGCGTATTGGTAGTGATACTGCATTGTATACGATTACCGGAGTGATGGAAAATGTCCCTGAAAACAGCCATTTTGAATTTGATATGCTCATTTCGTTTTTGACGCATCCCCGAGCCCATGATGATTTCTGGCTGTCCAATAGTTTTGAAACCTATATTCTGTTGCATGAGGGAGCCACAGAAGCCAGCGTAGAAAGTAAAATACCAAAAATTATTGAAAAATATGTAGGTCCGCAGGTTGAAAAAGTCCTGCAAATGGATCTTAAGTCTTTTATTGATGCCGGAAATCAATATGGGATTTATATGCAACCCATGAGTGATATCCATACAAACCCGGATATATCATCGGATTTTAAGCAGGCACGCGACCGTAAATATATTTTCATATTCTCAGGAATTGCTTTACTTATTATTATTGTTGCCGGGATCAATTATATGAACCTGTCAACTGCCCGATCCACTAAAAGATCGCGTGAAGTTGGATTGCGCAAAGTGGTCGGTTCAACCCGTGGATTATTAATCAGACAATTTTTGCTGGAGTCTGTTATTCTTACATTTTTATCCCTGTCATTGGCAATTATCCTTGTTGAATTATTGCTTCCGTTCTTTAATAATCTCCTGCAAACTGAATTGCATGTGGGTTACTTTTCAAGGTGGTATGTAATTCCAGGCATCGTTTTGATGACATTCCTGGTGGGTTTTTTCTCCGGAAGCTATCCGGCTTGGTTTTTGGCCTCTTTTGTTCCTGTTAAGGCCATGCATGGAAAATTAAAATTAGGAGCCACCAATATTCGATTGAGGAGTGTTCTGGTTGTATTCCAGTTTCTTGTATCAATATTTTTAATCATGAGTTCATTTGTGATTTTCAAGCAAATCCATTACATGATCAATAAGGATTTGGGATTCGATAAGGAGCAATTGCTTGTAATCCGGAGAACTGATGGTTTGCAAAAGAAGATCAAGCCTTTCAAGGATGAAATCCGTAAAATACCTTCCGTAATTAATATTACCAATTCAACGGCTGTGCCTGGATATTCCAATAATAATAACGGATTTCAAATGGAAGGTAAACCGGCTGAGCAGAGTTATCTGATGTGGGTAAACTGGGTGGATTATGATTATCTGGAAACCTATAGAATAAAACTTAAAGAAGGACGGAATTTTAGCCAGGAATACGGATCCGATACGGCCTGTTTTATAATCAATCAGGAAGCAGCGCGTCGTTTTAATATTACAGATCCATTCAATGTCCGATTCATTCAACCGGGAAGAACTGCAGAAGATAAAACCTATTATAATGTTATAGGAATATCATCTGATTTTCACCATGCTTCCCTGAGATCACAAATAGAACCACATGTCTTTGTTATTAAGCCTGACCAGTGGGATTGGACGGGGTATATTACCATCCGGCTAAATAAAGACAATATGAAACAAACCATCGCCCGAATTGAAAAAGTATGGAGCAATTTTACCTCTGACGAACCTTTTCAATATTTTTTCCTGGACAAGGAATTTGAGACCTTTTATAAGGAAGAACGACAAACTGCAAAAATTGCCGTTGCCTTCTCCATCCTGGCAATTTTTATTGCCAGCCTTGGTTTATTCGGACTTACCTCATTTGCAACAGAGCAAAGAGCCCGGGAAATATCGCTCAGAAAGGTTCTGGGTTCTTCTGCAAAAGGAATTGTGTACCTGTTTAACCGCGAGTTTTCTCTTTTAATTCTTGTGGCAGCTGTACCTGCGGGGTTGCTTTCCTATTTCCTGATGAATAAATGGCTTGAAAATTTCAAATACCATATTACAGTATGCTTGGGGGAATTTCTTTTGTCGATTGCCATTGTTCTGGTAGTGGCATTTCTGACAGTAAGCTATAGAACCTATAAGGCGGCACAGACAAATCCTGCAGAAGTACTGAAATATGAATAGGTCATTCCTGTAAAAACGGAAGTTATTTTTTGGGAAGAATTTCTTCAATACGCAAAAGTTCTTCCCGGGAAAACTTCCTGTTTTTTAGAGCGCCAAGGTTGTTTCTAAGCTGATCTACCGAACTTGATCCGACCAGAACGGAAGTTACTCTGGTATCTTTCAGCAACCAGGCAACTGCCATTTGTGCAAGGGATTGCCCTCTTGAAATGGCTAAATCGTTTAACCTCCGGACAATATTTATTTTGTTTTCAGTAATGTCAGTGGGCTTTAAAAACACGCTTCTTGAAGCCCTTGATCCTTCAGGAATACCTTTAAGATACCTGTCGGTTAATAAACCCTGAGCCAAAGGCGAAAAAGCAATAACTCCAAAACCTTCTTTTTCAGCCACACTCAGAAGGCTTTCTTCAACCCATCGCTCCATCATGGAATATTTAGGTTGATGTATCAGACAGGGTGTACCCATGCTCCTGAGCAAAGAGGCTGCCTCTTTTGCAAGATCAGACGGATAGTTGGAAATTCCTGTATATAATGCCTTTCCTGATTTTACTGCAGCAGAAAGGGCAGTCATGGTTTCTTCCAGGGGCGTATTGTAATCGGGACGATGCGAATAGAATATATCCACATAATCAAGCTTCATCCGTTTCAGACTTTGATCCAGACTGGAAAGCAGGTATTTTCTAGATCCTCCGTCGCCATAGGGGCCGTCCCACATCATATAACCTGCTTTTGTGGAGATAATCATTTCATCGCGGTAGGGCTTAAAATCTTTTGAAAGGATACGCCCGAAATTTTCTTCTGCAGAACCCGCCGGAGGGCCGTAATTATTAGCCAGGTCGAAATGCGTGATTCCGCTGTCAAAGGCGCACCGGATCATGGACCTGCTGTTTTCAAATACGTCAACTCCTCCAAAATTGTGCCATAAGCCCAGTGAAATGGGGGGTAGGAGCAGTCCGCTTTTTCCGCAGCGGTTATATTCAAATTGTTTGTAGCGTTCAGCAGCAGGTTGATATTCCATGGGTTTTTTTATTAAAGATACAATGAATTTGATCTTATGTTTAATACTTTCAGAAAAATATAATTGGAACACAATCCGGATTCATGGTCCTGACGAATGAATACCTCTTAAATTTATGGAGTCGTTTGTCGTTTTGTTTTCTTTTAATACCTTTAAAACTATATTTCACCTTATGGAACCATTAGATATTAAAGCGACTAATGATACACCCCGGGTTATTTTTGATCCGGACAATGATATTTTTGAGATCACCGGACGCTCATTGCCTGAAGATGTGGTTTCGTTTTACCAGCCGGTTCTGGATTGGCTGGATGAATATAAGTCGCATCCCGTTAAAAAAACGGAATTCATATTTAAATATATCTATTTCAATACGGCTACATCAAAGCTTGTTCAGGACATCCTTTTTAAACTCGAAAGTTTAAGTGAAGCCGGACATGAGGTTAAAATTCTCTGGTACTATGAACAGGATGATGAAGATATGTATGACATCGGCCTTGAATTTAAGGACAATGTGAACCTGTCTTTTGAACTGATTGCCTATTAACTTTTAAAAGATCCTGATGCCAGCAGGGAGATGGCTTCATCGTTGTTCTTTTCTTCTGTCAGATCAAAAGTCCCTGTGTTTTTGCCCTGAAAATGCATCATTTCATTCTGACACATTTTCGTGATACCGGCTTCGCTGAATTTTTCCTTCAACAAACGACCAAACACAAAATCCCCTGCAGATTTGATATTACCTGTTGAAAAATCTGATTCATAGCGCATCAGTTCAACAAGTCCTTCCAGAGGACCAGCCGACAAATGGAATCCGTTCATTCCGGCTGATACCAGCTCCAAGCCTAGTGCTTCCTGGTTTTTAAGCAGGCGGTTTCGCAAACTTCCGGAGGCAGCATCTGAAGGATTTGTTTTACCTATGAACTGATTGCGGGCAACCGACCAATCAATATTTCCTCTGATTGCAAAAACCACTATTGAACGGCCGGGCTTTATAAAATGCTGAAGCTGCAAAGGATGAAACCCATTCAGCATATAGAGTGTTTCACCTGCCAACTGTATCGGTGCACAATAGGCACCGCCTCCGATTATGGTATATGTGGCGTTTTGCCATAACTTGTTTAAGGATTCGGCATCATATGTTTTGAATTCATTCAGAAATTCGAGACTTCCGATGATTCTGCATTCATGACAGGATTTTTGAAAAACTGATTCGAATTTCGCCTGTGATTCTTCTGTGAGATACCGTTTCGGATCCCGGCTCATAGCATTGATCATTCCATAATGTTGTGCAATAATGTCGAATTTTTCCAGATATGTTGCGCCAAGCAAAGCTGCATATTCAATAGTAAACTGAAAAGTATTCAGTTGTTCCATCATCATATGAAGTATGGAATCGAGCCGGATTTCTTTGTGTTCGAGTGTGATTTCCGGCTTGATGAAGAACAGAAACTGATGTTTTCCTTTGGCTGAATCATTGTGGTAAATATCTTTACGAAAAACAGGCTGTTTTTGTGCCTCTCCGATCTGTATTGCGATCTGTTGCGTCAGTTCCTGATTGTCCATGGTAAAAACTTCGGTGGATCGCTAAAATAGGGGAAAATGAAATAAAAAGCACGAAAAATGGCATCATTCTTGATATTTATTCGTAAAAGAATCAGAATAACAGGATCATCATGAGTCCCCGATTTACAAAATATGAATTGCTCCGGAATAAAGAAAGTTACAACCGGATTGCCCTGCAAATTACATGGGCCCATCCCCGAAGGGAAGGATTGAAATTTGAACGTCTGCGTATGGATTATGGGGATTCAAGAACCGATGAACGAATCGAGAAAAGAAGTCTCTTTTCTGATGGTCTGAAGATATGAAATTCCATTGTTTCTTCTGAAGCAGCTTCCTTTCCGTTAAAAGCGAGATTATAAAATTTATAAATATCCGGTTTCTATTCAATGATTTTCATTTCTGTTCTTCGGTTCAAAGCCCGCCCTTCTTCACTGTTGTTATCGGCGATCGGTACGCTCATCCCATAACCTTTAGAAATGATTCGCGCAGGATTAATGGAAGAAGAGATCAGGTATTCAGTCACTGATTTGGCTCTGTTTTCAGAAAGAGTCCTGTTATATTCCACTGTCCCTGTTTGATCTGTATGTCCTCCAATTTCAATTTTAATAGCGGGATTGGTTTTTAAAAACTGAACCACCTTGTCCAATTCAAGGGTTGATTCCTTCTTCAGAGCATAAGAATCTGTTTCGAAAAATACATTTTTCAAAATGATCCGGTTTCCTGCAATAAGCGGTTGAAGGGGTACATCTTTTAAAAAGGGCTTATCAACACCCTGTCCGTTTTTCAATGCAAAATTTTCAGAATAGAACAAATAGCCCTTTCTGGATGCATTAAGCATGTAATTGCGATCCACGGGTATGCTTACAAGGAATTCCCCTGTAATACTGTCGGAAAAAGAGTGATAAAGTTGTTCTCCGCTTTCCAGGTCGATTAATTCAAAAACAGCTCTGAGCGGTTGAAAGTTCCGTGCATCAAATACCTTTCCTTTCAGATAAGTCACAGGAAGCGGCCGGTCGTATTCGGGCAACTCGAATTTATAGATATCCTGACCCCGTTCCTTTACCATATCAGAAGCATAATAAGCCCAATTCCCTCTGGAATTAACGATGAGACCTATTTCATCACGATTTGAATTAATGGGATATCCAAGATTCGCAGGAGTCTGCCATTTATCTGAGCTGTCTTTACGGGTGAGGTATAAATCATATCCGCCCATTCCAGGGTGTCCGTCTGAAGAAAAATATAATGTTTGCATATCTCCATGGATAAACGGAGATATTTCAGTGCCAGGCGTGTTTACGGGTTCTCCGATATTTTCGGGGACCGACCAAAGGCCTTTGTCGTTTTTACAGGTCACCCAGATGTCATGTTGCCCTTTGCCTCCGGGGCGATCACTCGAGAAATAGAGGGTTCTGCCGTCTGAAGACAGTGAAGGTTGCGTTTCACGGTAATTTGTATTTACGGGACTGCCCAGATTAACCGGAACCGACCAGTTATCTCCTGTGCGAACAGAAGCATAAAGGTCACACCTTCCTTTTCCGTCATCTTTGTTGCATGCTGTGAATACCATATAACGACCATCTCCCGAAATCGACTGAGCGCCTTCATTATCATCAGAGTTTAAAGGTTTTCCAATATTTCTGATTGGAGTCCATCCGGTATCAGCCCATTCACTGATAAAGAAGTCCTCCTGAACAGGACTCTTCACATCGGTATCAGGAATAAGACGTGTGATCATGAGCGTTTTTTCATCTGCTGACAAGGCAGGCCAGTATTCATCAAGATTCGAATTTATCGAAGGTCCGAGATTTACCGGTTTGAAATCAACCGGGTTTTTAATGGCGTTCAGAGCATATTCGCACTGCCGTATCCCCCGCTGAGCCAGTGCTTTATGAGAACTATGGCCGGAGTTTAATGAGATAAATCGGGTGTACGATTGCAGGGCCTCATTATAATATCCTTCGTTGAATTGCAATCCCGCAAGAGTAAGCAATCCGCCGGGATAAAACTTCTCATTGATGGCCAGTCCTTTTTGATAGGCACTTATAGCTTCCATGGGATTACCATTGTCTTCATATACCTGGCCCAGCATCAAATATGCCTCAATAAAGCGCGGATCCGACTGAATTGCTGATTGCAACTGTGTAATAGCTGCATCAAAGTTGCGCAGGGAATAATACCGGACTCCTGCATCATATGCCTCATTCGCTTTCTTTGATTTTGAAGTTCTTTCCTGAGTTTGTGAATGGGCCATTACACATGAAAGCAGCAAAAGAATACAGCTTAATATTTTCATATTCATTTAATAATCAATTTTTGCTGGTATACAGATTTTTCTGTTTTAAGAACTACAAAATACAGGCCGGGAGGCAGCCCTTTTACGTTAAATTCTTCAGCAGGGGAAGATTTTTTTCGTTGCCAGATTATTTTACCATTTGAACCAACAAGCATCATGTTGTAATTTATCAGGGAGGAGTCGGTGATCTGTACTTTAACATGGTCATTCGATGGATTGGGCGATATGAAAAAAACGGAATCCGGACTTTTCTGAAAATGACTTTCAGAAATATCGGCCAGCAGCCAAAAGCGGGGATCGGTTTTAAGAGATTTTATTTCTTTGGGCAAATACACTTGCCAGTTATTTAAAGAAGCATCCTGACGAAAACAAAGAATGGTGTCGCCATCATCAAAAGTGGCCTTAAATTCCAATAAAACATTAAAGAAAGGAGTTTCTGAGGACACCGTTTGTAAAGAACTGATGAAAAGGGTGTCGTTTTTCTGATTCCAGGAAATCTGGTGAATGGGATAGCCCTGACCATAAAACCACTGATCGAAAAACCAACCAAAATCACGATTTGATTTCTTCTCAAGTATGCTTCTGAAGTCTTCAGTATCAGCGTTTCCGAACTGATACTGAACAAGAAAGGTCCTGAGAATGTCAAAAAACAGTTCATCATCATCCAATTCCTGCCGGATCATATGAATCATGGATGCACCTTTTTTATAGCTCAGCCTGGAATCGAAAATCCGATCCTCGTTATTTTTATCCGCGACCGGGACGTATATGCAGCCATCCGGAACAGAACGGATGAAACGGTTGTACCGGATAATCCAACTATCAGCTTCAGTTTGAGAAACCAGGTATTGTTCTGCCAGGTATTCTGCATAAGAGGCGAATCCTTCATTAATCCATATGTCCTGCCATGTTTTGCAGGTTACGTGGTCCCCAAACCATTGATGCGCCAATTCATGAGCAACAAGCAAAAAGCCAAAATTCACCAGCGTGGTCATGGTCTGATGCTCCATTCCACCACCCATAGGGGCAAGACAATGACCATACTTCTCCCTGTTAAATGGGTATGCTCCAAAAATTTCTGAATAAAGCCGGATCAGGCCGGCTGTTTTATCAATGGCTGGTTTATTTTTAGTAAAATATGCACTGTCATTATAAATATAATTCTGAACCAGAATGGAATCTGATCCCGATGGTTCCTTTACATAAAAGCTGTAATCCATATAGTCGGATACCGAAAATGAAATCAAATAATATGCAATTGGATACCTGCATTTCCATTCATAGCAGATCCGATTATCAGGAAGGGTTACTTCATTTGTTAAAATTCCATTTGATCCGGCTTTCCGGTCTCTGTCAGTACTCAGGAAAACATATGCTGAATCTGCCTTATCTGTCAGAACCTGTTTACAGGGAAACCAATATTTTGAGGCAAATGGTTCAGAAAGTGTCCATGTTACATTTTTATGATAACTTCCAACATAAGAGTTGGTTATGCCGTGATTATACCGGTTGGTTTTATCCTGACCATGATAGTAAACCGTTAAAGTTAAGGATTGATTTAAAGCAACGGGAGTAATGGGAGATATGGTAAGTATATCTGATTCATGACTAAAACTGGTTATTTTTCCATTTGCCTGAACGGAATCAACTGATATTTCACTTGCAAGATCCAATTCTATTTCAGATAATGAAGGAACCAGAGATTTTAGAACCACCTGTGTAAAACCATCAATATATACGGATGTATCACTGACGTTTAGGTCGAGGTAATAAAACGTGATGTCAAAGGGTACAGGTTCCTGATTTGTGTTTTCCGGTAGAGCAATACCGGAGGAAAGCAAACAAATGACCGGCAGGAAAGCAATGTGTAGGAAACTGTTTTTCATCAATGGGTTCAAATTATTTATAAAAATACATAAATTTGTACAAAAAAAGATCCCGGCTGTTACACCGGGATCCAACACCCAAAACTAATAAACCCTATCTGACAAAAACCAATCTTAATTCAATTTTAAATTTTTCTTTTCGTTTCTTCTATCAAAGAATCACTGTACAAATTTACGTTGGAAAATCACATTTGTATAATTTTTACCGATGATTTAAATCACCTCTAACCTATGATATTCATCACCGTATAATATATTGTCAATGAGCATGTTAATTGTAAAAAAATCCATGATTTTCTGGTTTTGGGGAATAGTTTTCGGAAACGTTTTTGAGACTAGCATTTAATCATTATTTTTACGAAAATTCCCTGAAATTCATGGAAAAGGTTGTTTTTCGTCTGGCTGAACAAACTGCCCGTTACCTGGCAGAACATTATGGAGGCCAGCCCGACCTGCAATCAGCTGATGTGCCCTACTATAACAGGTTTAATATCTTGTTTGATGAAGTTCCCGAAGTCGTTCTTAACGAAGAAGCATTATTTTCTGAAATAAACAGAACCCTTTCTATAGCAGGAAAGATCCAGATGCTATTGATCATCCATGATGCGTTGATCAGGCATTATACGCCTGCTATGGAAGAAGCATTGCTTGTGCTCTATAAAGCCATTGGTATCGATGGGTTGCTGATGAAGAAATTCCGGAATTTTATCATGGAGGATGATATTCATACAGGATATCATAAGGATTACCTTCTTTTGACGCCGGAGAATGCTGATAACAAAGAAATGTTAGAAGGGAGCTGGATTGAAGGTAATGCATCTCAGGCAAATGAATCTGCAGGAATTCACCACATCAATCTGCCTCATTATCTGCTGGCCATGTTTGTTGAGCCTGTGCGGGCATATGTCATTCGTTGCATTGACTTTCAGGGCAAACTGTTTGACCAGGATATGTCTGATATTACCCCATTCAGATGGATTCAACCCGGAAGTGAACTCACCATCAATGGGGCATCTGTTCTGACATATGCTGAAATGAAACGACGTTTTCATTTGATGGACGAGCACAAGGTGCTCAGTTTTTTCATTGATCATATTCAATACACCAACCCACAGCATATCAAAGAAATTCATTCCTTTTCCTCTCAGGAGACAACCGGACAAATAATCGGGATTGTTGGAAGGGAAGGCGTTGGAAAAAGCACACTGCTCAAATTACTGGCAGGTAAAATAAGACCGGATTCAGGAAATATTTTTATAAATGGCTATGATTTGTGGAAACACAAATACCTGCTGAAGGGATTAATAGGATTTGTCCCTGAAGAAGACCTGTTATTTGAGGAATTGTCTGTTTCTGACAATCTGAAATTGGCTGCCCGTTTGTATTATAGTCATTTTACCAAAAAGGAAATTGAACAAAAGGTAGATCATTTGCTGAATATGATGGACCTGACCGATATTAAAAATGTGATGGTCGGGAATTTCAACAGCAAAGATATTCAGCCCGGGCAACGCAGATTGCTGAATATAGCACTGGAACTTCTCAGGGAGCCACAGATACTTCTGGTTGATAATGCACTTTCGGGATTAGGAATGTCTGATGCCTGCAGGGTGATTAAAATTTTACACGATTATTCATTCAGAGGAAATCTCGTGATTACATCGATCAGCCAGGTGGACAGTGAAACATTCAAATTGTTTGACAAAATCTGGATTCTGGATACAGGGGGTTATCCTGTGTATAATGGTACTGTAAAAGGAGCCTCTGAATATATTTATGGCAGTGTGGAAATTTCTGAAAAGGAAAGCAACACCGATCCTGCACAATTATTGGATTGGATTGGGTATCGTTGTCCTGATCCTGCATCGCGGACATGGAAAAGGGTTCTTGAGCCTTTTGAATGGCATAAATTGTTGCTTGCAAAACAGATCATCCCAACAGAAGTACAGGCTTTGAGGAATGCCCTTCCTGCACGCATTCTGAAAATTCCGAATTTGGAAACGCAATTGCTGATTTTTTCCATCAGAAATTTTAAATGCAAATTCTCCCGCCTGCATGAAATCATAAAAGCACTTCTGGTAGGGCCTTTTATTGCCCTGATATTTTCAGTATTGTTAAGACAGCCCTCCGACAACTACACCCTGTTTTCTAATGTGAATATCCCTTTATTTCAATTTGTGAGCGTTGTAGTTGCCCTGTTTTTGGGATTGATAGCAAGTGTGGATGAGATTAACCGGGAAAAAAACATTTCTGAAAAGGAAGAGTATATGGAATTTAGTCGGTTTAGTTATTTAAACTCGAAAATTTTGTACCTGTTTCCTGTGATTGCCATTCAAATTTTCCTCTATACACTTACAGCGAACCTTATATTGGGTCTGAATGAATTGTTTTTTATTTATTGGATTGTACTCTTTAGTGCTGCCTGCTTTGGATCCTTGCTTGGCCTTGTGCTGTCAGCAGCCATTGATAAAATGAGCCTGCTTTATAAAGCAGCAGTACCCCTGATCATTAGCATGCAGTTGTTATTAGGGGGAGGAATTGTCTCCTATGAAAAACTTAATCTGGGCAATCTTAAATATACCCCTTTAATAGGCGACCTGATGGTATCGCGATGGGGTTATGAAGCCCTTGCTGTAGAGCAGTTCAAAAATAACGGGTATGAAAAACACAGATATGCGCTCGAAAAGAAACTGAATCAGGCAGCGTTCTGCTCGAATTATGTAATTCCTGAACTGGATCGTACGGTACAAAAAATTGTACCCGGAATCTCAAAGGATAGTCTGCATAAGTCGGTCTCACTTCTTGAAAATGAACTCGGTAAGATAGGTGAATTATCGGATGTGTTTCGGTTTGAATATCTTCATAATCTTTCGGAAATTACTGAAAGCGAAACGATACTCCGTGAGACCAAAGACTATATTACTTACTTGTCTATTCATTTTAACGACAAAAAGCAGCAGTTAAATGAGCAGTTGAATCGACTGGATGATTCATTGGTAATATCTATGGGAACCGCGTCGTATGCTCAGTTGAAAAACAAGTTACACAATCAGGCTTTGGAGGATGTTGTTATCCACCAGGGAGGGAAGGAATATAAAATGATCCATAATGAAATTATCCGGAAATCAGGGATGATTTATCAGGATCCGGCATCAAATTTCGGGCGGGCATGCCTTTATAGCCCTACCAAACGATTTAACGGGGTAAATACCGAAACCATCTGGTTCAATGTATCAACCATCTGGTTGTTTACTTTTATCTGTTATATATGGGTACTGTTCGATTTTTCTTCTTTATTCAAAAAAAACACATTTTTAACAGGGCTATAACATGTAATTTATTCTGATTCTTCATGGTGTAATGTTATAGTAGCCTTTCTTCTACAATACCTTCCATACATGCTGTGCCTGGAGCTTTTTATTTCAGTGCTGCATGAAAGTTAAAGCCGTTTCCGGCATCATTTCTGTAAACCCATACAATGATCTGCATCATATGGGCATATAATTTGTATCTGCATCGCGGACAACATAAATGTTAAATATGGTTGAAGTTCATTTTTTTCATACAACAAACGAAACCCTTCATCCCACAAACAAGTAAATAAAAAGGTAAGAAAAGGTATGATCAGGATGAACAGGAAACTACTTAAATCGGTGTTGGTGCTCGGGACTCTTTTTGTGTTGGTTTTATTTAACCGATCGATCCCTGTAAATAAGGTGGATGAAAAAATCATGCATCTGACGGACAAGCATGTTGAACCTGCATTTCTCCAATCACCTGCATCATGGATCGATTCAATTATGGATACGCTTTCTTTGGAAGAGAAAATCGGCCAGCTTATTATGGTATCCGCTTATTCCAATCGCGCAAACCGAAATGAAAAAGAAATCTTAAAACTCATCAGGGATTATAAAATCGGAGGGCTGGTATTTTTTCAAGGCAATCCATTTGATCAGGCCTGGTTAACCAATTATTACCAGTCAATTTCACGAATACCTTTGTTCATTGCAATGGATGCTGAAGCCGGACTGGGAATGCGACTGGACAGCACCATTCGTTACCCCAATCAAATGACGCTGGGGGCCATTCAAAACGACCGGCTTATTTTTGAAATGGGAGGACAGATTGCCCGTCAAATGAAGCGTCTGGGGGTTCATATCAATTTCGCGCCGGTTGTGGATATCAATAACAATCCCCAGAACCCGGTGATCAACAGCAGATCATTTGGCGAAAATCTTTCTTCAGTAAGCAGAAAATCATTGTTTTACATGATCGGGATGGAAAATGCAGGTATTATTTCCGTTGCCAAACATTTCCCGGGTCATGGTGACACAGATGCAGATTCACACGTAGAGCTTCCTGCCATAAAACATTCCCGTCAGCGTTTAGACAGTCTGGAATTATTCCCCTTCAGGGAACTTATTTATAATGGTCTTTCCGGAATAATGACAGCGCATCTTTTTGTCCCCTCTCTGGATTCGAGAGCTTCCATGCCTTCATCACTATCCGGGCGGGTTGTGGATTCACTTCTTAGAAAGGACATGGGATTTAAGGGACTTGTATTTACCGATGCTCTGGGAATGAAAGGCATCAGTAGCCATTACAAACCAGTGGAAGCAGCCCGACTGGCTCTTTTGGCCGGGAATGATGTATTGCTGATGCCTGAAGATATACCAGGTGTAGTCCGTGAAATGGCGCTGTTAATCAGGCAGGGAAATTTACCTGAGCAATTGATTGATATGAAATGCAGAAAGGTATTGGCGGCCAAATATTGGGCAGGTCTTCACCATTGCAAACCCATTGAACTGGCTCATCTTACATCAGACTTAAACAAGCCGGAATACGTTCTGCTGCAGCGCAGACTCATTGAGTCATCACTTACTGTGCTGAATAACACAAATCATATATTACCGGTTAAGCACCTGGATACACTTAGAATTGCCTCTGTTACATTAAGCAGTAAATCAGACAGTGTATTTCAAAAAACACTGCAATTTTATTTGCCTGTGACTTGCTTTCAAATAAAAGGCGATGGATTCGATAATACGGACAGTATTTTCCGTGAACTTGGGAAATACAATCTGATCATTGCCAGCATCCATGCAAGCACGCAAAATCCGGCCACCCAATTCGGGATTACGGATTGCACTTTAGAAATTCTGGACGCTCTTGCCGCCAGCCGTGATATTATTCTGGACGTTTTTGCAAGTCCTTATTTGTTAAAGAGGCTTGATCATGCGAAACATCTCAAAGCACTCATGGTTTCATACGAGAATACGCCTCTTGTACAGGATATTTCAGCACAGGCCATTTGTGGTGCAATAGGTGTAAATGGAACACTGCCTGTAACGCCTTCTGATATGCACACAGCAAATTCAGGATTATCAACTGATCAGTTGGGCAGATTAAAATTTACCATTCCTTATGAAGCAAACATGAACGAGGATACCCTTCAGAAAATTGATCAGATCATTCAAAAGGCAATTCAATATCAGGCCTTCCCCGGGTGCCAGGTTCTGGTTGCCCGTAAAGGGAAGATTGTGTTTAACAAGTCGTATGGAAATCCAACCTATAACAGCAGTGTGCCAGTGAATTCAGGGGATTTATATGACCTGGCCTCCATTACCAAGGTAACAGCTACCACTCCTGCCATTATGTATCTTGTAGATGAAGGTTGTGTTGGATTATCCCAAAAACTATCAGCATACCTGCCCTATCTCTTAAACACAAATAAAAAGAACATCCTGATTTCCGATATCTTGTTGCATCAATCGGGTCTTCAATCCTCCATGCCATTCAATTTCAATACGCAGGAGCCCGTTTTTAAGAATCAGGTCCTGGTCAGTTCGTCTTTATCTGATGACAATCCGTTAAAAGTGAGTGCCGGACAATACATGAACCGTTATACACATTTCAGGAATGATATTATTTCCTCTGAATCCTCAGCAGGATTTCCCTATAAAATTGCGGACAATTTATATATAAGCCGGAGCTGGCCGGACACCATGTATAAAGCGATTGCCCGTACTTCTCTGAGCGCTAAAAAAAGTTATGTATACAGCGATTTGGGCTTTATTCTGCTGAAGCAGATGGTGGACAGCATTACAGGAATGCCTTTTGACCGTTTGATGGATTCACTGTTTTACCGAAGATTGGGAGCTGATCATTTATGTTTCAATCCACTGAATCATCATGACAGAATGACCATCATTCCCACTGAAGATGATCAGGTATTCCGGAAGCAGTTGATCAGGGGGTATGTACACGATCAGAGAGCTGCTATGTTTGGCGGCATTGCAGGGCATGCCGGCTTATTCAGTAACGCTGTGGATCTGGCCAAATTATTTCAGATGTTTCTTAACAACGGTGTATATGGCGGAGAAAGGTATCTGAGCCACGAAACTGTTGATTTATTTATAACAGGAGGTAAAGGAATTCCGGGTAATCGCAGGGGCTATGGATTTGATAAGCCTGAATCCGACCGGTCGAAACCAAGTCCCGCCTGTCGTGAAGCATCTTCGAGAAGTTTTGGACATAGTGGATTTACCGGAACCATGGTTTGGGCTGATCCTGCATACGATTTGGTTTTTGTATTTCTTTCCAACCGCGTATATCCGGATGCTTCCAATAATAAACTGGTTGAGATGAATGTCCGGACGAATGTTCAACAGGTGGTTTATCACTCCATGATGGACAGATAGCATCATTGGAAGTGAAAATATTTATTCAAAAAACTTCTATGAATCACGATCACGACCATGTTTTTTTGTTTTCTTTGCACTATAAAAATTAGATGCTATGGACGATTATCACGCGGATCCATATTATGATTATTTAACCTAGCCTCGCGCCTGGTCATTATGATGGCCTGATGCCTGGCATATATACAGGGAGGTCATTATGATTACCTATTGGACATTCAACAACGGTTTTACGGCCGTTGAATCCATCTGTAAGGACAGTTGGATTTCCGTAACCAATCCCTCAGATGATGAAATTAATTTTCTTACGGGTAAGCTTAAGGTACCTCCTGAAGAACTAAACGATATCCTTGACGTTGATGAGCGTGCACGTACTGAATCAGATGAATCCTGGTTTACGATCATCATGCGTATTCCCATTTCACATACACAAAATGGCATCCCTTATTCCACCGTTCCCCTGGGTATCCTTATTTCTGACGATCACTATATTACAATCTGCCAGAGCAAAAATGAACTGATTCCTGCCCTGATCCGCAATAAAAAACTGGATTTCAGCAATAAAGGAAACTTTACCATGCAGATTTTCATTCAGGTGGCCAATCTTTACATGCATTACTTAAAACTCATCAATATACAGGTAGGAGATATTGAACGAGATCTTGAGAAGTCGACTAGAAACGAAGAGCTCCACAAGATGCTGCGGATGGAAAAATGCCTGGTATATTTTATTACATCATTGAAATCGAATGATATATTACTCGCCAAACTGCGAAATAATAAATACATCAAGTCGCTCGAACCCGATGAAGACCTTGTGGAAGATGTAATCATTGAGAACAGGCAGGCCATTGAGATGGCAAATATTTACAGCGATATTCAAAGTGGCATGATGGACGCCTTTGCAAGTGTTATTTCGAATAATCTGAACGTTGTTATGAAGCAGCTCGCGCTTATAACCATTATTCTGATGATTCCCACATTTATTGCAAGCTTGTATGGAATGAACGTTCCTAATAATTTCGAAAATAATCCGTGGGGCTTTGTCTTTGTACTGCTGATTTCATTAGGTGCTTCAGTCTTTGGCGTGTTGCTGTTCAGAAAGAAAAACTGGTTTTAGTCCTGAGTGAGAATTCCCAAATCAAGTACTATCTTTGATTCTATAAACTTTATCTGATTTATATGAGTCGGATCATCCGTGTGGGTATTTTATCTTACGGCATGTCAGGGAAGGTCTTTCATACACCCTTGCTGCATGTGAATCCAAATTTTGAAATATCCTCAATATTACAAAGATCATCAAATGACGCCCTGCTTCAATACCCAAAAGTTCAGGTGGTCAAAGATGCCGGTGCTATTTTCAATAACCCTGGCATTGATCTGGTAGTTGTGAATACTCCCGACCCAACGCACTATGAATACACAAAAGCTGCTTTGGAAGCGGGTAAGCATGTTGTAGTTGAGAAACCGTTTGTACATGAGGTCGATGAAGCTGAGAAACTTATAGAACTGGCAAAAAAGAAAAACAGAATTTTAACGGTCTTTCAAAACCGGCGGTGGGATGGAGATTTTTTAACTGTCCAGAAAATCCTGCGAAGCAAAGTTTTAGGAAGACTTGTAACCTACGAAGCGCACTTTGACAGATACCGCAACTATATCCGCGATTCCTGGAAAGAAAGGTCAGCATATAAAACCAGTAATTTATACAATCTGGGTTCCCATCTGATCGATCAGGTGTTGCTTTTATTTGGAATGCCTGATGCTGTTTATGCAGATATCCGCAAACAAAGGGATGGAGCTGAAGTAGATGATTATTTCGATTTGAATTTATATTATCCCCAACTGAAGGTAACACTTAAAAGCGGATATCTGGTGAGAGAGGAGGGACCCCGGTATCTCATTCATGGTACCGAAGGATCTTATTTGAAATATGGGATAGATCCGCAGGAACAGGCCTTAACCGAAGGCATACTTCCAACGGAAATGGGGTGGGGAGAAGAGGACCAGTCGAAATGGGGTATTCTCAATACAACGCACAAGGGAGAAGATTTCAGGGACCGGGTAGAAACTGTGCCCGGGGCCTACACAGAATTTTACAGATTGCTTTATGAAACCATGACCACAGGAAGCGAACTTGCAGTGAAACCGGAAGAATCCCTGAACGGATTAAAAATTATCAGGGCAGCCTATGAAAGTGATGAAAAACGTTGTGCAATCTTGACAAAATAGGCGACTTTTTCCAGAGATGTGATCATATCGTATTCTTCCAGATAAATATCCTCAGGTACACTCAGATTCACGGAGGTGAAATTCAGAATTCCTTTAATACCTGACGATATCAGTGCTTTCCCCATCTGTTGTGCAGCATCGGTTGGGACCGTAAGCAGTGCAAGTGATATGTTTTTAGAAGCAATAATTTCCCGAATCCTGTCAATTGAATAACAGGGAACCACTGAATTCACGGAACCAATTTTTTTGGGATCAATATCAAAAGCAGCTACAATTTTCAGGTTGGGTCTTTTGTTCAACAGGTATGAAGATATAGCCTTGCCAAGATGACCGTAACCTACAATAGCGATATTTAAAATTTCGGAAGGATCCATAATACGTCCGATCACAGCAATCAGCTCCTTGATATTATAACCCTTACGACCCTGGCTGGTATAGCCAATGAACATGATGTCTCTTCTGACTTGAACAGCGGTGATATTATGCATACCTGCCAGTTCATGAGAGAAAATATGGGTTTTGCCTTCATCCAGGCAACGGAATAGTGTTCTCCTGTATTCACTTAAGCGTTCAATGGTTTTCTCAGGCAGATTGGTCATAATCCCTTATATGTTGCGGAAGCTAAAATAACAAAAAAAAACCAATCACAAGTTTACGATTTACTGGAGGATCAGTATTCTTTTTTATCTTTACAACACCAACCCGTCATTTCGATGAATCAGCGCCGTGAAATTGTTATTTGTCTAGGAAGCTCGTGCTTTTCACGGGGAAATAAAAACCTGCTCCGTATCATTCAGCGGTATATTATACAGCATGGTCTGACCGATAAGGTGTTTTTTAAGGGGGATCACTGTTTTGGAGAATGCAGCATCGGACCAAACATAAAAATTGGTGGAAGAGTATACAATGAAGTAAGCGAGGAAAATGTCCATCATATTCTTACTGAAGCATTGCATGACCTTTTAAAATAAAGGAGGAAAGATTGTGAAACCATTGATCAGTCTGGATAAATCTCTTTGTAATACATGCTACGCATGTGTCAGAGCATGCCCCGTAAAAGCAATTCACCTGCATGCCGACGGGGAAATACCTGAAGTAAACCATAATCAGTGCATCAGCTGTGGCGATTGTGTGATTTCCTGTGAACCTAAGGCCATTTCGTATTACAATTCCATTGATGAGGCTAAGGAACTCTTTGCATCAGGTGCAAAAATTGCTGTAGCGCTTTCACCAAGCATATCTGCTGAATTTGATGACATTTCCGATCACCGGAAATTTGTAAATATGATCAAAGCGCTGGGCGTTCATTACGTAAATGAGGTTTCCTTTGCTGTAGATCTCGTAGCTTATAAGTATCTGAGTTTACTGAATGATTTCAAAGGGCGTCATTATATAGCATCCATTGACCCCGTTGTGGTCCATTATATAGAAAAATTCCATCCGAATCTCACCATCAACCTCGCCCCTCTTGTGTCGCCCATGGTTGCCATGGCAAAGATATCCCGGTCACTATATGGAGGTGATTTAAAGGTTGTTTATGTAGGTCCTGAAATATCCAGCAAAACTGAAGCACAGCTGTTTGATGATGATGGGAAAATAGATGTAGCACTTACATTTGAGGAGTTGAGGAAGTTGTTTGTTGATTATAACATTGACGAATCGAATTTTGAATACTCTGTAGTAGATGGTCCGCTTAGCTACAAGGGATCTCTTTATCCGTTAAGAAACGGATTTGCCCAGACAGCAGACATGGATGAGAACCTGCTAACGGCAGCCATGTTTTCCCTGGAAGGCAAACATGAAATGGTTCATGCGATTTCCCAGTTTGAAAATGCCATCAGCACCATCCAGCGCCATTTTTGCATTCAATATGGAAACAGCTTCGAAGGCGCAGGAATGACCAAACACGGTAACAGATGGTTCAAAGAATACCAGGTAATTAAATACGCCAATAAACGTATTCAGAATTTTTTCAGAGTAGAGTGGTATGACAATCTTCAGAAATTCATGGAACTGGATTTATCCAGGACATTTTCACCGGATGATCAGCGACTTCCTGCTCCTTCAATGGATAAAATAAACTCCATTCTGACAGAACTGGGAAAAACAGATGAACAATTCTGTGGATGCGGAGAATGTGGCTATGATAGCTGTGCCGATTTCGCCCGCGACATTGCCCATGGCATCACCATTCCTGAAATGTGCATCTCGTATGCACGCAAAAACAACCTTCGTTATGAGGAAACCTTGCATGAACTCAATGAAAAGCTTGTCCAGGCGCGCAAGTCATTAAAAGAATCTGAGGCTAAAACGCGGATAGAGAAAGAAAGTGCTGTTCAGGCATCTGAACTTACAAATGCCATGCTTGAAAAGTTACGAAGCGGAGTGGTGATTGTAGACAACATGCTGAAGGTGGTTAAATCCAATGCGACGTTCACAAAAATTCTGGGAGAGGACGCTGAACAAATCAACGAAGTGATTCCGGGACTGGCTGGAGCCGACTTAAACAGGCTTATCCCCACAAACCTTGTGAATCTTTTTTCATATGTACTTTCGGAAAATGAGAGTATTGAAAACCGGGATATCAGGGTGGGAGAGAACCTGCTTAATGTATCCATATTTCCGATAGAAAAAGGAAAAATAGCCGGCGGTATAGTTAGGGATATGAGGGCTCCGGAAGTTCAACGCGCAGAGGTAATCAATCGCATTACAGAAGTCATTGACCGCAATCTGGAAATGGTTCAGAAAATTGGCTTTTTGCTGGGTGAAGGTGCTACCGATATCGAACGCATGCTTAATTCAATCATAGAATTCTATAAAGGCGAAAAGAAAAAAATAAACGGTACATAATGGGCGAAGATTTTTTTGTGGAGGTTGATTACCAGCAGAAAAGTTTTGAAGGACAACGAATCTGCGGGGACATTTTTCTTTCGAGCAAAATAAAGGAAGAAAACAGAATTGTTGTTGTATTATCAGATGGAATGGGGCATGGTGTGAAAGCCAGTATTCTGGCAACTCTTACTGCAACCATGGCCATAAACTTTACCAAAGAGCATAAGGAACCGGAAAAGACTGCAGAAATTATTATGAAAACTTTACCGGAATGCAGTGAACGAAAAATGAATTATGCCACTTTCACCATCATTGATATTGAGCAAAACAACAAAGTTACCGTTCTTGAATATGATAATCCGGAATGCATCATTATCCGGGACAGGAAGATTCTGAAAAATATTGAATCAAAAACGATTGAACTTACGGGTGAAGCAAATTGTTCCAAGAAAATAAGAGTTTGCTCATTCGCACCGGTAAAGGGCGACCGGATCTTATTTTGCACAGACGGTGTCACACAGTCGGGTTTGGGTACACCCCGTTTCCCTTTTGGTTGGGGAACTGATAATGTAGGCCGGTTTGCGATTGACATGATTAAGCAGTTTCCTCAAATTGCCGCACGGAATCTGGCCGGCAAAATTTTAAATATGGCTTTCCGCAATGATGGTTTTCAGTCAAAGGACGATTCCACCTGCGGGATTATTTACTTTCGAGAACCCAGGGAGTTGCTGATCTGTTCAGGCCCACCCTATAACAAAGAGGATGATGAGCGGTTGGCAGAAGAGGTGCGCGCGTTTAAAGGTAAAAAGATCGTCATGGGGGCTACAACCGGCGATATCATATCCAGGGAACTGGGACTGAAAATTGAGGATGTATTTAAGTTTGAAGATACAGAATTGCCTCCGATCAACAACATGGAAGGGATCGACCTTTTTACTGAGGGGATACTCACCTTAAATAAGGTGGAGAAAATCTTAAAGGCATATAATCCAAACAGCAAGCTGAGTCATGGTCCCGCCGATGAAATTGTAAAACTGATTTTGGAATCGGATGCCATTAAGATTATTATCGGCACCCGCATCAATATTGCCCATCAGGATCCACATCTGCCCATTGAATTGGAAATACGCAGGACAGTAGTGAACAGAATCGCTCAATTGCTCGAGGAAAAACTACTTAAGAAAGTGGTAATAAAGTATATATAAGGGGATTAAATCGAATGCTTCTTCTTTCTCATGGTCAGAATGGCATCGCACTTTTCATATGCTTCAATAGATGCATAGTATTCCAGCAAACGGTTGAAGAATAATTCATCATTAAATTTGGGATGTCCGTTTTCATAACCCAGTTTACCCTGGATGGTCAGATCAAACAATTCATCATCATCCATGAGCAAAGCCAGGTCCTTTTCGGTTAGTTCTTCACTTTCAGTTTCCCACTGTGAGATCAGATCTTTATATTTCTCCAGAAATTTTACCAAATTAACCTGCAAACTGATCAAATCATTGTTTTCAGCCAGCAGTGCCTTATTGGACGCGTAATTTTTCTCAATCTGATAGGTCCTTTCAACAGAAAAAGCCTGGCCCAGCATTTCATTGAGCTGTGTCTGATTGGAGTTAATAACTTCAAGATTGTCCTTCACCCTCTTCTTGAGAAAGTCGATCGCTTTTTGAATGGTCTCCTTCATTACTTACTGATTCACACTCAAAAATACGCATTTTTGAGATCAGGGATTCAAATTTTTGACCAACCCGGGAATAGATGGTATAAGAGGTCGTCTCTTTAGGATTACAGATAGATGTACCATTCGTAATTCTGAAAAATTCCAAATTAGCATCCCTGGGGTGGTAGTTTTCTATTTTATTTTATATTTGTAGGCCTGAAAAAAGTCAGGGTTGTTCTTTTTATGTTATAATATACTCATTACGAATGAGATATGACATTAATGATGATGTGTAATTAAAATTTCTATCGATGAAAATTCTCGTATGTATCAGTAATGTTCCCGACACTACCACCAAGGTTAAATTTATTGATGATTTTAAAAAGCTTGATATAAACGGTATTCAATGGGTAATCAATCCATGGGATGAATTGTCGCTTACGCGTGCTTTAGAGCTTAAGGATGACGCCTCTGCCGGAGTAAAATCTGTCACTGTAGTTCATGTGGGCACAGCGGCTTCAGAGCCTACCATCAGAAAGGCGCTTGCTATAGGTGCTGATGATGCAATCCGGATCAATGCTGAGCCTTCAGATGCATTCTTTGTTGCATCACAGATAGCTGAAGTTGTAAAATCCGATTCTTTTGACATGATCCTGTGTGGTATTGAGTCAAGTGACTACAATGGTTCCACTGTTGGAGGCATGCTTGCTGAACTTCTGAACTATCCTTCAGTATCTGCAGTATCCAGTATTAAAATTGAAAACAATCAGGTGATCCTGAACCGTGAAATAGACGGTGGCAAGGAAACCCTCACTGTACCTTCTCCTCTGGTTGCCATTGTGCAGAAAGGGATTGCAAAAGAACCACGGATTGCTGCAATGCGTGGAATTATGATGGCCAGAACAAAAGCTATTAAACTGGTTGAGCCGGTTTCAGTTCAGCCTTTAACCGAGGTGGTAAAATTTGAATTACCAAAACCCCGGGCTGCATGTAAGTTTATCGACGCTGAAAATCCAAAACAGCTGATCGAATTATTGCAGAATGAAGCAAAAGTTATCTAATTCTATTAACCATTTACATCAGAAATCATGGCTGTAATCGTATATACCGAAAATTGGGACGGAAAATTCAAGAAACTTTCTTTCGAACTTGTTTCATATGCTTCTAAACTGGCCGAAATGATGAATACCAGTTTAACTGCAATCTCCATTGGCAACGTTGATGAAGCTGATCTTAAAAAACTGGCTCAGTATGGAGCAAATAAAATTCTCAATGTAACCGGAGGATTTAATGTACTCGACAACCAGTTATTCACCAATACCATTGCTGAATTTGCACAAAAGGAAAATGCAAAAATTATTGTTCTTTCAAATAACAACAGCGGTAAAGCTCTTGCTCCCCGCCTTTCCGTAAAACTCAAAGCCGGAATGGCTTCGGGCGTTGGTGTATTGCCCATCAGCACTACTCCTTTTATTATCAGCAAAAGATCATACTCTGGCAACGCGCTTGCACAGGTTCAGATCAACACTGAAATTAAGATTGTGACCTTGTCTCAGAATTCTTTTGAACTGATTGAAAAGACTGGCAATGCAACCATTGAAAATGTATCTGTTTCTGTAGATCAGGCTTCTGTTAAAACGCAGCTGAAAGATGTTCAGAAACTCACTGGCAAAATTCTGCTTACCGATGCCGACATTGTTGTATCGGGCGGAAGAGGTATGAAATCTCCCGATAACTGGGGACCGCTTGTAGAACTCGCCGACCTGCTTGGAGGCGCTACGGCATGTTCACGTCCCGTTTCAGATGAAGGATGGAGGGGACATGAAGAGCATACAGGGCAGACAGGAAAAATTATTGCCCCCAATCTTTATATTGCACTGGGTATTTCAGGTGCTACTCAGCATCTGGCTGGTATCAGCTCTTCGAAGTATATTGTAGCTGTTAATACCGATAAAGATGCACCTATTTTTGAGGCTGCCCAGTATGGTATTGTAGGTGATGCACAAAAGATCCTTCCAAAACTTGTTGAAGCTGTAAAAGAGGTAAAAGGCCGATAAGCATTTCATTAACGAACCGATTTCAATGAAACAAATCATTTTTGCAGCAACATTGTTGCTCACGCTTGGCATATTTGCCTACACAGTGAACCGGCTTCTGGGATTCTTTAAATACACCCGGAAGACATTCCCGGTACGGGATCTTGGGAAAAGGTTTCAGATTATGCTAAATGTGGCATTCGGCCAAACCAAGATCTTCCGCCGGCCGGTAATCGGATTCCTTCATGCTTTGGTTTTCTGGGGTTTTTGCGTGATTCTTGTCGGAAGCATTGAAATGGTTATTGACGGACTCACAGGAAGCGAACGTGCTCTGAGTGTGCTGGGTGTTTTATATAACATCATGATAGCTACCGGAGATGTATTTGCACTTATTATAGCAATTTGTATAATGGTATTCTTAAGCAGGAGAATCTTCCTTCATATTCGCCGGTTCGAAGGCATTGAAATGAAGAAGAGCACGCATATTGACGCCAATATCGCACTCACCATGATTCTGCTTTTGATGCTGTCTCTTTTGGGAATGAATACTTTTTATGTGGCCCGGAATATGGCTTCAGCAGAAAGCATTTCCGGAGTTTTTCCCGTGAGCAGTTACCTGGCATTAATGTTCACTTCTGTTTCCGGTTCAACTTTGTATGTTTTGTATGAAGTTTGCTGGTGGGCTCATATTCTGCTCATCTTCGTGTTTGCAAACATGCTTCCTTATTCCAAACACTTCCACGTATTTCTTTCGGTTCCGAATACCTTTTTATCACGACTCGATCCCCTGGGTAAGTTAACGCATATGGAAAGCATTACCCGTGAAGTACGCCTGATGATGAATCCGGATACTGCTTATGCTGCTGCCCCGGCTGATGCTCCGGTAGAAAGATTCGGCGTGAAAGATGTGGAAGATGTATCATGGAAAAACTATTTCGATTCTTTGTCTTGTACCCAATGCGGTCGTTGCACATCTGTATGCCCTGCGAATATTACCGGAAAGAAATTATCTCCGCGCAAAATCATTATGGATGTCCGTGCCCGCATGAATGAAAAAGGCCCGGGCCTGGTTAAGAATGGCAAAGATTATTCAGATAATAAATCCTTATTAAGAGATTATATAACAGCAGAAGAATTATGGGCCTGTACCACCTGTAATGCTTGTGCACAGGAATGTCCCATCAATATCAATCATCCCACCCTTATTGTGGATATGCGGCGATATCTGGTGATGGAAGAGGCCTCTGCTCCCGGTGAAATAAAAGCTGTTTTCAGCAATATTGAAAACAATGGCGCACCCTGGCAGTTTTCCCCCGAAGACCGACTGAATTGGGCTAAGGATTTGGAGATGAAGAGTAGTAATTAGTGACAAGTTACAAGTGACGAGTGACTAGTGGGCAGGAGTGTGAGTGAGGAGTGTGTTTTGAGATGAGGAAAGGGATAAGAGATTAAGCAGCATAAAACGCAAACTAAGACATTATAAACAATAAAATGGAAAGTCGTAAAATTGAGATACCTGTAATGGCCGATTTATTTGCCAGGGGAGAAAAACCTGAGTATTTGTTTTGGGTAGGTTGTGCAGGTGCGTTTGATGACAGATATAAAAAAGTGGCCCGTGCATTTACCAAAATATTGGTGTACACAGGTACCAGTTTCGCTGTTCTCGGCAAGGAAGAGTCGTGCACCGGCGATCCTGCCAGAAGAGCCGGAAATGAAATGCTATACCAGATGCAGGCACTTCAGAATATCGAGATTTTCAAAATGTATGAAGTAAAGAAAATTATAACCATATGCCCGCATTGCTTTAATATTTTCAAGAATGAGTATCCTGACCTCGGTGGCAATTATGAAGTCATACACTATGTTCAGTTTTTAAATGACCTGATGCAGAAGGGAAAACTAAAATTGAACAAATCGCTTGCTTCAACCACCGTTACTTATCATGATCCCTGCTATCTCGGAAGAGCCAACCAGATTTATGATGAGCCGCGTCATTTATTAGAGGCTGTTTCGGATCAGGTTGTGGAAATGAAGCGAAATAAAAGCTTTGCACTTTGCTGTGGTGCCGGAGGGGCTCAAATGTTTAAGGAAGCAGAAAAAGGTAATAAGGAAGTATTTATTGAACGGATTGAAGATGCTCTTGAGACTAAGGCATCCACGATTGCTACTGCCTGTCCGTTTTGCATGACCATGATGACAGATGGAATCAAATATAAGAACAAAGAAGAAGAAGTAAAAAACTACGATATCGCTGAAATAGTTGCGATGGACCTGGATTTATAGACTAACTCAAAACTTGAACGATGAATAGAAAAGTATTGAAAAGTGGTGAATTTCTTGTAGAAAATATTGAATCGAATGATATATTCATTCCTGAGGAATTCAACGAAGAACAACGTATGATTGCTCAAACATGCCAGGATTTTCTCACCACTGAAGTATATCCGAATGTAGATAAGGTTGACAAGCAGGATCGCGAGCTGATGAAAAGCATGCTCAAGAAATCCGGTGAATTGGGCCTGATGGGAATCTCCATACCAGAAGAATACAATGGCTTTGGACAGTCATTTGTAACACAAATGCTCGCCGCTGAAACAATTGGTGCAGGATATTCATTCTCTGTAGCTTTCATGGCACATTGTGGAATCGGAACATTGCCCATTATGTATTATGGGAATGAAGATCAGCGTCAGCGTTATGTTACCAAACTTGCAACCGGTGAATTGCTGGGTGCATATTGCCTTACCGAACCAGGTGCCGGTAGCGATGCCAATGCAGGAAAAACAAATGCAAAACTCTCGGAAGATGGAAAGCACTACATTCTGAACGGTCAGAAAATGTGGATTACCAATGCCGGTTTTGCTGATGTACAGACTGTTTTTGCAAAAATCGATAACGACAGGGTGTTAAGTGCATTTATTGTTGAAAGAAACTTTCCGGGCGTTGTTGTAAGTCCCGACGAACATAAAATGGGTATTAAGGGTTCCTCCACCTGCCAGATTTTCTTTAACGATGTAAAAGTTCCTGTTGAAAATCTGCTTGGAAAAAGAGGCGAGGGATTCAGAATTGCCCTCAGCATTCTGCACATGGGCCGTTTAAAACTCGGTGCCAATGTATTGGGTGCAGCCAAAAAGGCAATCAATGACTCAGTTAAATACGCCAACGAACGCAAGCAGTTTGGTACCCTGATCTCTACTTTTGGAGCAATCAAATATAAGCTGGCTGAACAGGTTATACGCACCTATTCTTCCGAATCTGCTACTTATAGAGTAAGTAAGGATATTGATGATCTGATCGAAAAGTACAAAACTGAAGGTTGTGATAAAGGTCGTGCATCCATTGACGGCATCAGTCACTATGCTGTTGAGGCTGCTATTCTGAAGGTATTTGGCTCAGAAGTGCTTGACTATGTAATCGATGAAGCTGTACAGATCCATGGAGGCATGGGTTATTCTGCTGAAGTAGCTGTTGAAAAAGGCTATCGCGACTCCAGGATCAACCGTATTTTCGAAGGCACCAATGAAATTAACCGTCTGCTGGTTGTGGATACAGCTATGAAACGCGCTATGAAAGGTGACTTTAAGTTGTTTGACAAAGCAGCTGAACTTTATGCCAATGCTGCTAAACTTACCGATGGCAAGAGTGGAAATGAAAACTATTTCCAGGAAAAACTCCGGTATATTGCTAACTTCAAGAAGGCCATTCTGGTTGCTATTCATGGTGTGAATACCAAATTCGGAAAGCAACTGGTGCAGGAAGAAGAAGTGCTGAACAACATTTCCAACATGATGATGGAAACATACGTAGGCGAATCGCTTGTGTTAAGGGTTCAGAAATTACAGGGTATTAGAGGAGAAGCTGCTGCTGCCATTTATAAAGATATGGTTGACGTATTTATGTACGATGCAGCTGACAAGCTCAGAAAAGAAGCATCCAATGCAATCTATGCATTTGCCGATGCAAGCGTTGCTGATTCTTTGGTTAAGACCATTGAAAACCTTACAAAGGTTGCAGGTATCAACACCAAGGATGCACGCAGAAGAATTGCCGATAAGCTGATTGAAGACAACGCTTATAAGTTCTGATTTATCAGATAAAATATCTTTTGAATGAGGGCGGTCCGAAAGGACACGCCCTTTTTCTTTTCAGAACAAAACGAACGATCCTCGTAATAAATTCGTGATAAATAAAAAAACGCTGCAATTTCTTGCAGCGTTTTTTAGTTCTTATCAATCAATAAATCAATAAATCAACCAATCAACAGATAATTACGCTTGTGCCGAAGGCCCGCCGAAGTTTATGGGAACCATAGTTCCGCCTTGTCCCTCCGCATTTTTAATTGGGCCGTGAACCGACTCAAATTTGGCTATATTATCCTTTAAAGCCTGCAACAACCGTTTGGCATGTTCGGGAGTCAGAATAATCCTTGACTTTACTTCAGCCTTGGGAATACCCGGCATTACGCGAATAAAATCAACGATGAACTCAGAAGGCGAGTGTGTGATGATGGCCAGGTTGGAATAGATACCCTGGGCAACATCCTCCTTAAGCTCAATGCTTATCTGGGTTTGATTATTCTTTTTCTCTTCCATAGTCTTAATTATGATCTTCTTCTTTAACTGCTTCGTGCATTTTGCGTTCTTCAGCAAGTTTGTCATAATCTTCTTTCGAACCAACAATCAGGTTGGAGAATCTGCGGTTTCCTGTTCCTGCGGGGATTAAATGACCCACAATCACATTTTCCTTCAAACCTTCAAGATAGTCTACTTTACCGAATACGGCAGCTTCATTAAGAACCTTGGTGGTTTCCTGGAATGATGCAGCCGACATGAAGCTCTGTGTTTGCAATGCAGCCCTGGTTATACCCTGCAGTATCTGTTGTGATGTTGCGGGGATGGCGTCTCTTGCTTTAATAGGCTTCTGGTCTTTTCTTTTCAGAACCGAATTTTCGTCCCGCAGCTTACGGGCAGTTACAATCTGGCCAGGTTTCAATGTGGGTGAATCACCACCATCTTCAATGACCTTTTTGCCGTAAATCCAGTCGTTCTCTTCAAAGAAGTCCCACTTGTCAGCCAGCTGTTTTTCAAGGAATTTGGTGTCACCCGGGTCGATGATTTCAACCTTGCGCATCATCTGACGAACAATTACTTCAAAGTGTTTATCATTGATCTTCACACCCTGGAGGCGGTAAACTTCCTGAACCTCGTTAACGATATACTCCTGAACCTTGGTAGGCCCTTTAATAGCCAGAATATCAGAAGGTGTCGTTGCTCCATCTGATAAAGGAACACCTGCTTTTACATAGTCGTTCTCCTGTACAAGGATCTGACGTGACAGGGGTACCAGATATTTCTTCTGTTGTCCTACTCTTGTAGTAATGGTAATTTCACGATTTCCGCGTTTTATCTTACCAAATGATACTTCTCCGTCGATTTCAGATACAACAGCGGGGTTCGAAGGATTTCTGGCTTCAAACAGCTCAGTAACCCTGGGTAAACCACCCGTGATGTCACCTGATTTACCAACAGCTCTTGGTATCTTGACAAGAATTTCGCCAGCTTTAACTGCGCTGCCTTCTTCAATGCTTAAGTGCGATCCAACAGGCAGGTTGTAGGTCTTCAGAACTTTATCATTCTTATCACGGATTTCAATACCGGGGTTCTTGGTACGGTCCCTGGTTTCAACAATTACTTTTTCACGGTATCCGGTTACTTCATCGGATTCCTCTTTGAATGTTACACCTTCAATTATGCTTTCAAATGCAACAACACCGGGAACTTCAGAAATAATAACCGCATTATACGGATCCCATTCACACAGCAGGTCGCCTTTGTTTACTTCAGCGCCTGGCTTAACAAAAAGCTTGGCACCGTAAGGAATGTTGTTGTTTGTAAGGGCAATGCCGGTTTTCTTATCAACGATACGTAATTCAGCAAGACGGCCTATTACGATATCTGTTTTGGTACCATCTGATTCAATGCGCTCAACAGTTCTGAGTTCGTCTATTTCAGCTACACCATTATATCTTGCAACAATGCGTGATTCTGTGGCAATACTCATAGCGGTACCTCCAACGTGGAATGTACGCAGAGTAAGCTGTGTACCAGGCTCACCGATTGACTGTGCTGCAATTACGCCAACAGCTTCTCCATTCTGAACCATACGGCTTGTTGCCAGGTTACGGCCATAGCATTTTGCACATACGCCCTTTCTGGATTCGCAGGTAAGCACGGAACGGATTTCCATTTGTTCAATGGGGGAATCATCAATTGTGCGGGCAATTTCCTCATTGATTTCATCACCTGAAGAAATAATCAATTCACCGGTAAGCGGATGGTAAACATCGTGAACAGCAGTACGTCCGAGAATCCTTTCGTAAAGCGATTCAACCACTTCCTCGTTATTCTTGATAGCGGTAGCAACCAGACCTCTTAAAGTTCCGCAGTCTTCTTCTGAAATGATTACATCCTGGGAAACGTCAACCAAACGGCGTGTAAGGTAACCGGCGTCAGCTGTTTTAAGAGCGGTATCGGCCAAACCCTTACGGGCACCGTGCGTTGAAATAAAATATTCCAAAACCGACAGGCCTTCTTTGAAGTTAGCCAAAATCGGGTTTTCAATAATTTCCGATCCTGCTGATCCGGATTTTTGAGGTTTTGCCATAAGACCTCTCATACCGGAAAGCTGGCGGATCTGTTCTTTAGATCCACGAGCTCCTGAATCAAGCATCATATAAACGGGGTTGAATCCCTGTTGGTCTGAAGACAGCCTTTTCATCAAAGTCTGCGTCAGTTTGGCATTTGTATGTGTCCAGATGTCAATAATCTGGTTGTATCTTTCGTTATTGGTAATGAATCCCATGTTATAGTTATTCATTACTTCATCCACCTGCTCATACCCTTCGGTCATCAGTTCCTCTTTTTCAGCAGGAACGATTACATCGTCGAGGTTAAAGGACAGACCACCGCGGAATGCCATCTGGAATCCCAGATCTTTAATAGCATCGAGGAAGTGAGCTGTCTGAGCGGTGCCGGTTTTCTTAAGCACCGTGCTAATGATCTCGCGAAGTGACTTCTTGGTAAGAATTTCATTAATGAATCCTACTTCTTTTGGAACAACCTCATTAAAAATTACACGACCGACAGTGGTCTCAATAATCTTCTTTTCAGGAGCGCCGTTCGAATAATCAAAGTACCGCACCTTGATGTTGGCATGCAGGTCAATTCTTTTTTCGTTGTAGGCAATGATGACCTCTTCAGCAGAATAGAAGATAGAGCCTTCCCCGCGAATAATTTTCTCGGGAGTGCTTTTGCGCGATTTGGTCATGTAATACAAACCCAAAACCATATCCTGTGAAGGAACGTTGATAGGCGCTCCGTTGGCAGGATTTAAAATATTATGGGAAGCAAGCATGAGAATTTGTGCTTCAAGTACGGCCGCATTTCCTAATGGTAAATGAACAGCCATCTGGTCACCGTCGAAGTCAGCATTGAAAGCCGTACAAACAAGCGGGTGCAACTGAATAGCCTTACCTTCGATAAGCTTGGGCTGGAAGGCCTGGATACCAAGACGGTGCAGCGTAGGAGCACGGTTGAGTAATACAGGATGTCCTTTCAGTACGTTTTCCAGAATATCCCAAACAACAGGATCTTTACGGTCGACAATTTTCTTGGCTGATTTCACGGTTTTTACAATACCTCTTTCAATCAGTTTTCTGATGATGAAAGGTTTGTAAAGTTCAGCAGCCATTTCTTTCGGCAAGCCGGTTTCATGGAGCTGCAATTCAGGACCTACAACGATAACTGAACGGGCGGAGTAATCCACACGTTTACCAAGCAGGTTCTGACGGAAACGACCCTGTTTACCTTTTAAGCTGTCGCTTAAGGATTTCAGAGGACGGTTAGCATCCGTTTTAACAGCATTTGACTTACGTGAATTGTCAAACAATGAATCCACTGCTTCCTGAAGCATACGTTTTTCGTTACGTAAAATAACTTCAGGAGCTTTTATTTCGATCAGTCGTTTTAACCGGTTATTCCGAATGATTACCCTGCGATACAGGTCGTTGAGGTCAGATGTGGCAAATCTGCCGCCATCAAGAGGAACTAACGGTCTGAGTTCGGGGGGAATAACAGGAACGACTTTTAAAATCATCCATTCGGGATGGTTAATGCCTTTTGAAGCACGGAAAGCTTCAACTACCTGCAAACGTTTCAGAGCTTCGTTTTTACGTTGCTGTGAAGTTTCGGTATTGGCTTTATGTCTCAGGTCGTAGGATAAAGTATCCAGATCAAGGCGTTGCAGGAGCTGATACAATGATTCAGCGCCCATGTTAGCAATGAACTTATCAGGATGACTGTCATCCAGCAATTGATTTTCTTTGGGAAGCGATTCAATGATGTCGAGGTATTCTTCTTCTGTAAGGAAGTCGAGATACTGAACGCCATCTGCTGATTTAATACCCGGGTTAATAACCACATAACGCTCGTAGTAGATAATGCTATCGAGCTTTTTGGATGGCAATCCGAGTAAATAACCAATTTTGTTGGGAAGTGTTCTGAAATACCAGATGTGTGCAACGGGAACAACCAGTGAAATATGTCCCATGCGTTCACGTCTTACCTTCTTTTCAGTAACCTCAACTCCGCAACGATCGCAAACAATTCCCTTATAACGAATTCTTTTATATTTACCGCAGTGGCATTCATAGTCTTTTACAGGTCCGAAAATCCTTTCGCAAAACAATCCGTCCCGCTCAGGTTTATAGGTCCTGTAGTTGATTGTTTCGGGTTTCAAAACCTCACCGCTCGAACGCTCGAGGATTTCCTCAGGGGAAGCGAGACTGATGGAGATTTTTGAGAAACTCGACTTAACTTTTGTGTCCCTTCTGAATGACATATATAATTCCTTATTAATATCAGTTTAAAAATCTGAAAACTTCAAAAGCGGGCATTAAACCAGGTTAATGCTTAATCCGAGGCCTCTCAGTTCATGTAACAATACATTCAATGATTCAGGAATACCCGGGGTTGGCAATGGTTCACCTTTTACAAGTGCTTCATATGCTTTAGCCCTTCCCACTACGTCGTCTGACTTAATGGTAAGTATTTCCTGCAGAATGTGAGCCGCACCAAATGCCTCCAATGCCCAAACTTCCATTTCACCAAAACGCTGACCACCAAACTGTGCTTTACCACCCAAAGGTTGCTGGGTAATAAGTGAGTAAGGTCCAATGGAACGGGCATGCATTTTGTCATCAACCATATGGCCCAGTTTAATCATATAAATGATACCTACTGTGGCCGGTTGATCGAAGCGTTCACCCGTACCTCCGTCAAACAGATAAGTTTTTCCGAAGCGGGGAATTCCTGCTTTTTCAGTGAAGTCAGCAATTTGCTCAATAGACGCACCGTCAAAAATGGGAGATGCAAATTTCATGCCCATTTTTCTGCCGGCCCATCCAAGAACAGTTTCATAAATCTGTCCCAGGTTCATACGGGAAGGTACGCCCAGAGGGTTCAACACGATATCAACAGGAGTTCCGTCCTCAAGGAAAGGCATGTCTTCTGCACGTACAATTCGTGAAACAATCCCTTTGTTACCATGTCGACCGGCCATCTTATCACCTACTTTAAGTTTACGTTTCTGAGCAACATAAACTTTTGCAAGTTGAACAATTCCGGCTGGCAGTTCGTCTCCGATGGTAATACTGTATTTCTTCCGTTTGTATATGGCATCTACTTCCTTGTGCTTGATGATGTAATTGTGGATCAAAGTCTTGATTACATCATTCTTATCCTTATCGGTAGTCCATTTGTTCGGATTGATATTCTGAAAATCGATATCCTGTAAAAGCTTCAGGGTAAACTTGGCACCACGAGGAATTACGTCAACATTATAGTAGTCTTTAACGCCTTGTGAAGTTTTACCATTTACCACGATAAAGAGCTTATCAATCAGTTTAGCCTTCAATTCATTCGAATTTCTTTCGAATTCCTCTTCAATCTTATCCAGAATAGGCTTGGTTGAAGTTTTCAGCTTTTTATCTTTTACGGAACGCGAGAACAATTTCTTGTCGATGATAACACCATGCAGGGAAGGGGGTGCCTTAAGGGAAGCATCTTTCACATCGCCGGCCTTGTCACCAAAGATAGCTCTGAGAAGTTTTTCTTCCGGTGAAGGATCGGATTCGCCTTTGGGAGTGATTTTCCCAATGAGAATATCACCGGGGTTTACTTCAGCACCAATACGGATGAGTCCGTTTTCATCGAGATTGCGTGTAGCTTCCTCGCTGACATTGGGAATATCGGCAGTAAGTTCTTCAAGACCGCGTTTGGTATCGCGAACTTCAAGATTATATTCATCAATATGAATGGAAGTGAAAAGATCTTCTTTCACTACACGTTCTGAAATTACGATAGCATCCTCAAAGTTATATCCTTTCCAGGGCATGAAAGCAACCATCAGGTTTCTTCCAAGGGCAAGTTCACCCTGACTGGTAGAATAACCTTCGGTAAGAATCTGTCCTTTGGTGATCTTGTCGCCTTTCTCTACAATTGGTTTCAGATTGATACAGGTATTCTGGTTGGTCTTCCGGTATTTCAGCAATTTATACCGTTTTGTGTCGCCATCGAAGTTCACAAACTTCTCTTCTTCCGACATCACATAGCGGATCACTACTTCGTTTGAATCGACATAATCCACAACGCCGTCAGCTTCTGCTACAAGCAGGAAGCGGGAATCGCGAACCACGCCATGTTCAATACCGGTACCTACAACAGGAGCTTCAGGATTGATAAGAGGAACAGCCTGGCGCATCATGTTTGATCCCATCAGGGCACGGTTAGCGTCGTCGTGCTCGAGGAAGGGGATTAATGAAGCTGCAATAGATGCAATCTGGTTAGGAGCAACGTCCATCAGATCAATTTCATGAGGATCTGATACCGGATAATCTGCATTATAGCGGGCTTTAACTTTTGGACTGTCGAATTCGCCTGTAGTTTTAACCGGTGCATTGGCCTGGGCAATTACCTTAGCTTCTTCTTCTTCAGCGCTGAGCCAGATAATGCCTTCCATGGATAAGTCAACCACTCCGTCGTTTACCTTTCGGTAAGGGGTTTCAATAAAACCAAGGGAGTTGATTTTTGCATATACACATAATGAAGAGATCAAACCGATGTTTGGTCCTTCAGGAGTTTCAATCGGACAAAGGCGTCCATAATGGGTATAGTGAACGTCACGAACTTCGAAACCTGCACGTTCTCTGGAAAGACCGCCGGGTCCGAGTGCGGAAAGTCTGCGTTTATGGGTAATTTCAGCCAACGGGTTGGTCTGGTCCATAAACTGCGACAGCTGGTTGGTTCCAAAGAATGAGTTGATCACAGAAGACAGCGTCTTTGAGTTGATCAGGTCGATGGGGGTGAAAACCTCATTGTCACGAACGTTCATTCTTTCTCTGATTGTACGGGCCATACGGGCCAAGCCAACACCAAACTGTGATGCAAGCTGTTCTCCTACAGTACGTACCCTACGGTTACTCAAGTGGTCGATATCATCTACATCGGCCTTTGAGTTAATCAGTTCAATCAGGTATTTGATAATGCGGATGATATCTTCCTTGGTAAGCACCTTGGTATCCATGGCGGTTTCAAGGTTCAGTTTTTTGTTAATTCTGTACCGGCCAACTTCGCCCAGATCGTAACGCTTATCAGAGAAGAATAATTTGTCAATTACGTCACGCGCAGTAGCCTCATCAGGTGGCTCACTGTTACGTAACTGACGATAGATGTGTAATACGGCTTCTTTTTCCGAGTTACACGGGTCTTTTTGCAAAGTATTGTATATAATTTCGAAGTCGGTGAGATTCTGACCTTCCTTATGTAACAGGATAGCCTTTGTACCGGAATCAATAATCGGGTCGATGTGCTCATCGAGAAGCACGGTTTCACGATCAATAATAATTTCATTTCTTTCGATAGAAACAACTTCACCAGTATCTTCATCGACAAAATCTTCCACCCATGATTTCAGTACACGGGCAGCAAGTTTTCTTCCGACCAGTTTTTTCAGAGCAGTTTTTGAAACTTTGATTTCATCAGCGAGATCGAAGATTTCAAGAATATCTTTATCACTTTCAAAGCCAATGGCTCTAAGCAAAGTGGTTACAGGTAGTTTCTTTTTACGGTCGATATAAGCATACATCACGTTGTTTATATCGGTGGCAAATTCAATCCAGGAACCCTTAAAGGGAATGATTCTGGCAGAATATAATTTCGTGCCATTGGCATGGATGCTTTGTCCGAAAAAGACGCCAGGTGATCTGTGTAACTGAGATACAACCACGCGTTCAGCACCGTTTATAACAAATAAACCCCGCTCTGTCATGTAGGGAATGGTCCCCAGGTAAACGTCCTGGATGACGGTATCAAAATCCTCATGTTCAGGGTCGGTGCAATATAATTTGAGTTTTGCCTTAAGAGGGACGCTGTAGGTTAATCCTCTTTCGATACATTCCTCGATCGAATAACGGGGAGGATCTACAAAGTAGTCCATGAATTCCAGAACGAAGTTGTTCCGGGTATCTGTAATCGGGAAGTTTTCCTGGAAAACCTTGAATAATCCTTCGTTCTTTCTGTTTTCAGGAGTAGTCTCAAGTTGAAAGAAATCATGGAATGACTTCAATTGGATCTCGAGAAAATCAGGATAGGACAACTGGTTTTTTGTCCGGGCAAAACTAATTCTTTCTGAATTTAATTTGGTCATTATATTTTAAAATAAAGTGTTGAACTAAAGTTGTGAGAATGACAAAAAGGTCTAATCCCGATTGGCTCGGGATTAAACCTAAATGATATCATACCTGTGTTAACTTTATTTAAGTTCAACGTCGGCTCCTGCTTCTACTAATTGAGCTTTTATTGATTCAGCTTCTTCTTTTGAAACATTTTCCTTAATTGCTACCGGAGCTTTATCAACAAGCTCTTTTGCTTCTTTCAGACCAAGGTTAGTAAGATCCTTAACCAATTTTACAATCTGGAGTTTTGCTCCACCGGGATGATTCATGAATACATTGAACGTTGATTTCTCTGCAGCCTCAGTTTCAGCTCCGGCTGCAGCAGGACCTGCAACAGCAACAGCTGCAGCTGCGGGTTCGATACCATACTCATCCTTTAATATTTTGGCTAATTCGTTAACTTCTTTAACAGTTAAGTTAACTAATTGTTCTGCGAAAGCTTTCAAATCTGCCATCTTACTTGATTATTTATTTGTTATAAAAATTATTCTTTTTCACTTAGAGTTTTTACAATACCAGCGAGTTTATTTCCACCCGACTGTAAACCGGAAATAACGTTACGGGCAGGTGACTGCAGCAGCAGTATCAGATCGCCGATAAGTTCTTCCTTAGACTTAATACCTGACAATGCATCGAGTTGATCATCGCCAACGTAAATAGATTCTTCTACATAAGCAGCTTTAAGAATGGGTTTCTTGTTCTTTTTGCGAAACTCCTTGATCAATTTGGCGGGGCCATTGTTGATGTCTGTGATCATGATGGAAGAAGATTCCTTCAATGCTCCGTACAGACCTTCAAATTTCCCGTCGAATTTTTCCAAAGCTTTTTTAAGCAGGGTATTCTTAACAACAACCAGTCTGATTTCCTTTTCATTACAAGTTCTACGTAATTTACTGGTAATTTCGGCGTTTAAGTCCGAAATATCAGCAAGGTAGAAATGCTTGGCATTACTGATGGATTCAGTCAGGCTATCGATTATCCTGTTTTTATCGTCCCTATTCATATTGAATTTTGGTCATTAAATTTATTCGTCAAATGCTTTTGCATCGACTTTGATACCGGGGCTCATCGTAGATGAAATGTAGATGCTGCGGATATAGGATCCTTTTGCTGCAGATGGTTTCAGCTTCACCAGAGTGTGTAAAAACTCCCTGGCATTGTCGGCCAACTGATCTGCTGAAAAAGATGCTTTTCCGATTGAAGTATGTACGATTCCGGCTTTATCCACTTTAAAGTCGATTTTGCCCATCTTAACTTCCTTCACAGCTTTTCCAATTTCCATTGTTACAGTACCGCTTTTAGGGTTCGGCATCAGTCCGCGGGGACCGAGGATTTTTCCAAGTTTACCAATTTTACCCATTACAGCGGGCATGGTGATGATTACATCGATGTCTGTCCAGCCTGCCTGGATCTTATCAACATAACTATCAAGACCTACGTGATCGGCACCTGCTGCTTTTGCTTCCTCCTCTTTATCAGGAGTGCAAAGAACAAGTACACGGATTTGCTTACCGGTTCCATGGGGTAGCGTAACCACGCCCCTAACCATTTGATTGGCTTTACGAGGATCAATTCCAAGCCGAACATCCAAATCTACCGAAGCATCAAACTTTGTGGTGGAAACTTCCTTCACAAGGCTGGTAGCATCTGATAGTCTGTATTGTTTGGCCGGCTCAATCTTCTCCATAGCCGCTTTTCTATTCTTACTCAAATTTGCCATGTTAATCCGGAGATAAAATTACTTTATTACTGGGGCATCGCCCTTTAGGGTAATACCCATACTGCGGGCAGTGCCGGCAACCATAGACATTGCTGATTCGATGGTGAAACAATTAAGGTCCGTCATCTTGTCTTCAGCAATTGCTCTTACCTGTTCCCAGGATACAGAAGCTACTTTATTCCTGTTAGGTTCAGCTGAACCTGATTTGGTTTTGGTAACTTCCAGGAGCTGTACGGCCACCGGGGGAGTCTTAACGATAAAATCAAAGGATTTATCACTATAAACCGTAATTACAACCGGAAGTAGTTTCCCTGCTTTGTCCTGTGTGCGGGCATTGAACTGTTTACAGAACTCCATAATGTTCACACCCTTTGAACCTAAAGCCGGACCTACTGGCGGTGATGGATTAGCGGCACCTCCCTTAATCTGCAATTTAATTAATCCAGCAACCTCTTTTGCCATAATTTACTTGTTTCTGATTGATTATTTGAACTACACGTTTGAGATGAATATTCAGGAAGCATTAGGGTTTCATAAACATCTGCCACGTATTTTTTTTTCTGTTATACTATTCTTTTTCTACTTGCATAAAGCTCAATTCAAGCGGTGTCTTTCTGCCAAATATTTTAACCATTACTTTAAGCTTCTTTTTTTCTTCATTTACTTCTTCAATAACGCCTGTAAAACTGTTGAAAGGTCCGTCGATTACTTTCACGGATTCTCCGACATAAAAAGGAACATTTAATTCCTCATCTGTTTCGGCAAGTTCATCTACTTTGCCCAGGATCCGATTTACTTCTGATGTCCTCAGCGGTGTAGGTAATTCATCGCCTTTGGCACCTAAAAAGCCAATTACATGTGTGATATTTTTGAGCATGTGGGGAATTTCACCAACCAGGGCAGCTTCAAGAAGCACATATCCCGGGAAATAACTCCGCTCTTTGCTGATCTTTTTTCCGTTTTTGATCTGGTAAATCTTCTCGGTTGGAATAAGCACCTGTGAAATGAATTCCTGCAGGTTGAGGCGTGTTACCTCACTCTCAATATATTCCTTTACCTTCTTTTCCTTACCACCAATAGCACGGAGAACATACCATTTTTTTTCCTGTTCTTCCATAGTAACGAGCTTCAAAGGTTAGTTAAGAGAAAAGACCATAAATTGTGCTCATCACGTTCTTGAATACAAGATCCATAAGAGCTACTGCCAAGGCAATAATTAGTGATGATACCATAACCAGAATGGCACTGCCCTGTAATTCCTTCCATGAAGGCCAGGTTACTTTATGTACCAGCTCGTTGTAGGTTTCCTGAAAATATGTTGATATTCCTTTCATAATCTTTTCGATTGGCACGGGAGGAGCGACTCGAACGCCCGACACCTGGTTTTGGAGACCAGTGCTCTACCAACTGAGCTACACCCGTATGCCATAAATAGGTAAATTCGTCATCATTCCGGATAACGAATTTACCCTATAGTTTATAATGTTTATTAAGCAATGATCGTTGTTACCTGTCCGGCACCTACTGTACGTCCACCTTCGCGGATAGCAAACTGCAAACCTACATTCAATGCAACAGGGTAAATCAATTCTACATTGATATGAACATTATCACCAGGCATAATCATTTCAGTTCCTTCAGGAAGTGTGATTTCACCGGTAATGTCCAAAGTACGAAGATAGAACTGAGGTCTGTACTGATTGTGGAATGGAGTGTGACGTCCACCTTCTTCTTTTTTCAGAATATAAACGCTGGCTTCAAATTTGGTGTGAGGAGTGATGGAACCTGGTTTTGCAAGTACCATACCTCTTTTGATTTCTTTTTTGTCAACACCACGAAGCAACAGACCAACGTTATCACCAGCTTCACCATCATCCAGAATCTTCCGGAACATTTCAACACCGGTAACAACTGATTTTCTCTTTTCTGCACCAAGACCAACGAGTTCAACCTCATCGTTTGTATGTACGGTACCAGTCTCAATTCTACCGGTAGCAACAGTACCACGACCTGTGATTGAGAATACGTCTTCAACAGGCATCAGGAAAGGTTTATCAATGGCGCGTGGAGGCAGTGGAATATACTCATCAACTGCTTTCATCAGCTCAACAATTTTCTCTTCCCATTTGGCTTCGCCATTGAGTCCGCCTAATGCAGAACCATGGATGATAGGAGCATTGTCACCATCAAATTTATAGAAGCTCAGAAGTTCTCTGATTTCCATATCAACAAGTTCAATGATCTCAGGATCTTCAACCATGTCAACCTTGTTAAGGAAAACGAGAATTTTTGGTACGTTTACCTGACGTGCAAGAAGTACGTGTTCACGGGTCTGAGGCATAGGACCATCAGTGGCAGCTACAACAAGGATAGCACCGTCCATCTGGGCAGCACCAGTAACCATGTTTTTGATGTAGTCAGCGTGACCCGGGCAGTCTACGTGAGCATAATGCCTGTTTGCAGTCTCATACTCAATGTGAGCAGTGTTAATGGTAATACCCCTTTCTTTTTCTTCAGGTGCATTATCAATTGAATCAAAGGAACGGAAACTTGCAAATCCTTGTTTTGCCAAAACTTTCGTGATTGCAGCAGTTAAAGTGGTTTTACCATGGTCAACGTGACCAATCGTTCCAATGTTAACGT
>CAZTSR010000020.1:0-57982 GCA_964615995.1 uncultured Bacteroidales bacterium
TTTTAAAATTTCAAAAATACTGGTTTGTTATCAATTTAGGAGAGAGTGCGTTGGAAAAATACTCGCCCATTTATTTTATTTTCAAAGGTGTTCGTGAACTCCCTCCGGTCGGTTGCAGCTCTTTTGCAAGCCTTAAAATAGTCCCATTTCTCAATAGAAGCACCGTGCGGTGGCCGTGACAAAACGCGGAGCCGGTGTGGATGTGAATGGCGGAAGGCTTGGAATTCCTTATAAAGAGCCTTGGCATTAGCAGGATATCAAATCAATAAATCAACAAATCAATAAATGGATGGTGGGGATTTTTGCGGGAGTCTATGCATTATACCGCGTGTTGTGCGTTCGTTATTAATATTTCAATTTATTTTCCAATATCCCCAATGCCAGTGTAGCGTTTTTCTTATAATCCTTTACCATGGTCACATAATTAGCTGAGTAATACAGATAAGTGGCACATTTTTTTCGATGCTCATCACTTTCATAAATATATTTCAAATATTCCTTATTATATATTTTGGAATAAACGATCAAATCAGTATACCAATTATAATCTTGATAATCTTTAATGGCTTCATCAGTTAGTTGATAGAGTTTTTTTCCAAAATCCTTTATATTATTAATTCGCCCATCGTATAAATAAATTAAATAACGTGTGAGCGAATCCTGCCTAATATCAATTTGCTTATTATTATTTATTTCCCTGAATAATTGATAGCCCTTATTGGTATTTACGAAAAGATGATTTTCAATCAGTCCGCAATTGCATTTTTTACAATTTCTATAGTTGCTTTCGTTAATGGTATCGAAATACGATAGTGAAATTTTTCGATCAATAATATCTACTAAATTTTGATTCATTTGATCATAAAAACCAATAATGACATTTGAATATAAAGTGTCGAATCTTAAATCTTCATGCATCTGATGATATACTTTTTGCAAATATTTTTCATCCTTTCTTTCCTCGTTCCAAATATTTATTTGAAGTGCAATTATAATACCCAGAACAATCAAGAATATCTCTCCAATTGAATACTTGAAGTATTCTATTATCTTTTTTTTCTTCAAAGCGTCTAATCGTATTTTATTAAAGAACCTTTTCATTGATTTGTGTATTTTGTTTTAATGACGCACAACGGTTGATGGAATGGTGTTGAGTGTTGCCTTTTATTCAATCTTTCGATAAATATAACATCCTGCTTCTGAAGGATGGTCTTGAACTAAATCAGTACTTTTTTCCTTTCTAATCAAGTTAATTATCAAAAAATCTCCTCCTGCTGCCATTGTAAAAAACATTCCAAAGATTAGAAGTCCAAAATTCCCAATTATTATCGCAATAATGGAAGGAACAATTCCCAGAATAATAGCTGGTGTTATTGCTCCAATAATATATTGTTTTACATTTAAAGCTTCCTTGCAGTGACAATATGGAGTTATCATCTTCCATAATACACCAAATTTTATGGACTTAAATCCTTCTTTTGCAAATTTTGCCCAAGTAATTCCATGTATTAATTCATGCAGTATAATTCCTGAAATCAGAATGCCGAAAATCAACAGAAATCCCAAACCAGCTCCTTGAGGTCCTGCACTCTCCAAATATTGTATAATACTAATCTGAGGTCGCCAAATCAAATAAAAGGGCAAACCAAATATTAAACCTATTGGAATTAAAATCAAGATTCCAAACACATTAGCCCATACTAAATCAATTGTCAATTTTTCTTTCTTATAATTTTCTAATTCTTGCATTATGTAGGTCTTTTTAAGGTTACACACAACATTCATCTAAAATACCTTTTGGTATGTTTATGATGAAAAAATCGCTTCATAAACATCCCTCAAATAATTTTATCAGACCAAAACAGTTGGCCATTTCCTGCAGTTTGTCACATCCGGCAAACAGGCCCGGCACGTATTTTCTCCCTAACTTATTGGCCTTAAACTGAGATAAATATAGTGAAAAGGGGGCACGGATGTGCTTGGGGGGCGTTATTTTTTTGAACAGGGTTGGGGGGGATCGGTGGGAACAGTGACAAGGGACAAGTGACGAGTGACAAGTGGGAGTGAGTGTGGGATGTGGGCAGGGACAAGGGCGAATTAACAATGAGTAATGAGTAATGAACAATAGGGGAATCGGTGAGCAGCCAGTAATCGGTAATCAGTGAGCAGCCGGTGAACAGCCGGTAATCGGAAAGGATGATTCAGGATTCCGGATACTTGATGCTGAGACAAGTAAATCAATATATCAACAGATCAACCAATTATTAAATGAATATGGGACAAGGGACAAGTGGGAGTGAGTGTGGGGATTGAGCAGGGACAGGGAGAATTAACAATGGACAATGAGTAATGAACAATAGGGAAATTGGTAATCGGTGAGCAGCCGGTGATCGGTAAGCGGTCGTAGAGACGCAAGATTTTGCGTCTGTACAAATCGGTAATCGGTTGCAGAGACGCATGATTTTGCGTCTGTACAAAAGGCAATAGCCTTAGTACATATGTTCAACAGAGGCACAGCCTCTGCTGAACCCAAACAAAGCCGCATATAGTTGATTATATGAACTTTAAACCGTCGATGTTGCAAACATCGAACGAGGGACGTTTACAACAGATTATTTCATTTCTGTCAGCACTTTTTCCAATAGGATATTAAAGGCTTCCGGTTTCTCTATCATTGGATAATGACCGGTTGCAGAAATCGTTTCCACCTGAAAACCGGCTTTACAATGATTTCTCAGTCCGGTTTCGTTGGTCGGATAACCATCACTATTTATTAAATACAACCTGTAATGTAGTTGTTCCAATCTCTGTGCATCGGCAGAAGCGTATTGCATTTGGCATATAAGTGTTCCATAGCCAATAACGGGATCACTATTCGCAAAATCAGTTTTTACCCGGTCTTTCACTTCCTGTGAGGTGGTCGGGTGAAAAAGCATCATATCTGCATATACCGGTGCTGAATTTTTAAAATCCTTTTCAAGCAATGGAAGAAAGTCGGTCATTTGCTTCATTTGTTCCGGTGTAAATTCAACGTCAATCGTTTTGAAATTGTCAACACCTACAATTCCTGCTATTTTTGGATTGCCGGTCAATGCTGTTTGCAACATAATTTCACCTGCCATTGAATGTCCGATGATTACAACATTTTTAAGGTTCATGGCGTCAATAAATGCTGTGACATCATTGGCATATTCTTCAACAGTCCAGTTGGTTCTTTCTGCTTTTGATTCGCCAAACCCCGGCAGGTCGATTGCAAAAACATGGTAAGATTTAGAAAAATAATCAACCTGATTCTTCCAATACATTCCGTCAATACACCATCCATGTATAAAGAGCAGGGTTGTGTCGCCCTTTCCCTGTTGGTAATAATTGATTTCGACTTTTCCTTCCCTGATTGCGGTTTTTTGACTTGTCATTTGCGCCTTGCTTACATTCAATAAAAGGGAAGCCATGACGCTTAATAAGATCGCTTTTTTGTTCATTTTTTTTGAGTTTGAAGCAAAAATACAAGGCATATAGGACAACCCTATGTCAGTGGGGGGATAAATAGTGACAAGTGACGAGTGACGAGTGACAAGTGACAAGTGGGTGTGGGCGTGGGCGTGGAGGTTGAGCAGGGACAAGGGAGAATTAGCAATTAAAAATGAGTAATGAACAATAGGGGAATCGGTAATCGGTGAGCAGCCGGTGATCGGTAAGCGGTCGTAGAGACGCAAGATTTTGCGTTTGCACGAAAGACAAAAGCCTTAGTACATATATTCAACAGAGGCACAGCCTCTGCTGAACCGGGGATTGATTCACCTGTCACTTGTCACTTGTCACTTGTCACTTTTTTAAACGCTATCACATAATCAAACCCCAATCTGCCCTTCAACATGCAGAGCTCTAGCTCTTCGCCTGCTGAAAACCGGTCGTAAATCTGTTTTCGTACTGAAAATCGCTCTTCGTGATGATTCTTTATGGTTATGAAGAAAAAATATTCGGGGGTGCGACTGCCACTGATGCTTTTTCGTTCGATCCTGTATTTTTCGCAGACAGGATCCGGATCTGCAAAATGATGATTGATGAAACCCGTCATGGCAATGGATACAAGGAATAAACCTATGAAAAGTCCGGAATGCACTACAAATCTTCTTTTGCTTTCATAATAAACACTGGGATGGGTTAATTTTAATATGACTGTCACTGCTATGGCAAGTCCGATCCCAACAAGCCCGGAAGTCCAAAACAACTTTGTTCCGTTAATGGTGTTGTCGAATTTTCTAATTTCAAAAATCAGCGCCACCAATCCCATAAAGAAAAGTATGGAAGAAAAGTAGTACATAAATTTGTCAAAAGGCTTCACGGTCTTCTCTTCCTCAACCCTGGGCGGAAAAAAGTCATCCACAATCATCGGGGAATTTCCAATAATCTGAATGAGTTGGTACATGCCAATTAAAAAGAAAGGCAACGGCACCAATCTGAAAATTCCCTTACCCTCTGCAAATAAAACGATGGGAATTGCGCAAAGTGCAATGTATAGCAGTCTTTTATAAAAATCTTTTCGTGTTTTTGAGATTTCCTTCATGGTTTTTGTGTTTGGGCATCTCAAAGATAAAAGTTTTGACGGATACGGGATGCTGGATGCTGGATGCTGGATGCTGGATGTGTGGGAGGATGGAGGTGGGACGAGAGGTCACCGATTACCGATTACCGATTACCCGATTACCCTATTGTTCATTGCTCATTGCTCATTGCCCACTCCCACTTGTCCCTCGTCCCTCGTCCCTATTCTTGTCACTACTCTCCCCACCAGCTCCGCGAACGCCTTCTTCAATGCCTCATTGCTTACCACCTCCACAACATCTGCGTAGGTGAGCATCCAGCGACTGAAATACTCCAGGTCGTTGGTGACGAAATTCAGCTCCACAAAATTGCCCTTCACTTCTTCCCCCATGTATCCGTAGTAATAACGGGAGGTCTGTATGAGTCGTACCTCAGAAAGGGGCATCCGGATGGTGACCTCCTCAAGCTTATAATCTGACAGGTTGCTCTGGAAGAATTCCATCACAGTTTTTATTTTGCGGGGTTCAAAGGAGATGTCTGTGGAAACCAGACTGGTGATCCGGTCGAGTCGGAAATCCCTGTAATCCATCCGGAACCTGCAAAAACCAACCATGTGCCAGGCCATGCTGTAAAAACACAATCCTACCGGCTCCACCATGCGGTCTTCTATTTTCTGCTGACTATACCCTGCCCGGTATCCGATTTTCACGATTTTTTTGTTGACCAGTGCCTTCTGAATATCCAGCATGTAGTTGTTGGGTGCTTCAATGGCTACAGCTGGTGGCGTATGGAAAATTTCGATGTTGCTGTTCAGCGAATCCAGGTACTGCTTTTCTTTTTCGGGCAGTACGGCCTTAATCTTGAACATGGCACTTTTATATTCTGAATCAATCGACTTGTCAGACATTTTCTCCATAATTTTCTCCGCTGTCAGCAGAGAAGCTGCTTCTTCGGGGGTAAACATCACAGGAGGCAGACGGTAACCGTCGACCAGGAAATATCCTTTTCCCGGTTCAACACCAACAGGAACACCTGCTTCTTCAAGGGCGCGGATGTCGCGGTATACGGTGCGGCGGCATATGGAGAAACGGTCGGCTATTTCTGTCGCCGACACGTATTTTTTTGATTGCAGTTGAATGAGGATTGCTGATACACGGTCTATGCGGTTCACGATGTGTCTGGATTACGAGGTAATCAATTTTGGTCGGGATAAGATATGGAAAATTTGGTGATTTTGCCCCTCATTTTCAAATTCTTCTTCATTCATTGGGGCTTTGCCCCAAAACCCTTTGTCACTTTTCCCTGCAGCTGGAAAAGTAACCAAAAGAGCCGCCCGCTGCTGAGAAATTGCTAAAAATCAATTCAACATTTTGAGCAAAGGAAATAAACTCACCCGCAGGAATCGGGTTCAGACATATTTCCTTTATAATCTTTGAGGTAGCATGTAACCATGCTTCATTGATTTTCTTAACGCAATTTCTCAGAGGCGGGAGTGTAATACTCCATAGGCGTTTAATGCAGTAATTAAGGTTGTGGATAGATATAAATGTCAGCAACATTACTACAAGAAAAAACTTCACTCAAAGCACCGTGGGGTGGCCCCGACAAAACGCGGAGGGGACGAGGCTATGAATGACGGAAGGCTTGGAATTTTTTACAAAGGTCCCGATAGCGAAGCGTATCGGGATATAGCAGGACCGGACATAGAAAAATTTCTATTAATTAACCTGAATGTGCTTTATCCGGTATTAAATCAATAAATCAACACATCAACACATCAAAAAATGGTTTGCGGCAATGGCAAAGAAGTAAGTGGGGTTTAAAAGGGGCAAAGCCCCTTGTATCAAATGTTTATTACTAAGCAATGTTTATTTATTAATAGCAAAAATATTATGCCTTTATCTAGGCAATTACTCTCCAAAGGGGGATATTGCTATAACCATCATTCATGAAGGATTTTAGTTTCACCGATTACCCAATTGTTCATTGCTCATTATTCATTGTTAATTCTCCTCGTCCCTGCTCAACCCCCCACACCCACTCCCACTTGTCCCTTGTCCCTATTCCCACCGATTACCGATCACCGGCTGTTCACCGATTACCCAACTCCAATGTGCCCGTTCGTAAACAAATACCCGGCGTTGGTGAATTAGTTTTTGAGTTGATTCGGGAACAGTGAATATTTGTGCATGTATCAATTGCACATAACCATGACCCGCGTATGCATCCCCAAAGAATCCCTGTTCCACACTCTGGTGATACAGGCAGATTACTACGACGCCTACATGGGAAGCTTCCTGTCGCAGAAACCCATAGGTTTAAATGACTGCGTAAAAAGAATCTTTTTCGGCTATCCGAAATGGATCGACTTCCTCCTGGACCTCCGCAATATCCTTGTAAAACCCTTTAACCTCAAAACCGGAGAAGCGGAAGATCTCCACACCCCGGACCAAACTGAACTTAAAAAGGGCTCCACGCTGACTGCCTTTACAGTCCTCGAACTTACCGACAAGGAAATCATCCTGGAAATGACGGACCGCCACCTGGATGCCTGGGTCTCTGTGTTGCTTTTACAGGTTCATAATCGTTATGAAGTAACCCTCACAACAAAAGTAAAGGTCCACAACGCACTGGGTCGTATCTACTTTTTCATCATCAAGCCCTTTCACAGGATCATTGTTTGCGCCATGCTGCGCCATCTCATTCACAGAATTCTCAATCAAAAATAAACGTACATGAAAACTAAAATCACGCTTTTTCGCATTACCGGAGTCTGCTCCATCTTGTTCCTGGCCTTTCATTTTGCTTTTCCTGCATTGTTCCGCTGGTCGGAATCGCTTGCATGTCTCAACCCTACCAATAAGGGAATATTGATCACCTACCACTACATGAGTATGTCGCTGTTTGTCTTTATGATCGTCCTGTTTCTGTTTCAGTCCAAAGCCCTTCTGGCAAGTCCGCTCCGCTATTCCATTCTGCCATTGGTGGTTCTTATTTTTACCATCCGGATCATTACCCAGTTCACCCACTTTGGCGGCATTTCTTCTCCCCTGGCTCCGGTGGTGATTCTCTTTTGCCTGGTTCCTGTGGTGTCAGGTGTTGCCGGACTTATCCCCATAAAACAATAAAGCCATGAAAAAAATCATCCTTCAATTCAAGATTATGAGCGTGTTGATTATGCTTTTGGGCCTGATTCACAGCGCTGCAACTTTTGTCTTTTTTCCGGTATTCAAAAATGACGCACCTATTGACTATGCTTCCATGTATATGTTCATGATGGTGGGTATTAGTGTATTCCTGACAGGAGGAATCCAGTGGTATATTTCAGATAAACAGATTGAAAATAAACCCATGGAACGGATTTTAAAAGGAACTGTGCTTTTCATAATCCTTATGGGATTGGGCGCCATCATTGCCATGCCGGATAATCCCTTTGCTTACATTGCAGCAGCAATTGCCATTTATGAAATTGCTTTAACGGGCTTTCTAAAGCATGCATCATGAAGAAAGCCCGCAATATACCAGCCCTATTTAGTCTGATTAAGGGCATCATCATGATCCTGCTCGGCATGTTCCACATAGCGGCTTTTTTTCTGCTTACGGATCAGATTTTTACTTTCACAATTTCTCCAGCAATCTATGAGGAGTTTGCGATATGGTTCAACCTGGCCGGAGCATTCTTCGTATACATCGGTATCACTGATATCATCGCATATAACGGCATCCGGCAGAATGTCAGATGGGCCCGGAAGGTTGCCTATGCCTCGGCAATCTCCAGCATGACATTTTCATTCATTGGAATTCTTGTTTTCAAAGAAGGACCTCCCTATCTGATATTTGCAATCGGCTTGATGCAGCTGATACCCTTAGTGCCTGGTGGTAAGACAACCAGACGCTGACATAACCTTCTGTCAGGTTTTTCTTCCTTCTTCACCTCCTCACCTCTTCACTTCTTCACCTCTTCACTTCTTCACCTCTTCACTTCTTCACCTCTTCACCTCTTCACTATTTCATTTCTTATTCTTATAATTACAGAAATTGTCTATCCATGAACCGCCTGCTGAAAATTCTGATCCATACCATTTACTGGTTTGTATTCTCGGCCTTCTCGTTTTTTATGGGGTCGAATTGCACAGCCTCGTGGGACTATATCCGCAATTTTTCGCCCCATTTTTTCATCAACCTGGGCTGGGCGGTCATCGTTTTTTATCTGTTTTATTTTTATTTCATCCGTTTTTTTAAGAAGCAGTATCTCGGCAAATACCTGTTTTATTCCTTTCTCACGAGCATCGCGCTGACGCTGATTATGCTTCCGCTGCACCGGTTCTTTTATCCGGCATTTGATGTTTTTGATTACCGCTATTGGCTTCCGCCAATGGCCGGAACATTTATCATTGCCCAATGCGGGAGTCTGGTCAGGGGCTTTGAGAATTGGTTTGCTGAAATGCAAATCAAAAGTGAACAGGAAAACCGCAATTTGAAAAACGAACTGGAATTGCTGCGCAGTCAGATCAACCCTCATTTTTTGTTTAACGCTCTGAACAATATCGATTCCCTTATTCATTCCCATCCGGAAAAGGCGTCTGAATCACTGGTGTCGCTTTCATCCATGATGCGATATATGATTTATGAAACAGGCACCGATGCGGTTCCCCTGGAAAAAGAACTGGAATACATCAGGAATTATATCGCACTGCAGCAAATCCGCTACAAAGAAAAGGAAACCATCAGGGTATCGCTTCCATCGGCCTGCTCCGGAATCAGGGTAGCTCCGATGATCCTGATTCCTTTTATTGAAAATGCGTTTAAACATGCCCATCGCGCAGGCAAGCTTCCGGTCATTGACATCGCTCTTGAATGCAGTGAAAACACAATTCTATTCCGTTGCCGGAACTATTTCGACGCCTCCCAAAAATCAATGCCTTCAGCAGGCGGCTTTGGTCTGGACAACGCCCGGAAGCGACTGGCGCTGCTTTATCCCGGAACCCATGAATTGCTTATCTTTGAAAAAGATTCGCAATTTAATGTTGAACTGAAGATTCACCGCTCATGAAGTTAAGCTGTATCATTGTAGAAGATGAACCGCCGGCATTTGACAAGCTCAAATGCTTTATTCAGAAAATACCTTTCCTGGAGTTGGCCGGGGGATTTGACAATGCCATTGATGCACTGGACTTTCTGAAGGATCACCAGGCCGACATTCTTTTTCTCGACATTCACATGGATCATCTTTCGGGAATTCAAATGCTTGAATGCCTCAGGGATAAGCCTTATGTGATTATTACCTCTGCCTATGCAGATTATGCGTTGAAAGGTTATGAACTGGATGTGTTTGATTATCTGCTGAAGCCCTATTCCTTTGAGCGTTTGCTAAGCACGGTGAATAAGGTGTATGCCGATTATAACAGCAAGGTTGGTCATCAGGAACATTCAGAATGCATTTTTGTAAAATCGGAATACCGGATTGAGAACATCCACATCAAAGACATTCTGTACGTTGAAGGAATGCAGGCTTATTTAAGGATATATATGGCCGACCGGAAGATTATGGCCAGGCAGACCATGAAGAACATGGTGGCGCAGTTGCCGCAGGCTCAGTTTATACAGGTTCATAAATCGTGGCTGGTCAATATCTCAAAAATTGATCATGTTGAACGAAACCGCATCAAAATCGGCAGTCAGCTGATCCCTATCGGGGATACGTTTAGGGATGCTTTTTTTAAAAGAATTGGAGGGGAGTAAATATTTGTTGATTTGTTGATTTATTGATTTATTGATTTTGGTTAATTATTGTATTTCTGGGACGTTAGGGACTTTTGGGACGATTATCAGCTATTGGCTCCGCGTTTTGTCACGGCCACCGCACAGTGCTTCGAATAAGGTGTTTTTCGTGCCAATGTTGGTAAGGTATAATTCTATCCACAACTTTAAATAAAGCGTTAAACGCCCATGGAGTAGTTCACTCCCGCCTCTGAAAAAGAGCGTGAAGAAAATCAATTTGAGCTGGGACAGCTAACACAATATTTTTAAAAGAAAAGCTGTCTGAGCCCGATTTAGAATCTGTAGAATTTCAGGCACTGAAATACACAGAATTCTTAATCGGGCGAGTTCTTTTCTTTGAACACAACAGCAAATTGATTTTTAGTCTCTTTTTCAGCAGCGGGCGGCTCTTTTGGTTACTTTTCCAGCTGCAGGGAAAAGTGAAAAAGGGGTTTGGGGTGAAACCCGTTTAAAATTATTCATCGCCTTTCCGTCAGGAAAAGTGAAAGAATAAATTTCATTTTTTCATCGCAAAAGTTTGCTTTCAAGTGTTATTCTAATATCAATCAATATTGTTTATTTTTGCCATCACAAAGGATCTATGTCTATGAATCAAAACTTCCGATTTTTGCGGTTGCTTTTCCCAACATTCCTCCCTTTATCCTTTCTATTTATTTCCTGCGAAAAATTACCGCTCATTGAACCCTCAGGATACGAGGTGGATATGGAAGCAGACACCATTGTTTTTGCCGAAATCGGCGATTTTGGATATGCCGGACCGGCTGAACAAAAAGTAGCCGATATGGTGAAAAGCTGGAATCCTGATTTTATTGTTTCTGCCGGAGACAACAATTATTACGAGGGCAAGCTGACCACTGTCGTCTCTAATGTTACCAATTATTACGGTGATTATATTTACAATTACGATGCCCCCGAAGAGTTTCAATGTAAAGGGAAAGCTTTTGAAGAACATCTGAACCGTTTTTTCCCCACACCCGGAAATCACGATGCAAACAACCAGGACGGACTGACACCTTATTACAACTTTTTTACGCTCCCTGAAAGCGAGGTTTATTATAAAGTGCGGTGGGGTCCTGTAACATTATATTCCATTAACACAACCTTTACCAACCTCACAGAGCAGGTAAACTGGCTGCAAAATGAAGTCAGCCTTTCTACAACGCCTTTTAACATTGTCCTTTTGCATCATCCTCCTTTCTCGGCCGGTCCCCACGGCAATAATTCCTTTACCCAGCTTCCATTCCATGATATGAATATCGACGTGGTTTTTTCGGGTCACGATCATATCTACGAACGACTGGTAAGGGACGGGGAAGAAGATGTATGTTATATTGTAAACGGACTGGGAGGTAAAAATGTCAATGGTTGCAACCTGGACAACCTGGGGCCGGGAGTTACAAACCTATGTTGCTACGGCGAAGATTATGGAGCCGTGAAAGTAATTGCTACCTACAGCGAACTAAAGCTGGCATTTTACCGGGTAGGAGCTCCGGAACTGCCTGTAGACGAATATGTAATTAATAAATAATTTGCATGATACATTCTGAATTTATTGCTTTTCTAAATCAAAAAGGGGTGGAATTGCCACAGGAGATCGCATCATTGTTGGGTAATTGTAAAAGCTACCAGGTATTCAACACTACGGATGAACTGGAAAAGATTTCCACGGGGAGTGAGGATCAGGACGCATTTGATGTTTCGTATGAAATCCCGGGCAAAGGTCTTTATAAAGAGGCCGTTGTTCACAGGGTTACCAATGGCATCGCAGCCAATTTTACAGAGCCCTACATCAGAAGGCGCGATCCGGACACCATGGCCATTGCCGATCATTTGCCCAGCGACAAGGTGGGATTCAAACAGAAGTACGGCTATGAATTTGCCAAGCTGAAAGAGGAAACGTATCAATGGCTCAAAGCCCAGGATCTGGCTGTTTTTTTCTATTTTGCAGGAAATGAAAAACTTGGAGTGGGCGGTATTGCAATAGCTCCGTCGAATGCGGGCTTTTTTGCTATGGGACTTTCCATGCTTCAGCGGATAGTGTCTACCGAAAGCCTTACCAAAGATTTTAAAATCGAATCCACCATTCTGATTGCCCCTTCATTCAGGCATACGCATTTCAACGGGAAACAGGTTGTTGTGCATGAGCGGACAGAGAAATTGCATAACATCTATTCCTATAACCTGTATCCTGGCCCCAGTGCCAAGAAAGGCCTTTATGGTGCATTGCTCACCAAAGGGGAACGTGAGGGATGGATTACTGCGCATTGTTCCACCGTTCAGGTAATTAGTCCTTACGACAATACCACCACCTTTATGCACGAAGGGGCAAGCGGAGGAGGAAAAAGTGAGATGTTGCAGAATATTGTTCGTGAACCCGACGGTCAGGTGTTGCTTGGAGAAAACACCATATCAGGTGAGCGGCGATTGATCAGTCTGCCGCAGTTTTGCTCATTTAATCCGGTTACCGACGATATGGCCTTATGCCATCCCACCCTGCAAAGAAACAATGGTAAGTTAACCGTTGTGGACGCGGAAAACGCCTGGTTTATCCGTGTGGATAACATTACCGAATATGGTACCGACCCCTTCCTGGAAAAAATTACCATCAATCCGCCACGGCCTTTATTGTTCCTGAATATCAAATCCATGCCTAAAGGCACAGCTCTGATCTGGGACCATATTGAAGATGCACCCGGCAAGAGGTGTCCGAATCCACGCATTATCCTGCCACGCGACATCGTGCCAGGTGTAGTAAATAAGCCGGTTACTGTGGATGTAAGGAGCTTTGGCGTACGTACACCACCGAGCTCCAAAGAAAATCCGAACTACGGAATCATAGGGTTGTTCCATATTTTGCCTCCGGCACTTGCCTGGTTGTGGCGACTTGTTTCACCGCGCGGATATGCCAATCCAAGCATCACAAGTTCCGAAGGAATGGAGTCAGAAGGTGTCGGATCATACTGGCCTTTTGCTACAGGCAAGTTTATAGACCATGCCAACATGCTGCTGGAACAAATCACCGAAACCCCGAGAACACGGTATACACTTACACCCAATCAGTATGTCGGAGTCTGGAAGGTAGGTTTCAAACCCCAGTTGATGATGCGCGAATACCTTACCCGTCGCGGTAATGCCAAGCTGAGAAGCGACCAGTACCAGGAAGCCCGCTGTCCCTTGTTGGGTTATGAATTAAACTACCTGACCATTGAGGGTACAAAAATTCCTTCAAGATTCCTGAAGGTTTACCGTCAGAATGAAGTGGGCGAAGAGGGATATGATGCCGGAGCTGAGATGCTGTATGATTTCTTCAGAAAAGAACTGGAAAAATTCAGACAACCGGAGTTGACCACACTCGGACGCCGGATCATTGATGCCTGTCTCTCAAAAGCGACCATTGATGAATATAATTCGATCCTTCCTATGAACTATCAGTATTCCTTCCTCACCATCCAGGATTATGAACAGAACCAGGATATGAACCAGGATAATGGATAGATCCATATAACAGCTTTTCAAAAGACCCCGGAATTTTCGGGGTTTTCTTTTTGCATTTCCGAAATGAAATTCTAAGTTTAACTGTCCAAAAAAAACTGAAAAATGAAAAATATCCTGGTGATACTGATGATGGGATTATTTCCTGTAATGGTGATGGCGCAAGAGAAACCGGCATGGAATCAACATGTATGCGCTGTGGTTCTCACGTATGATGACGGCGTTAACGTGCATCTGGATAAGGTCATTCCCCAATTGGATTCAGCGGGAATCAAAGGAACATTTTTTGTAAATGCCAGTGCTGCCACAATACCTATGCGTATTGACGACTGGCGTGCTGCAGCAGAAAAGGGCCACGAACTGGGAAACCATACTATGTTCCATCCCTGCTCAGGCATTGGAAGAGATTGGGTGAATCCAAATTACGACCTGAATCATTATACACTGGAAAGAGCTCTGGATGAAATTCGCATGGCCAGTTCATTGCTGTATGCCATTGATCACAAACGTGAACGCACCTTTGCATATACCTGCGGGGACATGACAGCCGGCAAGGACTCGTTTAACAGAATCATTCAAAAAGACTTTCTGGCAGCAAGAAGTGTAACTCCACGTTTTGAAGTTGCTGATTCCGTGAATTTATATGATATCGGCTCCTTTATGATGATGGGGCATACGGGTGAACAAATGATTGCGCTTGTGCAGCAGGCTGCCAAAAACCATAAGATGCTGGTTTTTCTTTTTCATGGTGTGGGCGGAGAGCATTCCATCAATGTATCCCTGGATGAACACCGCAAGCTGATCCAATATTTGCAGCAGCATCAGGAAATCTGGACTCCGACATTTGCTGAAGCAGCTAAATATCTGGGCGGGAGGAAAAAATGACCTCCAGGCACCGAAAGTACACGCTTGTTCTTTTATTTTGCCTTTGTTTTTCAACATCATTTGCCCGCACCGGCAATCCCCGGATTTCCATTCTGACCATTGAACCGGGAAATGAGGTTTACAGTATTTTCGGGCATACGGCTGTTCGTGTGTCATCGGAGGAATCCGATCTCGTTTATAACTTCGGAACCTTTAATTTTGGCGATCCTGCATTCTACTTTAAATTCATACGGGGCAATTTATTATACAGCTTGTCCGTAGAAGACTATTATCTTTTCCTGAAAAATACCCTGCTTGAATCGCGCACCGTTCATGAACAGGTATTAAAGCTCAATGATGAACAAGTCGCTCATTTAAGGCAGGAGCTTGAAAGAATCTACCATTCGCCCGAACGGTATTATCCCTATGATTTTTTAAGGAATAATTGCGCTACAAAGGTTCGCGACTGCATTTCGGAAACCGGGTTGGACTGGATCCCCAAATTGTCAGTCACAACAGCAACCTATCGCCAGTTTCTTTATCCCTATATTAAAGGTAACTATTGGCTGGATTTTGGGATCAATCTACTGATGGGTCCGGAAGCTGATATATCCCCTACTCCTGCAGAATCGATGTTTCTGCCTGAGTTCATCTTTAATGCTCTGAATTATTCCGGTGTTGCCTGGCCTGAAGAAGTAATACCGGCACCGGAAAACATGGCACCGAAAAAAGGTTCATGGCTCAGTCCCCTTTTGATCATGCTTGGAATCATGATTCTTACCATCATACCCAAAACACGGAAACTGATTTTCTGTATTTTTCTGTCGGCTGTAGGAATTGCAGGTCTCATGATTCTGATGATTGATCTGATATCCATTCATCCCATCTATTCGGAAAATTTCAATATTTTATGGACAGCGCCGGCCATTGTACCGGTTCTGTTTTTGAATAAGGGGGTGTTTTGTCGGGTGACGGCCATTTATATGGCGCTGGTGGGCCTTTCGCTTGTTTTCGGATGGACGCTTAAGCAGGAAATCTCCCTCACCTTCATCCCCTGGATGGTGTCGCTGTTGTTTGTATTGTTTATAAATCTTAATTTGCATCAAAAAATCCGACACATTGTAAACTGATCTGAAAGTTATGGAATTTGATAAGCTGATTCGGGTCCGTGAGAGCATCCGCGATTATGATCCGGCAAAAAAACTGTCTGAGGAAGTACTGACAAAAATCCTCGATGCTGCCCGTTTTGCACCTTCCGCAGTAAACAAGCAGCCCTGGGAATTTTGGGTGATAAGGTCGGCTGAAAAGCTTGACCGCGTGAGGGCCTGTTACACACGCCCCTGGTTTAAGGATGCTCCTGTAATTATAGTAATTGTAGGATCCAGAGACAAATCATGGGTGCGGTCGTTTGATCAGTATAATTCCATTGAAACCGATCTGGCCATTGTGATGACACATTTGATTCTGGCTGCTGAAAATGAAGGGGTGGGCACATGCTATATCGAAAATTACGATCCGGCCCTGTTGCATGAAGCTCTTGAGTTAACCGACAACCAGGTAGTGTTTGGCATTACACCTCTGGGTTACCCGCATGACGGTTTTGCAAAACGGGGAAATAAAAGCAGGAATGATTTGGCGCAGGTGGTGCGGTATTTATAGGATGCCGGATGCTATTCATTGTTAATTACTCATTGTTATAAAGTCCTCCCCCAGCCCCCTCCAAAGGGGGACATTGCCATAACCATCATTCATGAAGGCTTTTGGCCACACTGATTACCGATTACCGGCTGTTCACCGATTACCCTCTTCCCCTATTGTTCATTATTCATTGTTAATTGTTAATTGCTAGTTCTCCCTCATCCCTGCTCAAACCCCACACTCACTCCCACTTGTTACTTGTCACTCCTGCCCAGCTAGCTCTGCGATCTTCACAATCACCTCTGCCGCTTTTTGCATGGAGCGGATGGGGATAAATTCATAGCGGCTGTGAAAATTGTGGCCGCCTGTAAAAATATTGGGGCAAGGCAAGCCCATATAAGACAACTTTGAACCATCGGTACCTCCGCGGATCGGAACCACTTTTGGCGTAATGCCGCATGCGCTCATTGCCCTGGAAGCCAGGTCGATAATATGAATCACCGGTTCAATTTTCTCCTTCATATTGTAATACTGGTCGACCATGGTCAGTTTAACCGTTCTGGATCCGTATTTCAGGTTGAGGTGATCTACAATTTTGATCAGGAAATCCTTCTTTTTATTAAACTGTTTCTTGTCGTGGTCCCTGATGATGTAGTTAAGGGTGGCATTCTCCACGGTTCCTGACATCTCATTCAGATGAAAAAATCCTTCGTAGGACTCTGTATGCTCCGGAACATCAAAGGCAGGCAACATGCTGTTTAATTCCATGGCAATCAGGTTGGCATTCTTCATTTTATTCTTCGCATATCCGGGATGGACATTCAGCCCCTGAATGCTGACCTTTGCTTTTGCAGCGTTGAAATTCTCATATTCAATTTCTCCAATGGCACCTCCGTCAATGGTATAGGCATATTCAGCACCGAACTTTTTTACATCAAACCGGTCAGGGCCTCTTCCGATTTCCTCATCAGGAGTGAAGGCAACGCGAATGTCTCCATGCTTAATCTCCGGATGCTCCAGAAGAAATTCCATGGCTGTAATAATTTCAGCGATTCCGGCTTTATCATCTGCGCCCAGAAGGGTAGTTCCGTCAGTAGTGATGAGCCTTTGGCCGATATAATTATTAATAACCGGAAATTCCAACGGCGAAAGTACAACGCCATCTCTTGAATTCAGAAGAATGGGTTTTCCGGTATGTTCTATAATCTGGGGGTTTACATTATCTGCTTTAAAATCAGGTGAAGTATCCATATGTGCCAGAAATCCGATCACCGGAACAGGCTTGTCAGTATTGGAAGGTAGGGTAGCCAATAAATAACCGTTTTCATCCAGAGATATATCCGATAAACCAAGCTCAGTAAGTTCACTGACCAACATCCGGGCCAGAACCATTTGCCCCGGAGTGGAAGGACACGTTTTAGACTGATCGTCTGATCTACTGTTCACACGGGCATAGCGAATAAAACGCTCAACTAGCTTCTCCATAATTGTTCACCTATTAATGAAAGTAATATACAAAAAATTAAAATAGTATTCCCTACTAACAAAAGTTGAACGATTTTTACCAAAAACCCGAAGCCGTTATTACCTTTAACCTATGTTGTGTATCCGCTCCCATAACCAAGATCCATACTTCAATCTTGCTGCAGAAGAATACCTGCTGCGGAATACCGGCGAAGAAATTCTGATGCTCTGGAAAAGCAGTCCGGTTGTCGTTTGCGGAAAACATCAGAATGTTTATGCTGAAATGAATTACCCCTATGTAACCGGCAACAACATTCATGTTGCCCGACGGTTAACCGGTGGCGGAACCGTATTCCATGATCCGGGAAATATCAACTTCACATTCATCAAAAACGGTAAAGCAGGGGCATTGGTACAATTCAGCCAGTTTATTGCCCCCGTCATTGATTTTTTAAATGAATGGGACATTGCGGCCATTCAGGGGCCAAAACATGACATCCTGGTTGACGGGAAAAAGATATCCGGAAATGCGGAGCATGTGTATAAAAACCGGGTACTTCATCACGGAACCCTGCTGTATGATGCCAACCTGGATATGCTGCGAAAATCGATCCGGCGCACACAGGGAACCTATATTGACAAGTCGGTTCAATCGAACCGCAGTTCCGTAATGAATATTTCATCATTACTGCCTGCAGACACTTCCAATGAAAACTTTTTCAATCAACTGTTTTCATATTTGAAAAACCGGTCAAACGGCATTGACTATGAGTTTAATGCCCATGAAAATGCCTCTATTCAGCAGCTTGCAGAAAACAAATATCTAAAATGGGAATGGATCTATGGATGGTCACCCGACTATACCTTTCAAAATCAATGGAAGTCGGAAAGCCACATCCTGGAAATTGAATTTGATGTACATAAGGGAATCATAACAGAGTCGCGCTGGTCAGGAACAGTGCCATCCATCAGTATATTGAATCAAAAACTCACAGGCAATCCGCATCAGGAAAAGGATATCCGTAACATACTTTTATCCGCAGGAATTCAGGATTACCTGGCAGAGCGGAAAGAATTTGAAGATTTAGTTTACAGCTGTTTCTGATTACATCCCGGCATCTTTTACCGAAGATCCTTTCGCATTAGCAGGAGGTGCTGTTTCGGGAGGATTGGGACCATAGGCAACTCCTTTTATATAATAACCCGGGTATTCGCCGTATCCGCCGGTGGCCTTTTTATCAGTAACCAATACCAGCGTCCCTTTCATATTCGCTGCCTTCTTTTTGAGCTTAATGATGGCACTTTTTTTGGCGGCTGCCGGACTTCTGGCGCTGGAAGGAGAATTGGCTTCAATGGAACCGAGAAGATACAGGTTACCGATTTCTTTCTTGTCTTCAGTAATCCATACGGCTTCCCAGCTGCTTTCATCAAACATTTCAAATGCGGCCTTATTGAGGACATCAATCTTGCCGGTTTTATAGATGATTTTATGGACTTCCTTCCGTTCAATGGTAAACTCTTCAGGCTTTCCCGGAAACACAAAACTTACATAGGTGGGTGTTACCGTTGTTACATCCACGGCCAACTGAGAACCATTAATTTTAAAAATGGTATCATGGGGGAACTCAGATGTCGACTGGCATATTGCTATGGTGCCAAGGCAACAAAAAAACAGTAATGTAAAAATTCTAATCATGTTCTGAGTGTTATTCCCATACGTTGATACAAACTTTGTGCCATCTCCCGGAAGCTCAATAAATTACTAATTGATAGGCACATACGCTTTTTTCAATTTTCAAATATACAAAAAATACAATTTCAGTTACTGATTATTCCCATAACTGAAAAAGGTAAATCCTATTGCGAGTGGAATCAGGTACATGAACCCTGATTTGATGATATCATCAGGAAATTCACGAATAAGCTGAATAATAGGCAAAATAAAAATAACCAGACCTGAGATTACAGACAGTGTTTCTTTCTGTACCATCCCTCCAATGCACAATAACAGGGTAAATAAAACATAGGATACGCTGACATAATAATCAAATTCCTTTGGCTGAAAATCAGCTACCGGCTTAAGATAGTACTGGTATATAAAGAATATCATTACAATCCTGAGCAGCCAGGCGGCCAAAACTTTTCCAGACTCAAATGGTTTCATAACAAGACAATTGGTTTGTGAATTTATCAAAATAATTTACCCGGTCTGATTTTTGCTGCTAATTTTGTCAACAATTCCGTTTTCAACTTCATTTCAACGCAAAATTATGCACTGGAAATCATTTTTGATTTCACTTTGGATCTGGACTTTTATTATCATCACCCTGCTTCCCTTGTTCATCCTCTACATGATCATCTGGGTCATTGTCATTCCGTTTGATCCCAAAAAAACCATAACGCATTTCTTTACCATGATATGGATGCGACTATACCTGACATTTAATCCAGGATGGAAGGTTCGGGTTGAGCATAAAGAAATCCTAAACAATCATGGTCCCTGTGTTTTTGTTTCAAATCATCAAAGCATCATGGACATTGCTTTAATTCTTCAACTGGGTGTAAACTTTAAATGGGTTTCGAAAATTGAACTCAGTCTCGTTCCTTTTGTAGGCTGGGTCATCTGGATGAACAACCACATCCTGGTACGTCGTGGAAATCGTGAAAGCGTGCTACAGATGGCCGAAGCGTGCAAAAGAACACTCAGCAAAAAGATCCCGGTGTTTGTCTTTCCGGAAGGTACCCGTACACTTGACGGAAACATACAGGCCTTTAAGGAAGGAGCCTTTATCCTTGCAAAAGACAATGGGGTTTCCATACGACCGGTTGTGCTGGATGGAACCGGTAAAGTATTGCCAAAAAAATCTTTCTGGCTTCAATCGCGTCAGGTTTTTACGGTAAGCGTTTTGGCTGAAATTCCTGCTGCGGTGGTGACGTCTATGGAAATCTGTGATTTGATGGAATTGTGCCGTAATTCTATGATCGGGGCATTGAACGATATTCGAAACCCGGCCAAATCATGAGTAACAGCAGGCGCATATTAAGAAAAATGGGTTATTCGGCTGACAGCCAGGGGATCATTGACCGTTATATCAATACAAACGGAGCATGGGACAGCCATTTGAACCACAGTCGTGAATTTATTCTGGAATCAATAAAGTGCAGAAAGATAGAAAATCTCGCTGTTTATGGCAGTGGCTGGCTTTTGGATCTTCCCCTGGATGAAATTGCCGGCATGGTTGGAAAAATCACCCTTTTTGATATTGTGCACCCACCACAGATCTTACAAAAAGTAAAAAGATTTAAAAACGTAACAACTGAAATAGTTGACATAACAGGTGGTGCGTTGGAAGAGGCCTTTGAGTCGGTTGCACTTTACAGGAAAACCGGAAACCTGCCTGACTTTCAGACATGGACCCGTTTCGGGTTTAAATATCCTGCTTCATTTGATTATTCGATCTCCCTGAATCTGCTGAGCCAGATTGGTGAACTGATTACCAATTACCTGACGCAATTCCTCCCTCTTTCTGAAGAAAAGATTGAAACCATTACCGGAATCCTGCAACAGTCGCATCTTGACATACTGCAACCCGGAAAATCATGCATGATCACAGACACGCATGAAAAGATAATAGGCCCAAACCAGCAGGTTGAAAAAGTGCGCAAGCTGATCCATTGCCCTTTCTCACTTCCTGAAGAGCATAAAAAATGGGAGTGGAACTTTGATCCGCTGAGTGAATATCATTCTGGATATCAGACGGTATCGGAAGTGGTTGCCTTTGAACTTTAACTGAATCTTATGAAAAAAACAACAGTCGCTTTTTCCCGGATCCTTCCGGTTTTCTTGTTCTTTTATGGATTCGGAAATCTATATGCACAGTCGGTTTTTTGGAAGATCACGGATACAACTGCGCATGTATCCTATCTTTATGGAACCATCCATATTACCGACAACAGGGTGTTTGAATGGAGCGACTCCGCTTATTCACGCATTGAAAAATGCGATTTGTTTGCTGGTGAGATTGACATGAACCCCTCAAATCTTTTAAAAGCAGCTACTTTAATGATGCTTCCGGGTGAAGTAACATTAAAGGACCGGTTTTCAGAGGCCGACTATGAAAAGATCCGCATGGGATTAAAAGCGTGTTCAGGCTATGACCTGTCGCTTTTCAATAAGCTGAAACCCCCGGCCCTTATTGGCCTTTGCGTTAAAAATGATGGAAGCGGACTCCCGGCCACTGTAGATGAAATGCTTTATCAGCATGCTCAATCGAAAAAATTGATGGTAACCGGACTCGAAACAATTGAAGAACAAATTGCCATGTTAGATCTGATCCCGGATTCATTCGTAGTGGATTATTTCAGTCGGGTTGATGAACTGGAATCTGATATGGAGCAATTGATTGATTTATATTGCAAAGGACAACTCGATCGTTTGTACAATCTGATGATGGAAGAGGAAACAGATGCCTTCATGAACCAGGAATTGATTGTCAAAAGAAATCACAGGATGACTGAAAGAATGATTCCCCTCATCCGGGAAAAGTCGGCATTCTTTGCCGTTGGCGCCGGACACCTGCCGGGAGATGAAGGGATCCTTGCACTTCTGAAAAAAGCGGGTTTCATAGTCGAACCATTGCCCCTCAACAATCTTCAGTAATATTTGCTTTAAAATGCTGCCGCATGATGATTCTCTGGTATATTTTACCGGAGAATCGCTATCTTCAGAATATAATTGCTTCAATGTATCACCTATTTTTAATCCTATGAGAAAGATCGTATTTCTGCAAGCAGGGGCCACTTTGACCGTTTTTCTGCTGATTCTGACAGCTTTTATGAGTGGTTCCGTAAAAGGGCAATCCGAAATGATGGCATGGGGAAACCTTGAAGGAATTCGTATTGACGGAGAGCTGACGGACGTTAAAACAAAATTCGTATTGCGCGATCCGCAAGGGAATATTATAACAGCTACGGATAAGGAAAAACAGCAACCTAAATATGATCGTGATCAAAACAGGCAACTCGTGAAAACGCAGCTGGGGGCCTATCAGATCAATGAGTTCATCGAAGATCTGGAAAAGGGGAATGCCGTATTGAATGTTGAATCCGAACTTCAGCATGATTCTGTTCCGGCGTCTCTGCAGTTATGTTTTGAAGTGCCTTTAGGTGACTATTCTGCAGGCATGATCACCAAATCCAATGGAAAAAAATCTTCGTTAAACCTGGCCAAAATTTGCAGTTCTGCAAAAGAATCCTCTGAAGCCCTAAAAAGTATCCGTCTGGAATCTGAAGGAAGGTCACTTCAAATAGATATCAGTGCCGTTACAAAGACAGTTTTTTCAATTGCGGACAAGAAGTTGCTGATCTTTTTTGGCCTCTCTGAAAACCAAAAGCCGGCCGGCATTCAAAAACGTATTTTCACCATCCATGCAAGCATAACGACTGATCATAGTCCGGTTGAGGTTGTATTGAAACCGGATAATCCGGGATCTGAATTTGCCGGTTTCGGGGGTAATTTCCGGCTTCAGAATCCGCTCGATCCTCCGGTAATTCAATACTGTCTTGACCATATGCGGGTAGCCATGGGTCGTGTTGAAATGCCCTGGCAGCTTTGGCATCCGGAAGAAAACATCGATCCTGTTGCATACAATGCCTCCGGTAATATGCATCAGCATGTTAAGGAGTCTATGGAAATGGCACAAAAACTTGCTGCTACGGGATTGCCTCTGATCATCAGCGATTGGTCGGCTCCAAAATGGGCCATCATTGGTGAGTTAAGTGATGCCTATAAGTACCGCTATAAAGGAATTTACGGATATCCTTTAAATCCGGCAAAAGCAGAAGCCATTTATAAATCCATTGCTGATTACCTGGTTTATCTCAAGAAACATTATGGTGTTGAACCGGCATATTTTTCCTTTAACGAATCGGATCTGGGAATCGACATCAGGCATACCGCAAAAGAACATGCTGAATTCATCAAAGGAATCGGTGCTTATTTTGCATCGCGGGGAATTGCAACGCGATTGCTGCTGGGCGACAATTCAGACGCCAGTACCTTTGATTTCATTCTGGAGGCCATGAATGATCAGGCCACTCATAAATACATCGGGGCTGTTTCATTTCATTCCTGGAGGGGATGTGATGATGTTACCCTTGAAAAATGGGCCGGTGCTGCACGAAAGTTGAATGTGCCGCTCATCGTTGCTGAAGGAAGTACGGATGCTGCAGCATGGAGCTATCCCGACATATTTTATGAAAACGCTTTTGCGCAGTATGAAATCAATCTGTATATACGTCTTTGCAGAATATGTCAGCCTTTATCCATTTTACAGTGGCAGCTTACATCTGACTATTCTGTGATGTCGGGTATGGGCATCTTTAAGACTACTGGTCCCCTGACACCTACAAGACGGTTCTGGAACCTGAAACAGCTGGCATCAACTCCGGAAGGTGCATTTGCCATACCGGTTGAAAGTTCAAAAGGGAAAGTCAATTGTGCTGCCTTTGCAAATATTGCCAGGGGCGAATATGCCGTTCACATGGTGAATAATGGAGCACAGTGTGAGGTTACTGTAAAAGGGATACCAGAAACTGTAAAGCAGCTGGATATTTATGTGACCAACACCCAAAAGAACATGGAAAAAACAGGTTCTGTGGATGTTGTAAACGGATCGGCTACATTTACGCTGGAGGAAGCGGGGTTTACAACAATTATGAATTATGAATTATGAATTCTTCATTTATAATTCATAATTTATAATTACTTAAGCCGCTTCTCAATTTCATCGATCCCGAGGATGACCACCACCTGTTTGCCTGAGGGTGAGTATCCGGGACTTTCGCAGGCGAAAAGGGCATCAACAAGCTCCTGCATCATAGACTGTGAAAGGGTTTCACCGTAATTGACAGATCCGGCCACGGCCATGGACCGGGCGATTTTTTCGCGCACGTTGGTTTTAATATCCGTGTCTGTTGTCTTATATTTTTCCAGAAACACTTCGAGCAGCTCGCGTGGTGTTTCAAACTTGCTGTCGGCCGGATATCCTGCAATGACAATGGTATTGCTGCCAAAATCGCGAATATCGAAACCAATGGTATGCAGATCATCAATGATTTCCCTGATGATCAGATAGTCGGCCTGGTCCAGTTCCACAGATTCGGGAAACAGGGTTCTTTGTGCAACCGGGAAATTCATGGCAAAAGACCGGAGATACTGCTCATACAGAATCCGCTCGTGTGCCCGTTTCTGATCAATCACCATTAAGCCTGATTTAACAGGAGTCATCAGATAGCGATTTTTCAGCTGGATAAAGGAGTCCTTTGCGCTTATGCTTTCAACAGGGAGCGTCTGTTGTATGGCTGAATCTGCTTCCATTCTCATGTCAGGCTTTTGCATATCGGGCTGATACAGTCGCTCCCAGTAGGGTAAGGAATCGCTTTGGTTTTTTTGAGGTTGGAACCGGTTCTTTTCCTCATCAAATGGGTTATAATGATGGTTGATCGGAATTTCCGGAGTATATACCGGATGGTCTTTCCGGTAAACCGGCATATGAATGGATGCTTCCGAGTCAAAATCAATAGAAGGCACCAGGTTGAATTTTCCCAGGGCCTCACGGGTTGACGCCATTAAAATCTGAAAGATAGCAAGCTCGTTTTCGAACTTGATTTCCGTTTTTGTAGGATGGATATTGATATCAATCGTGTCCGGATCTGCTTCAAGAAAAATAAAGTAAGAAGGAATGGTTTCAGGGGGCAGAATTTTTTCATAGGCTGAAAGAACCGCTTTATGAAAATACGGATGCTTCATATAACGGTTGTTTACAAAGAAGAACTGCTCGCCGGGTGTTCTGCGGGCATGTTCAGGCTTGCCGATAAATCCCGAAATTTTTGTAATGCTGGTGTCTGTATCCAGCGTAGTGAGATTCTGGTTGATGGATTTTCCAAATAAATGTACAATCCGTTGCTTCAGGTTTGTGCGGGGCAGATTGTAAATTTCTTCATCGTTGTGGGTCAGTGTAAATTCGATATCGGGATGTGCAAGGCTCACCCGTTGAAATTCATAAATTATGTGCTTGAATTCGGAGCTGTTCGATTTCAGAAATTTCCGGCGCGCAGGGATATTGAAAAACAGATTTTTAATGCTGATGCTTGTTCCTGCAGCACACTGAAAAGGTTCCTGTGACTCGACAACCGACCCTGAAATTATAATTTCAGTTCCCAATTCAGATTCCGGCTTGCGCGTAAGCAATTGAACCTGGGCCACAGAGGCTACTGAAGCGAGTGCTTCACCCCGGAAACCTAACGAGCGAATCGCAAAAAGGTCCTCGGCCTTATATATTTTTGAAGTAGCATGTCTTTCGAAGCTCATTCTGGCATCGGCTTCAGACATTCCACAACCGTTATCCACTACCTGCATCAGCGTTTTGCCGCCATCTCTCACGATTACCCTGACTGAAGTACTGGCAGCATCAATGGAATTTTCCATTAATTCTTTAATTACAGAAGCCGGGCGCTGAACAACTTCTCCTGCAGCAATCTGATTGGCCACCGAGTCGGGCAGCAAGTGAATGATGTCTGACATGAAACGAAATATAGTGCATTCAAAGGTAAGGAATCTGGCACATGAAATCGTAAATAACCCGAATTTCATGTGAGATTTTCCTGAAGCAAAGTAAACTGTATCAGAAATATTTCATGGCATATATTTTGTAAGTATAAAGCTATTAAACAATTAATGCTATGAAACCAATAATATTCATAATGGCTGTTTTGCTGGGTATTTCAGCAAATGGTTATTCTCAGGCACAGCCTGTCGACAAAAAAGCTGCGCGTGATGAAATGAGAGCACAACGTGCCGAAGAAAGGAAAGTTAAAGAACAACTGATGGCTGAAGTTGTGGATTCGATGCTTCATTCCCGAAAATTTGTTCTGGAAGCCAACTATCTCAGCAATCAACATGGAAACCGTACTATTGTATCCAGCAACCTGAACTTTATTATGGTGGATTCCAATGAAGTGGTTATTCAAATCGGATCCAACAACAGCGTCGGATCCAATGGCGTAGGAGGCATTACTACTACAGGAAGGATAACAACCTATGACCTGAAAAAAGTAGGTAAAAATCAGGGATATTATGTATTAAAGATGTCAGCAATGACTCCTATAGGAATGTATGATATCTGGATGCAAATCAATCCAAATTCAAATACAGATGCATCCATCAGCGGAATCAACTATGGTAAATTAAATTACCATGGAGTCATACGTACATTCGAAGATTCAAAGGTCTGGAAAGGAAGAAGTATCTAAAGAACAGAATCTTCTATATCCTGGTCATGATGAGCCGGCCATGGTATATGCCCTTAAGCGCGATGATTCTATCAGCAAGTGCAGTTAATTCAGAAGCCTTGCCTTTAACAACAATGGTTTCCAGGCAGGTTTCGTGACTTAAATGCACATGCTGTGTAGACATAATAAGATGATGGTGCTGATGCTGAACTTCGTTGATTTCGCCATCAATATTTCTCTTATGATGGTCATAAACAATCACAATAGCACCGGCCACTTCATGGTCGCATTGCCACTTATTCTCAACCGTATATTTTTCAATTAAATGGCGGATCGCCTGGGACCGGTTCGGATAATTATTATCGACAACAAACTGGTCCAATTGATCCATAATCTCTTTTTCAAGAGAGACCCCAAAACGCATTACACCCATGAATCAAAACTATTATTTCCAAAGATCAGACGGATATACGCCCTGATCAACAAGCGATTTAAGACTGGCGACAACCATATCCCGATCTTCCCGATAAGTGACTCCAAACCATCTTTCAGGCGTATGCACCACCTTTACTCTGGCAGTACCTTCGTGAATCACCAGGTTCATGGCAGAGGGAATGTAAAATTCTGCATCAGAAATGGTAAGATTACTTTTTAGAAAATCGCTGAATTGTTTCTTCAGATGTATAAACATGGAAGGATTAAAACCAATCATGTTCATTGAAACGGGCTCTTTGCCGGTAAGAATTACCGTGACGGAACCTTCAGCTTCTCCGGTGATCTGATTGCCATTCCGGCCAATTTTTTTATGTTCTGCAATATGTGTAAGATAGCCCTCTGAATCCACCTTGCAGATACCGCGGGATACGGTTCCTGATTCAGATAAGGTGCGATCGAGCTGATAATCTACGAGACAGTATTCTTCTTTATTTCCTTTCTTTTCTGCAGACAGGAATTTACTGATGACCTGGTACGACTGAGCGCCATAAAAATCATCTGCATTGATCACAGCGAAAGGCGTGTCAATAAAATCTTCTGCCATAAGCACTGCATGACCGGTTCCCCAGGGTTTCACACGTTCTTTGGGCAAGGTAAATCCAACTGGAAGCCTGTCCAGTTCCTGGAATACAAAATGAATATCAGCTTTTCTAAGGGCTCTTTTAAGTACTATTTCCTGAAAGTCGCCTAAAAACTCCTTTCGCACCACCATGACAATTTTATTGAATCCGGCACGGAGGGCATCATAAATTGAATATTCAACAATTGTTTCACCGGACGGACCAAAGCGGTCGACCTGTTTCAAACTTCCATATCGGCTGCCCATGCCGGCAGCGAGAACCAATAATGTAGGCTGCATTAAATTATCAGGATTGTGTTAATTCTTTAATTCTCTTTTTCAATTCTTCACATTCGTGCTGGAGTTCCTCTTCCCTCCTCTGGGACTGTTCCTGGGTAGCCCTGAGTTCTTCCATATTCTGACGCATTTCTTCTTCCTGCGAGGACATTTCTTCAGCTTGCTGCTGCGATTGTTCAAGCAAGAGGGCTGTTTGCATTTGTGATTTGCTCGATGAAATGGTAGCCGCAATACTTTCACCAATACGCTCAATGAATTCAATCACATGTTGCGGATATTCGTTAAACGAGGCAATTTCAACCAAACCGTAAATCACGTCATTATAGATCAGGGGAACAATGAGCAAAGCGCGGGGAATATCCTCTCCGAGACCGGAGGTTATTTTCATATAGTCGTGCGGAATATCCGTAATGTAAATCTTTTCTTTTTCCTGGTAACAACGACCTACCAATCCCTCTCCGATTTCAATTCTCCGGGTAATGAATTTTCTGCGATCATAAGCATAGCTGGCCGTCATTTCAATAAACAGATTCTTCCGGTCGTTATCATTCACCACGTATATACCACCCTGGTTGGAATTGGTGTATTTTACCAGATTGCTGATAATGTTATAGGATAATTCTTCAAGCTCATCGGTATTTTTCCGGAGGATATCACTGAACTTGGCGACTCCTTGTGCTGCCCAGTTTCTTTGTTCATCTTCTTCCTTTCTCCTGGAGTCTTCTTCCGAGGCTTTCTTAAGTTCATTGCGCATGTTCAGCAGCGAATGACCCAACACATCTTCTTCACTGAGCGGATCGAAATGTGAGTTGAAATTTCCTTTTCCAATATCCAGTGAGAAATTGAAGATATTGGTAAGGCCCTTTACCAGCATGTTTAATGCCTTAGCCATCTGACCGAGTTCATCATTGCCTTCGGTAAGTTTCTCTTTGGGTAGAACACCTTTACCCATCGACAGCAGAATATTTTTGGTATGGTTGATAGGCACCACAAGGGAATTGATGGTAAGGACTCCTACCACAATTGCGCCGACCACCAATATCAGTCCCATAAAAAAGATCCAGTTCTGGAATTTACTGAAAGTCTTCAGCATATCCTGACGACCCTGTTCAACAATAGCTTCCTGAGCTTTCCGAAGCTTGTCGATTTGAGCCAGTACCCTGTGAGTAACCAACATAACATCACCCCCTTCTTCAGTCATTGGGGTTACCTCAAAAATCACAAACGTATCATCATATTTTTCCAGGGAATTCAGTTGTTCCATTATATACTGGTGCTTCGGAAACAATGTATCCACAATAACCGAGTCAATATGCAACAGTTCTGCCCGGTAACCTGTGCTGTCCCATAAACGGCTCAGGGATTTCAGCGTATCCATAACCTGCTTATAATCTGTTTTGTGCAGATTCTTAAGCCTGATTTTATCCGGAGTATCCGAGATATGGTCAATGGACACCCATGATTTGATCAGCATACGTGAATCGCTGATGTTGGTATACAGATCTGAAATATACTCCTGTGAAGGTGTATATACATTCATGATTGTTTCGTTGATATTCCGGCTCTTTTCAAGTGTCTTGCTTGTAACCCATGCATTGATGATAACAGCAACGGTTATGATACCAAATCCCATTCCAATTTTGGCGGCTATTTTTAGTCTCATGGTATTACTGATTTATCTGTAAGTAAATCTAAATTATAAATAATATGATAAAACCATCCTATATTCTTACTCCATTTTCACAAAAAAGGTTTGTTTATTTGGCAAAAGATTTCAGAACAGCAGTCTTTAATTTTTGCAGGGCATCTGATAAAGTAATCCTTGGACAACCTATATTGATTCTCATAAATCCTTCTCCTTCCTTTCCAAATTGCCTGCCCTCATTCAATCCCAGCCCTGCCTGCTGAATCATAAAATCTCTGAGATCATCAGAAGATAAAAGAAGTTCCCTGCAATCAAGCCATACCAGATAGGTCGCCTGTGGCTTCAATGCTTTGATCATGGGTATTTCACGCTTCAGGAAATGATCCAGATACCGGAAGTTTTCGGCAATATACTCCATCAGCTGATCAAGCCATTGATCTCCGTTTGTATAAGCAGCCTCAGTGGCAACAAATCCAAATATATTCCCTGCGCCTACATGCACATGGTCGAGCGTTTGTTCATATTGCTGCCGCAGTTTGGGATTGGGAAATACCAGGTAGGCTGTGGACAAACCTGCCAGATTAAAGGTTTTACTGGCAGCCATACAGGTTATGGTATTGTTTGCAATCTCTTCTGAAAGACCGGCAACCGGAGTATGCTTTCCCCCGGGAAAGACAAGATCGGAATGGATTTCATCCGAAACCAGCAAAATATTTTTGCGCAGGCAGAATTCGGCGACTCTCCGAAGGATGTCGGGCGACCATACATTGCCGGTAGGATTATGCGGATTGCTCAGTATCATCATCCGGGTGGACTCGTCCGTCTTTTTTTCCAGATCGTCGAAATCCATCGTGTATGTTCCGTTTTCGTATTTCAGCGGATTTTCCACGAGGGTTCTGTCGTGGTTTTTAACGGCTGAAAAGAACGGAAAATAAACGGGAGGCTGGATTACAATCCGGTCGCCAGGCCTGGTAAAAGCCATAAGAAGCAGGTTAATTGCCGGAACTACACCGGGCGAAAATGAAATCCATTCTTTCCGGATTTGCCATTGATGCCGCCTGAGGTTCCATTTTATAACCGATTCATAAAACGAAGGAGTAATATAGGTATATCCAAGTATATCATGTTCCATACGCTGTCTGAGTGCGTCCATGATAAATGGAGCTGTTCTGAAGTCCATATCTGCAACCCACATAGGAATGACATCTTTCCGTCCAAAAACCCATTGGCACAAATCATATTTTACACTTGCTGTCTCTGAGCGATTTACGACCTCATCAAAATTATAATGCATAACTCATCCAATTGAAATACCGAAATTAGGTATTTTTGCAGAAAACCAGCTTAGTGAATCAGGTAAAACCCAAGAAAAGTCTCGGACAACATTTTTTAACCGACCGGAATATTGCGCAGAAGATTGTAAACAGTCTCACCTGGAATGATTACAATCATTTAATTGAAATCGGACCAGGAATGGGCGTTTTATCAGAATATCTGATGGCTTTGCCGGGCCGTGAAATCCGTTATGTAGAAATCGATTATGCTTCGGCCGGCTATCTGAAAGAGAAATTTCCATTAATGGGTGAAAACCTTGTTGTTGCAGATGCCCTGAAAGTAGATTTCGGGTCGTTTTTTCAACAACCCTTTGCTGTTATTGGCAATTTTCCATACAACATTTCGAGTCAGTTGTTTTTTAAAATTCTGGACAGCCGGCACCTGGTTCGTGAAACTGTTTGCATGATTCAAAAGGAAGTTGCTGTCAGGATTGCTTCACCTCCGGGGTCAAAAGATTATGGCATCCTCAGTGTATTACTGCAGGCATACTATGATATTGAATATCTTTTTACAGTAGCACCGGGCGTTTTCAATCCCCCTCCGAAAGTGCTGTCAGCAGTTATCCGGCTGAAAAGGAATCAGACTGATCACCTGCCCTGCGATGAAGCTTTCTTCAGAACTGTAGTAAAAACTGCGTTCAACCAACGTCGTAAAACTTTACGCAATTCATTAAGAAACATTTTATTAAATTTGGGATATACGGACCCGGTTTTTCAAAAACGTCCGGAACAGTTGGGTGTGGAAGAATTTATAAATTTGACACGCTATCTGGAAAAAGCAGACAGATCATAAAATTGAAACATACAGGACACACATATGCCTTTTGAACTGACGCGCGAGTTTATTGATGAACTCAAGGAATTCATTGTTAAGAAAGAGGACGTACAGGCTCTAAAAATGGTTGAAGAGCTGCACCCCGCAGACATTGCTGAAATCTTCAGAGAACTGGAATCTGAAGAATCACAATACCTCTATGATTTACTGGATTCTGAGATATCGGCTGATGTACTTGTTGAGCTTGAAGAAGGTGAACGCGAACAGTTTTTTGAAGAAATGCCCGGAGATGAGATTGCCCGTAAGCTCATCGACAATATGGAGTCGGATGACGCTGCGGACTTGCTGAGCGAGTTGAGTGAGGAAAAGCAGGAAGAAGTTCTGCAAAACATTTCCGACGTGGAACAAGCCGGAGATATTGTAGATCTGCTCAGCTATGATGAAGACACAGCCGGAGGGCTGATGGCAAAAGAACTCATCCAGGTAAATGACGACTGGGATATCGCCCGGTGTATTACAGAAGTCAGAAGGCAATCCAGCGAGGTAAATGAGTTCTATTATGTATATGTGGTTGATAAAGACGATGTACTGAAGGGGACTGTTTCTCTAAAGGATCTAATCGTTGCACGGTCAACTGCCAAAATAAAAAACATAGTAAACACGGATATCATTTCTGTAAAAACCGATACACCTGCCGAAGAGGTCGCCAATATTATGAAAAAATATGACCTGGTTTCTATAGCGGTTATCGATGCCATTGGCCGGCTTGTTGGCAGAATTACCATTGATGACGTGGTAGACGTTATTCAGGAAGAAGCAGAAAAAGATTACCAATTGATTTCGGGTATTACAGAGGACGTTGAGCCTTCAGATAATGTTTTTGTACTCACCCGTGCACGTTTGCCATGGCTGATCATCGGGCTCACCGGTGGTATTCTGGGTTCCAGGGTCATCAGCATGCATGAAAGCGATCTGAAAATTTCACCGGAAATGGCCTTATTTTTTCCGTTGATCGGGGCCATGGGCGGAAATGCAGGCGTGCAATCCTCAGCCATTGTGGTACAGGGTATAGCAGCCGGCACTATTGATTTGCAAGGTACCGCCGGCAAGCTTTTGAAAGAACTCATGGTTGCTTTTATCAATGGGTTTATTTTATCGGGACTGATATTTATTTACAATCTCATTTTCAGCGATTCGTTTGCGCTTACATTGACTGTGAGTGTAGCGCTGTTTTCCGTTATTATTTTTGCATCTGTCTTTGGAACTTTTGTCCCTATGTTTCTACATAAACTGAAAGTTGACCCTGCCTTGGCAACAGGGCCTTTTATTACTACAACAAATGATATTATCGGACTTTCAATTTATCTGGGCATGGGGCGGATTTTATACGGCGTATTTTAGACTATAGCTGTGTTTTGGAGTTTTTGAAATCAACTAAACCAATATATTATGAAAAAACCAATTTTTATTGTTGTAATGCTGCTGTTTTGCTATACCCAGTTATCCGCTCAGGTGACTGAAGCAGAAGCAAAGGTTAAGACGCAAACGGCTGACACGGTTTTAGGCTGGAAAAAAGGGGGCATCATTAATGTCAGTACAGCACAGACTTCACTAACCAACTGGGCTGCAGGGGGACAGAGCTCTGTTGCCATTAACGGTTTGCTTAGTGTTTATGCGAATAGGAAAAAAGAAAACAGTTTGTGGGAGAATTACCTGGATTTGAGCTACGGTGTATTGAAACAAAAAAAGACAGGCTGGTGGAAAACGGATGACCGGATTGATTTTACGTCCAAATATGGAATAAAGGCAAGCAATGTGCTTTATTACGCGGGGTTGGTTAATTTCAAGTCGCAGTTCTCTGATGGATACAATTATCCGAATGACAGTGATAAAATTTCAAGGTTTATGGCACCCGGATACCTCCTGTTATCATTGGGTATTGACTATGTTCCCAATCCTTCATTTAGCGTATTTTTTGCTCCGCTTACAGCCAAATTTACATTTGTGCTCGACGATGATTTGTCAGATGCAGGTGCTTTTGGTGTAGATCCCGGAGATGCCGTTAAAACCGAATTCGGAGGTTACCTGAGGGCGTCTTATAAGAAAGACATCATGGAAAATATTACCCTGCAAACAAAGCTGGACTTATTCAGCAATTATCTGAAAAATTTCGGGAATATAGATGTAAGCTGGGAAACACTGATCTCCATGAAGGTTAACAAACTGATCTCAGCCACGCTTTCAACGCACTTGCTGTACGATCATGACATTACCATTTTGGATGAAAAAGATGATGGCACCATGGAATCGTACAACTCAAAAGTTCAGTTTAAAGAAGTGCTGGCAGTAGGACTTACCATGAAATTTTAACCATATAATCCATACCTATGAAAATCTTGAATGAATTCAAACAGTTTGCCTCAAAAGGCAATGTAGTCGACATGGCTGTCGGTATTATCATCGGCGCTGCTTTTGGGAAAATTATAGCTTCACTGGTAAACGATGTCATTATGCCTCCATTGGGCCTTGCCATTGGCGGTGTAGATTTCACCGATTTGAAGATTATTCTGAAACAGGCTGCCATTGATGCCGATGGAAATGCCATTAATGCCGTAACACTTAATTATGGCGCATTTATTCAAACGGCGTTTGACTTTCTGATCGTGGCATTTGCTGTGTTTATGATGATCAAGGCCATGAATAAATTCAAAAAGAAAGAAGAAGCCAGTCCTGCTCCTGCAGCACCATCAAAAGAAGAAACCCTTTTAACAGAGATTCGGGATTTGCTGAAGAAGTAGTCAAGCAGTGACAAGTTACAAGTGACAGGTGACTTGTAACTTGTAACTCGTCACTCGTCACCGCTCTTATCCCCAAACCCTTTACCCGCTTGTCACTCGTCACTTGTCACTCGTCACTATTTTGCAACGGATTGCAGACTATTTTCTGTTCCTCAAAAATTTGAGGATTATGGTCATTGAATTTCTTCTGTTCATCCAAAAAAAAAGAAGCGAGCCCTAATATTTCATATTATTGTGCTTGTTTTTCTTGTATGCAGACGCTTGTTATAGAGCCCACAAATTACTCTCCTAAAGTATTTTTTGATCCTTCGGGAAACCTTTCCCTGAAGGGCAGATCTCTTATGCTGAAAGCTTCGGGTTTTTACCGGCCCCTGATTAACTGGATCAGCAATCTGAATTCTAAATCGGTTTACTTTACCATTGAACTGGACAGTTTCAATTCTGTTACACTGCAAAAGCTTTTAGAACTATTACAAATAGTGGATTGCAATAACAACATAGAGGAGTTTATTGTATATTGGGGCTTTGAAAAAGATGACGAGGAAATCCTGCTGAAGGGCCAGATACTCGAACAACAATTGCAAAAGGCAACGTTTCAGTATACGCGACTTGCCGGTGTTTAACAATTTTAATTTTTTCTCATGGAAAACGCTACATGTTGTCCAATTTTAGAAGACTGCTCGGTCTATGCCAATGATATCCAGCACAATGAGATGGTTGGACTCTCTTACAGACTTCTTTATTGTTTGCAGGTAAATAAAAAATATAAATCCTGCAAACGGTATCATGCGTATTTGAAACTGGGAAAACCGGCACCCCGGTCCGTTTTGCCCAATTCATGCATTAACCTGGAAGAGATCAGCGAGTGATTTTAACGCTCGTTACGACTCACCAACATATAAAAATCATTTTCCAGGGGCAGATATCCCTGATCGTAGCAGAAATAATATACTGCTCCTGCCTTTGTTGTATATAAATGGGTCATGAATCCAAAATCGAAGCCTTTTTTCAGCAGACGGCTTTTGTGAATGCGTATCTTGCCTTCCGGATTCAGTTCCAATAGTACATTCCTGTTTTTTTTCAGGATCCCGTTAATCCTGCGCACATAATGACTTTCAGTAACACTTTTTAATTTATTGTTGTAGTTGTTTCTGCAAGCATCTGAACAAAATTTCTGGTCGGATCTTCCGTGCAAAAGATCTCCGCATTCCATACATTTTCTTTCCATAACATATTGAATTATTGCGATATAAACGTTTGTAAATACTTATATCTGCTTACAAATATTTATAAACGATCATAAACATTTAATAACCGATTGCATTGTGCGGCTGTAAGTTACTTTGTATCGTCAACGTTAACAAATCCATTTACATCATTTTTTTAACATTTAAAACTTAATACTATGAACACGTTGCGGAACAAAGTACAGTTAATCGGCAATTTAGGCCAAAATCCTGAAATCAGGACCTTTGACAATGGCAAATCGGTAGCCCGTTTTTCCCTGGCAACAACCGATTCTTACCGCGATTCCACCGGAAAAAAAATCACGGAAACGCAATGGCACAACCTTGTTGCCTGGGGAAACCTGGCTAAAATCGCTGAAAAATATCTGATCAAAGGCAGCGAAGTGGCTGTTGAGGGAAAGCTCACCCACCGCGTATATGATGATAAGGAGGGAAAGAAGAAATATTACACGGAAGTGGTTATTTCTGACCTGGTGATGATGCAGGGAAAAAGTACTGTACCTGAAGATTAAGCCTTTTCAAAGAACCCCGGGCACGTCACAGACGTGTCCGGGTCTTCTGATATATTGAATGCAGCAGCGGCATATCCGTTTTCTGATTATTTCATACCTTAGTATCAAAAAGTATTTTATGGAAGCGCACAATCATCATGAATGTCCTTTTTGCAATCCGGGTATCAGACAATCGGTTTTTTTTGAAGAAGGAGATTATTGTGCGATTTACAATATTGCCCCTGTGCTTCCCGGACACTCCCTGGTTATCCCCAAAAAACACCTGATAAGTCTTTTGGATTTCACCCCGGAGGAGATGGCCCACTTCTTTTCTGCAGCCCGTAAAACGCTCCGCATTTTGATGACAGCTTTTAATACAGACGCATTCGACTGGTCGATTCAGGAAAAACCTGAAGCGGGACAGACTATTGAACACCTGCATCTTCATATCGTTCCACGGATGAAAGGTGATTTAAAAAGTCCGGGCGACTGGTATCCCTTGCTGCAGGATCACGATTCTACCTATATTGACAGCATGTCTAGAAATCAGATCCACGCAGATGCCATGGCGCAAATCACAAAGGAGTTAAGAGCAGTTGCTGAGTCGCTTCAAATTTAGCCTCAGACGAGAAGTTGGTTGTTCGGGAAAAAGTTCATATCTTTCTCATGATCCTATGTGCTTTGAATAACCAAAACAAAAAACATCTATGAAACTTTTTGTAACTATTGCCTGGATCTCCGGAATACTGGCCGTTGCATTGATGGCCATTGGTTCTTTCGCCTTGATATTGGGCCGTAATCTGATTGGAGTCAGACATGAAGCCAACTTTTTTATAATGGCCTGTTCTTTTTTGCTGCTCGGAATTTTATGTCTCCTGGCTCAACAAGGTTGCAACAACCATAAACAATAGCTTTTCTTATTGCTCATTTTTAGCTTTTCGCGGCGGAACCGGATCATAGCCATGAGTCCCCCAGGGATTGCATCTTAAGATTCTCCATATCCCCAGAACACTGCCCCGGAAAATTCCATGAACCCGGAGGGCTTCAATGCAATACTCCGAGCAGGAAGGAAAATGTCTGCATGTTTTGGGAAGCAATGGTGAAATGGAATACTGGTAAAACTTAATCGGAAGGATCATCATTCCGATTAACAACCGATGCAGTCCGTTGATAGCTTTCATTCCTGATCGCCCGAAAATTCAACAAAATTACGGGGCGTTTCGTACAGCACCACCCTGATTGTAAATGAAGGGTTAATTTGGGCTCTGAGAATATTCCAAATGGCTATGGCAATATTTTCAGCAGAAGGTATAGCGTTATTGAAATCGGGAACATCGATGTTCAGGTTTTTATGATCGTAACGGCTTACCACATGCTCATCGATAATCTCCTTGAGTTTTTTCATATCGAATACATAACCGGTTTCAGGATCCACTTCCCCGGTTAGCTTAACAACCAGATCATAATTGTGACCATGGTAATTGGGCAGACTGCATAAGCCAAAAACCTCTTCATTCCTGCGATCGTCCCAGCGCGGATTGAAAATTCTGTGTGCAGCGTTAAAATGTGCCTCCCGGCAAACAGTTACTTTCATGATGCTTGTTTTTCATATAAATCAGAGGCCTTTCTTTTTTGTTCAAACACCTCGGTGGCATCCGCTATTTGCTCTGCCCGTCCCATCAGGTAAACGACATCACCTTTTTCAATGATGGTTTCAGGATCGGGATTGTCGAGCAGTTCTTTCTTCCGGAAAAGCGCCACAACAGTGACTCCGTATTTGTTTCTCAACTGCATTTCTACGAGACTCCTGTTAATGGCTTCGCAATGATCCATAACCCGAACCGCAGTTATTTCAATATGTGCAAAATTTTTCAATGCAAACAGATCGGATTTTTCATCTTTTTCCTGGAATACCCCGTAATTATCCTTCCTGATCCGGTCAATGACTCTGTTGATTTCTTTGCGCGGGACCATGAGCTTGGACAAAACCTGATCAAAAAGTTCCACAGATGTTTCGAACTCTTCCGGTATCACTTTGTCGGCGCCCATTTTATATAATTCCTCAATATCTTCCACTTTCCTGGTGCGCACGATGATATAGGCATGGTTGCTGATGTTCCGCACTTTCTCAATTACAGCAAGACTTGTAATTAAATTGCCGATAGAAACAAGCACTATATCTGCTTTATCTACATGTGCTTTTAGTAAAATGGGTTCATTCACTGCATCCCCGTATATAATCACTTCTCCTTTATCCATCCTTTTTTTCACCGCATCCGGATCAAAGACAATGGAAACGTAGGGCAATCTCATGTTATGAGCCATCCGCGCTATGCTGTATGCTCTCGAATCCTTACCAATTAAAACCATATGTCCCCGCAAATCCGGTATTTCGACCTGAGGCAGCGGGAAAATACCTTCTACAATTTTTTTCGGAAGCGGAAGCTTCAGCAAGAGATTGGCAATTGGTTTTGAAAGCTGCATATTCAAAGGGGTTAAAGCCATTGTGATGACAGCTACGGAAAGAAACAACTGATAATGAAATGATGGAATGATATGCAGATCCAGTCCCATTTTAGCCAGAAGAAAAGAAAATTCGCCAACCTGACTTAATGCGAAGCCCACCATAATTGTTCCCCTTAAGGTGTGGCCAAGCAAAAAAGCCGTACCCGAGGCCATAAGGGTTTTGAAAAATACTACAATTGCAACTGTAGCAACAACAAGCCAAATATGATCAGCCACAAACTGAAGATCAAGCAATATGCCGATGGAAATAAAAAAGAAGCTCCCGAAGAGGTCCTTAAGTGGAATCAGGTTGCCAAAGGCATTGTGGCTGTATTGTGTATCTGAAATCATTAATCCTGCCAGAAAAGCGCCGAATGCAAGCGACATCCCCATTTCAGCTGTAAGGAATGCTACAGCCATGCAAATCAGCAATGTACACATCATAAACAATTCCTGATTCTTTGTCATGGCAATGGCATGCAACAACCGCGGCATCAGCCAGCGATTGCTTACATATATAACGCCGATAATAATGACTGCCTTCATTCCGAGTAAAATCAAAGAATTGTCGGCCGATGGCGCCTGTCCTCCCAAAATTGGCGTAAACAGCAACAGGGGAACCAACAAAAGATCCTGAAAAATAAGGATCCCTAAAACCGTTCTTCCATAATTTGAAGTGAGTTCAGAACGTTCTTCCAGGATTTTCAATACCACAGCAGTGCTGCTTAATGCTGTCAGAAACCCAATAAATAATGCTCCTTTCCATTCAACATTATATCCCCGCGCAATAAGCAAGGTAACAACAACGGTTAGCACAAACTGCAGGAAGCCGCCTACGAAAACAATTTTCCGGATTTTAAGCAGGTGGTTCAGGGAGAACTCAAGCCCGATTCCGAACAACAACATCACCACACCTATTTCGGCAATGATTTCGATGATGTTGTCATTCCTGATAATTCCCAGCATGGATGGTCCCAGTATGATGCCGGTGAGCAGGTACCCCAATATGGTTGGTATCTTGATTTTTGTAAAAATAAAGTTCACCAGTGTGGACAGGGCGAAAATGATAACAACGCTTTTTAAGAGGTTGAGTTCCATCTGCGGGGCCAATATATAGAACAAAGATAGGATTTTGAAAAGCAAATCAAAAAATCACACCCGTCAGAACCAGTGTTGTTTCTAAGAAGTCTCAAATTAATTCGGGGATTCGTTTTTCAAGATCCAGAAATTGATCATAGTTTTCAATTCCAATGGTAAAACACGACATGTAATCCTGGGTAAGGGCAAATCTAAGGCATTCATCCTTACGATCTACCAGTTTCCCGTCGCCGAATATTTTCATGCCCATAACAACCTTTCCCGAGGATTTCATTTGATTTAATATTCCGGTGATTTTTTCAACACCTGCATCCATAACTACACCACGCGGGTTGATTCTGGCCAGGTCGATCTCCACCCATGGAGATGCAGCGGCAGCCTGTAAGGCCCCTAATGTATGACATGATACACCGTGAACACGTATTATTTTATCTTCTTTTGCTTTTGAAAGCACTTCCATAGCTCCTTTCTTTTCTTCGGGCCACTTTTTGCTGGTCATGCAATGCAAAAGCAGGATGTCAATATAATCGGTTCCCAATTCGCTGCGGAAACGGTCGAGGTCTTTTTTCATTTCATCTTCTGTAGAAGCGCGTGTTTTCGTAAGTATTACAACTTTCTCCCGGGGGATGCTCTTTAAGGCCTCTTTCAAGTGGGGATGTGTTCCATATTGATCTGCAGAATCCCAAAAAAATACACCCTTGTCATACGCCGCCTTAAGAAGTCCTGATAACCCTTTAATTCCCAACTGGCGTGTCTGGTTTGAGCTGTGATTCCATCCACTGGTTCCGGTACCAATTGCCAGGCGTGAAACAACTACTCCTGTTTTGCCAAGCATGATCTGGTCTGAAATATACTTTTTTTGAGCTCCTGCCATCAGTTTAAGCCCCAGAGGAGCCAGCACCAGCATTCCTGCAGTTGCTGTGGCGTTCTTCACAAATTTTCTTCGGTCCATTGCTTTCCGGTATTTAAGGTCTCCAGTTTAAAACAGAATTTGATTTTGTTTGTTTATACAGGTAAGGCTTTTCGATTAAAATCAATTTGTGCCGGTTTACAGAATAAAATTCTTTTCTAATTTAGCTTAAAAAATTGAAAGATGAAACTAACTAAAGGCGCTAAAGATCTCAGAGAGGTAATAGACAAAGCAATGGCAGATCACCGTATCACAAAAGCGGAATATGATATGATCATTCATCAGGCTACTGAGGACGGGCATATTGATCCGCAGGAACAGGCTCTGTTGCGTGAGCTACAGGAAATGATCGCTGATAAAAGTATTAAGCTGGTTCCCTGATTCAGGGCAGATCATCAACCGGCAGAAATGAAGTATTTTTCTGCCATTCGTTTCCATATCCAATATGCAAGGCTGGAAACAGCAATTCCAAGCAAAGCCCCTCCAATCACATCGCCCGGATAGTGAACTCCCAGGTAGATGCGACTATATGAAACCAGGGCGGCCCATAGGAATAATCCGGCAGATGCCCATTTATTCCTGAACAGCAGTGATAAAAATGTAGCCAGTGCAAAGGAATTGGCCGCATGCCCGGAAACAAAGCCATAAGAACTCCTGCAATAATCGTTTACAATATGCACCATATATCCGATTTCCGGATCTTTGCAGGGACGGAAACGCTTTATGCCATCCTTAAGTGTATTGGCCAACTGATCGCTCAACACAATGATGATGATCACCATTAAAAACAGTCCCAGCGATTTCCACCTGTATTTCATGACGATGATTCCTGCAAGGATCAGATAAAAGGGAATCCAAATATATTTATCTGAAACGGTGAACATAAAGCCATCAAAGAATTCCGTATGTTTTCCGTTAAACCACAGCAGCAATTGCTGATCCAACTGTTGCAAGGTTTCTAACATGATCAGGGGGTATTAAGCTCAACCCAAAGCATATCTTTCAGCTTTTGGAGGTTATTCCCTGTCTGAGAAGAGATAAATACACTGGGGACATCAGGAAGTTCTTTTTTCATGTCGCGAATCAGTTCGGCATCAGCCAGGTCGGACTTGGTAATGGCGAGAATCCGCTTTTTATCAAGAAGTTCAGGGTTGTATTCTTTGAGTTCGTTGAGTAATACTTCAAATTCATTGATGATATTTTTGCTGTCGGCCGGAATCATAAACAGCAAAATGGAGTTCCTTTCGATATGTCGCAGAAATCTTAAACCCAGTCCTTTCCCTTCATGGGCCCCTTCGATGATACCCGGAATATCTGCCATAACAAAAGACAGGGAACCCCGGCAATTCACGATTCCCAAATTAGGCACCAGGGTGGTGAAAGGGTAATTATCGATTTTGGGTTTGGCAGCAGATAAAACTGACAACAGGGTAGACTTACCGGCATTCGGGAAACCAACCAATCCAACATCAGCCAGTATCTTAAGTTCCAAAGTATAAAAGCCTTCAATAGCAGGCTCGCCGGGTTGTGCGTACCGGGGCGTCTGGTTTGTGGCCGATTTGAAATGGGTATTTCCCAACCCTCCTCTGCCTCCGGGAACCAGGATATGTTCTTCTCCCTCCCTTGTAATTTCAAACAGGGAATCTCCTGTATCGGCATTTTTTGCAACTGTTCCCAGGGGTACTTCAATGGTGATGTCTTCTCCGTATGAACCGGTTCTATTTGATTTCATGCCATCTTCACCGTGACCGGCAAAAATATGCTTCCGGTATCTTAAGTGGAGTAAGGTCCATAGCTGACCATTTCCTTTGAGGATAATATGTCCGCCGCGTCCACCATCTCCACCATCGGGACCACCTTTTGGAATGAATTTCTCACGGCGTAAATGGGCAGATCCCGCCCCTCCCCTTCCCGAGCGACAGAAAATCTTAATATAATCAACAAAATTTGATTCCATTCACGCTGTATATTATGAACCCGGAGATGATACAAGATGAACTCATAAACATCACCGGGTTATTATTTAATTATAAAATAATCAATTGCAGCCGCAGCAGCAACCTTTCTGACTGTTATCCGAACCGTCAATAGCTTTGCAAAGGCGACCGAATATTTCAACTACAGTTCCCATACCGTTTACAGGTTTGTACTTCCCGCTGGCATTGTAATAATCAATAACCGGGGCCGTTTCCCTGTTGTAAACTGCAATACGGTTTTCAATGATATTGATATCCTGATCATCGGCACGGCCAGATACCTTACCACGACCCATCAAGCGGTTCACCAGCTCCTGTTTTTCAACTTCCAGGGCAACCATGACTGTAATGGCAGTTTTCTTTTTCTCAAGCAGTTTATCCAAAGCAGCTGCCTGTGCCTTAGTTCTGGGAAATCCGTCAAAAATGAAACCCTTTGCACCGGCGTTCTGATCAAGTTTGCCTTCAATCATGCCAATGACAACTTCATCCGGAACCAGTTCGCCTTTATCCATATATTTTTTAGCTTCAACTCCAAGCGGAGACTGAGCGGCAAGTTCTCCCCTGAGAATATCTCCGGTTGACAAATGAACCAATTTGTATTTATCGATCAGACTTACTGCCTGAGTCCCTTTTCCTGCGCCCGGAGGGCCAAATAATACTATATTCAGCATAGTTATTGAGATTATATGATAAAATGATAATGATGATTTTTCTTACAATTTATAAAGAGCACGCAAATTACGCCCGTAACCTTCATAATCGAGTCCGTATCCTACTACAAAATCCTTGGGGATCTGAAAACCGATGTAATCAATTTTTATGTTCTTCTTATACAATTCAGGCTTCAAAAGCAGGGTGGCAACATAAATCTGGCGTGGTCTGAATCCCTTTATCTGCTGAATGATATTTTCAATGGTATTTCCTGTATCAATGATATCTTCGATGATTACAACCGTTTTGTCTTTTAGTGTTTCATTAATTCCGATCAGCCGCTTTACATGTCCTGTGCTTACAGTGCCATGATATGACGTAAGCTTTACAAAGGAAACCTGGGCATTGAAAGAAATTTTACGGATCAGATCGGAAGCAAACATAAACGCTCCGTTTAAAATTCCAAGAAAAATGACATCCTCATTTTTCAGATCATCATTCATCTGATCAGCGATCCGCTGCACTTCAGCCTGAATTTTTTCAGAAGGAATGAGTAATTGAAATTCTTTATCTAAAAGCGTAATTTTAAACATTCAAAACTGCGTTTCAATATTGACGCAAGATACGAATATTTGCATTAAATTAGACCCACAATATTAAAATTGAACTATGAAGCCATTGGTGAGCATTATTATGGGAAGCACATCGGATTATCCGGTAATGGAGGCAGCAGCCAAATTTTTGGATGAAATGGAAATTCCATTTGAGATCAATGCTCTATCGGCCCATCGTACCCCCGAGCAGGTAGAAAAATTTGCCAGGGACGCACAACAACGCGGACTCAAAGTGATCATTGCGGCAGCAGGCATGGCTGCGCATCTTCCAGGCGTAATAGCTGCCATGACTACGCTTCCTGTCATTGGTGTTCCAATTAAGGCTTCGCTGGAGGGATTGGATTCTCTGCTGGCTATTGTTCAAATGCCTCCCGGCATTCCGGTTGCCACTGTCGGCATTAACGGTTCCCTGAATGCAGGTATTCTTGCTGCCCAGATGATAGCGCTGCATGATGAAAAGGTGGCAGAATCCCTAAAAAAATATAAGGAAGGCCTTAAAAGGAAAATTATCCAGGCCAATGAGGAGCTTTCTAAGATGACATTTAAGCACAAGATCAGCTAGTTATTTTGCTTTTCGGAGCAAGTTATTTTTTGTTACAGGATAAAACAGTTACAGGTGACTTCAAAAGCAGCTGTGTTTTTGATGGCTTTTTCTTTTTATATAAAAGCAGAAGCTCAATTCATCATTTTGCAAAGTGATATCCCGTCTATTGGTCTAGCGGGCATACAAACCCTGCATTCCAACCATTGGACAGGACTGGTCAATCCTGCATCTCTGGCTGAACTTCATGCCTGTTCAGTTTCTGCAGGATACCTGAATTATTACAGAATCAGCGAAGTGGGTATGGGAACATTTGATGCTACCCTGCCCTTAGGAAATGCCTCTCTGGGTTGCGGGATGATGACCCTGGGTTATTCGGCATTCAGACAATATGCGGCAACAACAGCCATTGGCAAGTCTTTAGGCAGGTATATCAACGCAGGTATAGGAATCCATTATCTGTTCATAGACCAGGCAAGTGGCTATACACATCTTCGTGCATGGATTCCTTCCGTTGGAATTCAGGTTAAGCCGTTTAAAAACATGATTGCCGGTGCATTTGTCTTTAACCCGGCTGGCCAGAATTTCCGGCCATCAGGATACATGCAGATTCCGGTATATATAGCGGCAGGTATCGGTTATCATTTGGGAGAAGAAGTATTCTGGTGCATGGAGATTGAAAGAGCCGGGGTCCGGCGGATATATTACAGCACTGGTGTTGAGATGCTCGTCTGCAAAGCACTCATCTGCCGGTTCGGTATCAGGAAAAGCACCATGCTTGAATATGCTGTGGGCCTTGGTGTTAAGTTCCTGCAAATACATACGGACATTTCAGTTTGGAATCATCCGATTCTGGGAATGAGTCCGTCACTTGCAATGACCTATACATTTAAATGATCCGTTTCGCGGGGGTATTCAATTTAAATGTTAATTTTACAGTTCAAATCATTCCATATTCTAAATAATGTCTGATCAGCGAAAGGTTGCGATCATAGGAAGCGGTAGTTGGGCTACTGCATTGGCCAAATTACTGCTTAATAATGTCGCTGAAATTAACTGGTACGTCCGCTCAGAGGAAACCATCGAATATTTTCAGAAGTATCATCATAATCCTAAATACATCAGCGATATTGAATTTGACACGGCTCAGATTCATTTTTTCAGCAATATCAATGATGCCATTGACGATTCAGAAGTATTGGTTTTTGCAACTCCTGCTCCTTTTTTAAAAGATGCCCTGTCGGGATTTACCGGAACTTTGGAAAACCGGATGATTGTATCTGCAATTAAAGGCATTGTGCCCGTAGAAAACATCACGGTGGCTGAGTTTTTCAATAAAAACTATCAGATCCCGTTTAAAAACATCAGTATCATCAGCGGACCTTGTCATGCTGAAGAAATTGCCCTGGAAAGGCTTTCTTATCTGACCATTGCATCCGCAACCAAAGAGAAAGCTGAAGAACTTGCTCCGCTGTTCCGTTGTCATTATGTTAAAGTGAAAGCCTCAGATGATATTTACGGAACAGAATATGCAGCTGTTTTAAAGAATATCATTTCAATAGCAGCAGGGATTTGTCATGGACTGGGCTATGGCGATAATTTTCAGGCTGTGCTGGTGTCAAATGCAATGCTGGAAATCAAGCGCTTTTTGGCAAAAACCTACAAAAGCAAAAGAAAGCTTCTGAGTTCGCCGTATCTGGGAGATGTTTTGGTAACTGCCTATTCGCAATTCAGTCGCAACAGAACTTTTGGTATGATGATCGGAAAAGGCTACTCGGTGAAAACCGCCCAGCTTGAAATGAGCATGATTGCCGAAGGTTATTATGCAGTTGCCTGTATCCATGAAATCAATAAAAATTTCGGCGTGAACATGCCCATCATTGATGCTGTTTATCACATATTATACGACCGGATATCCCCGGCCCTGGAGATTAAGATTCTAACAGAAAAGTTGAAATAAGTTAAAGTATGGAAGCACTAAAAATTGATGTCAGCAACGTATTTGATTTTGTATCCCAAAAAAGCATTTTTGACCTCGCTGAAAAAGCCACACAGCATTGTCAATCACTGGAATTAAATACCGGTAAAGGAAACGACTTTCTGGGTTGGGTAAAGCTTCCCTCATCGATTTCGGAAAATGAAATCGCAGATATTGAGAAAACCTGCGGAAAAATAAAGGCGCAGGTTGATGCTGTTGTTGTAATCGGAATTGGCGGCTCATATTTGGGAACACGTGCTGTTGCCGAGGCATTGTCTCCCGTATTTCAGCATCTGACCCCGAACCGTAAAAATCCGGTTATCCTGTATGCCGGACATAATATTGGAGAAGATTACCTCAATGAACTTATGGGTATTCTTGACCACCTTAAATACGCCATTGTAGTGATCTCCAAATCCGGAACCACTACAGAGCCTGCAGTAGCATTCAGAATCCTTAAAAGCCATCTTGAAAATAAAATCGGGAAAGCTGCAGCGCGTGATCTGATCATCGCAATTACCGATTCATCAAAAGGAGCTTTGCGTGCCATGGCCAATGAGGAAGGTTATAAAACATATATCATACCTGATGATGTTGGAGGACGCTATTCGGTTCTGACTCCGGTAGGACTTGTTCCGCTGGCCGCAGCCGGGTTTGATATCAGATCTCTGATTAAAGGTGCTGTGGATATGGAAAAGCTATGCCATTCCTCCATTTCTTTTGAAAAAAACCCCGCATGCCTGTATGCAGCAACCCGTACCAGGCTTTATCAATCAGGCAAAAAAATTGAGATCCTGGCTAATTTTGAGAACAAACTCCACTTTTTTGCCGAATGGTGGAAACAACTCTACGGCGAAAGTGAAGGAAAAGAAGGAAAAGGAATTTTTCCGGCAAGTGTCGATTTTTCTGCGGATCTTCATTCCATGGGGCAGTATATTCAGGAAGGAGAACGTCTGCTGATAGAAACCGTCCTCTCGGTTTCCTCGGTATCTTCCCGTTTAACCATTCCTAATGATCCTGCCAACAGAGACGGTTTGAATTATATCGCCGGTAAACGTATTGACGAAGTGAATAAGATGGCTGAGCTGGGAACAATGCTTGCACATGTGGATGGTGGTGTCCCAAATATCCACATCCAAATCCCTGTTTTGGATGCTTATTATCTTGGACAGATGATCTACTTTTTTGAAAAAGCCTGCGGTATCAGTGGATATCTGTTGGGTGTCAACCCGTTTGATCAGCCCGGTGTGGAAGCCTACAAAAAGAACATGTTTGCGTTACTGGAGAAACCGGGGTTTGAGGAAGAAACAAAAAAAATCAGAGGCCGTATAAAGAAATAACCCTGAATCCTAAACCCGTTCAGAAGTTCTTTAAATAGTCCGTGTTTTGTCCCGGGGCATAAAATATTTGATATTCTGCATTTTTCATTGCTTTTTGAAGGAATTTGCATGATCTTTGTAGTAAATTTTATCTAAAATATTCTCATTTTGAGATGTAATTATAAAATATTTAGTTTTGAACTACTTAGCTCACATATACCTTTCCGGCGCCAATGAAGAAGTATTGGTAGGTAATTTCATTGGAGATTACGTAAAAGGTTTTGAGCTGTTGAAATATCCCGAATCGATGCGTAAAGGCATCATGCTTCACCGCCACATTGATTCCTTTACAGATACCAATCTCATCGTTAAGAAAAGCAAGTTAAGGCTGGTAGAAAAATACCGCAAATACTCCGGTATTATTATCGATATTTTTTATGACCATTTTCTCGTAAAAACCTGGTCTTCTTATTCCAATCAGCCGATTGAAGATTTTGTTCTGAATGTGCATTCGATATTAAACAGGCATTTGGATGTGCTTCCTGAAGCTGTTCGTTTATTCCTGCCCTCTTTTATACGGAATAACTGGATACAAAAATACTCTACTATAGAAGGTATTGAAGACGTTCTTCACAGAATGTCCAGTCGCACTACCCTTCCTGAAGAAACGGAATATGCGATTAAGGTATTGCGTCAGGAATATGAGAAATTTGAAACGGAATTTTCGAGTTTCTTTCCTTCAATTATCAGTTTTGTTTCCAAGTCCTTTGGAATCATACTCGATCATGAAGAATACCCGCAGGATAACATCACCCGCACTTCGTGAAGTGAAGAAGGGATGAGGTGAAGAAGTGATGAAGAATCCTAATTCTCAATTCATAATTCATAATTCATAATTCATAATTACTTCCTATAGATCTTCCTTACAGAATCAAGCCGGACCAATATAAACAGCAGCAATGTGAAGGCCAGCATGGACGAACCTCCATAGCTGAAAAAAGGCAGCGGAATTCCTATAACAGGAAACAATCCGATGGTCATGCTGATATTTACAGCAAAGTGAAAAAACAATATTGAAGCAACCCCATATCCATATATTCTGGCAAACTGCGATCGCTGTCGCTCCGCCAGAAAGATAATCCTGATCAGTAATCCCAGATACAGCAATATTGCAATGGTTGTTCCAAAGAAGCCCCATTCCTCACCTACTGTACAAAAAATAAAGTCAGTACTCTGTTCCGGAACAAAATCAAGCTTTGTTTGTGTTCCCTTTAAATAGCCCTTTCCAAAAAAGCCCCCTGAGCCAATGGCGATTTTCGACTGATTCAGGTTGTATCCAACATCCCTGATATCGGTTTCCTTTCCCAGCAATATATTTACACGTGTCTGCTGATGAGGCTTGAGTATTTCATGAAATACGTAGTCCACTGTATAGGTAAACCCGATGAATCCGAAAAGCAAAATAATGATCAACGCAACGCCCCTTATTTTTTTGGCAATGGAAAGCACAAAAAACAGCAGGGAAGAAAAAACCAGGGCACCCAGTAATTCATAATACAAGTTTTCCTTAACGCCAAAAGATGGTAAGGCTTTATGCAATATGTAATAGGAGGCACCAAAAATCATCAGGGCAACCAGACTGTCCCTGATTTTATGGTTGATTAACGAAAAGGCTCCGAAAGCTAAAACCAGAAGAATGATAAGTACGGTGGAAGAAGGCAATAATAAGGTCATTAAAAACAGTACCGTAACAAATAAAGTCAGTGCCAGAATCCATCCGGGCATCCCTTCCCGGTACATCAGAAGAATAAAACAACTGAAAACCATTGCCGTTCCAACGTCGGGCTGCAGCAAAATCAGACCCACAGGAAAGCCAATAATCAGCGTCAGAATAAACATGGACTTCCATGTCCATAACTTTACATTATAACCACTCAAATACCTGGCAATGGCCAGTGCAGTTCCAATTTTTACAAATTCAGAAGGCTGGAGGTTAAATCCAAAAATACGGATCCATGACTGTGAGTTGTTGACAACGACTCCCACTGCCAATACAGCCAGGAGCATTAGAATAGCAAATCCATAAAAAACCCATGAAACAGCGTAAAAAAAGCGATGATCTACTGCGAATAAGGCAATAATCATTAATACAGAAACAAGAATCCAAAGCAACTGATCCCCGTAATTCTGATGAATGTTAAATATTGAGGTAAACTGGTCATTATAGGAGGAAGCAAAAATATTCATCCATCCAAAGACAACAAGGACAAAATACAACATGATAGTTGTCCAGTCGATTTCTTCACTTATGTTGAGGCGATCAATCATTTACTATATAACAGGTTAGCGTTCAGGATCCTGGTTTCGGTCCATTTTCTGGATGGAGAAATGGAATCGGTCAGGTATTTTTCAATCATCAAACTGGCAATAGGGGCAGCATACGTAGCTCCCCATTCGCCGTGTTCCACGTAAACAGAAATGGCAATTTTTGGATTGTCTTTGGGAGCAAAAGCAATAAAAACAGAGTGATCTTTGCCATGTGGATTTTGCGCAGTTCCGGTTTTACCGCAAACCAGAATTCCGGGAATTTGTGCAACACCTGCGGTCCGGCCCGGACCACCATTAACAGCCATGTTCATTCCTTCAACAACCAGATTGAAATTGGCGGTATCAATATCAATCATATGTTTTACCTTAAAATGCCGGTCAATGGTATCAATACCATCGATGCTTTTAACAACATGCGGAGTGATATAATAACCGCGATTTCCAATGCATGCAGCCATATTTGCCATCTGCAGGGGCGTGATTAGCAATTCTCCCTGACCTATGGAAAGTGATATGGTGGTAAAAGCATTCCAATGGTTTCTTCCGAAATATTTATCGTAATAGGATGAAGTAGGGATAAATCCCGGCAGTTCATTGGTAAAATCACCTTCCAGACGCTCACCGAAACCAAACTCCTTTACATATTTATACCATGCGTTATAGGCCAGTTCAGCATTTCCAAATGCAGGATTTTCAATAATCCGTTTATAAACATTACAGAAATAGGCATTGCAGGAATGCTGAATCCCTTCAATCAGATCGAGTGGGCTCCGGTGATCATGACAGCCCAGAAGACGACTTCCATATCGGAATCCTCCATTACATGAAAAACTTGAGTTCCTGTTGATGACACCTTCCTGAAGTCCGATTAATGCCTGCACAGGTTTAAACGTTGAACCAGGCGGATAATTTGCCATTAAAGCACGGTTATATAAAGGCATTAAGATGGTATCACGCTTAAGGGCGTTATAATTAGCTGTTCTTTGTCTGCCAACCAATAAATCCGGATCATATGAAGGAGAAGATATCAATGCCAGGATTTCCCCGGTAGCAGGCTCAATGGCCACAACACTACCCCTGTAGTTCTTCATAAGGTATTCGCCATACTCCTGCAAATCCATATCAATGGTTGATTTGAGGTCGCGCCCTACAACCGCATCCTTATCATACCTGCCATCCTGATAAGATCCTTTAACTCTGCCATGAACGTCAACCAGCAGTACTTCCTTTCCCTTTTCGCCCTTCAGCATCGGTTCATAATAAGCCTCGATACCGCTTTTTCCTACATAATCACCCATGGTATAATCGGAATGATTTTTCAAAAACCGTTCATCTACCTCTCCCACATATCCGAATAAATGAGATGCCAGTGGTTTACTGTATTTCCTCAGGGTTCTTAATTTTACATAGAAGCCGGGATATTTATAAAGTTTCTCCTGGAGTTTGGCATATGTTTCGGCAGAAAGCTGTTTTAAAAAAGGCTCGCGAAGGTATCTCTGATATTTTGCCTTAGCAATTCCGGCTCTTAAGCGCTTGATGTCGATACTTAAAACTTTGCATAGTTCCAGACTGTCGAATGCCTCAAGTTCATAGGGAGAGATCATTAAATCGTATGTAGGCTGATTATAAACCATCAGCTTCCCATTGCGATCATAAATTAATCCACGGGCGGCGTATAAAACTTCAACGCGTTGTGAATTGTTTAACGCAGAAAGCTTATAACTGGAATCGATTACCTGGATGTAGAAAAGCCGGACAATCAATGCGAATGCAGCCATTACAAAAATAATGGCGATGATATTTCTTCGGGAAGCAAATTGATCCATCTGTTATTTTCGAAAAACAAAATACTGACTAAATATGATAATCAGCGAGGTCATCGTTGAACTCAGAAATGCACGAAATAAGGTATTAAAAAAATGATTCAGACTAAAGACTTCCAGATAGAAGTAAGTCATGTGATGAATCAATACCAGCATTACGGTATACTTAACGAACCATTCCACTCCAAATTGTGCCATACGTGGAAAAGTACCTGACTGATATCCTTCACGCGGTGAAAACAGGTTCATAACAAAAGGTCGTGAAAAAGCCATGAACACTGTGGCAGACGAATGAACCCCGGGAGTGCCCATGAATAAATCCATCACCAGTCCGAGCAGAAAAGCGCTCAATAACAAAACCAGCTTTGGAGTTGTGAAGGGCAATAACAAAATAAAAAGTACGTAAACATAGGGGTTTATAAAGCTGGCAAATTCAATATTATTAAAAACCAGCAATTGCAGTACAAGAATCACTACAAAGTATAACAGATATTTTGCAAATTCCCTGATCATTGGTCTGCAATAGTTTCAAGTGAATCAATCTCAGCCTTTTCGAAATTCCGGATAATTTTTACATAATTAACTTTCCGAAAGTCGTTTGAAAGTTTAACTTTTATTTCAAAGTAATTACCCCCTTTGAGCTTATAGTCGTGAACGGTGCCGATCATGATCCCTTCAGGGAATATGCCTCCATATCCGCTGGTAATTATGGTGTCTCCTTCAGAAATTTTAACATGATGCGGGATATCAACCAGCGTAACATAATCGGCAGATTTGCCTGACCAGCTCAGAGGACCGAAATATCCATTTTTCTTAATTTTGGCGCTCACAAAGAAGTCCTTGTTTAACACAGACAGTACCGATGTGTAATCATCTGATACTGATTTTGTAATTCCCACAATGCCTTCCGTATTAATTATTGCCATATCAGGCCGGATTCCGTCTTTTTTTCCTTTGTTAAGGGTCAGGTAATTAAACTGCTTGTTTACTGAATTGTTGATGACACGGGCAGTATAATATCCATACAGTCTCCGTGTAGCAGAATCCCCCGGATAAATTGAATCGGTTTGTAATGCGGCAAATGATGATTTCAGGTTATTGAATAACCGGGCATTTTCTTCTGCAAGTCTTCTGTTTTCAGTATGCAGAGAAAAATAATCTCTGATATTGCTGATGCGCACAGACATCCGTCCCGAAAAATTATGCGAAGCATTATAGAAAGCAACCTTCTGATAGGAATTGGAATTAACGAGCAGAAAAAGTGAAAAAGTTTCTATAAGCAGAAAGAAAATCAGAAAATGATGCTGAATTATAAATCGGAATAAGTTTCTCATGCTTATAAGGCCTGATTACATCGGTTCTATGGTAACGAAACGCTCACCTTTCCGATACATATTACCGGATCAGAAGTGATTGGTATTTTTCGAGATTCTTTAAAATAATACCGGTTCCACGGGCAACTGCATGCAGCGGATTCTCTGCAACATTAAAAGGAATGCTGATTTTGTCAGCAAGTCTTTTGGCCAGTCCCCTTAACAACGCACCACCACCGGCAAGATATATCCCTTTTTGAACAATATCGGCATAAAGTTCAGGAGGCGTTTGCTCCAGAACAGACAATACTGCGGATTCAATTTTGGTAAGAGATTTGTCGAGACAATGTGCAATTTCCTGGTAAGATACCGGAATTTCAATGGGCAGTGCAGTCATCATGTTGGGACCCCTGACTGTGTAATCCGCTGGGGGGGTGTCAATATCGGGAAGTGCAGCGCCTACGAATATTTTAATATCTTCGGCAGTACGATCTCCCACTTTAATGTTGTGTTGATGACGCATATAAGCCTGGATATCCGCTGTAAATCCATCCCCTGCAATCCGGATGGATTCGTTGCATACAATTCCTCCCAAAGCTATAACAGCAATTTCTGTGGTTCCACCGCCGATGTCAACCACCATGTTACCTTCAGGGGCAACAACATCGAGTCCGATACCAATTGCTGCCGCCATGGGTTCATAAACCATATAAACATCACGTCCGCCGGCATGTTCTGACGAGTCGCGTACGGCGCGGATTTCAACTTCAGTGCTACCTGAAGGGATACTTACAACCATCCTTAATGAAGGAGTAAAGAACCTATTCTTGGGATTGATCATGCGGATAAATCCGCGAATCATCAGTTCTGCCGCGTTAAAATCGGCAATGACACCATCACGTAAAGGTCTGATTGTACGAATATTCTGATGCGTTTTACCGTGCATTTGTCGCGCGGTTTCACCAATTGCTACAAGTTTTTTGGTGGTTTGGTCAATTGCCACTATCGAAGGCTCGTCAACAACAATTTTATCATTTTCAATGATAATTGTGTTAGCAGTTCCCAGATCTATAGCCAGTTCCTGAGAAAATAAAGAAAAAACGCCCATATAATTGTTTAGTCAATAAATGTTGATAAAGGTACTACTTTGATATGTTTTATTTAATGAAATGTCCCAATTAAACGCATAAAAATCCCCGATGTTACGTCTTTTAGTGTTTAAAATGCCGTATTCCTGTAAAGACCATTGACATGTTATTTTTATTGCAAAAATCAACTGATGCCTGATCCCGAACAGAGCCTCCCGGTTGAATAACTGCTTTGATTCCTGCCTCACTTGCTATTTCAACACAATCAGGAAACGGGAAGAATGCATCGGATGCCATCACGGCGCCGGATGTTTCAAATCCAAAATTCCCGGCTTTAACGATGGCCTGTTTTAATGCATCCACTCTGCTTGTCTGTCCTACACCACTAGCAATGAGTTGTCCGTTCCTGGCCAGAACAATGGTATTCGATTTCGAATGTTTAACGATCTTATTGGCAAACAAAAGATCGTTGATTTCCTGTTCTCCGGGACTTTTGACGGTAGCACGTTTCAGATCTTCACGGGTTTCAATTTTTGTATCCCTGTCCTGTTCTATTACTCCATTTAGCATGGAACGGAACTGTGTTATGGGAAGATATGCTTCAGTACGAATCAGTATAATCCGGTTCTTTTTGCTCTTTAATATTTCCAGCGCCTCATTGTCATAAGCCGGTGCAATAATTACCTCAAAAAACAACTTATCTATTTCTTCAGCTGTTTTAAGATCCAAACGGGCATTGGTAATTAATATGCCTCCGTATGCTGATACCGGGTCTCCGGCCAGAGCATCCTTCCAGGCATCCAGCAAAACAGGCCTTGAGGCTACGCCACACGCATTGTTGTGCTTTAAAATTGCAAACGTAATATCTTTAAAATCATCAATCAGATAAACCGCAGCTTCTATATCCAGTAAATTGTTGTAAGAAATTTCTTTGCCCTGCACCTGTTCAAAAATCTTATTGAAATCACCATAGAAAACTCCCTGCTGATGCGGATTTTCGCCATAACGCAGCGGCTTAGCCCTATCAATGCTTTTCCGGAAAGTCTGTACTTCCTTATTTCTATTAAAATATCCAAAGATGGCTGTATCATAATGCGAGGTTACAGCAAATGCTTCGAGGGCCAGGCGCTTTCTTTGTTCGAGACTGGTAATCCCGTTGTTTTCATTTAATATTTTCAGTAATTCCGGATATTGATTTTTTGAGGGAATAATGACCACATCGTTAAAGTTTTTGGCAGCAGCGCGGATTAAGGATATCCCACCAATATCAATTTTTTCAATAATATCTTCTTCTGATGCCCCCATGGCCAGTGTTTCTTCAAAAGGATACAGATCCACTACAACCAGGTCCAGAGGATTCATCTCATACTGTTTCATATCCTTAATATCCTGATCGTTGTCGATACGGGCGAGAATTCCGCCAAAAACTTTGGGATGAAGTGTTTTAACGCGTCCTCCAAGAATGGAAGGATACCCGGTTAAGGTTTCTACAGCAGTAACTTTGATACCTAATTTTTCAATAAAGTCCTTTGTGCCTCCGGTAGAAATAATCTTAACACCCTGACTATCCAACTTTTTAACAATTTCTTCAAGATGATCTTTATAATATACAGAAATGAGAGCGGTTTTTATTTTTTTGTTCATGTTGAAATGATTTTTTATAGTGCGAAGTCACAGAAATATCCTGCCGCGAATATAGGGCGAATATCTCATACGCAGAACCCCAAGTTATTAATTTTTTCATAAATAAACAGGGGTTTTTTATCTTTGTTAACAACTTAAACGCTGGCTTATGCGATGGTATTTTATTTTGTCGGAAAGTATACAGTCGGCTTACCGAACAATTATCCTGAACAAACTACGCACATTTCTCTCATTATTAGGCGTTACCATTGGTATTTTCTCTATTGTTTCCGTTTTTTCCGTGCTTGACTCCATGAAGGTTAATATGAGAAAGTCGCTGGAAGCATTTGGAACTGACATTGTAGTAATTGAAAGTATGCCCTGGGGACCTGAAGGCGGAGAAGAATATGCCTGGTGGGAATATATAGCCAGGCCGCAGGTGACATTAAAAGAATATAACGAACTTAAAAGCCGCACAAATCATATTGAAGCAGCATGTTTTATTGCAGGCCTTCAAACCAGCGTCGAATACCTGGATAACAGGGCAGAAAATTTACAAATATGGGGTGTGTCTGAAGAATTTGAAGGCATCAGAACTTTTGATCTTGCAGCAGGAAGGTTCCTAACCTTGTTGGAAATCAATTCAGGCCGGACGGTTTGCGTAATTGGTGCAGCCATTTCTGAAGACCTGTTTGGCGGAGATAGTCCTGTTGGAAAAACCATCAGGTTCCAGGGAAAAAAATGCTCGGTAATAGGCGTATTTAAACGTGAAGGAAAATCAATCCTCAATGGAGGAAGCATTGATAAGGTAATTGTTACTCCAATCCGTTTTTTTGGCACCTTTGCCGATCTTCATTCCATGCAAACAAGTCCCCAGATATGGGTAAAACCCATTAAGACGGTTGCTGCTGATGCGCTTAAGGATGAACTCCGAATACATATGCGATCCATCCGGCGTTTAAGTCCGCGTGTTAAGAATAACTTTGCCCTGAATAAAACAAGCATGATGACCAATATGATCGATCAGATTTTTGGCGTTGTAAATGCGGCAGGATGGATTATCGGGATATTTGCGGTACTCGTTGGCGCTTTTGGAATTGCGAATATTATGTTTGTATCCGTTAAAGAACGAACAAGGATTATCGGAATCCAGAAAGCCCTGGGAGCAAAGAATTTTTATATCGTTCTTGAGGTTTTAAATGAATCTGTAACTTTATCACTCCTTGGTGGATCACTGGGACTTTTCCTGATTTATCTGGGAACATTAATTGCCCGGTCTAAAGATTTTGAAATCTTTTTAAGCGGGGGTAATATCGTGTTCGGACTTCTCATCAGCTCAACAGTAGGCGTAATTGCCGGCTTGCTTCCTGCATTTACAGCTGCCAGACTCGATCCGGTTAAAGCCATTTCGAGTACGTTTTGAAAGAGTAATTATAAATTATGAATCAATGTCGTTTAGTTAAGAATAAAAATACTGTAAATATTGATAAAAAGTAATA
>CAZTSR010000021.1:0-57282 GCA_964615995.1 uncultured Bacteroidales bacterium
TGTCAGGGAGTGCAAATGAACTTTCTACTCAGGCAAAGGTACTGAAAGAGGTTGTATCATTTTTTAAAACAAACAGTCAGACCTTGCATAAGCAAAAGGCAATAGTTAAAAAAGAAAGCACTGTGAAGGTAAAAGATAAAGTAATAAAATCAAATACCCCGGTAAGTCAACGGTTTGTAAATAAAAGGCCCGATATTGAAAAGGATTTTGACGCATTTCAGTAATTAGGGAAATTCTAAAATCAAAAAGGACATGTACGCAAGAGTTCATGTCCTTTTTTTATGAAGCAGATTCATGTATAACTTAATTTTAGGGTTTATATCATTTCTGATTTTTTTATATCTTTATTGGATGAGTTCTCGTATTCAATATGAGAAAATTGCCTGTTAAACCATGGATACCTTACCCAAAATCGCTCTTGTTGAAGATCATAGTTTCTATAGAAAAGGCCTTTGCCTAGCGATAAAACGTTTCAAATTTGTTGAATTTGCTTTCGATGCCAGCAATGGAAAAGAATTTTTGGAAAAGCAGCGAAAGAATCCTGTGGATATTGTACTCATGGATATTATGATGCCTGTTATGGGGGGGTATGACACTGTAATTGCCGTTAAAAAAGAATTTCCTGATATTAAGGTAGTTATTCTTACTATGTTGCAAGATGATGCGTACATTCAGCAGTTTTTGCAATTGGGGGTGCATGGATATCTCTCGAAAAATGTGGACACAAAAGGATTGGAAACAGCCTTGAAGGCAGTGATAAATGGCAACCATTATTATTCTGAAGAAATTATGGGTTTCTTCAGCCGCAAACTTTCTCAGGAACCCGAAAAACAAGAATCTGTTAAAATAACTAAAAGAGAATCTGAAATATTACACCTCATTTATCAGGGGCTTTCCAACCAGGAAATTGCTGATAAGCTTTTCATAAGCGTAAGAACAGTTACTAATCACCGGTTTAATCTGAAAGTTAAAACTTCTACCCGAAATACAGCCAGCCTGATCAATTACGGATTGAAAAACAATCTGTTAAAGTAGAGTCCGGTACAAGCAATTACATTTTTAATTTTTAGCGAGCCTTTCCTGAAATCTTACTCAAAAGATTCATATGTATGGTATTGCTCAAAGTACATCACGCATTACGCTCAGATGAAATTAAGTATAACTACTTAGAAATTCTGATGGCTTTTTACGTATTAATATTAAAGTGTGATGAATCGTAATATTTTATACATAAAACAAACCACGATGAAAAAACGCGTTATTGTAGTGGAAGATTTTAACACCTCCAGGCAAATTATTAAAAAAACCCTTGAGAGCATGGGCTATATAGTTGATGAGGCTGCCGATGGACGGGAAGCAACACGGTATTTTAATGGTGATCGTGTTGATCTGGTGATCTCGGATTACAACATGCCAAATATGGATGGCGGGGCGTTGGTAGAATATATCCGCAGTAAGGAAAAATACAAATACACTCCAATTTTTATGTTGTCCACCGAAACCAGTATGGAAAAGCAATCCAGAGCACGGGAAGCGAAGATTACTGCATGGATCAAAAAACCATTTGAAGTGATTGAATTTAAAAAGATGGTTGAAAAAGTTTTAGCGTAACCTATAATCTACTACCCACTATGGCAATTTCAGATATTGATAAAAAAAACAGTTATATCAATTTAACGATCGGCACTGAAAACTTTGCAATCAGTGTATTTAAAGTGTTGGAAATTTTACAACTGGAAGGATTAACCAAGGTGCCGAATGCTTCAGACTTTGTTCCGGGAGTCATTAATTTCCGCGGCTCTATTGTCCCCATTATTGATATGCACAAGCGCTTCAACATGAAAGCTTCGGATATCGCCGATAAAATGGTTGTTATCGCTGATGTAACACATAAAGACAAAAAAGTACTGATGGGTTTACTGGTAGACCATGTGAATGATGTGGTTGAGTTTGAATATGCCAGTATAAAAGCGGTACCGGATATGGGAATTAAATATAACCCTGAATTCATTGAAGGATTTGTTGAAATCCAGGATAAATTCATTATGGTTCTGAATATAGACAGGGTTCTGAATATTGAAGAACTGGCTGTTGTAAATGAAGTAGAATAGAGCCTGATCAGGCAGTGGTTTAATAAGTTAAGTTGGGCATTTAAGTTAATTTTCTATCAAACTACATATGAGAAATATATTACTCATTCCATCATTTTTATTATTATCCATTCCGGTATTTTCACAATTCAACCTTTCAGGTGAATTCCGGCCGAAATTTGAACTTCGCGATGGTTACAAATCATTGCTAACCGATGATCAAAATCCTGCATTTATTACAGCACAGCGCACCAGGTTGGTTTTAAATTATTCCGACAGCAAATTTGCCACACGCTTTTCTATTCAGGATGTTAGAATATGGGGTGAATCACCTTCAAAAGCTGATGCTTCTACAATCAACGTTTTTGAAGCCTGGGCAGAACTGTATCTAAGTGAATTGTGGGCGCTTAAATTTGGTCGGCAGGAATTGTCATTTGACCAGAATCGCTTAATTGGAGCAGCTAACTGGAATGATGTAGGTGCTTCCCATGATCTGTTTCTGGTGAAATATAATAATGCTTTTAATTTTCAGGCTGGATTTGCCTATAATAATGACAAATCAAAAAATTACGAAAGCAATTATCCTGTAAGCTTTTATAAAACTCTGGTGTTTACACATGCTGAAATAGACCTGGGGAAATTTTTGAACGCTTCAGCAATATTTATTGCCGATGGAAATCAAAAAGAAGAATCTGATGCTGCCATTTATCAAAGATTCACTTATGGCGGAAATCTTTTTTTCAGAAACGATTCAGTACGAGCTAAAGTCTACGGAACTGCTTATCTTCAAAACGGCAAATCCATTGACGGCAAATCAATCAGCGCTTATTTTCTCGGATTGAATTTCGATTACCGGTTTTCGTCAAGCATAAACGGTGTTTTGGCAATGGACTATTTTTCAGGTGACGATGGCTTTTCCAACGACACTAAAAAACATTCATTCAATAATTTATATGGAAATACCCATAATTATTATGGCTACATGGACTATTTCCAGCAAATCGACAAAGATACCAAGGGAGGAGGATTGGTCGATCTATATGCAAGGATTAATTATAAGATCACCAAGAAAGCTTCTGCCGAATTTACCTTCCACCATTTTCAATTTGCAAATGATGTGGTAGATACTGTTTCAGTACCAGGACAAGTTTTAAATGCCGATCATTATCTGGGATCCGAAATTGACCTTATATTTAAATATAAACCTGCGGCAAATCTCGAGTTCAGTTGCGGCTATTCTACAATGCTTGCCGGTCCTTCCATGGAAATTCTAAAAGGAGGTTCGCATACGAAATATCAACAATGGGCATGGCTGATGCTCACATTCAAACCAGAGTTTTTTAATAATAATAAAAAGTAATCATACCATGGCAAGTATTAATAATATAAAAATAGGCCGGAGGCTCACTTATGTTTTTGCATTGTTCCTGTTATTTTTCATTTTAGCTGTGATTACAGCATTTGCAAACATGAGAACGCTCGGAAGGCATTCTGATGAAATTTATAAGGTCAATCTTCTTAGTGTGGATTATCTGATAGAAGCAGACCGTGATGCCTTTCAGTCGAATTTATCTCTGGCACAGGCAATGCAGGATGTTATCTATCAGGATAAAGAAAAGCTGGCACTAGCAATTGCTTCTGTAAAGGAAAATTTAGATCAGATTGACACCAGATATGCGAAGTTTGAAGAGAGTTTCAATATTAGCGAAAAACCTCAGTTTATTGAAAAAAACAATCTGTTTCATAAATACAACGATCAGCTTAAAATTCAAACAGATTCAGTGATTCAGAATATTCAGGCAGGGAATTATGCAGCTTGTGAAGCCATATATTATTCTTCATATGACAGCACCTTTAATGCGATGCGATCCATTATGAACGAATTCACAGACATGAGCCTTTTCAATGCAGAAAAATTTTATCTGGAAAGCAAACGTATTGAAAGTCAATTTTTGATTAAAGCAATCACCATTAATTTTATAGTTATCATATTTCTTATTTTAACTGCTATGGCTTTAACCAAAAGCATTATCAAACCATTATCAGAATCTTTACTTATAATAAAGAATATTGCTGCAGGAAATCTTACCGGAAAAATAAAAATTCAAGGCAAGGATGAAATTGCTGAATTAATGACAGGAATTAGTGTAATGAGTACAAAACTGAAAGAAATCATTAATGGCATTATTGAAAGTTCCGATAGCCTTTCCTCTGCAAGCGGACAAATCAGCAACAGTTCGCAGCAAATCTCGGAAGGTGCTACAGAACAGGCGTCATCTACCGAAGAAATTTCCTCGTCAATGGAAGAAATGGCTGGCAACATACAGCAGAATACTGAAAATGCAAGGCAAACAGAGAAAATTTCAACCAAAGCTACGGAGAGTATGATAGAAATGAGCCGTATCGGACGGGAAAGTTTTGACTCCATTAAAACGATAGCTGAAAAAATTACGATTATCAATGACATAGCTTTTCAGACAAATCTGCTTGCACTTAATGCGGCTGTAGAAGCGGCAAGGGCAGGTGAACATGGCCGGGGTTTTGCTGTTGTAGCTGGAGAGGTTAGAAAATTGGCTGAAAGAAGCAAGCTGGCGGCGGATGAGATCGAAAGCCTTTCAAAAAACAGCCTTCGTATTACTGAAAAAACCAGAGAATCATTGGATGCTCTTGTGCCAGAAATTCAGAAAACTTCACAGCTGGTTCAGGAAATTGCAGCAGCCAGCATTGAGCAAAATGCAGGCGCTGATCAGATTAACAGTGCCATACAGCAGCTAAATGTGATTACCCAGCAAAATGCCGCTTCATCTGAAGAAATGGCCTCCAGTGCAGAAGAACTATCTGCTCAGGCTGATAATTTGAAAGAAACTGTGTCTTTCTTTAAGGTGGACGAAGATAATAAAACCATAATAGGCAATAAAAAAGCCAAATAGGTAAAAAACAGGCGCAGTACTCAAATTACTGCGCCCTTTTTTATATTTAAAGTTGTTAATCAACTCTTGTAAAAGTATAAACCTCATCTTCATCATCATAACTGCCATTATTGTTGTTATCGGATTTTAATGTCAGATTATCTCCGGAAACCGTGTATTTTGCTTTATAACTGGGAATCATTTCGAATTCTTCAAGAAGCTCGTCAAACTCATCTGTTCCATCTTCATAATTTACAATTTCACCTGTGGGAAATCCGGTTACTTCATCAAGTTCTGAAAAACCTGCTTCCGTGAGCGTCACATTCATTAATCCGGAACTTACGGTAAATTCACCTTTACGTCCAATAAGATCAACCCACTCTTCGCTCAGCGGATCTTCTATGCTGGCGACTTCAGTAAAGCCGTTTGCTGTAAAATTAATGACATCCTGAACTTCAAGATCTCCTTCGTCAGTTTCAATAGTTCTTACAGTAACCCATTGACCCACATAATCACGTGGTTCGTCATTATCATCATCCTTATCACATCCATAGAAGGCAACAAGGGCAACCGTTGTAAATACCAACAACATCGAATAACGTGTAATCTTAGTTTTCATTTTCTTGTTTTTAATTAATGATTTGGTTTATTATTTTATGAATGAATCATTTACAAGGACAAAGTTACTTTCGGCTGATGGTGGGGCAAATAAGATGTAGCGCTTAATTTCATAGGTAATGTTGCCTATGTACTATGATTAATTTTTGAACCTAATTTCCAATATGCTCCAGGGCGTATCTGAGTAAACTGTTTTTACCGCTTAAATTCAACTTTTTACAGATATTCATTCTATGATTAAATACAGTTTTCTCACTAATAAACAGTAGGGAGGCTATTTCCTTGCTCGATTTGTATTCTGCAACCAGATTCAAAACTTTTTTTTCAGATGGAGTAAGCATAGAAATAAGATGGTCGGCCTCTGCTCCCTGCTTATTTCTTTTAAATAGATGTATGAATAATTCAGGACTTAAATATGTGCCTCCCTCTGCTACTTTATATATGGCATTTATTACATCAACAACAGCATTTTCTTTGAGCAGGTAACCTTGAATGCCAATCTCAAGTGCTTTTAGAAACAGTGCTTTATCTTTATGCATGGTTAAAATAATAATGGGTATATCTCCACGTACTTTAAGTATATTATCTGCTGCTTCTAAACCATTCATGCGTGGCATATCAATATCCAGAATCACAACATCAATCCTTTTATCACTTTGAAATGCAGTAACCGCATTTTGCCCGTTATGAGCCATTGAAATCACTTTCAGGGATTTATCCGATTCAATCACCTCTCTTAAGCCCTTTAAGAATATCGGGTGATCATCCGCAATTAATATGTTCAGTTGCATTTCATCCCATTTATTTTCTTTATAACTCTTTTACACAAAATTACCTTCTCATCCAAAACCATGAATAGAAAGTAATATCTATTTTTATGAGCAATATTGCCCATTATGCTTTAAATGAGTCAGATTGCTAACCTATATGGATGTTAATTTTTGTTCCTATCGACTGATCGCTAACAATTTCCATAGTCCCGTTCAGTATGTTTAATCGCTCTTTTATTCCTATAAGTCCGTATCCCCCGTTCAAGTTCTTTTCAATTCCTTTTCCATTGTCTTCAATCAGAATGTTGATTTTACCTTTGGGATGATTGATTTCAACATGAGCTTCTGATGCCTGCGAATGTTTTGAAATGTTATTCAGACATTCCTGAAGTATTCTGAAAATATATATTTCTTCATCCTTCGAGACCAGCCCGTCAATATTTTCAATTTTACATCGGAATTTAATTTCACACGATTCTGAAAAACTGTCTGTAAGGCTTATTAATGATTGTGTTAATCCCAATAAATCCAAATGAAAAGGCCTCAGGCCATAAGTGATGCTTCTGATTTCCTGAATGGTACTTGTAACCATTTCATTCAGTTCATAAATCGTGTCAGATTTGGCTGGAATTTTATGAATCATTGCAATCCGATTCTTAATTAAGCTCAAACTTTGCCCAATACTATCATGCAATTCACCTGCAATTCTTTTTCTTTCCTCTTCCTGTGTTTGAATTAATGCTATGGAGAATGCATTAGCCTGCTCAAGGGCTTTAGCTTGAGTTTCTTCCTTCTCTTTTTTATAATTATTCAGCTTATTTGCAAGGGCAAACGACAAGACTATGGCCTCTATTGCGGAACCTATTTGCAGCGAATAATTTCCTAAAACAGTTTGCTGAATTTGTGCATTTTCACTTAGAATAAATATAACATCACCGATTGTGAAAAAGGTAAATCCAAGCAAGTAAAAAACAGCCGGATTGAAACCCTTCCTTAAGGCATAAATCCCGAAAAATGCAATATAAGGAAGGTTAATACTAATGATAAAAATTACAAAATAGAATCCGTAATTGAAATGTCCGGTTGTTGTTAAGATGATGGCAATGATGCTGAAGATGGAAAACAAAGCAATCAGCCATTTATGCTCAGGAATGAATTTTTCCAGGTTCAAAAATGAGTGTGTAAATAGCATCAGAAATATAAAAGTTAAAGCCGAATAATTATTCCCATGATTGATGTTTAGGGGAATGGATTCTAAAAATTCGGGTGAATAGCCTCTCAGCCACGCAATTGTTGCACCCAGGAAATTGATATAAAACACATAAAACAGATAGGTTTTATCCTTTAGCAATATGAATACAAAAAGATTATACAGGCTTAAGGCAAATATTAAACCGAAATAAATGCCATTAATGAGATCTTCCCGGTGGTTCACCTCAAAGTGATTTTGAATGCTGTTTATCACCATGGGCAGTTTCAAAATGGTGGTGCTTTGTGCACGGATGTAAAACTTTTTCTCTTCGTTTTGTTTTAAATCCAATGGTATGATATAATGATTGACCCGTATTGACAGGTTTTTGTGACTTCTGTTCAAGCCTGATTCAATGGCTCTAATGACGCCTTGTTCATCAATGCTATATAAATCAATCATATCTATATAAGGTTCCCCGATTTGGATATACCATTTTTCATTCGATTGATTCCTTACCGTAAACATGCACCATATTACTGAAGATGTGATCCCCAAATTGATGGTGTTTCTATGATTATTGGTAAAAGATGATGTGAGGGGCAGGATATTTTCGAAATTCAGTTTTCCACTTTTATCTTCAAAAATTTTTAAATGTTTTGCGGGGTTATATTGGTGTTCAAGATCATCAAGAACAATCCGTGATGTGTTGCTGTCTGCGTATATATTCAGAGAAGCAAAAACAAAAAAGCACATAAAGATGCATGACCTGAATGATGCCATCATTATATAAGGAAACAGTTTGAAGTATCTTTATAACAATGATGGTAATCAAATGTTTATCGGGCTGTCCGGATCATTTGATTGATGCTAATTGCAGTACTGGTCTGTCAGTTCCTTTTCAATTCCTTTCTTTTTGGCACGGGTAGCCAGCATCAGCAATACAGTGGTCATTAAGGTATATATTCCCGGAAGGTTGGTGTCGCTCAATCCCAGAACCACTGCCAAATGAGACAACTTATGCGGAATTCCTTTTTTATTGGTGCGTCCGTCACCGGCAAGTCCATATCCAATTTTTATACATTGCTCAAATCCGGTGTGACCGGGGCGTAGTTCAACTTTAAACTTTACAGGCTTGTTGTTGTCATTTTGAAAATTGTGTAAAACAAGCGGCGGAACGGTGAAGGATTCACCTTTTCCAAGCGCTTTATATTTCTTTCCGATATGAACGCCCAATGTTCCATCAATCACCTCAAATGTTTCAGAGAACGCTCTGTGGTAATGCAGGGAATTTCCGCCTCCTGCCTTTAATTCCACTTCCACCAAGGTGAATTCACCATCAGTTTCCCCTGCAGTTTTTAGAAACGTGACTTTGTCTCCAATTAATGGATTTTCATAAGTTCTGCTTTTCATGATTAATTTTTCCTGTAAAATTAGGGTACAGGAACGTCCCTATAAATAATGAGTATTGCTCATATTTTTGGATAGTAATCTGTGACGAGACAAAAAATGCAAGCCATTAGGGTTAATGAACAAAGTGATGAAGTAATGAGGTAATGAAGTGAAGATGAAAGATTCAATGAACCACAAGTAGAGACGCGATTCATCGCGACTAGAAATCATCAAATCATCAGAGGCAATTGAAACGAATATAAAAATTATAAAAAAAAGCAGCATCCTGATGATGCTGCTTTAATATGCGATTGTAATCCCGGCTTTTAAAAGCTGAAGTTCATCCCCAGCATATACAAACCTTTTACATCATCAAGGAATGCAAATTCCTTGCGGCTGCTGTTGAGTATATTCCTGCCATTGAAAAATACCGAACACTCTTTCCACACCTTGTATGAAATTTTAAGATTCATGCTCAGTTTAGGCTCAACAGTATAGGTATCTTCAAACATTTTTGGATTATACTGATCCTGGTGGTTGATATAGGCCGGACTGTACCTGCCAATATAGTTCGCTTTGTTCATGATCATCTTCTGTTCGGTGTAAAAGTAAAAGCTTGTATTTACATTCAGCTTTTTCTCCATGGCAGTGTAATTCAGCGTCAGACCTCCGTAGAATGAAGGAGTGGCTTTGTTGTCCATATTCACAGTGCTGCTGTCACGATAGGTAGTATAATCCGCGATATATTCCTTATGCGGGTTTGCCAAAGGAGACATATCTCCGTTACCCAGTTTGTAAAGATCTGCCATATATTGTGCCACGCATTGATCTTTCAGGGAAGATAAATCATCAAAGATGGTTCTTGGATAAACATCAGACATTTTGGATTTCTGCCAGGTTCCGAATACGCGCATATTCAAATTGCTGTTCAAAACAATGCTGACATTTACCGTTACGCCGTTTTGTATTGATTTCAGACTGACATTGTCATATTGGCCGTGACTGATGAGACTATCCGGAGAAGTTGGAGGAGCACCGCCCGAAAGCACAGGTGTCAGATCGAAATACATCCTGGTCTGATCAGCATGGAAGAAAGTGAGATTATCTATTGTAGAGTGGAAAGCCTCAATTTCAACCATGATGTTTTTTGACAATTTGGTCCGGTATCCCAGTTCAAACATATCCATTACCGGAAGTTTCAGATTCGGATTTCCTTCATACATAAAAGTATAGAAACCCGGTACGATCTTCCAATTGTAGTTGGCATAAGTGTCAGTCATAAATGAGCCCCTGTTGGCGCGGGAATAACCGCCCCTGATCATGTTATTCTCATTAATATCATAGGTTCCGACAAACTGATACGTAAATTTCGTAACATCGGGCTTATCATAGCTGTCACCACGAATGGCAGCAATAAAACGAACTTTGTCGAAAGCTTTATAATCGGCTCTTAAATAATAGGCCACAGCATTCAGGGTTTTTTCCCCGTTTAAAAATCCTCCTTTTGCTGCAATATCCACCCAGCGGTCGTCATTATAGCGGCTGTTCTGATAACTAATCCCGGGACGTAATACCAGATTCCCCTTATTGAATTCATACTCTAGCGTTGCATTGAAAACATCAGGTTGAATATGAAAACCGTCATAATTTTTCTGTATTTCCTGGTCGCCGCTCAGGTAATTGAACTGGGCCTGAAATCCATACAGATGGGCTCTGAGATCGCCGTACCATGTGGATGATCTTCTGCCTACAACGGGTATTTCGTTATTTCCAAGGGCTACTGTAATGGCATCCGACTGCTGCGCGCCCATGGAAAGGTTGATGTCAATTTTATCCATGGGATGATAATTAATAAATGCGTTTGCGGCATATTTGTCTACCCCAAGGGAAGGATCGGGGAAAAACTTTTTAAAATCGCCTGTTGCAGGGTTACTTACAACCGTTGTTCCGTCATAGTTCTTTAGAGTATCCATTTCTGCAGCAGTATACCTATGATCATAATTGAAAACATAGAACTTGTCATCTGTGCGGTCGAAATGAGAATAATTTCCTGAAAGACGTACTTTGATATTTTTTGTTACACCAAAAGAAAGGGACGCATCAGCCAGTTTGGTATTGTTATTGCCCATCTGTACCTGTCCGTTTACTTTCAGTTTATTACCTTCAACACTTTTGGTTATGATATTGATAGCTCCTGAAACTGCGTTAGGGCCATAGAGTGCACTTGAAGGGCCACGGATAACCTCTATTCTTTCAATATCATTAAGTTCTATGGGGAGCGATTCCCAGAAAGTACCCCCAAAAGAGTAATTGTATACAGGACGCCCGTCAATCATGATCAGAGAAATGGAGTTAATGGAGTAGATCAGCATGTCGTTGGGCGGAAGGTTGTCATTTCCCCGGATATGTACATCATAATTTCCGGAAGTGGTTTGTCTTACAATCATCCCGGGAACCAGTCTGAGCGCTTCAGGTATGCTTGTGGCACCCGAATTCATAATCTCCTCTTTGGATATAACTGTCGTGGATAATGGGGAGTTCAGTGATTTTTCAGCACGCTTTGATGCCGAAGTAACATCTTTATTTAAAAAGTATTCCAGAATTTCATCTGATGAAAGGCCGAACTTATTGGCCACTATCATCAGATCTTCCAATGAAAGGTTCAGTAAATCTTCATAGTTTAGCTGAGACATTTCTTCTTTCGACATTTCTGAAACGGGCTTTCTGTTTTCAGGTTCCTGGGCATAGATGCGAACAGGAATTAGGAAAACAAGGGTCAGAAGGGCAGTTATAATAGTTATTCTTTTCATAATCATGGAATTGATAGTAAACATGTATTCGTAATTAGTTCGATTGAATGCCCAGGCTCAGCAATGCCCCACCAACTTTCAATCCTTTTTTTTCTATATGGCCTTTGCAGATCTCAAATTTAAGTTTGTCGCCATCCATAATAAAATTGATGGCCGTTCCCATTTGGATCCCTCCTTTGGTATCTGATACCAGCAAAGTATTATGATTCGATACTTTCGAAATGATTTGCGGGATAAGGCTTCCTTTTGATGAGGAAATATAAAGCAGATGACAATCACCGATATCATCGCTACCTGCAAACGATTTGATTTTCAGGTTTTGATTGCCAACTTTCTGAGCGCCTGCAATTGTTTCAAGTTCTTTAACAATTGAAGAACTTCCCATCACACCAATTACAATATCGCCCGATTTATATGATTCGGGCCATTCGATATACTTCAGAAAATTGTAAATGTACAATGCCTTGAACTTTTCGTTTTGGGCATGGAGCGAGGTGCCACTGAACAAAATCAGGAGCAGCACAGCGAATGAAATAGTAGATTTTCTCATGGGAGCAAAAAGAATCTTTAGTGGTTTTGTTTGTAGTTTTCAGAGCGTTGAAACAGGTAGTGTGGAGAGGCGTGCGTTTGATAATTTCTTACGCTGACATGTTTCAAAATGTTTTATATTTTTTGCTTTTTATGAGACAAAAATGAGACTATTTCCATGGCTTATAAATGGAGGATTATCAGTGTACCAATTTCCAGGCAATTAATAATTATTTATACATTTCAATTGGTGTTTTATGCTTTTTTTGTTATCTTGTTACGGGCAAGTTAGTTTATTCTGTTAAAAGAGATTTTGTTTACCATATACGTTCCCATTATTAACCCAAATTAAACTACTATGAAAAAAAATCTACTTTTTGCACTTGCATTGTTATTAAGCGGAATCGGGACATTTGCACAAACGTATCCGCCGACAACTTTTAGCTATGAGTCATATGTTATTGATGGATATAAAGATCAATTGATTCAGAACCCCTGTTTTGCTCATGCCACTATTGCAGGGATAGAGACCATGTATAAATTGTTATATGGGGAGAACCTTAATTTATCTGAAAGGGTATTATTTACTTGTACATATAATAGTAATGCTAAAGGTTCTTTAGCTGAGGTAATTGGCTATGTAAACCAGTATGGGGTTATAAGTGAAAAATCTAGTGATTGTGAAACAGTATATCCTAAAAGAAATGCCATTACATGTACAAACATAACTGATGAAGAACCTGCAGAAATTGAGGGTATGCTTCTAGGAATTGACTGCCAGCAAAAACAAACAGCCAGTGGAACCAGATATAAAATTTCTACTGAGTCAGTTATTATGAAAGATCAGAATGGTAATATTGATAATAATTTAGTAAAGAAAAACCTGATGAGTTATGGCCCCATAATGTTTACATATAGTGGTGATATGTTGCATGCCATGTTGCTGATTGGATGGGACAACGAGGGTTGGAAAGTTGTTGATAGTTGGCCAGGTAAGCCTGGAATTAAAACAATTAAATACAATGAACCTTATGAGAATATAACCGGACAATCTTATGACAAATTTCACGAAGCCTGTATTATAACAAGCATTACTAAGGAGGTATATAATGCAAACAAGTGGTCTGTTGTAACACTACCTACAAAATTATACCGAAATTTTGGACTTGGATTTCCTAAAATTGTAAAGAAAACCATTCCAAATCCACTGTGTTATAACAGGGGAATTGAATATGAATTGCAAGGACTTGCGAATATGACTGGTGCCCAATTTATAGGATGGTCGTATAAAGCTTCCCCTGATTACAATAAGGGACTTTCAATTACTGCAAATGGTACAAAATGCATTGTATCCGGAAATGCTGCAGATGTAAAGCTTTGCGCAATGATTAAAACATATACGGGTATATTGGAAGAAATCATCTTGAGCATAGGTAATGTGGGCGTTCCAACCAGGCTGAGTACTCTGAATGGTCGTTGCGTAAGTGGTAATTATGAAATTACATCAAAAATTGAAGTCGCAGGTTCAACAGGTGTATCTTATGGCTTTAGTTTTAACATACCTGCTTCATCGGATGGAAGCTATTATGCTTTTTCAAATGGTCAATACGCCTGGTGGGTTTTCAAAAAATTCGGTGCAGTAAACTATACAGCGACTGTTAAGGCTACTCAAACGGGCTGCCCATCAATCTCCAATACACAAAGTTCATACATGTACAGTTCCTATTGTGGATACTCCTATTCATATAAATCAGCTTTAGACAGCACCTCAAATATTTTAGTGGAAGAGGGCTTTGAAAATGCGGATGTCCTTGTATCTCCAAATCCGGTACATAATAATCTGACATTAACCCATATTGGTAAAGGGACCAATGATATCCGGATCTATGATTTGCAAGGGAATCTGGTTTATTCTATCATAACAGAAGAAACCGTGACCATTGATGTAAGTATGATTCCCCGTGGGGTATATATAGTCAGGTATTTCACAAGTGAGAAGGTGAAACCCGTCAAGCTTATCCTGGAATAAATCCCTGTTTCTCCCTTTTGAAAACCGCATTGCAGCACCGGCATTGCGGTTTTCTGCATTATAGTAATTTAAATTGCCGGAGGGCTATAAATCAATGGAAAATTTCACCCCGCTGCTGGTATACCCATGCTCCGTAAAGCCGGCAAACACGCCAATACTGCCCATCATATATATCTGGCCCAGAATATATCCGGCCTCAAGGTAATGCCTTCCGTAACCGGTGGTAAGATAATTCAACTGGAGGCTTTCCACCCACAATTTGTTATTCACCCAGGGCAGGTATTTCAACAACAGGTAGGGTGTGGTATAGCGTATAAAGGCGCTTGCGTATTTTTCGGCAGTGGCATTACGGTAATAGGGTGTCAGTCTGAATGCCCCGTCGTTGTTCCCAATAGTCAGAGGGAGGTCATGATTGTTAAAGTACTTATCATCCATAGCATAAATCCGGTTTCGGTTCAGAAATGATCCGCCCTGGATCGAGTATGTGAAAGAATGACTCATTTCCCATGATAGCGTCTGCTTCAAACCCGCTTCCAGAAAATCAAAATCAGCAGTGCTTTTGAAGATCCCCGGTATGGCCATTCGGTTCCGAATGAACAGCGTGGGGAAACGAGAATATTCGTATTCTTTTTTGCCCTGCTTGATCCGGTAATGGTAACGCGGCGTAAATTCAATGGCAGCGTCCCAGAATGCTTCCTCGTGATGCAGGTTGCGCAATGTCACCCGGTCAGGATCACCGGGAATATTTTCTGTATAGTCTCTTGAATTTTGGTAAAAAAACGAAAAGTCAGTGTAATTCCTTAGAGGATCGGCTATACGATAACCTGCAGAAACAGATAAGTTCAAACCGTTGGCAAGGTCTATCCGGTTTGAAATTTGAATCTGCTGTTGCTGATACAGCTTCATGTAATTTCTCCGGAAAAATAAGGAAGATATGGTGTTTATGGTGCTGTTAATGCCGGTTTCACTGTTATAATCTGTGGATACGCTTCCAATATAAAAGTCCATCCTGCCGCCACGCATGGGTGCATAGTCCATATTCATACGGGTCCACCACATGAGTTTTTCCCGGTTGAAAGCCCAGGCTACGCCAGGTTCTATAAATAATTTATGATCCTTATTCAGGTTTTGTGTAAGGGTAAAGGTCTGCCTGTAAATGAATCCGTCCACCGTATTGAAATCAAATTTATTGAGTCCGACAAGTCCTTCATATTGCACATGCGTGGCAGAATCGAACATATAGAATCCTGCCCCGTTTGTTATAAATTTAAAGAACTTGCCGCCGGCTTTTTTTTCGGATGATTTCACCCCGACAGAAAGCGTCAGGGTATCTGACTTTTGTTTAATAGCGCGGGCGACATTTTCAGATGGAATGGCAGCTTCAATGGAACTCAAAGGAATGGGCCTGATTTCATTCCAGTATGAAGTATCATTCTTAACAGCGTCTTTTTCAAGAATCAGTTTGGTATTGCTGGCTTCCTCTTTAATTTCGAGGGATTTCTCTTTTGGAATAGTATCATGTGATGCTTCACGGGCCATTAATGCAGAGAGCCTGACGACATCGCGGTTGGAGAGATCTTCTTTTGACAATAAGGCATCGATTTGCTCCTGACCTTTTGATTTCTTTACTTCCGTTTGTGGTATGGGTGTGGCATCAGCTTCAACAGGCTTGATGATCTTCGCTGCTTTTTCGCTCAGTTCAACCTGACTGAATTTAACAGAACCTGAATACTTAAAGGTAGCCTCCATCCCCAGAAGGCTTGCTTCCACAAAAAACTGATGACTCACCGGCAGCCAGGCATTGCTTTTAACGGGAGAATAAATGGTTTTATAATTCATGGAACCAAAGAACATCGTAATGGTAACGTCGGCAGAGTGCAGACACCAGAGTCTATTCACAATATAAAGGAATCCGCTCATGAGCTGTTGATTGTTATGCCGGGGTATCACTTTAATCTTAAAAATAACGTGACTTCCTTCCTCAAAAAATCCCATATATTCATACTTATAAAACTGGAACGCATTGGGTGCAAGCGGTGAAATAAACTCTCCCACCTTAGGCTCATAAAAGCTTGAATTAATCAGACCCATGGGATCAATATCCTCATTATTCCATGGAAAAGTACTTCTGATGGAAATTACTTTTTGTTCATAGGTATCCGGCGCTGTGAAAGATATCTGATTCACCGACTCCTCCAGGTAAACGTCTCCGCTCTTAAATACCGGTCCTTCACCGTTCACATCCATACGTTTTGAAATGAATTTCGGTATTTTGATGATGTGCGCTGTTCCCCTCAAATAAACATCAGCCGTGTACTTCTGAACCTGGTTTAAATGATAGGGAGCCCTGCTAATCACCTTTCGCATCATGGCATACGCAGGATCTTCTTTTCCGGGCCGGATAATTACTTCCTTCAATTCAACCGGTTGCTCTTTAAGCATTACATCAAAGAGGACATTGCCTTTATTGATGACAATGCTTTTTTTTACCTGGTTGTATCCCATGGCCTTATAAACCAGCGAATGTTTTCCTGAGTCCAGCTTTAGCTCATAAAATCCTTCAGCGTTAGAGGTGGTTCCAGAGTAGGTGGTTTCATCGTAAACGACTACAAAGGGTATGGGAATTTCCTTATTATCGGTGATTTTGCCTTTGATGCTTTGAGATTGCAGTGAAACAGGAATAAGAAGAAGAATGAATACGAGGATTCTAAAGATAAGTCTGAACAGCATGAATGGTTTTTTTTATGATGACGATTCAGGCGGTTATTTGTTACAAAGCGAACCACGTCTGGCAAAAATAATTGGCAATAGGTAAACAGGTAATCGGTGATTTTCAGAAGCCTGCGCCGAGGGGGAGGTTTATGAAGCGTTTGCTATCAGAAATGGTGTGCCACATTCAGAAATATCAAATTGAGAAAATATGCTGATAATTAACAAACCTTTTTCAGTCCATGCATTCAGATAGTATATTTTTTGAATTGAAACAAAATACTCTGGGCTTATCTAAGCCCAGAGCAGTGCTTCGGGAATACAATTTTTGATAATTCATTAAATCCGCTTCTTTTGCTTCGTCCTTGAAAATGGCACAATATAATTTCTCATTTTCAATATATATAAATGGATTTGACGATAGAAAGTCTAATACTGAAGCTGAATTTACAAGAGGCATCAATTTTAATCTTGGGCTATCCTGTTTCTGAATTGTACTAACCTTGGCTCCAAGGGACAGTTTAAATCTGGTTAATCCATCTTTCAATAAAGGACTCGTGCCCCCAATATTGATGTATTTTACATTTTGTTCCATTTGATCTTTCAGGACAAAATAATATAACGCACCAATAGCGCCCATTTTCAATGTATCATTTGAACCATTTATTGTTCCAAGAGCATGCAAAAAGGGCCTTTCAAAAAACTGGACATACAATCCGGCAACTCTTTGACCATCTTTGATTACAAAATATATTGTGGAATTGCATTTGTGGAATACCTGAAGCATGAGTTTGTATTCTTCAATTATGGGTCCATCATTATGTCGTGCAAGGATATTAGGCTTATACATTTTGTCATAAAAAAACTGAAAATCCTGATCAGTGGATCCCTTTTCCATACTTAGGGCATTTTTTTTGATAAGCCTTAAAATATCCCCATCTTTTTTTATCAGGGAAATGGATAATTCTACATCCAAATACATTTTGACCCACCTTGGCAGTTCAAATCCGGCCTCATTATCAGTATATTTCCGGATATGCTCGTTGTTTAACTCCAGTATGGCTAAATGGCATCCGAGTTTTTTACTTTTCAGGTATTTATGAATATTCCAAAAAGGTACCCGCTTTATGTACTGGATTTGATCATGTTTTTGATAAATTCTTTTAAGCCAATGGCCCAGTGTTTTGTGATCCCAGCCAAAATAGCATAATCTTAAATTATGGCTGCTATCATTCGCCAGGCCTTCAATTACATATAAGGGTAAAAAAAACGACCTTATTTTACAGTATGAACCATATAGATACAAATATGCATTCATAACAAATAAGGGAGATGAATGATAAATTTTCTTTAGATATTTTATCATAACGGACAACTATTTCAAGAATATCATATTCATTTGAACAAGTATGATCTTTGAACGAGCATGATAATTAATGGGTTACATATCTATGGCCGCAAATACAATTTCCCCTGCCATGCGTAGTTTTTTTAACTCCGCCTCACTTAAAACGTAGTCTCCAGACTACCATTCAAATGGTTTTCCACACAAGGCCAACATCAGTAACCGGCTAAAGACAGTCCAATCCGGCATAAAAGCGGGTACTTGAATACAGAAAATCTTCTGGTTTTTCTAAAAGTCCCCCTCTTACATATAAAATAAAATTAACCATTTCTGATGAATATAGAATAAGGTAGATGAAAAAATTACAATGGTAGTCAGAGAGGCTATGTTATACAGTAATGTTGGTTGATACTATCTCTCTGAATATAAGAATTTTGACATTCGATTACTTTTTCCATAGCCAACTTGGCTTTATTGACGTCATCCTTAAATAATTGAGTAAGTTTATAATAGTAAAGATAGTTCTGAAGATATTTCGTAGATACGCCATTAAATCTACGCATCCAACCCTTTAATATTCCATGGATTCTATTGACATTCTGAACATGATAAATACTTTCGAGTACATATTCTTTTCTTCTCACAAAGACAGGCTTTATTTCAATATTATTGTCTTTAGCAAAGCCTTGGAAGCTTAAATGTGAATCTGAACATAAGATACAATGATTCTTATCAATCCACTGACCTAAGCCTTTTTGAATCGCTTTTTTTGTTATCCTGCCTTTGCATACAACAGTATTAAGAGCATCTCCGGTTTTTCGTTCATATACAGTAAGCACTGTAACATGATCTTTGTTTACTCCTGGTTTACCTGCTGATCCTCCTCGTTTTCTGGGTTTCCTATTCTTTATACTCTTGGAACCTTTTTCGGAGAATAGAAAGAATGTTTCATCTGCTTCCAATATACCATCCAATTTCTTTGATGGTTCAGGTTTCAATGATAATAGTATCTTGTGTCGCCAGTCGAAAGCTGTCTTCAGGCAAATATCCATCTCGTTTGATATCCTTCTTAGTGAATATCCTTGTAGCATGTAAAACAGATACTCTTTTAACAATTTCTTTTTGTGTAGCTTATGGATAGAAGTGCCTGTTAAATGTGAAAATGTTTTGCCACAAGACTTACATCTAAATCTCTGGTATCCTTGGTATGTACCATATCCAATTAAACTCTTTTCACTGCAATGTGGACATATCATTCCGGAGCGATTTAATTGTTCGCGTTTCACGTTAACAATATCAACATCTTCGGTATCTTGCCCAAGTTGGTTTAATAATTGATTAAGCAAGAGTCCTTGTTTTTGCTTGGACAAGGACATAAAATATTGAATAATTTCTTTTTCCATGTACAAATATAATCAATAACAACAATATTGTATAACATAGCCTCTGCGACTACCATATCACACTGTCCTCCAAGGCAAACCAAGATCTGTTACGTCCAATACACAATCCAATCCGGCATAATATCTGGCACTGGAATATAGATAATCATAAGGATGTTCCACCAATCCAGCTCTTACGGGATTATTACGCAGGTAATCCATTTTTTCCTGAATAAATTTCTGTCCGTATAAATATACCGCATGATTTTCATGTGTCCAAACCTGCCAGGTCTTGTTGCGCATATGTTGCATTGCATTAAATTGAAATCGATTCAACATCCAATCAGCGCGACTTTCATTTATGGTTTGAACGGTGCGTATTATTGTTTTGCTGGTGAACTTTTTGATATCTCCAATTGTGCTACTTAACTTCCCATTGCTGCTTTGCGCGATAATATGAACATGATTGGTCATAATAACAAAGGCATAGATTACCAATCCTTTGTTTTTAATAGAATATTTCAAACTATTAATAATGATATCCCGATAAATCTGCCTTGAAAAAATGTCGATCCAATCAACTATTTGAAAAGTCATGTAATAAATACCTTCCTGATCGCTGATTTGATACCCGGTTGACATAACGCATTGATAAATTTAATATGAATTAAAATTATCAAATATTTGAAATGCAGATGCATTCATTAGTTGCAAATTACATTTTAGGAATGAGCGATCCGGATTTTGCATTTTAAAGCTTTTTCAATGGCAGTTACAAACTGCAATTCAAAAACGTCGTAGTTACGCTTCGCTAAACTACGCCGAGCGAGGGAAACACCGAACATCGACACACCGAACAATTCAAGTTTATGAAGTGTTAGATGCAAGTAGACCCCGAAGGGGTCAAATCTTAATAACCGCGGGTGAAACCCGTGGAAATGAATCGCATCTCCCTCATCCAAAAAAGGCATAGTCTTGCTGTGAAACTATGCCCTTATAAGGAATGTGACTGCTATTCTAATTATTTTTGGCAGGAATGATATTCAGCGGCCACTTTTTTGAATACTTCAAGTCTGATTTCATCTGTAGCAACCAGGGGCAGTGAAAATCCTTTTTCTTTTGTATTTATTTTTTCTACAATGGCCGGACAGTCAGACAAATATCCTGCTACTTTCTTAAAAGGTGTAAATTTTAATTCATTCAAAGCATATGCAGTTTCATCTCCCGGCATTAAAGCATAATAGGTTCTTACAATTGGAACATTTTCAGTAGTGCTTACAGGGGGCTGGGCTTCACCCAGCAGCACTTTCATTTTAAAGCTATCAGGTACCAGGCTCTTCAAAAAAATGTGATTATTTGCTACTTTTATTTCTCCGGATTTTGTTTTTAGAGAATAATAGTGTTCCCCATCAATGGTGAATTCTTTTACTTCATCGCTGTTATAACGTGAAGTTTTGGAGTCGTTTTCTGGCAAGATAGCGACTTTTCCAGGTGCAAAAAGATCATATGCAACTATTCCAACAGCAGATTCTCCATTTGCAAACACTACTTTTCCTTTACCTGTATACCTTAAATAATCCGTTTGTGCAAAAATTGCAACTGGCAACAGCAGGCCTAACATTAGAACGAGTTTTCTCATAAGTTTTTTTTAAATGCTAACGTTTTATACGATAAGCTTTTGGTTATAGTTGCAAATTATTTTATCATGGCTAGATCATGGGTCAATTTTTCTTAATTTTATATCCTTACTCCTGAAAAAATATCATTATGAAGATCAAAAGATTTTATATGGTGATTGCATGGGTGGCAATCTCGGTGCTGTGTATTTTTGGAACTTCCGGTGAAGGGGACAATCCGGCTGCTGTTACCGGTAAGTATGTGATTCCTCCTGACTTTCCTGAATGGGTGCATCAGGCGGTTTTTTACCAGATTTATCCGCAGACGTATAACGATTCGGATGGGGACGGCATCGGCGATCTGAACGGAATTATTCAGAAACTCGACTATATCAAAAGCCTGGGCGTAAACGCCCTTTGGCTCAATCCGTTTTTTGAATCGCCCTTTTGCGATGCCGGTTATGACATTTCTGACTACTATAAGGTTGCACCGCGCTATGGCACCAACGACGATGCCAAACGCCTGTTCGAAGAGGCCCACAAAAGAGGCATCCGCGTGATTTTCGACTATGTGATCAGCTATACCTCTGTGGAACATGCCTGGTTTAAAGCTTCTGCCCAACAGGAACCCAATAAGTATTCAAACTGGTACATATGGACCGACAATACCTGGAGCAATCCTCCCAGAGCCTATCAGGATGCATTTATTAAAGGATATGGCCGTCGCAACGGCCAGTATATGCGTAATTTCTACTGGTGCCAGCCCGCACTGAACTTTGGCTTTGCAAACCCCGACCATCCCTGGATGCTTCCTTCCACCCATCCCGACGTGCTGGCCCTGCGCGAAGAGCTTAAGAATGTACTACGCTTTTGGATGAATATGGGAGCCGACGGCTTCCGGGCCGATATGGCCGGCGCCCTTGAAAAAAGCGCCCATGTTACCGGTAACAGCCAGTTCTTCAGTGCCCGCGGCGAAGGAACCAAGCAGTTCTGGCGCGAAATCCGCCAGGTGATGAAACAGGAGTACCCCGACGGCTTTATGGTGGCCGAATGGTCGTATCCTATTGATGCGCTCGACGGGTTGTTCCATGCCGACTTCTTCCACTGGTTCAACGGGTATAACGACCTGTTTCAGAAAGAAGGCTGGCGCATCCTTAACGGAGTTTCCGAAGGCTACAGCTATTTCGACCGCGAAGGAAAAGGAACGATTACCAATTTCCTGAAAAGTTACATGCAGCAATATAATGCTACCAAAGACAAGGGCTATATCTGCCTGCCTCTTGGGAACCACGATAATGCGCGCCTCGGAAACAAACGCTCCGACGATGACCTGGAAATTATTTATGCATTTGGCTTAACCATGCCCGGTGTTCCATTTATTTATTACGGAAATGAAATCGGCATGCGCCAGCTGGGTGAGAACTGGCCACAGGTTGAAGGGGCTTACAAACCCCGGAATGGAGCCAGAACGCCCATGCAATGGACGGCAGGCAAAAACCTGGGCTTTTCTGATGCCCCGGCAGAAAGGTTATACCTTCCAGTTGATCCGGCTAGCGATGCCCCCAATGTGGAAGCCGAAGAAAAAGATCCGAACTCACTTTTAAACCGCACACGCAAGCTTATTGCCCTGAGACGCAGTGAGCCGGCCCTCAACGGATATGCGGAGTTTGTCCCCCTTTATGCCAAAGAGAACGCTTATCCTTTTATATACAGTCGCGCCAAAGGCGAAGATGCTATTCTGGTCATTCTCAATCCATCCGCTCATGAAGCACCTGCAACATTCGATTACAACAAGCCATACCGGAAATTGCAATTACTGGCCGGAAAGGAAATGAAAATTAAAAAGCTGAAGGGTCAGATCAGCGTTGTGGTTCCGGAGGGGAGCTATACGATTTATAAGGTGATGAAGTGATGAAGTGATGAAGTGATGAGGTGAAGAGGTGAGGAAGTGAAGAGGTGAGGAGGGGATGAGGAGAGAAAGTGAGACTCCGAAGGAGTCAAATTTGAATAACCGCGGGTGAAACCCGTGGATTTGAACCACCAACATACCCTCAACCCCGAAGTGGGTTGAATCATTATTCCTGAAAACATCTTTAAATTCAACTCCTTCAGAGTTGTGAGAGTGGTTAATCGTCTTGCCACGGGTTTCGCCCGTGGTTATTCAAATAGCGCCACTTCGTGGCTAAGAATTTCGAGTGCTTGCCTGATTAGCACCCATAAAAAAACCCCGCCAAAGCGGGGTTTTGCATTAAATTAAACCATCTATCGGAATGTAAGGCATGTTAAATGCCTTAGAAACATTTTCATAAACCAGTTTTCCCTGGTATACATTGACCCCGGGTCGCAATGCAGGCGATTTTTTAACAGCCTGTTCGAGTCCCAGTTCTGCAATCAGCAATCCATAGGGAAGCGTTGCACTTGTTAAAGCCTTTGTAGAAGTCAATGCCACTGAGCCGGGCATATTGGCCACTGCATAATGCACAATGCCATCCACAACATAAACGGGATTGTCGTGTGTGGTGGGATAGATGGTTTCAACACAGCCTCCCTGGTCTACCGCCACATCCACAATTACAGCACCTTTCTTCATGAGCCTGAGTTGCTCACGTTTCACCAGCGTAGGGGCTTTTGCGCCAGGCAGAAGCACGGCACCCACGATTAAATCGCACTCCCGAAGAATTTTTTCAATATTGGCATCGGTGCTGTATAAAGCAGTGATCCGTGAGCCAAAAATATCATCCAGGTAGGCCAGGCGTTTGGCACTGATATCCAGAATGGTTACTTCAGCACCCATTCCTGTGGCAATTTTACAGGCATTGGTGCCTACTACGCCACCACCGATGATGCCTACTTTGCCTCTTTCCACACCGGGAACACCGCCTAGAAGGACACCCCGGCCACCGAAAGTTTTTTCAAGATACTTGGCGCCTTCCTGAACAGCAAGCCTGCCAGCTATTTCACTCATGGGCTGCAAACAGGGCAATTGTTTATCCTCGTTTTCAATGGTTTCATAGGCAACGCCGCGAATACCGGCTTTAAGCATGGCTTCCGTAAGTTTCCGGTCGGCTGCAAGGTGGAGGTAAGTATATAATATCTGGTTCTTATGGAACAGTTCGTATTCTTCAGGAAGCGGTTCTTTTACCTTAACAATCATCTCGCAATGATCAAAGATTTTCTTACGGTCGGCTTCAATTGCTGCGCCAGAAGCTGCGTATTCCTGATCGGAAAAACCGGCGGCTTCACCTGCATTTTGCTGAACGACAACATGATGGCCGCGTGAAACATATGATTTAACGTCTGAAGGCGTTAACCCTACGCGATATTCGTGCGTTTTGATTTCTTTAAGACATCCGATTTTCATAAAGGAAGATTTACACTATAAATACTACAGATCCTTCAATAAAATTCGGAAAGCGCCGGGATATATGCTATGACTTTGATCAGGGAAATCGGGGAATAGTGACAAGTGACAGGTGACGAGTTACAAGTGGGGAATTGTCACTTGTAACTCGTCACTTGTCACCATTCTTAATTACTCATTGCACATGATCTCTTCAATACTTCCTACCTTGATAATACACATTATGATTGTTCATTCCCTTATTCACAACCACCACATCACGATACAGTTCTATCTCTTCAACCAGATCATAGGTTAATACCTTTGTTGATCCGTTACTGAAGATCTTGGCATGATTGTTTACATCCTTGTATACAACGGTATTCCATTGCGCGCGCCATATTTTTGGTATATATGTTTCCAGCAGATAAGAGCGGTTATGGGTCCAGACTTTGAAATATCCCTTTTCCCCGTAAATGATCATATGGTCCACTACTTCGAAAAAATCAGGCTCAAAAGGGGCGATGTCAACTGCATTCCCTTCATAAAATGCCTTAAAGTTCCCCATTTGGTCTATATAAGCCAGAATTCCATCTCCTGCTCCCCATTGTTGAGGTTGAAATTCTTCAAGATCAAAAATTTCACCTTTATAAAAGGCACGAAATTTTGAATCAGAAAAATTAACAAACCCCACGATATCCAAACCTGTCCTGTAACTACCTCCCATCAGAAAAGGTTCAATGATGCGATTTTCACCATTATAGAAGATTTTAAAATCTTTAGTTGCGGAAGAAACGTAAGCAACAATATTATCACCCGACTGCGTTTGGCGGGCCATATTCCCTGAAAGGCCATCTTCAAGCATCTGAATTTCCCCTTTGTAATAAACTGCTAAAAGCTGCAATGATGCATCATAAAACGATGTCAGACTGTCTCCCGCAACGCCTACAACTGCATAGGTGCTGATGGTTTTTATAACGCCTTGATCAATAATTTTAACAATACCTCCGTAAGAATACAATGACAGATAATCCAAAGCATGGTAATAATAAGGTGCATGAAGTTCAAGTGTAGTAATTTTACCATCAGAATACATCATCAGATTGTCTTTGTGGTTGATGTATAGAATGCAATTCGCACCTACCTTAAACTCCTTCACTGGCAAATATTCTGCTTGAATAATTTTATCCTGATCGAAAATTTGAAACCGGCCCTGATTGTCATGGAATGCGGCCAAATGCTGCGCATTTAAAGGAAAACAAAAGAGCAAAAGAATCAGACTATTCAGCAATAAAAAAACCGATTTCTTCAAGCGACGTAATGATATCATAGTCTTTTGTATAAACTCCCGAAGGAACATCCAGCGGAACTGAAGTAAAGTTAAGAATTCCTTTTATTCCGGATTGAATTAATAGACGGACGGTCTGAGAAGCAGTGTCAGGAGGAACCGTAAGAATGGCTATCTTAATCTGTTCTTTCCGGATGACTGTTTCAGCAAAGGCTAAATCGTAACAATGAACTCCTGCAATATCGGTGTTGACTTTGTTTACATCAATATCAAATGCAGCAGCAATATTCATCCGGGTATTTGCTTTTCTTATGAAGTTGAGCACTGCCTTTCCAAGATTCCCGATCCCAACCAAGGCCACTTTATGGCTGTATTGCCGGTCGATGGTACGGCCAATAAAGTCCACCAGCACCTTAATGCAATAACCCTTACGACGGTTGCCATTGATGCCAATGAGCATCAGATCGCGGCGCACCTGTTCGGGGGTGAGGTTCAGCAAAGCTGCCAGTTTATGGGAATGGATGTACGCTTCTTCCAGATCCTTATATTTATCCAGAATACGCCGGTATTTGCTTAATCGCTCAACAGTCCGTGGCGGAAGCTTGGCATTTATCATTGCCCGTGTGTTAAATTTCAGGTTAAATTATCATTTATTTCTTACTTTTAATAAGATTGATCCTAATATTGTTATCCTTTTCACATTGCATGCAAATCCTTCAGATAAGCGGGCTTGCCTGATTCAGATAAAAGGACTTGTTCAGGGGGTGGGGTTCCGGCCGTATATTTACCGGCTGGCCAAGCATTACAATTTATACGGATGGGTAAGCAATCACACCAACGGAGTGACAGTTTACCTGGAAGGCATTGCTGATGCCGTATCTGCGATGCTTGAAGATATACCGCTGAAGGCTCCGGTCATTTCACTGATAAATGAATTAACCGTTGAAGAAACAGTTCCTGAGGGTTGTACGGATTTTGAGATCCGGGAAAGTGAGGATTTCAGTACTGAGACCTCGGAGATAAGTCCGGATATTGCAGTATGTAACGACTGTTTGAGCGACATGCAGCAACAGGATCGTCGCATTTCTTACCCCTTTGTGAATTGTACCAACTGCGGGCCAAGGTATTCCATCATTCAGGATTTCCCATACGATCGTTCCAATACCACGATGAAGCCTTTTGTTATGTGCCCCGAATGCGCAAAGGAATATTTGGATATGAGCGACCGGCGCTTCCATGCGCAACCATTGGCATGCAAGCATTGCGGACCCGTTTATGCCCTTCATGCAGGAGATGAGATTTTAACAGATTTTTCGCGGATTCTGGAGAAAACCGTGCTAATGATGACACAGGGAAAGATCATTGCGATAAAGGGAATGGGCGGATTTCACCTGATGTGCGACGCACTGAATGAAGCAGCCATCAACCGCCTGAGGAACCTGAAAAGGCATGAAGGGAAGCCCTTTGCAGTGATGTTTAAAGATATTACTCATCTGAAAAAATATGCGGTCGTATCGCCCGAAGAAGAAATTGCCCTCACCTCATGGAAACGGCCCATTGTAATTCTGGAAATGCATAAGCCGCTGCCTTCAGGTATATCATTAAATCTTAATACAGTAGGGGCATTCCTGCCTTATATGCCCGTTCATTATTTATTGTTCAATGCATCAAAAACACCCTGCATGGTGCTTACCAGCGGGAATTTTTCTGATGAGCCCATATTAATGGATAATGAAACGGCCATTGAAAAATTATCGGGAAAAGTGGATGGCCTGATTACATACAACCGTGCCATATACAACCGCACGGATGATTCTGTGGTGCGCATTATGAACCATTCTGAAAGGGTCTTTCGCAGATCGCGCGGGTATGTGCCTTTACCCATCAGGCTTCCTTTTAACGCCGAAGGGATCTTTGCTGCCGGTGCAGAGCTTTCCAATTGCTTTTGCATCGGAAAGGGAAACAAGGCATATATGAGTCCGCATATCGGCGATTTGAAAAACCATGAAACTTTTCAATTCTACAGAGAAACGGCAGAACGGTTTAAGCGCCTGTTCCGGACAACTCCTGAAGTTGCAGCAACAGATATGCATCCGGATTATATTTCAACCCGGTATGCGCAATCGCTTGGGGTGAAAACTGTTTCCGTTCAGCATCATCATGCGCATATTGCGTCTTGTATGGCAGAGCATGGGATTACCACATCGGTAATCGGACTCGCATTTGATGGTACGGGGTATGGAACCGACTCATGCATATGGGGCAGTGAGTTTATGGTTTGTGATTATACCGCATTCAACAGATGGTCGCATTTTGCTTATATGCCTTTACCGGGCGGTGACCTGGCAGCAGAAGAGCCATGGCGCATGGCGCTGGCATTGTTGTTTCAGGCGTTTGAAGGTCAGTTGCCCGGGATGAACTTACCGGGATGGGATGCTGTTTCGCCGGAAAAAACGGGAAAGGTGGAGGAGATGATCCGCAAAAACATTCATTGTCCGCTATCATCCGGGGCTGGACGGCTGTTTGACGGAGTGGCAGCCATTGTTGGATTGTGTACGCATGTACGATATCATGCCGAGGCACCTATGCGCCTTGAATCGGCTATTGTGCCCGGAATTCATGAGCTTTATGATTTTGAGGTGAATGATGTCATTTCATTTCTGCCTGCGATCCGGCAAATATACCGGGACGTACTGGATCATACAGATCCGGGTGTCATTTCAGCCCGGTTTCATAATACTGTAGTGGAAGCTTCATTGCAGGTGGTCTGTAATATCAGAAATGCAACGGGTATTGATCAGGTAGCTTTATCAGGAGGTACCTTTCAGAATAAATACCTGTCGGAGCACCTGGAAGCCAGGCTTGAAGCAGAGAAATTCCAGGTGTATAAACATACCCTGGTTCCATGCAACGACGGAGGAATCGCGTTGGGACAACTGGCGATTACCTGCAATAAGCTAATGCAATAAGCTAAGAAAACGGATGGAATGTGTGATGTCCCCCGCTGGCGGGGGTAGGGGGTGGAAGAGGACAAAGCGAAATATTATCAGTTGCGTTGCAGAATTAGCCGCATTTTTACTAATTTAATCCAGGTTTGCTTCTTCTGAAGAACTTAACTGTTACGAAAATGTGTTTAAGTGTACCGGCAAAAATAATTTCTGTAAACGGCTTGATGGCAAAAGCATCCGTTGGCGGAGCGGTTGTTGAAACCAGTCTGCACCTGGTAGACGATGTTCAACCCGGAGACTATGTACTCATCCATACCGGCTTTGCGCTGCAGAAAATCAGCGCGGCAGAAGCGCTGGAGACCATCCGGCTTATTGATGAAATGCAATCCGGTGGTTAGCTTATGAAGTACCTGGATGAATACAGGAATAAAGACCTGGTAGACAAACTGGTTTCTGCCATCCGGCAAAAATCCCGTAAAAATATACGGCTCATGGAGGTTTGCGGCGGACATACCATGGCCCTGCGCAAATTCGGAATTCAGCACATGTTGCCCCCGCATATTGAATTGCTGTCGGGTCCCGGTTGTCCGGTTTGCGTTACCGGCAGATCGGCCATTGACCATATCATTGCATTAGCGCGGATTCCGGGGAATGTGATTGCAACATACGGAGATCTGATCCGCATTCCGGGTTCTGTGTCGGATTTAAACCGTGAACGGGCAGCTGGTGCGGATGTACGCATTGTTTTTTCCACACTGGAAGCATTGGCACTTGCAAAGAAGCACCCCGACCTGAATGTGATATTCGCGGGTATTGGTTTTGAAACCACTACTCCTTCCACAGCTGTTGCCATATCAGAGGCGCAGGCGCAGAAGATCCCGAATTTCCAGGTATTATCACTGCACAAATTGATGCCACCCGCAATGGGTGCATTGATTGAACAAGGTGTAAAAATTGACGGCTTTATCGGACCCGGTCATGTTTCTGCTGTGGCAGGATCCGGCATGTACACTCAGCTACTCAAACAATATGGGATATCTATTGTAATATCCGGGTTTGAGCCTGTTGATCTGCTGCAATCGATTCTGATGCTGACCGAAATGATTGAAGAAGAAAGGCATGGAATTGAAATACAGTATAAACGTGTTGTTACAGAATCCGGTAATTTAAAAGCCCGTTCCATTGTTGAGAAAGTATTTATGCCTGTTGACGATGAATGGCGCGGATTGGGCGTCATCCCGGGGAGCGGACTGGCAATCCGGCCGGAATATGCTCCATTTGATGTGCGGAATCATTTTAGTCCGGTAATTCGATCTGCGCCCGAGCCGGCCGGTTGCATTTGCGGAGCTGTATTAAGGGGCATCCGGAAGCCTTCCGATTGTACATTATTTTCAAAAGTATGTACACCGTCGAATCCCATTGGAGCCTGCATGGTTTCAGGCGAAGGTGCCTGCCAGGCTTATTATAATTTCCGGTGAAGCATTTGTGAACGGTTGATTTTAATATATTTGCCCGGTCATATAACTTCACTTTTCATGAGTCCTAAAAAGCGTATTCTTTTATCAGCTCTCACCGGATTATTGCTTGCTCCGGCATGGTATGAGTGGGGAAACGGGTTGTTTTTACTGGTTGCCCTGATACCCCTGTTATTTGTGGAGGATTTTTTCGATAAAAATCAAAATAGTTATCCTGCGGGTGCATTTTTCAGGCATGCAGCACTTTCGTTTTTTGTTTGGAATGTGTTAGCAACATGGTGGATTGTGAATGCCACTGTGGTAGGGGTTTTTGCCGCTATTTTTATCAATACCCTGATGTGGTCCTTTGTGATGTGGCTCTTCCACATTGTAAAACGCAAAATGGGCTCTCATATCGGGTATTTCAGTCTCATTCTGTTTTGGATTACCTGGGAATATTTCTATCATAACAGTGAAATTTCATGGCCATGGCTGACTCTGGGCAACGGATTTGCTTACAACATAAAAATGATCCAGTGGTACGAGTATACCGGAGTCCTGGGCGGCTCCTTATGGGTACTCATGGTCAATGTGCTTTTATTCAATTTTTTACAGGGGTTATTTCAGCAACTGCCCAAAAGATTGCTGATTGCGCGTTTGGTAGTTATAGGAGCTATCATTGCCGGTCCTTTGGCATTTTCCATTTACCGGTTTTATACCTATGAAGAAAAGCCGGATCCCAAAAATATTGTGGTGATTCAGCCCAACATTGACCCATACCAGAAGTTTGTTTCCATTCCCAGTATAGAGCAAACACAAACCCAGCTTGCAGAAGCCATTAAAGTGGCCGATACTGCGGTGGATTATTTTATTGCACCGGAAACTTCCATTAGTAATAACAGCTTATGGATTGGCCGTTTCAATGAGGTTGAAGATATTCAGATGATCCGTAATTTCCTGCGAAAATTTCCCGGAGCTTCCTATGTGCCGGGTATTCAGTGTTACAAGCTTTTTGAGCCGGGAGAGCCCTTAACTGAGAATGCGCGTGATTTACCGGGAACTTCAATGAAATATGCTGCTTACAATGCTGCTGTTCAAATTGATACTTCTCCCGAGATTCCCTATTATTTCAAGTCCAAGCTTGTTGTGGGCGTTGAAACCATGCCCTATGCCCGGTATCTGGGTTTTCTGGAAGGACTCACCGTGAAACTGGGCGGTACCCTGCGCGGGTGGGGCACCCAGGATACACGTGGTGTGTTTTATTCAGCAGAGGATTCAACAGGTGTGAGTCCGATTATCTGCTATGAATCAGTCTACGGAGAGTTTGTCACCGGCTATGTCAAAAACGGTGCGGAGTTGCTGTTTGTTATAACCAATGACGGTTGGTGGGGTGATACGCCGGGGTACCACCAGCACAATTCCCTGTCGTCACTCAGGGCTGTAGAAACACGCAGAAGTGTTGCCCGATCGGCCAATACCGGAATTTCATGCCTGATCAATCAGAAAGGAGAGGTCCTTCAGCAGTTGGGATGGTGGAAAGAGGGGGTTATCAAAGGAACTGTGAATGCCAATGATGCATTGACCTTTTATGTAAAGAACGGGGATTATATCGGAAAGAGTGCGGCGTTTTTCTCTGCGCTGATTGTGCTAATCGTTGGGGCGAATGTTTTGATGAAGCGGCCGGTACGGAAAGGCTGAGGGGGTAGGGGGAGGATATTATAAAGGGGTTTCACCCCTTAAACCCCACTTACTTCTTTACCATTGCCGTAAAGAAGTAAGCAAGAAAGGTCTAGACAAAACGATCCCCCACCCGCTCTGCCGGAAGGCAGGAATTTCTAACAAAGTAATCGCAGCACCGTCCAACGCGCATTATACAAAACGAACAACTATTTTAACTTGTTCGGTTCTGCTAATGCCAAGGCCCTTTGTAAGAAATTCCAAGCCTTCCGCCATTCACAGCCCCGTCTCCTCCGCGTTTTGTCGCGGCCAACCCACAGTGCTTTGATTGAAGATGGTGGGAGTTCGAATGTTGCAATGCGTTACTATTTAGAACTACTTCACCACAACGTGTGCGGAGCAAAACAAAAATACCAAATCCGACGGCCTGCTGTCTGAACGAAGCCGAGGCACGAGGCGGAGCGAGTTCAGGCCGTTAGCCTTCTTTGGTTACTTTCTGTGGCGACAGAAAGTGACAGAAAAAAGCTTCTTTGCGAAGTTGCAAACTTCGCTTAGCGGTGGTCTTCCGACTTATCCTGCTCTATTTCTTTCAGCACTTTTTCTACTTCTTTGGACGTATTAAACAATTTGCTTTTGCACAGGCTCAGCAGTTCTGATGCCTGTTTGGTTTTTTCTGCAAGCTCGTCCACGTCCAGTTCGCCAGTTTCAATCTGTTGCAAAATTTCATCAATGGCTGCAATGGCCTCGGAATAGGAGGGTATTTTTTTTGACATAGGAATCTGATTATAAGGTTTTACTTTTGATGGTACCTTCTGAAAGCTTTGTTTCCAGGATATCATCAGGTTTCAGAAGGGAGGCGTTTTTAACCACTTTTCCCTGATGATATGTGATGGAATATCCTCTTTTGAGAATGTGAAAGGGATCGAGATACTGCTTTTTTTTATCAAGCATTTCCAGTTTATGTTGGGCATTTTTAAGGTAATGACTGATGCGGTTGTTCAGCTGGTTTTTCATGGACTGCAATGAATTCGACTCATTCTGAAGCAATCTGCCCGTGATGGACTTCATTTTCACACTTTTTAAAACAAGTTGATTTCTGTTGTGATCCAGTCGGCTTGTTATGGCAGGCTTTAATTTCATAACTGCCCTGTCAAGCCGGTTTTTTTCAAGCTGAATCCGGTCTTTAACCAGGTTATACAGGTCGAGAGAGCGGCCGGCTATTTCCTGATCCGCCTCACTGAAGCACCCGATCAAAAATTCAGCTACAGCAGTCGGTGTTTTGAGTCGTTTATTTGCAACCATGTCGGCAATGGTATCATCCTGTTCATGCCCGATGCCTGTCAGAATTGGCAAAGGGAACTGGCAGATGTTCAGGTTAAGCCAGTAGCTGTTAAAGCAATTGAGGTCGGTTTGAGAACCTCCGCCACGAATGATGACTACTGCATCAAAGAATTCTTCCCGGGCATAAATTTCATCGAGTGCCCCAATTACAGACTGTTCTGCTTCCTGTCCCTGCATTACGGCCTGGAATAGCCGGATGTCGAAGTGGTATCCATAAGAATTCCGGGTAAGTTGATTGACAAAATCGCCATAACCTGCGGCAGTCTTCGAAGAAATGATTGCTATTCTCTGAGGGATGGCAGGGAAGGGGAGGCTGCGGTTCATATCAAAGACGCCCTCTGCCTTCAGGCGTTGGATGATTTCCAGCTTTTGCCGGGCCAGGTCGCCGATGGTATAGGAAGGTTCAATATCGGTGATATTTAAAGAAAAGCCATACAACTCATGAAACTCAGCAGAAACCTTAACCATAATCTTAATACCGGCTGCCAGGCGGGTTTGGGTTGAGGTTTCAAAATAGGGCTGGATCATTCTGAATGCCGATGACCATATCGTGGCACGTGCTTTTGCTTTAACCGATTCATTGGATTCCTCTTTTTCAATCAGTTCCAGGTAACAATGGCCACTGTAGTTTATTTTAATTTCGCTGATTTCCCCAACAACCCACCACGACTGAGGCAGGTAGCTTTTCATGGCCGCCTTGATTTGTCCGAGCATTTCGTATAAGGAAACAGCTTTCTTTTCCATATTACAATTTTACCATTTTGAGGTTGTATGAAAAATCGCCGGATTGAATATGGAGTAAATATACCCCGCTATTGAGAGTGTTCATAGGATCCTTAATGGAAATGTATTTTCCGTTGGGATACCAGTTGCGCAGCACTTCCTTTCCTGTCATGTCAAACATGTGTACTTCCAAAGCTTCTTCAACAGGAGTGTCCAGGTATATATAAAAATAGTCTTTAAAGGGATTGGGAAAAGCCTGAAAAGGCTGTTTTACAGGATTTTTTTCCCACTGTATCGTCAGATGTGCCAGGCTGAAGTCGGGAATTCCATAGCCATAGGAGTCATCGGGATTGAAATACCTGTCAGCGCTCCGGCGTATATAACCGGCCAGATCTGCCGGTTTGATATCAGGATTTCCCTGGAGCAGGCATGCTGAAAGTCCTGCAATTATGGGTGCCGCATAAGATGTCCCGTTGCCGGTAACAACGCCTCCGGAAATACCCGCGACATAGTCATTCTCGCCCATAGCAACAATGTCGGGCTTTACATCCTGATCGGAAGAAGGGCCGCGGCTGCTGAAATCCGAAATGGTTCCTGAATAGTCAACCGCGCCAACTGCCAGCACACTGTCGGCATCAGCCGGTGCCGAAATGTAATGCCAGGGTTTTTGTCCTTCATTGCCAGCGCTTACTACAACCAATATACCATTGGAAGCTGCTATATCGGCAGCGATGGAAATACGTGTTGAACTGCCATCCATATCCTGATAAGAATGGTCCTGGGCCGGGTCGTCAAAATTATTATATCCCAGCGAAGTGCTGATGATATCGACTCCGGCACTATCTGCAAATTCGGCAGCAGCAATCCAGCTATCTTCTTCAATGATGTATTCAGAAAAGGTGTTTTCTGATCGTAAAAGCCAAAATGAAGCATCAGGGGCAGTCCCTGTCAATTGTCCGGGAAGAGAGCCTGCAATAAGTGAAAGAACGGCCATGCCGTGATTTGCCTCCCTGAAAACATCATTTCCGGGCTTCACAAAATCACGGGTACCCAGGATTTGTCCGTTTTCCCAAAGATGTTGAAAAGCCAACAGGTTATCCGCATTATAAAACCCTGCATCGATAATGGCCATTACCACATTATTGCCGGTATATCCCATTTCATGTAAGGAATTTCCATTGAGCATGGCGGTCTGCCATAAAGAAGGTCCATAATTATACGACATGGTATGATCTGCTGCCATGGTTCCCTGCGTCTCCTTTTTATTCACTAAAACAGGAGCAGGAAAATTTCCTTTACGGACGAAAGAAAGCCGGGCGATCTTTTCAAAAACACTATCGTGGTGAATCTCAACCGTTGCAGCGTTGAACCATTTTGACATATGGATAACCCTTGCTCCGCAAGCAATGATGCTGTCTAAATAAGCAGGGTTCACCGGAAGGTCTTTTTCTGTAATGGGTATTCCATGTCGGGTGCGCCGTTCGATGGATTTTTGAGACAAAAATTCCGAAGGAATATTGATTTGATAAGGGCTGTTGCTCTTATCGGTAAATACGATGCGGAATTTGGAGGGTGCTGTATTCTCAAATAACTGTTGGGCAATGGTATAGTTGCCGCAGAGGATACAAAGTCCCGCAGCTATCAAAAAGTAGTGTAAACGACTTGCATGCAATGTGTTATTGCCTTGCAGGCATGCTGTTAAGAAAGTTTGTTTCATCGGGTTCTTCAAATTTTCCCTGAGCATCATCTATTTTTTTGAAAAATTCCTGTTGTTCGGCATCCAGTTTTTCCTCCATATCGGATTTACCAAGATGGTAAGGCATCGTTTTCTGAAGACTGCCATCGGGATTAAAGAATTTCCATTCTCCTTCACGAAGGTCATTTTTATAGATTCCTGAAATATAGGGCTTCCCGCTTTCATAATAAACATTGAATGTGCCTTCGAGTTTATTGTTTGCATAATTTGCTTTTAGCCGGGGTGTTTTGTTTGGAAAATATTGTTCCCAAATGCCTGATCGTTTGTCGTTTTCCCATCCGGTAATTTCAGAAACGGATCCATCCTTATAATAATGGGTAGTAGTGCCATTTCTTTTGCCCATAAGAAAGGTTTCCCGGGTAGTAACTGTTTTTTCATAAAAGCTGTAATAGGTCCACGTGCTGTCTTTTAAAGAATTGATATAATTACCGGTTGCAGCCAGGCTTCCGTCTTCATAAAAGAGACGTGTACGGGCAACATCACTTCCTTTTTGATACACGATGATGGCCTTTAAAGCTCCGGATTCAAAGTAACGGCGCATTTCGCCAACAGGTTTGTTATCTTTAAAACGACCCTGATACATGAGCTTTCCGTTCGGGTATGACTTTTTCCAGAATCCTTGTTTCTGATTTTGTGCGTCTGTTTGATTAAAGATCGTATCGGCCTGTGCAAATAAGGCACAGGTTGTAAAAATCAGACCAATGAGTAAGGAAATGTTTTTCATGGAGTGTAAAGATTTAATCATGTGCTAAAGATATTAAAAAGACGCGATGGAAACTGCAATGCGATTTGATATGCAGAACTAAAATAAGCATTGTTACCTTTAAACGGGCCATAAAATGATTGGAATATCATCATTTCGCACTTTCTTAAAATATAAAAAGCGTTTTGAATTTCAAAGCTTTTTAAAAGAAGACCTGGGAATTTTTTTTTTGTCCGGTTCTACCAATATATTGTCCCTACTGGACTTTGTGGTACTATGGTTCTGCTTTTAATGCTTTCGCCCTTACAGGGCTAAAATTATATTTGCCAACATATTCACAGGGCTTCGCCCTGTGCTTTTTCTGATGCCCTTTCAGGGCATGGATTTAAACGCTATTTTACCCTGAAAGGGCACTAGCATTAGCGCAGGGCGAAGCCCTGTGTGTGAATGGTCATTGAAATATGAGCCCTGAAAGGGCGAAAGCAGATGAATAAATCCTTAAGTTGACAGTTCTCCAAACTTTACACTGACCATGATGAATTAGCCATTCTTTTATGACAAAGGTTCAGATTGTAGCCTTGGGGCAAAAAAAACCCGCTCGAGAGCGGGTCCTTTATTAAAATACACTTATTAGACAATCTATTTGACTTCTTCAAAATCCACATCGGTAACCTCATCGTCCTTCTTATTGGAAGGGCCTGTTTGTTCAGCGCCAGGCTGTTCGGCATTACCCGGTTGAGGGCCACCATCCTGCTGATTCTTGTACAATTCTTCGGAAGCGGCCTGCCAAACTGCAGTGAGTTCAGCCGTTGCTTTGTCAATTGCAGCAATATCCTGAGCCTTGTGCGCATCTTTGAGTTTGCCAAGAGCCTCTTCAATCGGTGTTTTTTTGTCAGCTGGCAATTTGTCGCCAAATTCCTTCAGTTGCTTTTCAGTCTGGAATATCAAACTGTCTGCAGCGTTTAGTTTGTCGACCTGCTCACGCTGAGCTTTATCACGGGCTTCATTTTCCTTGGCCTCATGTTTCATTTTTTCGATTTCATCAGCTGTAAGTCCTGATGAAGCCTCAATACGGATGCTTTGTTGCTTGCCGGTACCTTTGTCCTTTGCAGACACATGAAGAATACCGTTGGCATCAATATCAAATGTTACTTCAATCTGAGGAATACCTCTTGGTGCAGGGGGTATGCCATCGAGGTGAAATCTTCCGATGGTCTTATTATCCTGAGCCATGGGGCGCTCGCCCTGAAGAATATGAATTTCTACAGAGGGCTGATTATCTGATGCCGTAGTAAAAGTTTCGGTTTTCTTGGTAGGTATGGTTGTATTGGACTCAATCAACCTTGTGGATACACCGCCCATAGTTTCAATACCCAGAGAAAGCGGGGTAACGTCGAGCAGGAGAATGTCTTTTACTTCTCCTGTAAGCACACCACCCTGAATTGCAGCACCAACAGCGACTACTTCGTCAGGATTTACGCCTTTTGAAGGTTTTTTACCAAAGAATTTTTCAACCACTTCCTGAATAACAGGGATACGGGTAGATCCGCCTACGAGAATGATCTCGCTGATATCAGCTGTGGACAATCCGGCATCCTGTAAAGCTTTTTTGCAGGGTTCAATGGTTGCCTGTACCAGGCTGTCAACCAGACTTTCAAATTTTGCCCTGGTTAATGTTTTTACAAGATGTTTGGGAATGCCATCCACGGGCATAATGTAAGGCAGGTTGATTTCAGTTTGTGAAGAGCTGGAAAGCTCAATCTTAGCTTTTTCAGCGGCTTCTTTCAGTCTCTGAAGAGCCATCGGATCTTTTTTTAGGTCAACGCCTTCATCTTTTTTAAATTCCTCTGAAAGCCAGTCGATAATACACTGGTCGAAATCATCACCGCCCAAATGGGTGTCACCATTGGTAGATTTAACTTCGAAAACGCCGTCACCCAATTCGAGAATGGAAATATCGAAAGTACCGCCACCCAGGTCATAAACGGCGATCTTCATATCGTGATGCTTTTTGTCGAGTCCGTATGCCAAAGAAGCAGCAGTAGGTTCGTTGATAATACGGCGGACTTTTAAACCGGCAATTTCACCGGCTTCTTTTGTAGCCTGACGCTGAGAATCGCTGAAATATGCAGGTACAGTAATTACAGCCTCTGTTACTTCATGTCCCAGGTAATCTTCAGCTGTTTTTTTCATTTTCTGCAAAACAAGTGCGGACACTTCCTGAGGAGTGAATTTCCGGTCATCAATAACAACGCGCGGTGTATTATTGTCTCCTTTTGCAACCTTATAAGGAACACGTTGAATTTCTTTCTGAACTTTGTCAAATGTTTCTCCCATGAAACGCTTTATGGAATACACCGTTTTGGTGGGATTGGTAATGGCCTGTCTTTTGGCAGGATCTCCAACCTTACGTTCCCCGTTATCCATAAATGCTACCATCGAAGGTGTGGTTCTTTTACCTTCGCTGTTGGGAATTACAACCGGTTCATTACCTTCCATAACTGCAACGCATGAATTGGTCGTCCCCAGATCAATTCCGATTATTTTACTCATGCTTTATTTATTTTTTAAGGTTAATTATTTTCTTGGTATGCAAAGGAATTGACAAGGATTATGCCATTTGACAGATGCTGACAAATAGGCAGAGATTTATTTGTTGATTTGTTGATTTGTTGATTTGTTGATTCCTTTAGGATCAATTGATGTCAAACAGTCAACCCCGAAGGGGTTTAATCTCAATAACCGCGGGTGAAACCCGTGGCAGATAATACCCCGATCTTACAACTCCGAAGGAGTTGAATTTAAAGATGTATTTAAAATTCAACCCTTTCAGGGTTGATAGAGAATATCATTCATTTCCAAGGGTTTCACCCGCGGTTATTCAAATCTGACTCCTTCGGAGTCTTCACTACATCACTATATTATCACATGCTCAATGTTTATCCCACATCTAGAATCCTGAATCCAATATCCAGCATCCAGATCATTTTCATATTTTTCCTCACTTCCTTACCTCTTCACTTTATTCATAATTCATAATTCATAATTCATAATTGATTTTCTACCTTTGTCCTCTCATTTAAATTTTGAGATCATGTCTGCAGCAACGAATGAAAATCCTAAAAAAATCACCACCCATGTTATTCAGGAAATGAAGCTCCGCGGAGAAAAAATTTCCATGTTAACAGCCTATGACTTCTCAATGGCTAAGATCATTGACAGGGCAGGAATTGATGTGATTCTGGTAGGTGATTCCGCATCAAACGTTATGGCTGGATATGAAACCACCGTACCCATCACGCTGAATGAAATGATTTATTATGCGTCAGCAGTAGTTCGCGCTGTCGACAGGGCACTTGTTATTGTTGACTTGCCTTTTGGTTCTTACCAGGGCAATTCAATTGAGGCATTGAATTCTGCCATCCGCATTATGAAAGAAACCGGAGCCCATGGCGTAAAGCTGGAGGGAGGCAAGGAAATTATTGAATCGGTAAACCGGATTTTATCTGCCGGTATTCCGGTTATGGGGCATTTAGGTCTTACACCGCAATCTATCCATAAATTCGGGACTTTTGTTGTTCGTGCAAAGGATGAAGAAGAAGCACGGCGTTTGGTTGAAGATGCTCATACACTGGAAGAAGCAGGTTGCTTTGCCATTGTGCTTGAAAAAATCCCTGCCAAGCTAGGTGGCCAGGTGGCTAGAGAACTCAAAATACCCATTATTGGTATCGGTGCCGGCAATGGCGTCGACGGGCAGGTACTGGTTATTCATGATATGCTGGGTATGACGCACGATTTTTCTCCCCGCTTTTTGCGCAGATACCATAATTTGTATCAGGAAATTACCAGCGCCGTAAACAATTACATCACCGATGTGAAGAACCGGGATTTCCCGAATGAGAAGGAGCAATATTAGTGACAAGTTACAAGTTACAAGTGACGGAGGTAGGGACAAGGGACAAGGGACAAGGGACGAGGGACGAGTGGGCAAGGGTCTTGTGAATTGTACGATCATAATCTGCTTGTCACCAGTCACCAGTCACTAGTCACTATTCTTCTCACTTCATCACTTTAAATAAACCACATGCAGGAAATAGAAATACTTTACGAAGACAACCACATTATTGCAGTGAACAAGACCCAACACGACCTGGTACAAAAAGATATAACAGGGGATGAGGCGCTGGATGACAAAATCAAAAATTATTTAAAAGAAAAATATAACAAGCCCGGGGAAGTATTTCTGGGTGTGGTACACCGGCTCGACCGGCCTGTTACTGGGGTAGTGCTGTTTGCCAAAACATCAAAAGCGTTGACCCGCTTAACCGGAATGTTCAGGGAAGGGAAGGTGAAGAAAACCTATTATGCCATTGTTAAGAATGCTCCACCGAAAGAATCTGACCGCCTTGTACATTATATGGTGCGCAATTCCAAGCAGAATAAATCGTATTGCAGTCTGGAAAAAAAGCCGGGTTCCAAGGAAGCCATACTTAGTTACCGTTTAGCAGGGAAGTCGGATCATTATTATTTACTGGAGATCAACCTCGAAACGGGCCGGCATCATCAGATCCGGTCGCAACTTGCCTTTATGGGTTGTCCGATAAAGGGCGACCTGAAATATGGCTTTGCACGGTCGAACCCCGACGGAGGCATTTCTTTGCATGCGCGGGAAGTTCGCTTTACACATCCGGTGACCAAACTTGAGGTAGATATTCTGGCGCCACTTCCAGAAGATACCCTGTGGAAGTCCTTTGAAAAGGCATAAAAAAAACCCCGCAATCAGCGGGGTTGTATTTATCATGTACAATATATGATCTATAGTGTAATGGTTTTGCCCATATACAGATCCAGGATCTTTAGTTTGAAAATGTATTCATACTTGGCCTGAAGCATATTTGAAGTGGCACTTACCAGATTGTTCTGTGCTACAAAAAAATCTACAGAATTAACCAAACCAACGTCCATTTTCTGGCTGGTATATTTAAAGGCTTCCTGGTTATAATTTAAAGCTTCCACACTGGAATAATATTTTTCCCGTGCATCGGTGGCATCTGTATGGGCTTGTTGAACTTGTTTATACAATGCCATTTTTGTCTGATCAAGTTGCAATTCATAATCCTGAACCGATAGTTTGGAATTGCTGATGTTATTTTTTACCTGCATCCTGTTAAAAATCGGAATATTGACGCCAATGGTAAATTGTTTATAGTAAAAATCTTTTACCTGATCCCTGAATTTATAATCGGAAGTCGGATCAAGAATATTTTCCGCAACCTGTGAATACCGGCTTGATAATGCACCATTGAGATCAATTGAAGGACTGGCAGAACCCCAGGCAATTGATAGTTGCTTTTCTGCACTTTTCAGTGCATATTCAGCGCTTTTTATCTGAGGCATGGTCTCTAAAGCTTTTTGATAAATACTTTGAAGCGGTTCTAATTCTGCAAGAAGTTCAACTTCAAGATTGGCAGGTACCATAATTTCAAATCCGCCTGTTGAATCCAGGTCCAGCAATTGCGTAAGATCAAGGTAGGCAATCCCTGAGCTATTTTGCGCATTGATCAGGTTGGTTTTATCATTGGCTTCCTGGGCTTTAATCTGCAGATATTCTCCCTGTGCCACATTTCCTACGTCGAGCAATTTCTGCGTTCTGTTAACCTGCATAGAGGTTAACTGAAGCTTATTGTCAGCCGCATCAACAATTTCCTTGGAAAAAAGAACCTGAAGATAGGCAAGTGCTAACTGTAACGAAATATCATTCTTGGATTTTTGAAGATCAGACTGACTTTTTAGAAAATCGTATTTCGTTTTCAGAATATTATTAATGGTCTGAAATCCGCCAAACAAGGTAATACTGCTGCTTAAACCTCCACTACCTGACCAGTAATTCTGATTGACATATTCCAGGTTTGAATAATCAATGTTTTTTCCTGAACTGAATCCATAATTTACCTGGCCATTCAGATTAGGCAAAACATTAAAATAGCTTTGTGAATGATTATTCTTGCTATACTGCACATTCAGCTCTTGCCTTTTTATCATCAGGTTGTTTTCAAGGGCATAGCTGATGCATTCCTGAAGAGACCAAACTTTTTGCGCATTTAACGGAAGCAGATCAAGCACAATCAGTGAACACAATAGAACGAATACTTTTTTCATAAAGGGATATTAATAGATTTATAGATTTAAGCCATCATTTTTTTCCGGTAAAGTACATGGATATGATCGGCATGTTCATCGGGATTGAATATTTGAATCAGTTCCCATTCACGATCATAGTTTTCAATGGCGCTTTTCAATTTGTAAATCCGTGCCAGTGATTTTTCCAATGGATCACTCAGAATGGCAAATTCGTTATTTTCCTCCCAGGGAAAAGATTCCACCCTGAAATTGTACTTGATTTTCTGGCCGGCAACCGACACTTCCACTTCGGCGATCTCCTGATTTTTGAGATATGGTATGGGAATGCAGATTTCTTTCATAATGGTAAAATTAAAGTATTTGTCTGATATTTTCGGTGACGATATGTCCGTCAAATAACTGAACAATTCTGTGTGCCTTATCTGCATCGGAAGGTGAGTGTGTTACCATAATGATGGTAGTTCCCTCATTGTTCAATTCGGTAAGCAGATTCATAACCTCTTCGCCATTTGCAGAATCGAGGTTACCTGTGGGCTCATCAGCCAGAATCAGATGGGGACGGGTTACAACAGCACGGGCAATTGCAACACGCTGCTGCTGACCTCCTGAAAGCTGTTGCGGAAAATGTTTTCTCCGGTGACTGATCTTCATTCTTTCAAGTACGTCATTTACCTTCTTCTTACGGTCGGCAGGTGATACTTTTAGATATAAAAGAGGCAGCTCCACATTTTCATAAACGGTGAGTTCGTCAATCAGATTAAAACTTTGAAAAACAAAACCGATGTTTCCTTTTCGCAGGTTGGTCCGCTGTTTTTCTTTGTATTTTGCAACTTCTTCACCGTTGAAAAAATACTGGCCGCCACTGGGTGAATCAAGTAAACCAAGTATGTTGAGCAAGGTTGATTTGCCACATCCTGAGGGACCCATGATGGCAACAAATTCGCCCTTTTCTACAGTAATGTTCACTTTATTCAGTGCAGTGGTTTCTACCTCATCGGTTCTAAAAACCTTTACCAGATCAGTTGTCTTAATCATTGTAATTGGTATTAATTTGAAAAATTCAGCCTATTTGTTTTTTAAAATCAGTTTGTCAGCATCTCCAAAATTTTCGTAATCAGAAATAACCACTTTTTCGCCTGGTTTCAGTCCTTCAAGCACCTCGTAATATCTCGGGTTTTGACGTCCCAGCCGGATATTCCGTTTTACTGCAACCTCACCCGATTTATCTATTACAAAAATCCATTGTCCGCCCGTATTTTGATAAAATCCTCCTTTGGGCAGCAACAGGGCATCTTCCGATTCTCCGAGTTCAAGGTGTATACGGGCAGTTTGTCCGATACGGATCTGTTCGGGAATTGCACTGGTAAATTCCATATCCACGGCAAATGTACCATTCTGAACCTCGGGATAAACTTTAGCGATTTTCATGGTATTCTTCTTACCGGCAAACTCAAAGTCTGCTGTTAATCCCTTGTTTATCCTTGTAATATAATGTTCATCAATCAGCACGCGCATTTTGTATGAATCCAGAATGTTGATTGTGCCGATCCGCGTTCCGTAATTCACCACTTCACCAATCTCCGGGTTAAGCGTGGCCAATTCACCATCAACAGGAGCCTTTATGCTCAGGTCCTCCATCCTTCTCCGTGTAAGATTCAGATTCATCTGCATCCGTTCAATCGATTGTTCATCCGATGCAATGCGGGTAATCGTATACATGGAATCTCTTTTATATTTCTGCTGCTGCAATTGAAGCTTAATCATCGTTTCTTCATATTGCTCCTTGGAGAATTCAAAATCCTCCTTAGATATCAGCTTTTGGTCGTACAACTTCTGATTGTTGTTGAATGTACGCTCCAGTTTTTTCAATTTGTAATTGAGCTCTACAATACTTGAACGTGTCTGCAGATTCTGGTTTTCCAAATTCAGTCGCGCCGTCTTAAGATCATTTACGGCTCTGGATACATCGGCCTCATTACCGGATATATCAAGCAATAAATTGTAATTACTCAACCTCAGAATCACATCTCCTTTTTTCACACGTGTTCCTTCTTCAATCAGAATCTCCTCAACGCGGCCTGATTCTACGGCGTCAAGGTATATCGTCTGTATGGGTTCAACAGTACCGTTCACAGAAATATAGTCCTGGTACTTTCCTTCAGTAATAGTTCCGATACTGATTTTGTCCTCCTCCACATTCAACCTGGAACTTTTATCTCCAAAAGCAATTTGTGCGATAATTAATAGAAAAGCGATGATGCCAATGCCAATCCATATTTGCTTTTTTCCGAATTTTTTCTTTTCAATTGTGCGATCCATGCTCATGGCTGTGAAAATAATGTAGTTGCTGAATAATTACAATCATTATGCCAATTGGCTTATAAATATAATAATCAATTCGATACGACAAAAATCAACGCATGATTTTAAACCAATGTGTACAAATTTGAAACACCAGACGTCCGAAAACGGACAATCTGCCTGCTGCAGGAAATAAAGACTTCATACTGCTGATTTATTTCAACATATTGCTATTTTTGTTAAGGTTCAATTCTAAATAATATGACAGAAAAATCAGGTAACATTCTGGCTGTAGATGATAACGAAGATATACTATTTGCACTAAAGCTTTTATTAAAGCAGCATGTTGAAAAGATTACAACGCTGAACGCTCCGGAAAAGATACCGGAATACATGGCAAAGGAGAATTTTGATATGATCCTCCTGGACATGAATTTCAACAAGGACGCTATTAGCGGACAAGAAGGATTCGACTGGCTGGGCAAAATATTACAGATAGATCCACAGGCTGTAGTGGTGTTTATTACAGCATATGGTGATGCAGAAAAGGCAGTGAAAGCCATAAAAGCCGGAGCCACTGATTTTGTGCTGAAGCCATGGCAAAACGAAAAGCTGCTGGCTACTGTTTCATCTTCGATAAAGCTGCACAGATCGCGTCTGGAGGCTAATGACCTGCGTGCAAAACAAAAGGAAATGAGCGCTGTGATGGATCAGCCCTTCGTTGACTTTATCGGAAGCTCAGTCAAAATGCAGGAAGTTTTTACTACCATTAAAAAGGTAGCTCAAACAGATGCCAACGTGCTGATTCTTGGTGAAAATGGTACAGGTAAAGAATTGGTAGCGCGCGCATTACACCGTAATTCACCCCGCAAAGATGAGGTTTTTATCAGCGTAGATCTTGGATCGTTAAGCGATACCTTGTTTGAAAGTGAATTATTCGGGCATGAAAGAGGCGCTTTTACCGATGCCAAAAAAGAAAAGCCGGGCCGCTTTGAAATTGCTTCACGGGGCACCCTTTTCCTGGATGAGATCGGCAACCTTCCGCTTCCCCTTCAATCGAAATTGCTTACAGTAATTGAGCGCAGAGAAGTTACCCGTGTGGGTGCAAACAGACCTATTTCAGTGGATGTGCGACTGGTATGCGCTACAAACAGCGATTTATATGAGTCGGTTGGAAACAACCTCTTCCGCCAGGACTTATTATACCGGATCAATACCGTTGAGATTCATTTGCCCCCGTTAAGAGAACGAGGTGATGATATTGAACTGCTTGGAAATCATTTCTTAAAAATATACGCCAAGAAATACCGGAAGTCCCTTCGAGGAATTACATCCGCTGCATTAAAGAAACTGATGCATTATGCATGGCCCGGTAACGTCAGAGAGCTCCAACATGCCATTGAACGTGCGGTAATCATGACCGAAAGTTCCAGCCTTGAACCTGACGATTTTATCTTATCAACACCGCGCAAAAAGTCGGGCGACCTGGAATTTGATACCTACAACCTCGATGAAATTGAAAAACGCGTGATCGAGAAAGTCATGAAACAAAACCAGGGAAATATATCTCAGGCTGCTGCCGAATTGGGATTAACCAGAACCTCCTTATACCGGCGAATGGAAAAATATGGGTTTTAAAAAATACCGGTTCAATATTGTCTTTCGCATCATCCTGTTGGTGTTGACCATATTTCTGCTCTTTTATGCGCTGAAATCCAATTTTTTAATTGCCCCTGTCATTGTGGCAGTATTGATTGTTTTTCAGATCGCCTCCTTAATCAGGTATCTCGATAAGACAAACCGGGAACTCACCAGCTTTTTGCAGTCGATCCGGTTTGCCGAATTCACCAGTTCATTTCAGATTGAAGGAATGGGTGGAACCTTTAGCGAACTGAACAAGGCGTTCAATGAAGTCATGCAGGACTTTCAGAAAGTAAGAGCCGAGAAAGAAGAAAGTTTCCATTACCTCCAGACGATCGTTCAGAATATTGATGTTAGTGTTATTGCTTATACAGCCGATGGGAACATTGAACTGATCAACAAAACAGCAAAAAAACTCTTTCAGCTGGCCAGCATCCGGAATATCAAATCGCTGGAGAATTTGAGTCCAGAGCTGGTACATACCCTTCTTACCATTCGGCCCGGTGAAAACAAGCTGGTAAAAGTGCAGTATGAAGATGACTTTCTTCAGCTCGCCATTTATGGTTCTACCATCAAAGTAAAGGATAAACTGATCTATCTGGTTACCATCAAGGATATCCAGAATGTATTGGAAGAACAGGAAACAGAAGCCTGGCAGAAGCTGATCCGTGTACTGACCCATGAAATTATGAATTCAATTACACCCATTGCTTCGTTGTCATCAACACTCGATCTGATGCTTAAAGGATTGGATGTAGATGCTACCTCCTCACAACTGGTAATTGACAGGGAAACGATCAATGAAATTCAGGAAGCACTTAAGACCATTAATAAACGGAGTACCGGACTTCTGCACTTTGTAAATACATACCGCAATTTAACACGCATACCAAAGCCCGACTTTAAAAGATGCAGCGTAAAAGAACTTTTTGAGAGCATCCGGAAACTGATGGAGGAAGAAATCCAAAACTATGGAATTGAATTTATCGTCCGGGTTGATCCTGAAAGCCTTGAAGTTACTGCAGACGATAAACTCATAGAACAGGTGCTCATCAATCTGCTGAAAAATGCGATTCATGCATTGGCCGGACAGAAAGACGGACGCATTCAGCTGCTCGGATATATGAATAAGAGGGGACGCATTACCATTCAGGTAACCGATAACGGACCCGGTATTCTGAGTGATGTGCTTGACAAAATCTTTATCCCGTTCTTCACAACCAAACCTTCTGGTTCTGGAATCGGCCTCAGTCTTTCCAAACAAATTTTGCGCCTTCATAACGCTACCATTACTGCTCATTCCGATCCCGGAACAGAAACCGTTTTCACATTAACATTCTAAAAGAGTTATAAAAAATATAACCTGATAGAATTAACATATGTAAATAAATATATATATTTGCATAAAAAGCTGAAATGGATACTTCATCAATCAATCTCAGGTATACCATGCTTTCCAAAGAAACATGCTGCCTCTCCTGTGGCGGAGCGCTTAATTTTGCCAAACCGCAACCAGGCGAATGCTGTGTTGATCTGGGGAGCGGAAAAGGAAATGATGCGCTCAGAATGGCTGCTAAAGTGGGGACGGCAGGCTTTGTTTATGGAATTGATATTTCGGAAGGAATGTTGGAGCAGGCGCGGAAAAGTGCTGAAAAACTTTCTTTAAAGAATGTCACATTTATTCAGTCTGATCTGGAAGAAATCAGGATCCCTTCTGAAATTGCTGATGTACTCATTTCAAACTGCACGTTGAACCATGTTGCTGATAAACAAAAGGTATGGAATGAGATATACAGAATCTTAAAGCCCGGAGGACGCTTTGTGGTAAGTGACATTTATGCCACAGAACCTGTTCCTGAAGAATACCGGAATAATCCTGAATATGTAGCTGAATGCTGGGCCGGGGCAGTGACACGCGAGCAGTATCTGATGACTATACAACAAGCCCGGCTTGAAGATATCCGGATTGTGGAAGAAACGGCTCCCTATTCAAAAGGGTTGATTCATGTTTCCGGAATCACTATATTTGGTAAGAAGAAGTGAAACTCATATAAAATTACGATACCATGAAATCCCTGATTAAAAAGAAGAAAACAGAAAAGAAACAGAAAGAAGCGCAGTGTTGCGCCAAGGTATCAAAAATTGTCGCCGGATGTCATGACTGATTCATGGTGAATGCAACTATCAAGGCACAATATTTTCTCACGGATTCATCAGACAGATGATTATTTTATTGTCAATCTGTTATCCGGCAATGCTGATATCTTAACAGCAGAGGAGGCTTCCTGTTTGCTGCAGGCAAACAACTCTTTTCCGGAAGCGTTTATTCAAAAAGGATACGTGGTTGATCCGGAAAAAGAAGCAATGGACTTCAGGCTTAAGTACCTTGATTTTCTGGATGCACGTGAGGAAGATGAAATACAGCTGTTCTACGCACCATCTTATCATTGTAATTTCAAATGCGCCTATTGTTATCAGGATGGATATGTATACCCACCTGTTGACAATTCCATTGAGGTGGCAAAGGCTTTCTTTTCTTTTATTGGCAAACGCTTTGCAGGAAAAAGAAAATACATCACCCTTTTTGGCGGCGAGCCCCTATTGAACGATCCCGGCCGGACAGCGTTTCTCACCTTCTTTACCGAATCATGCAAAGCAGCGAATCTGGATCTTGCTGTCGTTACCAATGGGTTCCATTTAAGCAGTTTCATCCCGGTATTAAAAAAAGCGCAGATCCGTGAAATTCAGGTCACCCTGGACGGTCCCGAAAACATACATAATTTAAGACGGCCCCTGAAAAATGGAAAGGGTACTTTTCATGAAATTGTAAGCGGAATTGACGAGGCATTAGCGAATCAGCTGCCGGTTAATCTGAGAGTTGTTGTGGACAAGGACAATATCGGATCATTACCCGAAATTGCGAATTGGGCCATTCAAAAGGGGTGGACTGATTCCCCGCTTTTTAAAACACAACTGGGCCGCAATTACGAACTGCATTATTGTCAGTCGAAGCAATCCAGATTATACAGCAGGATTGACTTGTATAAAGACTTATATGGAATGGTCATACAGCATCCTGAAATCTTAAAATTCCATAAGCCAGCCTATTCCATATCCAGATTCTTGTTTGATAACGGTGAACTTCCGGAGCCCCTTTTCGATTCCTGTCCCGGATGTAAAACCGAATGGGCATTTGATTATACCGGGGCCTTTTATTCATGTACTGCTACGGTTGGGAAATCCGGGGAGGAGCTCGGAACTTTTTATCCTGAATGGGAATGGAAAGAAGACCGGATTGGAGCCTGGCAGCAGCGGGATATTTTGTCCATTCCCCAGTGTGCTGATTGCAGTGTTCGTCTGGCATGCGGAGGCGGATGTGCGAGTGTGGCCTTCAACCGGGAAGGACATCTACATGCGCCGGATTGCCGTCCTGTTAAGGAATTGCTTGAACTTGGCATCTCCCTGTATCAAAGTATTCACAAATCTTAAATACCTGTAACCATGAAAGAGATACAATCTGCTGATTTTGAATCAGAAGTACTTGCATCAGGAAAGGTAGTGCTGGATTTCTATTCTTCTGAATGTCCTCCCTGTGAAGCCCTGGCCCCAAAGTTCGAATCTCTTGCTGCCATTTACGGCAACGATATCAAGTTTCTGAAAATATTCAGGCAGCAAAACCGGGATCTGGCTGAACGACTGAATGTTTATGGATCACCCACCCTGATATTTTTTGAAAATGGCAAAGAGACAGGTATTCGACTTACAGGAGGCATAAAGCGTTCAGAAATCATTCACAATCTGAATGCAATGATTACACCAGAAAAGGCAGAATCCATCCGTAAAAACATGATGCCCTGCACTACTGAATATGATGTTGCCATCATCGGAAGTGGTCCGGGAGGATTGACAGCGGGATTGTACTTATGTCAGGCCAAAATAAATACTGTGCTTATTGACACAGGATTGCCCGGAGGACATGTGAGCATTACACACCAGGTTTCCAATTATCCGGGATTTATTGATCCTCAGCCGGGCTATATGCTTTCGCACAATATGTCGGAGCAGACAAAGAAATGTGGCAGTGTTTTTAAAGTGGCTGTGGATGTTACAAGAGTGGATCTGGATAAAAAGGAAGTGGTTATTGACGAATTCGAAACCCTGAAACTCAAAAAAATTATCATTGCAACCGGTACATCACCCAACTACCTGAATGTTCCCGGTGAAAGAGAATACAAAGGGAAGGGGATTTCTTATTGTGCGACCTGTGACGCAAAGTATTATGCTGATAAAGAAGTTATTGTGATTGGCGGTGGCAATTCAGCGGTGGAAGAAGCTGACTTTATTACCAAATTTGCTTCCAAAGTAACCATGGTACATCAGTTTGATCATTTCCAGGCAAACAAACAGGCCCAGGAAAAGCTGCTGGCCAACGAACGCGTTGAGGTACTTTTTCGTCATGAACCACGGTCCTTCATTCGCAAAGGCGACAAAATGATCGTTGTAGTGGAGGATTTAAACCGAAAACAAACGCGGGAACTTGTTACCGATGGCGTTTTTATATTTGCGGGTCTGAAACCCAATGTGGAGATATTTGCAAAAACACTTGAAGTAGATCAGTGGGGTTATTTGAAAACCGATGAGGATATGCAAACCAACCTGAAAGATATTTATGCTGTAGGCGATGTCCGTAGCAAAAAGTACAGGCAGATCACTACTGCCATTTCTGACGGGACCATTGCAGCAATTCACATTACACGCGAACTCGATCAGGCTGGGGTTGTTAAAAAATCTTGAACTCCTTCACAGGGTGATACCCTGTGCTTATGCTGATGCCCTTACAGGGCATGCATTTGAACGCTATTTTGCCCTGAAAGGGCGTTAGCAATAGCGCAGGGCATAGCCCTGTGTATGTATGATTAATGAAATATGAGCCCTGAAAGGGCGAAAGCAACCAATCAAATCCTTAAGTTGCCGGCCATGTGCTTTAACGGAACCGTCGCGCAGGGACGATATATTGGTAGAAAAACAGAATCACATTGCGAAAAAGTCCCGTATGGGACGAAATACACATCCACCGGACAACAATGATCTGTTATACCATAAAAGTAGTACTTGATTTATTGAACCATGATGCCTTTTTTGTGTTTTAAATGAACGTTTCACTTAAAATTGAAAGACTATGAATAAGCAAATTGTTTCGGCAATGATCACCTGCCTCTTTTTGATTTCTCCTTCCCTGCTTCATGCTCAGCAATCTCAAAAGCGCATTAAAGTGGACACAGAAGAAAGTAAGGTGAGCTGGATGGGTAAAAAGCCAACCGGTGAGCATAGAGGATATGTGAAGTTGTCCTCGGGAGAGCTTATTTTTGAAGGGAACGAAGTGAAAGGCGGATCGTTTATTATGGATATGAATTCCATTACGGATCTGGATCTACAGGATGAAGCAATCAGAAGCAAACTGGTAAATCATTTAAGATCCGCTGATTTTTTTGACGTGCAAAAGTTTCCGACTTCGAAATTTGTAATCACTTCAGTGGAAAAACAAAAAAATATGGAAACCAAATCCAAAACCACACACAGAATTGAGGGAGATCTTACAGCAAAAGGTATTACAAAAAGAGTGAGTTTTGATGCAAGCATTAATTTGCTTAACGGCAAGTTTACTGCATCAACACCTCCATTTACAATCAACCGCACAGAATGGGGTGTGAATTATCAATCCAAATCTGTTTTTTCCGGTCTGATTGACCAGTTTATATACGACGATATTACCCTTACCATCGATTTGGTGTCCCGGTAAAATGTTTAATGAACCGGCATGGCAAAACTGTCTTGCCGGTTATGTTTTTTTTCTGTCACGTGGACGATATGAATGAATTTATTCTACATTTGCAGCCCGACAGACCTCGTGATCACTGTGCATAAGCACATATCAACAGGAGGCTGCAAAAACAGCATATGATTGAACGCAACGAAGAAAAAATCAATGTCATCACACATGGTATAGGCGTAGTTGTTTTTTTGATAATAACCCCCTTGCTTTTACTGCATGCACACAAAATCACTCCTGTGATCTGGCCTTTGGTCGCCTATTCGGTTTGTCTGCTAATCATGTATATCAATTCAACACTATATCATGCCATTACAGATGTGCGTAAAAAGCACATCTTCAGAATTATAGATCACGTTAGTATCTTTTTATTAATCGGCGGCACATTTACACCCATTGTTTTCTATAATATGGGCGACTGGGATGGATGGCCGTTTCTATATGTTTTTTGGTCGGTTATGGCTTTGGGGATCATTTTCAAAATATTCTTTACCGGCCGCTTCATCCTTGCCAGCACACTGATTTATATTTGTGTGGCCTGGCTGGGTGCTATTTTTGCATGGCCATTGCTGAGCAATATGTCATGGCAGGTTATTTTTTATGTAATCGCTGGCGGAGTTTTCTATTCTCTGGGTACCATATTTTATATGCGCAAAAAGCTGACCTATAACCACGGTATCTGGCATGTTTTTGTGCTGGCAGGCAGTTTGTTGCACTACTTTGCCATTCGTTTTTCGATTTAGATAGAAATCATTTGGTTTTTTGGGTAAAAAAAAGTTATATTTGATCATATAACTTCGGATTATTATACTGTTCTTTTTTGCCGGACAGAACAAAATTGCATCCTTTGAATGGAGTGTGGAGATAAATCCATAGAACAGCTTCACAACGAGATAGATCGTTTAAGAAAAGAAAATCAGGCCTATATCGCTAATGAAAAATTGTTTCATGCGCTTGTTGAAACGGCAGTAGGCGATATTGGTGAGAAATTTTTTAACAGTATTGTACAGCGTCTTTCTGAATGGCTTCATGCTGAATGTGTTATTATCGGACTGAAAGTTGAGGAAAACAAGGTGGAAGGCTTTCCCATGTTTTTGGATGGTACGATCATTCAGGGATTTACATACAATCTGGCCGGAACACCCTGTGATCTCACCTCCAAAAAAGGATATTGTGTATATCCGGAGAATGTCAAAGACTTTTTTCCCAATTCAAAAGATCTGTTTGAACTGAATATCCAGGGATATGTAGGAACTGCTCTTTACAATAAAAAAGGAGAACCTAACGGCATTTTATGTGCCATGTCGCGCAAGCCTCTTAATCTGCCTGCGCAAGCTGAAGATATTATGCGGATTGTAGGAGCAAGGATCACCTCTGAAATTGAAAGAATTAAAGCGCGGAAAGCCCTTGAAATTTCAGAACAAAGTCTGAGAACTGCAAATGCTTCAAAGGACCGGCTTTTTTCAATTATTGCACACGATCTGAAGAGTCCTTTTAATTCGCTGATCGGTTTTAGCCGGTTGCTGCTGGATAATATCCGGAAACAGAAATTTGATAAGGTAGAGAAATTTGTAAGTATCATTTATGAGGTCTCCCTGCAAACACATACCCTGTTAAGCAATCTCCTCGAATGGTCCATGGTTCAAACAAATAATATCAGTTTCGATCCGGGAAGATTTAATCTGACAGATCTTCTTAATGAAATACTGGATTTTCACAAGAATCTGGCGGCTGAGAAAAATATTGAACTGAAAGTTTCAACTACAGATCATCTTGAGATATTTGCCGATATCAATATGCTTACAATTGTACTCCGGAACCTGATTTCCAATGCCATCAAATACAGCTCTGACGGTGGAAAAATCACTGTAAGCGTCACTCAGGATAAAGCATCTACTACCATTGTCGTTTCCGATACAGGAATTGGTATCCCAAAAGATAACGTTGAAAGGTTGTTCCACATTGAATCGAGTTTCAGCACTTTTGGAACACGGGATGAAAAAGGTACCGGTCTTGGTTTAATTCTGTGTAAAGATTTGATTGAAAAACATCATGGCAAAATCTGGGTAGATAGCAAACCAGGAGTAGGCAGCAATTTCTCATTCCTCATTCCCAATATCTCAGATAACTGAATTACTGCAATTCCTCCTTTCGGATTTTTCCGGTGTAAACAAGGTGCTTCAATACAAAGCGAATTTCACTCCAGGATACCTGATCTCCTAGAAATTCTTTTACCGGCGAAAGACGGTAGTCATTCTGGTTTTCAAAGGCATTGGAAATCATATCAATAACTTCTTCATTTACAAAAGCAGTAATCGGGATTTCACCTGTTTCGATGTAATGTGCAATATGGCCCTCAATAGTAGTTGGCGCCATGTTTCTGATGGCAGCAATTTCTGAAATACTTTTCCCTTCTTTTAAAAAGGTATAACTAATTTCCCGCGATTTTACCTTATCCGGTTTCTGTGCTTCAACCGGTGTCTGTTCAATCGGAATGTTTTGAGCCATGCAATACTCCTGGATTATTTCAAGCAGCTCCGTTCCGTATTTTGCCAGCTTGTCTTTCCCGATGCCTTTCACCTTTTTCAATTCGCTCAGATTTCCCGGCAGCAAGTTAATAAGGGAATGAATGGCTTTCTGATGCAAAATCATGTAGGCCGGAAGGTTTTGTTCATGCGATTTCTGGCTCCTCCAGTCCTTCAGCATAGAAACAAGCAATGGATGAGCAATCTCCGCATCCTGTTTTACGGAGTTTGATTTCGGTATCTTTACCTGCTGACTTTCCAATACCGACTTTACCTTAATATTCAGGTATTTCTGAATTTCAAATCCACCTGACATGGCTTCCAGACAGAGAATTTTAAAGGCAGATTCGACCCGGACATTTTTTAAGGCTTCTTCCAGTTGTTTGCGGACGGCTTTATTATCAGTTTCAATAGGGATGTCTTTAAGAGGATCGGTAACAATGACCGATATTTTCCCAATAAAGTATTCCGCCGCCCTGGAAATCCTGGCTTGTAAAGCCTCATTTGTTTCCGGCTCAGGGTTTGAAATCAACAGTTGTTTCACCTGCCCCATAAATTTACCCGATACTTCCACAACATCATTTTTTAATGAAGCGATCATTTGTTCCAATGAGGTAATAGCAGGATTTATGAGGGCTGACTGATGTTCCTGCATCCCTTTCCGCAATATATACAAAAGCCGGAGCAATGAATCAAAATCAAACAATTCGGATATCAGGAAAGCGGCATAAGACATTCTGGATTCCTTCAACTGCATGTCGTCCGGTTGATTCAATTCCTGTTCCCGGGTAAATGCCAGAACAGAATGATCGTTAATGATGCTCTGGTTTTTAATGGGCGTGCTGAGTACCAGTCCCTCCAAAGTTCTGCAACGGCTCAGCGCAACATAAACCTGGCCATGTGCAAAGGAAGCGTGGGCGTCAATCACCACATGGTCAAAAGTGAGGCCCTGGCTCTTGTGAATGGTAATGGCCCAGGCAAGTTTTAAAGGAAACTGGACAAAAGTTCCGATCACAGTTTCCTGAATTTCATAGGAATCAGCATTTAACGCGTATTTCATATTCTGCCATTCGGCCCTTTCCACGGCGATCATTTGAGATTCGCCCGGACATTGAACGACAATGCGGTCCTCGTTTATTTGAATCACCTTACCGATTTTCCCGTTGAAGTAAAGTTTATCTCTGGAAATGTCGTTTTTTACAAACATAACCTGCGCGCCTTTTTTAAGCTTTAGTTCAGGAGCGGTAGGATAGGAATATTCAGGGAAATCATCTGAAATCTCCGCAGAGAAAACGTATTCCTGGCCCTGGAGTTGATTTAATCGTGATTCATTGAGTGCCTGTGACTGGGAATTATGAGTAGTCAGCGTAATATATCCTTCATGTTCCTGTGCATTGAATTGGGGAAGGCAACGCTGATTCAGCAGATCCAGTGATTGTGTGTCGAGGCAGTTGTTACGGACTTTATTGAGGAGGTCAATAAATATCTGATCCTGCTGCCTGTAAATATGCTTTAATTCAATGGTAATATAATTGGTACTTTGCAGGCCCCTGCTGCCAAAAAAGAAGGGTGTGTCATAGTATTTCTCCAGCAATTCCCATTCGGTATCTTTTACAACCGGCGATAGCTGCTGGATGTCGCCAATCATGAGCAACTGGACACCGCCAAAAGGTAAGCTTTTGTTTTTGTAGCGTCTGAGCACCGTGTCAATGGCATCCAGCAAATCGCAGCGAACCATACTGATTTCGTCAATGATCAGAAGATCCAACGTTCTGATGATGCTGATTTTCTCTTTTCCGAGCTTAAAATTGACGGGCTGACCGGAATCTGAAGATCCTGAATACGATTCGGGAATAAACGGATGGAAAGGGAGCTGGAAGAAAGAATGAATGGTAACACCGCCTGCATTAACGGCTGCAACGCCGGTAGGGGCAACCACAGCCATTCGCTTGGGCGATATGCTTTTCAGTTGGTGCAGAAAGGTTGTTTTTCCGGTACCTGCCTTGCCGGTCAGAAAAATATTCCGGTTGGTAAATTGTACAAAATCAAATGCCAACTGGAGCTCAGGATTTTGAACTTGTGTCATATTGGGCCTAAATATGCGAAATTTATGAAATTTATTCATTACAAATGAAAAGTTATATTCATTTGTTGATTTGTTGATTTCCAAAACACTGCTGTCCGGTAAAAATTTAAATTAACTGAGTTTATATCTAAGATACTTGAT
>CAZTSR010000022.1:0-56600 GCA_964615995.1 uncultured Bacteroidales bacterium
TCCTCAAACCATACAGTTCACAAGTTCGATAAAACCATTTAAAATCAATAAGTAAATTAGCTGAAAGTATTTACAATTGATATATAAATGATTATGGTTCGGAGGTAAATATTGATGTAAGATTGAAACAGAGTTTTCAGATGACAAAATCAAGAATGGAATATTTGAAAAAATAACTGGCTACAACACAGTGTATACATCATGCGGGTTTCAGAGCAATTTGCAAGTTCAGAGTTCGCTGGCAAGGGCAGTAACGGTGGATAATGAAGAGGCCATGAACTCCCGCACGCTGCATACACTCAACGTTATGGCCAATTAACTACGCAGAATTTTATACCGGCTTGGTTTCAAAAATTATTAGCTCACATAGCATTAAACATAATGGTACTTCAATTTACTTGAATCTATTGCCTGTTGATATTGTTAATGCTTTTGCTAAAGCGACATTGCCATATAATCTGTGTAAATTTGCAGTGAAATATTTCTAAAACCATTGTAATCAGTGGTAAATATCCCTTCGGTAACCCCAGCCCTGATTTTTTCGTATAATAATATTGACAAAACGGCTGTTTAATAAATAATTAACTATTTTACAGCAACCTGAAGACTAACTAAACCCAGCGAGAATTGCCTTTACCCAGGGATTTTCGCTATAAAACTTATCGGCAAATGTCATATCATCGAATATGCAGGCCTTTACTTGCAATCTCCTTTTCCCTTATTTGCTTTACTGCTTTTACCCAGCCCGATTGTATTGACCTGGGAACCGGCATTGGTGTGAGCAATGATGAGATTGCCCTGATAGACTTTTTCAAGAACGGAGGAACCTGGGAAGTGGTTGGCCAGAATAACCATCCCTGGTATAAGGTCAACCGGCTCGATTCTTTTAAAGTAGTCAATGGTGGATACTACAACTGGGATATAGACTGGAGTGGTACAGTGAACAACAGCGCCTGGGGAGCAAACTGGGCCGATTGTTTCATCAGCTTTTGGGACATGATGGTAGACCAGGGCAAGATACGCCCTGATGGTTATCCGGTTGAGTTTCCCACAACAGTATACAAATATAGGCCAAAATCGGCAAATCCGAACCAACCTGCAGATCCATCAAGTCCCGTCGGAATCACCAGTTTCAGTCGCAGGATCTATTTCCCGTCTGGATTGCCAAAGCAGGGATGGGTGCTGAAATGGAAAGGCCGTGGCCGCATCAGCTACCAGGGAATCGAAGTCGCCGGATCCAATGTTCCATATACTGACCACGGAGAAAGTTGGAAACCCGATAACAGCGCTCCGTATGCCGGAAGAGACTATTCCTTCGATTCGCGCCCGACAGGCAACGGCAGGGTTGAATGCAGCCAATTCTGGATGGTGCATGGTTACGTATTGAGCATTCTCGAATCGGACCCTGCCGATCCCATCCGGGATATAGTGATGCTGTACCCTGGGCTGGAGGCTCAATTTGACGCCGGTTCCAGGTTCAATCCCTTATTTCTCGAAAGGATGCAGCAGTTTCGCTCGCTCCGTTATATGGGATATCTTAACTCCAATGGGATTTTGTCCCGAAGGGTAATGGCCAACGGCCATCCTTTTGAAAATACGGATATGCTGGCAAGGTTGCGATGGAATGAACGGACTTCGGAGAATTACTATGTAATCAATAACGGAAATGGTGGCAACTACGAAACCATCATTGAGCTTTCCAATCTCACCCATACCAATCCATGGGTGAACATTCCCTATTGCGCCGGCAAGCCCTATGTTGACAGCCTGGTTGCCTTATTCATGAACGGGCTCGATCCCGATCTGACCCTCTACCTTGAGGTAGGCAATGAGATGTGGAATTATGCCCAGGGATTCGACGGGTACTTCTGGCAGGCGCGTTTGCGTGTAAGGGAGTATCCGGGACTGGGAGATGTGGAAGCCCGGGGTGTATTCATCAATGACTTGTTCCAGCAGGTAACCGAAACCGCCGGACCAGGAAATCTTCCGCGTATAGTGCGCGTATATGGTGCATTTCCCCGATACTACGATATTAATAACAGGACGGTGAGCATGATTGATCCCAACAATTGGGATGCCCTGGCCTCTACCTGGTATTTTTCACTCAGCAATAGCAACAACTCTTCCAATGAATGCCGGGATTCGCAAAGCGGCACGAATTGGCGCAGTGTACTATATAACTGGTTTCAGGCTCATCCCAACGACCAGGCGGGCTTTAACAACATGTACCGTGATTGCCTGCTAAACGAATTCCGTTGTCAGGGCGGATACCGCAACAATACAGACGTTGTTCTTGCTAACTATTATAATAAAAGAATCATTTGCTACGAAGGAGGTAACCATACCTTTTACGGGTGTGAGAACGGGCCGACTGGACAGGCATTGTCCGGCGAACTGGACTTTAATACCCCCGTGTACCCCGACTATTATACCGACAATGCCTTTATCAACAGGGTATGCGTTGCTGATGAATCAGACGCCATGGGCGAGGTTTTTAATGAAGTACTCGACAGCCTGCAGTCCGCAGGTTTTGAATTGGCCAACCACCTGAGCTTTGCCGGGAGGTCAACTTGTTATGGAGTATGGGACCTGATCCAGGATCGTGACATCACAGAGCCGTTGGGTACCCTGCTGGCAAGGTATTCCAAATTTAGGGTTTTCTCAGAAAGAATCAGTTCGAGCAGTTGCTGGCAGCAGCAAATCATCCTTGAGGGAGATACCGTTGGTGCCGGCCTCTCAATAATGACTGATGGCATCAACGATTATATCGACGCAGGTACAGGTTACATACCTGATGAAACATCGAACTATACCCTTGAAGCATGGTTTAAGACCACCTTCTCCGATACGAACCAGGTGGTGCTGTCTTTCTCTGCCGCAGGCGCTGATAACAATTATAATGTAGTCAAAATCCGAAAGGATAACAGGCTTGTATGGGAGACCGGCAACAACGGAAGTGTATATTCTAAACTGACAGGGCCAGTCATTGAGGCTGATCTGTGGAATCATGTTGCTATAGTAAAGAATGGTGTGCGCTACACCTTATACCTCAACGGGATGAAGGTGGCTGACAACAATTTTAATTTATCCCAGGCACACAGAGACCGGTTTACCATTGCTGCATTATACAGTGGAGGCAATAGCAGCGGTCACTTCCGGGGAGAGATCGATGAAGTAAGGTTGTGGAACGCAGCCCGCACGGTGGATGAGATCAGAGATTTCATGTGCAAAAAGGTACCTCGCAACGATGCCCGCTTTTCTTCGCTCAGAGCCTACTATAAATTTGATTATCCCGATTATACCGGTTCCGGATTGTACGATTATGTCAGCTGGTCCATTCAGGGTTACCTCAGGAACATTACCATTACCGAGCGGTCGCGTTACGCAATTTCAGGTGCCGCTATCGGCGATTACAGCCGCTATATTTATCCGGCTTCTTGGAGCGGTGCCTCGGTAAGTGTTACGCATCCCCAGGGCGACAGGCTTTCGGTTTACAATGTAGCCAATGGCTCACCATCCGGGATACAGGTGTATATGTATGACGGGACCCCGCATTATAATAATATCCCTCAGTATTACGATGACATAGCAGATGAGCGAATCATGGGCGTATTCCTGGCTAATGGAACCACATCCAGCTATGATGTGACCTATACCTATCCCGGGAATCCGGACGCTTACACCAGCGGCGGGGAATCAGACCTAAGGCTTTTAAGGAGGAATGACGCCAGTGTTGAGGATTGGCTTCATGCCGGAGCAGTTCCCGACCTGGTTGCACATTCGCTGACCGTATCGTGCAAAGAAACCTACCGCGCGGAATACAACATCGGCCACCGTCATTCGTTGAGCCCGGTTAGGCCCGGATCGGGGAGGGCTTTGCTGGATACACAAACCCCTACAGGTTCGGTGATGGGACTTGTCCAGTACCTCAATCTCAGCAATTTTACTGCTACATTCTGGGCCAAAGGTTGGGGAGAGGTCTTTAATCTTACCAGCAAGCTCAAGGCAAACAGCTGTAATTTTACTTTGGGTGTTGATGGATCCAATACCTATTGCGGAGTCAGATACGGCCGTCACTGGGATTACGATATTAACATCAACGGCGGAACCCCAATAGGAAATGTAAACGAATGGCATCATTATGCCATTACCAAAAACGGATCGACCATCACTATTTATGTAGATGGAATGGAAAGGGCTTCGGGAAATGTGACCGTGAATTTCCCCATCCAGGAGCTTTACTTTTGCAATGCTCCGGCATGGCAATCGGGCAATTTCCCCGGAGGAAGGGCCAACTTAAGTCTCGATGAATTTGCCCTCTGGAATGTAGCCCTCGATCAGACTACCATCCGCGAGTGGATGTGTAAAAAGATCAATGGCGGACATCCGTATCAATGCAAAAACCTTGTGGTATATTTCAATTTTGATGAGGGAGCGGGTGCTGTGCTGGAAGACCGGCGCGGCCCTTCGGATGCTGTTTTTACCACAGATGCCCAGGGATTCCAGTGGATTGCATCAGGCGCTGCTATAGGAGATGAAAGCCTGAGCAATTACGTATCGCCCGCGAATATATCCTTTTATCATCCCGATGGCGATTATCTTGAGGCTGTCCGTACCAGTGGCACATCGAACGGCATTCATCTCTACCGCGTTGATCACATGCCGCCGGATCCGTCGACTACAAACAGCACAACCATCCGGTCGGTTGATTCAACAAGATACTGGGGACTTTATGTGGCAAAGGCCGCTTCAGCAGCCCCTCAATACAGCATAGTTAATCATTACCAATATAACAGTCAGGTGGATATAAGCCGTGAAAGTGAATTGCGCATGCCTTCGAGGACCGACAATTCTGTCGCACCATGGGATGCCAATGTATCCATACTTCCCAATACGGCAATTCACACCCTTACCCTTCCCGGCCAGCTGCGTGGAGAATATATCCTGGCCGGAACCTCTGCGCAAACCTTTAATGACTACATAGAACCGGAGCAACCTGTCTTTGTGTCCGAAAATGACACAACCAACATCAGCACCATCTGTGGCAACAGCAACGGTTTGGTCTATCGTGTGGAACACGATCCTTATGCTACAAACTATATATGGAATCTGCCTGATGAACTTTCAGGCTTTTCATCGGCTGACTCTATTGTGGTAAATGCAGGTTATAATGGTACCAGCCCGGTTGATGTTGTTATTTCAGCTGTGGCTGTAAACGCATACGGACAAAGCGATACAGTGTTTTACACCGTGCATATTCTTCCACAGCCCACAGTGGCAGATGCAGGTCCCGACCAGTTTATTTTACCTCCGCTTTTTAGCACTACCATGGATGGGAATGCCCCCTTACCTTTAGAAACATCCATTTGGGAATTGACTCATGGAACCGGTGCTCTGGCTGATGTGCATGATCCCAAAACCGGGGTTACCAATATGCAGGCTGGTTCAAACTATTTTAGCTGGAACATTGATAATGGCGTTTGCCCTTTTTCAACCGACACAGTTATCCTGCTGGTAGCGCCACCTCCCGTTAATATCATGCAGCAAAACGGTCATCCTTTACCGGTGATCGTCTGTGGGGGAGAGGTGTTGCAGATCAGGGCAGTTCCTCACGAGGACATCATTCCGGATAGCTATGTATGGCAAATGCCCGAAGGAATCACTCTTGTTTCGCAAAATGGCAGTGATGCGGTAATACTTGTTGGAAGTGGCATAGGAGGTTCCATTCAGGTACAATCTGTTTATTCCGGTCACAATTCTGAGCCTTATTCGTCGAATCCGTTAAGCATCAATTCGCTGCCTGGAAAGCCTGAATTTGAAGAAGCTCCTGCAGTGCTTTGCCTTGAAGTTAGCGCTACTGTGAGTCTGAGAAGTGACGCGCTGGTTGATTCCGTCGTATGGACCCTTCCTTATGGAATTTACCCGACGACTTATCCCCGGTCGACTTCGGGATCCATCGAAGTGCAGGCCATCGATATTACCATGGGCTATATTGTAGCACATGTATTTAACGATGGTTGTTCGGGAAGCATGTCCGCTGATAGTTTTATGGTTTCAGTATCCCGTGCACCCGAAAAGCCCGAGTTGGCGCTTGGTACAGATGGGGGTACTGCGGATGCAGTTTGTGCCAACAGTGATTTTGTGCTCTGGGTGAACAACAACGATCCGCAAATGAACTATGAATGGGAATGGGATGCTAACCTGACCTTTGTAAGTTATCTGACTGCCAATCATTCTGCTGCTTTGTTTCACATTACCGATCAGAACTCCACGGTAAGGGTCAGAACCTATGACCCCAATAACGGAACCTGCACCAGAAGCGAATGGTTTGAATTTTATGCCTGGCCCCAGAATCATGGGTCTGCTTCCATAACGGCCATAAACATTACCAATCCAACAGGACAAAACCCCATGAACCTGGTGGCCGGACAAACCTATACCTTTACCGTTACCGGCAATGCCACCACCTATTACTGGAATATCCCCGCCGGATTTGAATTGATTGACGACGGAGATCTGAACGATGAAGAGAACTTAATAAGAGTAGTGACGGCCGGAGCCGGTTTCCTTGATGTATATCCTGTGACCGAGCGTGGTTGTACGGGAGATGTGTTCAGTGTGGGTATCGGCACAACCGGTTCGCTGTTGCCACCTGCGTTTGTTTCAGGAAATACTGAATTCTGCCAGGGTACTTCACCTAATATCACCGTATCGCAGGTTGCAGGGGCTACACAGTATATCTGGACCCTACCTGATGGTACGGTTATATCTACCGCCTCAAACGTGCTAAACCAGGTGATTCATACTCCCATGGAAGGAGTCATGACGGTAGTGGCACAAAACGGTAGCTTGCGAAGCGCCCCGCTGGAAATAAGAATACAGGTATCTTCATCTTCCCCGGGTGATTTGGTTTTTGTGGATGAGGATATGCGAACCCTGCGCCAGATAGAGATCTGCGACGGGGATTCCTATAAGCCCATTTATATATTGAACAACCTGGCAAGCAGTCATATTTGGGAAATCCATGGATCGGCCCTGCAATTCGAGCCGCGTTGGGAACCTGGACACGACGGGCAATCCAATTATGAGTTACTTAACCGTACCTCGCCTGTAGATACCATGATGCCGGTTAGCTGGGTTAACTGGAGATGCAAGAATGACGGAGCAGATGGCGGTTATATTGTAGTGACTTCGGTAAACGGTTGCGGAGGAGCCAGTATAAAAGACTCCATACCTTATGTTTGGCATCAGACGCTGAGTGAACTGATCCCTGAATTCATCACCGCTCCTTTGCAGGTATGCGTGGGATCAACAGTGAACTTTGAGATAAAGCCCATCAACGGCGCTTCTTCATATCTCTGGCAGCTTCCCAATGGATTAACTGTTGATGACCTGATTACCAATACGCCATCCATCACCGTGAATGTGGTTAATGGCACAGGAGGGCCGGTTCGTGTATTGGCCCGCGGGGAATATTGCGGATCAAGCCAGACAGCAGAACAGGTGTCTGGCAATGTCAGCATTTCTGGTGAGGATGTGGATTTTCACTTTATCGAAGAACCGCTGGCCGCCTGTCCCGGTGATATGCTTACCTACAGTGTCAACGATATCGGTACGGGAACTTACAATTGGTCTTTGCCTGAAGCTTTACGGTCCACCCTGCTGGATGATAATGATGCCGCAGGGATTGTCATAAATGGCACCTGGCGCAGGGAAGAGCGTACCAACATGATCAATGGGGAATACCGGTCGGCTAACAACAACAGTCTGTCCAATTCGATAACCTATACACCCAACCTTCCTTACACGGGAAGGTACAGGGTATCGATGTCGTATTTCTCAGAATGGGATGGACGGCAGGATGTTCCGGTTACCGTACATGCCGGCAACGGAACCTCTCAATACTTTGTCAACATGAATGCGCCTCCTGAAAATGGCATCTGGCATGAACTTGGAGAATACGATTTCTCACAGGGAAATTCAGGGTATGTTACCATTGGCACCAATGCCACCGGAGGACGGCAAACATTTGCCGACGCGGTGAGATTCGAGATATTATCCATACCCAACGGCACAACCATAACCATCCCGGCCCAGTCCGGACAGGGTGGGGCCGTTTGTGTAACCACACATGTTTCCCAATGCCCATCGGATTTTACCATTTGTACAACTCCGGTGAATGTACAAGGGACCTTGGGCATTCCTGAATTTGTTGTCCAGCATACCTCGGTATGTGAAGGATTTTCGTTCGTTTATCGCATTAACGATATTGGTGCTGACAGCTACACCTGGATGCTGCCTGGCGGAATGAATATAAACGGTCAGACAGGTGTGGTTACCGGACTTGGCCGTGAGGTTACTGTAAATATGATTGCCGGCACCGGGAACCCTGTTGAGATTGGAGTTTTCGGAATGATAGGATCGTGTAATGTATACAGCGACACTATCTTTACCAATCCCATTTCCTATGACGGAGCAGCTTGTAAGCTGGCCAATCCGGTATTTATTGCCCAACCCGCGTCGATATGTACAAGTGGCACTGCAACTTACACTATTGCTGCCGTACAATCGGCTGAAGATTACGTATGGACATTACCTTCAGGCTTACGACAGGTTTCAACACTTGCAACAGGAACAATAGTTACTGCAGCACCATTTATTACCTTGGAACCGGTGAACCCGCAAGCAGCGACCCTTGGATATATTACTGTTTATGCACGTTCTGCAACCATTGAAAATAGCAATCCGACTGCAACGGCAACTGTAATAACTGTGATTGCTCCTGCGGCTTTTACCCTTACGGCAAATAATATTACCCAATGCGGAATAAACAACGGAAGCATTGCCATTTCAGGTCTTTCCGCGTCCACATCCTATGCAATATCTTATCAGAGCGGATCAGGCTCTGTAGGACCCATTAATCGAATTTCGGATACCCAGGGAGGCGTCATACTATCCAATATGACTGCCGGAAGTTACAGTAATTTTGTTATTGACCTTAATGGCTGTGCGACTACAGATGCTTCCTCCGTGACCATAAATGATGTGGTTTTACCTGAGATTACCAATGTGGTTTATTTCAGCCCTCATACATGCGGCGATGTTGGCAGGATAACAATCACCTTCTCTGATGTTCCGGACGGTGAAGTTTGGATGACTGACATAAATGGTGACGGAGATTTTGAATATCAGGGAACCACCAGCCATGATACAATGACGATCGCTCCTGTTGCTCCCGGAACCGTAATATCTTCGCTTGATCTGGTTAATAATTCAACCTTTTGCAGGATCAGCAGTTCTTCAACCGGAGCTATCAATAATCCATTCTCATTTACTTTCAGCTTTAATTTGCCCCAGAAGTATTGCATGGGCAATGAAGTTACGCTGGAAGGCGGCACTCCGGAAGGCGGAATCTATTATGTTAACGGCACGCCCTGTTCCGTGATCAACACAAGCCAGCTTGGTTTGGGATCGCATGTTGTTATTTATGAATACATTTACAACACCTGCAGGTTTGTTGCTTCAGATACCCTCTTTGTTCGCGAACTCCCTGTTGCTGAGATCACGGGCCCGGCAACCATTTGTTCAACCTCAGCGGAAATTGTGTACGAGGTTGTCGATTTTAGCCCCCGGTACCGATATTTGTGGGAGGCCACTAACGGAAATGCCATCATGAGTAACGACAGTTCCGATATACGTGTAACCTGGAGAACATCCGCGCAAGGAACCGTAAGCCTGTTTGTCACCGACCGGTTATCAGGTTGTTCCGATACCGCTACACTTCAGGTAATTTTAGGAGATCATGAACGGCCTGATATACAGCAATGTATGCAGGAATATCATATTGAGGCCATTGAGGAGAACGGGCAATCAATTATTGAGATGCAACCCGGTGATAGCATTTGTGTTCCCCTGGCGGTGGACAATTGTTCGGGCAACCTGACTTATAGTTTTAGCTATAATGGCGGAACGCCGGTATATTCAAATGATCTCACAGGACAGACATTCGTGGATAACGGAAGAAATACCCTGCAATGGATTGTGGCCGATGCGGCAGGTAATGCTGATACATGTACAACAACAATAGATTTTGATCTTGCTCATATAGCCCCCTCCGCTTTCAGTCCCGACGGGATTCCCCCCAATGATACCTGGGAGATCGATTTCCTGGATGCATTCCCCGAATGTGTCGTTAGTGTTTATAACCGTTGGGGTATGTTGGTGTACAGGAGTGAAAAGGGTTATCCGGTCCCCTGGGATGGCAAAAGCAAGGGTAATCTTGTTCCGGTTGACACCTATTTTTATGTGATCGATCCGGGTAATGGCTCCAGACCATACAAGGGGTATGTGTCCGTAATGTATTGATAGAATTCAGGTATGAAAATGAAAAACAGATCAACTATGAATGCCGGAATATTGCTTTACAGGACGCTCCTGTGTTTGCTATTGTATGCTTTGGCTCCATGTGTTCCATATGCCCAGCAAGTTCCAAGGTACAGCAACTACATCATGAATGAGTTTTTGATTAATCCGGCAGTTGCAGGAGTTGATGGGATGACTATTGCAAACCTTACCGGAAGGGCTGAATGGGTTGGATTTGGCAATGGTATACCCACGCCGCAGACCTATTCATTCAATTTTCAGACCAGATTGCTGAAGCGCAGGAAGGATGTGAAAACAACAAATTCAGGCAACCGGTTGATCAGCAACAGGGACGGTCGCACCGGACTTGGCGTTGCACTGATCAATGATTACAATGGGGCATTTGAACGTGCTGGCTTCAGCGCTACATACGCATACCACATATTTCTGAACCGTGCGCAGATGTCATTCGGACTTACCGGCTCATTAATGCAGATGAAAATCAAAGGAAAGTATGTCGAATTTAAGAACCCTGATGATCAGATGTCACGCCTGACCAATGGGAGTATCTGGATTCCTGACTTTGCAGTTGGGTTCAATTACATAACCCGGAAATTTCATGTGGGCTATGCTGCTGAGCAATTGTTTGAGTCAAGGCTGGCATTCAGCAACGCTTCATTGCAATTAAGCTCATCCAAAGTAGGTTATAACCGTATACATACTATATTGACCTCGTTTCACAACGAATTCAAAAATAACCCCGATTGGGAATATGAAACCACCTGCCTGGTCAAGTCGAATGACAAGGTTGGCAAAGGACTGAAAGCCCAGGCAGATGCTTTATTACGGTTTGTTTATAAAAAGTCTTGCTGGTTTGGAGCCGGTTACCGAACCAGCAATGATGCCATACTTCTGCTGGGATTCAAACACAACAATATTTATTTCACGTATGCATTCGATTACGGTTCGAATGAAATGGCCCGGAATTCTTTTGGCTCTCATGAGATTTCCTTGTCTCTGAAGTATGGCACCTCCCTGCGACGATTCCCCTGGGAGGAAAGATATTGAAAAGATCTGAAGACCTTCGCTTTCACACACCTGTTTTCATTGCCGGGAAAAATCTTAAAAATGATCATATTTTTTATGAGAATTAAGTTATTTTCAAAGCAGGTTAAGTAACTTTAATATTATTTGCAGTACTTTCTTTTAAGTCGTTTCCGATGAAAAAGGGCGTTATTTCATTGTTCTTTTTGTTTTTGTTACTGCCGGGGCTTACCTACTGTGTCCATCGCAACAAAAATGCCCGGAAAGGTGAAAAATCATTATCCGTCATGGAAAGCGATTCAGTTATTAACCGGAAGCCTGCTGTTGCGGGCAGTTTTTATCCTGCTGGTCGTGATGAACTTTATCGCGATTTGGACAACCTGTTTTCAAAAGCCACACCTTCGAAGAATCAGGGAAAAATAATAGGGATCATAGCGCCACATGCCGGTTATGCTTATTCCGGTTTAGTCGCCGCATCGGCATACAACCAACTTACACGGGAGAGAACATATGAGAATGTCTTTGTAATTGGTTCAAGTCACCGAGCCAGCTTTGAGGGCGCCTCGGTATATTGCACAGGTAATTTCCTGACTCCATTGGGACTGGTAAAAGTGAATATGGCATTAGCCAGGGACCTGGTTGCTGAAAACCCCGGAATTATGCTTTCACTTCCCGAAGCCCATGCCGATGAGCACAGCCTTGAAGTGCAACTACCCTTTCTACAGTTTATTTATAAGGACAGCCTGCAAATTGTACCCATATTGTTGGGTACTCAGCGATCCGCCACCATCCGCAAGATTGCCGGGGCCTTAAAACCTTATATGAACGATAAAAACCTCTTTGTAATCAGTACTGATTTTTCACACTATCCTGATTATGAAGACGCCTGCGAAGTGGATAAAGTAACTGCAGATGCCATTTTGAAAAATTCGTCCCGGGATTTCATGAGTTCGCTTGATATCAGCCAGAGCAAAGGCATTCAAAATCTGGCTACCTGCATCTGCGGATGGACCAGCATGCTGACCTTTCTTTACATGACCGAAACCAACCCCTCAATTCATTATCATCATATCCGGTATATGAATTCCGGTGACGCGTCTTTTGGTGATAAAGGCCGGGTTGTTGGTTATAATGCCATCACAGCCACAATGGACGCTGAAAGCCAGGTTAAGCAAAACGGTGATAATGAATACAGCCTGAATCAGTCAGAAAAAGACCAACTGCTTAAAATTGCCCGGGCAACCATTAGAAATTACCTGGAGAACAACGAAATACCAAAATTAAAAACAGAAGGATTTTCGGCAAAGCTTCTTACCCCTTCAGGCGCTTTTGTAACCTTAACAAAAGAAGGGAATCTGAGAGGTTGCATTGGGCGTTTCAGTGCTGATTTGCCTTTGTACAAAACCGTTCAGGAGATGGCCGTTGCCGCAGCCGTTAATGACTACCGTTTCAACAATCTGACGCTGGATGAACTCAACGAAGTGGATATAGATATTTCGGTCCTTACTCCCATGAGAAGGATCCAATCGATTCATGAAATTGTCCTGGGAAAGCACGGGATATATATTAAAAAAGGCAATACCGGAGGGACATTTCTTCCCCAGGTGGCCACACAAACCGGATGGACCCTTGAAGAATTCCTTGGACACTGTGCACGTGATAAAGCCGGCATCGGATGGGAAGGTTGGAAGGATGCCGAAATTTATGTTTACGAAGCTTATGTCTTTGGTGAAAAATGAACCGATAAATTGGATATATCCTGGAGTCAATTTTCAGATGGCATGTTCATTTTGGGACGGGCATGACCATTATTGCCTTCATCCATTTTTTCAAACACCTGAAATACTATAAAGAAGTTTTTCTGCATAAATCTGATAACACGAAACCCGCGGCACCTATGATCCACAGGGAAACTTTCTTTGTCAGAAGAGATAAAGTCGTTGCGGCCCTGATCGTTTTGGGCCTAACCACCCTCTTTTCCCAGATGATGATTATCAGGGAATTATTAAACATATTCCAGGGAAATGAGTTGATCATAGGCGTAATCCTGTGCCTATGGATGCTCCTTACGGCTCTGGGCTCACGGTTAGGCCTCAGGATAAAGCAATCTCCCGATGTTTTGCGGCTGATCCTGCGACTTTTATTGCTTGAAGGAATGCTGCCCTTTATCGTGATGGTTTCGATGGTTCTTTTAGATCATCTTATTTTTCCGCCCGGAACTGCAAAAGGGCTACTACCGGTGATGGCATTTTGCCTGGGACTGCTGACACCCTGTTGCATTGTATCCGGTTTGTTATTCACCCTTCTGGCTGCATGCCTGAACAAGGCTGCGGGTGGAAATCGTATCTCGCAGGCATATAGTTGGGAATCATTAGGGAGTATGTTGGCCGGGGCGTTATTTGGCCTTTTGTTTTCTTACCTTTTGGGTAGTTTTCAGGTACTCGCATTGGTGTTGATTTTGAATGCGATGGTGTGCTTCTGGATACTTCAGGGCTCAGGAAGCACATTCAGGCAATATATCATTCCTTCGCTGCTGACAGTGGCCTCGTGCATTATTTTTTTCAGCAAGGCAGATTATTGGATCCGATCCCTGAACTATATCCATCAGAAGGTAATATACACCCATAACACACCATACGGCAATGTTACCGTGACATCAACAGCCGGACAGTTAAACTTTTACGGAAACGGAAATCTGTTCTTCAGTACCGATAACAGTCTGGTATATGAGGAAGCTGTTCATTATGCCATGCTTCAGCGACCCGAAGCACAGCATGTTCTCATTGTTTCAGGAGGGATGAGTGGTATGACTGAGCAGGTTATAAAATACAAATCCGTAAAGCGTATCGATTATCTCGAGATCAATCCCTGGCTGGTAAATGCGGAAAAAAGGCTTGGCAATCCGCGGCTTGCTCCACAAGTTCATGTAATTACAAAAGATGCGCGCATGTGGATAAAAGAATCTGGTACAACTTATGATGTCATTCTGATGAATACGCCTGATCCGTCAAACGCCCAGATAAACCGGTATTATACTCTGGAGTTCTTCCATGAAGCCAGACGGGCATTAGGCCCCAAAGGTGTCTTTTCCATCAGCCTTAGCTCAACTGCAAATTATGTCAGTGAGGAGGCAGGCATCGTTAATAGCACCCTCTATCTTACCCTTAGGAAGGTATTTAAAAATGTCGGGATCATTACAGGAGAAAGAAATTACTTTATTGCATCAGATGCTCCTGTAAGGATTGATATTTCGAAGTGTGCAGAATCTTCCGGGATAACCAATGATTATGTCAATCCCTATAACCTGGATGATAACCTGATATTGCAAAACAACAGGAACATCATGCGCCGGATCAGTACTTTAAAGACTGTTGTCAACAAGGATCTGACACCGCGTGCCTATTTCCACCAAATTCATTATTGGATGCGCATTCATAAAAGTCCGGGATGGATATTTCCAATCCTGTTGCTGTTGTTTTTATTCATGTATATGGCATTAAAAAATGTGAATCCCGTAAGCGTTGGGGTTTTTACTACCGGTTTTGCAGGTGCTTCAGCAGAATTCCTGATTCTCATGATTTTTCAGATCATCTTTGGATACATTTATCAGACGATCGGTTTGATTGTAGGTTTTTATATGCTGGGACTGGTTGTTGCCACCATCATTCGGGTTGATCCTGTAAAACCGAAGTTGAGACAAGTATACCTATGGGTTCAATTGGCATTGTTGTTCCTGGTTTTGATGATTCCATGGGTTATAGGGGTTATGATCAGGCATCAAGAAGTTGCAGGATGGATCATTCAGGCATTTCTTTTTGTTATCATGACATTAATTGCCATGGCAGCAGGGTTTACTTTTAATGTGGCCTGCCATCTGGAATCAGGTTCCATGAAGGCCGCTGCCGGTAATTTATACGCCATCGATCTGGCAGGAGCTGCAGGTGGGACCCTGTTGGTATCGATGATTTGCTTTCCGGTATTTGGACTTCAGATTACCTGTTTAATTATCAGTCTGTTAATTGCAACAGGGGTATTGGTAAATCTCCTTTTTTACCGGCCTGAGCGCCATAAAATTCACTAACTTTGATTGGTACTGCATTTATCCTCAGATTATGAACAAAAGGACATTTGTAAAAGGTGCATGTATGGTTGCTGCCGGAGCATTTTGTTTTCCGATGCGTTCATTCCCAGTCGGGGAGATGGAATCCGGAAAAAATGAAATGCCTGGCGATTTGTGGAAATGGAGCAGGGAGGGCATGCATTATATCAATACTCCAAGGGGGACAAAGTGTTTGATTTGTCCTAATGAATGCACATTAAAAAACGGAGAGACCAGCCAGTGCCGGAGCCGGATCAATCATTCCGGCAAATTATATACTATTGCATATGGAAATCCTTGCGCCATAAATGTTGATCCTATTGAAAAAAAACCATTCTACCACTTTTTGCCGGGAAGCACCGCTTTTTCAATTGCTACGGCCGGATGCAATTTTTCCTGTCTGAACTGTCAGAACTGGACGATTTCCCAATCTAGTCCTAAAGAAACACAGAATTATGACCTGATGCCGGATAAGGTAGTGGAAAAAGCTGTTCAGAACAAATGCAGGTCCATAGCCTATACCTATTCAGAGCCGGTTACCTTTTATGAATATGTATACGACACTGCCGTTCTTGCGCGAAAAAAAGGCATCCGGAATGTGCTGGTTTCCAATGGTTATATCAATGAACAGCCTTTACGTGATTTGTGCAAGGTGATCGACGGAGCCACCATTGATCTGAAATCATTTGACAATACCACCTATTTAAGACTCAATGCGGGCATGCTGCAACCTGTCCTTAATGCATTGAAAATATACAAACAGGAAGGAGTCTGGCTTGAGATATCCAATCTTGTCATTCCGGGATGGAGTGACAACATGGATATGATACAAAAGATGTGTAGCTGGTTATGCCAGAATAGTTTCCAGGATATTCCCTTTCATTTTTTGAGATTCCAGCCTTTGTACAAATTGAACAAGTTACCACCCACCCCGGTTGCTGTATTGCAAAAAGCCAAAGAGATCGCAACCAGGGCCGGTATGAAATATGTTTATATCGGGAATATTCCAGGAACTGCAGATATAAGCACGAAATGCCCGCATTGTGAAAAAATGGTCATCGAAAGAAAAGGACATATGATCATAAGCAATCATACAAAAGTTGGAAAATGTGGGTATTGCGGAACATTAATCCCCGGAAGATGGATTTGAGTTTGTCCGGAAATCATAGAATTGCGAAAATTTTGAAAAAAAACAGAAGCCAGTTTTCAAAAGCAGGCATTTACTATTTCAGAAAACGAGACAGGCTGTAACTATGAGGCTAATAATAACCATAATACTGAAATTGTGTCTTTTTATCCATCTTTATGGACAAGAGACTTTTTATGAGAGGTTATCTGCTGCTGCCATTGAGATAACGAAACAAAGCGTAACGTATGACCCTGCTTATTTTACAATTCCTTATCCCAATGGAGATATTCCGGCTAACAAAGGGGTATGTACAGATGTGATCATTCGGGCATACCGAAAGTTAGGGATTGATTTGCAAAAGGAAGTTCATGAAGATATGAAAGCCCATTTCAGTATATATCCAAAAATATGGGGGTTAAAACATACCGACAGCAATATTGATCATCGAAGAGTCCCTAATCTCATGGTATTCTTTGAAAGACATGGAATTACAAAACCAATTACTGGTAATCCAATGGATTACCTTCCCGGAGATATTGTCTGCTGGAATCTTGGAGGTGCAGTTACTCATATTGGCATTGTGGTAAATAGAAAATCCAGTGATGGTAAAAGATTTCTGATTGTACATAATATAGGAAAGGGACAGGTGATGGAGGATTGCTTATTTGATTTTAAAATTATCGGCCATTATAGGTTTAAAAATTAGCGTATTTGAAAGAAGAAATGATATCTTTCCTTCATAAATAATACCCAAAACTGTGAGCATTGAGCTGAGATATTTTACAGGTACCGGAAATTCTTTGAAAGTAATAGATGCGTGTAAGTCTGTTTTTCAGATGCAAGGATAATATGTTGAAATGCGGGAAATAGATTCCCTGGAATCCATCATCCCGGATGCGGATATCAAGAAATCCAGAAAAAAATGCAAATTGAAAAAGAAGATCCAACCAGATTTATGCCAAAATAGTTATGTTTAACAGATGTTTCTTAAAAGTAATTGAATATGAAAAAGAGTTTCCTGATCGTATTATTTAGCATATTCTGTATGATGAGCTATTCTCAGGATACAGTTCAATTGTACCTTGACGCAAATTACCGGCAGGTTGAAAAGAAAAAGGATGCCTATGTGCTTAGAAAGGTGGTAATAAAAAATGATCATTATGTTTTAGAAGATCAATCAACCAAAGGCAAAATGCTTTACTATGGTGAATACATTTCAGTAAATCCGTTTATTGAAGATGGCTTAACCAGGAAATATAGCGATGGCGAATTATTTGCGGCAGGAAATTATAGAAAAGGCTTTTTATCGGGAGAGTGGATTTACGTAATTGATAATTATATTGATACTGTGGACTATTCTCTTGTTGAAAACTATTTCAATGAAGTAAAAGATGATTGTAAAGCGAATCTCCAAATGAAAGAGGTTCCCATTCACCCAAATGATTCATCCATGATATTGGATGATTTGCAAAGCTTTATGAGGCAGAATTTCCATACACCTTTAAGAGTGGATTTTTTTAGAGACAGTGTTGATTATAATATAAACTTCTTTATTGATACCACCGGCCGCATCATTTGTCCTGATGTTTCAGATTGTATGAATAAGGACATAACTTATGAATTACTGAGGCTGCTTTTCTTATACAAATGCAATATCAAAATTGACACACCATTAAGGCTAACACTCCCATTCTATTATGATATAAGTCCATCTTTTGTTTTCGTTGAAGAGCAGGCTGAATTTCAGGATGGAAGTTTAGAAAATTTCAGAATATGGGTTCAAAACAATCTGGTATACCCACCAGATGCTAAAGCAAAAGGAATTACAGGTAGGGTTACTTTACAATTTGCTGTATCATCAAAAGGCGAGGTAGTTGATGTGAAAATCCTTCGCGGATCCAATCATGTTTTAGATCAGGAAGCATACCGTGTTGTATCATCATCCCCTAAGTGGAAAGCAGCGAGACAGGGTGGGAGAGCGGTGCGTCAGCAATTTGTTATGCCTGTAATTTTTGATCTTTCTGAAAGTCAAAAAGATGTAGAAACAGAAAAAGAAACAGAAGAGCGTCCCTATTTATTTTCAAAACCAGCTTCAAAGAAATAAGATGGCTACCAGTAGAGATGGGATTTTTTACAATTTTCGTTACACTTGATTATTCATGAAAAGTACGCTTGTTTTGATAATTCTCGTTCTGATTTTTGCTTCTTGCAGCGACGAGCAATCAACCTATTCACTTGAAAAAAAAATTTTGATTGAGAATCAGTCGTATGGGAATCATATCCGAAACGCTATGGATATCTATCTTGCCAAAAACAGAACACATGGTACTCAAACAGTCATTTTTATTCACGGTGGTGGTTGGAAAGAGGGCGATAAATCAGATTTTGAAGATTTTGCTTCTGCGTTTGCTGATTCGGGTTTGAATGCAGTTACTATGAATTATCGTTATGCAGATGCGTTAAATGGTGTTGGCTATAATGAAATGCTGGCTGATATAGACCTGGTTATTTCTCATCTCAGAAGCAATAGCGAGAAATTTGGAAGTGACTTTAATGAAATTACGCTGTTTGGTATAAGTGCCGGAGGCCATTTAGCATTGTTATACGCATATAAGTCAGGAAGCATCAAAGGAGTTGTTTCACTGGCAGGGCCCACCGATTTTAATGATCTGGATTTTCTATCTATTCCAGGAATAACGGAAGCAATAAATAATTTAGTAGGTAGTGATAGTTTTGAAAGCCGAAGCGATGCAAGTCCTATTACCCATGCAAACACTACCGCAACGCTTTTGTATCATGGCAAACTGGACACTGTTGTTCCATACAGCCAATCTGAAAAACTCTACAACAAAATTGCTTCATTAAATACTGAAAATAAGCTTACCCTATTTGCAAATTGTGGACATGGATTTGATGCACAAGCCATATATCAAATATTTATTGAAGTAATGGATTTTGTCAAAAACTAGTATGATGTCTTTTAATAAATTGCCAGCCAGACGCGTTACGATCTTTTATTTTTCTGGCACAGGGAATTCCGAAAATGTGGCCAGATGGATGGCTTCAACAGCAACCGATCTGGGACTTGAAAGTGAGATATGCAATATTGCAGAAACCGACCGTAAATCTAAGAATCCGGTACCTGCAGATTCAATGATTATACTGGTATCTCCTGTTCACGGGTTCAATTACCCTCCTGTTATGCTGAATTTTATTGCCCGTTTCTCAAAAGGAAATAATCAGGTAGTACTTATGGATACAAGGGCCGGTATGTTAATTGGTAATTACAATCTCCCCGGAATTTCTGGCGCAGCATTCCTTCTCTCAGCAATCATTCTGAAGCTTAAAGGATATTGTATTGCTGGTATGAAATCAGTGGATCTGCCTTCAAACTGGGTATCGCTTCATCCCGGATTGAACACACGGACCGTTAAAGTTTTGCATGAGAAACAAAAAGCCAAGGTGATTGAATTTGCAAACCAAATCTTCCACGGGAAAAAAAGATATATCTCGTTTTATGAGATCCTTGTTGACGCTATCGTTTCACCAATTGCAATTGCCTATTATTTTGCAGGTCGTTTTGTGTTTGCCAAAACATTTTATGCATCGGGGGACTGTAACAATTGTGATGCATGTATTCAAAATTGCCCGGTTAAGGCAATTATTAAAGTGGATCATAGGCCATTCTGGACATTTCGATGTGAAAGCTGTATGCGATGCATGAGCAATTGTCCCAAAAAGAGCATCCAAACTGCGCATGGCTTTATTATTTCCTATTTTATACTTTCGTCAGTACTTACGGGACTATTCTTTTACTATTTCAATCATTTGTTTTTTGTTATTTCAAACGTACTGTTGAGGAATATTATAGAAACACTTATTTTTCTGCTGTTTCTGGGAGTATTACACCGGATCATTCACTATTTAATGCGGTTCAAATTTGTTGAATTGTTGATGGTTTATACTTCCCTCACCAGTTATAAATTCTGGGGTAAGCGATACAAGGCGCTGAAAAACTTTTAGTTAATCATGTGTGATTTAGCGATGTTGTTAAGTTGAAAAAGCATAACAGTTTGTATGATAAGATTCTTCTGTGTTTCAAATCACTGAAATATTTTGGATTAATTAGAGTCACATATTTATTACGTCCTTACGGGACTTTGAGTATCAGGAGGCGGTCTTTTCTTTCTACCCATATTTGATTCCTGACGGAATCGTCTCGTAGGGACATCATATAGGTAGAGAAAAGATGAACAAATAAACCTAGTCCCATAGGGGACAATATAAAAAACAGGACAGCATTAAATTTCAAATTATGGAAACGAAAAAAATTTTGATTAAGGGACTGATATTTAATTTCATATTTTCAGCGATACTTTTTGTTTCTGCGGGCCGGATTGATTATATTCAGGGATGGGTGTTTTTATTTGCAAATATCCTGGCAACAATCATGAATTTTCTCTCAATCCCCCCAAATAGTGATTTGATAAATGAACGTTCAAAATTGGGAGAAGGGATTAAGTCGTGGGATAAGTTGCTGCTTGGGTTATCTGCAATTACATATTTATTGATAATTATAATTGCAGGTTTAGATTCCGGCAGGTTCTTTTGGACAAAAAATTTCAATTGGATGATTGCTGTCTCCGGCATTGCGATAATGGTCATCGGTCAAATCCTTTTTCTTACAGCAAGAAAACAGAACAATTTCTTTTCCAGTGTTGTGAGAATTCAGAAAGATAGAGGGCACTTTGTTTGTGATACCGGGTTATATAAGATCGTCCGCCATCCCGGTTATTTAGGTATGATTTTTTCATTGATGGGTATACCATTGATCACTACTTCAATGTGGAGTATTATTCCCGCATTAATTGCGATTATGCTCTTGTTAATCCGAACTTTTCTGGAGGATAAAACTTTAAAACTTGAGCTGGAGGGATATATTGAATACTCAAAGAAAACACGTTATAAATTAATCCCTTTCATTTGGTAAATGACAAACCACTATTGTTCCGATAAAATATTCATAAATTGGTTTGGGAGATTAAGAATGGAATAAATAAATGTTCTCTGAATTTTTATAATTTTAGCAAAACGCAAATATGTTCAGGTTTATAGACATGCAGCATATTATAGTTCTATAAAGCAATAACTTAAAATAACATAATAGTTTTTGTTATGAAAAAGCTCGCATACTTTTCAATCCTGGGTTTAATCACATCAGGCTTTTTTTTAAATGGATGTTCGACTAAAAGTGACCAAAATCAAAAACCAGTTGTAAAAACCACTTCTGGTGAGGTTTCGGGTATTATTGAGGATAGCATATATGCATTTAAGGGCATTCCGTATGCTAAAGCTGAACGATTCATGCCGCCTCAGGACCCTGATGCATGGGAAGGAGTTTTGGAATGCAGTGATTTCGGTCCTGTTGCAAAACAAATAGTACCCTGGATTGCAGACTCTGCAATGGATGAGAAGAAACTGTTTAACCTGAATGTATGGACACAAGGTTTGTCGGATGGAAAGAAGCGACCGGTAATGGTCTGGATACATGGTGGCGGGTTTCATGTTGGCAGCAGCAATGACCCCATGACCTATGGGAAAGCTCTGGCAAAAAATGGAGATGTAGTTATTGTATCTGTAAATCACAGATTGAATATTCTGGGCTTTCTTGATTTGTCGGCTTGCGGAGAAAAATATGCCCAATCAGCCAATGTGGGCGTGCTCGATATCGTAAAAGCTTTGGAATGGGTCAATAAAAACATTGCGAATTTTGGAGGCAATCCTTCCGATGTAACAATTTGTGGCGAATCAGGGGGCGGTGGCAAAGTTGGTACCTTAATGTGCATGCCTTCTGCAAAAGGATTATTTCATAAGGCAATCATTCAAAGTGGTACCCTTGTTAACGTGATGACCAAAGAGAAATCACAGGCCCTTGCTTCTGCCGTACTTGAAAACTTAGGGTTCACTCCGGATGATGCTGATAAGCTGGATACAATTTCTTACGCAAAACTTGTCAAAGCTGGAAATGATGCCATAGCCAAGATCTCCGGCCCAAGAAGACCCGGATTGGCTAAGATGTTTGGCTTTGCTCCTTCTGTAGATGGTGTTGTTTTACTTCAGCAGCCTTTTAGTCCGGCATTTGCCGATATTTCAAAAGACATCCCCCTGATGATGGGTACTACATTTAACGAGCTTATGAATACCGTTTATGCAGAAAAAAACCTGACTATGGATCAGGCAAAGGAACGGTTGGCAAAAATATATGGTAAAAGAACGGATCGGTATATTGAGTTATTCGCCAAATCATATCCGAACTATACCCCTCAGGATCTTCTTTCAATTGACACGGTTTTCAGACCGTTTACCATTTCTACTGCTGATGCCAGGGTAAAGCAAGCAAATGCTCCCTTGTATCTTTATATATTGACGTGGAAAAGCTCTGTAGATAGTGCATCAAAAGGTTCCTTCCATGGCTTGGACATTTCACTGGCATTTCATACTGTAGATCTAAGACCTGATTGGACAGGCAATACGGAAGAAGCCTGGAAGCTGTCCGAGAAAATGAGTTCAGCATGGATCAACTTTATCAAAACCGGAAATCCAAATGTGCCAGATTTTTTACCGGAGTGGAAGGCTTATACCCCGGAAAACGGAGAAACCATGGCATTTGATAATGAATGCAAGATCGTTCATAACCACGACAGGGAATTGATGAACTTCATTAAGCCAATTCAATAATGAGCTCCTCACAGTTTTATGATGAGTTTATTAATTATCAGATTGATACAGGAATTAATGATAGGATATTCAATTTATACAGGCGCATATGTAGAATAGGAATTTCGAAAAACACAAACATTCTTGAAATAGGTTGCGGGATAGGCTCTCTCACATATCTCCTTTCCAGGAAAATTAAGAAAGGCGTTATTGAAGCAGTTGATATCAGCAGCAAATCAATCGAATATGCCAAAGAGAACATCACGCAACCAAATGTTCATTTTTATGCTTCGGACATTCTGAACTATCAACCCAGACATTCCGGATTTAACTTTGTGCTATTGTTTGATGTTTTAGAACATATAAAAGAAGAAGAACATACCCTCTTATTTCAGAAAATTGCTGGCTGGACCCACCCGAATACAGCCCTTCTGATCAATCTTCCAAATCCTTATTATACCTTGTTTGATCAGAAAAATCAACCACAGGTACTCCAGGAAATTGATCAGCCCGTTTTTATTGATAAACTGGCTGCTCATTTATCAGGCGCTTTTTGGGACATTGAGTACCTTGAAACTTATAGTGTATGGGTAAAGAACGATTACCAATTCTTAAAAATAAAGAAGAAAGCTGAATTCACCGAAGTTTTAGTAAGTGCAAACCAGAAATTTTTAGAAAAATTGATATCCCGTCTTTGTATAATTTTTAGAAAGCTTTATTTTAGTTATCCCCCTAAATTACAGGGATAAAGCCATATCTGAACCTTCGCTTCGAAAGCAGTTTTGGAAAATCATGATTTTCATATCTATTCATATGAATCACCAAAAAAAATAAGTAATGGATTTAAAAAAATGCATACCGGTATTGTTCGTTAAAGATGCCGGATTATCAAGGAAGTTTTATACTGAACTTCTTAAATTTACAGTTATAATGGATAATGGAGGGGCGAACCTGACTTTTAAGGAAGGTTTTGCTTTATGGCAAATATGGCCGGAAAATATCATTCCTAAAACACTCGGAACTGATAATATCACTAATAAAGAAAGTGCAAGCCGGTTTGAGTTGTGCTTTGAAACGGAGAACATCGATCAGATATTTGCCACTCTTAAAGAAAACAACGTGGAGTTTATGCATGAAATGAATACAGAGCTTTGGGGGCAACGAACAATACGATTTTATGATCCTGACCGGCATCTGATAGAAGTGGGCGAAGAATTGTCCATTTTTTTAAAAAGAATCTATAAAGAGGAGGGAGAAAATTTAGAATCAACTTCCAGGAGAACCTTTATGCCCATTGATGCGCTCAAACACTTCGTCGAAAAATAGACAAGATACCGGAGTGCATACGCAACCTAATTGACATTTTAAACATCAATTAGACAAATCGCATTTCTACCCATCCATAATCTGCTTAGGTAGGGACTTGGAATATTTTGCCTTTTTTAAAAGTGTTAACTGATATTATATGAAAGTTAGAATTATACTATTTGCATTTTTCTTAATGAATTGCTTTTACCTTTCTTTTTCTCAGGAAGGCCGGCTTAAGTATTTCGGTATCGAAGGCGGTACAACTTTTATTGAAAGTGACATTTCAAATAAGGATTATATAAGAGGGGATATATCTTCTTATTATATGACATACTCTGTCAGAAGCATTTCAAGTTGGTCATACAAGAGTTTTGTAGGAGTGAAGCTTGAAATACTATCAGTAAATGACAGATTTGGCTTGTTTGGAGGGATCCGGTTCTCACACATAAATAGTTCTATAGGGAAAAGTGATTATCTATCGAACAATACAGATTACTTTTATTGGCGGTTTCGGGAGGATGGTGTAAACACAGAATACTTAAAAATCAATGAAATCAACCAAAAATCCAATTATATAGGAATTCCTGTTGAACTTAGATTTTATACGGCAAAGCGACCTCGAATTTTTCAATTGTATCTCAAATTAGGTGTTGAAATAAATTATCTCCTGACATCGAAAACAGAGGTTGTTTTTAACAATCCTGCTATGAGACCCTATGAAGATGACATCGTACAGATGTTGGATGAACCTGACAAAATAAACGCTGCAGTTTATGGCGGAATAGGATTTAAACTGGGAAAAGATCAGAAACCATCAGTCAGCCTGGAGGCATGTATGCCTTATATCACCATTACTTCAAGAACATATGGTATTGTTCAACCGTTATTTGGAGGTGGTTTTCAACTTAATTTGCAAATACCCATTAAATCAAGAGTACAATGAAAAGAGATTTGTTTTTTTTAGTGCTTATATCCGCACTGCTCAATTCATGCATGAAAGATACAGAACTTAAGAAATCGGTTTTTCTGTATGATCCTGAAAATGTAGAATTACCTGCATATTCAGAATGGGGCTATAATACCTTTGGCGCTTATTACGACCGCGAAATATTTGTATCCAATGATGAATTCGTACCAGCAAAAATTCTCGTTTCAGACACGGCCTTTTCGTTTATTCTTGATGGTCAGAATAGCACCAATGGCTATTATTATTCAAATGATCCTGAAATGCTCATATCTTTCATAATATCCGGATTTACGCCAGAACATTTTGATGATCTCGCCTTGCTGAATGATTCCGTTATTGATTTGAGCCTGCCGGCATGTCATGTGTTCGTTAGCCTGGATACTCTGAAATATGAGGCCGATATACTCAACGGCGAACTTAATTTTAAGAGGGCCCAGATTCTTATAGTAGACAACCAGCAAGTGGAAACTATCTTGTCAGGATATTTTGATTTTAAAGCCATTATAAAAAATAAACCTGTAACGGTCTCTGAAGGAAGATTTGACGTAGGAATTGGCGCTCATAATTTTTATGTTCAATAATGAGTTGCAATTCCGGGATATCCATATGAATTAAAGATATTATGAAAAAAGTATTTTCAATTGTCCTGTTTTCAATGATAATAAACTGTTCTTTTTGTCAGGAGTATTCAACGCTGATGCGATTACATGAACTATCTGTCTCATTAGGTAGTACTTCTCGTGTTACAGATACATTGATTCTTAAGGCAAGAACTGGAAAGATGGACATTAGAACAGCCGAACAGCTTGTTTATTTGCTAAGGGCCGCTGAATTCTATAGTTTAATGGATTATGCGAATTCGGTTTACTATATTAAAAAAGTGGGTATCAATTACAAATATCCTGACTATTATAACCTTAAATTATTATTGCTTATCGGGAATATTGCTCATTTAAACGACCTTGATAATACTGCAAGATATTTCTATATTATGAATAAGGTTGGATATGTTGATCCTCAAAATCTAAACACAATAAGGGCAGTTATAAGAAACAATTTTAAAAAGGAAACTTTTTCTGATGCCCTTTCGCATTACTATTATTATCATCAGCGGCTAAAGCACATTGAGGATATTGGATTTGTTGAATAAGTGAATAAGTCTGCGAGTGCCAAAATTAGAATCAGTCATCCTGTTTTCAAAGAATCTTCGCTATTGTATGAAAGTATAATATTCCAAATGCTTTTGTCCTTCTGAACGCACTGTGTAAATAAATTTCTTAAATTTCCACTTTGAAGGGAATTGGTAAGTATCACACTTTTTGAAAAGGTTTTATGGAAAAAGCACAATTTCCCAATAACATAACAAGATGTTAAAAAAAATTCTGCTGATTTCCTTTTTGTTTATTCCGGTCGGAATATTAACCGGTTATATTATCGATCGGATTCAATATAAGCGGATCGAAAGACAAAGTGAAAAAACACTACTTCAGATAAAGCAGTCGATGAAAGATTTGGATGACCTGGAGGGGCAGTTGGATAGTCTTGAAGGACAGACATTCCCGTTTGATACAATTGAGAACACTGATTTATAGAAGATGTATATTTTATTCATTAGAATAAGTAAATTGTTACATCATTAAAACTTAATATATGTCAGTCAACAATCGGACAATCAGGGTGTTCACCGGTTCGGAAATCACTGTAAACCTTCTTAAGGAAGAGTTGGAAAGGGCTGGAATAGGCTGTTATGTTCAAAACGATTTTTCTTCGGGAATTCATGCGGGTTTTATGGGAGGGATCCCTGATGTGGTTGACCTGCACATCAAAGAAGTTGATGTAATGCGGGCACAATTGATTTTAAGAGAATTTGAAAGAGTAAATAAGAAATAACTGCTGGCCGATGCCTGAATGCCCAACAGATTTGGTACAAGAAGCAATGATTTATAAAAAAGATCAGGGATTATTGAATGGGATAGTAGATTCTTTTATTGAATGAACTAATATTCAACCAAATAATTTACCTTATGAAAACACTATTGATCATCTTCTTTTCAGTTTTTACTGTTTGCGTTTATTCTCAGAATTACAAAAACAAATTGTCATTCAGCCCCATCAAATTACTTGGGTTTAATCAACTGAATTTGGATTATGAAAGAGGTTTCAGGGATGGAAAAATTGGCATATTTGTCGATTTTGCCCACACCGGAAATGCCACCAGGAAAATTCATGGTCAATATTCCTATTTGTCTGAACAGGGTTTTGGTATTAAAAGATATACCAAAAACTTTGACAAAACCTGCTTCTGGTATGGAGGAATGCTTACTGTAGCTTCAGGCAATATCTTTGATGAGAATAAAATTGACAGCGCTACCAATATTGGAGCCTTGGGTATTCTGGGAAGTGCGGGTTATCAAATAATGATAAAACAGTTTTATTTGGGTTTTTATTTGAACTTTGGTTATGCCATCACGAACGATTTGTTCGGAACTGCAGAATACACAGAAGATATGGGCAAACCAACAGATTTTCTGCTGGCATATGGACTTAAAATGGGTTTTGTGTTCTAAATATAAATCAATGAAACAAATAACGTTGCTTGCATCTGTTTTGCTTACACTTAGTTGTTATTCTCAGGAGGGGTACTTTAAAACTGATACCATTCAAATTAAATCTGAGATTCTGAATGAGAACAGAAGTGTCATCATTTTTAAATCTGATCCTGTTTTAAGAAGTGATTCAGTTACTTTTATCTATCTGACGGATGGAGAATATGCTGCGTATAGATTGCAACAACTGGAGGAGAAATTCAGAGATTCCAACTCCGATGTAATTGCTATTGGTATTATTAATACTGACAGAAAACGTGATTTACTTTATGTGAACGGTGCAGATCATTTTCTCGATTTTATTACCCGGGAGCTAGAGCCACTGATTGAAAAAGATTACTTGATAAAGAAGCGTATTTTGTTTGGACATTCTTTTGGCGGTAGTTTCACTATTTATGCCATGATTAACCGACCTGAGGGCTTTAATGAATATATTGCTTCGAGTCCGACTCCCATTATGGATTTTATTTCAATAGAACATTATGCCAAATCTGATGAGACATCCGGGAACAATCTGGCGTTTTATTTGAGTTATGGATCTAGGGATATGGGACAGGTAATCAAATGGACTCAGAAATTAAATAATACATTGGCAAACCATAGTTTCAGGCACCTGGAGTACCACTTTAATGTTTTTGAAGGCAAAAACCACAGTAATAGTGATATTCCGGCTTTGTTGCAGGGATTGAGTCAATTGTAAAAGGGGAGTTTGTTACTTTTAGAAAAATAGCCCTCAGCAAGGTATTTTTAGTAAAAATTTAAGATATGAATTCATTTAAGATAGGGATATTTGCATTTAGACCGGTCTTACAATTAATTCATTTCATTTAAAACCAAAACTCATGAAAAAACTCATGCTGGCATTAGCGGCTTTTCTGTTATTGGCTATTTCAAATTCCTATTCCCAAAATGAAGGTGTGAAAATTGGAATCGTTGGCGACAAATTCTCAGATTTTACACTGCAGACGTATCAGGGAAATCAGGTATCAACAAAAGATTTACGTGGCAAAAATATTCTTTTGATTTCATCCAGAGGGAAGTATAATGATGATTTCTGGTGTGGAATATGTTTTTATCAATATGCTGATTTTGCTGATTTGGAGATCACCCGGAAGATCCGGGAGAAATACAATCTGGAAATTCTCTTTTTATTGCCTTATAACGCAGATACCCTTAAAAGTTGGGAGAAAAACCTGCCTAACGGACTTGCATATATTGAAAAATCAAGAAATCCCGTCGATCCGTCCAAACTGACAGAAGGCCAGAAATACTGGATGCAATATGTGCAAACACATTTTCCAAAATCTTTCAATTACGCTGATAACAAGGTGCCGTTAGTTCTTCCTGTATTGGTTGATGACAAACAGGAAGTGTCAAAAGGGCTGGATCTCATGCGCACTGAATGGGGTGGAACCAAAGTGCTTCAAAATGTTCCTGCAGTTTATATCATTGATAAAGACGGAATCCTTAGGTTCAAATACATCAGCCAGTCTACTGAGGACAGGCCTTCATCCGAACTCATTCTCAAATTGATTGAATCTCTAAAATAGAATATAAAATTTCAAAGGCCTGATTTAAAATCAGGCCTTTTTTTTGATCATAATTCAATAGAATTATATTTGCGTTTTATGAAAATTAAATGCGCAGAATTTCATATATATTTCTTTTCATTTTACTGCCTTATAAACCTCTGACAGGGCAACCGGTTTACATCGATGGAAATGGATTTCAAACATCTTTTTCAATAGGTCATTCTCAATTTAAGGAATACCTTTTTAACGGACTCCGTAATAGCGGTGTAGATGTAGAATTAGGGCTGAATTACAACCTCAGGAAGAAATCATTACATCATACGATCGGGTTGAATATAGAAGCATCTGCTTTATGGAATCGCTATGGCTGGATCAGTTGGTATGCGCGCCCCAGTCTTTATTATCGGTTAATCACCCCTGTAAATAAAAACATGCAGCTAGGAGGTAACATAAAGTATTCAAGCCTGTTCTATGAAAATGAGAATCTGGATTCTCAGCATAATTATTGGATAACCAGTCTGACTGCGGGCTTTTCTTTAATTTATTCACAACCTCTTAATACTAAATGGATCCTTCAAATTCCGACGAATTTCGCATTATTTGGTTTTATCAGTCGCCCTGCGGAAAACCGCAACCTCATATTGAATGAACCCGATTTGAAGTTTTCAGATGTTTTACATCGGATCAATAGCAATTATAAGTTTGCAACTCTGGGCCGAAAGATGGTGCAATTTGAAACGGGTCTTTTATTACATGCTGTCGGAAAAAGAATGAGCTTTGGATATCTGTGCAGCTATGAACAAACCCAAACCTCCCAAAAAACCCAATTGTTCATCAATCGGCTGGCTATACAGATACCTTTATCAAAACCCGGGGAATGAATCTGAAAACATTCATAATCATTATGCTGGTAATGCTTGCCAGTTGCTTAAAGGATGACGATTTGAAATTGAACAACATTCAATTTGAACCTCAAGTCCAAAACGATGGTTGGGAGATAGAAGCAGCCTCTTCTGAAAAATTCAATATGGACATCCTGAATGATGTATTTAAAAGCATTTATTCAGAAGACAATTTTATACTGATTCACAGCCTTTTAATTGTAAAAGATGGCCAATTGGCTGTAGAATGCTATACAAGAACGCTGGATGATCGGAATACACCCCATCATTTATGGTCAACAACTAAAAGCTTTGTTTCAATGGCTACCGGAATTGCTATTGATAAAGGCTTTATCCGAAGTGTTACCGATACTGTTTTTCGTTACATTCCAGAGTATTTGCCTTTTGCCCATCCGGAATTACGGTCGTTATCCATCGGGCAATGCCTGACCATGAACTCGGGCATTGATTATAGCAATGATGGACAGGAAGAGGATGAAGTATTATGTTCAGTTCCTGAGGATCTCACCCTTTATATGATTCAACGTCCGATGCGCTACGCTCCAGGTGAATATGCCGATTATAAAAATTCTGATCCGCAGATCCTTGTAAAAGTAGTATCCAATGCTGCAGATATGGATTTTATTGAATTTTCAAAAGCTCATTTGTTCGATCCTTTAGGTATTACCAATTATTATTGGAGCAGGAATAAAAAAGACAATACGCCTTTCGGCGGATTTGGATTGTGGATGGTACCTCGCGATCTCGCCAAAGTAGGGAAAATGCTTCTGGATAAAGGAAAATGGAATGGCCGGCAGGTCATTTCAGAACAATGGATTGATGATGCTACAACAGGCCATACACAGATCAATGGCTTTGATTATGGATATCTTTTCTGGGTCGATCCGCAAAAGAATTACTTTTGGACATGGGGTGCAGGCGGTCAGTTTGTATTTGTAATTCCTGACAAAGATATAGTTGTAGTAATTACCTCCGAACAGTTCGCAGATAATCAGAATACCACTATTGAAGAGGCAACTGATCTGGTAGACAAAATTATTGAAAGTGTATTGGTTTTATAAAAGAGTATTTCCATATCTTCTGCTGAATATTGGAAAGACTGGTAGAAACCCTATTGTTTAATCTAAATGCTTATAATATGCCCTGTGTAAATGTGAAACTGGTAAGACAGCAAATCAATGCGGAAACTAAAAATCCGGATGGGTGGGGATTTGATGGCATATCAATGACTGAGCGAAATATTCTTGAACAAGACAAATAATTTGAACAAATGGGCCAGGTAAAAATCTTTGGATTATCAAAAGAACTTGATAAAGTTAAGCATAAAATGTCTGAGGTGATTCATTCATGCATTGTCGATGGATTGCACTTTCCGGCAGATAAAAAGTTTCAGCGTTTTTTCCCGCTTGAATCCGATGATTTTTATTTTCCGCCGGGTAGAACAGATAAGTATACCATTATTGAGATAAGCATTTTTGAAGGAAGAAATGTAGAAACCAAAAAGGAATTCATCCGGATGATGTACGATAGATTTCGCGAACATTTGGATATTTCAGAACAGGATTTGGAAATCACAATTTTCGAAACACCTCAGTTTAATTGGGGCATCCGGGGATTGCCCGGAGATGAATTGATTTTAAATTACAAGATCAATATGTAGTCAGGTCAGAATGGAGGTTGACATTAAATGGAACAAATCATACTAAATATCCGAGAAGAACTTCAGAGCAAAATGGATGAGAAAACCCGCGAATCCAGTCAGCACTTTTTCAAAGAAAAAATAAAGTGTTATGGGGTCAGGGTCCCTGTTGTAAACCAGATAGGAAAGACAAATCTCAAAAAACTGCAAAATGCTTCCAAAACTCAGATTTTTGATTTATGCGAAATATTATGGCAGTCGGGTTATATTGAAGAATCTTTCATTGCATGTAACTGGTCGTTTTCGGTTCATAAAAATTATGCCCCTGAGGATATGCTGATTTTCGAAAAATGGATTCAACATTATGTTAATAATTGGGCATCCTGTGATACGCTTTGTAATCATACTGTGGGAGAAATCATTATGATGTATCCTGAATTGACAGATAAGCTGAAAGATTTTGCAGGATCAGATAACAGATGGATGCGCCGGGCAGCAGCTGTTTCATTGATTCTTCCAGCCAGAGAAGGAAAATTTCTGAGCACTATCTTTGAAATTGCCGATGTATTAATGTTCGATACCGACGATATGGTACAAAAGGGTTACGGATGGATGCTGAAAGCAGCCAGTAAGATGCATCAGAAGAAGGTATTTGATTATGTGATTTGCCATAATACCATGCCTAGAACAGCATTAAGATATGCCATTGAAAAGATGCCTAATGAACTAAAAGAAATGGCAATGAAGAAGTAGCTTCCACTTCTCCTGCACTTTTTTCACTAACTTAACTTTTTAAAAATATTGACCTGATTATTCGCATTTTAGGCGTTTCTGTAAAAAAAATTTGCATTTATGGCCTCAATATCTACCTTTGAGGCCTGATCTATAAGATATTTTTCAAATGAAATCAATTTACTTAATCTTCCTGTTTCTTATAATATCTTTCAGTTGTAAAGATGAGGAATCAAATGACACATATGATTTTTCATTATTAGGAATTGAAAAAATAGTAGTGGACAATACGGAAATCAATACAAATGCTTTTGGTTTTCCCGATGTCAGCGATGAATCAATTACCATGACTGGATCAAGTGACGAATCAGAAAAGAGAAGTTATGATTTGGTCATATTCAATCCGATGCCAACCGAAGAAACCATTCATGTGCAAAGCAAATTTAATGACGTAACTGTTGATATCAGCAGAAGCGAAACAAGCCCCGAATATATCATTACTGTCTCCAGAAACGGCTACCATGAATACATAATTTATCGTATTGGCTTTATGAATCTACCGGCTTGATTGATTAAGTAATTGGTGCATATTTTACTGCCATAAATTATTAATATATTCGGTAATAAACAATTATCCGTTTATATGAGGTACTTGACAATTATTGAGCAACTATGATTCTCCTACCCGAAGACAGATATCCGTTTTTGAAAGAAAAAATTAAAGAAGTTAAGAAGAACAATCTTTTTGCCCGATCGGTCATTGAAAGACATGTGACAGGCAAGATATATGCTGATAACATCAATAATCCCGAAACATTTTATGTGATTCATCCTTATGGAATAACCCTGCTTTTCGGTGCAAGTAATAACGTTACCTTTAATAAGTGGTTAAAGGCCTATGCAATGAACACGGAAGAACATCGCCATTGTTTCGAATGGATGCAAACATGGCCGGGAGATTGGGACATTGTTTTAAGCGATTTATTCGGTGATCAACTCATTCGTTATTCCGATAATAGCAATCATGTTACTGAAGGCATCATTGAATTGAATACGCGTGTCAATTTTAAGTTTAATGAGAAGCTATATTCTCAAAGGAGGAGAAAACAGTCTGGAAATGAAGTCTCAATCGAAGAAACTAATCAGAGTCATTTTGAACTTATGTCCGGAAGTGTCATCCCTATGAAATTTTGGGATTCTGCAGCAGATTTCCTTCGAATGGGTAAGGGTTATACATTGCTGCATCATGGAAAAATAGCATCTACAGCTTATTCCGCATTTGTTCATGACGAGATGCTCGAAATCGGTATTGAAACAATGAATGAATATCGTGGCTTAGGCTATGCAGAAATGGTTTGCAGCCGGTTAATCGATTATTGCATGGAAAAGAATCTAACTCCCGTTTGGTCATGTCGTTTTGAGAATACTGCATCTTTGAAACTGGCACAGAAACTGGGTTTCGAAATTTCAGGTTTGTTTCCTTTTTATCGTCTAAGCCAATAACAGCAAGATCGTACAATTTTGTTAACGCTGGCCCGCGTATTTTTGTGTTCATTAAAAATGAAAACTATGAATACAATTGACTTCAATAAGGGTAAGTTATATATCAATAACGAATGCATTGATATTGAAAAATTAAGCTGGAATGAACACCCCGCATTTAAAGGAGTATTTTTAAAGCATGTAATCAAAGGCGATCACACGAGCAATCAATTCAGTTGCCATCTTGTTAAGATACAACCGGGATGCGAAATTGGCCTTCATAATCACGTTAATACCATTGAACTGCATGAAGTGATTCATGGAACAGGGCATTGCTGCATGGACAAAATCGAATTTAAATATATCAGTGGCGTAATTGGTTTCATACCAGCAAATAAATTCCATTCAGTAAAGGCAGGAAACGAAGAACTCTTTATATTAGCCAAGTTTTTCCCGGCTTTGTTATAATATCATATGATTCAGGAAAAGATCCTTCGGTTTGATATAGATAAATTTAAAGGGATATCCGTTACTCATGGATACCATATTTCGAACACTTTTCCGGTTCATTTCCATTCAAATTTCACCCTGGGTATTATTGAACAAGGCGACAGAGCATTGAGTTATCGTGGAATGCAGAATGCTTTGCATGAAAATGACATTTTCATGATTCAACCATTTGAACCTCATGGCTGCAAGCCAATGAACCATCCGACGCATTGCTATAAAATGATCTCCATGCCACTTGATCCATCATACTATTTCCCTCAGTTGAAAGTTGTGGATGCTGATTTATTAAGAGATATCAGAAAAATTCATGCGATTGCTGAGTATGAAAATTCCGGATCAAACTGGGTCGCGTTATATGATTCGATCGTATTAAGACTTATGAAATTTGCAATCACAGATCATCATTCTGATTTAGACAGAGATATTGCTTTAAATATTCAAAGAGCAAAAAAGTTTATTGAGAAAAATTGCCATGTTGATATTTCATTGAATCAATTGGCTTCGCTGGCTTGCCTTAGTGAATATCACTTTAACAGATATTTCCATAAATGCTATGGATTATCGCCATATGCATATTATCTGGTTTGCAAAATGAAAAAATCACAAGGTTTGCTTATAAATAGCAATTCAGTTACTGAAGCGGCCTATGAAATGGGCTTTTTTGATCAAAGCCATTTTACCCGGTTATTTAAGAAACACATCGGTGTTTCGCCTGGGAAATTTTTAAGAGACAACAAACCCCAAATGAAAGGATAGGCACAAATACCCCAATGCATTCCAGACACTGAGTCAGGAATGCCATCAAACTCATCCTCTTATATCTTCAAGCCAGTTCTATAGGTCTGAACGAAAATATATAATTTTGCGGTTCTCAAATTCAAAATTGTTTTTTCATGATTCAGCAATACTTCAAATGCGTTGTTTTAGGTTGCTTTATTATTTCCGGATGCACCGCTACAAGGTATCAAAACCAGGGTCAAACAGAACCTGTCCATTTTCATTACAAAACTACCTTTGTGCCCTATAAATCATGTGTGGTATTTCCGGTGATTATTGGAAGTGATACCTGTAATTTCTTATTCGATACCGGATGCCAGATTACACTGATTCAAAATGATTCCGTAAAGGATGGTAATCTCAAAGTTACGGGAGCATCAGACAAATCCATGAAACTCGGACATATGGTTATCGATTCTTTAAAAATTGGCGATATCTGTTTTAAAAATACACAGGCAGCGACGGGCGATTTTGACGGTTTAAAAGCCAAAATTGCTGATTTCGGAGGATTGATTGGTCAGCCAATTATCAGCAAGGCGAATTGGCGGATTGACTATACGACCAATACCATTGAAATTTCTTCTGAAGATCTGAGTGATCCTGATTTTAAAATCCTTCCTACAAAGGTGAAATCCGGGTGGTCCTTTACATGGATTACCATTGATGGACGTAAATATAAGGCTCTGATTGATCTTGGATCATCAAAGGGGTTGTCCATTCCCCGGGATACAAAAACTGCTGAAACCATTATCCGGAAGTTTAAATTTACTGATAATATAAGAGAAATATACAGAATCGGAGGTTTGGAGCAAGTTAAGGAAAAAGTCGGGAGTCTTCCTGTTGTGGCTGGCGACCTTGCATTTAATGACGTTGAGACATCGGTTTTAAATACAAACAAAATCAGAATTGGCAATCTGTTTTTCAAAGATTGCATTTTATATATTGACAATACCCATAAATGCTATAAGGTTAAAAAAATCCGATAAAACAGAATAATCTAATCCGGGATTTTCAGCTCATGTGTAAATTGTAACTTTAAAACCCTGAATACGTAATAATTAATGCAGGTGTTATTTTTAAAAGAGTTATCAGAAGTTACATATTAATATTTTATATCATGAGACGAATTATATTGACAAGTGTATTTTTTATTACATGCTTATTTATTGCGGAAGCTCAGCGGTTAGATATTGACAAAGTATCATTTGTATATTCATATCGCTTAATGCCCAATATTGCCATGGATAAATCATATCAAACTTATTCTGTAAAAATAAACAAGGCAGAAAGATCATATGGAGGAGATACAAGTACTATAAAGATCGCAGGCAGAAAGAGGGTGGCCTCAAATGCTCACTTTACAGTACATATTGATCTTGGGACAATTGATTTCGGAAGTTCCGAAATTAAAAGCAGGGTAGAAGTTACTAAAGATAAGGACGGAAAAGAAACCCGTCGTACCCGTTATTATACTGAATTCAGGTATTCCTTTGAAGCAACTGCAAATGTTAAGGATTTTAAGGATAGCTTGTTAGCTAATTATAAAATATCCTCCAGAGACAATGCTAAGGTCTATAAATCCAGCGAATATGGTACCAGAGAGGATGCAAGCAGGATATATAACACGCAAATAGGCGAAATTTCTGCCCGACTTAAAGAAGATGAAATCAAACTTGCCTTCGAATTTTTTAACAATGAATTGAAAAAAGACTTTGCCATTCAGGTGATTAGTCCAAAAGATTATCTATGGACATTGGGATCAGAAAAACATCCTGAGTATAAAGCATGGCAGGATGCCTGTGGAAAAGTCAAAATCGTTCTGGAAAAGATTACTGCCGATTCAATTCCCTATAACGCTTATGAGCAGATTGAGCCTTCCATGAAGTATTTTTCGGATATTGTTTCAAAATATACTAATCCTGATGAAAAATCTGAAAAGAAGATCCGATATGCGGCTTATTTCAATTTAGCGTTAATTAATTTTTGCCTGGAAAAGCTTGACCCGGCTAAAGAATATGCTGAAAAGCTTATAGCTAACGATTATGACACAGGTGATGGAAAGACACTCTTACAAATTTCAAATACCGTTAAAAGTAGATTTGAAAAACATCAAATAAGTTCTCAGCATTTTCCACTTGAATATCATATACGTTCGGTACAATAGACTTATTTAAATATCAATGCACTATGAAGAAGTTATTTTTGTTCGTTGCTTCCCTGGCTTTGTCAGTCGTCTCAGTATATTCACAAGATGAGGATAAAACAATTATTGAAAGGGTTAATGAGGCAACAGAAATCCCGGTATATATTTATTATCAGCCCATTGACCGTGGAAGCATCAGTAGTGATAAATTAAACGGGGAGGAGATGTTAGCCGCTCAACAAAAAGTTGAAGGTATGTCAATGCCTAATGATTTTAGAGTTCTTAGTGATAGCTTGATCGCACTGTTGAATAAAAAATTTTCCACCAACAAATTTGTATATGAACATTTGAAAGCAGAAAATTTTAATAACATCGGATTAATTAATTGGGAATTTGAAAAAAGACCAATTTTTGTCTTTATAAATATCACCACCACATACGAAGTTAGTGACATGATGTCGATAACACGGAATAATGATGTGGACCAATCTATATCAATTAAGTGGGCTTTATCCATAACCTCTAATATCGCATTCTCTCATGTTAAAGATGAGAAGGCATATAGAGTATATGCAAATTATGCTGCTGTATATAAAAGTCCTGCATTTTCAGTAAAATATATACCAACCAGCATTGAATATCTCGCCACAGTGTATGCTCCATCTAAATCTATCAGTCCTTTTTGCAGAAAATTCGAGTTTTTCACGGATAGGTTTACTGCCAAGCAGAAGAAGATATTAGAGAAAAAGAAAAAATAATCCGGATACTGAAATGAGCTTAAGAATCTCATAATTCTATTTAAACATTGAATCCCGGCATTAAATCCGGGATTTTTTATAATTGACTCAGCGAATGCGTTAAGATATTTGCAAAAGCTAAAGTTTTATATTAATTTAAAGCTTTTACATCCCTTTCTATAAAGACTATATATAATTATACCAATAAAAATTCATGAGAGAAGGAATGCCTAAATTATTATGGAGGTATAAGAATTCGGATTACATTACGCAGGAAGGCGCAAGGTTTATATATTATCTATGTGTCACTGTATTATTAACCATTTTGTTGCTTTTTGCGCTCAGGTTGTTTACGGAGCCATTCACTAATTATATTACCTATGTTCATCTCTTTGCGTTTTTGACGGCTATTGCCGGATGCTTTCTTTTTCTTATAAGGGGTTATTACTTATTCATATCACATCTGATTCCTGTAGTTGTTATGATCGCTACCTGGGGTCTCATGTTCTTTGAAAAAGGCAGTATGCTGGTAAGAATGGATACAGTGGTCAATTTATTCATCGCTTTTTCCATGTTTCCTTTACTGGCTGGAAGATCTAAATCTGCAATCCTTATTTATACTGGCATAAACATCGCTCTGGTATTTGTTTTTGCATTTTATTTAAAATATGAATTTAGCATATCACAAGCTGAATTTTTTGATTACCTCATTGATGTCGCTGTCTCCCTTGCTTTTATCGGATTTGTTGGTTTGAATATCTATTCGGTAAATAAAAAAGCGCTCGAACATACGCAACGTGACTTCAATCACAGATTAAAAATTGAAAAGGAAATTACTCTGTCTAAAAAGCGTTATGAAGAGCTCTCTGAATTATTGCCCACTGCAATTTTTGAATGTAATCTTGAAGGAAATATTGTATATGCCAATAAAGCCGCATTTAACACCTTTGGATATGATGAAGAAGACATGAAGAAAGGGGTAAATGTTTCTTCACTTGTCGTTGAAAAAGATTTAATTGTTTCGAATCTGAACGGTATTTTAAACGGAAACCAGACAGGACATTATTATACGGCCCTTAAAAAACAGGGTGAAACATTCCCGGTTCAGATATTCTCCAGCACGATAGATGACGAAGGAACACAAACTGGCATAAGAGGTGTCATTATTGATATTTCAGATCGGGTAAACGCTGAAGCTGCCTTAAAAGCAAGTGAACGAAAATTCAGGGAAATGACCATGTTATTGCCCCAGACTGTTTTTGAATCTGATACCCGGGGTAACCTTACCTTCATGAATAAAGCAGGAACAGACATGTTTGGCTTTTCAGAAGATGATATAAGAAAGGGAATTAATGTATTGAATACCCTCGTTTATGAGGATCATGAACGGGCAAAGGAAAATGTCCGCCAGATTCTGTCGGGCTTGTCAACAAAGGGCAACCAGTATACAGGACAAAATAAAGACGGTTCCACCTTTCCTGTTCAAATACAATCAGCTCCGATTATTGAAGATGAAAAAATTGTCGGTTTCAGAGGCGTCGTAATGGATCTCACCAAAATTAAGGAAGTTGAAAACGAACTGAGGCAAAGCAACGAATTATTTAAGACTCTTTTTGAATCTATACCCATTCCAATTAGCCTGTCAGGGACAGATCATAAGCTTGTCATGGTGAACAGAGCTTTCTGCAACGATATGGAGCTAAGTCAGGAGGAGATAATTGGCAAGGCTATTTGGGAATTAGGTGTAAAAACCGACGTAGATAAGGAGGCTGAAATCAGTCGAATTCTGAAAGAAAAAGGATATGTTGAGAATTTTGAAATTGAGGCCATTAATAGAAATGGCAAAAAGCATTTTCTGTATGTTTATGCAACCACTGTTACTATTAATAATCAGAGAATAACATTGCGGACTAATGTAAATGTAACAGACAAAATTGCCCTTGAAAGCAAATTGAAAGAAAGTGAGACATTGTTCAGAACCATCGTAAATATGGTTCCCTATTCTATTACAATACTTGATGTTGATAACAGATATGCGTTTTGCAATCGGGCTTTTCTTGAGCGCTTCCATTTAAGTATCAACGATGTTAAAGGGAAAACCATGGATGAATTAGGGATCCGGTTTGAAGAAGAATCCATACAGAGGTATTTTAAAGAGTATCATGAAAAGGGCAGTGTTTATAACCTTGAAGTTAACATAAACGTTCCCGGACAAAAGATTTGCAGCCTCTTATCATCTCAACCTGTTACAATTGATCATATTCCACATACCATTGCTACTACCGTTGAAATTACCGACAGGAAAAGCCTTGAGGAACAACTTGTTAATTATAACTTAACCCTTGAACACACTGTAAAGGAGCGAACAGAAGAACTTGTTACAACAAATGAAGAATTGAGTGCCACCAATGAAGAATTGTTTGCAAAAAATGAGATCATCATAGAACAAAATGAAGAACTCAACAGTGCCATTGAATTGCTAAAAAATACCCAGATGAAGTTGATACAGACTGAAAAAATGGCATCCCTGGGCATTCTTACTGCTGGCGTTGCACATGAGGTGAACAATCCATTAAACTTCCTGATGGGTGCTTATCTGGCATTTGAAAATTATTTTCAGGAGCATGGAATCAAGGATGATCAGACGATTAATATGCTGCTCGAAAGCATGCGTACCGGAATTGAAAGAATTACAAAAATCGTTAAAGGCCTTAACGAATTTAGCCGGAATAATGAGGATCTGAACGAAAATTGTGATATTCACAATATTATTGATGATTGTTTAAGCATGTTGCACAATAAGCTCAAACATAAAATACAGGTAACAAGAAATTTCAATATTAAACCAATCATCATTAATGGTAATGTAGGACAAATGCATCAGGTATTTGTGAATTTAATTTCCAATGCAATCCAGGCAATACCTGAGAAAGGAAATATTGATATCAAAACAACTATAATAAAATCTATGGCTGTAGTGGAAATTGCTGACAATGGCATTGGAATTCAGAAAGAAGATCTTTCGAGAATTACCGATCCGTTTTTTACAACAAAGCCTCCCGGTGAAGGAACCGGATTGGGCCTCTCAATCACCCAAGCAATCATTAATGCACATCAGGGCAAAATGAAATTTGAATCAGAGATAAATAAGGGAACCAAGGTGATCATGTCTTTTCCATTAACCTAAATAGCATGAAGTCAAAAGTATTGTATGTAGACGACGAACCCATCAACCTCAAGCTTTTTGAACTAAACTTTAATAAGAAATATGAGGTAATAACTGCAAATAACGCATCTGAGGGATTGGATTTGCTCGAAAAAAAAGCAGATATCATCATTGTAATCAGTGATATGAAAATGCCTGAAATGAATGGGATAGAATTTATACGGAATGCTAAATTCAAATACCCTGACAAGAAATTCTTCATTTTGACCGGATATGAGATCACTTCAGAAATTCAGAGCGCATTAGATGAGGGACTGATTTTGAAGTATTTCAGCAAGCCTTTTAATTTTAAAGAAATTGATGGAGCCATTGAGGCTATAATAAAATAGATTGATGTCATTCGTTTTCATAGAAACCCTCACGTTCCATTCAGCTTTTTGTTGTTACCCTGGATGCATCAAAAAATGAAAGCATCAGGCAGTAGTTTTTTTACCGCTTTGTTCCGCCTGAATCCAGACTATAGCAAAAGAATATATGGTCTGGATTTGATGCGTGCTTTGGCCATTATTTTTGTGGTTATCGGACATGGTTCCATGCTTGAACAGGCCCATACAAATTTTCCCTGGATTCGACTGATCAATGGAGTTGAATTGTTTTTTGTACTGAGCGGTTTTCTGATCGGAGGAATATTAATTAAAACCTTCAATAACAATTCCTTTGGCATAAAGTCAATTTGGAATTTCTGGGTACGCAGGTGGTTCCGTACTTTGCCCAATTATTATCTGGTACTATTCCTGAACATCGTGTTTGTATATTTTGGAATTATTCAGGGAGATATTTCTAAGTTTAGCTGGAAGTTCTTTTTATTTCTACAGAATTTTTCGGGCCCTTTTACTGATTTTTTCTGGGAATCCTGGAGCCTGAGTGTTGAGGAATGGTTTTACCTGCTGTTTCCAGTTATTTTAATTATTCTATACTTATCCATTATAAAATTGGGAAAAAAAGCCGTTTTTTTGACAGCTATCCTGGTCTTTTTAACCACTCCCTTTTTGCTAAGACTATTTGTGGCATCCAAATTTCAGGTAGATGAATTTTGGCTTGGAGTCAGAATATATAAAGTGGTTATATTCAGGATGGATGGAATTGCATTCGGACTTATTGCAGCGTTTATTAAATATTATAAGCCGGCCCTTTGGTTTAAATGCCGGAATGTGAGCTTTATAGCCGGTATTATTCTTAGCTATGTCCTATTATATGTACCCATAATGCCAAATGATTTCTTTGCCAAGGTGTTATGGGTTGCCATGCAAAGTCTGGGTTGCTTTTTATTATTGCCTAAGTTTGATAGCATCAGAAAAGCACCGAAGTTTATAGTAAAAACAGTAACACATATCAGTCTGATATCTTATTCCATGTACCTGATCAATCTGGCATTGGTATCCCAGGTTATTACATATAATTTTCAACCTCAAACAGCTCGGGGCGCATGGTTTTCATATGCATGCTATTGGTTTTGTGTTATTGTTTTTTCAACTTTGATTTATAAGTATTTTGAAAAGCCTGTAATGGATTTGAGAAGAGTAGTGACAAGTGACAAGTGACAAGTGACGAGTGACAAGGGGTTATGGGTTCAGGATGTGACAAGTTCGGTAGATTATTACGTAGAGACGCACAACCGTGCGTCTATTTGATACCAGTAATCATTTTTCTATCTTCAAAGATTAATTTTAAGTTCCAATATGTTTTCACTCATGAAAAAAGCTTTATTAATAATTGATATTCAGAACGATTATTTTGAAACGGGCAAAATGCCCATTACAGGTGCTATACAGGCAGGGCAAAATGCCCGCATTATTCTGGAAAAGTTCAGAGCAGATCATTTACCTGTAATCCATATTCAGCATATTTCAACGAGACCCAATGCTACATTCTTTTTACCTGAGACAGAAGGAGCGGAAATTCATGATATTGTAAAGCCTCTGGAAGAAGAGAAAGTAATCATAAAGCATTTTCCAAATAGTTTCAGAGAAACAGAGCTGTTTGAATACCTGGAGAAAATGAATATTTCTGATCTGGTGATTTGCGGCATGATGACACATATGTGCGTGGATTCAACTGTGCGTGCTGCCAAAGATTACGGTTTTAAAATTACCCTGATTAGCGATGCCTGTGCTACAAAAGACCTGCAATCAAAAAAAGGTCTGGTTAAAGCAGAAATGGTCCAGTCAGCTTTTACATCTGCGTTGGAATATTTTTATACACAGGCTATGACTGTGGGAGAATACTTGAATAGGGACTAGTGACAAGTGACTAGTAACAAGTGACAAGTGGGGTGTTTTTCAAATTCGAATTATTCTTAATATCTTGGTGTGTCTTAAACAAGTTGAAAGCTTGTATAAAATCCTGTCTGAAAAATGAAAGCAATTCTTCCGGATTCGGAAACACAGAAACTCAATACGCTTATTGCAAAAGTTGAAAAAGGAAATAACATACAGGTTGTTCTGGCTGTTGTTAAGCGAAGTGATTCTTATGCTGAAATTCCATGGAAGGCGTTTGCATTAGGTTCAATGATCACCGGTTTCCTGGTTTTTATTGCCTGCATGCGGTTTTACATTTCAGGTTTTTTTCTGCTTCAAATAACCATACCGTTTTTCATGGGGATTATCTTCTTGCTGGCATCCTTGCTGATTCATCCATTCGCCCGATTTTTCCTTCCAAAACACCGTACTGATCAGGAAGTAAAACAATATGCCCAATCCTTATTCCTGTCAAAAGAATTATTTGCTACTGAAATGCGAACCGGAATTTTGATATTCATCAGTGTTTTTGAAAGGAAGGTTTTCCTATTACCTGATAAGAGATTGCAAAATCAGTTGTCTGCTGAACAACTCCAAGAAATCATGAACCCCATGATCATACAACTTAAGAATAAAAACCTGTACGCCTCTTTTGAAACCGGACTTGAAAAGCTGGTGTCTGTTCTGGAGGCGAACGGGAATAGTCTCATTTCTGTGACCGGAAAAAATGATCTGCCGGATGAAATCATCAGGGAGGGCAGCATATGAAAAAAGCAATCTTCCTCATGGTCCTGTTTATCTCTCAATCTTTATCAGCAGCTGATATTCCTTTTCTGAGTGGAAGGGTAAATGACTATGCAGGCATATTATCTTCTGAAACCATTCAACAGTTAACAGATACTCTGAAACTGCATGATGAGCAAACAGGAAATGAGATTGTCGTATTAACGATCTCCTCTCTGGAAGGAGAGAATCTTGAAGATTTTTCAAATCGGGTTTTTAACGAGTGGAAGCTGGGTAAAAAAGATCAGAATAATGGCTTATTACTTTTAATAGTGCCTGATGAAAGAAAATTGCGCATTGAAGTAGGCTATGGTTTGGAGGACAAAATGACTGATTTAATGTCGAAAAGGATTATTATGGAAGACATTACCCCTTACTTTAAAGAAGGTAATTATGATGAGGGTGTTCGGGAAGGAATCTCACGAATTGTTTATGTTTTGAACGGAGGCATTCTTTCAGATTCTTATAATAAAGATGATGAAGGATCAGCATTACCTACCATTGATACACCCGACTTATCGATTACTGAGAAAATACTTTTTGGCTGTTTCATTTTCGGAATCATCGGACTTTTTACAGTTATAGGAGTCCTTACTCCGGGTGCAGGGTGGTTTCTGTATTTCTTTCTGATTCCATTCTGGGCTATGTTTCCTATTGTAATATTAGGTACCAGCGGAGCCCTCATTTGCCTGATTTCATATCTGGTTTTATTTCCTGCAGCAAAGCTGATCATTAAAAATAAGTCCTGGTACAAAAAGGCCAAGAACAGCCTTCGCACAAAAGGGCACGCATCCATAGGAGGGTTCTCCATTAGTAGTTGGGGGAGTTCTGGAAGTTCAGGCAGTTCATGGAGTTCAGGAGGCAGTTCGTTTTCAGGAGGCGGAGGCTCTTCTGGTGGTGGAGGGGCTTCCGGGAGCTGGTAGAATTTAGTGACAAGTGACAAGTGACAAGTGACAAGTGACGAGTGACAAGTGGGTGTGGGTGTGAGTGTGGTGTGGAGCAATGACACGCATTTATTCAATATCAATAAATTAATTGTGATGAATAGAAAGAAAATTTTCGTAAACCGGCTTGTGATAACAGGCATTGTATGTTTGCTGTTTAAATTTGCCTATGGTCAGGAACCTGACACATGGTTTACCTATAGGAATGATCCTTTTGGTTTTGCCGTAGATTTTCCCGGAAAACCAGATTCATCGGAACAAACTGTGAATTCGGCAGTCGGTTTATTGACGATGCATATGTATCAGTTCGATCGTTCAGCAGACGACAGTGCACAAAATATTTTCTATACTGTGAATTATACCCGGTATCCCGATTCTGCGAATATCAAAGGAGCGAATGTTGATACGTTTTATCTCAATTCCATCAAAGGAATGCTTGCCAGTATGCAATCTGATCTGTTGGAAGAAAAGGTAATTTATATAGGTGGTTATGAAGGCCGGGAGTTACGGATTGATTTCCAGAAAGGGCTTGCCATCATTACGGAAAGATTGGTTTTGGCAGGTAATCGGTACTATGTCCTACTGGTTATTACCGAAAACGAAAAGGATCGTAATCCGTATATTCGAAAATTTCTGGATTCACTCCGGATCCTTCCATAAAATAGCAGAAAGAATAAAAAAATGTTCAAAACTACTGCCGTAATTTGCTTTTTGTAATTTCTAAAAGCATTATTTTTAATGATGTAATTCAAAAAATGAATCTAACCAGAATACAAAGACTATGATAAAAACATTTTTAGTGCTGATGCTGTTTGTGGCATCCGGTTTGCTGTTTGCTCAAACCCCGGTAATCCATGTTAAAACGGCAGGATCTGAATTTTGGAAGTATATAGACCTTAAGGGGAATTACATTATTGATAAAGAGTACCCTTTAACAGATGCATTTTCTGATGATGGAATAGCGATCGTAGCTTATCCCAAAAAATACAATTACCATCTTATTAATATTAAAGGTCAGGAAATTGAGACTGAGATTAAGGATTTCATGCTCAAATCAGTCTTCGGATTAGGTGTCCAGGGATTTTCAGGTAGTCTTCTGGCTGTTGCAAAAGATAAAAAGTGGGGTTATCTGAATACCTCCGGAAAAGTTGCCATTCCTCTTAAGTATGATAACGTTTCACCTTTTGATAATGGACATGGCGTAGGACGCATTGTGAAAGATTTCTTTGTTTTGAACCTGAAAGGAAAAGAAACTCCGGTGAAGATAGCTGATCTTAAGGATGTAAAACGCTTTAGCGAAAACCTGGCTCCTTATGTTACCCTTGCAGGTCTTCAGGGCTTTATTGATACAACTGCAGCAATTGCTATTCCTGCTAAATATATGGATGTAGGCGATTTTCGCGGAGGTTTGGCTTTGGCCAAAAATACAGATGGCCTTTTCGGATACATTAATCATAAAGGTGAATGGGTCATTGAACCTCAATATAAGTCAGCAAAAGATTTTGATCCTGTTGGAGGGCTTGCCCGTGTTAATAAAGGTGAAGCCTGGATGTACGTCAACAAAAAAGGTGAAACATTAGCAGTTAGCATTACAGAAACTTATGACGATTTTGCTGAAGGCCTTTGTAAAGGTAAGTCGGCTGCACTCTTTGGCTTTTTTAATACAAAAGGAGAGTGGGCTATTAAACCGCAATATGAAGGTGTGAGAGATTTTAAAAATGGTTATGCAGCTGCAAAATCGAATGGTTTATGGGGTATTATCAACCCAAAAGGGGAATGGGTGATTAAACCAACTTTCACTGCAATAAAGGATGTGGAATTCGTTAAATAATGCGGTACTCTGGCTTTTATAACTATATTCGAAGGCTTAAAGATTTTTATTATAATGAACATCATCCGCCGGATTTTAATCGTATTGTCTGTCCTGATTTTAGTTTTGATCGTTGTTTTCATGGACAAAAGTGACTTATCATGGATCGCAAATAAAAGGAGTTATCTTGGAATGATGGCCTGTTTACTCAACCTTTGGGCACTCATTTTCATTTTTAAAGAGAGAACCGGATCTGGTTTGAAATAATATCGGTTTGACGATATGAAGGGGTGTGTTTTAAAAAGCAACACCCCTTTGTTTTTAAATAAATCATCATGCAGCTTCAATGGTTTATTAAAAACAATATATGAGGCATCATATTAAGGCGGCTATTTACAAAAGGGCGATTCACATGAGACATTTTGCTCTGTTTCCATAAATTGTATAAATTTATATGTTTTGCCGGCAATATTGCGTTTTCATATGAACCTGCAATTATGAACCCACTGGAACATTTTGTGCCTTATCGGATTTTTGAGTTGCTTGGAAAGTCAGATGGTTCACCAGCCATATTGGGAGACCAAAAAGAACTGATGCTTTCCATTATGTTTTCAGATATCCGGAATTTTAGTATCATCTCCGAATCACTTAAGCCCAAAGAAACATTTGATTTTATAAATGACTATCTGAGCCAGATGGATGCTGTTATTGAAAACCATAGAGGAATTATAAATAAATTTCTGGGCGATGGCATTATGGTGCTCTTTCCATCTGACGCAGATGAAGCATTAAATTGCTCAATCAGCATGCAGCAGCAATTGGCGAATTTTAATAAACGCCGTATTCCTGAACAACCTGTTAAAACGGGCATAGGACTGAATACGGGTTTGTGTATGCTGGGTATTGCGGGAGGAAAAAACAGAATGGAGGCAACTGTTATTGGAGAAGTAGTAAACATTGCCTCACGAATTGAGGGACTTACCAAACGATACGGAGTCGAAATTCTTATTGGAGAACATACCCTGAATCATATTTCTGATATCAATCAATTCCACATAAGGCTTATTGGTCGCGTTCAGGTGAAAGGTTCCAGAAGTTCCCTGTCTATTTATGAAGTTTTTGATTCGGATGAAGAAAATGTCAGAATTTTAAAGAAACTGACGAAAACACTTTTTGAAGAGGCCTTATCAAATTACCAATATCGCAGAATAGATGCTGCGGAAGCTCTTTTTGGAAAATGTCTCGAAATGAACCCGCAGGACCGTCCTGCACGATATTATCTTGATCGTTGCAAAGAGTTTTTCCGAACCCACTATCATGAAGGTTCCAGGGAATTATTCCAGAAACAATTGGAATGGAGTTCAGACTTTGAAATTGGATATCCTAAGATTGACCAGCAGCATCTTGAGTTGTACCATCAATGTATTAAACTGCAGGATTCGATTCGTGCCGGCAGTCAGATGGATGAAATAGATGATGTTATTCGTTTTTTGAATGATTATGTCATTGATCATTTTAAAACAGAAGAAGAATTTCTGCAATCCATGAATTACCCATTTATGGAATATCATATAAGTCAGCACCGGAACTTTATTAAGACCTTTGAGATTCTGAAACATGAAATTGCTGATGGGATGAAGAGTAAGATTTACCTCATGTTTAAGATCCAGACTTTATTGATCGATTGGGTTGTAAATCACACATTAAGAGAAGACCGGCATTTTGCCAAGTATGGAAAAAGCCATTCAACTTCACTTTCCGGGTAAAAATGCTGAGATAGCTACCTTTTGTCTTCTTCTGTTTTTACTGAATAATTGTAAATAAGCCATGGATAATCATTCCAGAGCATTTGGTTCCTTAATAAATCCATCTGTGGCACATTTCAAAAAGTGTTATATTTAAGCGTAAAATGGTATCCCACAACTTTAAACATACATTAATTATTCTATGAAAAAGCACATTAAAAACCGGACTGTTTTTACCAGCGTGTTGACATGTCTGTTTTTAACCCAGGTAATCTGCCAGGATAATAGCTGTTATAAAGTATCCACAATGAAGGATCAGGTTTGGACGATCGTTGAAAACAATACAGTAAATATCTATTTAATAGAAGGAACTGATAGCGCTCTGATCATTGATGCCGGATATGGAATGGGTAATTTAAAGGAATTTGTTCAGACACTAACAACCAAGCCGCTGATCATGATTAACACACATGGGCATGGAGATCATACAGGCGCTGATTTTCAGTTTTCAGAGGTATATGCTCATGAGAAGGAAAGGGACCAAATTCAGCAAGCCTTGAGCAGAAGAAAAGATGGACTTGGCAATGATACCAGAATAATTCCTGTTTCTGAAGGGCACGTTTTCAATTTGGGCGGCAGGAAACTTGAAGTAATTGAAGTTCCTGGACACACACCAGGTAGCATTTGTTTGCTGGATGCCGAACATAAACTTCTGTTTGCAGGAGATCACATAAATGCCATCGTATGGCTTTTCCTTAAAGGAAGTGAGCCATTGGAAATTTATCTGAAAAACCTTGAAAAAGTTGAAAAACGGATGACATCATATAATACCATTATGCCCGGTCATAATGCCGCCCTGCCAAATACCTTCCTGTATGAATTGATTTCAAATGTTAAAAGCATACTTGACGGAACATGCAATTCAGTGCCTTATGAATATAATGCGATGTCAAAGGGAGCACTCTTATGCAAGCTTAAAACTTCAGAGGTGGCTTACGATCCGAATAATCTGCATCAACAAAACGAGTAGTGATGAAATACCTTGTTTTATATGTAATGCTCTTTCTTATTTCCCAGAGCGGTTTTTCTCAAACCGATGCTGAAAAAAAAGAAGCACGGCAGCTGGCTATTAAAGCTATTGAAGTAATGGATAACGGACAGATTGATCAGGCTATTGAAATGCTGAATCAATGTATGCATCTTGATCCTCAGAGCATCAGCTATCCCTATGAAATCGGACTTGCCTATTACATAAAAGAAGATTATCCCAGGGCAATTGAAATTTTTGAATCACTTTCAGATCGTAAGGAATTTGATGCGCAATGTTTTCAAATGCTGGGCAATGCCTACGATTTAAACAACCAGAGAGAAAAAGCAATTAAAACATATAAAAAAGGTTTGGAACGTTTTCCTGAATCGGGGAGGCTTTATCTTGAGCTTGGCAATATTGAACGGAGTAAGAACAATATGTCAGAAGCCATTGCCTTATATGAGGATGGAATAGCTGCGGATCCTGCTTTCCCGTCAAATTATTACTGGGCTTCAAGGATATTCTGTAATTCTGAAGACGTGATATGGGGTGTTCTCTACGGTGAAATTTTTATGAATCTGGAACGCGGATCGGACCGGACAGCTGAGATCAGCGAATTGCTTTATGATACATATGCTGAACATATCCGTTTTCGGTCTGATACAGCAGTTGTTCAATTTAGTTCAAATACAGTAATTTCCGGAGCGTCGGATAAAATTCCATTTCCCATAAATTTTGAATTGACGATGGCTTATGCAACGGGTTCTGAGGATACTCTGGACATTGGTTCATTAAGCAGAATCAGGGCACGATTTATTGAGTTTTTTTATGAAAATGGATTTTCTGAGAAGTATGATAATGTACTTTTTTCCTGGCACAGAGATCTGATGCAGAAGAATCAATTTGAATGCTATAATTATTGGCTGTTTATGCAGGGTTCCTATCATGAGTTTGCGGAATGGATGCAAAATAATAAAGCCTTATATGACAATTTTCTGAGTTGGTTCTCAAAAAATCCCATGACAGTAAATGAAAAGAAACCCTTTTTAAGAACGGGCATTTAAACATATAGTTTTAGTTTAGATTTATTAAACCATTATAATTCAGATCATGAAGAAGATTATTACTATGGCCATCCTGGCTCTTTTGGTAAATACAGGCATATCTGCGCAGAAAGACCCTGGTTCCAAGGATTGCGAACGTGATGTTGCGGATACCCGCGGTGTTATGAAACCATGGAATAAAGGTGCCATGGCAACCGGCAAATATCGTAATGTGTTTTTAGATGCCGGATATCGTCAATCTGATATTGATGCAAAACTGAAAAAGGCCTATTTTGATGTATTTGAAGGTCCAAATAAGGTATATTTTGAAGTGGGCGATTCAATGGGCTACGTCTCTGATGTAAAAAATCATGATGCCAGAACCGAGGGAATGTCATATGGAATGATGATCGCCGTACAATTGAATAAGAAGGATGTTTTTGACCGTTTATGGCGTTGGAGTGTGAAATACATGCAGCATCAGGAAGGCCCCCGCGAGGCCTATTTTGCATGGAGCGTTGAACCTCAATTAGGAAAACAAAATTCAGCAGGTTCAGCGTCTGATGGCGAATTGTATTATGTAACAGCTCTTTTGTTTGCTTCAAACCGGTGGGGTAATCATACGGGCATTGACTATTATGCGCAAGCACGCAGAATTCTTGATGTTATTTGGACTAAAAATGATACAGATAAAATCAACAGTATCATTAACAAACAAAATAAGCAGATCAATTTTGTTCCTGAATTACCCGGATCCGGATGGACCGATCCTTCCTATCACCTGCCGGCATTTTTTGAAGTATGGGCAGAATATGCAAAAGATGGCCATGAACAATTTTACAGGGATTGTGCCGATACAGCCCGCGCATTCTTACATAGAGCATGTGCTGCACCTACAGGACTGAATTCAGACATGACTGAGTTCTCCGGCGCTCCAAGAACATGGGGCCGAATGAAACCTGCATTCCGCTTTGATTCATGGCGGGTGCCCATGAACATCGCCATGGATTATTCATGGTATGCTAAAGATAAAGAATGGCAAAAAGACTATGGAAGAAGAATTCAGAACTTCTTTTACTGCGAAGGGATTGATACATTCAAAGACCAATATAACCTTGACGGGACCTTGCCGGAATTCGTAATGCCAGCCGGGGGTGTTAAAAAACTCAGACATTCATTGGGCCTTGTGTCTACAGTCGCCGCAGCCTCAATGATGGGAACCCAGGCAAAAAGCTGGAAATTTGTTGATGCTTTATGGAATGCGAAACTTGAGCCATATGATGATGCATATTTTGACCCCTATTATGACGGACTACTCTATCTGTTCAGCATCATGCACCTCAGCGGAAATTACAGAATCATTACACCGGAGAAAAAATAAAACAATGAAGAGGCTTCGGATTATACTGAAGATTTGGATATCAGGTGTTGTATTATTACCCTTTATTGCATTGCAGGGTCAGGACATGACCTATGTTCATGATATTATTGCAAAGCTGACTTCCAGGGAGTATTCCGGACGCGGATATGTCCCTAATGGGGCACTTAAAGCAGCTGCCTACATCAAAAATCAGTATGCCGAATTGCAGTTGAAATCATTTGGAGGAGACTATTATCAGCCATTTCAATTGAAGGTGAATGCGTTCCCGGGAAAAATTGTTTTAAAAATTGATCATCAGGAATTGATTGCTGCAAGGGATTACCTTGTTGATCCTTCAAGTGGGCCTTTAGAAGGTCAATATAAATTATACTTTATAAAGGAGGAAGAGCTGTTCAACGACGAATTGCTTCAAAAGGCCATCAAACTTTGTAAGGATAAAATACTGGTTATCGATTCCCGTCAAACCGGCGTAATCCCTGACAGGAAAAAAGCTGAAGACATCATTCGCTTTTTGAAATACCATCCTTCGGTTAAAAGCGTTGCTACTTTTATATGGACATCCGGAAAGCTGACATGGGGAACTTCTCCTGTACAGGCGAAACCCTGTATTACTCTAAATGGTCAGGTAGTCATTCAACCTGATTCCCGCGTGAGCATTTCCATTGAATCCCGGATTGAAAATGTTCAGGCTGTGAATGTTATCGGTTTTATCGAAGGTAAATTAAGGCCGGATTCATTCCTGGTTGTTACTGCTCATTATGATCATTTAGGACAATTGGGATCTGACGTGTATTTTCCGGGCGCCAATGATAATGCCAGCGGAATTGCAATGCTTTTAAATCTGGCTCAATATTTCCGGAAAAATATGCCGGATTATTCAATGGCTTTTATAGCCTTATCAGGTGAAGAGGCCGGACTTTTGGGCGCTTCATACTATACGGAAAATCCTTTGTTTGATCTGACAAGGATAAAATTTCTGGTAAACTTTGACCTGGCAGGAACAGGAGATGAAGGAATCAAAGTGGTTAATGGCAGTGTTTATCAGCAGCAATTTAAGAAACTGAAACAATACAATGATGAAAGGCAATTGCTGAAGTCGGTCCAAACCAGAGGAAAAGCTTGTAACAGCGATCATTGTCTTTTTGATAATAAAAACGTCCCAACTTTTTATATTTATACTTTAGGTGGATCAACTGCATACCATGATCTGGACGATACAGCTGAGAACCTTAGTTTAATTGAGTTTCAGGATTATTTTCAATTGATGGTTCAATTTTTTAGTACTTTATGATGATGGGCAAACTATTTAAAATCCTGGTAATTATAGCTATTGCGATGATAATATGTTCCTGTTGCAGGAGGCATGTTGCAATGAATCAATCGGGTACTTTGACTCAGATCGCAGTAAAGGAATCATCCCTTTTGAACCAGGAATGGATGTTGATTGAATTGAATCAACAACCGGTTCAGACAGATACCGGTAGCAAGAGTCCTTATCTATTATTGAAACCTGAAATAAACAAAGTATCCGGTAATGGAGGATGCAATTCTTTTAGCGGAAACTATGCCCTGGATGGGAAAATTCTTCGCTTTAGTGAATTTATTTCTACTAAAATGGCTTGCGATAAGCTTGACATTGAGTACAAATTTTTAAGCGCATTAAAACAAAGTTATAGTTTTCAGGTTATTAATGATACCCTTGTTTTGTCTGACGAGCAGGATCAAAGAATTGCATTGTTCAAAGCAAAATCTCATTAATTGTTGTACAGATCTTTTTTACCATTACATTGTTTACCATATGACTGCAAGTGATTTATTACAACTCTTTAAACAACGTCAAAGTGTACGTGCATATACCGATCGCCCTGTTGAACCGGATAAGCTGATGCGGTGTATTGAAGCAGCTCAATCAGCCCCTTCAGCTTGTAATGCACAACCCTGGAAATATATAGTAATTAATGATGCTGAACTTAAAAACAATATAGCAGATCATATTACGAGTAAGCTTTTATCTATGAATCATTTTACGAGGCAGGCACCTGTTCTTGTGGCCATTGTTCGTGAACCGGCAAATTTTACTTCATCTGTCGGCCAGGTTCTCAAAAACAAAGAGTATCCCTTGATGGATATTGGAATATCTGCAATCCAGTTTTGTCTTCAGGCCACTGCAGAAGGACTTGGAACCTGTATTATGGGTTGGTTTGATGAAAGAAAAATAAAAAAGCTGCTTAAGGTACCTGCAACAAAAAGAGTTGAGTTGATCATTACCCTCGGCTATGCGGCTTCAGATGAGATTCGCCCGAAAATCAGGAAGAATCTTGATTCTATACTTTCTTTTAATGGGTATTAAGAGAGGAGTGATGAAGTGAAGAAGTGAAGAAGGGAAGAAGGGAAGAAGTGGTTGGGATGCTGGATTACGGCGCTAGGTTCTATGACCCACAAATCGGACGCTTTCATACTGTAGATAGATTTGCTGAAAAATATTGGGATTTTACCCCTTATCAATATGGTGCAAATAATCCTATTTTATTTATAGATGTGAATGGCGATTCTATAAGTGTTGATGAACAGCATAGAGAAGCATTTAATAATGATATGAATAATGTTTTTGGAGAAAATGCTAAATCATTCTCTTTTAATAGTACCGGTAAATTAGTTTTTACTGGAGATAAAAAAGATCTTACTAAAGACCAGAAAAAGATCTTTAAAGAAATGAATAAACTAATGTCAGAAGAAACGACCACAAATATTGTTTATGGAGATAATTATTCTGTTGATTCTGATGATGGCATTATAAATATAGATCCCTTAGCTGAGGGAGGAGCAGCAACACTAAAAGGTGTAGCAATAAATGGAGAAAACCAGAATTTCATTGTGGTTTCCCCTAATATCGGAGAAATAACTGTAACCTCTGATAAAACATACCAAAAAGTTAATGTAAGCCAAAATACAACTTCAGGTCTATTCCATGAAATTGGTGAAGTGGTGTGTAAAAGTAAAACTTATAGAGGTGATGTGATTAAATATGAAAACTATGCAAGAGAAATTATCGGATTACCATTAAGACCTACTGATTTAGCTTTTCATAGCAATATATATCCGACAACAATTGTAAAGGACATTAATCAATATAAAAAATAATGATAATGAGATATATAAATCTTATGTTTTGCATCTTTGTAACCTTAGGATGTTCTGCACAAAATAAGATAGCTAATAAATATCAGGATTTATTAAGTTCATATTATAATTATGTTGAACTAAATAATGAAAATTCACAAGATGTATTAGTTTTTATAGACTATCTTTTTTTGTCCGCTTCTCCTGATATTATCAAAGATTATTATGCGCAATTGAATAAAAAACAAATAAATGGCGTAATAATAAAATCTGAAACTGAGAATGATCCTACTCTTTTTGTTGCTTTATCAAAAGGAGCAAAAGATGGATATCTATATATCAATAGAATGACTTATAACTTCATGACACGTAATAGCGATATCAAATATGTTATAAATAGCGATACCTTAAAATCTGTCTCAGATGTAAAACACCTAATAAATATCCAAAGAAATCAGCTGATTTCCTTGGATACAGTTAATAATAACACAAATAATCTAATCATAATAAAAATTAAATAAGAATAACCACTGCTCCGCTCCCCTCGCTGAGCGAAGACTTCAATCGAAGCGGCTCGGCGACAGTTTGTAACTTC
>CAZTSR010000023.1:0-54669 GCA_964615995.1 uncultured Bacteroidales bacterium
TAAGAAACTACACTATATGAATTACAAGGCTTTATAGCTTAACTAAACGACATTGGAACCGTTTCTGTAAAACAGATCCTGCCAGTCGGTATTGGCATCATTGGACTCATCAATACCGTTTGAGTATTGACCTCTTAAAGTACGTAATTCTGCTAATTGAGGACCATCCATCATGGGGTAAGGAGCAAAAACCTTTTTCACACCATAGTATCCATTATAGGTAACCATAGCTTTCTGACCCTTTGTTCCTTTATTGGTAGTAATGATAATAACGCCGTTGGCACCACGTGAACCATAAATAGCAGTAGCTGAGGCGTCTTTTAAAATATCCACACTCTTGATACTGTTTGGATCAATATCACTCAGAGTGCCTCCAAATGGAATTCCATCCAAAACAATCAGAGGATCATTTGTTGCAGTAATGGAACGTGTACCACGAATGCGGATCTGCATAGCAGCACCCGGACGTGACGAAGTCTGGGACATTTCAACTCCCGGCAGTCTTCCCTGGAGGGATGAGGAAATATTGGATGCCGGAACTTCCTTAACCACACCTTCCTTAACGGAGGCAACAGAACCAGTTACTGCTTCCTTGCGCTGGGTTCCATAACCAATTACAACTACTTCTTCCATAGCTGTAACATCAGCAGCCAGTTGAACGTCGATCACGCTTCTTCCGGCAACGGCAATTGTTTGAGAAACAAATCCAATGTAGGAAAAAACAAGCGAAGCGTTCGGATCAGATACCTCAATGGTATATTTACCATCGGCATCTGTGATTGTTCCGGATTTGCTGCTTTCAATTACAACATACACACCGGCCAGAGGCAGATTACTGTACCTGTAATCTTTATGGGTTGAGAAGCGGATTCGTCAGCCCCCGCAAAAGCTGGAATGCTGAACGAACTGAGAATAAGCAGAAGACCAAAAAAGGCCATCACATGCCTATTCTTTATGTATTTTGCATGCAAAATACATAAAACAAGTTTGTTAATCATAAAAATTGAGTTTTAGGGTTAATTTGAAAAATTCAAAGTCTCTCATGCAAATAAAACCTTACAAAAGAACGCTGTTCTTTTGCCGGTTTACCAAATCAGTCTTTTCATAGGCAAACAAATAATTTACTGGTTTAATACTTAGTTTCTTAAAGGTTAAAGTCAAGGCAAGATACTAAGTATTTTTGAAAGTGCAACCGATTGCAATGCAAAATTAATAATTTATCATATATAGACGATTAAAAAACAGTAAATCAGATGATTATAAATACGAAAACGATGCCATTATTCTAAATTGCAATAAAGAAGATTGATTCAGGAGGGTAATTCATTGAATGATTCTGTTTCAGAGACGTCTTTAAGTAAGTCTTGGATATGCCCAAATCCTTTATGGTTTGGGCTATGAGAAGATTTTATTTCATGGATTGAATGGGATCCATTTATCTTTTTTCAATAACAACTGTTATAGGAAGAAAACAGCGCATTATTCATGAGGAATCACTAATTCCATTTATATGAAAGACTTATATTTTACAAGAGTCCTTTACCTGGCCATTTTCACCATTGCCTATAATCTAATTGAAGGAATTGTCTCGGTTTGGACGGGGGCCACAGATGAAACCCTTGCGCTGTTTGGATTTGGTGCAGATAGCTTTGTGGAAGTCATTTCCGGAAGTGGAATTTTGCAAATGGTCGTCCGGATCAGGCTGCAATCGGCGTCAGTTATTAGTGATTTTGAAACGCGGGCGTTGAAAATCACCGGCTTTTCTTTTTATTTACTTGCTGCAGGCCTGTTTATAGGGGCTGTGATTAACATCCTTCAAAATCATAAGCCAGAGTCAACCACCTGGGGAATTGTGATCTCTGCGATTTCGATACTGGTGATGATCTGGCTTTACCGTTCAAAAATTTACTATGGAAAAAAACTGAACGCAGATGCTGTCATTGCTGATGGAAAATGTACCCTGGTATGTGTATATATGTCAGTGGTACTTTTGGTGTCCGGCGTTGTTTTTGAATTAACCGGCTTTGGATGGGTAGATACGGCAGGTGCTATTGGACTGGCATGGTTTTCTTTCAGGGAGGGAAAAGAAGCTTTTGAAAAGGCAAAGGGAAAGTACTGTGAATGCGGACATTGCAGCTAGTTATGCTGGCCGCTGCTGCAAATCAATCCTCTAAACCATCTTAATATTTCTGAAAATACTGCTTAAACTCAATCAGCGTAAAACTGCGAAATAAGCTGAAATCATGATATACACGGTATGAGGGTGGGTATAAAGCCATGGGAGGAATGTATTCAAAATCGTAGAAATTATTCTCACTGAACTTTACCTTGATATCATCAAACTGTTTAATACACTTGCACTTATACATGTCGATAGGATTTGGGATCAACCAGTGCAAAAGTAATATAATATCGGGTTGCTTACAAAAAAGTTTTTAACTAATTCATTTGCTAAAAAAAGCCACCGGATTTATGGGATTCTACACGAAGTTTATATATTTGTCCATGCGCATATTCCAATTTATGTAGGTGGAAATCAATAAGTAATTTATAAGATGACAGCAAAAAGAGAGTTATTAAGAGACACAATTGAGCATATTGACATCAAGTCATTCGATGCCACTCCTATTATTGAGTCGATGAAAAAAATGTCTTTTTCATCCAGAGATACGGCAAACGCTGCCGATATCTTTTTAAAAATGGTCAGAGACAAAGAATGCACTAATATACTTACGCTGGCAGGAAGTACAAGTGCAGGAGGATGCATGCAGATTTATGTCGACATGGTGAAAAACAACATGATTGATGTGATCGTTGCTACCGGTGCCAGCATTGTAGACATGGATTTCTTTGAAGCCATCGGTTTTAAACACTATATAGGAAGAACAGATGTACCCGACAAGAAATTAAGGGAATACTATATCGACCGTATTTATGATACCTTTATTGATGAAGATGATCTTCAGGTATGTGACAGCACCATTAAACTGATTGCTGACTCGTTGGAACTACGTCCTTATTCATCCAGAGAATTTATCTATGAAATGGGCAAATACCTGTCGAAAAACTCTGTAAAAAAGGATTCTTTGGTTCAGGCCTGTTTCGAGCACAATGTACCTATTTTCTGTCCGGCATTTTCTGACAGCAGCGCGGGATTCGGACTGGTGAAACATCAATGGGAAAATCCTGAAAAACATGTTACCATCGATTCTATACGCGATTTCAGAGAACTGACGATGATTAAAATGAACGCTGAAACATCAGGCTTGTTGATGATCGGTGGCGGTGTTCCTAAGAATTTCGCTCAGGACACTGTAGTATGTGCCGAAATTCTGGGCAAGTCCGTTCCCATGCATAAATATGCTGTGCAGATTACTGTGGCTGACGTCAGAGACGGAGCCTGTTCATCTTCCACACTTCAGGAGGCCTCCTCATGGGGTAAGGTGGATACTAAATATGAGCAGATGGTATATGCCGAAGCTACAACTGTTCTGCCCCTGATAGCCAGTTATGTTTATCACAGCAAGGCCTGGGACAAAAGAAAAAGTAAAGAATGGACGAAACTGTTTCAAAAAGCATAAAACAAAAAAGGCTGCCCGATTGAGCAGCCTTTTTTTATTTCATCTCAGTTAGTTACTATGATCTTCCTGATTCAGATCAGCCCACACCAACTTCTGATCCGCATTTTCAAACAAATCATGACCATTCCCATTTCCATTTCCATTCCCGTTCCCATTTCCGTTTCCGTTTCCGTTGCCACTATTGCTGAAACGTTGTTCTGCGGTTTGTAATATGAAACGTAACATTTCAGGGTAATCCATGCCCCTTAGTGTGGCCATTTTTGCCATATGCCCATCCCAGCACCATCCTGGATTCGGATTTACTTCAAGAAGTTTTGAAACTCCATTTTGGTCAAACCGCCAGTCGAAACGCGCATAATCTCTGCAGTTCAAGCGTTCAAACAGTTTAAGGCATTGCTCGGTCAGCATTTTTTCTGTCTCCTCAGAAAGCGTAACAGGGATGGAGCGAAGTAATTTATAATAGGGGGTGTCTTCGAGCCATTTGGCTTCATATCCGCATATTTTAGGCAGATCATCAGGAAGATCTGAATAATCCTCTTCAGCAAATGGCAACACGGTGTATGATTCGGGAGGATTTCCGATGATCCCAATGGTAATCTCTTTGCCAGGCAGGAATTCTTCAATAATGATCGGCTTGTCAAAACCTACCTTTTCGCGAATTCTGATAATGGCATCGTTCAACGATTCATAGTTATAACAAACGTTCTCTGCCGTAATAGCAATACTGCTATCTCCGTAATTGGGCTTTGCAATAACCGGAAAGTCAATGTTCATTTCAAATACATTGTCTTCCGATTTGATAAATACGGCATCGGCAACAGGAATATCCATTTCTTTTGAAATCCCGCGTACCAGTGATTTATCATAGCAATAAGCGAGTCCCTGGGGATTTGCTCCTGTATACTGGAAGCCTAAAAATTCAAGCATGGACGGAATATGCAATTCCTGTCTCGGATCGTTAAAGAAACCTTCATCACATAAATTGAGTACAAAATCTGTACGGGGCTTCAATTTCATGATGTCGTTCAGCAATGTGGAATGGTTTGACAAATAGGTAAAACGGTATTCGGGAAGACTGCTCAGTGCAATTTTCAATTGTTTTATTGTTGCCAGGTCATTATTATCAAAGCCTCCTGTCGGTTTTACTACATCCGGTTTATCAGGGTCGCCTAAGATTACAACAATATTTTTCAATCCCGATTTTTTTACTTTTACAGGGGTCCATTCTTTCAGTACCCTGGATGTTACGATTATCCTGCGCTCCATCATTCCAAGGTCCTGATTCCTCTTTGAGTCTGTATCAATGCTTCCATGAAAGGTCACCAGGTCATACCCGGTTCTTTGAAACATATCCAACAGTACTTCCTTATTATACAACCTTTCAGCATAAAATTGATCCAGCACGACTCCTTTGTTGATATTGGTGATGACCTCACGGGAAATCAAACGCTGGTTATCCGAAGCCAACGATCTTTCGCGGCAAACAAAATGTTTAGGATCAATCCATTCCCAGCTGCGGGGATTGAAATTGCTTCTCAGATAGTTGCCATCAGCTACGTCAATCAAAAATTTCCCTTCTGGTTTTAACACCCGGAATACTTCCTTTAAGATTTTAATATCGTCTTCAGTACTTTCAAAATATCCAAAGCTGTTTCCCAACATCATAACAACATCAAATGTGTCGGTAGGATAGGGTAGTTTACGTGCATCACCTTCTCTGAAACTGGCATTAAGCTGTTCAACTGCACAGGTGTTTTTTGCTTTTCGTATTAAGAAATGAGAGCGATCCAAGCCGTTCACATTTTTAAAGCCTCTGCGGGCAAGTTCCAGTGAATGTCTTCCCTGACCACAGGCCAGATCCAATATCACCATATTTTTATCTAAACCGAGAATCCCGGTAAACAGATCCACTTCTTTATGGGTAATCTGCATATCTTCAACAACATCAGCATCCGTTTTTAAATACATCGAGTTAAAAATTCTTCTCCACCAATCGGGCTGAAGATAATGCTCAAGGTTTTCTACCGGTCCAAATGATCCGTTCGGAAACTGTCCGTTTTTCTTTGTCCGGGAACCATTATTACCATTGTTTTTCATCGAATGATTTGTATCGTTTTAAATTGATAAATAGTACCTGTGAAAAATAGAAATTCAATGCAAGAATAATGATGAATGACAAGAAATGAAAGCAGAATTTTGCATTGTTGATAAAAAACGATCCACACTTTTTTTATTGCCTGTACGAACACTTTTACTGATAAAATGATGCTGTAAATCTAATGATATAGATGAACAGAAATAAAAAAGTAATGAACAGCTTTATCCCCTATAAACTAGTGCGGAAGCGTTTGCACAAAAGAAAGGTTGTTATTCAATTTTCTTTTCATAACATATAAAAGGGGTCTTCTGAAATCGGGTATAGAAAGAAGTAACCTCTTTGAAGCTGTTTTTTTCATACATTTTGCGTGCCAGAGCACTGGTTTCAAAAACATCCAGCCGAATACATTCAAAACCTTTTTCACGGGCAAAATTCATTACAAAATCTATTAATTGGGATGCAATTCCCGTGCCTTGCCATCGTGGATGCACAGCCATATTTTGTAAATATATCGCCTTGGAGTTCTTTTGGTTGAATTCCAGATCTTTATAATCCTCAGGAATTTGTTCATTTAACGTAACCATGCCTTTACAAACCCCTTTATCCTTTATGAGGTATATTTTACCGCTTTCAAGGTCGGATTGAATGCATGCAGGACCAGGAACCGTGCTATTCCAATGTTTCAGTCCTTTGGAATTCATTTCACAGATACATACCCTGAGGAGGTAAAGTATTTCAATTAAATCGGTCGGTTGGGCCTGGCTAATTTCCATGGGAAAATTGTTACGCTAATCTATAATTGCCAGAATATCAAACAGGTGTGTGTAAGTTTTGCGGAAAGTCGTCTTGTTGGATATTCCTACAATATATTCGATTATTTTTGCTATAAAAATAGTAGTTTTTTTAAATTAAAAACATATTTTATCTGATCAAATCAAACTGCCCTTGCGGTGATTATGCTGTAAAAACAACTATCAAATTCATGAAGTCATACCTGTTGTCCTTTTTAATAGTTGCATGTATATTAATATTTACATGGGCATGCGAGCGCGAACAATTAGCGCCCGATCCGGATGCTCAACCTTATTTTTCCAACGATACTGTAAGTTTTGATACTGTCTTTACTACAATCGGCTCGGCCACATTGAATTTTAAAGTTTATAATCATAGCAACCGTCCGTTGCTGATTAGTTCTATCAGACTTGCCGGCGGAGATGAATCTTTTTTTCGTTTAAATATCGATGGAGAACCCTCTTCATCTGTGCAGCGAATCGAAATACCCCCTGATGACAGTCTTTACATTTTTGTTTCCGTTATCATAGACCCGAACAATAGGAATAACCCTATGATTGTGAAAGATTCGGTGGTCTTTTCTGCAAACGGAAAGTCACAGGATGTTAAATTAATTGCCTACGGTCAGGATGTTCACCTGATTCGGGGTGAAATATTGAATACACAAACCTGGATAAATGATAAGCCGTACCTTATATATAAATCTGTAGCTATAGACACTGCGGCTACACTGACTATTGAGGCAGGAACTCAATTGTTTTTTCATGACAGGTCAAGTATGATTGTTTGGGGTACGCTTCTTGCCAACGGTTCAGCATCTGAACCTGTGGTTTTTCAAAACGACCGGCTCGAAGAATTTTATGACGTCATCCCGGGTCAATGGGGAACTGTATATATTGATCCCATCAGCAGGGGGAATGTGATGGACCATGTAATTATCCGGAATTCCATCGCCGGAATACAGATCGGACATCCATCAAATGATCAGATACCGCAACTGACACTTACCAACAGCCGGATTTTAAATGTGTCCTTTGCCGGAGTGTATGCCTTTGGCGCCGAAATTTTCTGCTATAACTCTGTGTTTGCAAATGCGGCAGGACCGGTAATTGCATTGCTCAAAGGGGGTGATTATGCATTTTACCACTGCACCATTGCGAATAATGGTGTTCCGGGTACTTCACGGAGTGACCCTTCTGTATTGATTTCTAACCAGTTTTTGAGTTTGGAGCGGAACTCTCAAACCGGCCAGGATGAATATGTTATGCGAACAGGAGATTTGTCAAAGGCCGACTTTATCAATTGCATTGTATTTGGGAACTTTCGCCATGAATTACAATTGGTCAATAACAAAACAAATCTCTTCAATTTTCAGTTCGATCATTGCCTGCTTAAGGCAGTTTTTGATTCTGTTGACGGGGATGCTTCATCTGATTTTACATCCATTGTGCTTAATAAAGATCCGAAGTTTGTAAACGATTCCGACCGTTATCACCTCAATTACAGTTTGGATACGCTTTCTCCTGCTAAAGATGCAGGCGATTTGCAGCTGCTGCTTTCACATCCTGAACTAAATTTGGATTTAACAGGAGCCCTAAGAAATGTGGACGGCAAACCTGATCTTGGCGCCATTGAAAGGAAAGAGGAGGATTAATCCATGATGAAAGCATTCGTATTTATTCTGTTAGGGTTACCTTTATTTTTCACAACCTGCACATCTGCGCCTTTGTCAAAGCCCTCTGATTCCTTGGATGAGCCATACCGCGTTATGTTTTATAATGTTGAAAATCTTTTTGATGTTATGGATGACACACAAAAGGATGATGATGCATTTACGCCAACAGGAAAAATGTACTGGACCAAATACCGCTATTCCGATAAAATCAATCATATCGGAAAAGTGGTGCTGGCAACCGGAGGATGGCATACTCCCGACATTATCGGACTTTGTGAAATTGAAAATAAAGAGGTGCTCAAAGACCTGGTTCATTCCGATGCCTTTTCAAAAACATCCTACGGAATTGTTCATTATGAATCGCCTGATAAACGCGGAATTGATGTAGCGTTGCTCTATAAAAGGGACCGGGTGAGATTTCTTTCCGGAAAAGCACTGCAGGTAAGAGCCCATGATCTTAGAACCAGAGATATCCTGTATTTTAAGGCATTGCTCAGAAATGATACCTTTCACTTTTTTGTGAATCATTGGCCATCCAGATCTGCAGGGCAATTGGAAACTGAAAGAGACCGGTTTACTGCAGCAAGCATTTTAAAATCGACGTGCGATTCCATCATGATGCAGTCAGCCCATTCCCATATTGTGATTATGGGCGATTTTAATGACGGACCTGATGATGAAAGCATAAAACAGGTTCTTGGCGCCTTATCTGCAAGTGATCCTCTTTCTCCGCAAAAGATTTACAATCTTTCGCGACGTCCTTCCTCATATAAAATAGATGGCTCCCTGAAGTATCAGGGGAACTGGAACTTGTTTGATCAGATTATGGTTTCAGGCAGTTTGCTTATGAAGGTTTCCGGCAGATGCCATACTGACAAAGAAAGTTACCGGATTCTCGAAAACGATTTTCTACTGGAAGCCGACCGGAATTTTAGTGGTTATAAACCATATCGCACCTATCTGGGCTTTAAATATCTCGGAGGCTTTTCAGACCATCTGCCGGTCTATATTGATATTCAAACCGACCCGTTATAAAACATTTACTTCCATTTCCAATGGAACATCGAATTGATTCATAACTGCATTTTGAATCAGTTTTGCACATTCCAATATCTCACTGCCTTTAGCACCTCCCAGGTTAATTAAAATCAAAGGTTGATTGGGATGCGTCCCTGCTTTACCATGTGCCCTTCCTTTCCATCCGCTCTGGTCAATCAGCCATGCGGCAGATATTTTTAAGCGGTTTTCTGAACTTTCATAAACCGGCATTCCCGGATACTTTTGTTGCATCCGGATCACTTTTTCCCTGGCAAGAACCGGATTTTTGAAGAAACTTCCTGCATTGCCTGTTTCGCCAGGATCGGGAAGCTTTCTTTTGCGGATGCGAATAATGGCATCACGAATTTCTTTAAGTGTGGGATTCACTGAATCAGATACTTCCTTTTTCAGATCGGGATAATGCAATTGAAATTGAGGCGTTTTATGGAGCCTGAAAGTGACATGGGTGATAATCACATTATTCCGGAGGGCATTTTTAAATATGCTGTTGCGATAAGAAAACGCGCATTCTTTCGCTGTAAGCACGAATGGTTCTCCGGAATCGACATAGAATCCCTCCGCACTTTCAATATAATCTTTAACTTCCACGCCATAAGCGCCGATATTCTGCACCGGACATGCGCCAACATTGCCGGGAATCCATGATAAGTTTTCAAGTCCTGCCCACTCATTATTCGCACAATGAGCTACAAGGTCATCCCATATTTCACCCGCACCGGCGCGAATCCTGATAAAGGATCCATCCGTGTCAAGCTTTTCAATTCCACGTATCATGGGTCTTATAATAATTCCCTCAAAATTACCGGTAAACAATACATTGCTGCCTCCGCCCAAAACAAAACGGGAAGGGTATTGGGTCAGCCCGGATTTCAGAAATTCTTTTACTGAAGCGGTATCAAACAGTTCAACATAATATTTTGCAGATGCAATGATCTGAAAGGTATTCAGTTCTGTCAGGGAATAATGCTCTTTTACAGATATCATCTCAGAGAAGGTTGAAGAACAAAGATACAATCTATGAAAATAGGACAACAAGGTTATGAAAGAATCTTTAAATTAGTGTGCTAAATCCATTAAAATGCGAATTCTTTTATGCGTTACCAGTGACATAACTACCGATCAACGTGTAAATCGCATTGCGCTTTCACTTAAAAAGTTGCCTGCCGAAGTACGGATCGTTGGAACAAAGTTACCCGGAAGTCTTCCGCTTCCATCAAACGGGTTGTTTTTTCATAGGATTCAGATGCTTTTTTTAAAGGGACCGTTTTTCTATGCAGAATATAATCTCCGGCTTTTCTTTTATCTGTTGTTCAGTCATGCAGACATCATTGTTTCCAATGACCTTGATACACTAACGGCTTCTTTTCTTGCCAGTCGCTTAAAGCGCATTCCGTTGGTGTATGACAGCCACGAATATTTTACAGAAGTGCCGGAACTGATCCACAGGAAATTTACGCGGAGTATCTGGAATATGGTGGAGAAATGGATGCTGCCACATATCTCATATGCCTATACCGTAAGTCCATCCATTTCAAAAGCATATCAAGAAAAATATGGAATTCAGATGGCAGTAATCCGGAATCTTCCCTATAGACGGCAGATTTCTGGTCCGACTGTAATCCGGAAAAACAAGAAATTCAGGATTATTTACCAGGGCGCTCTGAATACCGGAAGGGGGCTTGAACTGGCCATAAGTGCCATGCAACATGTTTCCGACGCAAAATTATACATTGCAGGAGCAGGGTATCTGGAGGAAAAGCTTAGAGCCTTAACCCATCAGTTGAGACTTGGGGATAGAGTTATTTTCCTGGGACGCATTCGGCCGGAACGACTTGGTCAGTTTACATCTGTCGCCGATCTGGGCATATCCCTGGAAGAAAATCTGGGCCTGAATTATTATTATGCTTTGCCCAATAAGTTGTTCGATTACATCCAGGCTGAAATTCCGTTACTGGTATCCAATATGCCTGAAATGGCGGCAATAGTCAGCAATTTTAAAATTGGCCGTGCCATTGAAACCAACGATGGTAAAACCCTGGCCTTGCATTTTACCAGAATGCTTACAGATGATACACAACGGTTCATCTGGAAAGAAAATCTAAAAATTGCTGCGCAAATCCTCTGTTGGGAAAATGAGGAGGAGCAATTGCTGGCGATATACCGGAAAGTAATCGGTGATATACATCATCGTTAGCCGGTGTGAATTGGTACCGAATTAAAATAACATTCGTCATCCATTTTTTAATCTTTATAAAATCTTTGGAAGCATTTGATCAAACTATTTTAACAACTTATGCCCTAAATAAGTATGAATAGAAAAAAACATATGAGAAAAGTGCTGTTCATGATGGTGATTTCGGTTTCGTTTTTGAAACTGTCGGCTCAAAACAACACTACTTCTGATTCAACGGGCAATTTAACTACAATTAAGGTAAATCATGAAATGATCAGACGGTTTCATGAAGTGAAAACGGAAGGCGATCTGTATTCCTGGAGCCAGCTTTTTACGCGAACAGGCAGTACTGACGTTAATGAGATTCTTAAAGCATATGCAGCATGCAATCTCAGTGAGGAATCTATGAAAGATATTCAGCTTGCGCTGGATGAAAAGGCTGGTCAGAATGAAGAAAGTCCAGACCTTTCCCCGGAAGAATATTATGCTTATATAAACCGGGTAAAGCAGGAGATCAATGAGAAGTTACTATCAGACGGGTCTATTGCATTAAAGTAGGCAGCAATTAAAGGTCCCTTCTTCTGAGTATGGTATAAATGCAGAAAACAAATACGGCCATATATCCGATTACAACAAGAACATCTCCTAAAGCCACATAATCCTGTATTTCTCTGAGTATGTATTTGCCAAAAGGCATGTGAATCAGATTGTTAATGGATCGAAGCGGAAATAAATCTTTGATCCATTCAATTTTTATACGGTAAACAATCAAAGGTTCAATAATCAGGGTATATAGAAACAGAAATCCGATGGAAATACCGGCTCTCTTTATGAGCAGGCCAATCAGCAAGGCAAATAACAAATAGGCGGTTAGCAAAAGAAAATAAGCAGGAATAAAACCGCTGTATTTGATGAGGTCATGCATTTCAAGGTTTGGCGTACTCACCAAACCTGTAATAAATGAGGTAAGAAAAACCAGCAAGGTTGAAGATGCGGCCAGCAGAACAATGAGGAACATCTTTGAGGCAATAAAATCGCAGATGCTAAGGCCATTCATTATGTTTTGCCTTACAGTGTTATAGGTAATCTCATTGGTTATGGAGATAATAACGAAAATGGCAAGGATAAACTTCAGATAAGCAGCAACATAGGTGGCGTTATGCCATATGTCCGGAAACTGATACAGTGGAATGGAGGCAGGATCGATCATCTTGTTAAAAACATCAACATCACCGGTAATTGAACCGATAAAAAGCTTTCCGCTCAGCAAAACCAGCAATATGATAGCGATATGGAGGGTGGTTAAAACCCAGAAAGATGCATTTGACTTTATCTTGAGAAACTCTATCCGGATGATCCTTTTCATGCTTTTTCGTTTATTATTTCAAGAAATTGATTTTCAAGCGATTTTTTAATTGCCACCAGATGGGTAATAACCGCTCCCTGCTCATAAATATATTTGCTCACTTCACTGATGCTGCAACTGGCCGGAAGTGTGATCAAATACATGCCCTCTTTGGACTCAAAAGCAATTTTTTGAGAAAAGCGGTTCAGAATTTCGGGGAGTTGGGAATTATGTTCCGTTGCTATTTCAAATTTTTGTCCGGTTTCTACGGCATCAACACGTCCGCTATAAATCAGCTGACCTTTTTTCAAAATCGCAAAATGGGAACAGACTTTTTGTACTTCGTCCAGCAAGTGACTGGCAAGGATGATTGTTTTTCCCTGTTTGGCAATATTGAGTATAATTTCTCTGATTTCAGCAATACCTGATGGATCCAGTCCGTTAGTAGGTTCATCCAGAATCAGGACCTTGGGATCGGTAAGCAATGCAGCAGCTAATGCCAACCGTTGCTTCATGCCCAGCGAGAAAGTTCTGAAAGCCGAATGTCTTCGGTCATATATTCCCGTTATCTTGCATACATCATCAATTTGATGATACCCTGCTTTCTTGATTTCGGCAATGATTTTAAGGTTGTCGACTGCCGAAAGGTAAGGGTAGAATGCTGGCGACTCGAGGATGGATCCGATTTGCTGAAGGCACTTTTCATCGGGTTCTTTGTCGAACCAGGTATATGTACCGGAAGTAGGCCGTGTAACATTCAGCAAAATTCCCAGCGTAGTTGTTTTTCCGCTACCGTTGGGTCCCAGAATTCCAAAGACACTGTTTTCGGGAATGGACAGCGTTAAATTGTCGAGGGCCTTAATACGTCCATAGTATTTGGTAAGTCCTGAGGTGGATACAATATGGTTCAAAGCGGGAATGTTTAAGGGTTGATTAATTCAAGATTGCTTCGGTTTTAAAGGGGATTTTCTTTTGCAGGGCCATGAATTTTTTAATATCAATGGATCCAATCAGATCAATCAGGATCAGATTTTCAGTGTTTTCAATGATGGCAACAAACCCAAAGGTTTTCCCTTTTTTTTCACGGTTATAAACCTGTATGGAATTCCCGTTTTCCCGAATCATCATGATATTCTTGTATGACTCTTTATCCAGTGAGGTTTTAAGTGCAGTGATATCACCCGCTTTAAAAGCCCGGTTTTGTTTGTTGTAGTTTAATACCTTAATTTCCTCAATGTCATTCAGAATATCTGCAAGTTCCGGATCATTTTCCTTATTGAGCATTTTCAAGGTACTGCTGTAAAAAAATACATTGAAATCTTCTTTAAAGTCGGACCGAAAATTGGATATACTTTTACTTTGACCCAAACATATTGCGGGAATCAGAAGAATCGCAAGAACATAACCGATCAGGCGCATAGTCATTTGTTTTATTAAAGACGAATTGCGTTGAAATTCATTACATGAAAAAGGAATATTTTATAAAATAACCTTTTCAGTTGTGTTAGACTGTGCATCAATAACAGCAATAGCCGCCATATTAACAATCTCTCTTACCGAACTGGCCATTTGAAGAACCTGGATGGGTTTTCTGAGTCCGGTAACAATAGGTCCGATTACTTCAGCACCGCCCAACTCCTGCATCATTTTGTAAGCGATGTTGCCGGAATTCAGGTCGGGGAAAATGACTGTATTCACTTCCATATCAGCCAATTTGCTGAAGGGAAACTTTTCCTGTCTTAAGGTTTTGTTGAATGCAAAGTTTGCCTGCATTTCACCATCTACAATTAATTCGGGATACTCTTTATGAAGCAATTCAACAGCTTCACGCACAGCATTTGAACTTTCATGCGGATTTGAGCCAAAGTTTGAAAAAGACAACATGGCGATTTTCGGAACCATATCAAATTTCCGGACTTCGTTGGCAGTGAGAAGGGTTATATCTGCCAGAGTGCGGGCGTTGGGATTAATGCTTATGGTGGTATCTGCAAAGAAGAAGGGACCTTTTTTGGTAATTACAATATACATCCCTGCAATTTTCTTCAAAGTGTTATTAGAGCCCACCACCTGAAGTGCCGGTCTGATGGTGTTTGCATAACGTGTGGAAAAACCGGCGAGGAACCCGTCTACTTCTCCCATTTCAACCATCATAATTCCAAAATAGTTGGGATCATGGATTCTGTCAAGGGCTTCTTCCCGGGTCATCCCTTTGCGCTGACGTTTTTCAAATAATTTCTGGGCGTATCTTTTTCTGTTTTCTTCCTGTGCTGGCCCGTGGAAATCAATGATCGGAATGCCGGCAAGATCGATCTGATTAGCTTCTGCGACTTTCAATATTTCTTTTTCATCACCAAGAAGTTGCGGAATGGCAATCCCTTCATTCACAATATATTGAACTGCTTTCAGCACTTTGAGATTGTTGGCATCTGCAAAAAGAATGGTTTTGGGATTTTGCCGGGCCCTGTTCCGTATATCATCCACCAATTTGTCATACAATCCCATGCGCTTCATGAGCTCTATTTCATAGGCTTTCCAATCCTTGATTTCAATTCGTGCCACGCCGGTATCCATTGCAGCTTTGGCTACAGCCTGGGAAACGCGAACAATCAATCTGGGATCCAGGGGTTTGGGGATAATATAATCTCTTCCAAATGTAAGATTCGCAACCTTATAAGCAGTATTCACCTGTTCAGGAACTGCTTCTTTGGTAAGATTAGCAAGGGCATAAACAGCAGCCATCTTCATATCTTCATTGATGGTTTTAGCGCGGACATCCAACGCACCCCTGAATATAAAAGGGAATCCCAGCACGTTATTTACCTGATTGGGATAATCGCTTCTGCCTGTTGCTATTATTACATCTTTACGTGCATTAGCGGCATCTTCGTATGAGATTTCGGGGGTTGGATTTGCCATGGCAAATACTACAGGATTAGGGGCCATGGATTGAAGCATTTCTCCAGAAAGCACATTCCCGGTGGATAATCCCAGGAACATGTCTGCACCTTTTACGGCTTCAGCCAGGGTTGTAATTTCTACGTCCCGTGCAAATTCAGTTTTATATTCATTCAGGTCGGTCCGACTCTTTGTCAAGACGCCTTTACTGTCGAGCATGGTAATATTTTCCTGTCGAACACCCAGTTTTTTATACAATCGTGCGCATGATATGGCTGATGCTCCGGCACCATTGATGACCACCTTGATATTTTCGATTTTTTTACCGGTAATGACCAGTGAGTTCAGAAGTCCTGCCGATGAAATGATGGCTGTTCCATGCTGATCGTCATGAAAAACCGGAATATCCAGTTCTTCTTTCAATCGTTTTTCAATTTCAAAGCACTCGGGAGATTTTATATCTTCAAGATTGATGCCGCCGAAAGTGGGAGAAATAGCTTTTACAGTGTCAATGAACTTTTGGATGTCTTTTTCATTCACTTCAATATCAAATACATCTACATCTGCAAAAACTTTAAACAGCAAGCCTTTACCTTCCATGACCGGTTTGCCGGCCAGCGCTCCGATATTGCCTAATCCCAAAACAGCAGTGCCGTTTGAAATAACGCCTACCAAATTGCATTTGGAAGTATAGATGTAGGCATCATCGGGGTTTTTTTGTATTTCAAGGCATGGTTCTGCAACTCCCGGTGTATAAGCCATTGAAAGGTCGAACTGCGTATTGTATGGCTTTGTAGGAATTACCTCAATCTTTCCGGGTCTGCCGCATGAATGGTAATGCAGCGCTTCTTCACGAGTAACTTTTGGCATGGTTGGATTTAAAAAAGATTAATATGTTTAGTTGATAAGTTACAAGTTACAAGTTACAAGTGACAGGTGACTTGTAACTTGTAACTTGCTTACTTAGAACCAGCGTCAAGCAGTTTCAGTTTTTCATTATTTGTGGCCACAAGCAAACCCTTCTTTCCGTTGGCCAGTTTAATGATTTTTAATGCTTTAACTTCACCTCTGAGCATTAAACGGCTTTCGTCCGGAAATACGGATTTTATTTTGTTTTCATCGTATTTCAAAACAAGGCCAACGCTTCCATCGTTCCGTGGTGTTTCAACTTCTGTTTGAAACAAATTTCCGGCAATAACCCATGCTGGTTTGTTTTCATAAACAATTTCTTCGACTGCGTTAATGGATGAGAACTGGGCCATTTCAGGCAGATTGTGTGTTTTGAATGAACCATTACCCAGATTTTCCAGCCAGACACTGGTAAAGGTGTTTACGGAATAATGCAAAGATGATTCCAGCATTTTTTTCCCATAAATTTCATCCAGTGTGGCATTTGCAAAAGGTTCAACTTTCTGATACCGCTGCATAATTATGGGGATCTGTTTGGTGGTTGCCGCATAGCTGTTAGCAGGGTATTTAATACCCTTTTCGCTATAAGCAAATACTATATCAGAACTGCCATTTATATCAAAATCGCTGTAGTAAACTTCGAAAACTTCGTTGTTTTTTACGTCGTGCTTGAAGTTGAGACCCAGATTACCGGCAATAATATCTTTGTCGCCATCGTTGTCAATATCAGCAGCAAAAAGGGAGTACCACCATCCATGGGTGTTTCCAAAGCCCAGTTCATCTGTAACTTCGACAAATTTTCCTGAATTATTTCTTAAAAAGCGCAAATTCATCCATTCACCAGTGAATATCAGATCTGTGTCTCCGTCATGGTCTATATCTTCCCATAGAGCATCTGTAACCAATCCTGCATTCAATAAAACAGGGGCAACTTCCGATGTTACATTCTCAAACTTCAGCTGAGCGCCCTTTTTGCCGTTGTTTCTTAAGATATAACTATTTGCTGCCACAGGATACTGACCCGGCACAATGCGTCCTCCAATAAAAATATCCAAGTCTCCGTCGGCATCATAATCTGCTGCTTTGATGCACTTGCCACTTTGATTCAGTCCGGATGGAACAGCCTGATCAGCACGCATAAACCCTTTTCCCGTGTTTAGATACAAGCGGTGAACCAAGAGATCGGTTTTATTTTTATTGTTGCCACCCGATACTGCCATAATATCTTGTAAACCATCTCCATCCGCATCAAAAATTAGCGCGCCCGTATCTTCATAAATGGAATCAGCAATCCATGGGCCTTTTTGCTCAACAAACTTACCCCCGGCAGTTTGAATATATAATACCCCGGCTTTTCCTTCGGCATTTCCTATAAAAAAGTCATCCAGGCCATCCCGGTTTATATCTCCGGTAGCTAATGCCGGACCCACGCGTGAGTATTTATAGGGCAGCATGGGTTCATATTCAAAATCGTTATAATCGCTTTCCTGATGTTTGAAATGAATTCCAGAGTTTTCTGAAATATCTTGAAATCTGGCAGGTTGGGAGGTTCTGGTCTCTTGTTTTACAGCAGCTTCATTATAGTTTAATGTAAGAAGCTGATCTGTTTTAACATTGTTCAATGTTTGTTTCCTGCCGTCAGGCCAGGTTATGACCAGTTCATCAATGACCGTGCTGGTGTTTGTTCCAAAGTGAATCACAGGAGGTACGCTCGACTGGTACCCACGGGTAAGTGTTAATTCTTGTTTTTGTACAACATTACCGGTTTTAATGGTTACGATGCCTCCCAAACCAAACCGGTTTGTTTTTGATCCGTTCAGCTTGATTTTAATAAAGTGATGGTCTTTTTTTACTGTTTTGTTTTCATAAACAGAAGAAACCTCATTTACATTATGAACAACAATATCAAGATCCCCGTCATTATCAAAGTCGCCATAAGATAGTCCGTTTGTTAACGTCAAATCTGTAAAGCCCCATTTTTCAGCCTTATCAGTAAAAGTATAATCGCCATTGTTATGATATACCATGTTCCTGACAGGGGTGCATGGAAACAATTCCGGACGGTATTCTTTTTCTTTTCCTGTGTCAAAATAAGAGCCCCTGGGATGGGAAAGCACGTCCTGATTGTTGATATCCTTTAATACGCCTGTCGAAACGAAAAGATCTTTCAAACCATCATTGTCCATATCCATAAAAAGTCCGCCCCAGCTCCAGTCGGTGTATGCTGTATTGGCATAGAGCGTGATGTTGGTATATGCCGGGATCGAGTCAAAAATACCATTGTTGATCTGCAAAGAGTTTTGCATATACTGATAATGAAATCCCATTTTAACGCTTTTATCAAAGGTCTCCTGTCGCATAGAAACTACATTAAGCATGCGCCGGGCGTGATCAGGAGGGGTCATATCAATCTGATAAAAATCAAGAAGCCCGTCGTTATTGATATCAGCTGCATCGAATCCCATACCGAAAATGGATGTTTGTGCGGTTGCTTTCTGAACAATTTCTTTAAAAGTACCATCTCCGTTATTCAGATAGAAATAATCAGGCGGGTTGAAATCATTTGATATATACAGGTCTTTCCATCCGTCATTATTAAAATCCATGGCTACGACGCCAATGGACATGCCAAAGTTTCTGATCCCAGCTTCATCTGTGACATCAGAAAACGTACCATTTCCATTATTTCTATATAAATGACCCGACTCACTAAAATCATTCTGATCCATCTTTTGCCTGTAAAAATCGGCTCCCATGCTTACCAGTACAATGGGATAATTAACTACATAAAGATCCAGATTTCCATCGTTGTTATAGTCGAAAAAGGTAGCCTGTATTGAAGCACTCTTATCGTTGATTCCATAGGCCTTAGCCTGCTCGGTGAAAGTGTTGTCTTTATTGTTGATAAAGAGCAGGTTGTCCGAGGGTTGATATTTAGCTGATACACAAACATAGATGTCCAGCCAGCCGTCGTTATTCACATCGGCCATTGTAGGGCCTGTAAACCATTGTCCTGATCCTTTAATTCCGGCTTTTTCCGAGATATCCTCGAATTTCATATTGCCTTTGTTCAGATACAGTCGGTTAGGAACAAGATTTCCTGTAAAGAATATATCATCGAGGCCGTCGTTGTTAATATCACCTACAGAAACTCCGCCTCCCATGTACATATACGGAAATATCGTATAGTTCAGGGTATCATTCTCAACGAGTGTATTTGTAAAATCGATTCCTGTTCTGGATGAAGACAATTTTTTAAAAGTCCCTTCAGATGATTGATGGCATGAACTTAAAAACAGAATAAAAGTCAGAATAAGGAAATGGTATCGCATAAAATGAATTTTTCAGAATGCAAAAATATTTTTTTCTATCGGATTTAATAGCCAATTTATTTGGCATAAAACAGCTTTAATTTTTGATGATTATTTCCAACCAGCACAATCTGTCGTTTACCTTGAGCCAGGGTAATTAATGCCAGTGAATGCACTTCATCAGGTGCAAAAAAACCGGTTAATGAAGGAGCCACGGGTTCAAATCCGCCTTTTCCATTCCCATTCAATAGCAGTCCAACGCCTCCGTCAAATTTTGGTGTAACTACTTCTACCTGCATTATATTTCCGGCAGTGAGTATATCCATTTGTCCGTCGTTATTGAAATCGTTTATAAGAATTGCGTTAACAGGTGACAGTTGCGCTTCATGAGCAAGGGGAGTCATCTTAAATGCACCGTTGCCAAGATTTTCAAAATAGCAACTTGCAAAAGTTTCAGCTTGTAAATGAAGGGATCTCTTTAAAAGTTTCTTGCCAAATACTTCGTAAACAGTTGATTCTCCAAACGATTTATAGGTGGGAAATTTCAGTGCAATCCCCGGATTCTGCAATATATAGCATTGACGGCTTCTCAATGGATAAAGTTTACCATCCTGATAATAGGAAAGCGCAATTTCCGAACTCCCGTTCAGGTCGAAATCGCCGGCAAAAACGTCAAATGTTTTGTTTTCATTCACCTGATATCTTGTATTGAGTCCCAGGTTACCGGCTATAAAATCCATGTCGCCATCTCCATCAAAGTCAGCACCTTCTACATCAAACCACCATCCTGATGAATTAGGAATGATCTGTTTCTGAAAAACTCCTTTATTATTTATAAGGCAGGTTACCGGCATCCATTCACCGGCTACGATCATATCAGTCCATTGGTCATTGTTGATATCAGCACAGAATATATCATTGACCATACCTGCATTGGCCAGTTCAGGAGCAATTTTTTGAGTTACATCTTCAAATAACACCTTACTGTGTGTAGATTTGTTTTCAAGAACGGCGCTGTAAGCAGGAAAAGGATATCTGCCAGGCACGTTTCTACCACCAACAACAAGATCCAGATCTCCATCGCGGTCGTAATCAATTGCTTTTACACAGGATCCGCTAATCTTTAGATCAGGAAGGGCATTTTGTGATTTTAAAAATGTTCCGTCACCTGCATTCATATATAGGCGATCGGCATACTGGGGCGACTGGTCAGGAAATTCATTACCACCGCTTACTACATATAAATCTGTTTTTTGGTCTCCATTGGCATCAAACAATAGGCATCCCATGTCCTGCATGGTGCTGTCTGACTCCCATGGCCCGTTGAGTATGGCAAAGGTCCCATCGGCATGCTGCAGATACATACGACCTGGCTTTCCTGATCCATTGCCGGCAAAGAAATCAGTCATCCCGTCATTGTTTACATCTCCGGTTGTTATATAGGGTCCGTCATAGGATAACTTATGGGGTAAAAGGGACTGTAACAGGTAGTCGTTAAACTGGTTTTCCTGATGTGTAAATGCTGTTTTTAATATGTTTTCTGCTGGAGTAAAAAGAATCGCCTGATTGGCAGTATTCCGGGGTTTATTTTCTGAAGCCTGGTCATATTGCAATTCAATCCTCCGGTTGCCCTTCATATTTTTTATGAATTGTGTTTTCTGATCAGGCCATTTTACCAGGAGAGAATCAAGCGTTTCACTTCCCGTCCATCCAAAATAGATAAATGGCTCAACAGAGGATTCATAACCTCTTTCTAACGTAAGTTCAGCCATTTGCATCATACCCGACTTCCAGATGGTAACGGTTGTGCCGATGCCCATTTTGTTATTAGAACTTCCGGCAAAAGCAATTTTCAGATAGTTTCCGAGGGATAATTCACGGGCATTATTTTTATAGATGAATGCTTCGGCATCGATATTATTAACAACCAAATCCAGGTCACCGTCGTTGTCCAAATCTGCATATGCCATCCCATTTGAATAACTGGTTTCGGTGATACCCCATTCCTGATTTGCTTTTGAGAAAGTCAGATCGCGGTTGTTCCGGTATAAATAATTAGTCAATGGTGTATAAGGCATTTTTTCGATGAGGTACAGAAATTTGTCCTTTCCTTTAGCGGTTGCCTGATCCATTGTTTCGCCAAGTTGATTGAAAAAATCAATATTGTTGATGTCCCTGCGTGATCCATTGGTAATATATAAATCTTTCCAGCCATCCAGGTTAAAATCAGCAAAAAGAGCTCCCCAGCTCCAATCAGTGGATGTAACACCTGCAATCCAGGCTGCGTTAGAGAAATAGGGCAGTCCGTTTTCATGAACGCCCCTGTTCAATTGCAGTGTGCTATAGCGATATTGGTAATTGAGACCTTGCTGAATCATTTCTGCAAAATCTTCAAGGGGCATGCTGGTCATATTTTCTTTAGACCGGAGATTGTCTTCAGGGGCCATATCAATTTGAATGATGTCTGGCAAACCGTCATTGTTATAGTCTGCAATATCTGCGCCCATTCCATAAAAAGAAGTCTGGCCGGTCACTTCCAGACAACGGTCTGTGAACGTACCGTCTCCGTTATTCATATAGTAAAAGTCGGGACTGGTAAAATCATTGGACACATAGAGGTCTTTATATCCGTCCTGATTCAGATCGCTCACTGTAGCACTAAGAGAAAGGCCGAAATTCAAGAGGCCGGCCTGTTCCGTAACGTCAGTGAACCTGCCATTATCCTCATTCCGGTATAAGTGGCTTGACTCACGATGTTGTGCATTTCGCATCATCTGTCGGTAGGAATAGGGAGGCGATTGAAAGCGGGTGATGGGATAATTGGCTACATATAGATCAAGATCGCCATCGTTATCATAGTCAAAAAATGTACTGTGGGTGCTTTTACCATTGTCATCAATACCATACTTTTCAGCTTCTTCAGTAAATACAGGTATCCCGTCTTTATTGTTACCCTGATTTACAAATAATATATTCCTGCACATATTATGCAGTCCTGATACGCTGATATAAATATCTTTCAAGCCATCATTATTGATATCGCATACAGTTGTTCCCAACATCCATCTTGAATCACCTCCGGTTCGTGAAATTTCAGTAACATCTTTAAACTGTAGGTTTCCCATATTCAGATACAGACGGTTGGAAGTCATATTCCCTGTAAAATATATATCCGTGAGGCCGTCATTATTAAAGTCGGCAACAGAAACGCCACCCCCCATATACATATATGAAAAGAGGAAATAGTTGAATGTATCTGTTTCCGTGAGATTATTTTGAAAATCCACATGAGTAAATGAGGCAGGTAGTTTTTCAAACAATTTTTTAGGATTCCTGGATGAATGGCAAGACGTAAAAAAAATCAACAGAGAAAAAAAGCCTGTCTGGAAAAAGAGCCTGCAATGTATGTTTCGAATAGCCATGGTTTCTATAAAAGATGTGATGACGGAAATATAGCAAAAAAAAGTGGCCCCGAAAAGGGCCACTTCATTTATTAAGTTAAACAGAACCAAAGATTAGTTTCCACCGAATCCTGGATTCTGATCTGCGGGTTCAATGTTGATGTTCTGATCGATCTCGGGTTGAGGAATTGGCCAAAGATGATTTTTTGGACTTGAATAAATAATTCCATCCTGTTCGTTGATCGGAAGCCAGCTGCCATCATTATTACCGTCCCATGCAGGATCGATGGCGGGATCTTCAATTAACTGAGCAATAAATGCATCCAGTCTTCCCCATCTCAGAAGGTCATCAAAACGAACTTGTTCACCTGCTAATTCCACTTTACGTTCATGTTCGAGCGCTTTCATGAAATTGGCGATATTATCAACAGGATAGATAGCATTCATAGCAGCAGTACCATAAAACGGCAGATCTACATCAGCTCTTGCTCTAACCTCATTCATGTAAGCAACTGCAGTAGCAAGAACACCACCAGGTCTATTAGCTTCACATTCAGCCTTCATCAGAAGAACGTCTGCATAACGGAGCACCTTCATGTTGATACCGGTAACATTGTTAACAACAGAGATCTGTTTGTAATAAGGCTCATATTTTTTCCAAGCCTGACGTGTAACACTCTCAGTAACGCCATCTATAGTAACATCAACGGGATCAATAGCTACCACGTTACCGCCAAAATAAGTGTCACCATTCTGGTAAATGGTATATCCAAGTCTTGGGTCTACTTTATCACCGTTTTCAGCTGCTGTTTCATATTCAGCAGTAAGGTTGTCTGAAGGATAGCAGTTAAACCAGTTGAGGAAACCATATTCCTGACCTCTGAAGGTGGCTTCATTCAGACCAGCGTCTGTTCTGTCACCATTCCACTGTGCTGAGTAACCAGCTTCAATGTTGAACTGAACTTCGAAAAGGGATTCAACTCCGTTTTCTGATTCTTCCCTGAAGTTGTCGAAATATACGTCTTCAAGTTCATATCCGGTTACATTGTTGAGAGCATCCAGAGCAAGCTGGTATTTTCCCTGATATAATCTTGCTTTTCCAAGCAATCCCCATGCAGCACCTGAAGTGGCCCTTCCGGCTTCTTCCTCAGATTTCGGCAAACATTTTGCAGCAGCATCAAGAAGGTCAGTTTCGATCAGAGCCCAAACATCAGCTTTAGGACTTCTTGGTAAACCCTGGTTGTCTGCAGGAACAGCAGTATAGATAGGAATATCACCATACCTGTTCGTAAGCATAAAGTAATACAAAGCGCGCATAAATTTAGCTTCGCCAATGAACTTGTCTTTTCTGGCCTGGGGTGTTTCAGACTCGGGAATCAAAGCGATTTTGTCTGCATTGTTGATTACAAAATTCGCTTTATTGATACCTCTGTAGCAGCTTTCCCAGAAACCACCGATAGGACCATGAGTTGCATCAAAAGTGAAATCAAGATAAACTCTTTTATCAGCTTCCAATGCGGAGTTACCTGTTGCTTCATGTGACATAAGGTCAAGACCAAACCACATATGGCGGTTGTATAAACTGGTCGTTTGAAGACTTCCGTAAATAGAATTCACGGCAGACTGGACCTGTGCATCAGTTGTAAAATAAGTCTCAGGTGATAAATCATTGGGATTAACAAGAGCTAGTTTATCCTCATTACATGAATTTATTACCAGGGCACTAAATGCTAGTGCAGGAATAAACAAAAACTTATATATTTTCATAATCTCTCTTTTTTTTTAAATTAGAATGTAAGCTGAAGGCCTGCTGTAAATGATTTTGGCATAGGATATGCGCCATAGTCAATACCATTTGAGAAGTTAACTGCACTTCCTCTACTACCAATTTGTGCAACACCACTACCCTGAGTTGTCCATGAACCAATTTCAGGATCAAGGCCGTCATATTTGGTCAAAGTAATCAGGTTCTGAGCACTTACATAAATTCTCAGTTTGGAAACTTTGTTTTTCAAAACACTCGAAGGAATGGTATATCCAAGGGTAATGTTTTTCAAACGGGTATAGGAACCGTCTTGTACAAAACGGGTCGATGGTCTGAGGTTTCTAAGACTCCCTGCTCTAGGTACTGAGTTGGAAGGATTGGTAGGTGTCCAACGGTCAAGAACAGCAGTTCCAGCATTGAACAAACGGTCCATACCTTCTAAGTCCCAAAGGTTGGTATTGTAAACGTCCTGACCATATGCTCCGGCAATAAAAATATTCACGTCGAAATTTTTATAGTTGGCATTTAAGTCAAAACCAAGGGTCATTTTAGGAAATGGAGAACCAATATTACCTCTGTCTTCGGTACCAATTGTACCGTTACCGCTTTTGTCAACAATAATGAAGTCACCAGCACGAGCGCCATCAGCATATTCTGAGCCACCCATGTATGCCTGAGCGTCTGCATCACTCTGGAAGATACCTGCAAAGGTATAGCCATAGAAGAAGAAAGCAGGTTCACCAACTTCGCAACGGGTAAGCTGTTCATTTTCAAATCCACCACCAGCAAGAGTTGTGGCTTTACCTAATGATTTCACTTCATTTTTGGATGTACCTAAGTTCAGGTTAGCTGACCACTGGAAGTCACCTTCGAAGTCGTTATATCCGAGAACCACTTCAAGACCTTTTGATTCAACCGATCCGGCATTCTGAGAAATGCTACCTACAAAGTCACCAATTGAGTTAGATAAAGGTGCAGGCATCAGCAGGTCATCACTCTTGTTGATATAGTATTCAGCAGCAAGGGTGAATCTGTTTTCGAACAAAGCTAAATCAAGTCCGATGTTGGTCATGGTTGTTTCCTCCCATTTCAGATCGGGGTTAGATGCACCATTTGATGTAGTACCCTGAACAGGTAAGTCTTCAATTACATAATACATATTGGATGTAAGAGTGGATGCATAAGCATAGTCACCAATCTTATCGTTACCTGCTTTACCCCAGCTGGCTCTCAGTTTTAAGTTGCTGATAGCGGCAATATTTGACATGAAAGCTTCTTTGTTAATTCTCCAGCCCAATGCCACTGAAGGGAAAGTACCCCATCTGTTGTTGGCACCAAAGCGTGAAGAAGCATCACGTCTGATAGATGCAGCAAACAAATATTTCTGATCGAAATTATAGTTTAACCTGCCTAAGTAACCAATACGGCCATATTCAGTTAATCTTGAGCTTGCACTCAATTTTTCATTGGTGAGCTGTCTGATTTCATCAGTAATTGAGTTTTCGCAAGCAATATTCTGAGATCTGTTTGTAATTCTACTGTTTTCAATTACACCCAATAATTCGAAATTGTGTTTTTCAGCTAAAGTTTTGGTATAAGTTAAGCTGTTGGTAAACAGAATGGAATTATAACTTGAGGAGTTTTTACGAATGATAGCAGAAGAAGCGCTATGAGTGGAACCCATAGGAATGTCGTCATCATCATAGGAAGGCTGGAATTGATCGTCACGAGCCATAACGCTTTCATAACCTACCAATGATCTGAATTTCAAACCGTTGATGATTTCCAATTCAGCAGATAAGTCGCCGATGATACCGGTCTGGTTTGCTTCAAAATGGTTCAATCTCATGATACGAACAGGGTTTTCAGCATCCTGACCGTCAGCACCTGAGTTAGGACCCTGGTAACCACCTTTATTATTCTCATTATAAACAGGCAGATAAGGAGCTGATTTAATAGCATGTTCGATAAGTGAACGGCCACCTGACTGTAATTCAGGACGTTGTCTGGCGAATGAAACACCAATGTTTTCGGCAATTTTCAGACGACCAACTTTAAAGTCACTGTTTGCACGGAGGTTATAACGCTCATATCCGGTATTGATGAAGATACCTTCCTGGTTCAAATAACCGGCAGATATTCTGAAACTTGCATTTTCTGTTCCACCGGAAGCACTCAGGTTATAGTTCTCCATTTTACCATGTTGGAAGATCTGATCTTGCCAGTCGGTGTTAGCAGCTGTAGCTCTGCCAGCATAAGTAGGATTGGTGTAAACCGGAGCGCCACCCCATGCATCCTCAGCATATTCTTGGTATTGTTCCCTGTTTAAAACATCATATCTTGAGTTATTCCATTGTGTGCCAAAATAAGCATCAAAGCTGATGATTGCTTTTGCTGCAGAAGCACCTTTCTTGGTGGTAATCATAATAACGCCATTGGAACCCTGTGAACCATAGATAGCGGTTGTGGAAGCATCTTTCAAAATTTCCATTGATGCGATATCATTGGGGTTCAAACCTGCAATTGAAGAAGCGATAACACCATCAACAACATATAAGGGGTCATTGTTGTTTACAGTGTTGATACCTCTAACACGCATTGTAGGAGCAGTACCAGGAGTACCGTTGTTAATAACGGTAACACCAGCTGCACGGCCTTGCAAAGCCTGATCAAGAGTACCAGTAGGAATTGCAGTCAGTGATTCTGAACTTACTGAGGTGATAGCACCTGTAACTTCAGTTCTTTTCTGTGTACCATAACCTACAACAACAACTTCGTCAAGACTCTGAACATCAGGAGCCAGGGCTACATTGATGGTAGTTTGTTCGGCAACAGTGATTTCCTGAGCTACATAGCTGATAAAACTGAAAACCAGAACGTCACCTTTGGCAGCTTCCAGTGAGAAGTTACCGTTTACGTCAGCAGTAGTTCCACGATTGGTTCCTTTTACCTGTACGTTGGCACCAGGAAGCGCTTCGTTAGTAATAGCATCAGTAATGGTGCCCTTTATGGCAACCTGCTGTGCGCTAAGATTTAATGATAAAAGAACTGAAAACAATGCAGTTAGTTTCATAACCAGCATTAGTTTTTTTAGTTTAAAATGATTTTCCATAGATTAGAGTTGCATTAAAGTTTAGACATAGTAATTATTACAAGTTCATAATTCACATTTTCGTTTTTTTGCATAGGCATAAGAAATTTAAGGGGTTTTAATATTAGGGTTATTTATAAAATTTTTATTTCATGATCCTGTTCACTGAATTAATGATCAGTTTTTAGAGATTTTTACTGAATTTTCATTGAGAATGTAAAATGCCTCATCTTCAGGATTTTCTGAAAGATGAAAATACCGGATATCTTCTGTATTATAAATAAAGGTATCATCATTTTTAGGTTCTATCTTATTTTGAATATCACTGAAGATTGTCTTAAAATCCACATGCGTCCGGGTTGAAGAAACTTCGAAACTGTTTAAATCATCTAAAAACAAATCCTGAAGTACATCTTCATTTTGTTTATCCGAAAAGCACTCCCATAAATTGGTAAGATCATTACCGGAAATAGATCTATTCCGGTATTTAGTTAAGAGTATCATGTAATTCAAACGCTGCATCAGATAGGATGATATTTCTTTAGTTGGTCAATAATACAATCAACACAACTAAACTACTCACAACAAATTTAACTTTTTTTATGAAATAAGAAACATTCATATGATTTTTATAATGGAATTATTGAACCAATTTGTATTCTTCGCTCAAATTTTCTCTGATATATTTGATGGCTCTGTATATTTGATTTTCTACAGAACGTAAAGAAAGGCCGAGGCGATTGGCAATTTCTGAATGACTTAAACCTGCATGACGGCTTAACTTGAAAATCAGTTGCTGCCGTAAAGGCAAATTTTCAACGAGCGCATCAATGATTTCTTTTAAATCATTATAAAAAATGGTTTGCTGGGAGTGGTCATCTTCCAGCATATTCATGAATGATATATGGTTCAGATATTTTTGGTGAACAGCCTGGTGTTTGAAGTAATTGTAAATATGGTTGACCGTAATTTTATACAGAAAACTTTTCAAAGTTCCCTGGTCTTTTAAATGTTGCCTGTTCTCCCAAAGGGAAATAAATACGTTCTGAATGACTTCCTCTGTTTCATTTGAAGAATGAAGATAACTCAGAGAAAAATAATAAAGCTTCTCCTTATATTCATTGAAGATAAGCTCGAATGCTTGTTTGTCGCCTTGTTGTAAACGACCGACTAAAAATGCTTCACTGTTTGGAAACTTCTTATTCAAAGTTCAATCAATTCGTGAAAAGATATAACCCTTAGTATACAAATATAAAAAGTTAAATGATACCTGATTCATTTCTTATTGTAAAAAATACATTTACTCAGAAGTTTTAACATTTCATAGATGTCAATTTACTATGAATCAATAAAATAACGTATTAGATTTCTGCTGATTGATAAGTTGTGGCAATTTCATAGGCCCGGTTTTGTAACCGGTTTACAAGTAATTCAACGAGACTTACATAAATCCGGATGGCTCGTTTCGATTTTATCAGGCCTGCCAGAATAAAAATACCCTGATCTGTATAGGCATAATTCGCATTCCCGAATTTGGCCTGCTCCTCCTGATTTAACACCACCAGACTGTCGTTTTTGAAACGTGAAATATGGGTTTTGGTGAGGTTTCGAATGTCAAATACCTCTGTTTCAAATAATTCAGACAGGTCATAATCTGTAATTACATTGAACTGCCTGATAACCCTGGTCCGGGAGGCAATAAAATCATGCAAAAACATCAACATATCGTTGTCAGGCATAATATTAGGGTGTCAGTCAAAGATAAATACTATTTCCTGAAAAAAAAGGATATACGCTTTGAAAAATTACCCGTAGAATATTCTTTTATTGTTATCAAAATAACAGAAGAAACATTATCTTTGTCGCATCGATTTCTGCGCTGCGGATTCTTCTACAGCAAAGAACCTTATAAATTTCTAACCCAAAGGATGTTCCAATGGAAAAGAGAATCGGAGCAATTATTCTTCTTGTAAAAGAAAAAGAGGGTGTTCATACATTGAATGACATTCTCAGCCAACATGCTTCAATAATCATTGGTCGACAAGGTATTCCAATTCGCGAAAAAGCACTGCATGTCATTTCTCTGGTGGTGGAAGGCTCCCAGGACGAAATCAGCACTTTATCCGGAAAATTGGGACGCATCCCGGGTGTATCCAGCAAAGCTGTTTATACGAAAAATTAGTGCGTCTTAATTTATATATGCTATGAAATTTACTCCGGAAACATACAGTGTTAAGGATGAGGCCATGAAACCTTTTATTGATGCGGCCGAAATAGAACAACTCATCCGGTATGCCCGCCCTGACAAAAGTATTGTCAGAGACATTATTGCCAAATCTCTGGATAAACACCGTCTAAGCATGGCGGAAACCGCTATGCTGATGAATGCTGATGACGAAACGCTCATTGAAGAGATCAAAGAAGGTGCCAGCAAACTGAAAAAAGCAGTTTATGGAAATCGCATTGTTTTATTTGCTCCTTTATATATCGGGAACAAATGCACCAACAATTGCCAGTACTGTGGATTCAGAGTGTCCAACAAATCACAGATCCGTACCAGTCTGAATCAGCAGCAGATCATCCGGGAAGTGGAAGCATTGGAAGATCAGGGGCAAAAGCGACTGATTCTGGTTTTTGGCGAACACCCTGATTACAGTCCCCAATATATTTCAGAGGCTGTGAAAACGGTATACTCCGTTAAGAAAAACCACGGAGAGATCCGCAGGGTGAATATCAATGCTGCTCCTTTGGAAATCGAAGGATTCCGACAGGTAAAGGAAGCCGGCATCGGAACTTATCAGATTTTCCAAGAAACTTATCATCCGCAGGCTTATAAAAAATACCATCCATCTGGCAGAAAAAGCAATTATGAGTACAGGCTTACTGCTCTTGATCGGGCTCAGGAGGCCGGTCTTGATGATGTAGGCGTTGGGGCACTTTTTGGATTGTATGATTGGCGCTTCGAGGTTCTTGGACTTATTCGTCATACCAATCATCTGGAAGCATGTTATAATGTCGGACCTCATACCATCTCGTTTCCCAGAATCAAAGATGCTTCTGATGTGAAACTCGATGAAGCTTACCGTTTGGAAGATCCCGATTTTGCACGGATGGTAGCTATTCTAAGATTGGCAGTGCCATATACGGGAATGATCCTTACAGCCAGGGAACCGGCATCCATCCGCAGAGAGCTTATGCAATACGGCATTTCGCAGATTGATGGCGGAACAAAAATTGAACTCGGTTCATATGCGGAAACCAGTGCTGAGCAAAATCTGGACAAGGAACAGTTTAAAATTAATGACGATCGCTCATTGAACGAGGTGATTGATGAATTGATTGAAACGGGTCATATTCCTTCATTCTGCACAGCATGTTACAGACTGGGCCGCACGGGTGAACATTTTATGGAGTTTTCGGTACCCGGATTCATTAAAAATTTCTGCACTCCAAATGCCATGTTAACACTTGCAGAATATATTGAAGATTATGCCTCTCCTGAAACAGCCCGGAAAGGCTATTCCATTATCGAGGATAACATTTCAACGCTCAACGGCAGCGTTAAAAGCGATGAATTGCGGAACCGTCTGGAGCGCATAAAATCCGGGGAACGGGACCTGTATTTTTGATTTGAGAGATTTCATTGAACGGCATGAGGAAAGAAAAAGATTTTCTTGGTGAAGTCCGGTTACCTGATGATGCTTTATATGGAATAAATGCATATCGGGCTTCTGTCAATTTCCCTGATATCACGCGGTTTCCGTTGGAATGGTATTGCGCGCTTGGTTTGGTAAAAAAGGCCTGTTACCTTACCTACAGGAAATTTTCTTCTGAGGTAAAAATGAAGTATCCTGATGCATCATTGCCAATTCCTCTCATCAGTGATGACATCATTGACGCTTTGATTCTGGCAGCTTCAGAAGTATCAGAAGGAAAATTATTCGAATATTTTATTGTTCCTGCCATTCAGGGTGGTGCAGGAACCAGCATGAATCTCAATGTAAATGAAATTATCGCAAACCGGGCACTGGGAATAACCGGCCGTTTTCCGGGTGATTATGAATGCATACATCCGATTGAACATGCCAATGTTTATCAATCGACCAACGATGTCGTTCCCACATCTTTAAAAGTTTGCCTGCTCGACTTATTCGGAAAACTTGAACAGGCCATAAATGCCCTTCGGCTTTCCATGGAATCTCTTGAAAGAGATGCTCATGATCATGTCAGAATCGCTTACACCGAAATGCAGGAAGCGGTTCCTTCCACATACGGAAGATTGTTCAGCACCTATAGCGATGCTTTGTCACGCGACTGGTGGAGGGCTTCAAAATGTCAGGAAAGAATCAAAACGGTCAACCTGGGAGGAAGCGCCATTGGCTCGGGAATTACTGTACCGACCTATTTTATACGCGAAGTGGTAAATGTATTGAGGGATATTTCACAGTTACCCATAGCCCGGGCTGAAAATCTCGGAGATGCCACCTCTAACTTCGATTCTTTTGTTGAAGTCCATGCTATTATTAAAGCGCATGCAGTTAATCTGGAGAAAATGGTCTCCGACATCCGCTTATTGGCATCTGACCTGATGAAAAACAGGCAGGTTCATATTCCTGCATTGCAAATCGGAAGTTCCATTATGCCAGGTAAAGTAAATCCGGTAATTCCCGAGTTTGTTATCAGCGTATGCCATAAAATTTATTCGAATGATCAGTTAATTGCATCTTTATGCGCTCAGGGATGCCTGGAACTGAATGCTTATCTTCCCACGCTGGGTTATGCATTGATAGAAAGCCTGAAACTGATGATCGCAGCAGATAATACCCTTAGAAATAACCTGATTTCAGGCATTGTGCTCAACAAACAACAGTCCCGTGAAGATTTTTTCAGAAATCCGGTTATCTGTACTGCACTGGTTCCATACATAGGATATATCAAGGCCTCTGCGCTGGCATCCAGGATGAAAGCAGATCAGGTGGATTTGTTTACGGCCAACAGAATTTTGGGAATCATGGATGAGCAGAAACTCGAACGTATTGTAAGTCCCGATCAATTGCTTAAAGAAGGTTTTTCTGTTAATGATATCGTGTCATGAATGTTGATAAAGGAAGAGAGCATAAGCCTCATATCGGAATATTCGGACGGCGTAATGCCGGAAAGAGTTCATTAATTAATGCACTTACCGGGCAGCATGTGGCCATTGTTTCTGATATTCCCGGAACCACTACAGATCCGGTAAAAAAATCCATTGAAATTCCGGGTGTGGGCCCTGTCATTATTATTGACACTGCCGGAATTGATGACACCGGGGTTATCGGAACACAACGGGTGCATAAAACAAAGGAAATATTTAAAATAATTGATCTGGCACTGGTTGTGCTGAATGACAATGAATGGGGTGAATTTGAGGAAGCTCTTGCAGATGATCTTTATGAAGAGGGTGTTCCTTTTATCCTGGTCCATACTAAAGCGGACCAAACAACCCTTGATGGGAATTTCAAAACAAATCTGGAAACACGATACAAGGCGCCTGTCCTTTCATTCAGCTCCATAAACGGAAATTCGGAAGCACTGATGGAAATGATCCGGATTACCATGCCGGAAACCAGTTACAGGAAGCAATCCCTTCTGGGAGATCTGGTTGACAGTGGTGACATTGTTTTGCTCATCACCCCTGTTGATACGGAAGCTCCTGAGGGAAGACTGATTTTACCTCAAGTACAGGCCATCAGAGATATCCTCGATAACGATTGCATTGCGGTTGTCGTAAAAGAACGCGAAGCAGACGCTTTTTTAAACAAAACCAAAATCAAACCCAGATTGGCAATTTGCGATACTTCTGTTATTCTGAAGGCCGACGCAACAGTACCCAGGGAGATCCCCCTCACAGGCTTCAGCATAATACTGGCACGCTATAAGGGCGAATTCAATCAATACCTTGCAGGCACACCGGTTATTGATCAACTGAAGAATGAAGACCGGATTTTATTACTTGAATCCTGCACCCATCATGTTTCTTGTGACGATATCGGCAGAACGAAAATTCCCCGGTGGCTGAATAAATACACGGGAAATAATCTGTATTTTGATATTGTTTCTGGCTTAAACCGGATCGAACGCCCCATTACGGATTATGCCCTAGTAATTCAATGCGGCGGCTGTATGATTACCCGTAAACAAATCATAAACCGCCTGAGACCTGCAATTCAGGCAGGTGTTCCGGTAACAAATTATGGAATGGCGATTGCATGGATGCAGGGCGTCTATGCACGTGCCATAGAACCTTTTATTCAAATAAATGAACCTTTATAGGTATGCAGTCCCCAGAAATCCTCTTCCGGAAAAAAAAGTTAAGTCATCAGGATATTGTTGATCTTCTCACGCTTACGGGGGATGCAAAAACAAGACTTTTTTCGGAATCCGCACGTATTAAAGAAATGCATGTTGGTAATAAGGTGTATTTCAGGGGGTTGATTGAGTTTTCCAACATGTGCCAGAAAAACTGCCTGTACTGTGGTATTCGACACGACAACCTGTTTGTAAACCGTTATAATGTTACCAATGATGAAATATTTGAGGCTGCACGCTTTGCCTGTGATCAGCAATATGGATCGCTGGTTCTGCAGTCGGGAGAACTGAATACGGAAAATTTTATAAAACGCGTAGATAAATTGCTTCAGGGAATCCACCGTATTACAAACAACGCACTTCGCATTACCCTTTCATGTGGTGAACAGGACAAGGAAACCTATAAAAGATGGTATGAAAGCGGTGCCCACCGTTATCTGCTGCGCATTGAATCATCAAACCGGGAACTCTATCAAAAACTGCACCCGCATGATAACCTGCATCAATACGACAGAAGGCTGAGTTGTTTATATGATTTGCAGAAAACCGGCTATCAGGTTGGAACCGGGGTCATGATTGGTTTGCCTTTTCAAACACTGAGCGACCTTGCGGACGACCTTATGTTTATGAGCCATTTTGACATTGATATGATTGGCATGGGTCCATATATTGTGCATACCGATACCCCGTTTTATGCCTATCATGATCAACTGATGGCCCCTGAAGAACGTTTTCAGCTCACACTAAAAATGATCGCTGTCCTCAGAATCATGATGAAGGATGTGAATATCGCAGCAACCACGGCACTTCAGGCAATTGACAAATTGGGAAGGGAAAAAGCGATAAAGATTGGTGCCAACGTGGTGATGCCAAATATCACCCCTGGAATTTACAGAGACGACTATTTGCTTTATCAAAACAAACCATGTACGGATGAAAATGCTTCTGATTGCAAAACCTGCCTTGAAGCACGTATTGCATTGGCAGATAATCAGATTGCGTATGGTGAATGGGGTGATTCACTTCATTACAGAAAGAAAAACAAAAAAGCGGAATTATAATTTTACGGATATTCCTGGCCCTATTAAGAGCATCCACTTTTCTGATTTGAACTGATATCCTCCACCTATATATAATGGGAATGCCAGTTTTTTATCTCTTGTTGTAGGATAAAGGCTTGCCAGAACTACAAGTGCAAGATCCTGACGTTCACTTTGAAAATTAAATGCGTCTAAAGCCAAAAATCCAGCTCCGAAACGGTAAGGACGCAGCTTTGCAATTTTTTCGGGATGATAGAAAGCTAATTGCGCCACCATGGCCATGCTGATACCATATAAATTACTGAATGTTGTTTTATCTGTATTTTCCGGGTCTTTTGACACTGTAATCAATCCTGCAGGAAATGAAACATCAATATCAAATTTTGTCTTCTTTTTTAAGATAATCTCAACTTCCTTTTCCTGGATTTCTCCTTCATACTTTCCGGTTGTGGTTTTAAAGGAAAGATTGATGCGCGACCAGTCGTCCAGATCACTGGTATTCTTACGCAGGAATTTATTCAGGCTGATTTCTCCTGAATTGCAGTTCCGCTTTTCATAATAGTTAAACCGCGGAGAATTATCTGAAGGACACACGGTAATATTTGGCAACGTTTTGATATCAATCAGTTCATTGTTTGGTCCGGTTACCCTTAAATCAACGGTAAGAAACTGTCTGCCGTATAATTTACCCTCCGAATCAATTTTGTTCCGGTCAAAAGTAATGATGATATCACGAATGGTACGATCAAACAAAACCGGACCATGAATGGATGACAACATCTTATCGGATTCACCATAATTCAGGAACACATAATCAAAGGGTCGGGGCGATTCAAATTCCTTGATCATTAAGGCATAGCTGGTACGGGAGGCATAGTTGTACAGGCTGATTCTTTTTTTGCTGATCTCCAGTGGAACTTTTACCCTTAGGATAACTTCCTGCTCATTTTGAATCAGGGTGTCACTGGTCAGGTCAATCAGGTCTTCAAAGTGAAACTTGGCCTTATATAAGGCCGATCCTTCAATTTTAATGTTTACAGTTTCTCCGGGATAAACTGACAGGTCACTGTTCCAGTCGCTTCCATCACGCATCACAGAAATGTGTGTAACCGTAGTCGCAGGTGTGATGTTAAAATTTGAAATAAAACGGGCATTATCACCGTCCTTGATATACAAATATCCTTCTGAACTACGGTGATAATTATAGGTACGTAAATAACACAATACCTTATTGTCTGAAAGCGGGCTGCGCGTAAATATTTCAGCAATCAGGATTCCGCCTGGATTTTCCTGGTTTTCAACCCGGTATGTTTTATTCAGTTCCAGGAATCTGTTGTTGTCTATCTGGATTTCTACTCCGGATGTGCGCGATTTATCATCAATAGTGATATCCTTCCGGTCAATATTCAGGTATTTGAGTTTGATTGTTTTTACATTGAAGTCATACTCGAGGGACTTTAAAATGTTCACAGCCATGCCTGTTTTCGAATCAAAATAAGGTTTTTCGGTTTGCAGTTTTACGGTTAGCTTTTGTATTCCCGGTTCATTTGGAACCACATGCAGGAAAACCTGGTTATCGACACGCTCCAACCGATAGTCCATGCCTGTGGAAGCATACCATTCACCTGTGAAACGAAGATTTGCACTGTTATTGGTAAAAAGTTCGAACACTTTCTCTTCTCCGATAAATAAGTCGTCGTTGGTAGGCCTGATACTTGCTGTGGTATTTGTACATGGCAAAAGGGGTATGATTTCATAGCCCTGTCCTGCAGTGGTAACATACCTAAACTGAATCTTCAGGAATTGTGTTTTTGTCAGATTTCGAAATCGTATTTTTCCATGCCAGGCATTATTCCTGAAAATGAAAGAATCCAGCACTTCAAAATCGGCACTGGCCATCGGGTGAAGTTCAAGAACATTGTTTTGATGCTCGGGATACAAAACGATTTCTGCCGTTTCGTCCTCGTTATTATATTCAAATACCATTTGTTTGCTGTCTTCAGACATGATGTAATGCCTGTTGCCGTTATATACAGTTGAATCAGTACGGATTTCAACCATGCGGAAAAGGGTCCGGGATTGAGAAATGCCAAGGGCAGGAATGCAAAGGAGGAAGAATAATACTTTAATATTCATAATGCATAGCAACTTCACGAAAACACTTCATCTGATTCCTGATTTTACTTTATTTTCAGTATGGAGGTTTCAAATTTCTCCAAAAAGTTTTATACAAGTTATTTGATGATTTGATGATTTGACGATCACTGTTGTCCGGAGAAAAAATTTCTGATTCTATATATACTCAGATTTTATTGGGTATTCAAAGAATTTGCAATTTTAAGGGGTTTCTTTTTCTTATCATATTTAAATAATGTATTGCAACACTCAAGGTTGTTTCTACTCTCAATCGAAGCACCGTGCGGTGGCCATGACAAAACGCGATGGTGACGAAGCTGTGAATGACGGAAGGCATAGAATTTCAATAAGAGAGCTTGCGTCCTTTTATTAGAAATTCTTGCCTTCCGTCAGAGCGCGTTGGGGATCGTTTTGTCTAGACCTTTCTTGCTTCCATTCTTTGCGGCAATGGCAAAGAATGAAGTGGGGGTTAGGGGGCAAAGTCCCCTATAAGATAAAGCATTTCAGACGAATATCTTTCAAATTTTTATCGGATAACTGTGATTTGATGAATTGATGAATTGATGAATTGATGAATTGATGAATTGATGAATTGATGATGGATCACCACCAACTAATGATAATTGTCTTGTTATCTCTTGCCTCTTTTTTCTAAATTTGGAAACATGCACTAAGAATATGATTCACCAATCACTCATTCAGCCTTCGAGTATCGCGGTAATAGGAGGTTCCAACAATCTGAAGAAACCGGGAGGAAGGATCGTTCAAAATATCCTGGCTGGGCAGTTTAAAGGTCCTGTTTTTGTTGTTAATCCTAAAGACAACCTGGTTCAGGGCATTCAAACGCATGCGCATATACGGGAGTTGCCAGGTGCAGATCTGGCTATTTTGGCCATTCCTGCTGCCAACTGTGTTGAAGCAGTTCAATTGCTAGCGGAAGAAAAATCAACGCGTGCTTTTATCATTTTATCAGCTGGTTTCAGCGAAGACGGTGAAGCAGGGCGCAAAATTGAGGAACAGGTTACCGCAATTGTGAATCGGGTGGGGGGAACCCTTATTGGACCCAATTGTATCGGAGTCATTACCCAGGCCTATAATGGCGTATTCACTACTCCTGTGCCCCGGTTAAGTGACAGAGGATGCGATTTCGCCTCCGGATCGGGTGCTACTGCTGTTTTTATCATGGAGTCATCGTTACCAAAGGGATTAACTTTTTCCAGTGTTTTCTCTGTAGGTAACAGTGCTCAAACCGGTATTGAAGAAATCGTGGAATACTGGGATAACAGTTATCAGGAAGGTATCAGTTCTCCGATCAAATTGCTCTATATTGAACAGATAAGGGATCCTGATAAACTCCTGTATCATGCTTCATCGTTAATCCGCAAGGGATGTCGTATTGCTGCAATTAAAGCAGGAACTACGGATGCGGGAAGCCGGGCCGCTACGTCACACACGGGAGCCCTGGCATCAGCTGATTCTGCCGTAGAGGCATTATTCAGGAAAGCCGGTATAGTAAGGTGCTTTGGCAGGGAAGAACTTACTACGGTTGCATCTGTATTCACACACAAGTCTATAAAAGGGAAAAATATTGCCATTATTACCCATGCCGGTGGCCCGGCTGTGATGCTTACCGATGCACTTTCTTCGGGAGGACTTAATATACCCGGAATTTCAGGGCCGGATCATGAGACATTATTAAAAATGATGCATGCAGGGGCATCGGCTAACAATCCCATTGATCTGATTGCAACGGCCACATCGGAGCAACTCGATCGTGTCATTGAATATGCCGATAAGAACCTGGATTTTATTGATGCCATCATTGTGATTTTTGGTAGTAATGGAATGATTGATATCAGGGAGATTTATGAATTGCTCCATCAGAAAATCCTTACCTGCAATAAGCCTGTTCTGCCCATCTTACCGTCGGTTACCAGTTCCAAAGATGATCTGGAGTATTTTATGAACCTGGGACATGTGAATTTCCCGGATGAGGTAGTCCTGGGACGGGCACTTACCAAAATTATCAATACCCCATATCCGGCAGATGAAATGATGATGCCGGAGCATGTAAATATTGCTGCCATTCGTTCCATTATTGACAAAGCCGCCAACGGTTATCTTGAGTCTCATGTCATTCAGCAATTACTAGGAGCTGCAGGCATTCATATGGTACAGGAACGTGTAGCCGGCAGACTCAGGGAACTGAAAAAATACGCTTCTGAGATTGGCTTTCCAATGGCCATAAAGGTGGTGGGGCCTATACATAAATCAGATGTGGGTGGTGTTACCCTTAATATTAAATCCGAAGCGCATTTAATTGCTGAATATAAGCGGATGATGAAGATTAAGGGAGTGCAGGCTGTATTGATCCAGAAAATGCTCGAAGGCACTGAACTATTTATAGGTGCAAGATACGAACCACGCTTTGGGCATGTTATTTTATGCGGACTGGGCGGTATTTTTGTGGAGGTTCTGGGTGATGTTTCATCAGGTTTGGCACCTCTGACATTTGAAGAAGCAAAGTCCATGGTCAGGAGTCTTAGGGTATACCGCATTATACAAGGTACACGGGGGAAGCCAGGTGTAAACGAGCAAAAATTCATAGATATTATTGTGCGTTTATCCACACTGCTTCGCTTTGCTACCGAAATTAAAGAGATGGACCTGAATCCGTTAATCGGAAACCCTCAGAATATCACTGTTGTAGATGCCCGCATCAGAATTGAAAGGTGATAATCTCATTTTTTATGGGTGAACATACACTATTTTATATATATTCGAGGCTTAATTAATTTTTATAAAAAATCAGGTTATGATTATACATCAGTTATCTGTTTTTCTGGAAAATAAATCGGGGCGACTCACGGAAGTGTTGGAAGCCCTTGGTAAGGAGAACATTAGAATAACCGCCCTGAGCGTGGCTGATACTACCGAATTTGGCATTTTGCGAATGATTGTTTCTGATCCGGCAAAAGCACGTGAAGTGCTTAAAAACCGTCAGTTTACTGTGAATATTACCGATGTAATTTCTGTCATGGCTCCCAATGAGGCGAAATATTATGCCATGGTGTTGAAAATAATGTCTGACCTGGATATCAGTATTGAATACACCTATGCTTTTTCTACCGGAGAAAAATCGGTAATTATTCTTCGTTGCAGCAACACCGAAATGGCTATTGAAGCCCTTGAAAAGCATAAAATGGAATTAATCAAAGCAAGCGATCTTTATAATTTATAATAATGGAAATTTGGAACAGGCATTTTGAATGCATGGATCGTGCTGAATTAAAAAAAGTTCAGAGCGAGCGACTGCGAGAAACAGTTGAAAGGATATACTTTAATGTACCCTATTACCGGAATAAAATGCAGGAGGCCGGATTAAGCCCGGACAGCATTCGGACAACCGACGATTTGTATAAACTGCCTTTTACAACAAAGCAGGATCTTAGGGACAACTATCCTTATGGCTTGTTTGCTGTTCCAATGAGCGAAGTTGTCAGGGTACACGCTTCCTCTGGCACAACCGGTAAGTCCACTGTTGTTGGCTATACCCGGCGCGACATTTCAACATGGTCTGAAGTGATGGCGCGTACATTGACTTCTGCAGGAGCCGACCGCAACGATTTTATTCATGTTGCCTATGGATATGGTCTTTTTACCGGGGGACTCGGTATTCATTATGGTGGAGAAAAAATAGGTGCATCTGTAATTCCTGTTTCAGGAGGAAACACCATTCGCCAGTTACAGCTCCTGGTCGATTTTGGAAGTTCCGTCCTGGCCTGCACACCTTCATATGCCTTATTTTTAGCTGAAGCTATTGAAGAGGCGCATATCAAACGCGAAGATCTGAAATTGCGTGTGGGGGTATTCGGTGCTGAACCATGGACCGAAAATATGCGGAAAGAGATTGAAAAAAAGCTTAATATTAAAGCGATCGATATTTATGGCCTGAGTGAGGTAATGGGTCCCGGTGTTGCAAGTGAATGTCTGATGCAGGACGGTTTGCATATCAATGAAGATCATTTTTATCCCGAAATTATCGATCCGGTTACTATGGAGGTTTTGCCTGAAGGTAAAACCGGAGAACTGGTATTTACTACCATCACCAAAGAAGGCTTGCCTTTAATCAGATATCGTACGCGGGATCTGACAAGATTGCATTATGAGCGCTGCCGATGCGGCAGAACCATGGTTCGTATGGAAAAATGTCTGGGACGCAGTGATGATATGCTGATCATTCGGGGCGTTAACTTATTCCCGTCACAGGTTGAAAGTGTTTTGCTGGAAATGAGCGAGATAAAACCACATTACATGTTGATCGTTGACCGGGTTAACAATCTGGACACCCTTGAATTACAGGTTGAAGTAGATGAAGCATTCTTTCAGGATAAAATCAGTCAGCTTCAGACGCTTCGCAACAAACTTCAAACCAACCTCGAAAGTGCCATTGGTCTTGGAATTAAAGTAAACCTGGTTGAACCCAAAACGATTGAAAGAAGCGAGGGCAAAGCGAAACGGGTTATTGATAAAAGAAAGTATTAAAAAACGGGGTATGATTTCGCAGGTTCCTTTATCGTCTTCATTTATAAATAATATTGCCGGAAAAGAAGGGATTCCTTCACCCGGTAAAGCATCAATCCGTGAAATAGTCCACCTGGTTAATGTACTGGAGAAAGAAACAGGCATCCGTTTTATCCGGATGGAAATGGGTGTTCCTGGACTTAAACCACCCGAAATTGCTACTAATGCAGAGATAGAAGCCATTAGAAAAGGTGTCGCTTCTATATACCCACCCATTGAAGGAGTGGCTGCACTTAAAAATGAAACGTCGCGTTTTTTGAAATTATTCCTGGATATTGATGTAAATCCTGAGGGTTGTATACCCACCTGTGGATCCATGCAGGGATCCTGTGCGGGATTCCTCACCGTGAACCGCACAGATAGAAATAAGGAAGGTACACTGTTTATTGATCCCGGATTTCCCGTTCATAAGCAGCAATGCCATGTGCTGGGTCATAATTTCCAGTCGTTTGATATCTATGATTTCCGCGGCAAAAAATTAAAGGACAAACTGAAGCAGTACCTGGATACTGGCAAAATTTCCAGCCTGTTGTATTCCAATCCGAACAACCCTTCGTGGATTTGCCTGGATGAAGAAGAACTTGCCATTATCGGAGAGCTGGCCAATCAATATCACGTAATTATTCTGGAAGATCTGGCTTATTTTGGTATGGACATGAGAAAAGACATCTCAACGCCCGGTGTACCGCCATTTCAACCTACGGTTGCCAAATATACCGATCAGTATATCCTGCTGATCTCTGCTTCGAAAATTTTCAGTTTTGCCGGACAACGCCTGGCCATGATGGCCGTTTCCAATGCGTTGTTTCATAAGAGATTTCCGGATTTGCTCCGGTATTTCAGTTCCGATATATTGGGACACACGATTATTTATGGAGCTTTGTATGCTTTGTCGGCTGGTGCATCTCATTCAGCACAGATTGCTGTTTCAGAAGTGCTGAAGGCGACAAATGACGGAAGCTATAATCCTTTCAAAGAAATACAGGTATATCGCGATAACGCCCGCGTGATGAAACAGCTGTTTCTGCGGTATGGTTTTAAAATTGTGTACGACATGGATCAGGATGTTCCGGTTGGCGATGGTTTTTACTTTACTATTTCCTATCCGGGGTTAAGCGGTTCACAGCTGCTTGAAGAGTTGATCCGTTATGGTATCAGCGCTATTACTTTAGATATTACGGGCAGTACAAGGACAGAGGGACTCCGTGCTTGTGTTTCCCGTTTTAAAATGGACGAAACAGAAATATTGGAAGCACGATTGAAAATGTTTAACAAGGATCATGTCTGATTTTTGTTATTTTTGGGCTTCTTTTTTCAAATACTGATATTTGCCTTGGTTTTTTAAAATTTCATTGCAGATATTTATAGATTGACGGGATATTGTTCTTTTTTTAATGTGAATCACATGGCAAAAATAAAAGGCGCTATTGTTATAGATGTCGAGAAATGTAAGGGATGTGAAGTATGTTCTGCTGCCTGCCCTACAGGAGTAATCGGCATGGAAAAAAAGGTAAATGGTAAGGGATATCACTATGCATATATGCAGAATCCGGATAATTGCACGGGTTGTGCAAATTGCGCAGTCGTTTGTCCCGATGCAGTGATTACTGTATATCGTAAAAAGTTTGACGAATAAACCGAGCATATGGGTGATATTAAATTGATGAAAGGGAATGAGGCATTTGCCGAAGCTGCTATCAGGGCTGGTTGCGATGCATATTTTGGATATCCGATTACCCCTCAGTCAGAGGTAATGGAATATCTGGCTGCTCAACAGCCGCATTTACGTACTGGCATGGTTCTTCTTCAGGCAGAAAGCGAAGTAGCCGCTATTAATATGGTTTATGGCGCTGCAGGGACAGGTAAGAAAGTAATGACTTCTTCTTCCAGTCCCGGAATCAGTCTTAAACAGGAAGGCGTATCCTACCTCGTAGGAAGTCAGCTTCCATGTCTGATTATGAATGTGATGCGCGGAGGTCCAGGCCTGGGTACTATTCAGGCTTCTCAGGCTGATTATTTTCAATCGGTTAAAGGAGGTGGGCACGGCGACTATCATATGATTGTGCTGGCACCTGCTTCTGTTCAGGAAATGGCTGATTTTGTACGCCTGGGCTTCGAACTTGCTTTTAAGTATCGTAATCCCGTTCTTATTCTGGCAGATGGTATCATTGGCCAGATGATGGAAAAAGTGGAATTGCCTCAACAATTGGCAAGAACGACAGAATTTGATCAAAGCTGGACAACAACCGGAAAAACACCCGACCGGGAGCGGAATATTATTACCTCGGTGGACCTTGATCCGGTTAAACATGAAAAATTTAACCTGATGCTTCAGGCTAAATATCAAAAGATGCGTGAAGAGGAAGTGCGTTTTGAAAACTTCTCTTGTGAAGATGCAGAATACCTGCTTGTAGCATTCGGATGTTGTTCCAGAATCTGCCAGAAAGCAGTGAAACTGGCACGTTCAAAAGGAATTAAAGTAGGCTTGTTACGCCCTGTTACTTTATTTCCGTTTCCTGAAAAGGAAATACAACGCCTGATTCCGCAATTAAAAGGAATTATGTCTGTTGAACTGAGTGCAGGTCAAATGATTGAAGATATCCGGCTTTCAGTGGAAGGAAAAGTTAAGGTTGCCCTTCATAACCGGATGGGAGGGATGGTTCCATCCCCCGATGATGTAGTGGATGCCTTAATCGAAAATTTTTCAATCTGAACCTATGGAAACAAAAAATAATTATCAGGGTATCATCAGCCCGGAAAACCTGGTTTACAAAAAAACATCCCTGCTCACAGAAAAGCCATTTTCTTATTGCCCTGGCTGCGGACACGGTACTGTGAATAAGGTGATCATGGAAGTAATTGATGAAATGGGTATACAGCAAGAAACCATTGGAATTGCTCCGGTAGGTTGTTCTGTATTTGCTTATGATTTTATGGATATTGATATGCAGCAGGCTGCACATGGAAGAGCTCCTGCTTTGGCTACAGGAATTAAAAGGTGCTGGCCCGACAAATATGTATTTACATATCAGGGTGATGGCGATTTAGCTGCCATTGGAACTGCAGAAACCATTCATGCCTGTAACCGCGGTGAAAACATTACGATTTTCTTTGTAAACAACGGGATTTATGGGATGACTGGTGGTCAGATGGCTCCAACTACCCTTCCCGGGATGCGCTCTTCAACAACTCCTTTCGGAAGAGATGTGGAACTCATGGGGAATCCGCTTAAAATCACTGAACTTATTGCTATGCTTCCGGGTACCTATTTTGTTGCCCGCCATTCGGTGCACACACCATTGAATGTACGGAAATTCAAAAAAGCCGCACGTACTGCATTGGAAAATCAGAAACTGAAAAAGGGTGTATCCTTTATCGAAATCGTTTCGAATTGCAACTCGGGTTGGAAAATGACTCCCAATGAGGCAAATAAGTGGATGGAAGAAAATATGTTTCCCTTTTATCCGCTTGGGGATATTAAAATTGAAGGAAAATTGATCAGTAAAAACAGCTAACCGAAAAAAGAAACCATGAATGAGGAAATCATAATTGCAGGTTTTGGCGGACAGGGCGTTCTCTCAATGGGGAAAATTATGGCTTATGCCGGCATGAAACAAAATCTGGAAGTAAGCTGGATGCCATCATATGGACCAGAAATGCGCGGAGGAACAGCCAATGTTACGGTTATATTAAGTGATGAAAGGATTAGCAGTCCCATTCTCAATAAATTCGACACGGCGATTATCTTAAACCAGCAGTCGCTTGATAAATTTGAATCTGCTGTTAAACCCGGAGGATTGTTAATCTTCGATCCCAATGGAATTACCCGTCATCCACAGAGAAAAGACATTCGTATTTTTATGGTGGATGCGGCTGAAGAGGCTTCCAGAATGTCCTCGAACAAAACTTTTAACATGATCGTTTTAGGAGCATTCCTGAAGATTAAACCTTTAATTGGCATCGAATACATCCTTACCGGATTAAAAGATTCGCTTCCCAAAAGACATCACGATCTGATTCCTTTGAATGAAGAAGCCATCAAGGCGGGAATGAAAATTGTTAAAGAATATACAGTTCGGTAAACCTGAACATGAATCAATTACGATCCTGTTTCCTCAAGAAACAGGATTTTTTTTATGAAACAATTTCAGACCGGATCGACCGGATTTGCTTGCTGATTTCGTTGATGGTGGCAATATAACTTTGCAGCTTTTTCTTATCATCAGGTTTAGCAGGATTAAAACTACCATCCACATCAATCACCAATGAATTAAACACGGGCTGAAGTTTTCTGAGTTTCTCAAGATTCTTCCGAATATCAACATCGCTTTGATATTCGTTCAGCAGATTAATGACATTGGCAAGAGAAACACGTTGTTCTGCCAATCTTTCGATGATTTCAATATCCTTTGTACTGGCTGCAATATTCGAGGCAATATGTATGGCTTCGATCCATCCTCCAAGGATAATCTGGGCAGAGGCTGCATATCTTTCGTTCTCCCTGAGATAACTGTCAGATGCCATATACACTTCATTGGCAATCTTGATCAGGGAATCCTTGTCGTCAATATTTTTATCAAAACGCTCAGCGGTATTCTTAAAATAATCAGATGGTATGCCCATTTCTTCGGCCATTTTTTGCATGGCATTAAAGTACAGTCCCGCAGTCTCAAGCTGCTCACTTACTTTGGCATAACTCAGATCCACTGCATAAATCCCCAGATTCAGCGCTTTTTTGGAACTTGTTACGTAATTGGTCATTTTATCCGGAGAATTTAACAGATCCTGTTTAAACACTGCACCAGAAGATTGAAACAAAGATGACATTTCAACGGAGAGATACATGTTATAAAATATGGGCAAACCCTCGGTCAATGTATCATATTCCAATACGAGAGGTTTTACTTCGGCCAGGCTAATACTGTCAATTTCCTGCGTTTCTGTTTTACCGCTTTTTTTACAGGCATTTAAAAACAGCCCAAGCGAAAGCGAAACCAGTGTTACATAAAACAGCGTTTTCATAGAATTAGGGTTTACATAATCCGTTTAAAATAACGGATTTAAAGCTATTAATTATTTCAGTCCGTGATATACGGGATCAACAGATTTTGTCATTACTTTTAAACAATTCATCAAATTCAGGGAAATGCTATCGTATTTTCAGCAGCTTGTCCCTGAACAAAATTGCTTTATAAACTGAATGGCAATTTGCAGATTACCTAGTGCAGCAGGAGTTACATCTTTCATGAATTCCCATTCATACCCTTTAATGTGCAACAAATAGGCCTCAGGATCGTGCTTAAATAATTTGTTGCATAAATGCAGAATATAAGCCGGCGAAACAGCATGCATGGAAAAATCAGTCTCGGGCTGTGGATGCAGGACTGTGTATTTAAATTGAAACAAACCGGATTCCTGCGACGCATCAGCAAAAATCACCCGGCTGTAAAGGCTGATTTTCTCAGCATCTTCCAGGTTGAGCTGATAATTATTATCGGTTTCAATTTGGTATAAATGATTTTCTTTTGCCCATTGTTCGATGGCTTCGGACAAAAGGACACCCAGACCGTCATCTTGCCTGCCCGGGTTGCCAAATCCATATATAAGTGTTTTGTTATTGGCCGGTTTCAATCTTTAAACTTCCTTTCCAGCAAATTTTCCGAAGCATCATAAACTTCAAATTCAAGGGGCATCTTTCCAAGTGCATGTGTGGCACAACTCAGACATGGATCATAGGCTCTGATTGCCACTTCAACAGCATTCATCATGCCTTCCGTAATTTCTTTCCTGCCGGTCATCACTCTTGTCGCAACCTGATTTACAGCCTCATTCATGGGCTGATTGTTGTTTGTGGTGGAAACTATCAAATTGGCCATTGTGATCATGTCGTTTTCTCCAATTTTATAATGATGGAATAAGGTACCACGCGGGGCTTCAATGAGACCGACCCCTTCCATATTCTTGTTGCCCTTTATGGTCAGCTCACCCTCCATGAGATCCGGGTCGTTTAAAAGGATTTTTATTTTTTCCGCACTATGCAGAATTTCAATAAGTCGGGCCCAATGCGCATGCATTGGACGGTTACATGGTTTTCCGTTGTTATAAGCTTTAAACGTTTCAAATTCTTTCTGGGCAAGTTCTGTATCAATAAAATCGGCTGTATTCATTCGGGCAAGCGGTCCTACAGAATACCAACCGTTTTTCTTGCCGATTTCTTTCAGATAGGGAAATTTCATATAACTCCAGGAGCGGACTTCTTCGTCAATGTATTTATAGTATTCCTGGTAGTCCACATCATGGAGTATTTTATGGCCTTCCGTATCAATTGCACGTAGTACGCCATGATAAAGATCGAGTGCTCCGTCTTTTCGAACCAGACTCAGGTAACTTGAAGGGAATTCTGCAAAGTGGTCAATGATGGCTTTGTTTTTTTTGTGATAATCTTTAAAGAATTCCAGGGCATCTTTTGCCCATTCTATCATCCGGTCGATATTCATGGTATCATCTCCATGCAGGAGGTATTCTTTTTCCTCCTCTGTAAGATGTTTGTTTATGCCTCCGGGAATGGCTCCTGTTCCATGTATTTTCTTACCGGCAGTGGCCTTAATAACCTCCTGTCCATACTTTCGCATCATCACGCCTTGCACGGCAAGATCTTTATGCTGAAGCGCCACGCCAATCACATTCCGTTTCAGGGGATCAGAATCCACGCCAAACAGCAAATCAGGGGAAGCTAAATGAAAGAAGTGTAAGGCATGCGACTGAAATATTTGTCCATAATGCATCAGTCTCCTCATTTTTTCGCCAGTTGGAGTTAGCCCGTCGCCGTTACCGGCTCCGACAATTACATCAAGGGCTTTGGCGGCGGCCAGATGGTGGCTGACCGGACAAATACCGCACAATCGTTGCACCAGCACAGGCATTTCCCAATAAGGACGACCCTGGACAAATCTTTCAAAACCACGGAATTCAACGATGTGTAATCGGGTTTGCTCAATTTTTCCCTCATTATCTAAATGTATGGTCACTTTACCATGACCTTCCACACGGGTTACCGGTTCAATTGTGATTTTCTGGCCCATAGGATTCAGGTTTAGTCGAATTTTACAAGTTCATAAGGAAGCTTCAGTTCATCGCCGGTTACAAGTGCAACCAGTGCTTCCCAAATCAAATCGGCCCGGGGTGGACATCCGGGTAAAAAATAATCAATTTTAACAATTTCATGGCAGGGATAAACTCTGTCCAGAATCATCGGCAATTCAGGGTCATTGGGAATGATCCCTTCGTCATTTGACACTACAGTAAGACCATTAATATAAGCTTCCTCAAAACATTCCCGGATGGATATGCCATTTCTCATAGCAGGAAGTCCTCCCATGATGGCACATTCACCAACAGCAACCAGGATACGGCAATGTTCACGAAAGTCTTTGAGTATATGTACATTTTCACTGTTGCAGCATCCCCCTTCAATGAGTCCGATATCGCACTTTTTCGAAAATTTTTTGATATCGTTGATGGGCGACTTATTGAATTCAACCAGTTCAATTAATTGCAGAATCCTTTCATCAATATCAAGAAGGGACATATGACATCCGAAGCATCCGGCCAGTGAAGTAGTGGCGACTATAGGTTTGCTCATATTTCCGGTTTTTATATTTGGGTAGAGGTTAAATTTTCAATATCGCTGCCAATGGGCAAATGGTCGTATTTTCTTTCACCAATGGGAGTCTGAAATCCTTTCTCCTTCACAAGGATGGAGCCTACGGGACAAACATCCATCGCTTTTTGGGCAAGTTCTTCTGTCAACTGCTTTCCCAGTTTGGGATCTACCACCACCTCCACCTTGCTGCTTCTCTTTCTGTAAGCAAAAATGCTTTTACCCGAGTCATCGGTAATGACACGGATACATCTTTTGCATAGGATACAACGGTTATGGTCCTTTATGATGCGGGGGTGGGAGGCATCTACATCCTTTAACGGAAACTGGAAAGGAAATCTTGGAACAAGCATTCTGAATCGGTAGGCCAACGCCTGTAATTCACAGTTTCCACTTTTTTCGCAAGCAGGACAGAAATGGTTTCCTTCCACAAATAACAGTTCGATCACTGCCTTTCTTAAGTCGCGTATTTCTGCAACCTCGTTTTCAATACTCATTCCTTCAGCAACCGGAGTGGTGCAGGCCGTCATTAATTTTCCGTTTACTTTGATGGTACATACCCTGCAGCTCCCTTTAGGCTTCACCCCGGGATAATTACACAGGGTAGGAATAAACACTCCGTTTTCCTTTGCGGCGTCAACGATATATTGTCCACGGGCCGCCATACACTCAGCCCCGTCAATTGTAAATTTTACGAATTGGCTCATAACAATTCATTTAAATGTTAGGTACTCTGCCGGTAATATTGCACGATTCTTTAACAGCAAAACTCAGGTCAAACCCGTTGTCAAAATCTTTATTCCGCTGAAGTTTTTGTTCATACAGGTGCGGAAAGTTTTTGAGACTTGAAAGTATGGGGTTGGCAGCTGTTTGTCCCAATCCGCAGCGACTGGCTTTCAATATTCTGCCCCATTCCGTAATATCAGAAATGTCTTTTTTGACGCCGCGTGCATTCAGGATTTTGACGAGCTTGTTCTTCAGAAGCGTAGGTAGTATACGGCAGGTTGAACAACTACCGCATGACTCATCAATAAAGAACTCCATAAAATTGAGAACGATTTCAGATAAGATATCCCGGTGTCGCCCGATAATAATTAATGATCCTCCTGTGGCCAGATCTTCATATCCCAGAATACGTCTGAATTCATTTTCGGCAATCAGCGCGCCTGAAGGGCCACCAACCTGGACAGCCTGAATGTCTTCCTTGTGGGCCCCTACCATATCCAGGATATCATTAATGGAAAATCCCCATACTACTTCATAAACGCCCGGGAATTTACAGTCGCCTGATACGCTCAGCAGTTTAGTTCCGGTAGATTCAGCAGTTCCAAGCGATTTATACCAGTCGCCACCGTTTAGCACGACTTTTACCACCGAACAGAGTGTTTCCACGTTGTTGACTACTGTGGGCATGTCGAGGTAACCTTTTTCAACAGGGAATGGAGGACGATCGCGTGGTTCACCGCGTTTACCTTCTGCCGATTCTATCAGGGCCGATTCTTCTCCGCATACATAGGCGCCGGCTCCAAACTGGATTCGGATATCAAAGTTAAAATCTTTCTTCCTCTTAATGTTTTTACCCAGATAATTAGCGTCCCTGGCTTTTTGAAGAATCGATTCGAGATGGGCCTGCAGATACTTATATTCATGCCGGATGTAAAGAATGCCTTCAGAAGCGCCTACTGCATATCCTGCAATTACCATCCCTTCAAAAAGCAATCGGGGCCGCTCTGTAAGAATTACCCGGTCTTTGAATGTACCTGGCTCGCCTTCATCTGCATTGCAAAAAATGTATTTCTTTTCTCCTTTTGCATTTCTGCAAAATTCCCATTTCAATCCGGTAGGAAACCCTGCGCCACCACGTCCACGCATATTTGATTTTTTCACCTCTTCAATTACCTGCTCCGGCGTTATCTCTATGAGTTTATCGATGGCCTGTCCTGCTGTGAATGTACGTTCGAGTATAGGCCCTATTTTACGGATGTTATTTGAAACAACCGACTTGACCAGATCAGACCTGTTCTCACCATCACCATAGTCCTGAACGAACATGTCATCAATGCTTTTTCCTTCGCGGATATCGCGGACAATTTCTTTTGCACGGAATGGTGTGAGCCGGGTAAAGATGTGGTTATTGATAATGGCGGCTGGTTCCTGATCATTCATTCCGATGCATGAAGTGTCAAAAAGGCCTACAAGTCCATCCGGGGTAACTTCATTAAACCCGATGCCCAGTTCCTTCATAAAGGCATGAGCTACTTCTTCGCGACCCATCATGTAGGCAACAGCACTGTTATTGAGAAAAATATGATATTTTCCGGTAGGTTTCTGAGAAAAAAAATGATAGAAAGAGATGGTTTGTTCTACGTCCACTTCTGACATGCTCAGCTCATCAGCTATTTGAACGGTTATATTATGAGGTATATAACCAAATTCAGACTGCACATCAATCAGGATATCCATGAGGCGGGTTTTATCCTGGTTGTAACGCTCGATGATTTTTTGGACACCAGTTTTCATAACATACAGAATTAGAATGTCAACACCATCAAAAAGGAAAGAACTGTAAAAGCAGGTAATGGAATGTACTAAAAAAGTCATTTCATTACTTGTGAATGTTTTCACAATTAAATATAGTAAGGAAATATGAATCCTCCAAAGGATTTGAGCAATTTAGACTGGATATATTTGAATAGTTTGATGTGAGCAGACGGAAATCGGCACCAAAGACCTGACAGCGTCCGGAGGTCCTGTCAGAGTCTGGATTTATAATCGGTAAAGAGCAATCAGCTATCAGCTATCAGCTATCAGCAGTCAGAGATCAGAGATTAGTCCCAAAGGTCCCAAAGGTCCCCAAAGTCCCAATGGTCCAAAAAAACCACCCCTAACCGCTGACCCCTGACTGCTATTTCACCTCAGCAAACATGGCATCAGAACGCTGCTGCATTTCTTCGAAGGTGAGGTCCTCAATATGTGTCATAATAAACCATTGATGACCAAATGGATCAATAACACTTCCTGCACGGTCGCCATAAAATTCATCTTTTACTTCCATGTTCCCTCTTGGTTTGGCGCCCTCTTTAATTGCCCTTGCATATACTTCATCTACATTTTTAACATACAGGCATAAGGCAACAGGCGTACCTCCAAGTGTAGCAGGACCTTTATTCCCCCAACTCTCATTTTCATCCGCAATCATGATTTTCGCATTTCCAATTTCCAGTTCCGCATGACCTACAGAACCGTCAGGCATCGAAATACGTCCGGTTTCTATGGCTCCAAAAGCTCTTTTATAGAATTCAATAGCTTCCGATGCATTTCTAACATTTAAATAGGGCGTTACCGTGGTAAATCCCTTTGGAATAGGATTGACTTGACCTTTCATACATCTATTTATTAATTATTACCATTGTGAATAACATATATCAACATAAGGGGATAACAACAATCAATGAATTCGGTTGAAGGTGAGATTCAATTCAACGCCATTATAATCATTATTTTATTTGTACTTGTAATTATTTAAAAATTAATGTATTGCATGAATATTGCATGGAATAAGAACATATAAAATGAGTAAAAATACTCAGTAAAAATTGCTTAAAAGTACTATACACCCCTCCGAAATACACATGAAAAAATAAGTATTTGTTTCATCTTACCTTGAACTTCATTTGAACGTACAATGATTAAAACATTCAATATCAGAGCGTATATTGGAATATAATAGTTATCGATATAAAATATTATACACATCTAAATCCAAAATTATGAGAGTCAGATTTTTTACTTTATTGCTTGTTCTGTCTTTTTCAGTTTCTTTATTTGGTCAGGAAGAACAATGGGAATCTCAGTTTAAGGTAACAGGCTATGTTGCTACCGAGTATGAATACTTCAAAGACATTAAGTATTTTCCGAAAGACTATGCATTCTCCCTTACAGAAGGTGGTTTACTTGCCAATTATCAGCCACTCAAAAATCTTACCATTAAAACTGTATTTGTTTATCGTCCCGGATTTAAGTTTGACAATATGCTCAATGAAGCCAATGTGGAATATAAGATAAACAACTATTTGAATATAAAGGTAGGTAGGTTTCTCACACCTTTAAGTCCCATGAACACCTATTATTATGCTCCGGTAAATAACAGTGCCACGTTACCCATTATGATTTCACACCATGAATTTTTCCCTTTAAACATGGACGCTGTATCATTGAACGGCAAATTTGGTGAATCATTTAAATTTCAATACAATGTATTTGGGGGCGGTTTTAGAAATACCTTGTGGATGAAGACAGGGTCCTTAGGTTTATTTGGTTATGAAGATACCCAACTTATTAAAACCGATGCTACTGTTGATTTACCAGATGTAAATGCAGAATTGAGTGTTGGTGGCGGTGCTCATGCAGGCATATCTTATATGGATAACTTTGAATTGGGATTTGGTTTTTTTACATCTGAAGACCCTTTCTTTGAACCCAACAGTCAAATGCATTTGAAAGTTGAAAAATTCAGTTATGGGTTCAATCTGAAGGCAAAAGTATCTACATTACAGTTATTAGCCGAAGGTTGGCATGCTAATGTTAAGATTTTCGGAGCAACAACGAATTATGATGGCGGATTTGCAGAATTAAGCAATTCATTCAATAAAATAACACCTTATGCCCGTTTCGAATATCATTATGCTCCAGCAACAATGAATACTCCAAGTATTGAGTTCAACCGTTATACTGCAGGAATCAGCTATAAACCAATTTTCGAAACAACTATGAAATTGGAATATGTCAGATATGAGCATAAAGTAA
>CAZTSR010000024.1:0-53022 GCA_964615995.1 uncultured Bacteroidales bacterium
AAGAAACTACACTATATGAATTACAAGGCTTTATAGCTTAACTAAACGACATTGAATTATGAATTATAAATTATGAATTAAGGCCTCTTCCCTTCTTCCCTTCTTCCCTTCTTCACCTCTTCACCTCTTCACTTCTTGTAAAAAAATCATTAAACCAACAAACCTTCCAACTGTTTCTCATTATGGCCTTGGATGAAATTATCGGTGTATTTGTGTTTGAATGATGTATAACACTTTAAAGAAAATATTAAAGGAACAAAGCCGGGAAGGTCTGTTACCGCATCACCTTCCGGATAAAACCTTGAACAGGTTGCTTGATATTTTCATTCAGATAACCAAAATCAATGCACATCATCCCGACTTTTTCGACGATGAAGATATTGTCCGGGAGCTAAACGATGAAATAAAATCTATCGGATTGCTTGTTAAAGTATTTACGGCCAATAATGAACCCGATAATGAATTATTCGACAGTGCATTTCGTAGCCTTCGATATTATTATTGGGTGGAAAAATACCGGCGCGAAAATAATGTTTCCATCAGGCTGCCGACTATTGAGTCGATCCTTGATCATCCTATATAGCTGGATTTAACTTTTTTAGCCGGGAATTGTTATTTGAAAAAACCGGTATGCAACGTTACGTGATGATTATGTTGGCGTTGATCGGATCTTGTCTTCAAACAACAGGTCAAAATACAGTTATTTACAGGGTTAATTATAAACTTCAGGTGCAAAAGGACCTCAAAGCACAGACTTACTTTTTAGTCCACCGCAATAAAAAACTGATTATGCATTATTATGATACTGAATGCAATTGTTTTCATGTTCAATATAAAGACATTCATGGCATTGTTCTTACCGAAAACTGGCTTAATGATGCTTACTGGTATGCCATAAGAAAGCAACATCGTGCTGACACTGCTCTTGCAGAAAGGGCACATCAATTCCTGATTGAAAACATTGCCAAACTTCCGGTAAAAAGACCCCTTCCCGAACAGGAAAGTTCCAGGCGCCTGAAGCTCATTAAGCAATATGGCTATACCAATGGTATAAATATAGCTAATGGTTATCTATGGCTGGGCATGACTGACAAAATGGTGCTGGATAGCTGGGGTATCCCCTATCAAGTCAAAAGAACCATAGCAAATTTTCATATCACTGAGCAGTGGATATATTCTGGCACTTACCTGTTTTTCGAAAACGGCGTGCTTACAGAAGTATTCAAAATCAATCATAAATAGACGAACCTATCCGAACACTTCTGACTTTGAATTGTTAGTACATATATCAAATAAAACAAAAATGAGTAAAAACACTGCATCAGCCATTTGGAACGGTGACCTGAAAACAGGCAACGGAAACGTAAAATTAACATCCGAGGCATTTGAAGCCAGGTATTCTTTTTCATCCCGTTTTGAGAATGGAAAAGGAACGAATCCGGAAGAGCTTATTGCTGCTGCTCATGCAGCTTGCTTTTCAATGGCCCTTTCAAACGTCATTAAAGAAAACGGATATGAACCCGTACGGATTTCTACTGTTGCCACAGCAGTGCTTACTATGACTTCCACCGGTCCGGCAATTACCCGCATAGATTTATCTACTGAGGCTGCCATAAAAAATATTGATGATGCACAATTTCAAGTGCTGGCCAGGAATGCCAAGGAAAATTGCCCGGTTTCAAAAGCACTGTCATCTGTCAACATTAATCTGAATGCAAAACTTATCCATTAAGAGTCAGGCTTTTGCTTCTTTTTAGATAGATCAGAATTACACCATTAGCACCTTTGGCACCGTACATGCTTGTATCCGGACCTCTAAGGACCTCAATGGATGCAACATCACTCGGATTAATGTCGCTGATGCTGGATACAATCATACCATCTACTACAAGCAGGGGCTGCGTATCATTTGTTAACGACGTACCCACGCCTCTTACAGTAATAATATCACCGTTCACCTGCACTCCGGGAATCGTCCTGAGTAGCTCAAAGATGTTGGTATACATGGAATAGTCCCTGGCAGCAGGCTTGTTCTTTTTAGGAGCAGCAGCTTTGAGTTTTTCATGGGTGCTGTCAGGAATGATGATCACAATATTTGAACTACCGTCATACGGCACTTCTATGAAAACTTCCGGGGCTATAACTACTCCGATACGGGTGGTTTGGGACGGAATTTTTATTTTAAATTGTCCGTCGGGTCCTGTGGTATTCTTCAGGACGTTACGATCAGCAGCCAGATGAACTCCGGCTACGGGCTGTTTGGAATCATTCAAAACCTGACCTGATACTTTGATATTTTTTTCAGCAGGTTGTGCTTTCAGTTGAATGCCTGAAATCATCAGCCCAATGGCTAATGTGTAAATACAAATTCCCTTCATGTAAATAATAATTTAAGTAAAAAACCTTAGCAGGGATTTTTAGTCAGGAAGTCATACAAATCTAATGATTTTTATGATCCCTGATACCTCAAAAATATCATTCGAAATACTCCTGAAAAGTATTAAATTAGTTTTTGCTTCATTTTGATATCCCAAATTGGATTGTTCATCATAAAATGAACCCAAATAAATGAAATTGCGTACACGAATACGATCGTTTATTGTGATATTGAAAATGAACTCAGAAAAGCATCTGCATATGGCCTTGAACAAGCTTCTTATATTATTCTGCCTGTATCTATCTGTTTCTTTAAATACAGCCAAATCCCAAACCATAAATTCCACATTTGATCGAATAACCATTAAGGAAGGGTTGTCTCAATCCACTGTGAACTGGATTACACAGGACAAGCATGGATTTATGTGGTTTGCTACCTACGGAGGACTTAACAGATATGACGGGTATAACTTTACCGTGTTTCAACATGATGAGAATGACAGTGCCAGTATGAATCATAACACTGTTGAAAACCTTTTACAAGACAAAGAAGGATATATCTGGGTTGTTTTTAACGGTTCAAACGGATTGGACAGATTTAATCCGGAAACCGGAAAATTCGATCATTTCCTGAATAATCCTGATGATCCTTCCAGTATCAGCAGCAACACGGTATCATATGTTCTGCAGGACAGAGCAGGTGAAATCTGGGTATGTACCAACAATGGCATCAATCAGGTTGTAACCACCAGAGATAAAAAAGGTGCCAAAACCAGTTTTAAGCGATATATGAATCCACAGGGAAGTTCGGCTTTCACAAGAATGTTTGAAGATTCGAAAGGAAATCTTTTATTGTTTTCAAGTACGCTGAATTTTTTTGACCGCCAGAAGAAAACCTTTGTCCATACCGATATACCCCTTGCTTCGTCCGATATAATTGCAATAGCTGAAGATAAAAAAGAAAACATTTATGTTTCCTCCATTACAAGTGGCATCATCAAACTGACATGGGATCAGGCCAGCCATGGTTATGTTATGGGTGATAATTCAAAAATTAACCCTGCTCCACATAATAGAAATTGTGTAGTGGTCGACAATCAGGGCAACATCTGGATCGGAACGGAAAATCAGGGTCTGTTCAAATACAACCCTGAAAACAACGAGATGATCAATTTCATTCCTGATAAATTAGACGCCAGGTCTATCAGCGATATCAATATCTATTCTCTCTTTATCGACAGATCGGGCGTATTATGGATCGGGACCTACAGTCAGGGCCTTTGCAAATACGATTTGCACAGAAAGAATTTTACCCTCTTCAGGTCTGTTCCAGGGGATCCGAACGCAATGACCGGAAATGTTATTTCTGGTCTTACCAGCATCAATTCAGGTGAGTTATGGGTTGGTACTCGTGATGAAGGCGGAGTAAACCGGTTCATTTTTGATGGAAACAATAAACCCAGGATGATCCACTACAAGAACAATCCCAATGACGAAAATACCATTGCCAGCAATAGCTCGCTTTGCATCCATCAGCGGAAAAACGGGGAAGTTTGGATTGGATCACAGGGAACCATCTCAAGAATGACTCCTGAAGAACCCGGATCTGGCAGTCGACCTGCTGTCAAACGATACGCCATGCAAGGATGGACGTTTGAAATGTTTGAGGACAGCAGGGGAATTCTGTGGGGAGGAACATGGGGCGGAGGACTCTGGAGGTATAACGAAAGTACGGACGACTTTACTTATTTTACCAACAATCCTGAAAACCCATCCAGTGTTTGTGACAATATTATCTGGGCTCTGGGTGAGGACAATCTCGGAAACCTTTGGATTGGAGGAAATACAAATGGATTAAGTATTCTAACTGCCAGCGAGAAAGAAAAAACCAATCCTAAATTTATCAATTTCCGGCATAAAAAAGGAGTACCTGAAAGTCTGAGTAACAATACCGTCAATTCATTTTGCCTGGACAAGGAAGGCACTATGTGGATCGGCACAAATGAAGGATTGTGTAAGGTAGCAGATACCCAAAAATCATTAAAAAACCTAAGTGCCAAAAGTCTTGTTTTTACCTCATTATATAAAAAAGACGGGTTACCCAGTGAAGCTGTGATTGGTATTGTGGAAGGGACTGACGGGTTTCTCTGGATGAGCACTACTATGGGTATTTCCAAATTTGACAGGAAAAACAAAACTTTTGTCAATTTTGATGAGGGCGACGGATTGCAGAGCAATGAATTCTGGCATTATGCCTATCACATGAATCCTGATGGCATGATATTCTTTGGGGGTGCAAACGGTTTTAATGCATTCAATCCCAAAGACATTAAGCCGAATCCTTTCCTCCCGACTATTGCCTTAACGGATCTGAAGCTCTTCAATAAATCAGTAAAACCTGGTGAAAAAATCAACAAACAAATCATTCTTTCAAGGCCCATCTACAGGACAGAAAAAATTACACTTTCGCATAAGAATAATGCATTCACCATTGAATTTGCCGCACTTCATTATACACAGCCTTCAAAAAATAAATACATCTACATATTAGAGGGCTTTGATAAAAAATGGAATGTAACAAGCAGCCAGCGATCTGCCACCTATACCAATCTGAGTGCCGGAAAATACACATTCAGGGTTAAGGGAACCAATAATGATGGCGTTTGGAGTGAAAACGATGCAGTGCTGATTATCAGAGTCAGACCTCCCTGGTATAAGACCTGGTGGTTTATCATAATCATGCTGGGCTCCATATCATATCTCGCTTATAAATATTTTCAGGATCGTATAAATGCCGAAAAACGGGATAAACTCATTCTTCAAAACAAAATTGAGGAGGGCGAAAACGAGCTCAGGCGACAAAAAGAGGAAATTGAACGGCACAAAACAGAAATCCTGGAAAAAGAAAATGCTGCCCTGGAAACCAATTGGTATAACAAGGGAATGACCATGATTATGGATATCATCAGCAAAAACAGCAGGGATTTGGATGCTATGGCCAGCCAGTTCATCACGATTCTTGTAGAATATCTGGGGGTAAATGTGGGTGCCTTTTATATTCTTAATAAGCCCGAAAATGAAGAACCTTTCTTTGAAATGGCAGGCAGTTATGCCATGAACAAAAGCAGATCAAATATGGCCATTTCAATCCATGAGGGATATTTAAGCGTTTGCTATAAGGAAAAGCAAAAACTCATCATCAACAATCTTCCGCAGGGATATATCTCACTTGAATCGGGATTGGGCCGGGTGAGTCTGAAAAACCTGATTCTTATTCCCATATTGCTTGATAATGATCTTAAAGGAGTGATAGAATTGGCCTCTTTGGAAATGCTGCCTGATTATAAAATCGGTCTGCTGGATAAGCTGGCGGATAATCTGGCATCTTCCATTGAGATAGTACAAATGAACAGTCGCATGAAAAAAGTGGTGGATCAGGCGCATCAGCAAATGGAAGAAATCAACAACCAGAAGGAAGAGATGATGCAGAACATCGAGGAAATGAGAGCCACGAGCGAAGAAAGCGAAAGAATCAGGGACGCCAAGGAGGAAATGGAACAAAAGCTTTCAGAACAACAAAATCTCATAAAAAAATACGAAGAAGAGCTGAAAGTACTAAGAGGCAAGTGATTTTGCTGGATGTTGGATGCTCGATGCTGGATACCGATTACTGATGACTGATTACCGATTACTGATTACCGATTACTGATTACCGATTACTTCTTTCTATCCCGCCCAGTTTTCGCGGTCGAGACTGCGGTAATTAATGGCTTCTGCCAGATGATGCGATTCAATATCTGCGGATTCTTCCAGATCTGCAATGGTCCGGGAAACTTTAAGAATGCGGTCGTAGGCCCGGGCCGACAAGCCCACCTTTTCCATGGCCGTTTTCAGCAACTGGCTGCCTTCTGAGCGGATGGTGCAATGTTCACGCATTAAAGACGGTGTGAGTTGTGCATTGCAATGAATGCCTTCATAAATACTAAACCGGTCCATTTGAATCTTCCGGGCTTTTATGACACGATACCGGATGCTTTCGCTTGCTTCTGCAGGGCGGAGTTCAGTGAGTTTATCAAACGGTACGGGAACTACCTCAATATGTATATCAATGCGGTCCAGCAAAGGACCTGAAATTTTATTCAGGTATTTCTGGACAACCCCTTCCGAGCACACGCAATCCTTCTCGGGGTGGTTGTAAAAACCGCATGGACAGGGATTCATGCTTGCCACCAGCATAAAGCTGGCAGGGTATTCTATGGAGAACTTTGACCGGGAAATGGTGATGCACCGGTCCTCAAGGGGTTGACGCATTACCTCCAGCACCGTTCTTTTAAACTCGGGAAGTTCATCCAGAAACAGTACCCCGTTATGTGCCAGGGAAATTTCACCGGGTTGCGGGTAAGAACCGCCGCCGACCAATGCCACGTCCGAAATTGTATGATGGGGCGATCGGAATGGCCGGCAGGTCATTAATGAGGCATCGCGCGTCATTTTTCCGGCAACGGAATGAATCTTTGTGGTTTCAAGCGCTTCGTTTAAGGATAATGGAGGAAGAATGGTAGGAATGCGCTTGGCAAGCATCGTTTTTCCGGCACCGGGAGGGCCAATCATTAGTAAATTATGTCCGCCTGCAGCCGCGATTTCCAGCGCTCTTTTTACATCCTCCTGCCCCTTTACATCAAAAAAATCCACATCATAATCATTGATGTTGCTGATGAATTCATTTCGGGTATCCACCACAGTGGGTTCAATGTGAGTCTGGCCGGTCAGGAATTCTACCGCCTGGTTAAAGTGCTCAACGGCTATTACATCGAGATTGTTCACCACCGCAGCCTCCCGGGCATTATGCGCTGGAACAATAAAACCCCGATATCCCTGCCGGCGTGCTTCAATGGCAATGGGTAACACACCACGGATAGGCTTTACGGCCCCATCAAGAGACAGCTCACCCATGATCATGTATTTGTCGATATCCGGGCAAATGATCTGCTCACTGGCCGCAAGGATTCCCAGTGCCAGTGGCAGATCATAGGCAGATCCCTCTTTTTTGAGATCGGCCGGAGCCATGTTGACGATGACACGCCGGCCAGGCATCCGGTAGTCGTTCGTTTTAAAAGCAGATTCTATCCGAAACTGACTTTCCTTAACCGCATTGTCAGGAAGGCCGACAATAAAAAAGCTGGCCCCCTGAATGATGTTTACCTCAATGGTTATGACAGCCGCATTTACTCCATATACGGCACCGCCATATGTTTTTACAAGCATGTGGGTGTAATAAAATTTCTTTTACCTGAACGACAATTTTCTACTATTTTTCCTTAACCCTTCTTAACACCGGTTAAACCGGTATAAACCATTTCTCATTAAAGAATTTCCAAATCTAAATTTACATTTTTCATTTACAAAGGACAAATAATTCCCGAAAAATGACAAGCATGGACATCCAATTCGATCCGGATCCATTGCACAAGCTAAATATGCATTTCAATATAATGGATCAGCGAATGAATGATTTTTATATGAATCTCCTGTGTGCGGTCGGAATATTTTGAAAACGGAGCCCTCAGCTCCGCATCGCAAATCAGTGCCAGGCGTCCGCCTTCCTTTCCGGTAAGACCGATTACAAACATTCCTTTTTCCCTTGCCGCATTTGCGGCATGAAGAACATTCTGGCTGTTCCCGCTGGTACTGATTGCCAGCAACACATCACCTTCCTGGCCCAGAGCCTCTACATATCTTGAAAAGATATGCTCAAAACCGAAATCATTGCCGGCACAAGTGATATGTGTCGGATCGGAAATAGAAACAGCCGGTAATGCCTTCCGGCGGTCGCGGTACAAACCCGAAAGCTCTTCGGCAAAATGCATGGCATCACTCATGGATCCGCCATTACCGCATGAAATCAATTTATGTCCACACTTCAAAGCGTTTACCATGATATCACCGGCATGGGCAATTTTTTCGAAATTGCTGTCATCCGACAGATATTGATCGAGGATCGCCTTTGCTTCCAGAAATTCGTTTTTGATTGTTTTCATAGATTCGGAATTGTCGCTTACAAAAATAATTAAAGTAAAGGAACTTCATCTTCGTCTTCCGGATCCGGATCATTATCGGCGGATTGTGACAAGTAAACAGCAGCTTCTTTCTGAGGGAGCGACTCTACATCACGCAATTTCCTTTGGATTGCTTTTGTGCGTTTTCCGACCAATTCATCCAGCTGATTGGATGCTGTGTGCAAATTTTTCTGTGCTTTTTCCAGCATACCCCCGAATTTTTCAAATTCGGTTTTTATGGCACCCAGAACCTTCCATACTTCTCCGCTTCTCTTTTGAATGGCCAGGGTTTTGAATCCCATTTGCAAACTGTTCAGAATGGCCGCAAGAGTTGTGGGACCGGTAACAATAATTCGGTAATCGCGCTGCAATTGTTCCATCAGGTTGGTACGCCGGATAACTTCAGCATAAAGCCCTTCAAAGGGCAGAAACAGAATTCCAAATTCAGTGGTGTTAGGCGGATCAATATATTTCTCCTGAATATCGCGGGCCATTTTTTTAATCACATTGTCCAGATTTTTACTGGCATTTTCTACCTTATCCAGATCGCCCACCTCATATGCCTCCACCAGGTGGTGATAGGTGTCCTGCGGAAATTTGGCATCAACAGGAAGGTAAACAACGCCTCTGTCATCATCCCTGCCGGGAAGTTTGATGGCAAATTCCACCATATCTGATGAGCCTTCTTTGGTTTTAACATTCGCTTCATATTGCTCAGGAGCTAAAATCTGCTCGAGCAGCATTTCAAGGCGAACTTCACCCAAACCGCCCCGCATTTTTACATTGCTGAGTATTTTCTTCAATCCGCCCACATCCTGGGCAAGATTTTGCATTTCTCCCAATCCCTTTTGAACGCTTTCCAGTTGCTTGGTTACAAGCTCAAATGACTGCCCCAGTCTTTCATTCAAAGTTTTCTGAAGCTTTTCATCTACAGTTTCCCGCATCTGCTCCAGCTTTTTGGCTGTATCTGCAATCAACTCACTTTGCTTTATTTCAAGGGCACTGAATTTTTCTTTTTGCAGCGTATTAAATGCCTGAACATTTCGTTCAAATGAAGCCTGAAATTCGAGCAGACTTTTTGATAATGCCTCACGTTGCGTGTCACTGATGGTTTTAAGCTGATCGAGCTGGCTTCTGGATATGCCATTCAATGTTTCCAATAATGTTGTCTGAAAATTGGAGAGTGTGGCATTCAGCTCCTGGCGGTTGTTCTTTACTTCATCGCGAACCGTGTTTTCAATATGTGAAAGATTTTTGTCGCTTTGATCCATCCGTGAGGTAATATTTGCCAGGATGTTCCGTGAACCGGAAAAAAGTTGCAGCCCGATTATAGCCAGTGCCAATAACAATATGATGATGATCAGAAATAATTCCATGAATTACCGGATAAATTGAAACAGGTCTAAAGTATGAAAATGTTGAGTGATTTTTCAGGCCTCATCCAATATATTTTAAACTTTTACGCATATGCTTTTCTTCAAAATACAAGACTAATAAGGGTCAAACGCATGCAGTCAGGTCAATAGAATTCATTTAGGACATGCCCTGAAAGGGCGAAAGCCAATTGATATCAGTCCCAAACATATCGCTCATCATAATCTACATGATATTTTTTTAGAAAAGCCCTGAATTCATCTTTAAAGGAAATCTTTTTGTGATGTTCCTCCTGGTTTTCTATATATGAGATTACTATAGCCGTTTCGGAAGGGTTTACAGAAAAAATTCCATATCCATCCTGCCAATAGAAGTTTGAGAATTGCTTGTCCTTTGTCTTAATCCATTTAGAAGATTGTTTCTTTATTTCTTCTAATAGTTTCATCTGAGTAATTTTCCTTGAAATCAGACATAAAATATGAACATGATCACGGTATCCGCCAATTTTGACTGGAGCGCATTGTAATCCTTTACATATTCCTCCGATATATTCAAAAAGAGAATCTCTGATCGATTCGTTAATAAATGGAAAATGTTTTTTAGTACTGAATGTAATGTGTACATAAACACTGGATAGTGACTGCGACATGGAAATTATGCTTATGCCCTTACAGGGCGGTTGTTAATTGCGTATAACAATAATAGGGTGTTGCCCTATCCTAATGCTTAAGCCCTTTCAGGGCCTGTATTGACATAAAATTACAAAATATCTTATGAAATCTAGAATATTGCAAAGAATTAATGCATTTTAAATACTCATAATGACTTAACCTAGAAAATTATTTATTTTAAAAACTTCTGAGGATTTTCAACAGCGATCAACTTAAACAGATCTTCACCGATATAGCCGCGAAGATCAATGCTGAACCGGCGTTCGGTGGCATCAAACTCCACCATATAGTAATCCGATCCGAAAAGCACCTGGTTACGGATCTTAGGATCGTTAAGCAAAACTTTCAGCAGCGGAAAAAATTCCTGTTTATTTAAAGTATAGGAGATATCTGCATAAAGGTTTTTATGGACTTCCAGCATATCTTTTATGATCATCATCCAATTGTCTTTGTCTTCAGGATGATCCAGATATCTGGCCCAAAAAAAATCGGAACCCCAATGTGCCAGACAAATTTTCAGATTTTTGAAATCCTCCATCACGAACTTGTAATTCAATGGATTGGCGAAATTGGAACAAAGACGTTTGCGGTTATTTGTATCCAAATCGAGGGGTATTTTTGACCCCGCCAATAAAGCCTTTATCTCCCAGGGCCATCCTTTATTGTGGGTAGGGTTATAGGGACTGCAATGAGCAATCACCGGCAGATTATGGGCTTCCGCATATTCATATACCGGATTCAGCCGCGGATCATAAGGGAAATGCCCCAGGGAGGGATAGATTTTAATCCCTGAAAAATCCCATTCTTCCATGCATCTCTTCAGAATGTCCATAACGGCCGGACGACGCGGGTCGATATGCACAAAGGGAAGAACGGTCTCCGGAAAGGTTTTCTTCAATTCGGCAAGTTCTTTCAGTTGTTCGGAATAATCCCTGGGAACACGTCCTGCATCCATATACTTCATATCCATGGATGCAATAACAAAACGTGAATGCGAAGGATAGAATTTCTGACATTCTTCAAAAATATCTTTTTGACTTTTATACTTCCCGATTTCAACAAACTTCCTGTATCGCTTGAATTGATCGTTGTTTGTGAGGGGATTCAGAAAATTCAGGAGGAAACCGATCAGTTGAAATCCGGGTGTGGAAGCAAGGATGCGAACCAGACCTAATGGTAAATATCTGCGCGGAATATCCTGTTCCTTAAATGTGTGAATGTGACAATTATAAATCATGTGACAGAGATAGGGTGTTCATAAATATAACGAATTTTCGTACTTGTGATAAATTTGTTGAAAAAGAAAGCTTTTGATGATTACATTTACCTGATTCGCACGTATAACGAATGATAAAAAAACAATAAGTTTGATGTGTATATAAGGAGTCATTTCATGAAATACTTGTTCAGCGTAATATTTTCTGCTCTTCTTACTACAGCCTCATTCTGTCAGGACAACCAATCTGTCTTTAAGCATCTGAACTCTTCAAACGGGCTCTCAAACAACTGGGTCAGATGCATATATATGGATGAAACCGGATTTATGTGGTTCGGAACAGCAGACGGACTCAACAGATATGATGGCCATAAATTTAGAATTTACCGCCCGCAAACCATTAAGGGAAACGACATAGGGAATATTAATGTTTCTGATGTCTGTAAAAAAAGTGATACAGAACTATGGGTATGTTCAGATCTCGGCTTATATATCTATGATTATAAGGAAGATCTGCTGCAACGATATCAACCCTTGTCGGATATCATTGCCAATTGTATTCAGATTACCCGGGATCAGAAATGCTGGATCGGGTCAAATAACGGTTTGTATTGCCTTGATCCGGAAAATGGTCGTATTGAAACTTTTACGCATAATTCAAAGGAAACATCCCTGAGCAATAACTCAATCAATACACTTTATGAAGATTCAAACGGCGTATTGTGGATTGGAACGAAGGGAGGGCTATGCGCATATGATCGCGCCAATCACACTTTCAATAATTACCTGACAAACAAGCCTTCCAATGTGATGGCGATCCGGGGAGATCAGATGGGAAATCTCTGGATCGGGGACATCTTGAATGGGTTGCTTGTTGGTAATATGAAATCAGGCAAAATGATTTTTGAAACCGTTGCAGATGGCCAGATTCTTGAACTCCGCATCGATTCAAAAAACAGATTATGGATTGGGAAAGGTTCCGGAGAAGGTTTATGCCGAATGAACCTTGATGAATATGCCCTGAATAAAAAAGTGAAGTTTGATTTCTTCCATAAGGTCTCTCTGAATTCACAAAGTCTGAGTGAAAACTCTATTGTCTACATCTATGAAGATGCATTTCAGGATATCTGGATTGGCACCTTCGGAAATGGAATTAATTATTACTCTGAAAGATCCAAGAAATTCAAAACCATCTCCCTGAGAAACAGCCTTGTAAATGCTATTTATGAAGATGACTCAAACCTGTATTTAGGAACAGAAGGAGGCCTTTATGTTTTTAATAAGCGGAAAGGAACTTTTGACCATTACAAATATGAACCGGGAAATCCTTCATCTCTTTCCTCCAATCCCATATTTTCCATATATAAAGACAGTAAACAGCGTATATGGGTAGGAACATGGGCCGGAGGTCTGCACCGGTTTTATCCGGAAACAAAGACGTTTAAGAGATACATGCCTGATGGAAAACCTGGTTCTATCAGCAGCGGTAATATTTTCTCCATTCTTGAAGACCTAAAAGGGAATTTATGGATTGCTACTATTGGAGGAGGTCTAAACCTTTTTAACGAAAAAAGCGAAACGTTCAGAACTTATCTGCATGATCAAAACAATCCGGGCAGCATATGCAGTGATGTCGTAAACCATTTATACCAGGCCTCAGATGAAAATCTATATGTATCCTTAGATAATTCATTGGACGTCTATGATTATAAAAACGATCGGTTTATACATTATAAACACGATGTAAAAGATCCGTCGGGGAACTTTGGCAATATCCTCTCTGTGCTTGAAGACAGTCGCAACACATTATGGGTTGCAACGAATGCCGGACTAGAGTTCTTTGATCAGAAAAATAAGAAGTTTGTGTCTTTAAAAGGGATACGAATGCCTGACCAGACGATACAGGGGATTTTGGAAGACGATCATGGCAACCTTTGGATCAGCACAAATAGAGGAATTGTAAAACTCACCTATGGACCTGACTTTAAAGCCCACCTATCCACATATAGTTTTGCTGACGGATTGTCGGGTGATGAATTTAAGAAACGTTCCGCTTTTAAAAATAAGTCGGGCGTCATGTATTTTGGTTCATCCCAGGGTGTCACTTACTTTCATCCCGACAGTATCAAACTAAATAAAGTTGCTCCTTATGTAATACTTACAGACTTTATCATTCTCAATGCACGTCCTCAAGAAAAATCCAAATATGGAAACATCAGCAGGCATATTGGCAATATTCAGAAATTGGATCTGCCCTTCAAACATGCCGACTTTGAAGTCTCATTTGCAGCCCTGAATTATCTGAATCCCCAGGATAACACATTCCGGTATATTCTGGAAGGTTATGATAAACATTGGATTGAGTCAGGCACAGATCAGTCGGCCAGATACACCAATCTCAATCCCGGAAAGTATGTTTTCAGAGTTACTGCTTCTAACAACGATGGCGTGTGGAACTCTCAATCCAAAACACTGGAAATAATAATTCATCCTCCATTTTGGAATACCCTGTTATTTAAGTTGGGTGTTCTTTTATTCTTGATAGCTGTTATTGCAGCTTTCTTCCGGTTGAGAATGCGGATCCTTAAACATCAAAAAGCTGTATTGGAAAAAATTGTACAAGAAAGAACCCGCGAACTGATCGACATCAATAAGATTCTCGAGCAAAAGCAGGAGGAGATCACCAACCAGCTTGAGGAACTGTCAAGATATAAAAACCATCTTGAAACACTTGTCGAAATACGTACTTCCGATTTAACTCTGGCAAAAGAAAAAGCTGAGGAGAGCGACCGGCTCAAAACTTCTTTTCTACAGAATATGAGCCATGAGATCCGGACACCTCTGAATGCTATTATGGGATTTTCTGATTTGCTTTCTGAAACCCTGGATGACAGCGATAAAATTGTCCGATATTCAGGGATCATTAAGCAAAAGGGTATCGATCTGCTGGATATCATCAATGAAATTCTCGATATCTCTAAAATCGAATCAGGATCATTCAAGGTAAATATGGAGTATTTCGATCTGAAAAAACTCATCGAAGAAATTGAGCAATATTATCCTGATTTTCAAAAACGTTTGAAAAAAGAGCATTTGAATTTTGTGATTCAGCATGATTGCAGGGAAGTAGAAGAAATTTATTCTGATAAAATCAAACTTAAACAGGTAATTACAAATCTGATCGGAAACGCGCTTAAGTATACTGAGTCGGGAACTGTAGAATTCGGATGCTGTTTGGGAGCATACAATACTATAAAATTTTATGTATCTGATACTGGCCCCGGAATTCCTGAAGACAAATTTGATGTGATCTTTGAAAGATTCCGTCAGGTGGATGAATTACACTATCATGAAGGAGCGGGCCTTGGTCTGAGTATCTGTAAAGGCATTATAAAGTTACTGGGAGGTAATATAGGCCTCACATCTGAAACAGGTAAAGGAACTACATTCTTTTTTACCATTCCTTTGAAATAATTCAGATTCCATTGCTTTAATAGCTCCAGGCAAATAAATGATTACTTTTGCAGCACTTTTGAATTGTGTGAGCGTAAATTATGCTGTCCATTAAAATTTTCTTTACCCAGCGCCGCTATTTTGCCCCAGCCTTTTTGTATTCTTGTTTTAGCCTTATCTTCAGCACCTGGGTTACCTATATTCCCTATATTGCTGATAAGCTAAACATTACCGAAGGTAAAATAGGTGGGGCCCTGTTTTTTACCTCACTGGGATCGCTTGTAATGCTGCCCATCAGCAATAAACTCATAGATAAGCTTGGAGTGGGCCGTCAGGCTTTTATAGGCTTTCTGTTCTATGCGTTTTCACTTTACGGAATGTTTCTGTCTACCGGCTATATCATGCTGTGCTGTGCATTATTTGTTTTTGGCATGATGAGTTCGATATTTGCCATTTCTTTGAATTCACTTACCGCAATTATTGAAAAACAGGCGGGAAAGAACATTATGACCGGAAGCCATGGCTTCTGGAGTCTGGGAGGTATTATTGGTGCTTCCACAGGAAGTTTTGTCGCTGGATTCTTACATATGCCCATTCTTCATATTACCTTACTTATCCTGATTCTGGCAGGTGTCCAGTTTTGGTTAAAGCAAGAATATTATACCATAAAAGCCGAGCAATTTGAAAAACAAAAACACGATAAATTCCCGCTCAAGCCTCTACTGGCCATTGCTTCAATTGGTGTCATTATGATGGTTTCGGAAGGGGCCATTGCCGATTGGAGTGCTTTATACCTGAAAAAAGTGGTACTTATGAAACAACAGTTTATCGGATTGGGATATGCTTTGTTTTCAATGGGTATGGCATCCGGCCGGTTTACAGGTGATGCGCTCAGCAGAAAGTTGGGCTCATGGAAATTATTACGGCTGTTCATTGGCATCAGCCTTATTGGATTAATTGCAGTGTTGCTGAAAGCCCCCTATGCAGTAATGCCGGGATTCTTTATTATTGGAGTGGGATTTTCCATCATTGTTCCGGAGGTATACAGGCTTGCTTCACGGATTAAGGGAATTAAAACTGCAGATGGCGTTTCATTTATCGCAGCCTCCTCCAATGTGGGTTTTTTAACGGGTCCTGTATTATTAGGTTTTGTAGCTGAGCTGCATACACTGCATCTGAGTTTTATGGTTCTGGCCGCTATTGTTTCCATAGCCTTTATCCTTACCTTTTTCAGAAAATAAGTCGCTCTGAAAAATACCATTTCATATCTTTACCATAAATTTTCATATCATGAATAAGGTTGTGACTTTTGGGGAAATCATGTTGAGATTATCCACACCCGGAGTAGAAAGGTTTTCTCAGTCACGGTCATTTAATGTCCATTTTGGCGGTGGAGAGGCCAATGTGGCTGTTTCGCTTGCCAATTACGGGATACCGGTTGATTTTGTGACCCGGTTGCCCCAAAACGACATCGCCCATGCATGTATGATGGAATTAAGAAAGTATGGCGTAGGAGTAGATAAGATCCTTTACGGAGGAGACCGGCTGGGTATTTATTTTCTTGAAACCGGGGCAGTTGCAAGAGCCAGCAAAGTCATATACGACCGCGCTTATGCTTCCATTGCAACCATACAGCCTGGAATGGTCGACTGGGATAAGGTATTTGAAGGTGCTACCTGGTTTCACTGGACGGGTATTACACCAGCCATTGCTGAAGGAACAGCAAGAGTATGCCTCGAAGGCATTCAGACTGCGGTAAAAAGGGGTATGACTGTTTCCACGGATTTAAACTACAGGAAAAATCTCTGGAAATATGGGAAAAAAGCATCCGACATTATGCCCGAACTGGTAGCCGGCTGTGATATTATTCTCGGAAATGAAGAGGATGCCGAAAAAGTTTTTGGCATTAAACCTTTATCAGGAGATGTAACCGGCGGTCATGTCGAAGCTGCTGCTTATGAATCGGTTTGCAAACAACTGATGGAAAAATTTCCCAGAGCAAAGAAAATTATCGTAACCTTACGCGGCTCTGTAAGTGCAAGTCATAATACCTGGAGCGGTGTTTTATGGAATGGCAGCAAACTGATACAATCGCCTCAATACAACATCACGCATATTGTGGATCGGGTTGGAGGGGGAGATTCCTTTATGGGAGGACTCATCTATGGATTGCTTACTTATTTAAATGACGATCAGAAAGCATTGAATTTTGCTGTGGCTGCATCTTGCTTAAAACATACCATACCGGGTGATTTTAACCTGGTTACTGTTGAAGAGGTTGAAAAACTCATGACCGGAGATGCCTCCGGCCGTGTAATGAGATAAAATGCCCGAAATATTCTAATCATTAAAATTTATAACTATGTCACGATTTACCCGCCTGCATGTAGCTTCCACAATGCTGGAAACTGGTATTGTACCTGTGTTTTATCATAAAGATGCCGGTGTATGTAAGCAAGTCCTTAAGGCATGTTATGATGGAGGAATCAGGGCTTTTGAATTCACTAACAGGGGCGATTTTGCCCATGAAGTATTTGCTGAGCTTAACAAATATGCGGCTGCTGAAATACCTGGTATGATTTTGGGTGTTGGTAGTATCCTCGATTCAGGGACAGCATCACTGTATCTGCAACTGGGTGCTGCTTTTATAGTTTCTCCTGTGCTGAATGAAGATATGGCCAAGGTTTGCAACCGCCGGAAAGTTTTATGGGCGCCTGGATGTGGTTCTGTTACAGAAATTTCAAAAGCTGAAGAGCTGGGCGCTGAAATTGTAAAGATTTTCCCCGGCAGCCAGGTGGGTGGACCGGGATTTATTGAATCGTTGAAAGGTCCTATGCCATGGACCCATATTATGCCGACAGGAGGGGTTGAACCCACTGAAGAAAGCATGAGCGCATGGTTTAAGGCTGGCGCTGCCTGCGTAGGCATGGGTTCGCAACTCATTAAAAAAAATATCATCGAAACCGGTGATTATGCCTCATTAACCGAGATATGCAAGCTGGCTGTCACCACTGCAAAAAAGTGCCGCCCATTGGCCTGAGTTATTTAACTTGATTTTAACAAAATAGTGGTTCCTAATATGAAATTGTTTAGTAATTTTCATCTGTCGTTAAACAAATTTTGAAAATTATATAACCCCCTGTCCAAAATGAGCAACCATCGTCGTGACTTTTTAAAAAAAAGCATTCTGGGAATGTCTGCAGCTGCATTCATTCCCGCTTCTCTTAAAAGTGCTTCAACAAGTACTGATCTTCCGGTAAACAATACACTACCCATACGCGTTTTAGGCAGAACCGGCCTAAAAATACCCGTGTTGAGCATGGGAACCGGCGATACTCAAAACCCTGCAATGGTAAAAGCCGCTATTGACAATGGCGTTAAATTGCTGGGAACTTCTGCTTATTATGGCAATGGAAACAACGAAACTCTGGTAGGAAAAGTCCTGAAAGACTTTCCCCGTGAATCGGTTCTGGTTGCTACCAGCAATATGCCTAAAGGCACCGACCACCAAAACGGAGTTTTTACAGATCCTTCGGCAGGAGAGGCATTCACTGCTTCCTTTAATGAAAGTTTAAAGCGTCTTGGGACTGATTATGTGGACATTCTCTTCCTTCCGTTTGTCGCAAAAAGGGAATCGGTATTTTTTGAACCCTTACTGAGGGCTATGGAAGATATCAAGAAGTCGGGCAAAGCCAGGTTTATAGGAATTGCCACCCACAGCTGGATTGATGAAGCAATTACAGCAGCGGCAGATGTTAAGATATACGATCTGGTAATGGCGGCCTATAATTTTAAGCTGGAACGGATGCAACCGGTGCAGGATGCCATTGCATATGCGGCAAATGCAGGACTTGGTATCATAGCCATGAAAACAATGGCAGGAAATTATTGGGATAAAGAAAGAACACAGCCCATAAAATCTCAAGCGGCCTTAAAATGGGTTCTTCAGAATGAGAATGTACATACCATGATGTCGGGCATGACTTCTTATGAAGAATTGCAAAGCAACCTTGAACTCATGAAGGATTTTCGTTTCACCGATGCGGATAAAGCAGAACTCCGCATGGCAGATGCAGGAAGAGAAAAGGGTTTGTATTGCCTCCAATGCCATGAATGTGCCGGTCAATGCCCGAACCATGTGGATATTCCAACCCTCATGCGAAGCTATATGTATGCTTATGGTTACCGGAATATGCATCATGCACAACAGACACTGGAAATGGCAAAGGCCTCTGCCTGTAAAGATTGTGATTCATGCACTGTAACCTGCAGAGCCGGATTCCGGATTAAAGAAAAAATAAATGATATTGCACGTCTGGCAACAGTACCGCCTGAATTTTATGTATAATAAATAGCAAACCCCGCTGATTTAGCGGGGTTTTTTTAGCTTTAAAAGTTGAAATAATTCCTGGCATTATAATAACAGATATCTTCCGCTATTTTTCCAAGCCAGGCCTTGTCATTTGGCAATTCGCCATTTTCAACGTCATTTCCGATCAGGTTGCACAAAATACGGCGGAAATATTCATGCCGGGGATATGACAAGAGGCTCCTTGAATCAGTAAGCATTCCAATAAACCTGCTGATAAGTCCAAGATTTGACAAGGTATTTAACTGTTTCTCAATTCCGTCTTTCTGGTCCAGAAACCACCATCCAGAACCCCACTGAATCTTTCCGGGAATTGTTCCATCCTGGAAATTTCCCAGCATGGTAGCCATGATTTCATTATCCGATGGATTCAGGTTGTATAAAATAGTTTTCGTTAACTTTCCGTTCAGATCGAGTTTGTCCAGAAATCCTGACATGGAAGCGGCATAGCGATAGTCGCCAATAGAATCAAAGCCCCCATCGGGACCAAAGGTTTTCAGCATGCGGCTGTTGTTATTTCTGAGCGCACCTACATGAAACTGCTGCGTCCAACCCCTGTTGAAGTCCATTACAGCCAGTTCATAAAGCATGGCTGAACGGAATTTGAGTATTTCTGTTTCAGTGGGCCTCATTCCACTCATTGTTTTCTTGAAGATGGTCTCCAACTCAGATCCGGTATAATCCTCTGCATAAAAACCATCGAGTCCGTGGTCTGATAACCTGCATCCGGCATCATGAAAATACTGATGCCTTTTATCAATGGCCTCCAGCAAACGGGCATAAGAATCAATTTGAATATCCGAAGCTTTAGCCAGCAACTGGATATAATCGATAAACATGGCGGGATGATCCATATTCATAAGCTTATCAGGCCGCCAGGCGGGAATCACTTTTATTTCCCGGAAATTATCCCGGATCATCTTATGGTATTCCAGCGTGTCAATGGGATCATCTGTGGTACAAACAACTTCCACTTTCATTTTGCGGATCAACTCAACCGGCGTAAATCCGGGTTGCTTTAAAAAAGCAGCCGTTTTCTCATAAACAGCATCAGCTGTTTGGGGACTTAATAACTCATAAATGCCGAAATATCTTTGAAGCTCCAGATGTGTCCAGTGATAAAGCGGATTACGCATGGTATAGGGTACTGTTTCTGCCCACTTCATAAACTTTTCACGGTCGGTTGCATTCCCTGTACAATAGCGCTCATCTGCTCCGTTGGTACGCATAGCACGCCATTTATAGTGATCTCCATGGAGCCAGGGCTGAGTTATGTTGTCAAAATTCCGGTTTTCGGCAATTTGTTGAGGTGATAAATGACAATGGTAATCGATGATGGGCAATTTTGCAGCATGTTCATGAAATAAATATTCTGCTGTCTTTGTCTTTAACAGGAAATTTTCGTCCAGAAACTTTTTCATAGATCTATATAATAATATCTTGATTTTGAAATCAGATGTCTTCTACCCTTTTCATGCGCGGGACAAGAAAATGCATGACGATCCATGCCAATATATATGCTGTAGCGCAAAATATGAAAAGCATGCCATATCCAACTTCACGATGTCCTAACAAGGTATAATGCTTAAGCAGTAATCCGGCTGCCTGGGAAACAAGCAATCCGCCAACAGCACCCGCCATGCCTCCAATACCTGTAACAGATGCCACAGCTTTCTTTGGAAACATGTCTGTTACTGTTGTGAAAATATTTGCTGACCATGCCTGATGGGCGGCACATGCTATGCCAATGACCAGAACAGCATACCAGGTGTTATACTGCCCGACAAAACTTGCTAATAAAACCAATAAAGGAAATAATGCATATATAAACATTGCTGTTTTACGTGCCTTAAACGAAGGCATTCCTTTATCTATAAAACTTTTAGGAAGCCATCCGCCATAAATTGAACCAATTGTAGCAATTGTATATACAATGGCTACTGCCAACGTCCACGTTATTACACCGGGGATATCGATGATAGCACCGTCAAATGCCGGGTTCAAAGCTTTAAATTCAGCTGCTTTCCTTTCATTTTCACCATTCAGGAATGCCGGTAACCAAAAAAGATAAAACCACCATACCCCGTCGGTAAGAAACTTGCCCCAAAAAAACGACCAGGTTTGACGGTATCTTAGTAATCTGAACCAGGAAACTTTTTCGCCTGGTTTTTCATCTTCCTTTTTTTCATCCATATCACTGTGGATGTAATCATACTCGGCCTGTGACAGAATTCCAGCCTTAAGTTTTTGCTCAGGTGAGGCGTATGTTTTGAACCAGAAATAAAGCCATATTAAACCAATGGTGCCTACAAAAATGAAAGCCCATTCCCATCCCCATTTGTCTGCAATCCACGGTACGAATAATGGGGTAACAATGGCACCAATATTGGCACCTGAATTGTAAATACCGGTCGCAAATGCCCTTTCTTTTTTAGGAAACCACTCGGCCATTGTTTTGTTGGCAGCAGGAAAGTTACCTGCCTCTGTAAATCCCAGAGCTGCGCGCCATGCCCCAAAAGTCACTGTGCTGTGTGCCAGAGCATGACCAATAGCAGCAATGCTCCATCCCAGTAAAGAAAATGCATATCCCCTCCGGGTTCCTACCCAATCAATAAACCTTCCGGCAAGGATCATTCCCAGAGCATAAGCTACCTGAAAACTCATTACCACCCACGAATAATACAATTCCCGGTCCGCGGGATCAACACCAAATACGCCTTCGGCATCCAGGGTTGGTTTGAGCAATCCCAAGACGTTTCTGTCGAAATAATTGACTGTTGTTGCGAAAAATACGAGTGCACATATGGTCCACCTGTACTTACCAATTTTCTCTGAAAGTGCCATTTTAGTTATTGTGATTAATGATCGGGCCTGATTTGTAAATTACAATCTTCCTTTCCACGCCCATAGGCCCATGGCAGGATTTGATATATAGTAAATTTCCTCACCGTTTTTCATGGTGTTGAATCCTTCTTTGAGTGTATCGGGATTGTACTTATTGACCATCTCTCCCAGCAAACTATACCCGAAATTTACCGATTCCACTTCCTGCCGGGAAAGAAGTCCCGCACAATATGTAATGGAAAACCTTCCTTCAGAACTCCCATGAATTAAGTGTGCTGCAGCACTCAGATTGTTTGCCAGGTCTTCATTCTCCCTGAGTTTGCTGAGCGTGGCTTCTGTTCCAAAATAGCCATATTTACGGATCAGACGGTCAATCTCAGGATCTTCGCCAAACTCCTTAACGCCCGGAGCCATTACAATGAGCTCTCCTCCATCCGCTATGGCCATACGTGTGCGATAGATGCTTTTATTCCCAAGCCATGTACTTTTGAATTCGGAAGGATCAAGATATACCACTACTTTTTTAAGCGGTTGATCAAGTGTTATGAAATTCACTTTAAGCGACAGTGCTGCGGCCCGCAAAAATACCTGTTCATCATCGCCAATAAACAGTCCCCTTACAACCAGACAGCCCGAATCATCTCTTCCCACCACGGTATGGATATAGACGACAGGCAGGTCTTTGATAAAATGGTCCGAAGCATAATTAAATAATTTGCGAACCGGGTTGTCGGCACGCCCCATCAATTTTTCCATTCCATAAACGGCTCCGATAAAATGGCTTTTATTAATTCCTTCGGAACCGCCTGTTCCAACGAACAGGTTCTTGTTATAATTGGCCATACCTATTACTTCATGGGGCACTACCTGTCCAATAGACAAAATCAGGTCGTGTCCGCCCTGCATCAGCAATTTATTCAGCTGGGCAGGCCAGTCGTATGAAACAGCATCATTGGTGATTTCAGAAACAAACGATCCCGGTACTTTTCCAACAGTTACCACATCATTTCGCCAGTCGTGCACCCTGAAAATATCATGGGGAACGTTTGGAAACATATGGCTGATTTGTTCTGCAGACATAGGAGAATGGGTTCCCAGGGCGGGAAGTACATCTGTCAGTTTATCGCCATAATATTCATACAAGAGGGAGGTCAAAGTTCCGGCGTTTGAATGGTAACGGGTGTAATCAGGCGGAACAGCAAGAACCTTATTCCGCTTCCCGATTTTTTCAAGAGCCTTATATAAACCGGTTCTCAGATCATCAATGCTGAGAACAGTTTGCTCAGAACCAATTTCATAATATATCATAGACGAATTATTTTAAACTCCTCCAAAAGCACTGTAACCGCCATCAACCGGCAGCACTATTCCTGTGATAAAGGAGGATAGTGAAGATAGTAAAAATAAGGTAGCGCCCTGAAGATCTTCTGGTTCTCCGTATTTTCCAACAGGCGTGTTGTCTATAATCTTTCGACCACGTGGTGTGGCATTCCCCGTTTTTTCATCAATCAACAAAAACCTGTTTTGATTGGTGAGAAAGAAACCCGGAGCAATTGCGTTCACCCTTACTCCTGTTTTTGCCAGATGCACTGAAAGCCATTGGGTAAAATTATTAACGGATGCCTTGGCCGCAGAATACGCTGGTATTTTGGTCAGCGGCCTGAATGAATTCATGGAAGAAATATTAAGAACTACACCCTGGCCTCTTTTGATCATATCAGGAACAAAAACCATTGTTGGCAGAACAGTCCCCGAGAAATTAAGGGCAAAAACCTTATCGAATCCGCTTAAATCAAGGCCAAAGAAAGTTTCTTCCTGGTTAAATGAGCCAGAGGCCTGAATTTGCTCAATTTTAGTCGTAGCATTGGGTGAATTTCCTCCTGCACCATTAATCAGAAAATCAATGGCTCCAAGTGACTGTTCAATTTTATTGCGCGCTGCAATTAATGAATCTTTATCAAGGACATTGCCCTGTACACCCATACATTTGGTGCCGGACATTTGTGTGAGTTCAGCAGCCATCTTTTCTGCAGCCTCTAAATTGATATCTATTATTGCCGTTTTGATTCCAGCATATGCCAGAGCTTCACAAATAGCTTTTCCGATGATGCCTGCACCGCCTGTGATGACACATACCTTACCATTCAGATCGGAGAAATTGAAATTTTTCATTTTTTTTGTAGTGGTTGTTTTATTTATAGTAATCAATGTTTTCCTTCATGATGATGTCAATGGAACTGTAATTGATCCGCTCGCCTCTTTTTTTATTCAACAGGAAATTAAACATCGCCATAGCTGATTTATACCCCTGGTCTTCGGGCTTCTGACCGATGAGGAAATCAATAATGCCTTTTTTAAGATACGCCCGGTTGGCATCAACCAGGTCATAGCCAATGAACCGGAGATTATGAATATTAAGGGATTCCAGGCATTCAGCTGCAAGATGTGAACGCGAGTTTGTAACAAAAACACCTGATATATCGGGGTGCTCACTGAGTATTTTCTTTATTGAGCCGGCCGGTTCGCTCTTTTCTGAAATATTAATGGCGCATGACAAAACCCTGATATGATTCCCGGGGATGATTTGATTCAAATAATTCACAAAGCCGTTTTCCCTGAGTTGCATATGGCGGGTAATGATTCTATTGCTGGCCATATTGAGTATTAAAACAAGCGCATTTGCAGGTAACCCGTAATGCATGAGTTTAGCTGCAATAATTCCACTTTGAAAAGCATCCTGACCAAAATAGGCAAAGCCCGATCCTTCTTCAAGATCATTGTCTATTAGTATATAAGGTATGCTGTGCTTTTTTAATACTGCAGTCTGATTCACAGCTGCGTCATGATAGGTTGGAGCCATAATCACCCCGTCAGGTGACGTTTCAAGCATACGACGGAATTCACGTATAAATGACAGCTCATCACCCAGCTCAAAACCAAAGATTGAAATCTGTGTATTGAAGTCGCTCAATTCTTCCGAAGCCGCTTTAAAACCCTTCAATGGTTTACTCCAGTATGGATTTTTCTCGCTGGCCTGAGGAATCAATACGGCAATGGTAAATTTCCTTTTTAAGGCAAGTGATTTAGCAAGCAGGTTTGGTGTATATCCCAGTTCCTCCACAAACCGCATTACACGTTCGTGCGTCTCAGGGTTCACTTCTCCCCGGTCATGCAAAACCCGGTCGACTGTTCCTATAGAAACCCCGGCCATTGCAGCAATATCTTTAATGGTAACCCTGCTCTGGAGTGGCTTTTTAGAAACAGACCTCTTTTTGTTCATTTCATCGTGTACGTTAACGGCAAGATAGAAATAAAATCCGGAATACATCAAAAAAATGATCTAAAGATTATCTGCCTTCTTTTTCTTTCTGAAGGTAAAACTCCTGAAGCACATAAAAAGCTTTTTTCTTTGTGCCATTTTGCCCTATGAGTCCCTTACGGTTCCATCCATCCTGTATAACAGGCAAATGCCTGCGTGGCGACCTGAAATCGCACAATATCCATGGCGAAACACCTCTGAATTGAGGAATTTTTGAAAGCATGGTCAACGTTCTCCTGTATAAATCCTCCTGATACTCTTCGGTCCAGCGTGTAAGCGCATCCCCATGAAGACCCTGAAGCGCGTCAGCCCCAAACTCACTGATCATTACCGGCTTATTATAGGAAATAATCCAGTTTACCTTATCGCAATCAGGAGGGAGACCGTCATACCAGCCGACATACTGATTAAAATTCACAATATCAGTATAAGCAGCAAAAGGATCTTCTACAATCCGGTCGTAAGGCTTTTCAGGATTTCTGTGAACCTCCATTGCAGCAGATATGAGGCGTGTTGAATCAAGCAAACGAGCCTGATCCGTGAGATTTTTAAGAAAATGATTCCTGGATTCGCTCACCGGAGTTTCATTGGCCATTGACCAAATGATCACCGATGATCTGTTTTTATCGCGGTTTATCAACTCCGTTAGCTGGTTTTTTGCATTTTGAAATGTAGCTGGATTGTCCCAAAGGATGGTCCAGTAAACAGGGATCTCTTCCCAAACAAGAATGCCCATTTCATCAGCAATACGGGCCATATACTCGTTATGCGGATAATGAGCCAGTCGCACATAATTGCAACCTAACTCCTTAGCCCATCCCAATAACAGCCGTGCATCTTCTGTGGAATAAGCCCTCCCGCCACGCATGGGGTTTTCCTCGTGTATGGAAATCCCCCGCAAAAAAACCGGCCTGCCATTCAACAAAATATCTGTACCCTGAACTGCAATAGTTCTAAAACCAATTTTTTCAGTAACGCTTTCCCTGGTTGTTGAGATGGTGACCTCGTATAATTTTGGATTTTCAGGGGACCAGAGGGTGATTTTTTTAACCGGGATCTGAAAGACACATTTCCCCATTTCGTTGGTTTGGTAAGTTGCTTTCACCTGAAGTTCCGGGATTTCAACTGTCACCGGCTGACTTTTATTATTTCCGTTCAGGATGACATGTCCTGAAATCAGGCGGTTATTCCCTTTCTGCAATTGGATAAAGTAATCGCCAATAAAGGTTTCAGGAAGTTCAACAATGGAAACATCCCTGGTTATGCCTCCGTAATTGAACCAGTCGGTATTTAAAGTAGGCACGCCTTCCCGCTTTCTTTTATTATCAACTTTAACAATCAGTGAATTTTTTCCGGCTTTGAGAAGCCCTGTAATTTCAAAATGAAACGGAGTAAATCCACCTGTGTGTTTGCCTAATTTATGTCCATTCAGGTATACATCTGCTTCGTAGTTCACAGCCCCAAAATGAACAAATACCCTGTTCCCGGGCTTGGCCTGATAATCGAATAGCCTGCGATACCAAATAGTTCCTTCATAATAAAAAAGCTTATCATCCTGGGAATTCCAATCGCCCGGCACCAACAAAGCCGGTGAAAGGTCAAAGTCATACTCAATAAGCTCAGTTTTGTCAGCAGGTTTTTGATCCAGAAAATAACCTCCTTTTGGCACTTCGTTTTGGTCAAAAGGTTCATACCTGTAATCATAGTACCCGTTCTCATAAGGATCCACAATGTAATTCCATTTCCCGTTCAATGAGAATGAAGATCTTCCCATAACATTCATGATGTTATCCTGGGCATGAACGAACAGGCATAACCATAATCCGGTAAACAACAAGGCAGTTCTCATTTCTGTTTTTCTATTTAGATTGGAATACACTTTAAAATTAGGTGCTTTTCTCATCAATTCAGCATAAACTTCAAAACATTCTCAAAGCAGGATATGGATTAAAATGCAACAGGAGCTACAGGCTGATAATCATAGGCGTCTCCCGGATAATATACAGCATGAAGATAGAGTCCTGATGGAGGTGCAGCCAATTGTGAAGGGCGTTCTGAATATCTTGCAAGGAACTGATTGATTTCCTTCAGACTCATTTTGCCTTTTCCGGCATGCACGAGAACGCCAACGATTCTTCGGACCATACTTCTGAGGAAATGGGAACCGACCAGATGAACCATGATGATATTTCCCTGGTCGTGTATTCCAATATGGCTGAGATCCACACGCGTTGATTGTTCTTCATCACCCGGCATACCAAAAGAGGAAAAATCATGAAATCCCGTAAGCAATGACGCGGTATCTTTCATTTTCGAAACAGAAAGTTCTTCTTTCACCCACCAGACACTGTTTTTTCCATAAGCAGAGCGACGGCGGGACACCAGGTAAATATAGCTGCGTGCTACAGCACTGTGCCGTGCATGAAACCGGTCGTCGCAACGGTCCAGTCTGATAACATGAATATCATAAGGCAAGTTCTCATTCAGCCGATCGAGCAGCATTTCAGGATGCATCTGGGTAGGCGCATCCAGATGAGCCACCTGTCCAAGGGCATGAACGCCGGTGTCTGTGCGGCCGGCACCGTATAACTCAATACGTTTGGTATTAAGCAATTCAGAACAAACCCGGATCATTTCACCCTGAATGGTTTTTACACCGGCATTTTGCTGCCACCCGTGATATCGGGTCCCCTGGTATTCTATCGTAAGTCGGAATCTGGACATGAATAAAGATGAGCGCCAAAAGTACGTAAATAATCAAAGAATTACAGAAATCAGACAGTTATTGGTGACAGGAACAGCCGTAACGAAAATGCATGCATTTATCTTTAGTGCCAGATGCTGAAAATCTAAGCATTTTAACAGATTGCCCGGCTGTAGCAGCGTATTTTGTTTCTGATCATTCGCTTTGATAAATTGCCCGAAGGACTATGGCTAACAGAGTAATTTTTCATAATATAATTAGCGGACGTCTTCTCTGCTTTCTTTTAACCATCCATAGACTGAATCCAACAACCGGGTTATTCATTCAATATGAGATCTGTCTTCTCTGCTTTTGTCGACTTTGCCTAAATTCCACCACTTAACACTATCAATACCGTGCACAATTTGAAAGGCATCAACCTTAACGATAAAAAGTGCACATTCCGTTGAATGAAGCAGGGTTTCTAAATCAGGATGTCTTTTGAGATGTGCGGCAAGAACTGCATCACTTTCTTCTTGCTTAATCAATTCAGCATAACCAAATGCGGTAATCACAAAACCTCTTTCAAGGACAGTCGTATCTGCATTTCCAATTTCAAAAAGAACAGCCACCCTTCCGTTTATTGTCAAATTGCGAAACTTACGGGTATTACGATAGGATGCAAATATCAATTTCCGGAAACTTTCAAAGGGTGTAATCGCAACCAAACTTGCATGTGGCTGACCCGCTCCCTCTGTGGCCAGAACAGCGAAGCGATTAGATTGAAGGGCAGTTTCTACAACCTGACTAATATGCATCTGTTGACTCATCGTATGCTTAAATGCTCCTTGAAAGAAACATGAAACCAAAATAAAGAAAAAATCGGACTGCTGTTTCTATGTTCATGATGGTTATCCTAACAATTTAATTATGAAAATGGTTTTATGTTCTGTTTTTATAACTTTTATTGGTTCATTATTAATTAATATAAATGCAACTAAAACTTTTTATATAATTGATTTTATGCTTTTTACATTACTTTTATTTAATTAATAGATTTTTATATCTATATTTTTTGAACACTTTTTAATAATATTTTATGAACATTTTATTTTCTCTCATGTTACCTATTCAAACAATCGTCACTAACTAAAAATTATAAAAATGAAACCTCAAAAATTAACTTTAGGACTATTTGCCCTTATGGGTATCTACATTCTGTCAGGGTGTGAAAAAGATGAAGAAACGCCACAACTCTCTAAAAACATTGTTGAGATTGCCCAGGCTGAACCAGATCTGAGCTCGCTGGTTGCAGTGCTGACAAAATTTCCCGATTTGGTTACCAACCCTGAGTGGGGCTGGTAGTTATACAGTTATTGCACCAACCAACGATGCTTTTGATGCCTTACTTGAAACCATAGGACAAACCAGCATTAACGATGTTCCTGAACCGGTGCTTAAATCATTGCTTCAGTATCATGTAATTACTTCCGGTGCTTTGCTTTCATCTCAGTTAACAACAGGTAATATTGTTACTGCAAATACGGAGAACATTGCTGTAACCATATCTGGAGATATCAGATTGAATGGAACTGCAAAAGTTCTTACAGCAGATGTGAGCACAGCGAATGGTATCGTTCACATTATAGATCAGGTACTGGTTCCACCAACGATTGCACGCTTTGTTAACACAGTTGTAGAGCCTGCCTATTTCAACAAGAACTTTACAACGCTTATTGCAGCTGTAACAGCAGCCAGCCCTTCAATTCTTGAAACTTTGCTCAGTTCTTCGAAGAAAACACTGTTTGCTCCGACTAATGACGCATTCATAGCAGCCGGTATTACCACTCTGCCAGCACAGGAAACGCTGGATGCAGTATTGGCCTGCCATGTAATCGACAGTGAAGTAAAGGCAAGTGAGCTTCCAACCAATACGGCTCCGGCGAATAGTGACATAACCACTTTAGGAGGAGTGTTCTACCTGAGTAACCGTGGATCAAATGGCGTGTTTATCAATGGCCGGACACGTGTTACTGCAACAGATATTATGGCAGATAATGGTGTAGTTCATGTAATAGACCGCACTTTACTGCCTCCTTCACAAACGATAGCTCAGATTGCAGTTGCGCTTTCGTCAGCTAATCCTGGTGCAGAATTTACTCAACTGGTAGCTGCCCTCGGCAGAGTTCCGGCTTTACTGGATGCTGCTTCATCAATCTCCTCCAATCTTACTGTATTTGCCCCTACTGATGCTGCCTTTAGCGAATTATACACTGCATTGGACGTATCCGGGATCAATGATATAAATATCAATACGTTAACCGCCGTATTACAACACCATATTGTTTCTTCTCCGACAACCGCCACCGGCCGTGTATTTTCAAGCGACCTGGTTACCGATAATGTGCCCACTTTAAATGGCAACATAAGCATCAACTCAACTGAACTAACAGTTACTTCCAATGGCGGAACAGTGGCCAATATTAGCGCAAATGCAAACCTGGTTAATGTTTTGGGAACCAACGGGGTAATTCATACAATAAACAAGGTTCTTATACCGTAAGGGAAAAAATAATCCAACCCCATAAAAATCTGTAGCCGAAAGGCTGCAGATTTTTTATATGGCCACTTACTGTTATTCCGGTAATATGTATATTTATCTGCCAAATTAATACCAGAATGGGAAACTATACCTTGTACGAGCTTGAAAAGATAACTGGGATCCCGGCTGCTACCATAAGGGTCTGGGAGAGGAGGTACAATATCATTCAACCTAAGCGTACGGCTACAAACAGAAGGTGGTATGATGATGATGACATGAGGAGAATCATAAATATCTCCATCTTATACCATGGTGGTATTAAAATATCGAAAATTGCCAATTATACAAAATCTGAACTGGTAGAGAAGGTCGAGTACATGACAAGGAATTCTGCCATAACTGACACGCATATCAAATCATTAATTGTTGCCATGCTCTCTTTTAATAGTAACGCTATTAATGAAATGCTCCATAGGTCAGTTATAAGTATCGGATTTGAGGAGACCTTTTCCAGTTTGGTATTCCCATTTCTCAGAAAGGTTGGGATCATGTGGCAAACCGGTTCTGCAAATGCCGGTGCAGAACATTTTGTTACAAACATTTTACGTGGAAAACTAATTGCAGCAATCGATTCTCTTCCATCATCAAACGATCCTGAGAAAAAAAGAGTCATAATGTTCCTTCCTGATAATGAATTGCATGAATTGGGTCTTCTTTTTTATTCATATCTGATTAGAAAGTTGGGACATGAGGTGCTTTACCTGGGTCAGGCAACCCCGTTTCATGCACTCACTGAAGCAAACGAGAAATGGCAGTCTGATATAATTGTTACAGGAACATTATCAGAGCTTTCAATTGTTGATCCAGACCGTTACATAAGTCAACTATGTACAACTTTCCAGTCACAAAAAATTCTTATATCAGGCACTCTTACAAATAATCCTGTTAATGAAAAACACAAAAATATTTATGTTGTCAGGTCTGTAAGTGACTTAAAGAAGCACTTTCAATAAACCTGCTTTTCGTATCTGTTTTCAAATCTTTTTTCAAAAAAACTTTTCAGCTATTCTGGGTTTGTTAAAAACTGATAAAATTGAAAAAATCAAAAATTTATGGGCATTGGATCGTACAGGCATCATGGTCCTGACTAATTTATGAAGCATTCCAGAGGCACGTAAACGCATTACAATTAATTGCTTATGAGAGAACTCAATTTAAATAAATACTCTTTTATGGTAAATAAAAATTTCTATCTTAGGAGAACAAATCTGAAGCGGCGATTATGAATATAACAAAAAAGATCGTTTTTTTTTTCCTGATCACCCTCTTTCCGTCTTTTATCCTTAGCCAAAACAGCAAAGACAAACATGGACCGGTTATTTTCATTGATCCTTCACTTCCCGTAATTACTAATCGTTTAAATGACAATTTATCAGACGATTGCCTTAATCTGCTAAATAGTATTGATTTCAACAATCCATTGAAAATTTATGAATACAATCATACTGCAGACAGCACTTTTTGTAACAGGGTAAAAATCATTGATGATTATAAGGCCTTATCAGGGGCTAACAACGACTGGCTTGTTTTTGTACATGGTGACAAACAGACATTATCTGATGCAGCATTAAGAGGTTTAGAAATTCAAAACCTTCATCATGTTAAAGTGCTTGTATTTAGCTGGCCTTCAGAAATGGAAAAAGGAAATGGATCAAAAAACTTCAGCAATTCAAAAAGAAATGTAGCAGCAGGAGTTGTCCAATTCAAGGAGTTGCTATTATTACTACAGGAAAATAAAAGAGGTCAGCAATGGCCTGAGAAGCCTTATCATCTCAGTCTGTTTTTGCACAGCCTCGGCAATTACTACCTCGAAAGGCTGGTAAATGACAGTTTATTGGCCGATCTGGATAGTAACTTATTTGATAATCTGATTATTAATGCTGCAGCTGTTAACCAGGATAATCATGCAAGCTGGGTAAACAAGCTTCATATTCAGAAAAGAATTTATATTACTAGTAACAAAAAAGACTTTAATCTCAACGGGGCAAGAATATTTACAAAAAGTGGAAAACAATTGGGTGAACGCCTGAAATTACCGCTTTCATCAGAAGCAACCTATATTAATTTTACCAAAGCAATTGGTTTTACTTTGCCAACCTATGACTCGCATACCTATTTTATAGGAAGAATTCCAAATAATAGTGAATTTATTAAGGAGTTTTATACCGATTTATTTCATGGCAGGGCAGTGAATTTGTCAGATTCTGCCAGGTTCCTCAAAAGAAATGACGGATTGGGCTACGACATTCTTTTTAAATAAAAAATCAAGATACATAAACCAGACAACAATTATGAGAACCACTGCTGTAAAACATTACCCGATTTTTATAACAGCCTTGATTTTAGTCATTTCATCCTGTGCCTCATTTAAACCCGGATGGAAAGATAGTGATCTTAAGATAAGAAGCGGTGATGCAAAGCTGCTTTTTAATAAAGCACTTGAATTGGAAAAAACGGCTGCCACTGGGGCTCAGGTGCAGGAATTGATTAATGCCCTGCAACTTGCGGTTGATGCTGACCCTGAGAACTACGAAGCCCTATGGCGTATTGGCAACTATCATATATTAATGGGAGCCGCCTATAGTGAAAAGACTAAGGATAAGGAATACCATTACAAGGAAGCCATCCGATATTGTGAAAAGGCCATGGTCCTTAACCCGCAGTTTAAGCAACAGGTTGAAAATGGAGTTAATACATGGGATGCTGTTAATGAGCTTGACAAGACCTATATAGATGCTATGGGATATTGGTATATGGCCCGTTTTTATTACTTTAAGGAATGTTTAAGCAAGATTGGCCGGTTGTTTAATACAAAGATTGTGATAAGAAATGACCTGGTAATCGCCCGTATCGATTCGCTGAATCCTGAATGGGCAGGCGGAGGGAATTATTTCTCGCGTGCTATTTATTTAATTGCTGTGCCTGAAAAATTTGGAGGCAGTAAACTAAAAGCTGCTGAAGAGTTCGAAAAGGCTATTAAAGCAGGTCCCGGTTACCTGGTCAATCGCTGGGGCAGGGCAAAATACCTCTATAGCCTCACGGGTAACAAAGAAGGCTATGTGGATGATTTAAAATGGGTTTTAAATCAAGATCCTCATAATTCAGGAAATACCTATCCCTGGAATGTGTATTTTCAAAATCAGGCCAGACTGTTGTTGTATGAATCTGATAAAATATTTAATTAGAAGAGATTCAATAAGAATTACAAAAAATAATGGACCCCTGCAATAAAATAATAAATTGATCATGATGTATCTTAGACGGTCTGATCCATCACAATATAATATACATTAAAATGAATCAGAAGTTTTATCAGTTTAAAGCAAGAAGTCTCCAGGGCAAAGAAATAAGCATGGAGACTTATAAAGGGAAGATGGTGTTAATTGTTAATACTGCAAGCAAATGTGGATTAACTCACCAGTTTGAGGGTTTGGAAAAGCTTTATCAAAAATACAAAGATAAAGGATTGGTCATTCTGGGTTTTCCCTGTAACCAGTTTGCCAACCAGGAACCGGGAGACGATAAATCAATTGCTGAAGGATGCGTATTAAATTATGGCGTTACCTTCCAGATGTTTTCAAAAGTGGATGTCAATGGTGATGAAGCACATCCCCTGTACAAATACCTTAAAAAGGAGTTGGGCAGTTTTTTTGGAAGCAGGATAAAATGGAATTTTACAAAATTCCTTATTGACCCGACTGGAAAACCGATAAAGAGGTTCTCCCCGGCAACAAAACCTGAAACTATTGACAGGTTTCTGGAAAAGATTTTAAAATAGATTTGCGTTGGAGATATTCAAATAACTGTTGAAAAAATAAATAATTCCCTCGTTTGCCGAAGTTTGAAAAATTGTTACTGTTGTTTTGATTAGAAATTTGAAAAACCGCTTGCAGTAAAATCATATTTATGATAAAACTATACAATGACGTTTCTTATAACATAAGCAAAATTGTTACCCGCAGTTACAGTACATCGTTTTCAATTGCAGTAAGTTTTCTGAATCCGGAGGCAAGAAAATCAATCTATAGCATCTATGCATTTGTCAGGTTCGCTGACGAGATAGTAGATACTTTTCATGATTATGATAAAGCAAAATTATTAGCCGACTTTGAAAATGACTATTACAAGGCTCTTCAGGAAGGCATCAGCCTGAACCCGGTTCTGAACGCATTCCAGCATACAGTAATAAAATACAATATACCTGATGAATTGATCCAGGCTTTTCTGAAAAGCATGAAAGTTGACCTGGTTAAGCTGGGTTCCTATAACAAATCTGAAATTGAGGAATACATCTATGGTTCAGCAGAAGCAGTGGGATTAATGTGTTTGTATGTATTTGTCCGGGGCGACAAATCGCTTTTTGAAGAATTGAAACAACCGGCAATGAAGCTGGGCTCAGCATTTCAAAAAGTGAACTTTTTACGGGATATGAAATCTGATACACAGGAACTGGGTAGAAACTATTTCCCTGAATTAGATGGAATTACATTGAATAAGGAAACCAAAGAGTTGATCATCCTGGACATTGAAGCTGATTTTGCAGCCTCTTTACATGGAATAAGAAAACTGCCTAAAGATGCAAAAATACCTGTGCTTATTGCCTATTATTACTATTTGAGCCTGTTACAAAAGATTCGCAAGACCCCATTCAGCGAATTTGTTAATAAAAGGATCAGAATTCACAATTTCAGGAAATACCTTTTGCTGAACAAAGCATATCTGGTTGCTAAATTGGGCTTGATTTAGCTGATATTTCAAACTAAAGATTGCATGATGGAAACACTCGTTGTATTGGTAGATGAAAATGACAAACAGACTGGTCTCATGGAAAAGTTGGAGGCGCACCAAAAAGCCATGCTTCATCGGGCAGTGTCGGTATTCATTATTGATTCCGGGGGTGAATGGATATTACAAAAACGGGCTCACCATAAATATCACTCAAAAGGTCTTTGGACCAACACCTGCTGCACCCATCCGCTACCGGGCGAATCTGAAGAGGAATCGGCAAGCCGGCGACTCATGGAAGAAATGGGCATTCAATGCAGCCTGAAGAAACTTTTCACTTTTATTTATAACGAAAAAATGGGAAGCGGGCTTACTGAATATGAACTTGACCATGTATTTCTGGGAATCTCTGATAACACTCCGGTAATTAATACCGATGAAGTGGAATCATGGCTGAAGATTTCATTTGATAAACTCCACCAGAGCGTTATTGACCAACCTGACAATTATACATACTGGTTTAAAGAAATCTATCAAAAAGTACATGCTCATATCATGAATGGCCAATATGCGTATTAACCTGCCTGACATGCAAAATATACACCTGACATGAAAGCACCCCGTTTTCTTAACTGTGCTGATGAAATATGATGCCGCTCTATCTGTTGATATTGATTTTTTCTGCAAGCATTCCTTTTCTTTTGAGCTTCGATAAAAAAGTACAATTTTACCGGAAGTGGAAAGCCCTTTTCCCTTCCATGATCATAGCCGGTTCAATCTATCTGGCTGCAGATGTTGTTTTTGCCAGACTGGGCATATGGGGATTCAATCCTTCCTATCATTCGGGCATCCTGCTCTTAGGCCTGCCTCTTGAAGAATGGCTCTTTTTCATTGGTGTTCCTTATGCCTCCGTATTTATTCATTATGTGATGGTTCATTATTTTCCGAAACTGGTAACCGGCAACAGGTTCATCAGGATTTTCTCAACCATATTGATTCTGATCTTACTTACTGTAGTGGTTTTGAATTATAAAAAAGCTTATACGGTTTTCAATTTTAGTTTGCTCATTGTGGTTCTGATTATTGCGCTTTTCGACAAATCGGGCGTATTAAACAGGTATGTGTTCTCCTTTCTGTTCATTCTAATTCCTTTTTTTATTGTAAATGGGATACTAACCGGCACATTTATACCGGGTGAGGTAGTTTGGTACAGCGATCGGGCCATACTGGGAATACGAATATTTACAATTCCCGTTGAGGATATTGGTTATGCCTTCAGCCTGATGTTGATGAATTTATTGCTCATTAATAGGCTTCAAAAACTATCTTATTTTAGGGAATAATTTGCTGTCATGGGAATACCAAAAAGTCATCTTGCCACCTATTTGTCAATGCATAAGCGCTTTGTGATAGCCTTTTTTGTTGTTTTTTATGTGGTTGGGATCATTGGAATGACATTGCCTATGTTGCAACCGCTTTTCATAAAACTGGTGCCGGTCGCCCTTTTGCTTAGCCTGATTGCCATAATGCTCCTTCACCAACCTGCATTTGATACCAAAACCATCCTTGTTTTTGCAACTATTGCTGTTTCCGGCTATTTCATTGAGGTAATCGGGGTGAATACCGGACTGGTTTTTGGCAGCTATGAATATGGTGATGCACTGGGCATCAAGATTTTTAACACCCCTCTTTTGATTGGTCTCAATTGGTTGATGCTCATGTATGCCGGCTATGCTGTTACAGAAAAAATGAGACTGAATACATGGGTCAGTATGCTCATCGTCTCTTCCCTCATCCTGATTTATGATTTGGTTTTGGAAAGAATTGCCCCTGTCCTGGGCATGTGGCAATGGGAAAACACAACAGTGCCTATGCAAAACTATCTGGCCTGGTTCCTGATTACTTTGTTATTCCAAGGATTACTAAAGGTGGCGAAGGTAAAGACAAACAATTCTCTGGCATTCATAATTGTATTGATGCAGGTTATTTTCTTTCTGATATTGCTGATCGTGTTTAATGCAAAAAACTATGATTAAAGCCAGGCATAATCTGATCGTGCATAATTTCTTCAAACTTTATGTTCCCTGGATCATCAGAAGAAATTTCCATAAAGTGCATGTAACAGGCCAATTTCTGGATAAGAACAAACCCGTTCTTGTGATTGCCAACCACATCAGCTGGTGGGATGGATTCTGGACCGTTTATCTTATCCTTAAAGTATTTCATCGTAAGTTTCATTTCATGATGCTCGAAGATCAGCTTCAGAAGGCAAGGATCTTAAGTCTTACCGGTGGCTTTTCTATTAAAAAAGGGTCCCGGAGCATGATAGAGTCATTAAAATATGCAATTGAGTTGCTGTCTGACAACAGAAATCTGGTGCTCCTTTTTCCCCAGGGCAAGTTTACTTCAATATATGATCAGTCATTTCAATTTGAGAAGGGCGTTGAACGCATTATTCAGCAAGTCAATGGCAAGGCACAGATTTTCTTTCAGGCAAACCTCATCGATTATTTCTCACATAAAAAGCCGTCCCTTTACATTTATCTGAAGGAATGTGTCCAGTTAAAACCTGACATAGGCATTATTCAGGATTCATATAATGCCTTTTATGCCTCTTGCGTTGCAAAAAACATTATAAAAGCGGAGGTCTGATGCTGTATATCGCCTGGTTGGTTTTCTTCTTTACCCTGCTGCAATTGCTGATTGCCTTTGTGAACCTCCTGTTTATGTCGGAATTACAAACTGGAAACAACTGTGAAAAACCCCTGGTTTCTGTATTAATCCCTGCCCGAAATGAGGAGAAAAACATAGGACGTGTGCTGGAGGATTTGCTGAACCAGGATTATCAGCAGATTGAAGTGATAGTTTTCAACGACATGTCTGATGACAACACCGCGGAAATTGTTACAGCATTTGCCGGGCGCGACAACCGCATCCGCCTGATCCATGCCGACCGGTTACCCGAAGAATGGCTGGGGAAAAACCGGGCTTGTCATATCTTATCGCAACATGCTGCGGGCACGTATTTTTTATTTCTCGATGCCGATGTCAGCGTGGGCAATAGACTAATCGGCAATGCCATTTCATATATGAACCGCTTTGATCTGGCACTGGTTTCCATTTTTCCAAAACAGATCATGCTCACATGGGGTGAAAAGATAACGGTTCCGGTTATGAACTATATCCTGCTCACTCTGTTACCACTCATACTTGTGAGAAAATCAAGATTCTCTTCATTGGCAGCTGCCAACGGACAATTTATGTTTTTTAACTCCGCGGTTTATAAGTCATTGCATCCGCATGAAAAAATGAAAAATAACCTGGTTGAAGATATTGAAATTGCACGCTATTTAAAAAAGGAGCATTATCAGGTTGCGTGCCTGACAGGTGACAGTAGTATTCAGTGCAGGATGTATTCAGGGGCAAAGGATGCCGTCAGGGGATTTTCCAGGAATGTTTCAGCTTTTTTCGGGAATTCAATCCTGATGGCATCTTTCTTTTGGCTGATCACCTCCTTCGGTTTTATTGCTGTTTTGTATTCATTGTCGCTTCCGTTATTTCTTAGTTATGTCCTCTTTTATTTTTTAACCAGGATCATCGTATCGGTTGTTAGCGAACAAAATACTGCTGAAAACTTATTGCTCCTGTTTCCACAGCAGATCTCGTTCGGATTATTCATTTATCACACAATTATCAATAAGAAAAATAAAATCTACCATTGGAAAGGACGCGAAATAAAATCATCGTAATAATGCTGATGGTATTCCTGACCATAAATGTCAGGGCCAATTATAAATCAGAAATTTATGATGCCTATGTAAATAACCATATGGCAAACTGGAAAAGTATCATCGACAAAATGCATGGGGCAAAACAGAAGAACTCCGAATTTATACTCGAACTGGTTAATTACCAGTATGGTTACATTGCCTGGTGTGTCGGCAACCACAAAAGTGATGAAGCCAGAAAATACCTGGCACAGGCTGAGAATTATCTCTCCATTCTGGAGAAGAACCCCAAAAATCTGTCCCTGGTTAACGCCTACAAATCCGCATTTTACGGATACAGGATAGGGTTAAACAAATTGCTGGCCCCTACCCTCGGCCGCCGAAGCCTAGATTGTGCCAATCTGGCCATTGAACTGGATAAAGAAAACCCATACGGCTACATTCAGTTAGGGAATATCCAGTTCTATATGCCGCCGGTTTTTGGAGGTTCAAAGAAAGTAGCCCTGGGCCATTACCTGAAGGCTCTGAAAATTATGGAAAAGAATGCAGCAGGTGTATTTGAGAACTGGAATTATATGAATCTGCTGATCAGTATAGCTCAGTCCTATTACTACCTGGGCGATTACGTAACTTCTAAATACTATCTTGAGAAAACACTGAAGATAGAACCGGGTTTCAAATATGTAAAAAACGAGCTTTATCCAAAGGTAATTAATAAAATGAAAAACAATCCATGACAAAAAGTGTGCTTATTGTTGGGGCAGGACTTGGCGGGCTGGCAACAGCTTTAAGGCTTGCCAAAAAGGGCTACAGGGTTCAGATACTGGAGAAGAACGGGCAGGCAGGAGGCAGGTTAAACCAGCTCAAAAAAGACGGGTTTACTTTCGACACCGGGCCCAGTTTTTTCAGCATGTCGTACGAATTCACTGACTTTGCCAGGGAATGCAACATAACACTTCCGTTCAGCTATTTCAGCCTCGATCCTTTGTATACGGTTAATTTCAGGGGAAATCCCAAAACCTATTATTTATATAAGGATCTTCATAAGCTGGCTGCCCAGTTCAGTGAAGTGGAACCTGATTTCGAGGCGAAAATGACCCGGTATCTTGATAAAAGCAAGCACTTGTTTCATGATACTGTTGATGTAGCCATTAAAAAGAACTTTGATTCCCTCTTCGATTATGCCATTAAGCTTCTCAGTGTTAATCCGGTACACATGTCTGTTTTGTTCCGGAACTTCTGGCAACAGGTTTCAAAATATCTCAAATCAGACGATGCAGTTCAGATTTTGTCATTGGTTGCATTTTTCCTGGGCAGGACGCCCTTTGACACCTCCGCGGTGTATACCCTGCTTTCGTACACTGAGTTCATGCACGATGGCTATTTCAATGTGGAAGGGGGCATGTATAAGATAATTGAAGGCCTGGTAAAAGAACTTGAAAAAGAAAACGTTAGCATTATTTACAATACGGAAATAAAAGACTTCACAACTGAAAACGGACAACTGACTGCCCTGGTAGATCAAAATAACAGAAAATGGATCTCCGACATCATGGTAATCAATTCCGATGCAGCTGTATTCAGGGGCTCGGTATTTAAAAGAAAAGCATTTTCACCTGAAAAACTGGATAAAAAATCATGGACCATGGGTCCTCTGACAATTTACCTTGGAATTAAATGCAAACTGCCCATGGTAGATCATCACAACTACTATCTGGGAGACAATTTTAAGGAATATGCCGATAAAGTTTTCAAAAATCCTGATTCGCTGCAAAAGCCTTATTACTATGTCAATGTGCTTTCCAAGCACAATCCGGACTGTGCTCCGGCTAATGCGGAGAGCCTTTTTGTGGTATGCCCTGTTCCCGATCTCAGGTTTAAACCCGACTGGAGCGACCGCGATGAAATAGTTGACAGCATTATTGAAGATTTCTCGGGACGTATCGGAAAAGATATCAGGCCCGAAATTGTTTCGCGAACTGTATATACACCCGAAGACTGGCAGAACCAGTTTAACCTGCATCGAGGAAGTGGTTTGGGATTGTCGCATGACATGCTTCAGATTGGAGGCTTTCGTCCCAAAAACATTGATGAGCAGTTTAAAAATGTATTTTATGTAGGGGCTTCAACCATTCCGGGTACAGGTTTACCCATGGTGCTGATCAGTTCCAGGCTGGTATGTGAAAGAATTGCAAAATATAGCGGAGGCCAATAAAAAAAGACGCTTTTACTTTAGAAAATAGGCTGTGTAAAAAGCCAAAAAAAGAGTGTAGTCAGGAGACCATAGCCGTCAACTTAAGAAATGCTTTCGCCCCTTCAGGGCTAATTTTCAACGTATTATCATTTACACAGGGTTTCACCCTGTGCTAATGCTAATGCCCTTTCAGGGCTGGTATTTTGCTAATGAATATGCCCTGAAAGGGCATTTAGCACTAGCGCAGGGCATAGCCCTGCGTAGAATGCGTTATTAAACACAAGCCCTGTAAGGGCGTAAGCATTGTTTTCAAATCCTTAAGTTGACGGCTATGGTCAGGTGACTACGCTCAGCATTCAGGGGGACAGGTCATATAACCTGTCCCTATTGAATCAATGAAATGACGATTCTATTTTCCCGTTTCTTTGAGCATATTGTTAACCAAAGCAGCCAGGTATATATATCCTGCACAGCCATCTACAACTACTTCATTTTCGTACCATATAAATGGCCAGTCTTCCTTATTTTCATAAAAATCAGGCTTAATCAGGTAATTTCCGGGTACCATACCTCCGGGAATGTATGTAAAATCGGCCCTGTTATTTCCGTAAGTAACTTTCTTGGAGTTTGCACCTACTCCGGAAACAAACGATATGCTGGATGCAGGATGGCATCCCAGGATATAGTTCAAACCTCTGATGGCGTATTCTTTGCCAATGATATCAGGGAAAGCCTCATGCAATTTGGCATTGGTAAGCGACCAGTCCATAATGGCAAAATTGCTTCCGGGAGCATAAAAACCACCCTGACCCAGAGGCACTCCATAAGGATTTGTCTTGCTGATTGAATCGAGTTGTTTTTTAGCATCCAGGGCAAAAGCACGTAAGTCGTTTTTAAATGCTTCGTCCATATAGGGAAGTGCCTTCAGCAGGGTTCTTACCGGACTTGCTCCGAACGACCATCTCGAACCTTTGACAATTACCTTATTCTTCGCGGTTGGCCATACCTTGGCAAGATAATCAGCATACTTTTTATCTCCGGTGGTAACCAGCAATTGGATGGTTAAATTGATCTCCTGACCGGTTGCCATCTGATTTTCAAAATATGCAAATCCTTCAGCCATGTCTGTAGGGGGTTTAGAAGGCTGAGCAGGTTGTTGCTTTTTCTGAGCCACATATTTTTCCCAGGCGTTTTTGGCTATTTCAAGGCATTCAGCGGAAAGGTCGTCGTTATACGACTTTAACGCCCTGCTGGCTGCTGCCAGTGCAGTTGCAGATCCCATATCTGAAACCGGACTTGTAGTGGTAAAGGCCCAGCGGTCATCCATAACCCCGGAAGTAAACCCGTCATTTTGATTTGGCTTTAACTCAGGGTTGTATTTCAGACCGTCAGTTAAGTTGCCGGCATCACCAATCATGTTATACTGCCATAAATGAGGCTGAACAATTCCCCGGATTGAATGTCCAAAAGCCCTGTATTGTGCAACCAGTGCAAGAGTACCATGTTCAATCTGCTGCAAAAGATCAGGTACTCCATCGGGATGATGGATGGCCACGTACTTGCGATCCTTATCAACCATGGTTTGGTCGCGCATCAGCTTCAGATCTTCCCATGTGCTTGTCAGATATCCGATTACCGTATTGTGCGATCCGGTTTGAATGTCAAAATCTCCTGCATCAAACCATCCGCCTATGTTCAGTCCCGGAATATGTTCATAGGGTTTGTATTTTGTACCGGTAGTACTACCCATCCGGTATCCATCGTGAATCATCGTATCCGGAGGTGCCTGCAGGGCATCATCCTGATGCGGATTTCCATGCCATACCCGGTAAGCTTCCTTAACAAACATATGATCCATCTGAACAGGAAGCCAGGTATCGAGTGTAGGATGCCAGATCCTCTCATAAACATTTTTTCCAATCGGGAAGGCTTCAGTAACTGAATTCCCATATTGTATTTTGTAGATTCCGGGTTCCTTAACAGCTGAAAAATCGAATTTCAGATAATTGTAACGCAGGAATCTGCCCCAGGTGATTAGTTTACCATCAAGAACCTTTGTCTGTTTGCCATCTGCTCCGATTCGTAATAAACTTGCAGTAGTCAGTGCCTTGTCGTTGGCGTCCAGTTCAATTACGGCTACTTTTTGCTGATCGGGATGGTAACCTACTTGTGAATGCGATATGACAGGATTCCTGATCCAGTTTTCCGTTCCGTTTGGGGTAAACATCCATTGAACGACCAGACCGGTTTTTCCGGAAGGGATTATTTCCTGAACAACCAGCCATCCGTTTGAGGCAAGATTTCTTCCATCGAGAAGTCCTATGGTTCCGGTTAATGAATGGATGCTTACCAACGACATGGGATCATCGGGAGATAATACCAGTTTTTTTCCGGAAGCAATCGGAGTTGCTTTCGCATAGGTGTCGCCGAATCTTTCAAGGGTATGCATGTAATTGGCCTGGGGTATTTTCTCAGAATATGCATCAGCTACCATGGGACCTGTAGGTGCCAACGGGCAAAAGCCCAGCTGTTCGTCCATCATATATGTCTTCTTAAAATATGTGGATGGAAGAAATTCAATGTTCATCCCTGCTTTGCCTTCCAGTTTTTTTGGAACAGGCTGATCCAGAAATACGGAAATCAGGCATCCATTGTCTTTTGCTTCTACTTTTAATTTGCTGGTAAAATCATATTCCGTATAATACAAAGTAATTGTAACAGAATTCTCTTTTGTATTAATCGTACGTTCCTTTACCACCGGGGTCAGGTCCCATTGCTCAGGAGTCGGACTTAGTCTTACAGCACCTCCTGTAACATTCCTGATCTCATGCTGGATCATTTCAATGCCATTGACCTTCTCATCATGAAATCCGCCCGCATTATAGGAGTCGTTATAAATCATGAGGTCCACTCCGGTTTTTTTAAACACCCCCAAGTCATTGAGCTTAAAACCCGTTTGCTGACTGTAGCCGGTAAAAAAGGGAGCGGCTGCCATCAACAAAATCCAAAGTACTTTCCTGAAATGTCTGTTCATTTTTTTAATACTTAGTTATATATAATTGAAATTGAATCATCGAACCCATCACAATGCGTGAGCAGCATCCAGTAAACGCTCATAAAAAATTGAGCCATTATACCCTTCATGTAAATTTAACCATTTTTGTCGATTATGTGGATCCACCATTGCAATTATCGACGTATAGGCCGCTTTTATAGAGGAGCCTAATTATTTGTTGATTTGTTGATTTGTTGATTGATTGATTGATTGATTGGTTGATTGGTTGATTTGTTGATTGATCGGTTGGTTTCCGGAGATTTGCAACTGGACCGTGAAATAATTATCTTTAATACCTCTTTCCTGCTTCAGTTTTTGAATATGGAAAAAAAGCTATACTAACCGTATGACCAATTCCAGTGCCAAACCACTTACCCGTTATGCATGGCTTTCCATTGCCGCTGCTATTGCAACCATTTCCATTAAATCCGGGGCATATCTAGTAACTGATTCAGTAGGATTACTATCAGATGCCATGGAATCATGCATAAATCTGGCAGGTGCCTTAATGGCTCTGACCATGCTAAAAATCGCCGTCAGGCCTGCTGATGCAGACCATCCTTCAGGACATTATAAAGCAGAGTATTTTTCAAGTGGTGTGGAAGGAATTTTGATCATTATTGCTGCGGTGGCAATTATTTTCACTTCTGTTCAAAGACTTATGGAACCCAGGCCCCTGGAACAAATCGGACTGGGATTAATGCTGTCTGTTGGGGCTTCAGTTATCAACCTGGTAGTTGCACTGATTTTATTGAAAGCAGGTAAACAATATCATTCCATTACCCTTGAGGCAGATGCCAAACATCTTTTAACGGATGTGTGGACTTCGGCCGGTGTGCTGGTGGGCATAGGAGCAGTAGCCTTGACCGGACTGGAACGAATCGACCCAATAGTTGCAATTCTGGTGGCTGCTAATATCATCTGGGCTGGTTATGGAATTATGCGCAAAACAGTAGCAGGCCTAATGGATAGCGCCTTATCTGCGGAGGAATTGCAGAAAATTGATCTTGTACTTGAATCTTATAAAGCAAGAGGCATTCAATTCCATGCGATTATTACGCGTCAGGCAGGATTCCGTCAGTTTGTTTCCTTTCATGTGCTTGTTCCCGGAGCATGGACCGTACATGAGGGACATGAATTACTGGAAAATATTGAATCTGACCTCCACCTTGCGCTTCCGAATATCATTGTAACAACGCACCTGGAATCTCTGGATGATCCGGCTTCGTGGGATGATATAAAGCTCTGATGTTTATTTATCATAAACTCCATTCACTTCTTTTCCGATGACCATGATCTTACTGGAATCTGGCAGGTGCGCAATTTCAGGCAAAATTGACGTTCCAAAATCAATGTAAACCAGTTTTTCTTTTTGTCAAATGACAGGATTTAAAGCCCTGGATTTCTAATAATTACTTTCCCAAAGGAATGTTAAAATACACAACTGTATTTATAACCAGAGATTGGTGAATACGTTCTACCAAAGATTTGTTTTGATAATGGAGTTAAGGAAGTCGAGCATTTAATTATATTTCATTGATTTCTTTTTCGATTATTTTAAACCTGTCTTTTATTTCATCGCCATTATAAAAGTTCATTAAATCAGCTTTAGTAAGCGTTCCGTCTTTTAAGAACTTTTTCAGGTAAGTTTGGTTAAATTCCATTTGAAGGATGCTTTTTTCAAGTTGTTTTAATATTGCTTTATTGTTTTCGATATTATTCTCAACCAGTAATTTGACTGTTAGAATATCATTTATGTCCCGAATCAATCTGTTAACAAGTACAATCAACAGGTCTTTGTCTAGCTCGACCTGTTTTGCATTTAATGCAATGTCGCGGGCAAGCATGTAAGCAATGGCAAGATTTGAGTAATTGCCTTTTTGAGAATCAATAACAGCTATGAACCCAATACCTGGAATATACCCGACATTATCGAAATTCTTCAGAATTGAATTATCAACTACTGAAATATCAAAAACAATCAGGCTAACTTTTGCATCGCGGTTTGCCTGGGCTTCGATGAGCTGACTCCATGCAGTGTCTGATTTTCGGGTGAAAATATCTTTTGATTCAATATCACCCAAACGAATGCTCTTATCGAATTTACATTCGATAACCATTTTTAGGTCCGGGTTACCATTTATTTCGCAAACAATATCGCCGGTTTTATTTTTAGGCAGGACACCTGCAACATTCCCTGTAAGGTACGCTTTGTCAGCAAGTCTTTTCTCTTTAAAAAAATCGTTCAGAAACCCGGCAACCTCGTCTTCTGCCAAAGAACCCTTTACTGTTGACTTGTAAAAGAGTTCCTTTTTCATATCGAAAATCATTTTGAGGCTTTCTAATTCGGTGCCAAGCTCATTGGTAGTTTTGGCCAGGAATGATGATATACGGTTTTCCATTAAAGCCAGAACCCCAATATACAAAGCCCTGACAAGCTTTTCATCTCTTTCCGAAACAGGGAGGTTGTTGAAATAATTGAAAACAATTTCGTTTTCAATTTCAAAATTATCTATCTCAACTCTTTTGAGTTGTTGGTTGAGTTTTATTGTAGGCATAATAAATTAACAATTACACTGATTATTCCTTTTTTTCTTTGTAATAGAGCGAAAATAAATCCATCCTTGTTTTAAATGGCAGTTACATTCGTACATAAATTTTCTCTTAAAATCATAAATGTCATTGACAAACTGAATTAAAATATGAGGTGTATAACTGGTTCTTGAATTAGTGTAATAATGTGATACTTTATTCGCTATATCTTTAATTCTCCTCAGATAAGTATTGTTTAAAATTGGAATAATTACTTTACTTGGGTTAAGGCTTCTTTCTAGTTGAATTTGCTTTTCTATACTATTTACTAAATTCTCCAATTTAGAAGTGTCTGTATCATAAATATCTTTGAAAGGAATAGGAATGTTTAGTGCTTCAATTATCTCAAAAATAGTCTTCTCAAAATACTCTCGAAGTTTGCTTCCAATATCTGTATTTCCAGCATTAAGCTTATTTAGTAATTCATTTTTTAAATGTTCGGAATCTATTTTTTGCAAGCTTGTTATTGAGCCATCTAATGTTCTCATTATCTTATGGTGTTCCCATTTGTTTTGTTTTAAGTCCATATTGTTTAGAACTTTTTTTAGCTCTCCATCATGCGTGAACAGAATAACCTGTTTCCTTTTTTTACGACTTGCTTTAGCTATATGATTTTCTAATAAATCAATAAGTTTAATCTGATGACCACTATCAAAGCTAGATGTTATGTCGTCCAGAACAATAAATTTACTCGATGAAATATTACGTAAGGCAGTGGCAAAATAAATTGATAGACACAAAGCATTTCTGTATGATTCTGAAAGTAAATTAGCAGCTTTCTTATTAGAAGTTGAATAAAACTTTTCAAGCATCAAATTAATTTTTTGGCCCGAAGTTTTTTTCTCTAGGAAAGGTACTATTTCATTATTGCACATAATCTCCTGAAAAAACTTTTTGGAATCATTGTTAATATCACTAGCAATTTGCTCCATTAAATTATTATAAGCCTCATCAAAATTTTGTTTTACCGATGTAATATAATTAATCCACTTATCAACTTTTTTAAGTTCATTCTTAATCTCTGATATTTCATATTTTTCTGATTCTATTTGTTTTAATTCACCTTGTATTGTTTTAAACGATTTGATTTTTTCATTAAGAGAGGTTACATTATTAGGAATTTTATTTGAAACTGTCTGATATTCTTGCTTTATTGATTTTAACTTTTTCGTTAAAAGAGTTATATATTGCTTTATTTTTTGAAAAAAGTCTGATTTAATAAAAAAATCCTCTTCAAGTTCATTATTGCGAGATGCTTTGAAAGCAGTGAACACTTTGTCTTCTGATTTAAGAAAGCCCTCCTCAATTAAGAGTTTTTCAATTTCAACTAATGATAAGTTATCAATTATTGAATTAAACTTTTCGTAAACTAAACTAAGGTCGTGCTTAAATATTTCGTATTTAGATATTTTACCTTTTATTATTTCCAGGAAAGACTGGCTTGAATCACCTAATTCTTTGGTATTACATAAAACACAAGTATTTTTATCTATTTCAGGGAAATAATTATAAGTGTCTATAGCCTTTTCATATAGACTACCGAGGTACACATCTTTAATGTCGTCAAGGTTCTTATATGCTTTTTTTAGAGAAATTTTAAGATTACTAAAAAGAGATTTTTTAACCGATCTCAATATTTTCAACCTATCCGAATATTCTTTATTTAAATCTAATAGTTGGCTTTGTCTATTAATGTTTTCATTGTAGTTATCTCCTAATAATTTTGCCAATAAGTTGTCATATTCAATATCATATATTGATTTGTCTTTAATAAAAGTAAAAGTCTTTTTTAGTTCCGTTAAAATGCGGGCTTCTATTATTTTTTTGTTGAATTTTTTATATCTAATGCCATTACCTTCTAAAATACTTATTATTTCAACTTGTTTATTATTAATATTATCGCTTTTCTTAGCTACTAATTCTTCTTTAGTTTTTTTAGTAAAGTCTGTATTGATGTTTTGGGTTCTTGATAACTTTTCAAGTTTATCTTTAATATCCGTAAATTTCGAATAACCAATTAAGGCAGAAAAAGTTTTACCTGCATTTTCGGGACTTTCATTAATAATGCTTGTGAATGTTTCGTAATCCAAAAAATTATGTTCATCTCTTAGTTTTATAATAAAATCATTTGGATTCGTTATATCAGGAGATGATATACTTTTGATTGCTGCAGAATCTATTGTGTAATCAATAGTTACATCATTTTTTGAATCGTCCGTGAAAACTAATTTTATTTGACCATCTCCATTATGAAAGAGGTTGGTGATGGTAGTATAATCCTGTAAATCACGATGTAAGTTATCTATTTTTGGAAACCTATCATTTATACAGTAAAAAATTGCTTCATAAATTGAACTTTTACCTTGTCCATTTTCAGCAAAAAACGAAGTCACACCTTCATAATTAAGTTTAAGATTTAAGGGGGAGTTTTTATTATTAATTCCCCTAAATCCCTCAATTGAAACCTCTTTAAGATAGTAATTACTCATTTTTTAAGCCATTTACATCATTTTTGATTTTTTCTCTTATTTCATCTGTATGCTCATTCAAATTTCTGTATAATATATTTCCATATGTACAATTCAGCCTAATGGCATATTTTTCGAAAAGCTTTAAGTTATCGGTTACTGATTTGTTTTTATTAAAACGCAAAGTGACCTTTTTTTTATTTGACACCATAGCCAATAAATTATAATTCACAATAAATTCTTGACATACCTTTATCTCCTCTTCTATATCCAGAACGAGGAGAATCAAAAACATTATTGCTAACAGATATATCTTCTGCTTTTGATAAGTCGAACATCTTCCAACCCATTTTTCCTGAAGAGCTATATCCTTCAATTTGATATGCTCTTAATCCTTCGTTCTGAGCGGTTGTAATACCATAACAGTGAGGTTCAACCACCCTAATTCCACCTTCATAGTAGAATTCAAGTAGATTCTTCTTTCTAATTGCATTACAAATTTCTGCTTTCATATAGATAAGTCTTATAGTTTTTGATACTCGTAATCATCTTTAATATTCGCTACAAAGTATTTACCATGTGAATCTGCATTCATCAAATCTTCATACACGTCTTCGGGTACATCAAAGTATTGATATACTCCACCATGGTTAAATTCAATTTCCAGAATTTGATTGTCTTCATCGTAGCCGATTGATGCAAGATTCGACGAACTAACTTTTTGTCTTTTCATAGCGTTAATTTTTAATTGTTATGATTTTGATTCGTACAGATCTTTTACATGTGCATTTATATAGCTATTCAAGCCTTTCCGTATAATCGCTAGCACTTTCATTTGTTCTATATGATGGCTTCCTGCACTGCTATAGGTATACAAGTAGGTTTTCCAGTCCCTAAATTGAACTTTTATGAAATCGTCTCCTATTTCATATGCCAGAACACCCGAATTGCCTCCTGAATTTCTATACCGGACCATAATTATTGAATTTAAAGTAAGTATTCCTTACTTAATTTTCCCTTTCTTCTGATTTTCAAAATGTTCAATTGCAATATGTGCCTTAGAATATGGGAAATGACTACCCTTGTCTCCTTTTTCTTTTTCACTTAGTATTGAAGAAGAGTTGGTGAAGGCAATTTCCAGTTTTCCATTGGCGCATAATATTTCAACCCACTTGGGATTTTTAAGGTAAGCCTCTCCTTTTGAATATCCTTGCATATATTTTACCAAAAAGGTAATAGCCTCAAAAGCATTATTGAATTCCCGAGTTGTCTTTAGAAAGTGTAATAAAAACCAAAACTCGATGCTGGGCATGGTTTCACAGATAAACACTTCATTGGTTCCGGTATATTTACCTTTCAGTTTCTCGAATTCTGCAATTTTGTTCTGATTTACTATTGTGTCGTAGTCGGTGAAATATATAATCTGGTCGCAACCGCCGGATAAATATTCGTCAATGATACTTCCTGCAGTTTCAATAGTAATACTTGAAAAGAGCGATGGCCGAATAGTATATTTATATCCTTTAAGGGTTTTTAAATGCTTCAGGTAATATTGTTCCGTTTGTCCATCGCCTAATACCACATAGGTTTTTCGAGTTTCCCGTTTATTGGATTGCCTACCCATATTTAATCCTCCAAATTAGGTATGGCTCCGAACTTGCCCTGTTTATAGGCATTGTAAAACGAGAGTTCCTTTCGGAAATTGAAATCGGCCATAGAATAGATGGATGTTGCGCCATCTTCTCCTTTCTCTGTAAACCATATAGCATCCTTTCTTAGAATATCTTTTTCGTTGAGCAAAGAGAGATTATGGGTTGTAAATAATAATTGCGCTTGTTTTGATTTGCGCAGGAATTCTTTAATAAAGTGCATAACCAACAGAGGATGCAAAGCTGTACCAATTTCATCGATTGGCAGAAAAGCATTGTTTTCGATGGTTTTAAAAAAAGGAGCAGATAACCCATAATACCTCATCGTCCCTTTTGATTCAAGGGATTCGGGCAGCAAGTGAAATTCTTCTTTGCCATTTCTTACAATACGGTGTTCGAAAATTGTTTGCTCTAAATGAATGGCTTTTTCTTTGGCTATCCGGGCCTTTTCTTCTTCAGTAAATGGTCCCAATTCGAACATCTTCAATATTTCGTCCGGGACACTTTTAATTTCTTCTTCGAAAGAGACATTGGAAATGTTAAAATCAGCTTCTTTAATAAATTCCAACGCATGTTTCTTTATCCGATCATCGGATTGTATTAGCTTGTCTGAATATTCTGTTAAAGAGGTGTATGGGTCGATAATGGGATTGAATTGATTTTTAAACCAATCTAATGAACGATTAAGCTCAGACAAAGCAAGATTAACTTGCGTATAGGCAGCAAATACAGACATATTCTTCAATGTTTTAAGCTGGACAGCTTCAGCAGCCTGTTCGGATATTTTTATTTTTGGCCCAAACCCAACCACAGATACTTGTTTGCTTTCATCGAAAAACCTGTCAAAGATCACAGCGGGTTGTGTCCCCGGATAATAAAACAAAACTTCTCTCAATACTTTTTCGCTATCCAATTCTAGTTGATATTTATGTCTGAATCCATCGGCATAAAAAATCAATTCAAAACTACCTGGTTGGTCTTTGGTAACATCGAATTTGAAGGGAATAAACCGGGTGGATTTATCCCGTTCTTTTGGAATTTTTCTTACAAAGTTCTGGATAAAGCTGAATGCACTGAGCAAATTGCTTTTACCTGATGCGTTTGCTCCATAAATCATAGCCATTTTTAGTATGCGAACTCCCGGGGCTGGTTCAGCTATGTAATACTCTTTCAAAGTATCATCTGAGGTAGCTTCAAAACTGAAGGTAACCTCATCTTTAAAAGATAAAAAGTTTCGTATTTTGAGTTCAAGTATCATGTCTATTTTTATTTTATGCAATATATTTACAAAAATATGAAATAGAATATAAATATTCAATTCTATTTTCTTTTTTTGCAATTTATTTGCATTTTTTTAAAATAGACTTAGCAACTGGCGTCAATAAAAGGCATCCTAAACGATTTCAGTACTGTAGTAACACAGGAAATCTCTTTATATGCTATAATCAATAAAAAACCCGCCGTCTATGATGCTTCGGCGGGATACATAATCTTACCTTTATCTATTAAAAAGATGTAACTGCTCTTCAATTCAACAATTCAACCAATCAATGAATCAATCAATCAACAAATCAACCAATCAACAAATAACAAGTCGGGGTGAGAAGACTCGAACTTCCGACCCCTACGTCCCGAACGTAGTGCGCTA
>CAZTSR010000025.1:0-52602 GCA_964615995.1 uncultured Bacteroidales bacterium
TCTCAATTAAGTCAAAGGTCCAGATGATTTTGTCTCTTACCTTTTGACGCTGCCTAACAAAGAACTTCTCAAAGTAATCTTTATAAAATATGATAGTTCGGAGCTTCATTCTGGTGCAAATGTAATCTAAGTTGTCCTAAAGTACAACTTATTTCAATGGAAAATTGTCTGAGTGTTCGGTTTTCTAAAATCACATACAACTAGTTTATAAATACGGGATCGGCACATTGAGCACACTTACGTGTGCTGTATAAAAACAGTTTTTGATTTTTGAACCCAATTTTATTTCCGGAATGCATCATATCATTTAATTATTGTTTTCGGGTCAGGAATTTCAAATTCCAGATTTTAGATACCACCAAAAAGATCACCGGTCAGAAGCCTGTAAAACCTTGCTGTTTCTCACACTTCATGCCTTTCAGTCACATGCCTTGTTTGCCGGGGAAGCGGTGTGGGGGCGGATAAAGGTTATAAACAGTGATTTTCACACTGACTTTACATCCTTCCCGCAAATTTCAGGCATATAACGAAATAAAACGAACGATTCAACTTCACTTAACTTCTAACTCTTTCAAGTTCAAATATAACAAAAAAGTGGCTCGTTGTAACAGGTGGAGTGTGAGGAATTTGAAAAAAATGCTGGATGCTGGATGGTGGATCCTTGATGGTGGATCAAATAAATCAACAAATCAATAAATAATGATGTGTGGGAAATGGAGTAGGAGAATGGGGAGGGGGAGATTTACAAGGGGGTTTCGCCCCCTTTAACCCCCACTTCATTCTTTGCCATTGCCGCAAAGAACGAAGCAAGAAAGGTCTAGACAAAACGATCCCCACCGCGCTCTGCCAGAAGGCAGGGATTTCTAATAAAGTAATCGCAGCACCGGACACCAAATATTTTTGGAAAGAAACTAATTAATAGTATTGTCCGGTTCTGCTAAAGCCAAGGCCCTTTATAAGAAATTCCAAGCCTTCCGTCATTCACATCCACACCGGCTCCGCGTTTTGTCACGGCCACCGCACGGTGTTTTGATTGAGGTTTGTTTTTGTGCAAATGTTGCTAACACCGATTACCAGATAACCGATCACCGATTACCGATCACCGATTACCTGATTACCCGATTACCGGCTGCTTACCCTAAGAAAGCGACCCTATGATAAAACATGCAAGCACAAAGCCGGCAACTAAGAAAACGAAAGACAGGACTTTGTATTTACGGTATGTTGAACGAACTTTATCGCTTCGGGTTTGCAGGGTCTTGTTCAGTAAACCATATTTTGGCCGGGCGCCAAGCTCTTCGAGCTTTTTATTTATGGCATCAATAAATTCACGGAGTTTCTGCTCGTCTGTCCATTCATTTTTAATTCTTACCAATACATAGGATGAAGGCAAATCATCAAATTCGAAGGGTACAAATGTGATCCATACTATTTCCTCCCATACGAATGTGTTTTGTATAAAGTTTACCTTCTTGCCGCGTGAAACCGTTTCCATCAGTATGTTTCCATTCGAATTATCTGTTTCGTGAGACAGACCACAGCTTTGGAATTTGTAGCTATCAAAACGGTCGTCGATGAAGCGTTTGACAACAGGGATATATTTAAGCATCACTTTGCGATCTGGCTCCCAAAGAAGCGACTCATGATTTACAACCTCGGTCAGACAACTTAATTGCTCCTCAGGGTTGTCGAGCTTTTTCTTGTCGAGGAGGTACACATCAATAGCAGCTTTTGGATCAACGGCCTTGATTTTTTTGCTTATTGATTCTAGAATTTGCTCTTCACCTTTTTGGGTGTTCGTTTTTTTGGTCGATTCCATAGGAAAAATTGATTAAGTGGTTTTTGTGACGTATTCTTCATTCTGAACTCAGAATATTGAAAAAATGAGGGTTAGCTTCACCTGATGGTAAATATAATAAAAAGAGGGTGCGGTGATTTAGGAGTAAGCGTTTTTGTTATTCACAGGGCTCAGGATGCTGGATGCGGGATCAAATAAATCAATAAATCAACAGATCAACAAATCAATAAATAATTAGGCACAAAGTAGGTTTTGCAAACCTGTATCAATTAAAATGTCGCAGACATTTCAACTTAGTGCCTTAAATTTTTTTTAAAGGGGCTTTATATGCAGTGCCTTGGTGTCTTCGTGCCTTTGTGGTTAAATTTTCGTTCTGGTGAGATTCGTAAATTCAGCTTCCGCCCTTTCAGGGCTAATGGAGCTATGCGCCTGAATAATAGGGCTTCGCCCTATTCTGATGCTTAATGCCCTTTCAGGGCTCAGAGTTCATTGTTATTCATAGCCTCTTGTCACTCGTCACTTGTTACTTATCCCTCTAAAACCGATTACCGATTACCTGATCACCGGCTACTCACCCGCTGATTGAAACAATAATCGCTCCGCGGTAAAGAAGGTCTATCTAATCATATTTCTACAATACCAAAACCGCTCCGCGGTAAAAGAAAAGTCATCAGAAAAAACAAGTCCATTAATTCAAATAAAAAAATCAAAGAACGCTTATATTTAATTTAATATCAATAATTTACAAATGTTTTTAAAAAGTTAACGCATCACCAGTAATTCATAATTCATAATTATTCCGCCCCTTTGTAAATCGTAAATCGCGTGTTTTTGTAATAAAACATCAAAATATCCACATAGGTGTAACGCATCCGCGCCATTTCCATAGCGCCCTGCTGGCATAAACCCAAACCATGGCCATAGCCATGTCCGCGGAACACGACTTTATTGTCCTGTATGAATACCTGGAAAAAGGCCGATTTTAAATTCAGATCCAGGCGGATATCGCTCATCGTCAGTTTGCTTAATCCTTCGTTAAAGTATTTGTGCCGTTCCGGCTTATTGGTCCCGGTGAGCAAACCCGGTTCGGTTGACAATTCCTTACCTGTCAGGTAGTCCTTCCACTTTTGCAGGGTTATTTCTTTGGTCCAGTTTCTGTTCGATGACTTATTGCAGAATGGATCATTCACAGGCATCAAATGGGTAACGTCATGACTCCACACCTGTCCCGCTTGAGCAGTAGTTCCACCGCAATTCGAATGGTAGGCAGTGATCACTGGAGCGCCTGATTCGTTCACCAGAATCATGTTGTGCGTGAACCGGGTAGCATTAATGATTTCCTTATTCATGCGGCTTTTGCCATTGTAAGCCTGGCAATGAACGCCGTCACAAAGATTAAAACCTTCATGTGCATGGCGGTAAATGTTTTTTATGGCATAGGTGCGCGTAATGATAGCCTGGGCTTTATAATACTCCGATTGCGCGGTACTCCCGCCTTCAGCTTCAATGGTACCTGCAATGTACATTTCAATATCGAGGGTATTCAGAAACTGTATGGCACCCCCGAAGCGCTTCACCGCCAGGTTCCCTTCCGATTCTCTGGAGGATAACGCAGGAAAGACAGATTTGATCTGAAAGATATCTTCAGGCGAAGCCGCTCTGAATTGCAATTCGCGGAAAGAACCATAATGCAGCGCCGTATCCTGTACTTCAAATAAGGAATCGTTTTTTTGAATATGAATCATGGCACCTTTCCGGATCTTCGTGATTTCCTGTCCATCAACGATCAGGGTATACTGACCCTCAATGGTTGAAAATACAAACGACTCCACCGGTTTGCCATAATACAGGCAAATGGTAATGTCGCCTGAAAATGCATTGCCGGATAAAATCAGGGTGAGGATCAGGAATACAATACGTTTCATACGCTTAAACACCCGCAATTTCACATATTCTTTTGGCCACTCTGTTGGCCACGCCGGGTTCCTTAAGGATTGAACGCAACCGGGCATAGTTGTTCAGCATCTGCTCCCGGTATTCCTTGTTTTTCAGAATCCGGTCCAATTCATCCTTTATATCAGCAGAAAGGTTCTCCTGAAGCAGTTCTTTTACAGCTTCCTGATCGAGGATGAGATTTACCAGGGAAAAGAATTTGATTTTTACCAGGAAATTACCGATAAAGAAGGTAACAGGATTGGTTTTGTAAACCACTACCTCGGGAACATTGAACAACGCTGTTTCCAGGGTTGCTGTTCCGGAAGTGACAACAGCTGCCTCAGCATGCTTCAGCAGCCGGTAGGTTTGTCCGTAAACGATGGATACTTTGGATCCCTCGGTATATTTTGAATAATACTCAGGCTGAATGGATGGTGCGCCAGCAATGACAAACTGATATTCAGGAAACGACGGAATCACCGACAACATTTCCGGCAGGAGCAGGTCTATTTCCTGTTTTCTGCTTCCTGCAAGCAAAGCTACAATGGGACTTTCACCCAGGTTATTTTCTTCCCTGAATGCATCCGGAGTTTTGAATGCATGCTCATACTCAGAAACGCTGTCCAGTACCGGATTTCCATAGTATTCAGCTTCAACGCCATGTTCCCTGTAAAAATCCACTTCAAAGGGAAGCAGCACGAACATCCTGTAAACAGATTCTCTTACGGTTTTTACACGCCACTTTGCCCAGGCCCAGAGCTTAGGAGAAATATAATAGATGACCCTGATCTGGTGTTCGGCGGCAAAACGGGCCATTGGCAGGTTAAATCCCGAATAATCCACCAGTATAAGCACATCGGGTTTGTATTGCAAGAGGTCGTTCCGACAATCCTTTTTGTATTTCCGGATGATTCCGTATTTCCGGATGACTTCCACCAGTCCCATCATAGCCACATCGCGGTAATGGATGTGAATGTGCGCACCTGCCTGCGCCATCAGGTCGCCTCCAAAACCTCTGAACTGCGCATCAGAATCATACCGACTGATGGCTTTGATCAGATTGGATGCATGCAGATCACCCGAAGCTTCTCCTGCAATGATGTAATATTTCATAATATACTGAAAAACAGTTTAAGGGCAAAAATCAAAATGGTGAGAACCACTGTGGCTCCAAGGATTCCTTTTGAAGCCTGCAGCATGTTCAGTCCGTTAAAAATGAGAAACAATACGAGATTCGGTAACACACAATGGCTGATGATGATTGGAATGATGTTTCCAATGACCAGGTGGTTGGAAAAAAGCGTAAAGTGGATGTCCTGAACTTTTGAAAAATAGAGTGCGAAATACACAAGAACCGGGAGAACCACTCCGGCAATGATTCCGGTTGCCAGGGTATTGAAACGTTGTAAGCGGGTACTATTCATATTCCTCGAAATTGCGATTGCTGAGATTTGTAATCATGTCATAAGAGGTCAGGTCGATCTGCAAAGGAACAATTGAAACATAATTGTTGCTTAAAGCCCATTCATCGGTGTCGGTTGCACCGGGTTCCGTATTCTGAAAAATTCCGGTCAGCCAGTAATAATGTTTGCCGGCCGGGTCGACCCGCTGGTCAAACGCTTCCTGCCAGTACCCCTTGTTTTGCCTGCATATTTTAATGCCTGCAATTTGCGCTTTGGGAATGTCGGGAATGTTCACATTCAGACAAATATGTTTGGGCAAACCGTTTTTTAAAACATTGCGTGTGATGCTTGTGGCATAATGCTGTGATGTTGAGAAATCTGCATCGTGACTCAGATTCAGGAGCGAAAAGCCAATGGACGTAATTTCGTTGATACAGCCTTCGAGTGCTGCTCCCATGGTTCCTGAATAAAAAACGCTTGTTGCTGCATTTGAGCCGTGATTGATACCGGATAACAACAAATCGGGCTTACGGGGAAGCAAGTTATTGATGGCCATTTTTACACAATCCACAGGCGTTCCATAACATTTGTAAATGACCAGTCCCTGATCTTCAGCAACTTTACTGATCCTTAACGGCACTTTTACGGTAATGGCATGCGACATCCCCGATTGGGCGTCTGCAGGAGCCACTACTACTACATCACCCAACTCCCGCACTGCATTTATCAATGCTTTTAAACCTTTTGCTTCAACGCCATCGTCATTTGTAATAAGGATGAGCGGTTTATTCGGATGGTCTGACATGGAAACTGTTTAGTTCACAAAGATACTATTTTATCGTGATGCTTAATAAGGATCATTCAAGCGTAAAATGATTACTTTTGTTTTTTACTTATTAAATTATTTAAGGTTCTATGAACATCTCATATAGCTGGCTGAAGCAATATATTAATCTGGATCTGAGTCCTGAAGAGGTCTCTGAAATACTTACAAGCATTGGGCTGGAAGTTGAAGCTGTTGAAACCGTAGAAAAAATAAAAGGCGGTCTCAAAGGATTCGTAATTGGTGAAGTGAAAACATGTGCCAAACATCCCGATGCAGATAAATTGTCTGTTACCACAGTAGATGTGGGAGGTCCCGAATTGCTCAGTATCGTATGTGGTGCTCCCAACGTTGCTGCAGGCCAGAAGGTAATTGTTGCCACCATTGGAACAACCATTTATCACGGCGATGAGCAGTTTCAGATTAAGAAAGCCAAATTAAGAGGTGTCCTGTCCGAAGGTATGATATGTGCCGAAGATGAAATCGGCATGGGAACAAGCCATGATGGCATTATGGTTCTGCCGTCCGATGCCCGGGTGGGCCTTAGCGCCAGTGCCTATTTTAAGATGGAGCCTGAAATTATGTTTGTAATCGGGCTTACCCCCAACCGCATTGACAGTGCCTCCCATTATGGAGTAGCGCGTGATTTATATGCCTATATCAGCAAGGAAAAGAAGACTTCCCTTGTAAAGCCGGATGTTTCTGCTTTTTCTGTGGAAAATGAATCCTTTCCGGTACAAGTCATTATTGAAAACGAAAAATCATGTCCCCGGTATACCGGAGTGAGCATTACCGGTATTCAGGTGGCTCCTTCACCGAAATGGCTGCAGGACCGGTTGTTATCCATCGGCATGAATCCGGTGAACAATATTGTGGATATTACCAATTTTGTACTTCATGAAACCGGTCAGCCCTTGCATGCTTTTGATGCCGATATGCTGAAAGGAAGGAAAATCGTTGTTAAAAACCTGCCCGAAGGAACGCCTTTTGTTACCCTGGACAATGTGGAGCGGAAGCTTTCCTCTGAAGATCTGATGATTTGTGATGGGGAGCATGCCGTAGCCATTGGCGGCGTATTCGGAGGATTGCATTCAGGAATATCAGCAAATACGCGGAACATTTTCCTTGAAAGTGCATACTTCAATCCCGTTTCCGTAAGGCGGACTTCCAAAAGACATTTAATCAATACAGACGCTTCTTTCCGCTTTGAAAGAGGTGTTGACCCTGAAAATATCATTTATGCATTGAAGCGCTGTGCCCTTCTGGTCAAGGAAATTGCAGGCGGAACCATTTCTTCCAAAATCATGGATGTAAATCCGGCTCCCTTTAAACCCGTAAGCATTTCTGTTTCATATGCGCATATTGACCGACTGATCGGAAAGAAAATTGACCGGGAGTTGATCCGCACCATATTGAAATCCCTTGATTTTAAAATTGATTCGGAGAATACTGAAGTGCTGCAGTTGACAGCTCCGTTATACCGCGTAGATGTTACCCGCGAGGCGGATGTTATTGAAGAGATCCTCCGCATTTATGGGTATAACAATGTTGAATTATCTGAAACCTTACACGCCAGTCTTTCTTACAGCAACAAGCCGGATAATGAGAAACTTGTGGATATGGTCTCCGAATTTCTATGTGGCGCCGGGTTTTCTGAGATGATGAATAATTCGCTGACTCCTTCAGGATATTACGATCAGCTGGAAACATTTCCGAAGGAGCATCTGGTTCATATTGTAAATCCATTGAGCAATGAACTGGACGTGATGCGTCAGACGTTATTGTTTGGCGGACTGGAAGTCATCAGACACAATACAAACCGTCAGCGGCCGAATCTGAGGGTATATGAATTTGGAAAATGCTATTCCTGTGAACCTGCAGCAGGTCAGAAAACTGCACTGGACAAATACCACGAACAGCTGAAGCTGGCACTCTTAGTTTCCGGGAAAAAAACGGACCCGAATTGGTTGTCGCAGGGAAATTCCACCGGTTTTTATGAATTGAAGGCTTATGTGGAAAATATATTGTCGCGCCTTGGTTATAATTTAAATATGCTGGTCGTTAAGCCGGTTGAAGGTCGCAAGGATCTTTACGAAGGAGGGCTGATGTATATGTCACGAAATACAATACTGGCTGAAATAGGTATTGTTAAGAAACAGATTCTGAAGCGATTTGATATAAAGAATGAAGTGTTCTATGCCGACCTATTCTGGGAAGATGTTTTGAAAATCAGGGGTCAGCACCAGGTAAAATATGCTGAATTGCCCCGTTTCCCTGAAGTAAGAAGAGATCTGGCTTTGCTGCTTGACAAGTCTGTGACTTTTGATAAGATCAAAGATCTGGCTTACAGAGTTGAAAACAAACTGTTGCTCAAGGTGGATCTTTTTGATGTTTATGAAGGCGAACAGGTAGGCGCTGAGAAGAAGTCCTATGCAGTAAGTTTTATCCTGCAGGATAAGGAAACCACGCTCACGGATGAAAAAATCGACAAGATCCTTAATAAACTTATGGATGCCTATGTTCGGGAATTAGGCGCTGTAATTCGTAAATAATGTTCCTGGAACTCATCAAAGGAGATATCACGACAATAGGTACGGATGCTATTGTAAATGCTGCAAATTCTTCTTTGCTGGGAGGCGGTGGCGTTGACGGGGCCATACACAGGGCGGCAGGTCCTGATTTGATTGAGGAATGCCGGGGACTTAACGGATGCCCTGTTGGGGAGGCCCGCATAACAAAAGGTTACAGGCTTCCGGCACGATATGTGATTCATACCGTGGGACCCGTATGGAGGGGTGGAAAATCCAATGAGGCAGCACTCCTTAAGTCGTGTTACCAGAAATCCCTTGATCTTGCCAGAACGCATCATTTGAAATCCATTGCCTTTCCCAATATCAGCACCGGTGCCTATGGATATCCAAAGGAAGAAGCAGCCGGAATTGCGATTCAGGCTGTTAAAGAATGGAGCGCGATTCATCCTGAAATTAAAATAATAGTCTTTGTTGTATATGATCATGAGAACCAATTGCTTTATGAGAAACTACTTAAAGACAGCTAAAGTCGCCTGTCGCTTATTGCTTGTTGTTTGCACATTGCATTCCGGCTCAGTTTTTGGGCAAAATGAAGATGTCAGAACATTCAAAAAACATACCGCTCCCGTTAAAGCTGTTGCCTTAAGCGGAGATGACAAGATCCTGGCAACCGGAGGGGATGATAAAATGATTTATTTATGGGATCTGGCTTCCGGGGATATGATAAATGCCTTTACAAATGAAGGACCTGTGAAATCCATTCAGTTTACCGCTGAAGGAAATATTCTGGCATCCTGTGGAAATGATATTAAGCTGATGGATATTTCGGGAAAACTTCTCAGGTCGTATAAGGGATACACCACGGATATCTGGAGCGTCAGTTATAATAAGTTAACGCAACGGATTGCAGCTGGATCGTACGCAAAATATATTAAAGTATGGGATTACCTTACCGGAGAAATCCTATTTACTTTGGAAGGGCATGAGCGCAGTTGTCTTCCTGTAGCTATTAGTCCTTCCGGCAACCTCATTGCAAGCGGATCGCTTGATAAATCGGTGCGCACCTGGGATGCAAAAAGCGGCGAACAACAGCATAAGATGCAAATTCATTCTGAAAATATTTTTGCGGTCAATTTTCATCCTTCAGGAAGGTATTTTGCATCTGCCTCGGCGGACAAAACCATCCGTTTGTGGGATGCCGACAGTGGAAAAATAGTCCGCACTTTTGTGGGACACAAGGGGGCTGTTTTTGATGTGCAATTCAGCCAGGATGGCAACCACATGCTGAGCTGTGATGCAGACAAAGTAATCATTCTTTGGGAAACAGCAACAGGAAGGAAGATCTATGTTTTTGCCGGCCATACCGCACCTGTAACCTCAGTAAGATTTTCGCATGACGGGAAAGGATTCGTATCTTCTTCAGATGACCAAACCGTCAGATATTGGCCATTTGATAAAAAGGTTTTTCTGTCGGGGACTTATTATGAAGAAGCCATTGAAAAGGAAGTCACCGGATCCCTGCTTTTCAAGCCGCGTGGAGATGGTGAAGACAAGCAATCCTATCTGGAACGTGTGGAAAAAGCGAACCGGTATCTGGATGACCTTTATGCAAAATACTACGATCAATATATAGAAATGCTGAATAAAACGCCCATTCAATAATTACATGAAAAGATCAAAACATATTGCACTGGTTGCCCATGACAACCGGAAAAGAGATCTGCTGGAATGGGTCGACTGGAATTGGAAAGTCCTGGTTGGCCATCAACTCATTTGCACAGGTACAACAGGCAGTCTGATTGAAAAATTGTTGCAACAGAAGCTGGGGAAGTCCAAAGAACATACAATCCGCTTAAAAAAGCTGAAGTCGGGTCCATTGGGTGGCGATCAGCAGTTGGGGGCCATGATTGCGGAAGGCAAAATTGATATTGTTATTTTCCTGTGGGATCCGATGATGCCGCAGCCTCACGAGGTAGACGTAAAAGCCCTGCTGCGTATTACCGTTTTATATAATGTTCCAACGGCCAGCAACAGGGCTTCTGCAGATTTTATGATATCGTCAAGTCTGTTGAATTCCGATTACAAACCGGCAGTAACTGACTTTACCGCGTACAGTAAAAGAAAACTGAATCTCTAAGTCTACTTAAGAGCCATCAGGGCATCTTTCATGCGCTTCATCGCTTCAATGAGTTTCTCGTCGGATGAGGCGAATGAAATCCGGATGCAGTCATTATCACCAAAAGCATCACCAGGAACTGTGGCAATATGTGCTTTTTCGAGCAGATAAAGGCATATATCCATGGAATTACGGATGGTATTGCCTTCAAAGCTTCTTCCGTAGAAAGCATTTACTTTTGGAAAAACATAAAATGCGCCATCGGGGTCGTAAACCTGAACTTCCGGAATTTCACGGACCATTTTTACAACCAGGTTTTTTCTGCGTTTAAAAGCAACATTCATTTCGCTGACGCAACTTTGATCGCCGGATAAAGCAGCAGCTGCAGCTTTTTGTGCAATGGTGGTGGCTCCGGTAGTTGTCTGTCCCTGCAGCTTATCGCATGCTTTTGCCAGCCATGCCGGTGCACCCATGTAGCCGATCCTGTATCCTGTCATGGCATATGCTTTGGAAACGCCGTTGATTACAATGGTACGTTCTTTCATATCTGCAAATTGGGCGATGGTTTCATGACCTCCGATGAAATTGATATGTTCATAGATCTCATCGGAAATCACAAAAATCTGCGGATATTTTACCAGTACATCAGCCAGGGCTCGTAATTCGGTTTTGGAATAAACGGCGCCGGAAGGATTGGAAGGGGAGCATAACAGCAGTGCTTTGGTACGTGGTGTTATTGCTGCTTCGAGTTGTTTTGCGGTAATTTTAAAATTACTCTCAAATTTTGCTTCAATAACAACAGGTATCCCTTCACACAATTTCACCTGCTCCAGGTAGCTTACCCAGTAGGGTGCAGGAATGATCACCTCGTCCCCTTTATTTACCAGAGACATCATGGCATTGGCCAGAGAATGCTTGGCACCGCATGATACAATAATTTGCTGGGGGGTATAATCCAGGTTGTTTTCGCGTTTGAATTTTTCAGTTACGGCCTTTAAAAGGTCGGGGTAGCCCGGAACGGGAGGGTAGAAGGAGAAATTATCATCAATGGCTTTTTTTGCAGCATCTTTAATATGGTCGGGTGTGAAAAAATCAGGTTCGCCGACACTTAAGTTAATCACGTTAATACCTTTTGCCTGGAGATCACGACTTTTCTGATTCATGGCAATTGTAGCCGAAGGAGAAAGGCTGTTGACGCGGTTAGAGATGCTTTCCATGTTGTTTTTTTTATGTAGGGATATCGCATGCATATCCCTGCATACAACATTCCTACCCGGTTAATGAATATTTTTTTCCATGGACAAAAATACGAATTTATTTGTTGATTTATTGATATGATGATTTGATGATTTTTTTGAATTGTTGATATGGTTTTACGCTCAACAGAGGCAGGGGACTTTGAAAGTTTAGGGAATATGGTATTGGATTCCGGATTCCAGATTCTGAATTAAGCTGCCCTTTCAGGGCGAGGTATATATGTGTCAGAATACCTGAGGCGTTGCCTCAGGTTAAGGTGAATAAGGCCTTCAGCCTTTCTTTCCAGGCGCTACGCTCCGGCAGTGAACTCCAAGCCGACTCATATACAGGCTGAAAGCCTGCTTTACTTTAACCCGAAGCGTTGCCTCAGGTATTTTGCCATATCCAAACCTCGCCCTGTAGGGGCAGCTTAAAAACTACTTCACAAGGATGCACTTCAGCGTTTTGGAATAACCGTTTACCCGGATGGTGTAATAGTATTCCCCTGCAGGCAGTGATCCTGCTTCAAATCTCAGGGTATATGTACCCGGATTCCTATGGCAGTCTTCAAGTACCATGCATTGCTTTCCCTGTATATTGTATATGGTTACAGTGACTTTTGAATAAACCGGGATGGTATAGCAAATATTTGTGGATCCGTTAAACGGATTGGGGTAATTCTGATCCAGGCTGTATCCTTCAGGCAGCACCGCACCTCCGTTATGGTTTGAAGGATTGAATATTTTCACAAGTTCTATCCCTTCATCTCCCCCCAGGTTTCTGGAATATTCTTTATCTGTGCTGTTATTCCAGTGTTCGTGGGTTCCCAGACTTTTCAGATGCACACCGTTGCCATCAGGCTGGTATTTGATACCGGCCGGCCATAAATTCGTATCCGCGGCCTGGTGCAGGTAATCATCAGCAGCAGGTTTTTGAACATAAGTGCCGGAACCATCCAAATTGTTTCTGCTCACGGTAAATTCCGACCGTAAAAAATCATATCCTACCGATTCAATGGCGACGGGATCCAGGGAGGCAAAAACCGATGACATCCAATCGTCATCAAAAGGTTGCATATAGAATCTTTTAGGAGTCCCGATTTCCTGATCTGCTGCCCATAGCGCATCCATCAGGTAAAACACTGTTTTTCCGCCGAGCAGATGATGACCCATCAGATCCACCTGAACCCGGTACATGCCGTAATTTGTTCTGCTTACACCCGGTTTATTGGGTGTTTCCTGGGGGTCTACCAGTCCGTTATGCAAATGCGATGCGTCGGCGCGGGTATGGGATCCAAAATGATTTTTTGCAAACATGGTGATCCCTGCGCGTTTATGTCCTTTAAGCATTGGAAGGTTTAGCATGTATTCAACATCCTCATAAACCTGGTAGAAATAATCCTCGGTTACTGTGCCTCCTCCGGGGCGACTTTCATCCCAGACATTTTCACGCAATACAGTCCCGTTATCAGAATAATAAATACGGGCAGTGGTGCTGGGAATCACCTGTTCCCTGCCCAAAGACGTATATGAATCGTGACTCATATAACGTACATTTGGGAACTCACTATGCCAGAGGTCGTAACAGTGCTTGTAAAGATTTCTGAGGGGATCTCCCACGTATATATCCTGTTGAGCTACTCCTACTACATTCACCAACTGACGGAGCACAGACAGCACTATTTGCGGGGATGTTTCCGAGATCCCGTAAGAACCATTCGGTATTATAGACAGGTCGTTGGTGTTATAATTGCCTGACCATCCGCTTACATTATTCACCTTTATGAAGATTTTTTCTCCGGAGGCATAGGACACGCTGCCTTTACCGCGCAAATTGTTGTGAAATCTGAACAGCGCATCCCAGGATTCCGCATCGGATGATGTACCGGTAAGGGATTGAATAGCTTTGCTCACCATGATGTCGATGACGTTCTGATTGTTATTCTCTGAGGCCCACCAGGCATGTCCGACATATGTGGGGGAACAACCATCATTCGTGGCCCTTCCATCATAAACCCATACAACCCTTCCCGGGTATATGCCTACTCCTTTGCCTAAAGGGGCATTTGCAGTATGCACCGAGTTTTTAAGCGGAATATCAGGGCGGTTGTTGTCACGCGTTACCAACTGCCATCCGGTGAAGCCAAAAAGGATCATGACCATTCCAGCCATGACAGGCGACAGGTACCGTAATTTTCGCGTTTTGAAGAAGGCAAAAGTGGAAACAATCAGTGCTCCCAGGTATGCCAGAAAGCCAAAAGCAAGCGGAGTCGCTGCCTTAACACAAGGATATTGGGCCCTGTCGGGTTTAGGAACTACACGGATGATGATCCATACCAGGGCGATCAAGCCAATCAGGGGAAACAGAAAGGAATAGATGCCGCGAGGAAGGGTGAATTTTACAATTTTACCGGTTCGGGGACATCTGTGGATGTATTTACTTAGAAAAGCTTTCATGGGGGCCATAAGATTACTTTCTAAAGTTAAGATTCGTATGCATACTTCCGACAAGCGGACATAAAAAAGACCCTTTTGGGGGGTATTACCCTACTTACCGAGGCGTTGCCTCGGGTTAAGGTAAATAAGGCCTTCAGCCTTTCTTTCCAGACGCTACTCCCCCCCGTTCGGCTGAGGCTGTGCCCCATAGCCGTCAAGCTAAGACTATTCCGAGCCATTTTTAAAGATTATCCAATCGAGCCCCATATTATTCGAATACCTTGCCCTGAAAGGGCTTCAAGCAAAAGGATAGGGCATCGCCCTATTTTACTTGGTATACATGACAAACAGCCCTGAAAGGGCGAAAGCAAGCAATATTTTATAAATTCAATATTGAATGGTTATAATTCGTGATGAATACTATATTCATATACTCTGAAATAATATATCAAGATAATTGTGCTAATGCCCTTTCAGGGCGGTTGATAATTGCGTATAACACCAATAGGGCGATGCCCTATCCTAGTGCTCATGCCCTTTCAGGGCAAGAAAGCAATTCAATTTTTCTGCACATTTCAATTTCTAAATAAATTCAATTGTAGAACCAAATATTTCTTCTTTTAAATATTAATGCCTTAAAATATAATAATTTACACATCTTAGCTTGACGGCAATGGGCACAGCCTAAGCCGAACCCATATTTATTTGTTGATTTGTTGATCACTATTGTCCGGTATATTTATATATCGTTCCATACGGGACTTTGTTTTAAATGTGAATTCATTTTCTACCAATATTAAGTCCCTACGGGACAACCCTGTTAGAGCCCGTCTCGTTTTTGCGGAAACCTATATCGTTAGAAAGAAATGTGACCTTGAACCCAATGATATGGTTCCGTTAGAGCCTGTCCCGCTTGTGCGGGAAACCAAATATTGGTAGAAAAAAAGGTACCGCTAAAACCTAAAAGTCCCGTAGGGACGATATAAATATTGATCTTTAAGAAATCTTACAAATTTTCTCCGGGCAACAGTGATTTGTTGATTCATTGACTGGTTGTTTGTAAAATTCATTAATATTACATCCTGATATCAACCTCTGTAACATGGACACTTTTTTGGAGATCCTGAAATATGTGCTTCCGGCACTAATCGTATTCGCAACCACCTTATTTCTGGTAATGAAATATTTCGATGGTGAGGAACAAAAACGAAAGCAGCAGGCCCGCCTCAACAATCAGCAACTCATTACCCCTTTAAGATTGCAGGCTTATGAAAGAGCCATATTGTTTTTGGAGCGGATATCTCCTGAAAATTTAATCATGCGTGTGAGCAGATCCGGCATTACATCCCAGCAATTGCAATCTGAACTTCTGCAGGCCATTCGCTCAGAATATGAGCATAATCTGACCCAGCAGGTGTACATCTCCCATGGTGCATGGGAAATGGTTAAAATTGCACGCGGCAGAACCATTCAAATGATCAATACGCTGGGTGACAAGATCCCTAAAGATAGTCCTGCGATTCTCCTGAGCAAGGCCATTCTGGAATCCATTGTGGATGAGGAAAAAACACCTGCTTCAGATGCCATTTTATTTATCAAAAATGAAATCAGCCAGCTCTTTTAAAAGAACCGGCTGTTTTTCAATATTTGCTTTATATGCAAACCATGCTCCCTTGTCAGGGTGTGTGTCTCTATTTGATTTCTTTAATCTGAAAGCCCAATACGGCCAACATTTTATAGGCATATCTTTTTCCCAATACCCGGTAGCCTTCTGAACTGAAATGGAGTCCGTCTGGTATTCCGGCACATCCGCTTGAAGCAACTACATAGGAGTTGGGAATGGTGTTTGGAAGTTTGGAAATGATGGGGTTCATGGCAACACATTTTCCGCCCTCATCTATGTTCATCATTTCACCAGCCAGCAAAGGAACATCGGCAGTTCTCAAATTCAGGTCTTTCAGCAGATTGTCATAAACAACCTTCACTTTCTGAGGCCAAAGGGTATCCCCATTGTCCGACTCACCCTGGTGCAGAAGAATTCCCTTTATCACTCCGTCTTTCTGTGCAAGTTTAGCCATTTCTACAAGACGTGCATATGGATCGTTGTCATACTCCTTAATCCACGGAGCCATCCATACCGGGGCATTTGCAACATAATTCTGCGATTTATCCTTGTCAAACAGGTCGATTTTGCAACCGCCTATTGAGACGTTAATCACGCCTACCTTAATATGTTCGGGAAGATTTGCAACCATAGTCCTTCCAAAATAATCTGCAGGAGACAACCGGGTCCGGCACCGGCACAGAGGAGGTACTGCGGGGTACCATTTCCCTTTCTCCCGGTTTAAATTCGGGCAATCCAGTGCTTCCATGACCATAAACCGGTCTACGATATTGGTATCCTGAGGTTCAATTCTTCCTGCACCTTCCATATTCGACTGTCCAAAGCAAAGGAAGATGTAAAAGTTTGGATCCTGAGCACGTAAATTCATCATTCCAAAGAGCAACAAGCAAACAATTCCAATTTTTTTCATCATATATTATTTTAGTAGTACCAAAAAAAAACAGCATCACAAATTAATAAAATCTGTGATGCTGCGTACTAAATAGGATCGATTTATTTTAAACTACAACGCCTTTTTTCAGGATCATGTTTGCATACAGGGCCGATTCTCCAGTTGCCACTACAGCATAGGCCTTTTTAGCCCTTTCATAGAAGGCAAATTTCTCAATGTATTCGAAATCCGTAAAGGGCTCTTTGCTGTCTGTAATGATTTTTCTGTATGAGTCCCATATGACAGGCTTATAGGGATCGCCGGGCATAACGGCCATCAGTCCCACCGGATTTTTCACATAGGTATCCAGCGGAAACAATTTCAGCATGGCTTCGAGAATGCCGGGGATCATATGTCCGTCTAAACGTACCAGTCGCTGGGCAACAGAGGCTGCAGGAAAATTACCGTCTGCAATTACAATTTCATCTCCATGTCCCATCTCCATCAGAATTTTGAGGAGGTCGGGGTTCAGGATACTTGGAATGGTTTTCAGCATAAATTTTAGGTTTTATTTTATTTCTTCATCAAATACCACAGCCACCTTGCCACATTTGCCGCTGGCCATCAGCGCATAAGCCTGATCGGCTTGCTCCAGTTTAAACCGGTGCGTAATCAATGATTCCGGCTTAATGCCCCATCTTACCAGGCGTTCAACAAGCTCTTCCATGCGCCAGATATTGGTTACCCATGAACCATATATGGTTTTCTGATCATGGATAATGTCCGGAGAGGGTTGAAACTCACAGGTGCCGCCTTCTCCGAGGAAGACAATTTTTCCCCACTTACGTGCAGCCTGAATACAGGTAAGCCGTGCTTTGTTATTTGCGGAACAGTCGATGGATTTTTCCACTCCATAACCTGATGTAAGATCCCGGATCTGCTGCACATTTTTTTCACCAGCCTCCAGGATTTCTGTGAAGAGTCCCAAATTTCCGGCCAACTGTCTTCTTTCTTCAATGACCTCAATGCCGTATATTTTCTTTGCGCCCAATGCTTTGCACAGCATGGCGGAAGCCAATCCTACAGGTCCCAAACCTGTAATCAGCACATCATCATTTCCGCTTATTCCAATTTTTTCAAGACCTTCATATACGGTACCAAATCCGCAGGCCACCTGAGCGCCATCGGAATAGCTCAATTCATCCGGAAGATATACCAGGTCTTTTTCCTCTGCCAGCATGTACTCAGCCATGCCACCGTCACGTTGCCATCCATAAGCCCGGCGATAGGGACTGGTGCAGGAGATCATGTAGCCCCTTCTGCAATCGTTGCATACACCGCATCCTGATATGTGATAGATAATAACACGGTCGCCCTTTTTGAACCGGCGGCATCCCGGACCTGCTTCTACAATCTGGCCACAAGGCTCGTGACCTGCAATCATTCCCGGCTGGTAGCCTTCAGGACCTTTGCCAAGATGCTCATGATAAATACAGCGGATATCCGAACCACATATGGTGGAAGATTTCATTTTTATCAATACTTCTCCGTGTTGGGGAACAGGTATGTCGAACTCCTTCATTTGCACCGTACTGTTTCCCGGCAATATCGCACCAAGCATTTTACTCATATATTGAATTTTAAATTTCGTTTATTATTGAATGATTTCTCCGTTAACATCCCACAAGTCTTCCCAATGCTGATTATCCTTCCAGAGAAAAACCTGGCCCTTAATCAGGCGGCAGTTTTTGTCGATCCGTGAAATCTTTTTCATGTCTTCGTCGGTGAGGTTTACCTTCACCACTGCTTCGATATTTTCATAGTAATGATTCACTGAAAAAGGAATGGGTATTTGTCCCCGTTGAACCGCCCATCTAATGGCCACCTGTGCAGGTGTAACCTTAAGTCTTTGTGCAATTTCAACAATCACCTGATCTTCAAGATCAACGGTGTCGTCTGCTGTTCTGTCGCGTTCGGGCCGCCCCGGTGAACCCAAAGGACAATAGGCAATGGGTTGAATATCGTTATCCAGGCAAAAACGGAGCAATTCGGACTGCTGAAAGTGCGGATGTAGTTCCATTTCATTGAAAGCAGGCTTTATCCGGGCATCCCTCAGCAGGAGCTTTAATTTGGGAATGGTCATGTTGGATGTACCGATGGTTTTTACAAGGCCATCATCAACCAGTTTTTCCATCTGGCGCCATGTTTTCATGTAGTTCTCATGAATGTATGGCTTTGCATTGGGATTTCGGGAGCTTACGTCACATTTGGGCGGATGAAAGTTTGGGAAAGGCCAGTGAACAAGATACAGATCGAGGTATTTCAATTGCAGATCTGCGAGTGATTTTTTACACGATTCAACCACCTGGTTGTGCATGTCATTCCAAACTTTGGATGTGAGCCAGAGCTCTTCTCTTTTGATGACGCCACTTTCAAAAAGTTCTTTTAGTGCAGATCCAATTTGTTTTTCGTTTCCATAAACCGAAGCACAATCGATCTGCCTGTATCCTGCATGGATGGCGTTTTTAATTGTTTTACCCACGGTATAATGATCAACGGAGTCGGAACCAAATGTTCCCAGTCCTATTGCAGGAATACGCATTCCGTTTGACAAAGCAACCGATGGAATGGATTTGGGGTCTGTTTTCTTTACGTTGAATTGGGTTTCGGACATGTTATTTTGAGATTATATATTTTACTTTTTGAGTTTCAGTTCAATCACATCGCCTTTTTTGGTGATGATGTCATATTCATAAATGTTTTTCAGACTGGCGGTTTGAGCGTTGTTTGAATGGTTCAGAACAGGCTTTATTTCCGGAGTTCTGAAGAAGGGATTGCTGTTCTGTCCATTGGCCTTTTTAAGTCCTTTTCCTTTCAAAGGAACATACGACCTTATCCGGCAATTGCCACCCAGGGATGATTTGATAACCGCTTTATACAATTCCCCATTTTTCCATTCAATAGCTGTTTCAAAACCACCGCGGGCTTTCAATCCTTTTACCGTGCCGTTTTTCCATATGGTTGGAAGAGCAGGCAGCAGGTGGATTGCGCCATCGTGACTTTGCATCAGCATTTCGGCAATGCCTGAAGTGCATCCAAAATTGCCGTCAATCTGAAATGGCGGATGTGCATCGAACAGGTTGGGATAGGTGCCTCCCTTCTGTCTTCCGTTCGGCAAAATGGAAGGAGATAACTGATCGGTGATCAGCTTATAAGCGTGATCGCCATCAAGGAGTCGCGCCCATAAATTAACTTTCCATCCCATTGACCAGCCGGTAGATTCATCGCCACGTGCAGCAAGAGATGTTTTTGCTGCCTGGAACAGTTCGGGTGTGTGATAGGGGGATATCTGGTTTGAAGGATAAAGACCATACAAATGAGACACATGCCTGTGATCGTCTTTCGGATTATCCCAGTCGTGCATCCACTCCTGTACCTGTCCCCATTTGCCTATTTGCATAGGCGGCAACCGTTTGAGTGTTTCATTGAGTTTCAGAACAAAGTCGGGGTCTGCATGAAGAATTTGTGCTGTTTTCAGGGTCTTTGTAAACAAGTCAAATACCAGTTGATTATCCATTGTTGTCCCTGCTGAAATAGATGATTGCGGGTGAACAGACGGAGAATTTTCAGGAGATATGGATGGACAAACAACCATCCATTTGTTTTCAGGTTCTTCAACCAGAAAATCCAGGAAGAATGTGCAGGCTTGTTTCAATACAGGATATACTGTTTCAAGATACTTCACATCGCCGTTAAACTCATATTTTTCAAAAAGGTGTTGCGAAAGCCATGCACTGCCTGTGGGCCACATGCCCCAATAGGAACCGTCGATGGGACCATTGATGCGCCAAATATCAGTATTGTGGTGCAAAACCCATCCGTTTGCCCCATACATATCCCTGGCAGTCTGCCTTCCTGTTTCGGAGAGCTCCTGTACCATGCGGACCAGGGGCTCGTTCATTTCTGTCAACTGGGTAATTTCTGAAGGCCAGTAGTTCATTTCCGTGTTAATGTTCACCGTATACTTGCTGTCCCATGCCGGCATCAGCTGGTCGTTCCATATTCCCTGAAGTGTTGCCGGCTGTCTCCCGGGTCGTGATGAAGAAATCAGCAGGTAGCGGCCAAACTGAAAGTACAAAGCTACCAGTTGAGGGTCGTTCCCTTTGGCGAATTGTTCAATGCGTATATCGGTTGGATTCTTTACAGCCTCTGTAGCACCAAGCTCCAAATCCACCCTGTTGAAATAGCGCTGGTAGTCTGCAATGTGATCCTGCAGAATCTGGTTATAAGGTTTTAACAAGGCCTTTTGCAGATTTTGCCGGGCTTTTTCAGTGGCATTACCACTGATATCTTTATAGTTCACGAAATTTGTTGCTATAGAGGTATATATCACAGCTCCATCTGCTCCGGAAATATTTATGCCGTTGTTTTCAGCAGCAGTGGTGCCTCCTGTAACAATAATTTTTGTACGGACTTCGAATTTCACACTTCCCTGTACGCCTTCCAGATCATCTGTAATTCCTGAAAGCATGATTTCATCATTTCCTTCCGTGGTAACTGTTGATTTGGAGGGTCTTTCCAGTTGAGCGGAAAAGTTCAGGGAGCCTGGTTTACTGGCAGTGATGCGGGTGATGATGATCTGATCGGGAAAAGATGCAAAAGTCTCAGAGGTATATTGAACGTCGTTGCACTGGTATCCGGATTTTGCAATGGCATGTTCCAGGTCCAGTTCCCGGTAATAACTGCTGTAGTTTTCATGACCGGGAAATGTCAGTTTCAGATTTCCGGCGGTCTGATAGGCCATTCCGTGGGATTTTTTGCTGATGATTTTGCTGTTGGCGAGTTCCTGCGCCTCCACATACTTCCCCTCAAAGATCAGCTTTCTGACCTCCGGAAGCGCAGCCTTGGCATCGGTATTGTCATTCCGGTTGGGTCCTCCCGTCCATATGGTGTTTTCATTCAACTGAATGATTTCGTTAACAGGATCGCCATATACCATTGCACCGAGCCTTCCGTTCCCAATAGGCAGTGCTTCTACCCATTGTTTGGCAGGATGGGTATACCATAACTTCAACAGCGAATCACTTTGCGCAGCAGCATTCGCAATAAAAAGCCAGCACAGCATTCCATAAATCAATGACTTTCTCATAAATTTCAATATTTTAATCAGCTACCTTACTTCCCTTAAGGGCATAATAGATGATAAAGACAAACAGCGGAACAGGAGCAAAAAATCCAATGGCCATGCTGGTCTTATCAGCAATATAACCCATGAGTAGCGGAAACAATGCTCCACCAACAATAGACATCACGATAAATGAAGATGCTTTTTTGGTTTGTGGCCCCAGGTTTTTGATACCCAATGCGAAAATTGTGGGGAACATAATCGACATAAAAAAGAAAACAATATACAGGGAAATCAGGGAGATCCATCCCAGGTCGGCACTCACCACAGGTAACAATATGCAACACATCGCCGCGTAAAAGGCAAGCATACGGGCAGGTTTGAAAAAGCGCATCATATAGCTTCCGGACATACGGCCTATCATAAATAAGGCAAATCCAATGGAAAGAAAATAGGGGCCGTTATCTTTATTGAAATGGAGTTTCTGACTTTCATCGGTAACAAAATTGATCAGATAGCTGAAAATGCCTGTTTGAGCGGCCACATAACAAAATTGCGCGATGATGCCCAATATAAAATGCCGTTGTTGTATTAAAGGTTTTTCAACAGTTCCTGATGCCTCAGGCGAATTTTCATTTTCCTCTTCTTCAATTTCAGGAAGCGGTGTTCTCAGAAACAGGATGATTACGGCAATTACAACAGCTGCAATGGCTGCGTAGGGCAGGATCATTGAGCTGAGTTTTTCTCCGGCCTCGGCACTTTGCCCCTTGTAAATATATAAGCCGATGAGCGGACCAATCACCCAGGCGAGACCATTAAAGGATTGCGAGAAATTGATGCGTCGTTCTGCAGATTCTTTGGGTCCCAGTTTGGTAGTGTAGGGGTTTGCTGCGGTTTCCAGTGTTGTCAGTCCGCATCCCAGGATAAACAAACAGATGAGAAAGATCCAGAAAGATTCAAAAGAGGTGGTCATTGCAATAAGCAGGGCTCCGGCAGCAAAAAGCGACAAGCCCAGGATGATTCCCTTTTTATATCCGAACTTCTTCATAAACAAGCCCGAAGGAATGGCCATGATAAAGTATGCCATATAAACCGAAAACTGAATCATTCCGGATTTGGTCTTTGACAGGCTTAGTAATTCCTGAAAATGTTTGTTTAAGGTATCCAGTAAACCATGGGCAATGCCCCATAAGAAAAATAATGCAGTGATGAGGATAAAAGGAATCAGGTTTTCTGCATTTGTAAGCTTTTCGTGTTTCATAGGTCAAAAATCAAAATGTGAAAAAGGATCTGTGTTTTTATTAAACTTTTGTTTTCAGATTTCCCGTGATTTTCGGCCTACTTTCACGGTAACTTAAAAATATAAATTTACTTGTTTTTTTTAATTTTCAAGATCTTTTTGAGACTTTCTGACTTTATTCCATTGGGTTAGACTTTATATAGGTGGCTTTGCCTCCTAGCCCCCACTTACTTCTGTGCCAGTGTTGGAAACGTTTAGTTCAATCCACAACTTTGAACTAAGCGTTAAACGCCTATGGAGTAATACACCCCCGCCTCTGAGAAATTGCGCCTGCCTGCCGAAGCGGCAGCGCAGGCAGGTTAAGAAAATCAATTTGTGCTGGGACAGCTAACAGAATATACCTAAAAGAAAAGCTGTCTGATCCCGATTTAGAATCTGTAGGATTTCAGGCACTGAAATCCACAGAATTCTTAATCGGGAGAGTTCTTTTCTTTGAACACAAATGCAAATTGATTTTTAGCAATTTATCAGCAGCGGCGGCCTTTTTGTAACTTTTTGGGCTGCAGCAAAAAGTTAAAAAACTCTTTTGATTTGTTAAATCATTTTGCCAATAAATAGGCAATTACTCTCCAAAGGGGGATAGCACATTTTCAAGCCTTATCTCAATCTAATAAAGCAAGTGCCTTGTTTTGTAGAATAATTTCTTAAGTTGACGGCTATGGGCACAGCCCCCGGGCAATTACTTTTTCATTATAGAAGTATTCCACCGGAAATCTTCCTGAATGAGGATATCGGTTCCGGAATCAGGAGCAAGGCCCTGGATTTCATCAATCAATTGGTTCACCGCCATTCTTCCCATCTTAATAGGATCCTGGTTGATCACGGACAAGGTGGGACTAAAGAAATGGGCAGATTCATCAAAACCATATCCCATAATTCCAATATCATCTGGAATTTTCAATCCGGTTTTTCGGATGGCTTTATATGCACCCATCGCTACACGGTCGTTTACAGCGAGTATGATTTCGGGCAACTTACCAAGGTCATACAACTGTTCAAAGGCCTTAATCCCGTCATTGATTTCATATCCCCCTTCAATAATCCATCCGGGACGAATGGGAATACCATTGTTAGTGAGTGCTTCCTTATAACCATTACAGCGTTCTTTTCCAATACTGGTATTTGAATAGCCTGCAAAATGGGCAATATTAATATAGCCTCTGGAGATTAATTCATTAAGTGCATTAATGGTGCCCACTTTATCATCAAAGGCAACATGACTGAATCCCATATCTTTAATGCCCCGGTCGAAGAATACCAAAGGGATTCTTACTTTCCGGGCATATTCAAAAATCCGCTTTTCCGAGGTATGTTGTGAAACGCAAACAAGCAAACCATCTACGCGCATTCCGATGAGGTTCATAATGTTGTCGCGCTCGGTGATTTCTTTTTCACGCGACACGGTAAGGATGATATGGTAATTGCGTTCTGTTGCAGCATCAATCATGCTGTCCACAATGTAAGAGAAGAAGCTGTTTTCCAGGTCGGGGATCACAATTCCCAGGGTATAGGTCTTCTGTTGCGTTAACTGCTTTGCAATCAGATTTGGAGAATAACCCATATCTTCCACAGCCCGCTTTACCTTATCCTTCATTTCTGCTGAAATGTCAGGATGGTCCCTCAGCGCTTTCGAAATGGTTATCCGTGATACGTTTAACCGGTCTGCTATATTCTGTTGGGTGATATGTTTAATCTTCATGGACGCATGAATTGAACTTGATTTTTGCTCCCCGGAGGATCAAAAATCAAATTGTAATTCAGGTCCAATTTAGCAAATTATCCATCAGGATTTGCTGATGAAACGCATTTAGAATCAAATAAAATCTAAAATCTCACTGATTTTTTCTTTCCGCTATAAATGATTTGTTTATCGGGCCTGGTGCAAATATCAATTCCTGAACCCTTGCTTTCTGTTACCATTACCACATTGAAAGTCCTTTTTTCAGTCATGCCTGAGAATGATCCTTTGCGATCGCTCATTGATAAAACCCTTTTTTGGTCATCCCATGAGAAGGAAATTTCTGAAAAGGCTCCATTTTCATAATTGTAATTGTCGTTTTCGTCCTCGTACAATGTAAAAGTGCCATCTGCCCCTTTGTAAATCCGTATTTCAAGGGTGTCAGCGGTTTTTTCACCGGCATATTCGATAAATGTGCCCATTGGAACGATTGATCCTGCCTTTACAAAAAGCGGCAATCTTTCCAGCGGGGCGGCTGCATTTATTACCTGACCGCCTTCATAGCTGCTGCCACTCCAGAAATCATACCACCGGGTATCTTTCGGAAGGTATACATTCCATGCTGATATTCCAGTTTCCGTGACAGGTGCCACCAGGATATTCCTGCCAAACATAAACTGATAGGACTGTTTTACTGCAACAGAATCGTTTCTGAAGTCCATGATCATGGGCCGCATCATGGTGGATCCGTTTTTTGTTACCTGCCATGCCTCTGAATAGATATATGGAAGAAGCCGGTAACGCAGATTCAGCATTTTACGCATATGATTTTCAACAACCGGTCCGTATTTCCAAGGCTCAGTTTCACTCTGATAGCCATGTATCCGGAAAATGGGATTGAATGTGCCATATTGGTACCAGCGTACCAGCAATTCATGGTATTTCTCGTCGGTATACTGCGAAGAGCCAGGCCTGAAGAATCCGCCGATGTCTGTGGTCCAGTATGGGAAACCTGTAATGGTAAAATTCAGTCCGGCAGTTATTTGCCGTTTAAATGTTTCCCAATCCCAGCCTACATCACCCGACCAGTTAATAATCCCATACCGCTGCTGTCCCGGAAAAGCAGAACGCGTGAGGATGCAAACCCTTTTATCTGAAGTGGTATTGCGCTGCCCTTCATAAACAGCGGAACTTACCATGAGCGGGTAGGTGAGGCGGTATAATTCACCGGGTCCTGCAAATGTTGTTTCTCCTTTCAGCGCATCATTTTCAGGCTCTACAGCATCCATCCACCATGAATCAACGCCATAAACAAACATATTTTCATTGAGGGTGTTCCAATAAGCCTTGCGGGTTTCAGGATTAAAGTAGTCGAGCCATTTGGTCCCCGGAATAAAGAGGTTTCTGTTGAGATATTCCTTTCCAAGGGTGGAGTTTTTATCGGGATTGGACCAGATCGAAATGTTAAAATGGGCATGAAGACCATGCAATTCACTGATGAATTTTGAAGGATCGGGATAATTTTTTTCGTCGAACTGAGGAACGCCCCATCCCCGGTCGCCCCAATACTGCCAATCCTGCACAATCACATCCAAAGGAAGTTTTCTTTTTCTGAACTCCTTCACGGTTTCTGTCAAATGAGAAAAAGAAGTATACCGTTCACGACATTGCCAGAATCCATAGGCCCACAAAGGAAACAGGGGTGCATTTCCGGATAGTTTGCGGTACGAAGCAATGACGGAATCGGCAGAAGGACCGTAAAACACCAGGTAGTCCATCATTTTCGCATGGGGTGAACGGAATGTATTTAAAGGATCTTTCAGTTTCCATGCAAGCGTAGGGTTATTATCCGACTTGCAAATCACCTGCACACGGTGTGTTCCGGCACTCAAATTTACAAATGCGCTGGCAGTCGGAGGGAGCCATATGTTGCTTTGATCCAGGCAGGGCTTTTCATCAACAGTCACGAAATGCCTGTTGCCCATGGTTCCCAGATCAAGGAACAGGGAATAAACGCCATCCTGAGGAACCTGGAAAGTACCTGTATAAAGCGACTGATTTTGTGAGATTCTCTGGCTTCCTGAAGTTGTGGTTACATCAGCTGCCAGGTTGTTTTCTTCAGCTTGTTGTTTCTCAAGCTGAATAAAATGATCGGCTGGATTATAATCGGTGAGCCCATACTGATGCCAGAGCAGTCCGTATCCATTACCTGAATAGATGAATGGAATGGCTATTTGTGAATTCACCTGGGTTAGCCGGCGCGTAACTCCTTTGAGATTATAATGGCCATCCTGAAACTGTCCGAGTCCAAAAATGAACTTCTCATCAGGCGCTTCGAAGCTCTGCTCAATGTTATAACAGGGTTCTCCCCGAACCGTATCGGGAATTATTTTGCGGGATCCCGCTTTTTCATTAAGAAATACCTTTCCAGAGTGATCTGCAAATGTGAGGTTGCCCGTTTGTTTGTCAACAGTAACAATCATTTCAGATGTGCTTACTTCCAGTTTCACAGGAAGATCCGAAACCTTAAAGGCAGGAACAGGTTTTTTCCCTGTCAGAACCAGTTCTGGCAGCACAGCGCCCTCCTGTTTCCCATAACGAATGCGCACAACGTTTTCGCTTAAGGGGATAATGCTGAGCGTTCCTTCCGTGAGCGCTATGCATACTTTATCATTTTCCTGAGCATAGCTTTTTACAGTCTGAGCTTTTCCCACTAAAGGGATCAGGCAGATGATCGGTATCAGAAACTTGTGTTTTTGCATATGACTTGTTATGTGTATATCCATAAATTCAACCCTTATCAGGGTTGTTGAAGAGTGATGTCCTTTATCCACGGGTTTCACCCGCGGATATCGAGATTTTACCCCTTTCGGGGTTGCTATTATCAGAATCCAATTTGTTGATCTATCTGAAACATCAGCCAATTGGTAAATCCATTTAGCCACGAAGTGGCGTAATTTGAATAACCGCGGGTGAAACCCGTGGTAAGATGACCACCCGACTCCTCAACTTTGAAGGAGTTGAATTAAAGTCTTCTATCTTCATCATTCGGTGTTCGGTGTTCAATTTTTTTAACACTAAACATCGAACATCGAACCATGAAGTAAGAAATTAATCCTCCACAACAACTTCCAGCTCACTATTCTCCAGTCCCGCTGCCGAAGCCTTCAGCCGTATTGTTCCTGCTTTTTTATCCATTAAAGGTCTGAGGATGACAAGGGATTGACCCCGGAAAGTCTTTACCGTTTTGCTGTTGAAACTATCCATGTCTGTAGGACATCCGTTACCTGAGCCTGCCATCTCACCCTGGCCGGAAACTTCAAAGGTGACCGGTATTTCGGCATTGGGGATCACGTTTCCCTGTTTGTCTGTGATTTCAACCTTTACATATGAAAGGTCGTTGCGGTCGGACCTGATCCTGCGCCGGTCGGCTGTTAATTTTATGTGAGCGGGTTCCCCAGTGGTCCTGATTTCTTTCTGTGCTACTTCAATGCCATTGATCATCGCGATGGCTTTCAGAACGCCCGGTTCATAGGGAACCTTGAAATTTACAATGTATTTGGAGGTGTCAGCAACATCTTGTTCAGCAATGATCCTGCCGTTTAATTCAAGTCGCACTGCCTGGCAATTGGAAAATACCCTTACATCCATAATTCTGCCTTCGTTGCCAGCCCAGTTCCAGCTCTGATATTCATCTGGCCAACCCCAATATGAAACAGTTTCAACCATGCCTTCAGGAACCGGGGCATGTACAATCATTTCCAGCTTGCTGTTTTCCCAAACCACATCCTTATAGTACATCTGTGGTTTTTTAAAACCGCAAAGATCAATATCACCGCAGAAAGCATTAAACCAAGGCCAGGGTTTCAGTCCTACGCGGATATTCGACTGAGGAGCATAGCTTGTGTTGCCACATGCTGTTTCTCCCAGGTAATCCATGGCAGTCCATACAAAATCGCCAATCACCCAGGGATTCTTTTCCATTTGTTTCCAGTTGTCATAAGCTTCCAGGGCAAATGATTCCGTTCCTACGATGATCCGGTCGGGATACAAGGCATGATCTGCATCGTACTGCTGATGGAGGTAATTGTATCCGCCTACATCCAGATCCGCATAGGCAGGCGCTGTAGTTTGCCACTCCTGTCCCGGATGGTCCCAGAAATTGCAAATAGCCTCAGTTACCGGTCGTGTCAGATCCAATGCATGCACTTCGGCAACCAGTTTTTTTCTGATGGCAAGGCCTGAAGTGTCCGCACGTTCGTTGATCTCATTTCCGATACTCCAAAGGATGATACAGGGATGATTTCTGTCTCTGTGAATCATCGATTGCAGGTCTTTTTTCCACCAATCATTGAAATACAGATGATAATCTTCGGGGTTCTTGGGACGCACCCACATATCAAATGCTTCGTCCATTACCAGAACACCTGTCCGGTCACAGGCATCCAGAAATTGTCTGGAAGGCGGGTTATGACTGGTTCTAATGGCATTGAAGCCATAGGCTTTCATGAGTTCTACACGTCTTTCTTCAGCACGGTCAATGGTTGCGGAGCCCAGAAAGGCATTGTCATGATGCAAGCAGCCGCCTCTCAGAACAACCTTTTTGCCATTGAGCAAAAATCCTTTATCAGCGCTGAACTGAATGGTTCGGATTCCAAAGGATACAGACACCTTGTCTGTTTCGACGCCATTGGCAATAACCTGAACTTCAGCGGTATATAGATTGGGATCATCAACCGACCAGAGTTTTGGCTTTTGCACGGTTATTAATTCTGCTATATCAGCACTGTTGCCGGGAAGAATGGATTTTTCCTGTGATTCCTGAGTAAACACTGTTTTTCCCTGTGCGTCAATGATATTAATATTCAGTTTTACAGGCGTATTTTTATCAGCCCGATTTTGAACAGTGGATAAGATCTTGAGTATCGCATTCCCTGCTTCGATATTCTCTGTGGATACCGCAATACCATCGTGTGCTATTGAAACAGATTGCGTTTGGATCAGCCAAACATGCCTGTATATCCCCGATCCGCTGTACCACCTTGAGTTCTTTCCTTCGTTTCTGACTTTAACGGCAATGGTATTTGCCTTGCCCGGAGCATTGAGAAATCCGGTGATATCATAATGAAATGCCGTATAGCCATAAGGATGGTTCCCCACGCGTTTGCCATTCACCCATACCTCAGAATTCATATACACACCGTCGAAAGATATGATGGTGCGGCTGAATTTCTCAAGGGGACTTAATGTAAACGATTTACGATACCATGCAGTTCCTCCTACGGTATACCCTGTAGCGGTTGTGCCAATGCTTTCTTTGGAAAAAGGGCCCACAACTTCACCGGCCTTTTGACCCGGGAGATTTTCAATGCTCCAGTCGTGCGGCAAATCAACATTGCGCCACGTTTTATCATTGAACGCCGGCTTTTCAGCGTTTTTGATCTCGCCTTTATAGAATTTCCAGCTATCATCAAAAAGCTGTTCTTTTCTGGCCGATTGGCTGAAGGAATAGCAGAAAAGGCCTGACATTAAGACAACCAGTGTAAATTTTCGCAAATCCATGGTATTTTATTTTTTAATTCATAATTCACAATCCATAATCCATAATTCATAATTCATAATTCATATTTCACCCACTCCAGTGTATTGTGATTTCCGAGCTTCAGGTGGATTTCCACCCGTTGGTTTTCCGGCAAATGCAATTCACAGTCCGCCTGGTATTTTGTGAATGTTCCCAAAACTCCTGAAGGCACGGATATATCTTCTATTCCATAGCGGGCCATCAGTGTGATGTCCTGCTTTCTCAGCGAGGTGATGGAGAGGTCAACGGTTCCGGCTTCCATATCCCAGGACAGATTGTTGATCCTCGCAAAGGTATGCGCAAGCATTCCCTTGATGGATCCTTTTTTCAGCGAGGCAGGAAGAGCAGGAAGCAGCTCTATCACACCGGGGCGGGAGTATACCAGCATTTCCATCATGATTGCAGGAATTCCACCCTGCGCATCAGGCACTGGTATGCTATAAGGTTCGCGTGAACACCTCAGCGCGGTGCTGATATAGCCTTGTTCAATCAATTGTCTCAGCTGTATATCCACAATGATATTGTCTTTTAGGCGGGCACCAATCAGGGCTCGATGGCAGCGACCGTAAGCAGCCAGGGTTTCACCTGCAACAGCATTGGGCATGGTATCAAAGGTGCGTCTGCGGTTTGCTATCTCTGCAGCTCGTGCCAGTTTGGGCGTACGATCCGGATCAATGTCATATCCCGGCCAGGCTCCGTAGAGATGGGAGACATGCCTGTGGGTGTAACGTTCCTCCAGTGTCGGATATGCCCATTCCTTTAAGGTCCCGTCCATTTCAATCATATAGGGCGGTAACTTTGCCAGCATGGCCTTCCATTTTGCCACGCTTTCTGATTCGATAACCAGAAGTTCACATGCCTGGATTAAATTTGCAAGAACTTCCCTGCAGATCGTAATGTCCATGGTAGCATTGATCAAGGCAGGCCCGGATGGATCGGTGTTTACAGATGTATTCTCGGGCGAGATGGAAGGGACAAAAATATAATTTCCATCCTTATCGGTGATGGTTAGAAAATCCTCGTAAAACTGCGCCAATTCTTTGTATATGGGTACGACCCGGTCGCGGAGAAACGCTACATCCCCGGTAACCAGGTATTGATCCCAGAAATGACGCACGCAAAAGCCTCCGGCGGAAATCCAGTAGGGCCATACTCCGATCTGGGTGTTGGGCGTATAATAGAAATTGACGCCAAACCCCTTATCGGGAAAGAGGGGATATGAAGTACCCCTGAAACCGAATATGTTTTTTGCATTGCTTCGGCAATCCGTTGCAATTTCCTCCATCCATTTAAAGTATGCCTCCAATCCTTCGTGCAGATCGCCTTGTACGACGCCTGCCATTTGCAGGTTTATGGTGGAGTTGATCCCGGCCGCAATGCCCGGATATTTGCCACTATTTAAGATAAACCAATGTCGTCCCATTTCGAAAATCTTCTCCAGCAAGGCGGGCGAATAGTCTGGTCGTGATAACTGGTCGGTCAGAAGTTCTTCAACAGACATGCCGTATTGTAGGGCTCCTCCGAAATCAATGGTGACACGGTTAAGCATTTCCGATTGCACCTTTTGATGTCGCTCCAGCAATACCGCATAGTCGGGCGTGATGGCTTCCACCGCTTTGCAAAGAGATTCAACAAGGTTTTCGCTGAATTCGGTATGGTATTCAATGCGCGTAAGCAGCATTACAGAGGTTGCGTTCTCAATAACCAGCGTATGGCCGTCCATCTTCGCCGATCCACCTTTTTGAACTACTCGGGTGACCCCGGCATAGCCGCTGTTGTCCACGGACTGATCTAAAAGGCATTTGTAAATCAGCCGCTGTTCGCTGGAGTCCTGCTGAACATCGCAAACTTCGACACCCTTTGGGGCAAGTTTTTTTTGGTCCGATGCCAGATCAACGAAGGCAGCAAGGTCAGGATCCGTGGTTCCAATTCCCCTTTTTGCGCCCCAGTCCATACCGGAACACATGCTCCACCCAGCCGACTTCTGCAAGGAGATGCTGACGTTCATTTTTTTGCCTTCCGGGGCTGCCAGCCATTGAACAACGATGTTGTCGGGCCGTGAGGTGAAAGTTTTCCGAAGCCAGTCACCCTGTTCGTCACTCCACATGACCTTGATTTCGCTGTTATCGAAATTGACTGTGCGCAGATAATTCCTGGCCGAAAGGGATTCAGGCAGACGGAGATGCATCAGGAATGCCGGGATGGTGAGGTGTGGTTCGGTATCCTGCTTTACAGGACTTTCATTCATATGTTGAATAGCCAGCGCAATGGCTTCTTTGCTTTTTCCATCCAGCAACATCTGCCGTACCTGCTGAAATATTCCGGCAATGTCGGGTGCTTCCATGGGCCTCTTCCAGGGCATAAGCAAACTTTCATGGTGGAAAAGGATTTGTTCCGAATAGGGATTGCCCATCAACTCGATATTCATCATGCCATTGCCTGAAGTAAGTGCTTCGCTGACCAGTTTTCCCGGTGCGATACTGCAGAAACCCCGTTGCGGCACAATTTTCTGTCTCACCCGCTCGCTAAGGGCCATCGGAGGGATCGGATACGATTTCCCAGCGGCCGGTAGATTGGGCAGGTTTGGCGACCCCTGCACTTGGTTAAGATATGCTGCAGGCCGGTTGTCATCTGACAATGTATTTTTTTTGGATGATTCGCTTGCAGCTGCAGCCAGCAAAGGAGAGATTTCCAGGGCCCCCACTATGCCAACAGATGCTGCACCTGTTTTAACAAATTTTCTGCGCTTCATGTGATTTTTCTTTTACGAGTAGTTTAGACCCATTTAACCCAATCCAACGGATTGCGCCGGCCTGTTTTCAAATGGATCTCCACCGGTCTTCCTTCAGGTAAATGCAAATTGCAGGTAGCCTGACCGGAATGGGGGCTGTCTGCCAAAACCCCGGTAGAAGCATCTATTTCTTCAATGCCATACCTGGCAATCAGGGTTACGTCCTGCTTTCTCAGGGATGTAACAGTGAGGTCAACGGTCCCTGCCTCCATATTCCAGTCGAGCTTGTCAAGGCGTGCAAAGGTGCGAAGGAGCATTCCCTTGATGGATCCCTTAACCAGCGTGTGAGGGAGAGCCGGAAGCACCTCAATGATACCTGGGCGTGAATAGGCCAGCATTTCCATCATGATTGCGGGAATTCCACCCTGTGCATCCGGTATCCGCATGTTAGCGTATGGATCGTGAGGGCACAGGAGCGTGGTACCAACGAAACCCTGTTCAAGCAATTGCCGGAGTTCACTGTCTACCATATAGTTATCCTTGAGTCTGGCGCCAATCAATGCCCGTTGACAATGACTATGTGCAGCCAGCCGCTCATGTGCACGCTTCCGGTCGGCTATCAATGCAGCCTTAGCCAGTTTCGGGGTACGGTCGGGATCAATTTCGTCGCCCGGCCATGCTCCATAGCATTGAGAGACATGCCGGTGGTTATAACGTTCTTCCAGATCAGACCATGCCCATTCCTTCAGGGTGCCATCCGGTTCAAGAAGGTGAGGCGGAAGCTTGGCCAATATTGCTTTCCATTTCGGCACACTGTCGCCCTCAATGCCCAGCAACTCGCATGCCTCTACCAGGTTTGTAAGGACTTCGCGGCACACCGAAATATCCATACTTGCGTTAATCACGGCCATACACCCGGGATTCAGGTTGCCGGGATTGTTCTCCGGAGAGAAGGATGGAACGAAGATGTAATTCCCATTTTTATCTGTCACCGTCAGGAAATCCTCGTAAAAAAGCGCCAGATCCTTGTATGCCGGTACCATACGCTTGCGGAGGAAATCCAAATCTCCGGTTACCAGATAGTGGTCCCAGAATGGCCGTAAAACCCAGCCGCCGGCACTGATCCAGTATGGATGCGGCCACGTTTCACCGGTACTGTCGGCATGGTCGAACATGGTAAAAACACCGGAATCTTTGGTCGGCGCTATGGGATAATGGGCGCCACGCATGCCGTATATATTCTTTGCATTGGTGCGGTAGTCCTCAAACAGACTTTCAACCCAGTCGAAGTAGGCCAATTCACCTTCGCGATGATTGCCCAGGGTTATGGGTGCAACCTGAAGGTTGGTATTGACATTGGTCAGGGCCCATACGCTACGATACTTACCGGTGGTGATGATAAACCAGTAGCGGCACATCTCGAAAAATGTCTTGAGAAAAGCCCCCGAATAACCCGGGTTGGAGCGCTGATCAGACAAAAGCTCTTCGGCTGACAGGCCGTATTTGGAGGCCTCACCGAAATCCACCGTCACCCTGTTGAGCATTTCAGATTGGATCACACGGGCTCGCTCCAGTAGCGCCGGATAGTCCGGTGTGAGTGCTTCCAGCGATTTCCATACAGTTTCTACATGGTCGTCACTGAAGTCTGGTAAATATTCAATGCGGGTGAGCAGCATCACGGATAATGCATTTTCGATCACAAGGGTATCTCCATCCATACGGGCTGAGCCACCTTCGCGGACTACACGAGTTATGTTGGCATATCCCCGGTTATCCACAGAAGGGTCCAACCTGCCCTTAATAATCAGCCGTTGTTCATTAAAGTCCGTGAGCGTGTTGCCGGACTTGTTACCCCCCGGAATTCCCTCACGTCCTCCGCCTCCTTCCGATACCCGGATGCGAACATTTACCTGATGTTTTGCAGGGGCCGTGAGCCATTGGACCACAACATTGTCGGGCCGCGACGTGAAGATCCGGCGAACCCAGTCGCCGTGCTCGTCCGTCCAGTAAACCTTTACCTCAGTGTTTCCAAAATCCACCGTGCGGAGGTAGTCCTTTACCGATGTGCTTTTGGGTGACTCCAGGAACATGTTAAATCTTGAACCGCCAAACCCGGCCAGGGAAATGGGGGTTTTACGCCACTCGTTGTAGGCGATCATGATGGCTTCGTCGTATTTTCCGTCCAGCATCATTTGCCGCACCTGCGGAAAAACATGCGCGATGTTGGGCGCTTCCAGAGATTTCTTACGGGGTGTGAACAGGCTTTCATGGCTGAAAGAAATCTGTTCGGCAAAGAGATTCCCCGGCACCTCAATGTTTACAGCTCCATTACCTGAGCTGAGCGCTTCACCACCGGGTGTCAGGCAGCAAAAGCCCTGTTGTGGTATTATTTTCCGTCTGATCCGTTCAGCCAACGGCATCGGGGCAATTGCCAGGCCGACATACCCGGGAGGCTTTGGCAGAAACTGATCCGACTGCACACGTCGAAGATATCCGGAGGAACGGATCTCTTCCGGTTCGGCACCTGAAATCCCTGACGGTTTTTGATTATTTTCATCGGATTTTGCAATCAGCAGGGACGACGTACCCACTAATCCTATGGTCATTGCACCCCTTTTGAGAAAACCTCTGCGTTTCATAACAAATACTTAGATTATAATGAATTGGTTTGCCCTATATCCCGGGCTGAACATGGCTGTAACCAGAATGAACAGTGCAGTATTCTGTAGTTTCATCACCGTGTTTATTATTTTCTGATTAGGGCTGTTTAAAGCTTTACGGATAATTTCTTACCCGTGTAGTTCACTGTTTTATCAGATGTTTTCAGGGAATCCATTCCGGTTCCTTTTTCTTTACCTACAAGTACAATGTTGAAAGTCCGGTTATTCAGCATTCCCGGAAATGCACCATTCCGGTCTCCTACAGTCAGTGTTCGTTTGGCATTGTTCCACCTGAATTCAATGGTCGTATATAAACCTTTCTCATAATTGTAGTTGTCGTTTTCATCTTCATAAAGGGTAAATGCGCCATCTGCTCCTTCATATACGCGGATTTCCAGAGTATCCCATTTTTTTTCAGTGGCGTACTGTACTTTGGGGCCTATGGGAAGAATCGTGCCGGCCTTCACATATAAGGGCATGATATCGAGCGGAGTTTCTTTCTTTATGGCCTGACCGCCCTTGAACTGTTCGCCTGTCCAGAAATCATACCAGACGATCCGTTCCGGAAGATAGACTTGCTTACTTTGAATGGCGCTGAAATCCTCTTCGGTGTCTTTGGAATACATGGGTGTGGTAACGGGACAAACAAGTATGGACTTCCCAAACATATATTCATCATTCAGATCCAAAGCTTTTTTATCATACGCAAAATCCATTACCAGCGACCGCATCATGGTAGAATTGTGAGCTGTTACGTCCCATGAAGCTGAGTAAATATAGGGCAGCAGACTGTAACGCAGATGGATGTATTTTTCAATGGCATCATATACGCGATCTCCTTTTTTTCCGAACTGGTATATTTCCCGTGGTGCGCCTTCTCCGTGCGAGCGCATCATGGGACAGAAGGTGCCAAACTGAATCCACCGGGCATATAATTCGCGGTAGTCAGCATCTTCCAGTTTTTTCTTGAAGTTCCACAGGAAGAAGCCACCAATATCGCTGTTCCAGTAAGGAATTCCACAAAGCGAAAAATTCAGGCCTGCTGAAATCTGATTTCTTAAAGCCTCCCAAGATGCAACAACGTCACCTGACCATGTGTTGGCACCATATCGCTGCTGACCGGCAAACGCAGACCGGGTCAGGATAAACACCCGTTTGTCTGATGACAAAGCCCGTTGATGCTGAGATACTCCTCCCACGGTCATCAACGGAAAAGCATTCCTTACTTTCCGGAATGATCCCAGTGCGGTTTTCTGATCCAGATCGCTGTCTTTAAATTGCATATGGTCGGGTTCCGATGAATCCATCCACCAGCCATCCATTCCCAGTGAATAAATACCGGCATTCAGATACTTCCAGAAGATATCAAGTGCTGCAGGATTGAAGGCGTCATAAACCCTTACTCCTGAAGGATAATCGGGGTTAGGCGGCCATTTTTCCGAGCCCGACTCAGGCCAGGTTTTAAAATCCATCAGGGCTCCTATCTTTTCCAGTTCCCTGTATGGTTTTGTTTGAGGGCCAAAGGAATTCCAGATGGATATGATCACATGGGCATTCATGCCATGAATATCATTCACCATTTTCTGGGGATCGTAAAATTCGGGATTCAAAAATTCCATGGCATTCCATAGATAGTTGTTGCCCCAATATTGCCAGTCCTGAATGATGCCATCGAGCGGAACACCAAGTTCACGGTATTTTTTTACAACGCCAACAATTTCGTCCTGGCTTTTGTAGCGCTCTTTGCTTTGCCAGTATCCGTATGTCCACAACGGAAACATGGGGGCCTGTCCGGTAAGTTCACGCATTTGGGCAATTACGCCATCTGCATTGCCACCGATCATAAAATAGTAATAAATACAGTCGCCAATATCCGATTTGAATGATGTGCTTTCCGGATTGTCTTCGAACAAGGTGGGCGCATAATTGTCCCAAAAAAGGCCATAACCTTTTACCGATTGAAAGAATGGAATATAATCGTCGGTATTTCCCTGAATCATATTTAATTTCAGGTTCCTTTGTATCATTTTCCCTTGTTGCTGCTGGCCCAGTCCATAGATGGCTTCATCCTTGTCAAGCAAAAAGGATTGAAGCACGCTGTATGTCGGATTGCCGGCATCGTTATAAGGAGTGAAAACTGTTCCTTGTGGTTTTTCACGCAGCATTACCCGGCCATCACGTGCAGAGAAGGATATGTTCCCGTTTTTCAGATCGACCTGAACGGTCATCTGATCACTTTTCAGGGAAACATGGTCTCCTGATTTTTCACTTACTGTAAAAGCAGTTTTCAGGGGTGTCATGTTCACGGAAAGGCTTTCTTTGGCATAGGTCTGGCCCTGTGGCCATTTTATGACCCTGACAATGGAGGGGCTAAGGAATTGAATTTCAATTTCAATATCGCCCGTTTTTGTTTTTATGCCCATACCGGTTTTTTGACTGGGTTGTGATATTCCAACCTGAAGCTGAACAAAGTTTAGGGTAATTGCAAGGATAAAAATGTGAATACTTCTCATCAGTTTCCAATTATATAAGAACATCATTCAGGTAAAATATCGTTTGCCGCAGTGGCGTATAAACCAATGAGATTTCCGGTGAAACCGCCTGCCACATTGGTGGAAAGAATATCTCCTGAAACCGGTCCCCCTATATTTACATAGTCAGTTCCGGCAACAGAATATGAAAACCTGTAATCTGCTCCTTCAGCTTCCACTTTTAGTTGGATCGGGTTTTTTACATCAACAGGCGTTTGGGCAATAATCTTCGGTTTCCCTTTTTCTGTTCTTTGCAATACCAGAAAAGTTTCATTTGCCTTTTTGGTGATACCGAAAACATAATTGAATTTCTCACTTTGCAGACAAACGATTCCTGCCAGATCTTTTTCTGTAGCGGGTTTGTAATTGAGCGTTACAGAAAATGAAAAATCATTGTGCTGTTGCCGCATGAAAAGGGTGGAGGTGGGCTTTACCTCTTTGATATTGGTTTGAAAGGGATTGATTTGCAATCCCCCTTTTTTTGCAATGGTGATAAAGTTTTCACGGGGACCTCTCAGACCAATCCACCGATAGTCGAGCTTTTCTGAAGTGAAATTTTCTGTAAAAGTAAAGTTGCCATTCGGGAAGAAGCCTTCCTTACCTGCCTTGTTTTCAGTTACACCCTGTGGCATTTTCAATTTTGGGGACAAGGGTACCAGTCCGTTTTCAAATACAGGAAATTTACCCGACCAGTCAACAGGAAGGATAAAGGTCTCTCTGCCAATATTTACACGGTCTTTTACATTGGGACGAATGGCAAGAAATACACCATAATATTGATCATCCTGAACCTTTGAAATATCTGCATGGCCAGCCCAGTCTATCTTATTGGCACGCTCTTTGGGAAAATAGCGCTGGGTGAGGATTGGATTGGCAGGTGCAGGTTTATAAGGCCCTTTTGCTTTATCGCTGACAAAAACCACCTCGCTGTGCCAGTCGCCCGTACCGCCTTCTGCACACATCAAGTAGTACAAATTGTTTTTCTTGTATATATGCGGGGCTTCAATCCATATCGGTTTATAGGAAATATCAACACCACCATCTACGATGATCAAATCGGTACCCGGAATCACCTGATCATTTTCAAGGTCGTATTCCCAGATTTTAATGACGCGGTGTCCACTGTAAAGTTCTTTGCCCTTATCGGGGGCATCGTTATGGATGACATAGGCTTTACCATTGTCATCAAAAAACAAAGAAGGGTCAATGCCGTTAAATTTGAGTTTATACGGGTCACTCCATCCCTGTAGAGGATCTTTTGTTTTCACAACAATGTTTCCAAATCCCCCCGAAAACTGGGTGGTAATCATATAAAAAGTATCATTGTAAGGATTGTAAATAATCTGAGGTGCATAAACACCTGCACTGATACCGCAATCCTCAACTTTCAGCTGAGATGTCCGGTCCAGAACATGGCCAATTTGCTTCCAGTTTACCAGGTCATTTGAATGGAAAATAGGTACACCGGGGAACATGGCAAACGACGAACAAACCAGGTAATAATCATTACCCTTGCGTGTCATGCTTGGGTCGGGGTAACAACCCTGCAGTATGGGATTGTAAAATTCATCTGGTTTCAAAGGAAAATCCTTATAGACCTGATCGTTTCCCTGGTAAACAACATTGAAAAACACGGGATTGTTTCCTTTCTGTGCTTTGGCCTTATTGCTTTGAGCCATACTATGAGTGAAACAGGCTGTTATAAGTGTGCATAGCAGAATCGTTTTTCCGGTTCCTGCAAATTTCCTGAATAGGTTATTTTTCATTTTTTTCTGCGTATTAAATACATGAATCTCACTGATTAACAAGATAATTATAAGCCAGGCCCCGTTACTTCTGAGTTATTTTAACCACCACAACACCATGTGAATCTACTTTGGTTTTGAACCCATTTGTAACCGGATCCAGGTCCTTACGGTCCCATAAATTACGAACCTTACTATTCACGCCATTTTTTAATCCTGTTTCCTCCAGAGAAACGTTCATTTCTGCCGGATTTGGAGACAGATTCAAAAGGGCGACTGCTACCGATCCGTCGCTTAAGGGTTTCTTCCATACCTGTAATCCATTTTCATTCCGGATGCGGGTACCTTGTACACCCAAAGGATCCTGATTTATGGCAATCAGTTCAGGAGCGGTGAGAATTTCACGGATGGTATCGTTCATGGTACTGATGTTGTTACCGGCAATTAAGGGAGCAGCCATCATGCACCACAAGGAGAAATGTGCCCGGCTTTCGGTTATGGTAAGGCCTTTATTTCCAACTTCAAGCATGTCTGGATCATTCCAGTGTCCTGGTCCGGCATAAGGTGCAAGCGGCGCATTCAAATCGAGAATGTGGACCCATCCCATTCCGCCCCAGTCTCTTTTGCAATCAAAACAATCCTGAATGTCACCTGTGGTTCTCCACATAGCGCCGATTCCTTCTGCCCATTCCCATGGCTTGGTACTGCCCCATTCACAAAGACTCAGGATCATTTTCCGGCCTGATGCCTTAATGGCTTCGCTCATTATTTTATACTGGGTACGGCTATCCATTCCGTTTGTATTACACCAGTCTTCTTTAATAAAGTCGACGCCCCATTCTGCATATGTTTTTGCGTCAATAGCTTCAAAGCCGTAACTTCCGGGACGTCCTCCGCAGGTTTTTGTACCACAGCAGGTATATATGCCAAATTTCAAGCCCTTTGAATGCACGTAATCCGCCAGGTATTTGATTCCCTCCGGAAAGCGTGATGAATCAACGATAATTTTTCCGTTCTTGTCGCGATCGATCTGCCATCCGTCGTCAATAACAATATATTCGTATCCGGCGGCGGCTAAACCTTTAGATACCATGGAGTCAGCAACTGCCAGAACTATTTTGGAATTGATTTCCAATCCAAATGCATTCCATGAATTCCATCCCATAGGAGGCGTAGGAGCAAGATCGGCAAACTGTCCGTAAGAAATCGGTGCTGTAATGCATGTGAGTAGAAATAAGAGCTTCTTCATAATCGTGACTTTATTTGGTTTCTGAATTTCTTACCAGGCGGATGTAATACACACCTCCTGCGGTGTTGTCGGGCAATGCCTGGAATTTGACCCTGATATGACTCTTCCCTTCAACCATCGCATCGGGCAGGGGATAGGCTTCTTCCTTAAACTGCGACTGTTCCCATTTTCCGGTATTGTTCACCGTAAGCAATTTCACATCATCAATGTAAATATCGAATTTTCTGTTTCCCCATTCGGCTCCCCAATAACGGACAATCAGACTTAGTTTTGTTTCCTGACCGGTAGCCATGTTGTAACTAAAGTAGCCTTCATTACGGGCATCCCGGTAGAATTCATTATTTACATTACCTGTGTTTGAACCTTCTTTCAGCATTTCATGATCCACTTCCGGCTGCTGTTCGCCCGGAGCAACAAAATCAATGGTTCGTTTTTCCAGTGCAATTCTTTTATTTTCAATATTTGATAAGGAATCCAGGTAACCTTGATATCCTGAATTGCTTAATGTAAGCCAGTACATCATATACCGGGCATCGTGAATCTGGTAAAAGGGTTCAAGAACAACATCCATAGGATGTATCATATGTGCATGAAGCTTAAAATGCAAGGGTTGGTCCTTTATCATTTCAAGTTTGGATGCGATGTTTTGAATGTCATCTTCAATAATAATGGGAGCCTCATTCACAGGTAATTTTTCACCTCCGGCAATGTGTGCCCAGCGGCCATCGTCAGCAACAAGCCCTTTTAAATCTTCGGTCCCTGTTTTTGCGCCAAGTAATATAGGGCCATGCAGGAAAGCGATATAGTCAGGTACATTCGGCAAACGCTCAATGGTGTTTTGCATGGACAATTTTACCTCAATCACATCCCCTTTCTTCCATTTCCTGTTGATGCAGATATAAGATGAAGGTACAGCTTCATATTTACAAGGTTTTCCATTTACGGTAATTATTAATGCGCCGTTTTGAACCCATGAAGGATAGCGAATCATCAGATTAAACCTGCCGGACCCTTCTGTAATGCGCAATTTTGTTTGTTCTTCATTGGGAAAGTTTGTTTCCTGCCGGAGTGTGATGTTCCGGTCCTTCCATTTGAGTTCTGATGCAATGAAGAGATTCACAAATAAGGAATCTCCGGTATGGGTATATATAAACTGATTGTATTTTCCGTGGTTCTCCATTCCTGTGCCAACGCAACACCACATGGCCTGGTTAGGTGCGGAATAGACCCTGTAATGACGCGGACGTGCAGAAGTGAAGTATACATACCCCCCGTGCGATGGATGCTGGGTTGATAGTATGTGGTTGAACACAGTTCGTTCGTAATAGTCAGCGTATTTTGCAGAAGCATTCATCCGGAAAAGGTCTTCTGTCAATTTCAGCATGTTGTTGGAATTACAGGATTCGGGACCTTCCACATCATTGATAAAATCAATACATGCCGACGCTGAAGGAAAATGTTCCCGTCTGCTGTTGCCTCCAAAAGCCAGAGAACGGTTGTTCGTAACTGTTTCCCAGAAGAACCGGCCTGCTTTACCATATTCCTCATCCCCGCTTAATTCAGCAATTCTTGCAAATCCGATGAATTTGGGAACCTGTGTGTTGGAATGTTTGTTGTCGAGATTGTCAATTCCCCGCGATGCTGGTTCAAGAAATGCGCGGTGGGAATACCGTTTAGCGGCTTCCAGATACTTCCTGTCTCCTGTAATCTGGAATGCATCGGCATAGATCTCGTTTATGCCCCCGTGTTCAATGCCGAGAATGTTTTGCAGCTGTTCGTCGCTAAGACCAGAAATGATATCGATGCCCCAATCGCAGAACCTTAAGAATATGTTTTTGGCTTCTTCATTGCCTGCATACAGCCATGCATCTCTTAAGCCGGTATACATTTTATGAATATTATAAAGAGGAACCCAGGCTGATCTATATGCTGAGAAATCTCCTTTTTTAAAAGCGGGCCAGATTTTTTTGCTTTCCGGAACACCGCCTGCATATCCGATACCCCATTCCGCATTATTGGCAGCATTAGCATCCTGGCAGGCTTTAAGTTCTGCCAGTATGTATTCCATGCGCTTTTTGCATTCTGCATTACCTGTTGATGCATAATTGATGGCCATGGCCGACAAATAATGTCCGGCAACGTGACCATCCAATCCCTCCCAATTAGGAAAGCCCTGGGTTTTAGCCGGCAGTCCTGCCTCTTTGCGGTACGGTGCCAGCAACCGGTCGGCATCATATTTCAGCAATACCTCAATATTCAGATCCTGCGCTTTTTTGAACGGTCCGTCCAGCAATTTGACATCCTGAAGGGGAAATTCATTCAGATAGAGCCTGCTTTGTGCGGTCAATGTTACAAATGGCAGAAGAGCCAAAGCAAGTATGTTGATAATGAGGTTATTTTTCATCATGGTCATTTGTTTTTCTTACATCCCGGCTTTACTAAAGAATGGGTTTCAGGCTTGCTGCAAATCCGCCACGTCTTAACATTCTGACATCAACCGCTGATGACCGGTCCACAACCATATACTTTGTGTTGAAATCCCTGTCATGGTTGCCGTCTGCGATAAGTACCAGCTTGTATCTGATCCCTTCCGGTAAAAAATCGAATTTCAATGTTTTGGTCTTTTCCTTGTTTTCAGCGCTGATGCCTCCGATATACCAGCAGTTCCCTTTACGTCGTGCAATAGTCACGTCTTTTCCAGGGTATCCGTCAAGCAGTTTGGTATCATCCCATGCACTGGGAATTTCTTTCAAAAATGTCCTCGGTGCATCGGGTAAACTTCTGTATCCTTCCGGCCGGTCGGCCATATGCTGAATCCCCGATTCAAACACAACACTGAGGGCCAGTTCGTGCCCGAATGAGGTGATATGTGGGAATTGTGAATTGGTAAAAGTAACGGGTGTATAATCCATGGAACCCACCACATTCCTGGTAAAAGGAACCACAGTGTTATGCGATGGAGCCGTAGTGGTAAATTCAGGTCCGTTATTATACCATTCTGCTCCCCGGATTCCTTCATAGGTCATCAGGTGCGGATAAGTACGCGCCCACCCGCGGGGTACCAGGCAGCCATGAAAGTAAACCATCATTTCGCAGGCTGCTGCATCATCCAGGATATCCAGATAATATCTGACCATTTCCTGCTTTTCGCTTAAAAAGAAATCGACCTTAACGCCCACAACACCCAACTCCTTAATTCTTGTAAATTCCTTCATCCTGCTTTCATGCGTCAGCATCCGGTCTCTGGGGGTAGCTGTTACCCATTTGAATGCACCGGAATTATACCACATCAAAGGCTTAACGCCTTTTGAACGGATGTATTGTAATGCGTCTTCCAGGTTGCCTCCGTTCGACATTTCATCCCATTCCCAGTCCAGCAAGGTATAAGGCCAGTTCATTTCAGCAGCCAGGTCAGCAAATTCGCATACCACCTTATAATCTTTTGTTCCGTGATTGCCCGACCAGTAATTCCATGAGGCAACACCGGGAACAATCCAATCGGTTTTTGTAATTGCAGAAGCGGGGGAGACATCATCAATTAATGTAGATTCAACAATGTCGGCCAGACTTCCCATGATAATAACCCTCCAGGGCGATTTCCACGGAAGGGTAATGGTGGGCTGAAAAGGTCCGTTACCATCGTTGGGGTCGGGGAAGGTAATTTTATACCGTGCTTTGTCATTGACATTACTCAGTTTGGCAGCGCAATAATTCCGGTTGAGATCGGCTTCATGGATCAGGTACCAGCATGTGGAATCTATGGTGTTGAATAAAGGCGGACACGACCATGTTTGCTGAATGTTCTCATCATCAATTTTTGCGTTCAATGCTTCATTTCCCATATCCCATTTTTCCATCCACCTATTGGTTTCGGATGGGATTTGGTAACTGGTCAGTTCATCGAGAACGGTATATTTGCCTTCCTGATCCGGAAATTCATAACGGAAAGTCACACCATCGTTATATGCCCGGATAATGAGATTCATACGGGTCTTATCGGGATTTTCAAAAAATACAGTGGTTTCATTTGCCGAGTTTTCACATCCACTGCGCTTTCCATGAAGCATGGTATATTGTTCATGAATAGTTTGAGGCTTCCCTGTTTTCAGCCATTTAAGCCGGGTTGAAAATTCCTGGTCGTTTCGGACCAATCCGAGCTGTATCTGAGGGATGGCTTCAACCCTTTTCCCGTTTTCCGAATAAATGATTTTAAGATACCAGGATCCGGCATCGGTGTTTTCTGTGTTGAACAGTTGAACAGTTATTCTTTTGTTTGGTGCATCGAGAATGGCTTTTTGAGAAAAAAGCATAACCGGCATCACAAACAGGAGGAAGACGGGGAAGAGAATATTTTTCATATTACAAAGGTGTTATGAGTAAGCAATGGGACATAAAAAAATTATGTCCCATTGCAAGATCGTTCATATGGAGAACGGATCCTTTAGTTAAGGATTTTAATCTTTGTTGTTTTTAAAGCTTTTGAATCGGAGCTGTTTCCATAATATATTTCATAATCTCCGGGGACAACTGCCATTTTATTCTGGCTTCTGTCATAAAATTCAAAGGCAGCGTAAGGCAAATCAATAACAGCCTGGGTGGTTTTTCCCGATGCCAGTGTTACGCGCTCAAATCCTTTCAGCGTTTTGATCGGTCCGTCGGTATCGTTCACTTTTTTAATATAAACCTGTACAATCTCAGTTCCGTTGCGTTTGCCTGTGTTTGTAACAGGTATTGAAATCTGAACGGTTTCTTTGGCTGCAATCTCTGTTTTATTCAGTTTTGCGTTGCCAATGGCAAATGTTGTATAGCTCAGCCCATAGCCAAAGGGGAAAAGCGCATCATTCATAAACCTGTAGGTACGGCCTTTCATGGTGTAGTCCTCGAAATCCAAAAGCTGATCGGAGCTTTTATAAAATGTAACCGGAAGCTTGCCCGAAGGATTAATATCGCCAAACAGCGCATCGGCAACTGCCTGACCGCCCATTTCACCAGGATACCATGCCTGAAGGATGGCATCGCAACTTTCGGTCTCGGGGGTTAAAGCGATTGCAGATCCGGAGCAATTCACATAAATGACCTTTTTACCGGCTGCTTTTAATGCTTTTAAGCAATTCCGCTGAACGGATGGCAGATCAATATTGGTGCGGTCACCGCCCTTAAATCCGGGGTAGGTTACAGGCATTTCTTCTCCTTCCAGGTTTCCGGACAGTCCGCCAATAAATACTACGGTTTCAATTCCTTTCAGTTTATTGAGAATTTCAGTGTAATCTACATCCACTTCCTTACCGAAGTCCAATTCAATATTAGCCTGCCAGTTGTTAAGCTGGGCATAGCGGATTTCAATTTTGTATTTCTTGCCGGCTTCTACTTTCAGAGCAATCCGTGATGGCAGTGTACGCCAGTTGTTATAGTTTTGAAGCGACTCCCCGTTTACGATCAGCTCGAAATATCCTGTGGCGCCTCCTTTAAAAACAAGCTCCTCAGTAACTTTAGGAACAAATTCGGTTTCAAACAATGCTGAAAAGGCTTCAAGCTTCACGCCGGAGGCAAATTCATGCTGACCTGCAACGGTCATTTTAATCGGGTTGGTTACCTGAACTGAAATCACAGGATTACCGCTACGATCGCGGTTGTTCCAATAGGTAGCTTTAAATCCTTTTTTCCCTTCAAATGAAAGTTGCCCGAAATAGCTGTCGGTAACTTTATCCTCAACCAGGTCGCAGGCCTTATCATAGTATATCTTACTTACCGGAAGTTTGGTTTTGATACCATCCAGGATGGTAATGGTCTGGATAGGAGTGCCGTTGTAATTGCCCCAAAGCATCACCTCTGCATCTGCGTTTGGCCCGATTACTGCAATTTTCTTCGATGAACGTGACAAGGGCAAAATGTTGTTTTTATTCTGAAGCAGCGTCATGGTCTGACGTGCCATATCAAGCGACAACTGACGGTGTTTTTCACAGTTTAAAACAGAGCCGGGTATTTTGGTCCAGGGTACCAGTGCATCATTATCAAAGTCGCCCAGTTCAAAACGTCCCATCAAAACGCGCATCAGGCTTTTATTAATATCCTCTTCCTTCAGAAGTCCTTTTTTCACGCCATCAGGAAGGGTTTTGTAAGGATAGTTTTCCCAGACACATTCCACATCAGTACCGGCTAAAACGCCTTTCGATGCAGCATGTACAGGGGTGGAGGATACTTTATGCGAGTTGAAAAAGTCGGTAATTGCCCCGCAGTCCGATACCACAATGTATTTAAATCCCCATTCCTCACGCAAAATCCGTTGCAAGAGTCTGGTATTGCCACAGCAAGGCTCATCATCGAGCCTTTGATAAGCACACATTACCTGGCGCACTTCGGCATCCTGAACAAGCGATTTAAATGCAGGAAGATAGGTTTCATATAAATCACGGGGATCAACGTTGTTGAGGTTTAACTCATGACGGCTCCATTCCGGACCCGAATGTACTGCATAATGTTTGGCACAGGCCAGCAATTTGCGGTACTTTGCATCTGAGGGACCCTGGAGTCCTTTTACCACCTGAACACCCATACGTGAAGTCAGATAAGGATCTTCTCCGTATGTTTCCTGTCCGCGTCCCCAGCGGGGATCACGAAAGATATTTACATTGGGTGTCCAAACCGAAAGGCTGAGAAATCTTTTGTTTTCATTTCCGCGCTGGAGCCACACGTTATATTTGGCGCGGCCTTCATCCGACACGGCATTATAGATTTCATAAAGCAGCTTATCGTTAAATGAAGCCGCCATTCCAATGGGTTCGGGAAATACAGTAACACTGTCATTATTGGCATATCCGTGAAGGGCCTCGCTCCACCAGTTAAACTTTCTGATTCCCAGACGAGGTATGGCATCTGACTGGTCACACATCAGGATAGCTTTCTCCTCAATCGTTAATCTTGAAATCAGATCCCGCGCACGCTCTTCAGAACTCAATTGAGGATTCTGAAAAGGATATTGCTGTGCAAACATTACCCATGTCCACATCATGCAAATTGTCAACAACGATATTTTTTTCATTACGTGTAGTTTGTTACAATTTATCGAAAAGTACGAAAATTTTTTTAAACAAAGTCCCTTGTTATCACGATAACTTTCGCGATAACTTTAACAGCTGTTCTGAACTATGAATCGATATTTTGTTTCATAAAAACAATACCAAATCTTAAAATCAGTGGCTAAAGGTTGTTGATTCTGAAATAATCAAATGACACTTCAAAAGGCGTATCTGGTTTGGTCGTATCGGGATCGAACCAGAAGGTGTTTTTCATGCTTTGAATGATTACACCATCGCAAGCAATAATACCTGCTTTAATATCCTTCAACATGCCGTTTGCAACGCCAAGCTTTACGTATGCTCCATCTTTAAGCGCATAATAAGCAGTATAGGTATTTCCCTTTTTCTCCAATTTCAGAGTCAGTGCCTTATCTGCAGTTATGGCTTCATTCAGATTGAAAGATGCCAGGGATTTTGCGATCCCGTTTTCCTCAACAATAAGATCGATGGTCCCTGCCTGTACCTGAGACGCTGAACTATTCCAACCGGAACGTGTTGTTTTGGTTACAGCTCTGAGCATCAGCTTTACAAAATTATTCTCATCCTGATAGGCTAATATACCTGCATTTTCAGGTTGTGAAGGAATACGTGAGCATGTCAGTCGGGTTTCTGCCGTCCAGTCGTTATTAGCGCTTTGAAGCAGAACATTTTTCGCATTGTTGCTGTTCTCAGAAACATCTCCTGCTTCAGTGATTATGGTTAATGTACCTGAATTTTTAGAAAAGCTGTAAGTTGATTGGTTTTCGCGGATCCATTGCCATTGCTTGCCAATAGTTCCGTTAAATTCATCGCTTACCGATGCAACATCAAAATTGAAATAATAGGTATTTACTTCATTGGTGGCATGGTCAGTGTATTTGACCACTGCTGTTCCCGGAACACCTTTGGCCTGCTCAATGACTACATCGATATCACTTTGCAGCGCTGTGGCCGCAATTACAGGCGTTTTTGCGCCGGCCTTGAGCAGAAAGCTGTAGGCTTTGACATCCTTGCTAAAAGCTTCAACATTTTTACCGTTTATTTTTACCATTTTTGGGGAGAGGTCAGGCATTACTTTTACCGGCACGCTGTTGGATAAGGTTTTTCCATCAACAGTAACCTCAGCAAAAATGGATGCTACACCCGGCTTAACGGCTGTAACTTTACCCTTAGCATCTACCGTAGCCACATTTGAATTGTTGCTTTTGTAAACCACATGGGCTTTTTGAATATCAAAGAAGCTGTCATCCGATAATGCCGCTGACACACTTGTCTGAGCAGTATTTCCGGGTTTCAAAACAACCTGATCGCAGTCGATCACCACAGTTGATAATACTGCCTTGTATGCGCCGCTCATATTTGCTTCCACTGAACCTTTGATGTCTTTTGAAGAAGCGCCTATTTCGAAAACATATTTTCCCGGGTCGAAAGTGATCTGATTTTTCTGAGCATCCCAGAACCAAAGGTCTGCACAATCAATTTCAATGGCAACGGTTTTCGTTTGACCTTTCGGTATGGTCAATCTTTTAAACCCTTTCAGCCGCTTGATGGGACGTTCGAGTGAGGCTGGACTTTCAGGAGTTTTTACATAAACCTGTACAATTTCATCACCGTCAGCAGTGCCGGTATTTTTTACATCAGCATAAACAGTTACCTGATCATTCGGAGTGATGCTGTTCCGGCTTATTTTGAAATTACTGTATTCAAAGGTGGTATAGGAAAGTCCGTATCCAAATTCATACGTTACATCTTTATTGAAGTACATATAGGTTCTTCCGCTCTTTCCTTCAACATTTCGCAGATCATAATCGTTGAAATCGGGAAGGTCGCTGAGCGATTTATACCAGGTAATGCTTGTTTTGCCTCCCGGGTTTACATCACCGAACAATATCTTCGCCATAGCGGTTCCCTGGGCCTGGCCATTGTAACCAGTGAAAATCATTCCGGGTATATTCGGGCTATTTTTGAATGGTTCTGCTTCGACCATGCCCATTCCCTGAATAATCACAATGGTATTGGGATTGACACTTGCAACCGAATGAATGAGTTCGTTTTGGTTTCCTGGCAGGGTAATGGTGAATCTGTCAGATTCTTCACGTCCTGTCGACTGATCAGTACCTACGAATACGAGTGCTACATCGGAGGATGCTGCCAGATCCAGAATTTCTTTATCTGTGGCAGGTACCTCAGCTTCGCGGTATACCAGTACAAGGGTTTGAGAACCTGTTATGCCCAATGTGTTCAGTTTTGCCGTGATGTTCTGAGGACGCGCAAAGAAACCTGTTTGCACAGGGGCAGGGATCATTTTCGAAGAAAGGATATTCCCTGTTGCTGTGCCTACACGGACTTCAATAGTGCCTCCGGTTCCGGAAACGGTCATGTTAAACCGGATGGAATCCACATCCGTTATGTCCACATTGCCATACATGGTCCAGTCACCATCTTTGATACCTCTTACCATGCTCATACCAAACCGGGGCGTTGTGATAAGTCCATTGGATGAGGCATCGAACTTTGTGGCATCAAATTCTTTTTCAGTGCCGGTTTTGGTTATCGTCGAGAACTTCAGCATATTGAAAAAGTCGGTGCGCCGCTCAGCATTTGCTCCGGATTTTGTGACGATCTCAATATTCAGCTTATGCTGCTCAATATAATTTTTGATGCCGGTTAATGGTGAAACTTTGTATCTGGCTTCTATCTCGCCTGAATAATCGCCCAGCTCCACTTTATCAGCATACGGTCCCAGTACAGCAATCTTTTTAATGGATGTACCCTGAAGGGGCAGTGCTTTTTTGCCCGTTTTTGTCACGGTATTATTTTTTAGAAGCACAGGTGTTTTGGTAGCAATTTCAATAGCCAGATCATTGTGCGAAGGATCATTGATGATATAGGGTTTTATTCCGGCAAAAGGAACGGTATTCTGCGGATCGAATTCTCCCAGTCGCATTCTGATGGTGAACATATTCACCAGAGCCCTGTCCATGTCTGCTTCAGTGATGAGGCCTTTTTGCAAAGAGGCAAAAGCACTGGCCTGATATACATTTCCACAATCACAATCAACTCCTGATTTAAGTCCCATAGATGTGGCCTCTTCACCATTACTGGCAAAGTGATGGCCTGTAATCATGTCAGATATGGCACCGCAGTCACCGGTAACATAACCATCCATCCCGTATGTTTTGCGGATTACCGAGTCGACATAAAAAACACTTGCCGACATGGGAATGGCATTCACGGCATTGTATGCGGTCATGATGGCAGGCAGCTTGTCTTTTTGGATCAGGGTTTTATAAGGGAATATGTAAAACTCCCTGATGTCGCGTTCGTCCATGTTAGAGCTTCCTGAGTGCCTGTTGAACTCAGTGTTGTTTGCAAAATAATGCTTTCCACAGGGAACAGCTTTCAGATAGGTAGGGTCGTCGCCCATTAAACCCCTGATAAAGCCGCTGCCGATCTGTGAAACCAGGAAGGGGTCTTCGCCGAAAGTTTCAGCAGTGCGTCCCCATCTGGGATCCCGGGTGGGCTCAATTACCGGTGACCAGTAAGTTAGGGTAAAAATGTAATTATGATTAAATCCTCTGGCTTCGTCAGCAATTACATCGGTTTCACGTTTTATCAATTCGGGACTCCACGTGCAACCAACAGCAACGCTGTTGGGGAAGGAAGTAGCTGTCATTCCGCTGTTGTCGTTCCTGCCCATCACACCATGCAAGGCTTCACCCCATACATCATATTTTTTGACTCCCAGGCGTGGGATAGGAGGCATGGTATTACCCAGCTGACTTTGTTTTTCTTCAGGAGTCATACGGGAGACGAGATCTGCTGCACGCTCTCTGAAGGAGTAAGAAGTATTGAGATAAATGGGCAATTGTGCTTTTACTGCAGGTGACAGAAGCAGCAGAAGCGCCATTCCGGTTAACATCAATACCCTTAATGAAAGGGCTGTTTGATTATTCATGTTTGGTAAAGCCTTATTTTTCATTATTTATTTATTAGTTCTTTATCATTGGATTTTTCAGTGTTCGATGAGCAGCCGGTAATCAGTAATCGGTAATCGGTAATCGGTAATCGGTAATCGGTAATCGGTAATCGGTAATCAGTAATCGGTAATCGGTAATCAGTAATCGGTAATCGGTAATCGGTAATCGGTAATCGGTAATCGGTAATCGGTAATC
>CAZTSR010000026.1:0-39057 GCA_964615995.1 uncultured Bacteroidales bacterium
TATCAATGCATTACAAATATTAGCTTGACGGCTATGGGCACAGCCTAAGCCGAACAGAGTCGCAGACTTCATTTCAAAGGAAGCGAAGTTGCAAACAGTTGCAAACTTCGCTTAGCAGAGACCTTTCAGATACTAATAAATCTGAATCACTTCAGAACTTCCTGATCTGATTTCAAAGGTCTTATTTACCGTATAAAGTGTTTGCTTTGCATTTAATGCCCTGAAGACAACCCGGTATTTGCCGGGCTGTAGCTGAAGCGATTCGTTTTTGATGTTGTTGTCCATATTATACACCCATTCCTCATTCTGGGGGCTTTTTATCAGATACAAACTACCGAATCCTACCGATGTTTTCAAAAAGGTAACACTCCCCGGTCTGGGAATTTCAATGGTAGTGGTATTGCTTTGCTTTATATCTACATTTTTCAGATATATCCTGGGAAGCACAGGGATTTCAATATCATATTTTCCGGTCAGGTATTTTTGCTCGGCATACATTTTCTGAATGTTCAGCGTATTCATGTCCCCGGCCTTACGTACTATGAAACTGACATTTCTGTATTGAATAGGGTCGGTAACCTTCAGAACAAGCGTGCCCTGCGGCGCATCAGCAGCAATAATGGTATGCTTTCCGGGTGTCAGGTGTATATTGTCCACCTCAACAGCAGGAAGTGTATGAACGCGCATCCGGTATACCGGAAGATGGTCAATGATCAGGGTGTCGGGAAGCCCGCGTTGATTTAAGGTATGAATGTAATTATATCGAATTTTACCGGACTGGCTGTCATATAATGTACAATTGACATTGGTTTCCGTTGGATTCCCAGTCTGATCCAGCAGGTTAATCTGAGCAGTGGTAGCATCCAGGGCCTGGTGGATGACAACATTCATGATTTCAGGCAGTTTCTCCTCGTGCGTAGCATTGTAATAATTTCCGATGCAATCAAAGGTCTGTTCGAAGTTTTCATCTATACCAATGCCAATTACAAAAGGTTTGAGTATAATTCCTTTGCGCTGTAACTGATCAGAAACAGCACAGGCATCACCATCACAGGCTTCCACTCCGTCTGTTATCAGAATGATAATATTTCTGGTATTTTCCTGTTCCGGCGGAAAATCATCGCCTGCCAATTCAAGCGAATGAGCTATAGGTGTGGTACCCTTTGGCACAACATACCGGAGTTTTTGCCTGATAAGTGAAGCATTGTCTTTTGCAAAGGGTACTTCCAGTTTGGTATCATTACAATTCTGAGGTGGAACCGGACTTTGATGCCCATATATACGCAGGGCCATTTTTACATTTGAAATTTGCTCAAGGCTGTCAATGATATGAATCAGTACCTTTCGGGCGATGGCAATTTTGGTTTGTTTTTGCCACACTCCGGCCATGCTTTGTGAAGCATCAAAAACAAAAAGGATCCTGGTGTCAGGGGGGATGTATTTTGGTGGTGCCTTTTGCGCTGCAGCAGGCACAAGACAGAGCAGAAAAAGCCATGAGGCAATGAATTTTGCCCTAAAAAAACCGGGATAAAAATGGTGCTTCATGGCTCAATCCTTTTATATATCTGTGTCCTCTTTTTTAGACGACCTTCGTATGAGTTTTATAATCTCCATTGCCCATAAGGGGAACGACGAAATAATCAATACCATTACCCAGTCGAGCCAACCCAAAGCCTGTGTGTTAAACACCGACTGTAAGAATGGGATGTAAACTACGGCCATCTGAAGAACAAACGATAACAATGTGGCATAAACCAGATTCTTATTCGTCATGAACCCAAGGGTAAAGATTGAATCGTGGTTGCTTCTGCAGTTGAATGAATGGAACAATTGACTGCATGCCAACACAATAAAACTGGCTGTACGGGCTCTTTCAATACCTTCTTTCTCTACAAAATAAACCAATACAAAAGCCAGCAAACTGCAAAATGCGATGAATACACCCTGAGTAAACATAATGGTACCCGATTTCAAATCTAAAACAGACGCATTCTTATCACGGGGAGGACGCTTCATAATTTTTTTGTCGGTAGGATCCACACCCAGTGCCAATGCAGGCAGTCCGTCTGTAACCAGATTCACCCAAAGGATGTGTATAGGGAGCAACGGAACCGGCAAGCCGATCAGGGAAGCCGCAAACATCACCAGTATCTCTCCCACATTACATGACAGCAGGTAGTGGATAAATTTGCGGATATTATCGTATATCCCACGGCCTTCTTCAACGGCTGCAACAATGGAAGCGAAATTGTCATCGGTGATGACCATTTCCGAAACTTCTTTAGTAACATCTGTTCCGGTTATTCCCATTGCAACTCCAATATCAGCTTCTTTCACTGCTGGGGCATCGTTAACACCATCGCCTGTCATAGCCACAACATAACCTTTGTCACGCCATGCCTTAACAATTCTTAATTTATGTTCAGGGGAAACACGCGCATATACTACTGATTTCTCGACGTTCTTTTCGAATTCTTCCTGCGACATTTTGTCGAGTTCTTCACCGGTAAATGCCATTGAGTCCTTTTCATAAAATCCCAAATCGCGTGCTATGGCAACAGCAGTATTCTTATGATCTCCTGTAATCATAACGGAACGAATGCCTGCAGTTCGGCAGTCTCTCATAGCCAGTTTTACCTCAGGCCGAGGTGGATCAATCATCGCCACAAGTCCCAGAAATACAAGACCGGTTTCAATGGACTGGGCATCTATTTGTGAGGGTAGCTGGTTCAGCTCTTTTTGAGCCACTCCTAATACACGCATCGCCTTATCCGCCAATTCGCCATTGGCCTTTATGATGTCATTTCTTTTTGCTGTATCCAGATCAACAACACGACCGCCTTCCAGAATTTTGGTGCAATTTCCCAGAAGTACGTCCGGAGCACCCTTCACATATGCCATGAAATGATCATTATAGTTGCGGATGATGCTCATTTGCTTTCTGTCAGAGTCAAAAGGGATCTCTTCCACAAATGAAAATTCCGATTCAAGGCTTTTTTTATTGATCCCGGTTTTCCCGGCCATAGTGAGCAAAGCGCCTTCAGTAGGATCGCCAACAATTTTAAAAACAGAACCTTCCTTTACCAGTTGTGCTCCATTACATAATACAGAAGCGGAAATGAGCGCATTCAGACCCGGATCATTTTTCGGATCAATAGTCTTTCCCTGCAGTCTGAAATCTCCTTCGGGTGCATATCCTATTCCGGTAATTTCAATATGCCTTCCATCCTGATATAAAGCCTGAACCGTCATTTCGTTTTTGGTGAGTGTTCCGGTCTTGTCAGAGCATATTACAGATGTGCTGCCCAGAGTTTCTACCGAAGGGAGTTTCCGGATTATGCAATTGCGCCGGACCATGCGTTGAACCCCCAATGCCAGAGCAATGGTGACTACTGCAGGCAGACCTTCGGGAATGGCGGCAACAGAAAGGCTGACAGCGGAAAGAAACAAATCCACAACATCTTCACCACGCAGGTAACCGATGAGGAAGATGATGCCAACCAGCGCAAAAAAAATGAAAATGATAATTTTTCCAAACTCTTTCAGCTTATTCTGAAGGGGCGTAGTAGAATCTTCAATTTTCTGGATCATCCCGGCAATTTTCCCCAGTTCTGTATCCATACCTGTTTCTGTAATAACAGCTCTTGCTTTACCTGAAACGATTGAAGTTCCCATGTAAAGCATGTTGGCACGGTCGGCCAGCCCAATGTCCTCCTTATCGAGTTTTTCAGCGAACTTGGATACAGGCGTAGATTCACCGGTCAGACTCGCTTCATGCGATGCAGTATTTCCTGTTGCATAAACAACACGACTGTCAGCAGGAACATAATCCCCAGCTTCAAGTTCTACTATATCGCCCGGAACGATTTCATTTGATGGAATGATCAGGTGCTTTCCGTTTCTCAACACTTTTGTGGTGGGAGAGGAGAGTTTTTTTAGGGCAGCAAGTGATTTTTCTGCACGATATTCCTGGATAAATCCGAGTATGGCGTTTAAAATGACAATTACAATAATGGCAATAGCATCTACCCATTCTTCAAGATATCCGGAAACCAGAGCAGCCCCTATCAAAACCCAGATCATGAAATCCTTGAACTGATCTAAAAAGAGCATAAAAGGGGATTTGCCTTTCTTTTCAAGTAATTGGTTTGGTCCATATTTTTCCTGACGCATGCCGATTTCCCCATCGGACAAACCAAAATCCAAATTCGTGTCCAACTCTTTGGCAACGATTTCTTTATCTAATACCCACCATTTATTCATAAAATGCGCAATTTTTTTAATACCCACGAAGATATCGCTTTGAAATAAAATACCAAAGGATACTTTTAAACCTTTACTCTGACATCCACCAGCTTTAATATGTGATCTACATCTTCATCGGTAAGTACCTTCATGGAAAGCCCCCGGATTCTTCCGTAATATTTTCCATTGCGGAATTCGTCAATTAATGTTTGCGGCAGACCGGCTTTTTCAATGAGTGCTTCAGCTTTATCGGCAAAATAAAAGGTAATGCGGAAGGTGTCCGGATGAATGGCGGTCCAGAACAGGTTCTTTTTCTTACGCATGGTTTTCATCAGCCACTGCTTCCCGTCGTTATAGTAGTTCCATTCTTCCGCAGTTTCGGGATATCTGTCATGGATGGAGTTGAAAAGGCGCTGCCATAGCCTGGAATAATCTTTAATATGCGAAAAAACCAGATCTTCTGTCGGGCGAAGATTTTTATCATCAAACATAATGGGTTCCATGGTCATTCCCTCCTTCTCCTTCTGCTGCCCAGGCCTTTTCCTCCCAGAAATCCCCAACCTCCGCTGCCAATCAGAAAACCAAGGGCGTAAAACGCACCGTTGTTATTTTCAGCATACATGGTGACATTATCCTTAAAAAGCATGATCACAAAATCAACAGGAGCAATGATGCCATGCCAAAGGCCGGCCCAAAAACCATATTTATGACCGGTGAGGCATTGGTCCACGGTTTCATGGTTTGCACATGAAGCAAGAAGTACGATGAGCAGCGCAAATGCTACAATACCTATTAGTTTCTGATGTTGGGTTTTCATGATGTTGTAATTTTCTATAAAAATAGCTAAAAAAGTGATGAGGTGATGAGGTGAAGAAGAGAAGAAGAGAAGAAGAAAAGAGGTGAAGAAGTGAAGAGATAATCGGTAATCGGTGAGCAGCCGGTAATCGGTAAAGCGATCAGCGATCAGTTAATCCCAAAAGTCCTAAGTCCGAGACTTGGTTTGGGGTAACAAGAAATTTTCTTTGTGTTAGTGTTATTATTAAATTTAAGAAGACTCCGAAGGAGTCAGATTTGAATAACCGCGGGTGAAACCCTTGGAAATGAATCACTTCCTATCTAAACCCTGAAAGGGTTGAATTTTAGATGACTGATTATATTCAACTCTTTCAGAGTTGGAGATCAGGGTATTATCTGCCACGGGTTTCACCCGCGGTTATTGAGATTAAACCCCTTTGGGGTTGACAATATGACAAGTAAATTAAAAAATAAAAAAACGCTGGCGAAATTTCCAAATACCCGCCAGCGTCTCTATTTGCTAGAACTTATTGTTCATTGTTCATTACTCATTGTTCATTATTTCTTCGTTGTAATGATAACGACTCCTTCGACATTCTTTGTGGTGTATTTTTTCATGTCCTTATCTTTTATAATATCCATCCGTACGATTTTTTTCGGATCCATTTTATCAATTTGGCTTTTATCATATTCAACACCATCTACAATATAAACCATGTCAGGTAATTTATCATTGTGTTGAATTGTAACCGACCATACTTCCTGTTGATCATCGTTCAACTGCCGGACATCTTTCACATGTTTTACCGAATCCTCCTGATGCTTCATGGTAAAATCCTTGTCACCATCAGCATGCACATCCGCATGTTTTACATTATGCTTCACCGTTTGGTGTTTAAGATGGTGACCGTCGTTTTCCACATGTTTAAAATCTCCGGCTTCGTCAGGACTTTCATGTTTAATTTCCGCATCAGTGCCTGCATGCGCTACTTCTGCATCTGCTGCAAGGGTATCATGGGAATGTGCCACATGAATATGTTTGACAGTGGATTTTTTTGTCACTGTGTCCTGTAACGGAGTGAAACCAATGGGCGAATTGTTACCGGATGATGCAATGGCTTCGTTCGACATGCCGTTAAATACAGCCATGGCTGTTAATAGGATTAATGCTACAGGTAAAGCCATGATCAACTTATAAGCCGATCTTCCCTGTATGTTTGTTTTTGTCATCATGATCATTCTTTTTTTTATGGAATGGTTAAAACTCGAAGAAAGGCAGACCAGTCTTTCTTCCGCAACCTGATTAATAAGGACAGCCTGGTAACGGATTTTATCGATTCCCGCCTCAAGCGCACCCCGATCTGCCAGGTACTCATGCACCAGTATCATGGATTTTTTCATCATCCATACCAACGGATTGAACCACATTACGGCCGATAATAGTTCAATAAGCAGCAAGTCGATGGAATGATACTGTGTCACATGAATTTTTTCATGGGCAATGATCTGATCGAAATCATCGTCCGATAATAGCACGGATTGTACAAAAACCCATCGGAAAAAGGAAAAGGTGGTTTTATACCTGTGCCGATAAAGTAAAGTATATTCTTTTTGTATGACCTTTATTGATTTTTTATATTGTATGCTTAACAGCAATATTTGCAGGAGTAATCGGGCAGCCAGAACAAGTGTTACGACAACATATATTTTGAACAGGATATCCCAAAGGGTTTTTGTCTTTTCTGCAGGGTTAAGCGGAGTTGGAATTACAGGCGTTTCGGGAGTGGTCGACGCCATTGATAACAAGGTAGTTTCCTCTTTCTGAAAAGAAATACCTGTGTGCAGCCTAACATTGCTTAAGGGAATCAATAGTGAAAACAAAATACTAAGCATCAGATACAACCGTGCATAACGGGGATTAAAGTTGTCCCTGAAAATCAGTCGGTATGATAGGTATAATATGGTGATACATACCGAAACAGCGACGATGTATTGAATGAACGGGTTCATAACTGTTTTTTGTTTTTGATTTCCTTCTCAAGCATTTCTTTCAGTTCTTCCAGATCGCTGAGACTGGTTTCCTTGTTTTTTACAAATGTGGATACCAATTGGTTCAGGGAACTGTTAAAGAGTCCGCTAAAAGTGTCTTTTAATATATGCTGTGCATATTCCTTCTTTGAAACAATCGGATAATACACATTGAAATTGGCATAGGTACGGTGCGCAACGTATTTCTTTTTCTCAAGCACCTTAATCACTGTTGCTACTGTATTGTATGCAGGTTTAGGGTCGGGGATGTTTTTAAGGATATCGCTCACTGCACCCTCTTTTATTTCCCATAGTACTTTGAGAATCTCTTCCTGTGCCTTTGTAATTTCAATCATCTTTTTCCGATTTTAATAAAGCAAATATATACTATAAATATTTATTAACTACTATAATTATAGTTAATATTTCATAAAATGTTTTCATAACCGTATATATTGTATAATAGGATAATCGGTAATATACAGCGGAGCGGTTATTGTATTGTAGATATGATCGGTATATCCATCATCTACCGCGGAGCGGTTATTGTATTGTAGGATTCAATTATTCCAGAAAATCGAATAAAAATTTTTCATTGTATTCAATTTCAAATTTTTTTAAAAAATCCACATATTCGTCGCGGAATGTTCTTTTTTTATGATGAGTTTCCTGATCGTTGATATAATCATATACATCTTTAATCTGTGATTTACTGTATGAAAATCCTCCATACCCCTCTTGCCATGCAAATTTTGAATTGCATAAATTATTTTCATTTATAAATAACGATGAAGCCCGCTTTAATTCGTGTACAGTATCTGATACTGATATTATGGGATTCATTCCATAAGAAACATGTACATGATTGGCAACTCCATTAATAATAATGCTTTTGTGCTTCATATGTGTTAAAGTTCCGCTCATAAACTCAAACACACGAAACCGGTTTTCCTTTTTTAATAATGCCTCGCGGTATTTAACTGCGAATACCAACTGGATGTAAATTTGTGAATAAGTGTTAGGTTTCATAAATATTGCAAATAAGGGTTGTTATAAATATAATAATTTTATCAGTGTCTTTTATTTTAAGACAAACAATTGCCGCTACAATAGAATAACCGCTACAATACAATAACCGCTCCGCGTTAGGGGAATGGGTGAATGAATACGTATGTTGCTACAATACAATAACCGCTCCGCGGTAGGAGAAGGGATGAATACACATTTTGCTACAATACATCAACCGCTCCGCGGTAGGGGGAATGGATGCACACATATTTTGCTACAATACAATAACCGCTCCGCGGTATGGCTTGTGAAATATGTCAATACAATTATACCAATTATAGCAATTCACAATATATCTGTTAATCCCCTTACCGCGGAGCGGTTAATGTATTGTAGGATAAATCGGTAAATCCATCCCTACCGCGGAGCGGTTGATGTATTGTAGGATAATGGTAAATCAATAGCTTACCGCGGAGCGGTTAATGTATTGTAGGATAAATCGGTAAATCCATCCCTACCGCGGAGCGGTTGATGTATTGTAGGATAATGGTAAATCAATAGCTTACCGCGGAGCGGTTAATGTATTGTAGGATAAATCGGTAAATCCATCCCTACCGCGGAGCGGTTGATGTATTGTAGGATAATGGTAAATCAATAGCTTACCGCGGAGCGGTTAATGTATTGTAGGATAAATCGGTAAATCCATCCCTACCGCGGAGCGGTTGATGTATTGTAGGATAATGGTAAATCAATAGCTTACCGCGGAGCGGTTAATGTATTGTAGAATAATCGGTAATTTACCGCGGAGCGGTTATTGTATTGTAGGATATAATTGGTATATCCGTCATCTACCGCGGAGCGGTTATTATATTGTAGGATACATGGTAATTGTTCATTGTTCATTGTTCATTGTTCATTGTTCATTGTTCATTTTAAATGCTCCTCCATTACAAAAAGCATTATATTTATATGTCCTAAAATTCGTAAATATGAAAAAGGTACTTTATACTTTTATTCTTTGTCAATTCTGCATTGCAAGCTTGTTGTATGGTCAGAAACCTGCTGTGGTTTCTATTGATTTGGACCATCCGGTGGCCCCTGTTCAGTCGACCATGTGGGGTGTGTTTTTTGAAGATATTAACATGGCTGCTGATGGAGGCATTTACGCCGAACTGGTTAAAAACCGCTCCTTTGAATTCTTCAATCCAAAAACAGGATGGAAAGCAAAGACCATTAATAAGGACTCCTCTGCTTTTGTGATCCTGAATGGAAGCGGTATTTCATCCAACCCGCGTTTTGCCCGCATTAAAGTTACTCCCGAATCAAAAAGTTTTTGTCTTACCAATTACGGATTCAGAGGCATGGGTGTGAAAGCGGGAAACAAATATGATTTTTCGCTGTTGGCATCTCTACCGGGAAATGGAACCATGAATCTTCGCATTGAAATTGTGGATGCAGCCGGAAAGGTGTTGGGATCTTCAAAACTGGCTGTGAATGGTGCTTACTGGAGGAATTACAACACAGAAATTACCAGTAACGGCACAGAAGCCAAAGCTCAGTTGAATATCTGGTTTGAGAATGAAGGCATGGTGGATATCGATATGATTTCGCTGTTTCCACAGGATACATGGAAAGGCAGAAAAGGCGGATTGAGAGCCGATCTTGTGCAGCTTCTTGCTGACTTAAAACCCGGATTTATCCGCTTCCCCGGTGGTTGCATTGTGGAAGGCCGCGAACTGGATACCCGCTACCAATGGAAAAAATCTGTTGGCCCGGTTGAAGAAAGGAAGCTGATTGTAAACCGCTGGAATACGGAATTCAGTCACAGGCCTACACCCGATTATTTTCAATCGTTCGGGTTGGGCTTTTATGAGTACTTTATACTGGCCGAAGACATCGGTGCTGAGCCTGTTCCCATTTTGAGTTGTGGAATGGCCTGCCAGTTCAATACAGCTGAAATAGTGCCTATGAATTTGATTGACCCCTATATCCAGGATGCGCTTGATTTAATTGAATTTGCTAATGGTGCAACAGACACAAAATGGGGAAAACTGCGTTCCGACATGGGACATCCGGAACCATTTCATTTAAAAATGATTGGTGTGGGCAATGAACAATGGGGGCCTCAGTATTTCGAACGTTATAGCGCGTTTGAAAAGGCGATTCTTGCAAAATATCCGGACATCAAGCTCATTACAGGCAGCGGCCCTTCAGCAGAAGGTGATTTGTTTGAATTTGCCTGGAATGAACTGAACAAGCTCAAACCGCAAATCGTGGATGAGCATTATTACAAAAATCCCGAATGGTTCCTGAAAAATGCCACACGCTATGATAGCTATAGCCGTAATGGACATAAAATATTTGCCGGTGAATATGCTGCTCAAAGCAAATTTGTTTGCAGTCCCGACAATGAGAACAACTGGGAATGCGCCATATCGGAAGCAGCTTTCATGACCGGTCTCGAACGGAATGCAGATATCGTAAGCATGTGTTCGTATGCACCCTTGTTCTGCAATGTAGAAGGCTGGCAATGGAAACCCGACCTGATCTGGTTTGATAACCTCAGATCGTTTGGTACGCCAAACTATTATGTACAAAAACTGTTTTCCACCAATAAAGGAACCCACCTGCTGAAGGTGGTTTCAGGCAAAGAGCCCTTGACCGGTCAGGATGGAATTTATGCTTCAGCTGTATGGGATGAGAAAAGCAAAACGATTATTGTAAAAATGGTCAATGTTACCGGACAACCCATCGTAAAAAAGGTAGCTGTCTCCTCTAAAAAGAAAATGACCTCTCCGGCCCAAAGCGTTTACCTTCAGAATAATGATATTTCAGTTGTGAATGCGTTCGATGCTTTATCCATTGAGCCTAAACAGCAGCAAATCACATTTAAGGGCAAGCAACTGGATGTTCATTGCGCTCCTTACTCTTTCCAGGTAATTACTATTAAAACATTATAATTAATCATTAAAACTCTATTAAACACTTTTGACTATGAAAAAAATCATTTTTGTTGCAGTCATTTGTCTGATTGCACTTTCAGGATGCAAAAAAAATACAGCTGAAGCTGTTGCTCCAATAAAAGATACTTTATGGGAAGCTTCCGACAGCATTCCTGTTAAACTGATTACCCTTACCAATAAAAACGGAATGGTCGTTAAGATTACCAATTTTGCAGCTGCAATCACTTATATCGGAGTACCCGATAAAGCCGGCAAAATTGAAAACGTTGCTTTGGGATTTGACAATATCAAACAATACAAGGGTCAGCATCCTTATTTTGGATCAGCTATTGGAAGGTTTGGAAACCGCATTGGCAATTCAAAATTTGTATTGAATGATACAACCTATACTTTGCTTGCAAATGAGGGGCCAAATACACTGCATGGCGGTCCTACAGGTTTCTGGGCCAAAGTGTTTGCCATTGACACGGTATATTCCAAAGGTGATTCCATGATTGTAAAACTTTCGCATTTCAGTCCCGATTTGGAAGGCGGATACCCCGGTAATCTGAAAGTAAGCATCACTTATACCGTAACAGGCAATAATGAGATTGTTCTGGAATATGAGGCAGAAACCGACAAGCCCACTGTAATCAATCTTACCAACCACAGCTATTTTAACTTAAGTGGTATGAAAGAGGATATTCTGGGACATGAAGTGGTTATTTACGGAGACTCTATTACACCCTGCAATCCTCAATTAATTCCTACAGGAGAAATCACAGCTGTTCAAAACACGGCATTTGATTTTACCACTCCTCATACCATTGGTGAAAGAATATCACAGATCAGAGGTGGTTACGACATCAACTACAAGCTGAGGAACACAACTGGTGAATTTATGTTGGCTGCTGAAGTATATGAGCCCAAATCAGGCCGGTTCATGCAGACATATACTACAGAACCCGGTATTCAGTTCTATTCAGGAAACTTCCTGATGGGGACCAAAGGCCAGGACAGCATCACCTATAACAGATATTATGGATTGTGTCTGGAAACACAGCATTTCCCCGATTCTCCGAATCAGCCGAAATTCCCTTCAACAGTATTGTTGCCGGGCGAAAAATATACCCAGAAAACCGTTTATAAATTTTCAACGAAGTAGTAGATAATTCTCTCGTAATGAATGTGCTAATGTGCCACGTGAAAAATCTTAAAGGCATATTAGCACATTTCACTTGATCACATCACTTCATTACTCATATCTCAATGCATCTACCGGGTTCATCCTAGCAGCCCTGTAGGTTTGCCATACAATCGTTAAAAAAGCTATTGAGACCGAGGCCAGCAATGCGACCAGGTAAACCCACCATGATATTTCCGTCCGGTATGCGAAATGTTGAAGCCACTTGTGCATAGCGTACCATGAAACTGGTGCTGCAAAACAGAAGGCTATAAGTATCCATTTCAGGAATTGCCTGGATAAAACAACCAGGATATCCGACGGCTGGGCACCATTGACTTTGCGTATCCCTGTTTCTTTTGTTCTGCGCTCAACAGCATTGGTCGATAGCCCAAACAGTCCCATCAGGGCAATTACCAGCGACATAAATGAAAACATGATAATGAGTGCGTGTGCCTGATCATCCTTTGTATAACTCTGATGTAGGCCTTCATCCACATAGGTATATTCAATAGGATCGTCAGGATAAATGGAATTCCATATTTTTTTCATTTCTTCGATGGTTTTCCGCTGGTCACCTGGTTTCAGCCTTACGGCAAGTTGTTGAATAATCTGAGTATTATAGGAAATTAGCATGGGCTTAATTCCATCATAAAGCGATCGGATATGAAAATCGCCGAATACGCCAATGATTTGCAGTTTTACAGGTTTCTCATTATCTGTAATGATATAGGAATCAACCGCCTCCAATGGATTTTTATAACCCATTTTTTTCACCGCGGCTTCATTAACAAGAATTGCCAGACTGTCGGTTCCGTATTCCGGCGAAAACGTTCTTCCCGCCAAAAGATGAATGCCCATGGTTTCTATAAGGTCATATGTTCCCTGAATTGTTTCAAGATCGAATTTGTTATCGGAACCCGGTTTTTTGAAATAACTCAGCCACCACTGATCAGTGGGTGGAATATAATTGGCAGCGGAAACATTTTTAATCCCCGGAAGCTTTTTCAGTTCCTCCATAAAAACTTTGTGTTTGTCAGACTGCAATGCTTGCATTGAAAATAGATCAGCTGATTGAGGCACCCTGATGGATAATAATTCCTCTTTTCGGTAACCCAGTTCCTTGTTCCGGATAAGCCATAACTGTTTTTGCATAACAAGCAGGCATATGAGCAATCCAGCCATAACGGCAAACTGAAATATAAAAAGGATGCTGCGTGTGGGAATGAAGGTTCTTTTTGAAGACAGCCTGTTATGCAAGCTTTCAATGGGAGCAATTCGTGACACATTGAATGTAATATACAGGCTTGACAAAAAACCTGATATCAACACCAAAACCAAAAATGCGGCCATCAAACCTGAATTTGAGAAAATGCCTTTATAAACCGTAAAACCAAGATGTGATCTGAACCATGGTATGGCTAATTCTACAATCATGAGTGAAATCTGGGCAGCGATGATAAATACGATCAGAAATTCTGTACGCACCAGGGAAACAAGATCACCATGGGATGCACCAACTACTTTTCGAATGCCAAATTCCTTGATTCGCTGATAAGACAGCGCCAATGACAGCAGGATGAAATTTATTACGGCAATAACGAGTACAAGCAATGCAATGGAAGCAAATATGATTACCCTGGTAATGCTTCCCTGCGGTTCAGTATTTCCCCCGGGATCTTTAGAATACAAATGAATGCGCGTAATCGGCTGTAATGAATATTTGAATTGGTCCATGTTAAATTCCTCACGGGGAATATTTTTTTTCGAAAATTCAGGCAATCTTTCCGATACGGTCTTTATGTTTTCAGGTCGCTTCAGCAGCAAATAAGTCTGTAATGAGTTTGCTCCCCAATTGTTAAACATCACCTCACCCATAAGCTTCCTTCCGAATTTCATGGATGTTATGCAATTGGCATGAAAATTTGATTGTTCAGGAAAATCCTTAAATACGCCCTCAATCGTGAATACCCAGTTTTGATTGAAAAGCCGCATTGTTATGCTTTTGCCCATCACATCGGTATTGCCAAAATATTTCGTGGCCATTGATTCAGAGAGCATAATACGGTCGGGTGTCCTGAGAATTTTCGAAGGATCTCCTTTAATCACAGGAAAGGTGAATATTTCGAAGAATGTTGAATCAGCAAACAAAGCATGATGTTCTTTAATATATCCTTTATCATTCAATACATAAAAGCCCGACCAGTCAAGTTTTGCAAACCTGACGATCTTTTCAATCTCCGGGAAAAACTGGGGCATATAATCTGCCAATATACTGGGCGTATAAGACCAGTTTTCATGCATAACAATTGCGATCCTGTCCTTTTTTTCATGGAATTGATCAAAGCCTGTTTCAAACCTTATATGCAGCAGGATAATAAAACAACAGGCCAGTCCCAATGAAAGCCCTGCAATATTAATGAAGGAATATAGCTTGTTCTTCCAGAGAAATCGAAAAGCCAAACGAATATTAAGATTCATAGTAAAAAGTTTTGAAAATGAAACCATCCAACCCTGTGCCAGAAATATAAGATGCATAAAATAAGATCGTTACAACTAGCTCCTTGTAGGGGGGTGTTGGATTTTCATACACTTTGTGTTGATTTCTCCCACATAATCATGAAATTTACCAAAATTCAAATCATGAGACAGAAAGGCAGGTTGCTTATTGTTGACGATAACACAGATCTGTTGTCAGGATTAAAATTATTTCTGTCACCACATGTTGAATCGGTATCTGTTTTAAAGAACCCCAACCTCATTGCTGATACCATCAGGCGTGAAAATTTTGATGTGATTCTGCTGGACATGAATTTTTCTGCAGGGATTAACACAGGTAATGAAGGCTTATATTGGATGAAGCGGATACTTGAAATACAACCGCTCGCTTCAGTTGTGCTGATTACTGCATACGGCGATGTGGAGCTGGCGGTTAAAGCCATGAAGGAGGGTGCCGTAGATTTTATTCAAAAATCATGGGACGAAGAAAAGATACTGTCTACGGTAATATCAGCTATAGCCATAGGACAATCGAAAAAGGAGATACAGGATTTGCGTCAGAAACAAAAGCACTTAAATGAAGGCGCGTCAAAAAGCTATGTTTTCTGTGAACCTGTTTCATCGTCCATGAAGTTGGTATCCGGTATGGTCCGCAAGGTTGCTCCAACCGATGCGAATGTATTGATTCTGGGAGAAAACGGGACCGGAAAGGAAGTAGTGGCCAGGGAAATCCACCGGTTATCATCAAGGAAGGATGAGATTTTTGTTTCGGTAAACATTACGGCGATTCCCGAAACGCTTTTTGAAAGTGAGTTGTTCGGCCATGTTAAGGGCGCTTTTACCGATGCAAAAGAGGCGAAACCAGGCCGGTTTGAATTGGCAAACCATGGGACATTGTTCCTTGACGAAATCGGTAATCTTTCACTTGCCATGCAGTCGAAACTGCTTTCTGTGCTACAGGAAAAAGCCATAGCAAGGCTTGGATCTTCATCCTCCATACCTGTTGATTTCCGCCTTATTTGTGCAACCAACATGCCCATTGAAAAAATGGTTGAAGAAGGTACATTTCGCCAGGATTTATTATTTAGAATCAATACCATAATAATAGATGTACCACCACTACGGGAAAGGCCAGAGGACATTCCTCCATTGGTGAACTTCTATTCAAACCTGTTTGCTGCAAAATATTCCAAAAAGATTCGTTCTGTGGATGACAGAATGATGCAGCAGCTTATGGGCTATAACTGGCCGGGTAATGTAAGGGAACTGCAGCACGCCATGGAGAAAGCTGTCATTCTTTGTGACAATGATGTACTGTCATTTCAATGGCTTGGAAGCCGAAAGCCTTATATTCCTGCAGGATTTAACCTTGAAACCCATGAAATGGAACTTATTATTAAGGCTTTGGAAAAAAACAAAGGAAATATTTCCGCAACATCTTCATCTTTGGGGATTAACCGTTCCACGCTTTATGAAAAACTCAGGAAATACAACATCAGGTAAATACAGTCGGGCACTTGCCGTATATGTTGTTTTACTGGCACTGGTGAGTATGTTGCTGGGATGGCTTGCCTTTGATTTGCATGCATGGATGACATTTTATAATGTTTTGCTGGTTTGGATTGTGTTGGTTTTGGTTTTATTCTATCAAGTCAGAAAGGTTAACCGCGATGTCGCCCGGTTTTTTGAAGTCATCAGCAATCAGGACACCTTACAAAAGTTTGATTTGTCAAAAAGTGACAGGGCTTTTCAGGATCTTCACCTGCAGATGAATGAGGTTATTGCTAAACTTGCCGGATTGCGTTACCAGAAGGAACAGGATAACCAATTCTTCAGAAGTATTTTTGATCACGCTGATATTGGACTTATGGTTTTCGATGATGCGGGAAAAATCAATATGATCAATAAAGCGGCCATTACGCTTCTTGGCACAAACAATCCGGCTGAAATGCCGGACATGATTTCATCTGCGAATAAGGAAGCCGGATTAAGGACACTTGTCAGGTTGAACAGGAAGGGTGATCAGATTCAACTGTCGCTTCGCAGTGTAAAAATCAAGTCGGGCGGAAAGGAATATGTCCTGGTATCGCTTCAGAACATCAGAAAAGAATTAGAGCAGCAGGAAGTTGAATCCTGGCAGAAATTAATCCGGGTATTTATTCATGAAATCATGAATTCCGTAAGCCCCATAACAATCACTACTTCCGGGATAATTGCTTTACTTGAGCATCCCGAAAACAGGGCTTCAGAAAAACACACTGAAATCATTGATGGTTTGAAGGCTGTAAGAAAACGCAGCAAAGGAATTGCGGCTTTTATGGATTCGTACAGGCAGCTATCAAAAGTTCCGGTACCCGACTTTAAAATGGTACCTGTTTCACGATTGGCAGACAATGTAGGACAGTTCATGAAAAATATCTTTGAGGGCCGGAATATTCATTTTTCCTGTTTTCTGTCGCACAAGGATATGGCCATATGGTGCGATGAGAAACTGATAGAGCATGTACTTATTAATTTGCTTAATAATGCGGCTGATGCATTGGAAAATATTCCATCGCCTGAAATTCAACTTTCAGGTACCGCATTACCTGACCGGATCGATATTTCTGTTCGCGATAACGGACCGGGAATTCATCCGGAAATCATTGACAACATATTTGTACCATTTTTCACGACAAAATCAGAAGGTACAGGGATAGGGTTAAGCTTATCGCGGCAGATCATGAACCTGCATGGCGGCAGTATTTTTGTTCATTCAGCGAAAGGAAACACAGTTCTTACCCTGAATTTTCTGCGTTGAATTCATAAAAAAAACCGTGGCAGAAATGCCACGGTTTTTGTTCGCTATTTTTTTAACATTTGCAATACCTGCGTGGCCACGTTTTCAGGCGTAAACCCGAATTTTTCATCCAGTACCTTATAAGGAGCTGAATATCCGAAATGGTCGAGACCAAAAACCTGTCCATTTTTACCTGCCAGGCCCATTAATGTAGAGGGCAGACCTGCAGTAAGTCCGAATACTGGAAGATCAGGATTCATGACCTGTTGTTGGTATGACACAGGCTGGTTTCTGAATAAACCTTCTGAAGGAGCAGAAACCACTCTCACTTTAATTCCTTTTTCTTCGAGGATTTTTGCACCTGCCATTTGTGTGGAAACCTCGGAACCGTTAGCCACCAATATGACATCAGGTTTATTGGCATCCTTTATAATATAAGCGCCTTTTGCCATTTGTGCTACATCAGCAAGACGGTTCGATCCCGGTAAAGCCGGTAATGTAGGTACATTCTGACGGGTCAATAACAAAGCTGTAGGCGTTTTGGTATTTTCCATCGCCAGTTTCCAGGCATAGGTTGTTTCATGAACATCGGCCGGACGCAATACCAGCGTACTGTTTTGTCCGTGATGATTTTTTAACTGCTCCATCAGGCGGATCTGTGCTTCCTGTTCAATGGGTTGATGGGTAGGGCCATCTTCTCCCACGCGGAAAGCATCATGTGTCCATACATATTTAACAGGCAGGCCCATTAAAGCAGCCAACCTTACAGCGGGCTTCATATAATCTGAGAATACAAAGAAGGTTCCACAGGCAACAATCACGCCGCCATGAAGTGCTATACCGTTTGCAATGGAAGCCATGGTTAACTCGGCAACGCCGGCCTGAAGAAATGCACCGCTGAAATCACCGGGTATAAATGCCTTCGTATTTTTGAGGAATCCGTCGGTTTTGTCGCTGTTTGAGAGGTCAGCAGAAGCAACAATCATGTTTTCTACATTCTTGGCAAGCCAACCCAGCACTGTGCTTGATGCTGCACGTGTAGCGGAATCATCTTTCTGGGCAATAGCTTCAGGATTAATAACAGGAGCCTTACCGGAGAAGAACTGATCCAATTTTGCAGCCAAGGCTGAATTCGACTGTTTCCATTTCTTTTCTTCTTCTTTCCTTGCTTTTGCATCTGCAGTCTTTTTCTGCAATACTTCCTTATAATAAGCAGCTACTTCCGGAAAGATTACGAATGGATCTGCAGGATTTCCACCAAGGTTTTCAATGCTCTTTTCAAAAGAAGCACCAGATTCACCCAATGGCATACCGTGTGTTGCTGTCTTACGTTCAAAACTTGCACCATTGGGATCCAGAGCTCCTTTACCCATAATGGTTTTACCAATAATCAATGTAGGCTTTTTGCCTTCCTGATTGGCTTTGATCAATGCAGCCCTGATTTCATCAGCATTATTACCGTTGATGGTAAGAACCTGCCAGCCCCATGCAGTGTATTTTGCAGCGGTGTCTTCCACAGTCACACAAGAAGTGGTGGTTGACAGCTGAATATCGTTTGAATCAAAGAACATGATCAGGTTGTGCAATCCCAGGTATCCTGCGATACGGCCTGCACCCTGTGATATTTCTTCCTGGATTCCACCATCGGAAATATATGCATATGTTTTATGAGACATCCATTCGCCAAAACGGGCGCAAAGGAAGCGCTCTGCAATTGCAGCACCAACAGCCATTGTGTGGCCCTGGCCAAGGGGACCGGAAGTATTCTCAATGCCTCTGTTTACATCCACCTCTGGGTGTCCGGGTGTTACACTTCCCCACTGTCTGAAATTCTTTAAATCTTCAAGCGTGAAATTACCGGTTAAGGTTAAAATGGAATACAGCATGGGTGACATATGTCCGGGATCCAGAAAAAACCGGTCCCTGTTTCTCCATGTCATATCCGTTGGATCCCAATTCAGAAATTCGGAAAAAAGTATATTCACGAAATCAGCTCCGCCCATGGCACCACCTGGATGTCCGGATTTTGCCTTTTCTACCATTGCGGCTGATAAAATTCGAATGTTGTCTGCAGCCCTGTTTACGACTTCTTTTTTCATGGATTCTTTTTTATGAATATTTGATATGTATTTTTAAGCTTCCGGCAAATATAAAATAAACTTTTACAACAGGTTGCCGCATATTCTTTTTTATTTGCATTATTATACAAATGAGGCATATGTCGTTAGGGATACTGAATCATTATATGTATTTTTGCGCCAAATTTCAATAGAAAAAACATGAGTCTTCAATGCGGCATTATCGGTATTGCCAACACCGGGAAAACAACCATTTTCAATTGTATGTCCAACGTAAAAGCAGAAACTTCGAATTTTGCTTTTACTTCCAATAAGTCGAATATTGGTGTAATTCACGTGCCCGATCAGCGGCTTTATGAACTGGAAAAACTGGTGCCCACACAACGCGTAGTTCATGCTACCGTAGAAATTGTTGATATACCGGGACTTACCAAAGGCGCCAACCAAGGTGAGGGTGTCGGAAATAAATTTCTGGGCGACATCCGTAATACGGATGCCCTGATCCATGTGTTGCGTTGCTTTGACGACGACAATCTTCCGCATATTGATGGTTCTGTGGATCCGGTGCGTGATATTGAAAATATCGATTTTGAACTGCAGGTAAAAGATCTCGAAAGCGTTGAAAAGAAGCTTCAGCGGCTTGAAAAGGTGGCCAAGTCGGGTGATAAGGATGCCAAGGCAGGAATTGAAGCATTGAATAAGGTAAAGGCCCACCTGGAGTCGTTTCGGAATATCAGGGACTTGAAACTTGAGGCTGCTGAACGCAAACATATTGATGACCTCTTCTTACTTACCGTGAAGCCGGTGATGTTTGTGTGCAATGTGGATGATGCATCTGCCGTAACAGGAAATGCATATGTCGAAAAGGTTAAAGAGCGGCTGAAGGACGAACAGGTTGAGATTCTTATTGTTGCTGCCAAACTGGAATCGGAAATAGCCGATTTTGATAATGAAGAGGATAAAATGGTGTTTCTTGCTGATGCCGGACTGGTTGAACCGGGTGTGAACCGCATGGTTCGTTCTGCTTATTCCATGCTGAATCTGCTGTCGTTTTTTACGGTAGGAGAGGACGAAATCAGGGCATGGACCATCCATAAGGGAATGACAGCTCCCCAGGCTGCCGGTGCCATACATAGCGACCTGGAACGGGGATTTATCCGCGCAGAAGTGATTAAGTACAACGACTTTATCACCCTTAAATCGGAACAGGCCTGTAAGGAAAAAGGCAAGCTGAGCGTAGAAGGAAAAAACTATATCGTGGGTGATGCAGACATCCTCCACATCCGGTTTAATGTATAATCAATAGCTTTGTAATTCAACTCCTTCAGAGTTGTTGAGAAAATTTCATTGTTTGCCACGGGTTTCACCCGCGGTTATTCAAATATCGCCACTTCGTGGCTCATATGATAAAAAAATCTGCTCTAAAGAAGTTAAATCGTCTGTTCAAAAGTGGGTAGCTACTGCAGTTGAATCCCTTGAGCGGCCTACTCCTCTTTGATATCACCAGGTGGAAAAGCCATTAAACTTAACTGCTTTCAATTAATTCCACCTCTATAATTACCGATAAGAAAATGACCCCAAAGGGGTTTAATCTTGATAACCGCGGGTGAAACCCGTGGAGGTGTATCATCCCTTCGCCACAACCCTGAATAGGGTTGAATTTTAATGATGATCATGCGTTCATTTCATAAGCGCGTGTTTAGGATTTTTTAATTACATATTATCTCCATCCATCAAAATCTCATTATATTTGAGAAAATCGAGGGGTCATGTACAGAAAGATTTTCAATTTCATTGTTACCATTCTTACCATTCTCACTGCTAATCTTCTTACCAGTTACATCACAGACATGCTGATCAGCTATAAATGGCAATTCAAACCCCTTCGGTTTACCCTGATTGCGATGGCTGTGATCACCCTTATTTTTTACCCCCTGTTTACCATGTTGCAAAAATGGCTCGACAAACTTTCAAGAAGATTTGTCAAGGCAGGGCATTCCTTTGCCGGCAGATACCTGGGCTTTATGGTAATGGTGGTTTTAGGATTGTTTATCCTCACTTGTATTTATGCCCATCTGTGGTACCACATTAATGTGCTTAAGATGGTTGCTAATGGCACTTTTTTCTCTGCTTTTTAATTCTTTTTACCAGTAAAACATGGTTCCGTCGGTTTTACGGTTCACCGGCAGGCAAGCCATTTCGTAAGGATACTTTGCTGCTTTGCTCTCATCCAGATCTACACCAATACCTGGGCGATCTTCTATGGAAAGAAACCCATCCCTGAACGTATAGTTGATGCTGAATACTTCATTTACGATCTCCTGATGCGGCATATACTCCTGGATTCCGAAATTGTTGATGGCCATGTTAAACTGAATGGCAGCAGACAGATTCAGCGGCGACAGGTCGGTAGCGCCATGGAAGCCTGTATTTATATGATATATGGATGCAAAGTCAGCCACCTTTTTCAAATGCGTGATTCCTCCGCCATGCACAATGGGCATTCGGATATAGTCGATGAGTTGTTCAGTGATTAATGTAGTATAATCATAAACTGAATTAAACACTTCACCAATAGCAACGGGTGTAGTGGAATGCTTCCGTATCATTCTCAGGCCTTCCTGAAGCTCTCCCGTTACGGGATCTTCAAGCCAGAACAGATGAAAAGGCTCGAGCTCTTTGGCCAACCGGGCTGCTTCAATGGGTGTACAACGGTGATGGACATCGTGCAGCAAATGCACATCATTCCCGAATGTTTCCCGCACTTTGGAAAACAACTGAGGCAGAAAATTCAGGTATTTCGAGGTATCCCAGAATTCAGTATGAGGAAGTCCTTTATGAGCAGGTTCATAAAACTTGCTATTGCCTGCTACGCCATATGCATGAGAAATGCCAGGTACACCCGACTGCACCCGGATGGCCTGAAAGCCTTTTTCTTTTTCAAGGGCCACTTTTTCAAGGGTGTCTTCCAGGTTTTTGCCATTGGCGTGTGCATACACGAGTATTTTGTCTCTGCTTTTGCCTCCCAGCAGGTTATACAATGGGGTATTCAGCATTTTCCCCTTGATATCCCAAAGCGCCATATCAATTGCAGATAAGGCAGTCATGGATACCGATCCTCTTTTCCAGTACACCCCTTTATAGAAATAATGCCAGATGTCTTCGGTATTTCGCGGATCCATTCCTATCAATGCAGGAATACAATAATCTTCCAGAAAGGAAATGACGGGCTTTTCCATGCCATTGAGTGTGGCATCTCCCAGTCCATAAACACCCTGATCGGTGTATATTTTTAATGTAACAAAATTTCTTCCCGGACAGGTAAGAATTGCTTTTGCATCAGTGATTTTCATAAGATCAATTTTAAAAACCTATTGAATTTCCGCCATCTACCGGCAATATCACCCCGGTTATATAACTTGAGGATTCTGAAGCCAGAAATAAGGCTGCATCGGCCACTTCATCCGCAGTTCCCAGTCGGCCCATCGGTGTGCGCCCAAACACTTTTTTACCCCGCTCCGGATCGTTGACCAATGCTTTTGATGACATTTCTGTTTGAATAAAGCCAGGTGCTATACAGTTTACACGAATTCCAAGGGGTGACAATTCAACGGCCATGGCGCGGGTCATCCCCTCCACAGCCGATTTTGCGGCTGTATATGCGATTACCAGGGGAATGCCATATTGAGAGGCCATGGAGCTGATGTTAATGATGCTTCCCTTTTTGTGGACCACCATATTTTTCGCTATTTCACGGCTTAAGGTAAAAACTGCCACCTGGTTGGTAAGGATTACCTTCTGAAACTCCTCATTGGTGACTTCATGGAAAGCCTTTTTTAAATGAATTCCAGCATTGTTTACAAGAATATCCACTTTTTTATGCTTGCTGATGATGGTTTGCACAACCGCAGGAATTTCATCGAGCCGGGTTACATCCAGTTTCATGAATGATGCCAGACTTCCCATGTTGCTGCATGCAGCTTTCAGTTTTTTTTCATCACGGCCGATGATAATGCATTCAATGTTGTTCTGAACAAATTTTTGTGCAATGGCCAATCCGATTCCGGATGCTCCGCCTGTAATTACTGCTGTTTTTCTTTCTGACATGACAAATCCTCCCTTCATTCAATGGTTTGGCTTTGTTTCTATTGAATATAAAAGAACCTTAGATTTTGGTAATATTCCAGGCTGTGTTCAGGATTTTCCAATCCATCCGGCAGCGGACGTTTTGAGAAGGTTTGAAAATAGAGCAGGCATGCATCACGCCACCATTTAGCCTCTTTGGCCTGAATGGATAAAAGCGCATTTACGTGTTCAAAACGGTCGGTGTCAACAACGCTTTTTACTTTCTGCCATTCACCGATCATCCATTGCACAGAATCCACTCCTGCTTCATATTTATAACAAAGTTCATCCCACAGTATATTTCCCGATTTCATTTTGTAATCCCATGGAACATGATGGAACCACAGCAAAAGTGATTCAGGGCAGGTGGCTGTATGATCATACAGGTCTCTCAGTGGTCCGCAATACTGGCCGATGGAATTGCTTCCTTTCGACGTTCTGTCGAAACCAATACCATTTTCATCGGCTCTGTGGTAATATACAGAAGTCCAGTCGGCTCTGCCCTTGTTCACCCAGGGGCCGGGACCATAATGATGGTCAGCACCCATGATATGATGTAAACCCAGAGGTGTCATGTAGCTTACGGTAATTTCACGCGACTGGAGCATCATGTTGCGGATGATGTCTTTATATGCTTTTACGTTGGTAAATGTCATGCCAATCCATTCCTCTGCAATTTCAGAAGAAGTTAATTCCGGGTCCCATGCAAGCCGGCCGTATGCATACCAGTTTGCCTGTCCGAAGGGATGCCCGGTCCAGTTTCTTTCGTTTCCAATGTTGGTAACTCCTGCCATTGCAGTAAGGGAAGAACCAGACAGTGAACCGTCTATCACCCGGGCAACTGTGGATCCTTTTCCGGAACACCATGTGTCTGATTTCAGACATTCTTCATACAACGGTGCCAGGTAAACCAGGTGGGTGGCATGACCCAGATATTCCTGTGTGATTTGAAATTCAGGCATTACAGAAGTCCTGGGCAGCGCGCCGAATAAGGGGTGAAATGGTTCACGCGGCATAAAATCAATAGGACCGTTTTTAACCTGGATCAGTACATTATCTCTGAATTTCCCGTCCAGAGGCACAAATTCATTATAGGCCTGTTTGGCACGATCATCAGGTACATTATTGTCATATACAAAAGCACGCCACATCACAATTCCCCCATAAGGCTTTACAGCATCAGCAAGCATATTTGCTCCATCCACATGAGTACGTCCATAATTCTGAGGACCTGGTTGACCTTCCGAGTTGGCTTTTACTAAAAAACCGCCGAAATCAGGAATCTTTGCGTAAATTTCAGCAGCTTTGTCTTTCCACCATTGTATTACCTGTGGATCTAACGGATCCGCTGTACTTAAATGGCCGATTTCAATAGGTGCACTAAACCGGGCTGTAAGATAAACCTTAATGCCATAAGGCCTGAAAACACCGGCCAATGCAGCCACCTTTACAAGGTATTGATCTGTAAGAATCAGGGCGTTGGCATTGACATTGGTAAGTACGGTTCCATTGATGCCAATGGAAGCATTGGCTCTTGCATAATCTTTATATACGGGAGAACAGTAATCCGGCAATTTATGCCATTCCCAGAGTGAAAATCCGGCATAGCCACGTTCTACGGTTCGGTCTAAATTATCCCAATGATTTAAAATGCGGTGCTCAATTTTGGGGATGCCAATGATATGAAGTTTGTCAATCGATTGCCGGGTCTGTAAAAGCTTTAAAAAATGGAATACCCCATAGAGCACTCCAATATCTGTATTGGCAGTGATCATGATAACGGGCTTTTTTCCTCCTTTAGTCACAATCAAATAGCCATCCTTACCCAGTTTTTCTATGGATGAGGCTGCAATTTGGTTTTTTATAAAATCCGAACCCGCATATGTACCTGCAATGATGGAATTATTACCGGCACTTTTTCCGGATACAAGCTTAACGCCAAGCAATCCGTTCAGTCCTTTCCACAGCTCCTCTCCGGCAATATCCATAGTAGCAGAATTGCCTTCAAAATAGAAACCTGATATCTGCTTTCTGTAAGTTTCCAATAAGGTGGGATCTGAGATCCGGTCATAGCGGAGCCATAATCTGTAACCGTCTTCAGCCTGGATGCATCCGGTATAACTTAACAGAACAACTAAAAGAAGGATTGCTGTCTTTCTCATAATTACAATTTAAGATTTAGTAAACATTAAGGGTTCCGTAACGACGACTGCCTGATAATCAGAGAATGGGAAAGAACAATTGATTTTAATACGGAGGTTTGGTCTCCTTTCAGCGTATTGATCAATGTGGCAGCAGCAATTTCGCCCATCTCACGTGCCGGATAATGTACCGTGGAGAGCTTAGGTTCTACAACGGTGGATATGGGATCGTTATTAAATCCTACAATACACACATCCTGAGGTATCCGGACGCCTGCTTCCTTAAATTCATTGATGATGGCAACAGCTGTTGTATCGTTTGCACAGAATATACCATCAGGAAGGGTTTTTTGGTTCAGCAGGTTCTTAGCTACCTCCTGACCGGCTTTATGACTGATATCAGTGATGATAAGTGATTTATTGTTGACTTCCATACCATGGTCGAGCAATGCCTGTTTAAAGCCGCTATAACGGTCGGCGTATACATTCCGGGCCAGACTTCCTGCCAGATGAACGATGTTTTTACATCCCTGGCTGATCAGATGGCTGGTTACTTCATACCCGGCTTTATAATTGTTAATCACCACGCTTTTACATTTGGGATGATCCCAAACCCTATCGAAGAACACTACCGGAATGCCTTTCTTGAAAAAGACATTCATGTGATCAATGGATGTGGTTTCATAGGAAAGCGCAATCAGCAATCCGTCAATGCGGGTATTGAAAAAAGTGGTAATGCTGTCGGATTCTTTTTTAAATGATTCCTGAGATTGACTGATCAGCAGATTGTATCCGGAGTCATTGGCCACTTTTTCCATTCCTGAAATCACGGATGATAAAAAGTAACTGTCCAGTCGCGGAACTACCAACCCAATTGTGGAGGTATGTTTTTGACGCAGGTTGCTTGCAAATTTATTTTGCTGGTATCCCATTTTCCTTGCAGTGAGCATGATCTTCTTTTTAACTTCCTTCCGCACATGTGGGTGGTCTTTCAATCCCCTGCTCACAGTTGAAGCTGAAATATTCAGGACTTTTGCAATATCGTAAATGGTAACGTCTCGGTTTGTGGTCATAGTGAGTTTTGTCTGATACAAAATAAGTATAAAAAAAGGAAATTTTGCACAGATCTAGGCAAAAAGTTCGCAATCGGTTGCAGGCAATACTATTTTTTATATACTTTTATTGTGAATGTTTTGCGTTTGAATTCCAGGACTATTTATAAACTAATTGAATGAAACTGAATGTTTATTTAGCGATTTTGATATGCTCGTTTCAACCGGCCATGAGCCAGTTTAACCGGGCCGCCTTGGACAGCATCAACAAAATTTCTCAGGCAGATCATCAACAGATGATGGACGTTTTGGGAATTAAGTCATTGAGGCAGGGAGCTGAAGGTAACAATCTCCAGGCCCCCAATGCGGCAAATTACAATGAAGCCCTTGCAAATCCGTTCCCGGTGCTGCCTGATCCGCTTGTTTTAAAAAATGGGGAAAAGGTTACAACACCCGAAACATGGTGGAAATTCCGCCGGCCTGAGATCGTTGAAGATTTCGACCGTGAAATTTATGGCAGGGTACCGGCAGACTTGCCGGATGTTCACTGGGTGGTTGTAAGGTCTTTTGATACAATGGAATATCAGATACCAGTGGTAAAAAAGATTTTAGAAGGAAGGGTGGACAATGCTTCATTTCCTTCCATTTCAGTAACCATCCATCTCACCGTTACCACTCCTGCGCAAAAGTCGGGTCGGGTACCTGTCATCATGGAACTGGGGTTTGTTTTACCTAAAGGATTTAAATTTCCCGAACAGCCGGGCAACAAAATAGAATATCTTCCCTGGCAGCAACAGGTTTTGCAAAGGGGATGGGGATATGCAGTGATCATCCCGGTGAGTGTACAACCCGATCATGGCGCCGGCCTTACAGAGGGCATTATTGGTCTTGGTAATAAAGGGCAATCACGCAAACCTGATGACTGGGGTGTTCTGAGAGCCTGGGCATGGGGCGCAAGCAGGGCAATGGATTATTTTGAAACCGATAAGGATATAGACGCAACACGCATTGGAATTGAAGGCCATTCCAGATATGGAAAAGCTGCTGCTGTGGCAATGGCTTATGATTCACGTTTTGCTGTGGTCTTTGCCAGTTCTTCAGGAGAAGGGGGACTCAAACTGCACAGACGAAACTATGGAGAAATTGTGGAAAACCTTGCCAATTCGGGAGAATATCACTGGATGGCAGGAAATTTCATCAAATATGGCGGGCCGTTGACATGGAACGACCTCCCGGTTGATGCCCATGAATTAATTGCATTATGTGCGCCACGACCTGTATTTATTAGTAGCGGAGACCAGGGCGATCAATGGGTGGATGCCAGGGGCATGTTCATGGCAGGAGTTGCAGCAGGACCCGTGTATCAACTTCTTGGGAAAAAAGATCTGGGAACATCGGAGTTTCCACCTTTGGGGACCGGCTTAACAGATGGGGACATTGCTTTCAGGCAACATGAGGGAGGGCATACGCCTGCGCCAAACTGGACTGTTTTTCTGAATTTCGCAGCCCGGTATTTTGAACGATAAAAAAATATATCTTTAAAAAATATTTAACCCGAATTAACTGCATATCCATTAAACAAAAAAATTATGTCACAATCACAAAAGCTATCAATAAAAGAAAAAATCGGATTTGGACTTGGCGATGGCGCAGCCAATTTTGTGTTTCAATCACTTATGCTACTCCAGGCCAGTTTTTATACCGATACTTTTGGACTGTCTGCCGGCACTGCAGCTGTCCTTTTTCTTGTAGCCCGTATTTGGGGTGCTGTTGCTGACCCTATTATGGGTGCAATTGCTGACCGTACCAATACGCGGTGGGGCAAATTCCGTCCCTGGGTTTTGGTTACCGCCATCCCCTTTGGTGTGATTGCTTACCTGGCTTTTACCACGCCCACACATATGGGTGCAGGTGGTAAACTTATGTATGCATATATCACTTACCTGATACTGATGACTATTTACTCGGCCAACAACATTCCTTATTCAGCATTGGGCGGAGTAATTACAGGTGACATGGAGCAACGTACCAGCCTGTCTTCATTCAGGTTTGTCATTGTAACGCTGGCTACCCTTGCTATTCAGGGACTTGTTCTGCCAATGGTAAATCATTTCGGACAGGGCGACAGTGCAAAGGGGTACCAGATGACCATGGCTATTTTTGGCGGACTCGCTTTCCTGTTCTTCGTTATTACATTTTTAACCACCCGAGAAAGAATCAAACCGGCTCCGCAGCAAAAGACTTCATTGTTACAGGATCTTACTGACCTGGTCCAAAACAGGCAGTGGGTGATTATGTTCGCCATTTTTCTTTTCATGTTTATTTTCCTGGCTATCAGAAATCAGATTCTTGTATATTTCTTCAAATATTACCTGGTAGTTGAAAATCAACTTGCCTTCCTTCAGGGTATTGATAAAGTATTGTTTGGATTGCTTGGATCCATGGGCATGACTGGCGCCAATGCTGACATTGCAGGCAATACATTCAGCATTATAAACATCTGCAACCAGATATTTAGTCTCATTGGTATTGCATTCTCCCTTCCTCTTGCCCGTAAATTCGGTAAAAGGGATGCTTTTCGTACATGGCTGATTATAGCAGCTATCATTGCTGCATTATTCATTTTAGTTCCTCCCACCGGAGTCTTGATGACATTCATACTCTCTCTGCTGTTTAACTTTGCATGGGGCGTTACAATGCCTTTGCCATGGGCTATGATGGCTGATGTTACCGATTACGGTGAATGGAAGACCAACCGCCGTGCAACAGGCATATCCTTTGCAGGTATTATTTTCGGCCTCAAGATAGGTTTGGCTATTGGAGGCTTTATTGGGCTTCAGATTCTGGAATCATACGGCTATGTTGCCAACGTGGTACAAACTCCAAAAGCAGTAATGGGTATCAGGCTTACCTTGAGTATTTATCCTGTTTTAGCCCTGGCTTTAGTGATCATTGCACTGTTTATTTATGCAATTAACCGTAAGGTGGAATACCAGATGCAGGACGAACTGGCAGAAAGACGCAAAAGTTATGCAAACTAAACTTAGAACGACTATGAAAAAATCTTTTATATGGGTTGCCGGAATACTGGCAATCGCTTTAATCATTCCCGGCATATACAGTTGCCAACCCAAAACGACAATGGAAGCTGAAAAGGGATTGAAAGACTATTTCGGCGATAAGTTCCTGATTGGAACTGCGTTGAACGCCTTTCAGTTCATGGGAAAGGATTCTGTTTCCCTTGATTTTGCCGCTAAGCAATTCAACACGCTCACTCCCGAGAATGAAATGAAATGGGAGCGGATTCACCCGCAACCCGGCGTTTATAATTTTCAGTACGCCGACAGTATGGTAGCCTATGGTACCCGCAATAAGATGTTTATTGTTGGGCACTGCCTGGTATGGCATTCACAGGTTCCTCAATGGGTATTCCAGGATTCGACCGGTAAAGCCCTTACCCGTGATGCACTTCTTGCACGCTTAAAAGATCATATTTTCACCGTAATGGGTCGGTATAAAGGAAAAATCCAGGGATGGGATGTGGTGAATGAAGCTGTAAATGAAGACGGATCACTCCGGAAATCGAAATGGCTTGAAATCATCGGCCCTGATTATATTCAAAAGGCATTTGAATATGCACATGAAGCTGATCCGCAGGCTGAACTCTATTACAATGATTATAACATTGAATTGAGACAGAAATGCGCAGGTGTGGTGAAGATTATTAAGAGCCTTAAGGACAGCAGTGTTAAAGTCGATGCCATCGGAATTCAGGGTCATTGGCATCTGGACAGACCTGATATCGCTGAAATTCAGGAAAGCTTTGATCAGTATACTGCATTGGGCTGCAAGGTGATGATTACTGAATTTGAAATCAACGTGATTCCCGAACCTGAAGGAATTGTTGGTGCCGACATTGCTCAAAGCGCAGAATACCAGGAGGCGATGAATCCTTACAAGAATGGATTCCCCGATTCCATGCAGATAGTTCTGGCTGAAAGATACAAAGCGATGTTTGAACTCTTTTTGAAAAACAGCGATAAGGTATCAAGGGTTACTTTCTGGGGAATTAACGACGGCTATAATTGGAAAAACAACTGGCCGATCCCGGGACGCATGAACTATCCGTTGTTATTCGACAGAGACTTCAAGGCTAAACCTGCCTGTGACTCTGTAATCAAATTGGTTTCCGAACCTGAAGTTCAATAACCGGTTGAGCGCTGTGACAGCAGAAGCGTCATCGTGACGCCCCTGCAAAATTTTACGAACAACAAATAAATGCCGGTTATACCGGCATTTATTTGTTATGAGTATCAGGAAAGATGCACAAGAGATTTAAGGTTGAGGATTATGTGTGTGAGTGTTGATTTTAACACGAAGAGCAAGAAGGTAAAACGTCACTAAGAACACAAAGGGGAAATACCTGCGGTATTTAGAAAACGCCTGAGCATAGCGAAGGCGGCCTTTGCGTTCTTAATTCTTCGGGATCTTGGTGAATCCTTGGAGTCCTTTGTGTTAAAAAATCAGGTATGCTGCAAGCATACAATTTCAAATAAAGAAGTCATTATGAATCATTGCCGAAACTCATATTTTTTATAAACCATATCAATTAATCCAGTGTGTGATGAAACGCAGCAAGCAATTTTTGGTTGGATTGTTTTTTTTGGCATGGGGAGTGAACCTGTCCGTTCATGCCTCAAAAAATGAATCCCTGGTAGTGAGCGAAACAGGGGAGGGATTTGTCATTTCTGCATCAGGAAAATCTGCTCCTTTATATGGTGACAATTCAGATTACCCGGGCGTAATCCGCGCACTCAAAGATCTGCAGACAGATATCGGCAAGGTTACCAATGTAAAGCCTGCACTTCATACCGGGAAAATTCCCAAATCCAAAACCATGATCATCGCCGGCACCATTGGTAAAAGTTCCATCATTGATCAACTGATTCAGTCAGGTAAAATCGATGTGGATCAGGTGAAGGGACAATGGGAAACATTCCGGATCCAGGTTGTTTCCAAACCACTTCCCGGAGTTAAGGAAGCACTTGTCATTGCAGGAAGTGACAAAAGAGGAACCATTTACGGAATTTATGAGGTTTCTGCAAAAATTGGGGTATCACCCTGGTACTGGTGGGCAGATGTGCCCGTTGAACATAAGGATGCGCTGATTGTAAACCGCACAACCTGCATTCAGGGCCCCCCTTCGGTGAAATACCGCGGCATCTTTCTGAACGACGAATATCCCAACCTTACCTTGTGGATACAGGATAAATTCGGCATGGTGAAGCCTTCTCAAAATCCCCCCATCCCCGAAGGAATTGCCAATTACGGCAGGGATTTTTATACCCGGCTTTTTGAACTGATCCTCCGGTTGAAAGGCAATTACTTATGGCCTGCCATGTGGAACAATGCTTTTAATGAAGACGATCCTGAAAATCCCCGGTTAGCCGATGAATATGGAATAGTTATGGGAAATTCCCATCAGGAACCCATGCTGCGTGCACAAAAGGAATGGGACAGGAGATACCTGTCAACGCTGGGCACCTGGAATTATGCCAAACATCCCCAGGTGTTGCAGGATTTCTGGAGGGAAGGGATCAGAAGGAATAAGAATTTTGAGAGCATTGTTACCATGGGATTACGGGGTGCGAATGATACAGAAATGGCACCCGGCGGTCCGGACGCCAACCGTACCATGCTGGAGGATATTGTAAATGTTCAGCGTAAGATTCTGGCTGAAGAAATCAATCCCGATGTTACAAAGGTACCGCAACTGTGGTGTCTGTATAAAGAAGTACTTGACTATTATAAAACCGGAATGCGGGTTCCGGATGATATTACCCTGCTTTGGGCAGAAGATAACTGGGGCAACCTCAGAAGGGTACCCTCGGAAGCAGAGCGCCAGAGATCGGGTGGGGCAGGTATTTACTATCATTTCGACTATCACGGAGGCCCCAGAAACTACCAGTGGATGAATACCAGTCCCATTTCCAGGATATGGGACCAGATGTCGTTTGCCAAACAATATGGTGCCGACCGGATCTGGATCGTGAACGTAGGCCACTTCAAAGGTTATGCACTTCCGATTCACTATTTTATGGATCTGGCCTGGAATACCGACAGTCTGGATCAGAATGATATGAAGGCTTATACAAAAGCATGGGCCATACAGCAATTTGGAAATGATGGCAGCGACGAAACCGTTGAAGTCCTTGCCGAATACCCCCGTTTTAACGCCCGCAGAAAGCCTGAATTGTTATCCCCCACAACTTACAGTCTGGTTAATTACAGAGAAGCAGAAAGGGTAGTGGATGCTTACAATGCATTGGTAAAAAAGGCCGAAAAGGTATACAACGGCCTGCCGGCTGCAAAAAAGGATGCCTACTACCAGTTGGTACTATTTCCCGCCAAAGCTTCGGCACTGGTAAATGAATTATACCTGGCAGCCGGTAAAAACAATCTTTATGCACAGCAGGGCAGGGCCAGCACAAATGACTATGCTGAGTTGACCTTATCGTTGTTTGCCCAGGATACGGCGCTGATGGGATATTTCAATAACGTTTTTGCGGATGGGAAATGGCGGCATTTTATGGATCAGCCGCACCTGGGCTACCGCAGTTGGAATCATCCGCCTGTAAATACCCTGGATCATATCCATCTTAAGGCCTTTGAAGTATCTGATGATGCAGATATGGGAGTGACTTTTGAGGAAACTGAAATGGTCTGGCCCGATACATCCAGGGCCATCCTTCCTGAAATGGATGTGTTCAATAAACAGGCACGTTTCATTGACCTTTTCAACAAAGGATCTCAGCCCTTTGCATTTGAAATAAAGGCTGATCCCTGGATTGTTGTGGATCAGCAAAAAGGAGCAGTGGAAAAAGACCGGAGGATATGGGTTCGGATCGACTGGAACCGGGTTCCGGAAGGCAGAAGCAAAGGCCATATTGAAATTTCAGGTACGGGTAAAACGGTACGCATTGAAGTCCATGCCTTCAAACCGGCAAACGCTGAAAATATCAGGGGGTTTGTAGAAGCAAACGGATTTGTCTCCATCGAAGCAGGCCATTTTTCAAAGAACACCGGCGTGGGTGTAAACAAGTGGCTTGAAATAGAAGATTTTGGTCATACAGTTTCCGGGATGAGAGCAACATCCGATATAAAGGCCGCAGTATTGACGCCGGGTGTGGATGCGCCCTGTCTCGAATATGCGGTATATCTGTTCAGCACCGGAAGTGCGACTTTAAACCTGTATGTGGCACCTACTTTGAATTTCTTTCAAAACCGGTCTGTACGGTATGCCATCGCCATAGATGATGAGGCGCCACAGATTGTTACCCTTGTGCCTGCGGATTTCGATGCCCGTAACGGAAACAGGGAATGGGAGCAGTCGGTGAGCAACGGCTACAGAATTGGAAAAAGCGCACATGTCATTGCCGCATCGGGATCGCATACCATTAAGATTTGGATGGTAGATCCAGCTGTGGTGGTACAGAAGATTGTAATGGATATGGGCGGGGTGAAGCCGAGTTATTTAGGACCACCGGAGAATGCATTTATTGATTGATTGATTAATTTGTTGATTGATGGGGTAATCGGTAATCGATAGCAGTGACAAGTGACGAGGGACAAGGGACAAATGGGAGTGTGCAATGAACAATGAGCAATGAACAATGAACAATGAGCAATGTGCAATGAATAATGAAAAATGAACAATAGGATAAAAAGGTAATCGGTGAACAGCCGGTAATTGGTATATAAAGCTTTCAGGAATCAGCAGTCAGCAGTCATCCTTACCTGCAGGAGCTATAGTGAAAGCAGAGGTCGGCTATCTACTTGTCCCTTGTCCCTCGTCCCTATTCCTCATAGTTCATTAAAAAAGGCCGTCTCATTCAAGACGGCCTGTAGCAATAATCCCTAACTACCCCAAAGACTACAAATCTCTGTAAACAGGATTCTGATAGTTATATTTTTCGGCTTCGGTCATATTCAATGCATCAATCTGACCTGAAGGTATCGGACGCAGATATTGGTACGGTAAAATGGTACGTGTTACAGTCACAGCGGTATGGTCACCTTTAGTTGCACCACAGATTCTGTATGAGCCTGCAAAGTCGTTCCATTTCTGTGTACGAACGAGATCATGCCAACGATAACCTTCACCAAAATACTCACGTGAGCGTTCCTGCAGGATGTAGTCAATGGTGATTACAGCAGGCGTTGCAGCGGTCATTGCAGCACTGTTGTCTGCTATCTTGGCTTGATTTCCTGCATTGTCAAATACCCATTTACCAGCGCGGTAGCGAATTACATTAAGCAAACCTGTAGCGGTACCATCGCATGCAATGGGATTTGCGTTAGTGAGTGCGCGGGTATTAGCACCTTTCACAGCTGCTTCTGCTGCTACGAAATACAATTCAGAAAATTTCAGAACGTTATATGGACGCACTGAAGCAGCATTGGGCTGACCCAATCCGGTACCATTGTCGGTACGGTGTGCTCCCAATTTCCACAAACCGGGATAAACGATTCTGCTGATACCGCTGGGGGAAACAACATAGGCGGCTTCTCCGGCCATTTCTCCGGCACCAATGTTACTGTGGCCTGCAGCAGCTGGATAGGTAATTGTACCGGGAGCAGGATCAACAGGAAGGAATTTAAGAATGGGGTCTCCGGGGAATACCTGCAGTAAGTTCGCATTGTAAAGAGATGCATTGGAGGTTCCTCCTTTAGGCCAGTTGCCACGATATACAGTGGTAAAAGTACCATCATAGCGAGCGTCATTTGTTTTATCGGCAAAGGTGTTTTCAAATACGCCAATTGTGGGAGCCATACGGGTCCATGGACGTCCCAGTGACTGTACTGCTTCACGTTGAACAGATGCAGCTGTTCCACTCCATGCAGCATCAATACCGCTTCTCAATTCAGTATAATTCCAGGTTGCCATCCAAATAGAAAAGTTATCCGGAGCCTGGCCATTGCTGTATTCCAAACTTGCGCCATTATATTTTGCGCTGCTCTGGGTATGATCCGCATAAATCAGGATTTCATTGTTGCGGTCATTGGATGCACGATGAATATCGTAAAAAGTGGGCTGCAATCCAAAAGGTCCCGGATCGTCAATGGCATCCACGGCAGTATTATAAGCTTCCTGATAATACCAGGCAGCAGTGTGGCCATCAGGGTCAGTTCTGTCTGCTTCAGGATACGTGGGAATGCTGTTTGGATTTTCAAGCCACCATGCATAAGTCAAATAAGCTTTGGCAAGAAGCAGCCGGGCAGCAGTTTTTGTTGCACCTCCTGCTACACGTCCTGTTGCAGGCAGATTTTCTACAGCAGTAACCAAATCAGGGAAAATTACCCTGGTATACACTTCAGGAACATTATTGCGATACGAAGTTCTTACAGGTTGAATATTGAATCTGAGTTCTCCTGATCCCAGATCCAGGGGCACACCACCAAAGGTTTGTACAAGCAGGAAATAATCAAAAGCACGGAAAAAACGGGCTTCTGAAATCAACGCTTCAGATGTACCAATGGCTGTACCATTTTCAATAATACCATTGGCATTATTGATATTGGAAAAAGCAGTTCCCCACAACGCATCAGATCTGCTGGAAGCAGCGGTGAGTGTTCCCACACCCGACAGGTCCATATCCTTAAAGTTGTTATCGGCACTTTGTGCATAGGTATACTCGTCTGTACCTGTTTCGCAGGCATTGAAATAATAACCATTGCCGTATATATAACGGAGATGTGCATACATGCCGTCAATACCGCCAAGGATACCTCTTTCGGTTTCGAAAAAGCCGGGCTCATAAATGCTACGTGGCTGTTCGTCCAGAATGTCTGAACAGGACAGCAGGAACATGGTCATGATGACCGTTCCTAATATCGATATTTTAATACGTTTCATCATCATCAAATTAAAACGTTAAATTAACTCCAAATATATAATTGCGTGTTGAAGGCGTATTGGTTCCGATTTGTAGGACACGCCTCGGGTAAAAGCCAGCTGACGCTTGGTTTTCGTCGCCATATGAGTTGGTTTCAGGATCCATACCTGTTTCATCCTTAAAGGGAGAAAAGATTACAAAAGGATTCTGAGCGGTCGCAAAAACTCTGAATTTGCTGATTCCCACTTTGCCTGTCAGGCTGCTTGGGATGGTATAGCCCAGAGTAATGGTACGGATTTTCAAGTATCCGGCATCAAAATAGCCGAGCGTGCTTCCGTATTTAGGATTGTCGCCAGAAAGAGGACCCTTTGGATAAGGATATTTTCCACCGGTATTTTCTGGTGTCCAGTAGTCTACATCCACATTGCCCCTTCTTCCTGTAAGCAGGTTGAGATAACCGGATGCTGAATGAAGGGTGCTAACCAGAACGCCACCATGTTTGAAAGCACCTACAATACTCAGGTCAAATCCTTTATAAGCAAGTCTGGTATTAAAACCACCCTGGAATTTCGGATCTGCATCAATGATTTGCCGGTCAGCAGTTCCGATCATGCGGGTTGGGGTACCGTCGTCATTATAGGTTCCGGTATATTTTACCTTAATCATACCTGGTACTCCGCCACTACCTTCAAGGTTGGTCAGATAGGGATCATCTGCCTGCCAGATACCGATTTTTTCATAATCGAAGATGACATTAAGCGGATGTCCCTTGAACCACCAGTTTGTTTCATTTCTGGTTTCTCCGGAAGCCAATTCGGTAATCTCATTTTTATTGGTATAAAAGTTAATACCGGCAGTCCACGTAAAACCTTGATAATCTTTAAGAATGGTTCCATCCAGAGATATTTCTATACCCTTATTTTCCATTTCACCTACGTTGGCTGTAATAGATGTTACACCATTGGTTGCCGGAAGTGACATAGGCAGAAGAAGATCTTTGGTTTTGGTTTTATAGTATTCTACTGTTCCCGAGATACGGTCATTCAGTACACTGAAATCCAAACCAAAGTTCCATGTTTCGGAATACTCCCATCCCAATAGCGGATTTGGCAGACTTGAAACATAATAACCTGTTGTATAAACATTGGAATAATTGTAATCTCTTGTACTTAAAGCTCCAAAAGTTTTATAGGGGCCAACAGCCTGGTTGGAAGTCTGGCCATATCCCACACGCAGTTTCAAAGCGTTAATCTGCGGAATGTTCTCCATGAAGGATTCATTTGCGATGTTCCAGCCTGCTGATACAGCCGGGTAGGTATGCCATTTTTCCCCTTCAGCAAGAACAGAAGATCCGTCAGAACGGACGGCAACACTCAACATATAACGATTGTCATAGGAATACATAATACGTCCCATCCAGGATAACAGTCCACTTAACCGATAGTCCTGATAAGCATTGCCAAATGCATCATTACCAGTCGCAAGTGTTATTTCACCGCGTGCATATCCTAAATTATAAAACTGGAAGTCATCAGACGGGATGTCTTTGGCATTTACCGTTGAACGGTTGAATTTTTCCTGCTCTGCTGAATACAATGCAACCACATTGATCTGGTGTTTTTCAGCAAAAGTGCGGTCATAAGTAAGTATGTTTTCAGCAACCCATTTCATGGTATGATAATTACCGATGGAAGCAGTTGATGCGGTTTCAGCATTATAAGCACCAACACCTTTGCCGGTATAGCTTCCGTCGTTGGTTTGCCTGTAACTTAATCCTGCATTTAAACGGTATTTCAGGCCTTGTACCCAGGGAATCTTCACCTCACCGTACATGGAATTAATGGTCTGGTATGTTCTGGTTTCACTCAGATATTCTTCATCCAAATCGTTTAAAACATCTTTGGTCCACACAAATACATCATCAGCAGCCATTCTTACCCTGCTTTTTAAAGAACCATCAGAATTATAGGGATCTACCAGGGGAGACATACTTAAGATGCTGTAAAGGCTAACCTGGTTACCGGTATTGACTGAATAGTTGTTGGTTGAACTCACACCAAAAGAGAAATTTTCTCCGATTTGCTGGTCAAAAGCAGCACGGAGGTTGATACGCTCGTATCCTTGTGTAGGAATAACGGCTTGTTCATTATAGTATCCCAGGCCAAAGTTTAATGCACCTTTTTCTGTACCATTTGAAACACTTAAGTCATGACTGTTTACAGAACCGTTTCCAATGTCGTTTAGTTAAGAATAAAAATACTGTAAATATTGATAAAAAGTAATAAT
>CAZTSR010000027.1:0-33755 GCA_964615995.1 uncultured Bacteroidales bacterium
TATTTACAGTATTTTTATTCTTAACTAAACGACATTGAATTATGAATTATGAATTGAGGAGTGACAAGTGGCGTGAGGAAGAGAAGAAGTGAGGAGGTGATGCAGGATGATGGATGCTGGATGTGTGGGTAAGGAAATGGGTGTGAGTTTTGAAATCAACAAATCAATAAATCAATAAATCAATAAATCAATAAATCAATAAATCAACAAATGAATCAGTCCCAAAGGTCCCAAAAGTCCCCTTTTAGATCGCTGATTGCTGATAGCTTACCGCTTACCTGATTACCGATTACCGATTACCGATTACCCGATTACTTATTTACCGCTGACCGATAACCCGATTACCTATTTACCGATTACCTATTTACCGATCACCGATTACCGATCACCGATTACCCGATTACCGATTACCCGATTACCGATTACCCGATTACCGATTACCCTCTCCATGCTCCAACCCCATGCACACACCCACTTGTCCCTTGTCCCTAGTCCCTTATTGTTCATTGCCCATTGTTCATTACAAACCGCTCCACCCACTGCAGCCATTCCGGGAACCCATCACCCGTTTTTGCCGATATTGCAATGAACTGCAATTTGGGGTTCACCTTTTGTGCATTGGAGATACAACGTTCCATGTTAAAATCAACATAGGGCAGCAGATCTGTTTTATTGATCAGGCACAGATGAGCACTTTCAAACATATTCGGATATTTTAAGGGCTTGTCATCTCCTTCTGTCACGCTGATAATCACTACTCTCTTGTTTTCTCCAAGGTCGAAGAGGGCAGGGCAGACCAGATTGCCCACATTTTCAATAAAAACCAGGGATCCGCTTGCAGGATCAAGTGTTTTCACTGCTTTCTGAATCATCTCAGCATCCAGATGACATCCGTTTCCTGTATTTACCTGTATCACCGGTATACCTGCAGATTGAATACGTTCCGCATCCAGTGAGGTCTGCTGATCTCCTTCAATAACATATACGGGTACTTCATGAAGTCTTTTTAAAGTTTGCTCAAGCAGGGTTGTTTTTCCCGAGCCCGGAGAACTTACCAGGTTGCAGGCCCATATTTTTCTTCCTTCAAAGAAACCCCGGTTGCGCTGGGCAAGCAAATTGTTTTTTCCAAGGATGTCTGTTTCAATCTGAATGCGCAGGCCCTTGCTGTCATGACTGTGTGGTTCCTCTTCCGTGCCATGATGGGAGTGGTGATGCACATGATGCGCATGTTCTGTATATTGTCCTGAGTCGCAACCGCAATGATCACACATAGCTTTGCTGATTATTAAACCAAATTTATACTATAGTTGTGTTATTTACAAACAGCCATCTTAACCCGCTTCTATGGCCAGAATCCTTAATTCTTTCCCGGATGTGATTTCAGGACTGATTTCGCCACAGAACGGGCAGGGGTCATAAATTTCCTCGGGTGAATAAGCGTTTTTGCAAATAACACATACAGCGGTAAGCGGAACTTCTTTTATTTTCAGAATGCTGTTTTTTAATAAGTCATTTTTTCCTGCAGCATCCCATGCAAATTCCATCGCCTGCCGGATGACTCCCGATGCTGCACCTATCTCAATTTCTACCGATTGTACCTGTCGTACCCTGTTTTGCAGAGCGGTTTCGGTGACTATTTCAATGATGTTCTGTATGATTGAAAACTCATGCACAAGCTATCTGATTTAATATGAGAATCTGTATTGTTTAAATGCCGCATCAACAAATTCTTGGCAATTGTTCACCGGTTAGTTTTTCAATAATACGTGTGCTGCCAATAATCGAATTCATTAAAACCATACGCGGATTGGATTCAGTGATATGGCCAATCATGCGGGCATCTTTACCCAGTTCATGCTGTTTCATAATTTCCAAGGCCCTGTCAACCGATCTGCCGGATACAACCACCACCATCTTTCCTTCATTGGCAAGATATAATGGATTAAACCCGTAGATTTCACAGATTCCGTTTACCTGTTCACGGATGGGAATCTGATCTTCTTCAATAATTACCCCTAAGCCACACATAAATGCCAGTTCGCTCAATACGGTAGCCAGGCCACCTCTTGTAATATCCCTCATAAAGCGGATATCGATCTCATGTGATTTTAGAAGACCTATCAGGCCATTGAGCGGGGCAACGTCTGAATAAACAGGATTTTCAAACTCAAGGTTTTCCCTTGCGGCCAGAACGGCAATTTCATGGTCTCCTAAAAATCCGTTTACCAGAATACCATCTCCGGGTTGAATGAATGTGCCTTTGGATACCGGAATATACTTCGCTTCCATTCTTCCGATTCCTGCAGTATTCATGAAGATTTTATCGCACTGGCCTTTTTTTACAACTTTCGTATCCCCGGTGATAATTTGTACGCCTGCTTTTTTTGCTTCATGAGCCATGGATTGAGCAATGCGCTCGAGATCATTCATTGGAAAACCTTCTTCCAGAATAAAAGCTGCGCTTAAAAAAAGCGGTTCAGCACCCGATACTGAAAGGTCGTTCACCGTACCACATACAGCAAGGCGGCCAATATCTCCTCCCGGAAAGAAAATCGGATCTACAACGTAGGAATCGGTTGTAAACGCCAAATGAGAATTTCCGAATTCAGCAATGGCTGCATCAGATAGCGTTTCAAGCAAGGGATTTCCGAAATTTCCCAGGAAAACATCACGGATCAGATCGTGTGTCAGCACACCTCCGCTTCCATGCCCGATTAGTATTGTATGGCTCATTGTTTAGTAAATATATGCAAAAAGGCCCAAAGGAGGTGCAAAATAAATTTTCTTAACATTTGGAGTTTTTATTTGTTTATCCTGCCATCCAGCCTTAATATTGTACGATCCTGGTTTGAAAATCTTAAGCAAAAATACCGTGCCATGCAAAAGAACCATCTGCATATTCTATTGTTTTCATCAATAATGTTATTTTCGTCTTCCGCAATAAATACACATAATGAAAACCCGCTTATGATTGATTTTAATACTCCGCTGCATTCTGTACCGTTCAACCAGATTAAGACAGAACACTATTTGCCGGCATTTGAATCGGCTATTGAAGAAGCCCGTTCAGACCTTTCACGAATCATTGAATCCAACGAAGAGCCTGCCTTCAGCAATACGGTTGAAGCACTGGAATGGTTGAATTATAAGCTGAAGAGAATTGAACAGGTATTTTACAACATCAATTCTGCAGAAACCAATGATGAAATTCAGAAGATTGCACAGCAGGTATCTCCATTGTTAACTGCCTATTACAATGACATCACCCTAAATGAGGCCTTGTTTGCGCGAATTAAAAAAATATATGAAATGCGTAGTTCGCTTGCATTAAATACAGAGCAATCGCGTTTACTGGAGGATACTTATAAGTCGTTTGTAAGAAATGGCGCCAACCTTACCCCAGATGCAAAAAAAGAATACCGTGAGATCACGGAAGCGCTTTCCAAACTTACGCTGAAATTTGATGAGAATCTGTTACACGAGACCAACAGTTTTCAAATGCTCATTACCCATGAGGAAGATTTGAGGGGATTGCCTGAATTTGTAAAAGAAGCAGCTGCGCTGGAGGCCAAATCCAAAAACATGGAGGGATGGCTGTTCACATTAAAAACGCCAAGTTATGTTCCGTTTTTGAAGTATGCGGATAACCGGGGTTTGCGAGAGAAAATGTACAGGGCATATAATTCACGCGGATTCCAGGGTAATGAATTTGACAATCAGGAGATCATTAAAAACATAGTGGGCCTCCGGCTTCGCATGGCCAATTTGTTGGGTTATAAAACCTATGCTGCTTATGTACTGGAAGAACGCATGGCAAAATCTCCGGATAAGGTTAATGCTTTTCTGAACGATCTGCTGAGACAGTCGAAACCTGCTGCCGAAAAAGAATTTGAAGAAGTTCAGGCATTTGCTGCTAAAACAGGCGTGGACTTTCAATTGCAGCGTTGGGACTGGAGCTATTATTCAGAGAAATTGAAGGACGAGAAATTTTCAGTCACCGATGAAATGACCAAGCCTTATTTTCAGCTTGAGAGGGTGGAAAAAGGCGTTTTCGATCTGGCACATAAACTGTATGGAATCAGTTTTTATGCCGACCCTACCATTCCCGTTTATCACCCCGATGTAAAGGTATACCGGGTCAGTGATCAGGACGGATCTTTCCTGGCATTGTTATATGTCGATTATTTTCCGCGCGCTGGCAAACAGGGTGGGGCATGGATGACAAATTATCTGGAACAGTATAAAGAACAGGGTAAAGATGTGCGACCCCATGTTTCCCTGGTATTGAATTTTACAAAGCCCACTGCTACAAAGCCGTCATTGATTACCTATGATGAGGTACGAACTTTTCTTCATGAATTCGGACATGCATTGCACAGCATCCTTAGCGATTGTACCTATATGAGTCTTTCAGGCACCAATGTTTACAGGGATTTCGTGGAACTTCCTTCACAAATTATGGAAAATTGGGCCGAGCAGAAAGATTGGCTCAACGAGGTAGCTGTTCACTATGAAACCGGTGAGAAAATGCCGGAGGAATTGCTGGAAAACATTCTTAAGAGCAGGAATTTTAACAGCGGCTATGCCTTTGTACGTCAGTTGAGCTTTGGAATCAACGATATGGCCTGGCATAATCTCGGCTCCGCTTTTTCCGGAAGCGTTACCGAATTTGAACTCAAAGCCATGAAAGAAACCGAACTCTTCCCGCCTGTTGAAAATGTTTGCTTCAGCACCGGGTTCCATCATATTTTTGGCGGAGGTTATGCGGCCGGGTATTATGGATACAAGTGGGCCGAGTTGTTGGATGCGGATGCCTTTTCGCTATTTGCACAAAATGGGATTTATGACCGTAAAACGGCACAATCATTTCGTGACAACATCCTTTCCAAAGGTGGTACGGAAGATCCCATGATTCTGTACAAACGCTTCAGAGGCCAGGAACCGTCTGTTGAACCCTTGCTGGTAAGAAGCGGACTGGCGGAAAGGTGAAGAGGTGAGGAAGTGAAGAAGTTATGAGGTGAGGAGGTGAGGAGGTGAGGAGGTGGAGAAGGGACAAGGGAATTATGAATTATGGATTATGGATTATGGATGATGGATGATGCCAATGTACTGTCCCAAATGTCCCAAAAGTTCCAACACCGCTGACTGCTGACTGCTGATAGCTGACCGCTGATTTCTTTCCAATTACCCTATTACTCATTACTCATTGTACATTACTAATTCCTTCTAGTTCCTCGTCCCTATTCCTTTACTCTGGCCAAAAACAGTCCCAGAAACACCAGCAATCCATTGATGATAAGCAGTTCAAAGCCAAAATGATAGCCACTCAGCAGCACATCTGAATACTTGTCGAGGAAGTAACAGATTACCGGGGCCAATACGGATATAATGGGTACAAGATGGTCCCTGGTTTTGTATTTTGTGAGAATCCCAAATGAAAACATGCCCAGCAACGGTCCATAGGTATATCCGGCCAGTTTGAAAAGGGCATTGATCACACTCTCGTTATTGATGGCTTTATAAATGAGAATGGCAACAATAAAAAGGATTGAGAACCCAATGTGAACCAGGTTGCGGGTTGTCATGCGCTTATTGTCTTCTTTCAAACCCAGAAAGTCGATGCAGAATGACGTGGTAAGAGCAGTAAGTGCTGAATCAGCACTCGCGTAGGCGGCTGCAAGAAGTCCCAATATGAATACCAATCCCACCACAGGAGGCAGATAGTTAAACACCAGGTAGGGAAAAAGCTGATCGGTTTTATTGCATTCCCATGCCTGGGTAACGGGATTCAATAGGCTGATCCGGCAAGGATCCACGGAATTGGTTGTGAGAAAATGCTCCATGATAATTCCTTTTGACTGGGCATACAAATACAATATGGCACCCATAGACAGAAATAAAACATTCACAACCACCAACAGGCTGCTCATCCAGTACATGTTCTTTTTAGCTTCCTTAATATTCCTACAGCTCAGGTTCTTTTGCATCATATCCTGATCCAATCCTGTCATTACAATGCAAATAAAAATCCCGCTCAGGAAGTGCTTGATAAAATTATTACCGGGTTTCCAGTCCCAAACAAATATCTCGGAATACCGGCTTGAACTGATGCGCTCTACCAATCCCTTCATATCGAGGTTCATCTCTTTGGAGATCAGGGCAATGGTCAATACAACGCTCAGAATAAGAAAAGTAGTCTGAAAGGTATCTGTATATACAATGGTGCGGATTCCTCCTTTAAATGAATAAACATAAATGAGTGAAATGGTAATGATTACAGTTAGCCAAAATGGTATGCCAAACCGCGACAGGATAAATCCGTCAATGATCAGGGCTACAAGGTATAGTCTGAAAGAAGATCCGACAACCCGTGACAGCAGGAAGAAGAAGGACCCGGTTTTATAGCTGTAATTTCCCAGGCGGTGATTGAGATATACATAAATGGATGAAAGATTCATTTTGTAATATAGTGGCAACAGCACATTGGCAATGATCATGTAGCCGACAAAATATCCCAAAACGAGTTGCAGATATGAGAAAGCACTGGGACCGACTTCGCCCGGAATGGAAATCAGCGTAACGCCTGAAATGGTTGCCCCCAGCATCCCATAGGCAACCAGAAACCAGGGCGATTTGCGGTTTCCTATGAAAAAAGAAGCATTGTCGGCACCGCGACTGGTAATAATGGAAATCAGAATAAGCAGTCCAAAATATACAACAACGATAGCCAGAAGAAACCAGGGATTCATAATTGCTTTTTTTCCTTACAATTGCAAGGATAGCAAAAACATTCGTTGCTCAAAACAGTTGGCGTAAATAAAAGCGTATTTTTGCATGTTTTATTGGCTTTAGTGAAAATTTACGATATGGACCTGAATTATTCATCGAAATTGCTGGAATCTGCTGTAAATGAATTTGCATCCTTACCCGGCATTGGTCGTAAAACAGCCTTGCGTTTGGTATTGCATCTGATTAAACAGGAGCGTTCAGCTCTTGAGAATTTTGGAAATGCAATTATCGGATTGGGTACACATCTCAGATTCTGTAAAATATGCGGAAATATTTGTGATGAGGAGGTTTGTCCGGTTTGCAATGACACACGGCGTGATCATTCCATCATTTGCGTTGTCGAAAGTATCAAGGATGTAATGATTGTTGAAAATACACAGCAATATCGGGGTGTTTATCATGTGCTGGGCGGTATCATTTCTCCGATGGACGGTTTGGGGCCTTCAGATTTGAACATCGCAACATTGGAAGAGCGGTTGAAAAAAGGAGACATCCGTGAGGTCATTCTGGCATTAAGTGCCACTATGGAAGGAGATACAACGAATTTTTATTTGTACCGGCGGCTGAGTGCATATCAGACAACATTTTCCACCCTGGCAAGAGGGGTATCGATCGGAGATGAACTGGAATTCACGGATGAAGTTACCCTCGGCCGTTCACTGGTGAACCGGATACCTTTTAGTGCTTCTTCCTGAGCTGAACTTTAGCTGCCATAGCTGCTCCTATAATTCCGGCATTGTTTAAAAAATAGGCGGGTACGACATTCGCCTTAAGATGCAGGTATGGGCGGTAGAATTCCATTTTTTTACTGACGCCGCCTCCCAAAATGATCATTTCGGGCTGACATATAAATTCAAGGTAAGACAAGTATTCATTTAACCGGTTTCCCCAGGTTTCCCAATCCAGGTTTTCTTTTTTCCTGGTTGCATCAGATACATAAGTCTCAGCATCCATCCCTTTAAATTCCACATGCCCGAATTCTGTATTGGGATATAGCTTTCCTTTCATAAACAATGATGAACCAATTCCGGTACCCAGGGTAATCACCAATACAGCACCTTTAAAATGTGCACCGGCACCTCGTTTGATTTCAGCAAGTCCGGCTGCATCAGCATCATTTACGACCCATACCGGAAGTTCAGTGACTTCAGAAAATAATTTTCCGGCATCGGTCTGGATCCATGCTTTATCAATGTTAGCGGCAGTTTTAACAACACCATTTTGCACAATAGCCGGAAAACCAAAGCCTATTGGCTTTTTCCAATGAAAATGGCGAACAATTTCCTGAACCGCCCGGGCAATATTTTCCGGAGTTGATGGTTGAGGCGTTTCAATTCTGAATCTTTCTTCGAGAAGTTTTCCTGTGCGGGTATCAACAGGAGCCCCTTTCACCCCTGAGCCACCGATATCAATGCCTAGTATTTTTCTTAGTGCCATTCCTGTTGAATTCTTTACTGCAAGTTAGTTTAAAAACCTTAATTGTACCATTATATCAGGATCCTGTTTACAACTTTTTCCGAAGGCCGTCAAAACATTCAATGATTATTCATATTTTGGTTGCAATGGAATGATGGTGATTTTGACATTCATTCATTACAATATATTTTTAATGGAAAAGAAAATAATTGCATTGCTGGAGAACAATCTCAGGGTCATTATCCCTGAGCTTGGTGCTTTTGTAATTCGTCAGAAAGAGCCGCGTGTGGTTGCTTTTAATGAACAGTTAAATAGCGACGATGGGATTTTAAAGGAGTACATTCAAAAAACCGAGAATGTGGAGCCGGAAATTGCAGAACAACTGCTTTCGGATTATTTGAATTATATCCGGAAAATGCTGGACTCAGGTAATGATTATGTATTTGAAGGATTGGGGGTGCTCCGCAAAGAAACGGGGAAAATGATTTTTATCCCTGAAAACGAATTAACGGTGATGAAAGAAGTGGAAGATAAACAACCGGAAGTGGTTGTGCGCGAATCTGCCACTAAGGTCAAAGAGATTTTTATGGAAATCAATGATCATGAAAAGAGTCCTGAAAATCGGCTGAAGATTCCATTTTCGCCGCAGCAGGTTGCAAAGTGGGCGGTAATTATTCTACTTGCAAATATTGCAGTGTTTGCTGCTTTTTCATTTAAGGACAGAATTTCTGACCGGCTCAGGCCTAAAGATGCACAGGGTTTTTCACAAAGTGTACTCGATCAGCTGGCCGATTCTGTAAAATCTGCAGTGGCAGATACTTCACTAATGATCTCTGAGCAACAGGACTTCATTGAAGAATCCGATAATGAAAATGTCCGGTATTACATTGTCGCAGGATGTTTCAGAGATGAAATGAATGCAAACGATCTTGTTAAGGCGTTACAAAAATCGGGTTTCAAAGCCGAGAAATTTGGCAAGATTGGGGAACTATATGCCGTCTCTTTCAGTTCCTATGATGATAAGGAAGACGCAGCCAAAGAGCTGGCCCGTATCAGGGAACAATCGCATCCTGATGCCTGGATGGCTCAATTTTAGAGAAGTGAAGAGGTGATGAAGAAAATTGTGCTGTCTCAATGGTCCCAAAAGTTCCAAAAGTCCCCTTTTAGACCGCTGACCGCTGACCGCTCTCTGAATACCCGATTACTGAACTACTATTCACTACTCGTCCCTTGTCACTCGTCTCTTGTCACTATTTTAACCAGTTCCTCGAAGGTAACAGAAGCCTGTTCCCCGGTCACCATATTTTTTACAGTGAGATTTCCGGATGCCATTTCATTTTCTCCGATCAGCGCTACATGTTGAATATGCCTTGCATCTGCATAGGCCATTTGCTTTTTCATCTTAGAAGCATCCGGGTACAATTCAGCAGAAATACCAAGGTCTCTCAACCGGTTTATGAGTTGCAGGCAATAAAGGGCCTCTTTTTCACCAAAGTTAACAAACAGCAGTTTGGATGATTCAGTTGTTTCATCGGGGAAAAGATTCAGTTGTTCCATTACATCATATATCCGGTCGGCTCCAAAGGAAATTCCCACTCCGGAAATATCTTTCAATCCGAATATCCCGGTAAGATCATCATACCTTCCGCCTCCGCAAACACTTCCAATGGGTGTATCCAGCGCTTTTACCTCAATAATGGTTCCGGTATAATAATTCAGGCCACGGGCCAATGAAAGATCGAGCTCTACTTCAGAAGTAACATTCATGGATTCCAGCAACTGTAATACCTGCCGGCTTTCTTCAATTCCTCTCATGCCGGTATTGCTGGTATGCAATACTGCACTCAGTTTATCGAGCCGTTCATGGTTATTTCCGGCAATTTCCAAAACAGGTCCTAATTTTAAAATTCCTTCAGGAGCAACGCCTCTTTCTTCAAGCTCTTTATGGACAGCTTCCTTGCCGATTTTATCCAGCTTATCAATAGCCACCGTAATATCAGTGATTTTATCTGCCTGACCAATGTATTCAGCAATCCCGCTCAGGATTTTACGGTTGTTCAGCTTAATCTTTACCCTGATTTTCAGCTGTTGAAATACTTCATCAATGATTTTTACAAGATCAGCCTCATTAAACAAGGAATTGCTGCCAATAATGTCTGCATCGCACTGATAAAATTCGCGGTATCTCCCTTTCTGGGGCCTGTCCGCACGCCATACAGGTTGTATCTGGTATCTTTTAAAAGGAAATTCAATTTCATGCTGGTGTTGTACAACGTACCTGGCAAAAGGAACAGTAAGGTCGTAACGCAATCCTTTATCGCAGATTTTCACTGATGCGGCGGCCGGACCTTTTCCTGCCCATTCATTCAGGTTCAGTCCCTGAAGAAAATCACCGGAGTTTAATACCTTGAACAAAAGTTTGTCGCCTTCCTCGCCATATTTACCAAGCAAAGTATCCAGGTTTTCCATGGAAGGGGTTTCAATTTGGGCAAATCCATGTAGTTTGAACTGTTTTCTGATGGCATTAAAAATATAGTTCCGCTTGGACATTTCCAACGGGCTGAAATCTCTGGTACCTTTGGGTATGCCGGGTTTCTGAACACTCATAGATGATTTTTTTATGCCTCAAAGATACATTTTAACTGTTAAATGTTGCAGAATCTGTGCAATGATGCCCTGGGAATTTTGGTCGAATTCTTAGCAACTCGTAACATAAATAAAATCAATGTAATGCATATTAATTTACGGTTTGAAAAGCAGATTGTTCAAAAGTTAAGCATTGGATTTTTAGGGAAATATTTATATTTCGGTAACTAAACTAAACAAGAAAATCTATGAAAAAATCTATTTTGTTGCTCACTAGTTTTCTGATAGCGGGCGTCGCGTATGGCGGCGGGATAGTGACAAATTCAAATCAGAGTGCTTATTGGGTCAGGACGATCGTACGCGATGCAGCTATCGGACCGGATGCAGTTTATTATAATCCTGCTGGACTGACAAAATTGAACAACGGATTCCATTTTTCATTAAATACGCAAACTATTTTTCAAAGCAAGGACGTGGAGAATGATTATACCTATTTAAAACCTACGCCGAAAAAATATCTGGGTGAGGTTAAAGTACCTGTTTTTCCCAGTCTTTGGGCTACCTGGAAGAAGGATAAGATTGCCGTATCCTTTGGCTTCAGTCCTATTGGCGGTGGAGGCGGTGCAACCTTTGAGGACGGTCTGCCTGTACTTGAAATGAGTTTAGCTGATATGGTTCCAACAGCAAACGCTTTTGGGAACACCCTGGGTATTACAACAACCGATTATCGTAGAGATGTTTACTTTAAGGGCACTTCTATATACATGGGATATCAATTTGGAGTTACTTACCAGATCAACGATGTTGTATCCGCTTATCTGGGTGCAAGGTATGTAACGGTTAAAAACACATATGAAGGCCATTTAAAGGATGTAGAATTAAATGTTGGAGGTACCTGGACAGATATCAGTACGGCATTTTCAAACTTTGGCAGTCAATATACTACTTTATCAGGTCAGGCCGCGGCAGGTGCAACAGCAGCAACCGGACTTTCCACAACAATGGGTAATTTTATTGGCGGTGGTCTGCCTTCAACAGCTACTCTTATGGATGTGCAAAATGCCGGTGCTATTGATGAAGCCACTCGTTTGCTGATTGAAGGAGGATTGACACAATTGGGAATCGACAATACGCAAAATATTGGCCTGTTACAAACTGCTACTACCAACAGGGCAACAACTCTAACAACACAGTCGCAACAAGCTGCAGGAGCTGCAACCCAAGCCAACTCAACTGCTGCATTGACCAGCGCGGTTTTCAATCAGGAAGCTGAAGTTACACAGAAAGGATCAGGATTTGCACCAATCATTGGATTGAACTTTAATTTTGAAAAACTGAATATTGGGATCAAATATGAATTCAAAACCCGCATTCAGGTTGAGAACGACACAAAAAGCGACTTTATCTTGGGATTTAATGGAGCTACACCCATAACGATGTTCCCTGATGGAGAAAAAGTGGATTCCGACTTGCCGGCTTTGCTGTCTGTTGGGGTTGACTACCAATTAACAGAAAAATTCTCTGCTACTGCCGGACTTCATTATTACTTTGACAAGCCGGCCAGATATGGTAAAAAAGTAAATGGTGAACAGGTTAAAAATTCAGAGTTGATTGATAACAATTATATTGAGCTGGGTGCAGGATTTGAATATGCACTTACAGAGAAGCTTTTCGCCAGTATGGGTTATCTGCTGGCAAAAACCGGTGTAAGCAAAGAGTATCAAAGTGACATCAGTTTCAGTCTGACCTCCAATTCAATTAGCGGTGGTTTTGGATATAAATTCAACGACAAGATCATGGTGAATTTGGGAGCGCTCTATTCATTTTATATTAAGCAGGATAAAACGTATACCCATTACATGCAGGCTGCTTCTACAAATATCAATACAACAGATACCTATTTCAAAGACACATTGATTCTTGGGTTAGGTTTGGATTTCAGTTTCTGATCGGTTACTTTGATAAAGATTCAAAGGGCTGCCCGAATGGACAGCCTTTTTTATTTATCATGGGAAATAAGCCACGAAGTGGCGCAATCTGAATAACCGCGGGTGAAACCCGTGGTGAGATCATACACATCTTCTCAACTCTGAAGGAGTTGAATTTTAAAGACTCAAAAAAATCTTAACTTAAGCAATTAATAAAATAAGTTATGTCAAGTTATCGTCAAATTCTATTTCATATTATTATCCGCACAAAAGATAATAGTAGAACCCTTAAACAGGAAAATGTCAGACAATTATATGCCTATATCATGGGCATAATTAAAAGCAAGAATTGTACTCTTTATCGTATTAATGGGACTGAGGATCATATTCATTTCCTTTCTGATCTGCATCCTTCTGTTGCTTTGGCAGATTTTTTAAAAGACATAAAGGTTTCATCATCTATTTGGATAAAAAAGTCTGGGCTATTTCCTCATTTTTCAGGCTGGTCCGAAGGATATGGAGCATTTTCATACACCTGGAGAGATAGGAGTTCGATTATTGATTACATTAAGAATCAGCAAGAGCATCACAGGAGAATCTCTTTTATTGAAGAATACAGAAAACTCCTGCTAGAAAATGGAGTTAAAATAGATGATCGATATTTCCCTTAAAATTCAACCCCTTCAGGGTTGGGGTGAGAGGTTTGATCTATGCCACGGGTTTCACCCGCGGTTATCGAAATTTGACCCTTTCAGGGTCATTCATTTGATGATTTGATGATTTGTTGAATGAAAAGTGACAAGAAACAAGTCAAACGCCGACTGCCACGAAGTGGCGCAATCTGAATAACCGCGGGTGAAGCCCGTGGTGAGATCATACACATCTTCTCAACTCTGAAGGAGTTGAACCTAATCAAATAGTGGTTCTCTTAAAATTCAACCCCTTCAGGGTGATTTATTTGATGATTTGTAGATTTGTTGATTTGATGATTTGTAGATTTGAAATAAAAAAACCTGAACGGATATCGTTCAGGTTTAACAAAATATCTTATAAACAGAATCCTCATCACCTGCGTGAAAACGGAATTGCTATAAACCAAACCTTGATCAGATTATCAATCACTATCAGGCTTGTAAAGAAATACCCTGACACAAACAACCTATGTCAGGTAATTTAGATGTTTAGGATCTTGGTCTGAAACTTCTTCTTTCTCCTCCGGAGTTGTTTTCTTTTTCTCTGGCCTGATTAACGTTTACAGCGCGGCCTTTAATATCAGCACCATTTAGGCTGTCAATAGCGCTTTTTGCTTCATTGTCATTCAGCATTTCAACAAAACCAAAACCTTTGCTTCTTCCTGAATACTTATCGGTAATAATTTTTACAGATGCTACTTCTCCGTATTCTTCAAAAGCTTTTCTTAATTCATCTTCATTAACGTTGAAATGAAGATTACCTACATAAATGTTCATAGAATAATTAAATAATAAGTAAATAGATTATCAATACAAAAATAAAGGAATTTATGAGATATGATCATTTTTTGGAATTTATTTCTTATCCTTTTCATAATCATTCACATATACTCCTAAAAAAACGTTCCTCAGATGGCCCGGAAGGTCCATTTCTGACTCAAAATCAGAAAATAGGTCAATCCGAGCCCTTTTTATTGAAGGGAAATTTTTAACCGGTCGGTGAAGTATATTTAGAACCATATGGAAATAAAACCGCAACTTCTAGAAAAGGAAGTCCATATTAATATACAATCCGCTGATTCCATCATCCGGATCCAGGGCGCGACCGTAATCCACAGCAAGTACAAAATTTTGATTCATCACAATATGTAAACCCGCACCTGAGCCCAAATGCAATTTTTCATCTGATCCTTTGGCAGCTTCCCTTTCAGCATCATCAAGGATCAAATCATAATTCACATCATATTTGTCGGTAACCATTCCGCCATCTAAAAATCCGCTTAAGGAAAGATATATATTCTGGTTGAATACCACAGTTCTCAAAAATTTCCATCGCAGTTCCAGGTTTCCATAAGCAAACCCGTCACCTACAATACGGTTTCGCATAATTCCCCTGATGGTTTTAGCCCCTCCCAGTCCGTCGCGCGTAATAGCCGGTGCCATGTTATAAACAAACGGCAACATATAGAAAGGCATTTCGCCGCTAATTTTGGTCTGGTAACTGAGCCTGTATGCAAACGACAATACTTCGGGAGCCAGGGTAAAATACTGACGGTGTGATAAAGCTAAGCGTGTATAACTTTTGTCATTTCCTAAAAAACCGGGAGCCATCAATAACTGAAGGTCTGTCCACATTCCTTTCATGGGATCGGCTTCAATATCACGTGTATCATAAACCAAGCCTGCCTTCAAAATGGTTGCTTGTCCGCCATCTTTCTGATCTTCCGGTATAATTCCCCATTCGACATATTTATCAAACAAAAGCGTTGTATCGGGTAGCAAATCTTCATCGTCTTTACCTTTATTGAGCTTGTCTATGTCAACAGTGCCGGTCTTTACATTATTGTATTCAATACCGGCGAACCAGCGCATTTCTTTTCCTTTAAGAGGGCCCTGAAAATCAACTTTCAAACGGGTAAGTTTCCGTTCCATATTATAATACATCCTGGAGATGTAATCTTCATGATCTTCATCTTCAAAATCAGGGTTGTATTTGGATTCATAGCCGTTAAAGCCATAAAAATCAAGCGATTGTTCAGTCAGATAACTGGCCTCAGCCGAAACGCGGATACCCGGAATCAGATATTCAGAATCATATTTGAATTGCGTTTGCCCACTTCCTTTGGTGGTATGATTCCACTCGAAATAAATGGAGTGCAGGTATTTTGGATATTGCTTTCCATCTCCATAGAAGAAGAAATTTACAAGGGCACCATATTTAAAGCCGATGTCGGTATCATATGCGATGGCAGGCAGGGCTCCAAAATTCCAACCGGTTTTTATTTTGTCTTTTTTAGTTTCGGTTTTTACGGTGTCGCTTTGTCCGTTTAGAGCTGTAAAACTGATGAACGGAAGAAACAGCAGCAGGGTAACAAATTTTCGCATCCTCATATAATTTTAAATAAAGTCATAAAACTAAGGTACTATTTTTAATGAATCTGTCAACAGAATTAACAATGAACAATGAACAATGAGCAATAAGGGACTAGGGACGAGAGACAAGGGACAAGTGGGTGTGTGCATGGGGTTGGAGCATGTAGATGGTAATCGGTAATCGGGTAATCGGTAATCGGTAATCAGGTAATCGGTAATCGGTGATCGGTAATCGGTGATCGACAGGTAATCGGGTAATCGGGTAATCAGGTAAGCGGGTAAGCGGCAATGAGCGGTCAGCGGTCAGCAGTCAGCGGTCAGCTATCAGCGACCTAAAAGGGGACTTTTGGGACTGATTCATTTGTTGATTTATTGATTTATTGATTTGTTGATTTCAAAACTCACACCCATTTCCTTACCCACACATCCAGCATCCATCATCCTGCATCACCTCCTCACTTCTTCTCTTCCTCACGCCACTTGTCACTCCTCAATTCATAATTCATAATTCATAATTTCCTCATTTCTTGCATGATACATTTTTTTCTCTGAACTCCGTTCCAAATGAGCGTTTTTTCATATATTTGGAATACTGAAATCAATTAAAACTACAACAAACCATGATTATCTACACAGATGATACTGTTTGCCTTGAATTTCTTCCAGAGGTTCCCTGCATTATTTGGAAACCTATAAAGTTCCTTGCCGGAGAGACATGGAGAAAACCATTCAAAATGGGAATGGACTTTATGGAAGAAAAAATCAAGACCATCCCAAACCTGGGTTGGATTAACGACGCAAGATTGTTGAAGGTTGTAAAACCGGACGATTTGATGTGGCTGAATTCCAATGTGAATGACAGAGCTTATAAATTTGGAGCGAAGAAGGTTGCTTTTGTTTTACCCGAGAGTGCGTTTGGTAAAATGGCGGTTAAGTTTTATGCTGAATATACAAACAAAAGAACCGACAATCAGTTTCAGATTAAAGCATTCGTATCTTTAGAGGAAGCCCAGAAGTGGATTGGCGCTGCAGCCAATGTTGATGTTAAAGAAGTTGGTATTAAGTAAAAGCTCCAACCTTTACTTAATTTTTTCTGTTTTTTTTTGACGACCCAACCCCTAGTTCTTACCCAAGACTAAAATACCCTAAGTTCAACACAACTCCGGATGATTACCTCCGGAATGGATTGTTATTATCTGTTCCGGAAGTGATATGACTTTTGTATGACTTCTGGTTATGCATAGTTACGTGTTGGTTATTGCAATTTTTGACACCTAAAACTATTACATATGAATACCGCAATGTTAAATTCCCGGACTCCCAGTTGCAGAATTGCTGTTATTGGCATCGGATGTCATTATCCGGGTGCCTCATCTCCCTTACAATTATGGGAAAACATAGTAGCCCGTCGTCGTCAATTCCGCGAAATGCCTGATGTCAGACTTCCCAGTTCTGAATATTTTGATCCTGATGCTTCCGTGCCCGACAAAACCTACCAAAACAAGGCAGCAGTGCTCGATGGGTATCAATTCGACTGGCTGGGGAAAAGGATTCCCAAGCAGACTTATGAAAGCACGGATATTGTGCATTGGCTGGCATTGGATACTGCTTTACAGGCCATCGCTGATGCTGGATATCAAAGAGATACCATGCCCAAAGAAAAAGTGGGCGTAATCCTTGGCAATACATTGACCGGCGAATTTACCCGTTCAAACCAGATGCGTCTTCGTTGGCCCTATGTAAGAAAAGCATTGCGTGCATCGGCCTATAAAAAAGGCCTTACGCATATTCTGGCAGATCTGGAACCTGCCATGGAAGAGACCTATAAGTCGGTTTTTGCACCAGTGGCCGAAGATTCACTGGCAGGGGGATTGGCTAATACAATTGCCGGTCGCGTTTGCAATTATCTGGATATTCACGGAGGAGGTTATATCGTTGATGGTGCCTGCTCTTCATCATTACTTGCTATTGTTACTGCTGCCAATTATCTCGAATTGAACCAGATGGACATGGTCATTGCCGGAGGCGTGGATGTTAGTCTGGATACCTTTGAACTGATCGGTTTTGCTAAAACCAGCGCACTCACCCCTGACGAAATGCGCGTATATGACGTTGGCGGTAAGGGATTCCTTCCGGGCGAAGGATGCGGCATGGTTGTTCTGAAACGGCTTGAGGATGCCCGGAGGGATAAAGATCCGATATACGCTATTATCAATGGATGGGGCATATCTTCTGATGGCAAAGGAGGTATTACTGCACCAAGCTCAGCGGGACAGTCCCGTGCATTGAAACGTGCGTTTGAGAAAGCACATTTCAACCCGGTTCAACTTCATTTCATTGAAGGACACGGCACAGGTACTACAGTGGGAGACAAAGTAGAATTGGAAGGTATTTCCATTGCTTTGGCTTCCTCTGAAGATGTTCCGCCGCGGAATTGTGGCGTTACTTCCTTTAAATCGATCGTGGGACATACAAAAGCTGCAGCCGGTATCGGAGCGCTGATTAAGACTGTTATGGCTGTAAACCGAAGGGTGTTGCCTCCAACAGCCGGATTAAAAGAGATGAATCCCATCTTTAATGATAAAGCCAAAGGAATATATCCCATCTTACACGGAGAAGTCAGGGAACCAGACTCTGTTTTATATGCTGGGGTTTCTGCTATGGGCTTCGGAGGAATTAACAGCCATGTTGTGATGGAATCCGCAGGCGTTCCCAATGCCAAACTGGAGCCTTCTGTTTCCGAAAAGAAATTGCTGGTTTCAAATCAAAGTCATGAACTGTTTTTGTTTTCGGGTAAGTCTAAAGAAGACCTGATCGGCAAACTGCACGACTTTGAAAGTGACTGCGCGGGAATCAGCTACGCAGAATTGCAGGATCTGGCCGGCCATCACAATCATAAAACCGGTTTTGATGTTCCGGTACGTGCGGCAATTATTAGTGATACACCTTTTGATCTTCAGAGAAAGCTGAAATTGCTGATCGATAAGTTGTCTGAATGGGACACCAAAAATCCGGTCAGGTTGGAGAACAACATGGTTGTCGCTTCTGTGAAGAAAGAAAATTTGCGGATAGGTGCAGTTTTTCCCGGACAAGGATCACAGAAAATCAATATGGCGCGGAAGATAAGCCAACGGCACGACTGGCTTAACGACCTTGTTGCAATGGCGTCTGAGATATTCGCAGAGGAAAAAGCAGATCAGGTAATGCCTTCCCTGTTTAAAACTCTTGAAAAGGCAGAGGATCCGAAGCAGATTGCTGCATGGCAGAATGAACTCAAACAAACACAAACCGCACAACCTGCTATCACACTCGCTTCACTCATATGGCATGAATACCTTGTGAAAGCAGGTATAAAAATTACCAGTGTATCGGGTCACAGTCTGGGCGAGCTGATGGCATTTTATGCAGCAGGACTCCTCAGTAAGGAAAACCTGTTACGGTTTGCCGTTTTCAGAGGTAAATCCATGGCAGGGAATGGCTCGGGCACTATGGCAAGCATCCAAAGCAACGTTGACAAGGTATCAAAATACATTTCTGCAGCAGCCGGATATGTCACTATTGCCAATATCAACGGACCGGAACAAACAGTTGTCAGCGGCGAAGCAGATGCCGTAAAAGAAGTTGTCCGCATGGCCCAGGCTGATCAGATCGGTGCTATTGAACTCCCTGTCTCTGCAGCTTTCCATTCGCAACTTGTTGCTGAAGTGGCTAAAGAAATCGAGACCTGTTCTGTGCTTCATAACAAGACGCCCATGCATCCGGCAGTAAAACTGATCAGCAGCACTAACGGTAAACTGGTAGACAGCAACGTAAACCTGAATACCTATTTTTCATTTCAGGCTGTGAACCAGGTGGATTTTATCCATACCATTCAGGAACTTGAAAAGCATTGTGACGTGCTTGTGGAAGTAGGACCCGGAAAAGTATTGAGCGGTCTGGTATCGAATGTTTCTGCGAATCTCCGGTGTTTCCCAATTGAAATGAATGCAGATGATGACTTATCCATCAATATTTTGCTTGGCAATTTATTCTCCATGGGATGTGATCTGCGTATCAATGAAATCTATAAAGACCGGCTTATTCGCGATTTTATTCCTGCTCATAAAAGATCATTCCTGGTGAACCCGCTGGAAAGACCTTTCCCGGAAACCGGTTCGGATATCGCAGCTGTGACGCATACCGGAATTGAAATGCTGAATCTGGATCATGCTGATCCTGCATTCAGTGATTATCTTAAATTCCGCAGCAATTTCATCCGCGAAATGGTTGAGACCGACTTCAGGTACTACCGGAATGGCAACACAGCCCCGGCTGTTTCTATTCCACGTCAGGTTCCTCAAAAAGAGATGGTACAAAACATTCAGCAACCAGTTGCGGCTCCTGCTTTTTCAGGAGTGAGGAAGTTGGTGTTTGACAAGCTTGAATCGCAGACCGGCTTTTCATCTGACAGTTTCAACGACCAAATGAAACTGCTGGATGATTTTAATCTCGACAGTATCAAATCAGGTGCATTGCTAAACGGATTGGCTAAATCGCTCAATATCACTGGTAAAGTCAATACCAGTGAACTGTCCAATGCATCCCTGGCAGATATCATCAGTTCTTTTGAAAAAGTTACCGGACATGCCGAAAAGGTCGTAACAACGCAACCGGAAGAGCAAGCTAAAGAAAATCCTGAACAGGACATTCCCAGAATCATCTATAAAATGCTGGCAGATCGTACAGGATTTCCACCGGAGGCCCTGAGTCCGGACTATAAATTACTGGATGATCTGAACCTCGACAGCATCAAGGCAGGTGCATTTGTTGCCGAGGTGGCTAAAAAATTCAACATCCGTGGAAAAATCGAAACTGCAAATCTGGCCAATGCCAATATTGAGGATATTATTGAAACAGTTTCAAAGATAGTATCATCAGTTGCAAAACCAAAGGCTGAGCCGTCTTTGCAGAACGAACAAACAGGCAACTGGGTAAACGCTTTTTCAGTGTCGCTGATCGAAGAAAAGTTATTCATTGATCCTTCCCGGGTAAAAGATTTTTGGGCATCAAGAAGTATGGTGCTTGTTTATGCAGATCATGAAGAATCATGGATACAGGAGATCTCCATGGCGTTTAAACCCATGGTTTCAAAAGTGATCCTTGTGTCATCGACAAATCTGCACCTCATCACTTCATTGGAGAACAGCTGCCTGCTGGTTTTAATGCCGCCGGATGCCGTGAACCAGGAAAATCTGAATCGAACTGTTGGATTGATATCTCAAATTTCGGGAGGCATTGCAGATTGCAGCCTTGTAGGTTTTCTGCAATGGAACAACGGTAAATTTTCAAGAGGTGCAGAACCTGTATATCCGGGCAAGGCAAAATTCAGTGCTACATCCTTTGCAGCCAGCATACACCATGAACGGCCTGATATTAAAATCCGAGCAATCGAAGCGGATGCTCAGATTTCAAAAGATGCTGTTGCCGATCTAATCCTGAAAGAATTTATAACTGAGCCTGCTTTTGATATTTCAGGTTATGATCATCAGCTTGTAAGGCGCAAAATGAAATATGAGCCGGCATTTGCGAGTTCTTCTGAAAAAGATATGCCTCATTTTGATGAGTCAGACCTGGTTTTGGCAACAGGCGGCGCCAAAGGAATTACTGCTGAATGCGTTTTTGCTTTTGCGAGAAAACACCGTTGTAAAACAGTACTTCTGGGAAGTTCAGCATTAAATGAAGAGATCTCGGCAACCCTGAAACGCTACGAAAAGGAAAATCTGGCAGTCCGGTATATGCCTTGTGACATCTCCAACCAGGAGGCAGTTACAGATGTTGTTAAAAAGATTTCCGGCACCATGGGAGCTGTTACTGTGGTCATACATGGAGCAGGGAAAAATGTCCCACGGCGCGCTGAAAAAGTTGTAAAAGCAGATGCTCTGGATGAGATCGCTCCTAAATTACTGGGCGTAATGAATCTATGTGAAGCTTTGAAGGATGCTCCGGTAAAAGTTTTTGCTGCTCTTACCTCCATTATTGGAGTAACCGGAATGCCTGGAAACAGCTGGTATGCTTTTTCGAATGAAAATGTGGACCTGTTTTTGAGAGAGGCCGGCAAACGACAAAACTTCAAAGTCAGAACACTGGCCTACAGCATTTGGGGTGAAATCGGAATGGGGGAAAGAATGGGTAGCACTAAAGTGCTTGCTAACATGGGCATCGGCGCTATTTCTCCTGTATTGGGTGTGGAGCAATTCCTCAAATGGATTGAAAATAATACGTCTGATCAGCAGATTGTTATTACAGCTGGTTTGGGTGGATTGGACACCTGGAATATCAGGAAGCCGGATATTCCTTCAGCAAAACGGTATCTCACTGAAATCAAATATCTGGAGCCGGGAAGAGAGATTATCGCGCATGCTAAAATTAATCGCATCACCGATTTATATGTAGATGATCATAATTACGGAGGTTCGTTGTTGTTTCCCACTGTTTTTGGCCTTGAAGCCATGGCACAATCCGCCTTTTTGTTAACAGGGCTCAATAAAATGAACAGCGTGGTTTTCGAAAACATCTCTCTGCAGAAACCGATTGTGGTTCCTGAAAACGGGGATATTGAAATTGGAATTAAAGCCACCATCATCGAAAATGCTTTAAAACCCAATGATCCGGTTCGTATTTATGCAGGTGTTTCTACAGAACATGCCGGGTTTAGCTCATTTCATTTCTCTGCCGAAATTCTGTTTAACAGTGTCGAAAAATCAGAAAAGAAATCTGTTCAACTGCCCGGCGAAGCATTAAAGATCAGTCCGCGCAGCGACTTGTACACCTGGATCCTGTTTCAGGGACGCAGATTTCAGAACATAAAAAGTGTATATAAACTTGCATCTGATCAGGTGACCTTTACTACCTTGCCCGTAGAAAAAGATCCTTCGGTCGACTGCTTTGCCGATATCATTCGCACACCACTCCTTTTGGGCAGTCCGTTACTCAGGGATGTTCTTCTGCAATCGGTACAATTGTTCCTTACAAGCAAAAAGTATTTGCCGGTGGCCATAAAACGCTGGCAGATGTCAGACATCGGCAGCCAGGCAAAAGGAGGTATCGTAATCAGCAAATTGAGTGAGCTGAGGGAAGACCGGGGTATTTGCGATGTTGAATTCATTGTAAACGGACAGGTAAATGAAAAGATTGAAGGATACCAGGTGAAGGCACTTGAGCCCACATCCCATTATCCGGCACCTGATAAAATTGCCCGCCTGGAAGACATGTATATGGATGCTGTCCGTTCGGCATTCGGGGAATTCGGACATTTGCTGGATGAACCACAGAAATATGCAATGTATAAGCACGATGTGGAATTCAATTATCTCAGCCGGAAAGCACGGCACGAGCTGGAAGATGAACTGTTCCGGTCTATGATAACTGAATATGGCCTTGAATCCGACAAGGAGATGAAGCTGACCCGGTCGTCAAATGGCAAACCTTCTGTTCAGAACAGTGATCTTAAGGTCTCCATTTCACACAGCCGGTCGGTGCTGCTCATGATTGCGGGTAAAAACGACCAGGGTTGTGATCTGGAATTTGTTGAAAAACGCTCTCAGAATGAATGGAACGAACTGCTGGAAAATAAATACAGTAAAATTCTGGATCAACTTCAGGTTTCCGATAAAAGTCCGGACATCAGCGCTACCCGCATTTGGTGCGTCAAAGAGGCCCTGATTAAATCGGCCGGATCGGTACCATTAAGTATACAGATTCACAGTAAACATAAAAACGGGGTGATTTTTAACGTAAAAACCGGAGAACATGACAATCTGAAGGTACTTACCTTCACTGTTGACATACTTCCCGGTGTTACTGCAGTGATAGCAAGTATTGTAACGCTTAAAAGCAATGAGCAGCCTGAAACTGCAGCCCGCCTTACTGAACAGACCATCACTTCGGGTGCCTACGACAGCGGACTCAGTGGATTTTCTCATCGTTTTTATACCACATTTAAGGATTGCAAGGGATTTTACGGGAAAACACATTTCACAAACTATCCCGACTGGATGGGGACGTTGCGTGAACTTGTGCTGGCTCCGATAGGGAATGATCTGCTGAAGGACCTGGGTTCAGGAGAATTTGGCATGGTTACCAATACTTCCGAAGTCCGGATTTTTAATGAAGCGGAAACGCTGAATCCCATTATCGGAAATCTATGGATTACAGGAAAATCACAACTTGAAAATTCATTCATTGATCTGAATTTTGAATTTCTCAAACAACTTCCCGATTCAAATGCAATGGTAAGCATTGCAAAATGCAATCTATCCACTACCTGGGTGAAAATCGAAAGTCGTGGAATTGTTAAGAAAGCTCCTATTCCGGGTTATTTTATGGACTTCCTGGACAAACACCTGCTTCGCAGGGAACTGGCAAAACGGCACGAAAATGCCCCTTCCTATCTTTCATCAGATGACATTGGAAAGTTGCGGTATCAGAATAATCACAAAATCCGTCCCCAGATCCTGTTGCTTGAAAAGGAATTCCAAACCGGCATTTCCAATGGCAATACAGTAGGCAATCTTTATTATTCAAACTATTATCACTGGCAGTCGGAAACTCTGGAACATTACTTATACCACATCGTTCCTGAGATCATGATTGCAAATGGCAGGAAGGGTGATTTTATTACACTGGATGCCAATGTGAAACACCTTCAGGAGGCCATGCCTTTTGAGAACATCGTGGTAAAAATGTATGTAGATCAGGTTTATGAAAACGGATTCCGCTTTTATTTTGAATATTTCAGCAGGGAGGGTAATGCAAACCGGAAACTGGCATTCGGTTCCAACTCTGTAATATTCGCCATGCGTGCAGATGAGAAATCTGCACCGATTGCTATGACGCTGCCGGAAAAAGTTCAGGAAAAACTGAATGGCCTTATTATAGCCTGACGAACATTATTTTGAGCCAAAATGGGATGATTGAACCGGTACCTTATTGATAATTTTCTAAATTTACCGGTGAAATCATCCCTTACTGCTCAACTTAAACCAATGAAAGTCTTTAAAAGAATCCTCCTTGGGATACTCATTTTTGTAGTCGTTATTCTGATTGCCGGCCTTATCTTCATTCGCCACATTGGCCATCGTGCGCTTCCTGATTATAATCACAATGTTACTTTAAAGGGATTGAATGCTCCTGTTGAGGTTTACCGAGACAAGTATGCGATTCCCCATGTTTATGCGCAAAACGAAGAGGATTTATATATGGTCACCGGCTATTTGGTAGCACAGGACAGGTTGTGGCAGATGGATATGCTCAGGCGGGTTACAGAGGGACGTCTGTCAGAAATTTTTGGTGCTGAGTTTGTTGATACCGACCTGTTGTTAAGATCTCTGAGGTTTAGCAGGAAATCGGAACAGATCCTTGCTCAGACAGATTCATTAAGCAGATTAGCCCTGGAGGCTTTTGCAAGAGGGGTGAATCAGTACATCGAGAACAACAACAGTAGTCTGCCTCCTGAATTTGCCATCCTTCAGTACAAACCCGAAAAATGGAATGCCATAAATTCACTCAATATGATCGGATATATGGCCTGGGATCTGAAAGCCGGGTGGAGTGAGATTTTACTCATGAATATCCGAAATGTGGTAGACTCGGTACGTTACAGCCAAATTATTCCTGATGCCGGGAAAATGCATCCCACTGTATATTCAACAAAAGAAAAAGAAAAGGATTTCTCATCACTTCTGCCCTTGCAGCTTTTGAATACCGCCCAACTACAGGACCTGGGAACAGACGTGTTTGACGGAAGCAATAACTGGGCTGTTTCTGGTTCCAGAAGCACAACAGGAAAGCCCATGCTCGCCAATGACATGCATTTGGGATTAAACATACCGGGCATATGGTATCAGATTCATCAGGTCGTGCCTGGAAAACTCAATGTTTCAGGCTTGCTGCTCCCTGGGGCACCAGTGGTGGTTTGCGGACATAATGAAAAGATCGCCTGGGGCATGACCAACACCTATGTGGATAATCTTGACTTTTATGAAGAAAAGGTGACCGGCGGTGATTATTATGAGTATATAGGCGAAAAGCGGAAAATGGAAACCGTAAAAACCGTTATCCGGATTGGCAAAAAGGAGCAGACAGAGAGAATTCTGCAGTTTACGCATCGCGGTCCCGTTGTTTCATCCTTCAAAGGAATAAAAGATAAGGTAGTTACCATGCACTGGGTGGGAGATGAACCGGGTGACGAATTCCGGTCCATTATGCTCCTAAACCGTGCCGGTAATTGGGATGATTTCAAAAACGCCTTGAGAACCTTTACCTCCATCAGCCAGAATATCGCTTATGCGGACGTAGATGGCAATATTGGATTGTTCTGTGCTGCCGGCGTTCCCATACGCGACCGCAGCATTCCCTTTGGAATTTTGCCGGGGCATACCTCACGTTACGACTGGAAGGGATACGTTCCATTTGATGAACTTCCTTATGAGTATAATCCGGCAATCGGATATGTGGCATCAGCAAACAACCGGACAGTACCCCCCGATTATCCCTATCATATTGGCACATGGTATTCTTTGCCCAGTCGTTATGAGCGCATTTCAGAATTGCTGTCCTCTAAAAACCTGCTCACTCCTGAAGATATGGTGGCCATTCAGACGGATCAGAAATCAAAAATGGCTGAAAAATACATACCACTGTTCTTAAATGCTCTTTCAGATTATAGGATTACGAGCGATAATGAAATGAAGGCACTTGAGATTCTGAAAGGCTGGAATTACGAAATGAAGGCAACAGGTCAGGCTGCTACCATATTTGAAACGCTCTACCTGCAATTGGGACAATGTATTTACGCTGATGAACTCGGAAGGAACCTGTTTGAAAGTTTCAACGGCAATTCCTCAATAAGCAGGGTAGCCACCGATCAGCTGATTGACAAAAGCGTTTCACCATGGTTTGACGATGTAACCACTGAAGAAACTGAAGGTTTTGATCAGATAATTGCATGTTCGTTTTCCAAAGCAGTGGCTGAACTTACCCGAAAGTATGGGCCCAATTTCGACGACTGGAAATGGGGAAACATGCATACCCTTGAACTCGAACATCCGTTGGCAAAAGTGAATGCGCTGAAGCGGATTTTCAACCTGAATCGCGGACCCTATGGAGTAGGTGGGAGCTTCCACACGGTATCACCTTATAGTTATAGCAGTAACGAGCCTTATGATGTAAACCACGGATCATCGCACCGGAACATTTATGATCTGAGCGACTGGAACAAATCAATTTCTGTAATCCCCACGGGCATCAGTGGTATTCCGGCCAGTGAACATTATTGTGATCAGACTGGTTTATATATATCAGGCACGTATCACACAGACTATTTTACAAAAGATAAAGTAGCGGAATCAGCGGTATATCATATGCAATTCATAAAAAAATAAGGCTATGTGGAAGAAATTTTTTAAAGTTACAGCTATTGTATTATCCCTTGTGATATTGGCAGGGGTGGTGCTTTTTATTATCTATTATCCTGGGGTAAGGAAAATATTTCTTAGCGAAAAGACCATTCAGCTTAGTGAGGCGGCTACTATTGTTCTGGGCGGAGGTGGAAATTCACTGATTTACAATACCGATTCAGTAGTTATTGTGGTAGATACAAAATTTGGGAAGCCGGCTCAAAGGCTACATAAAAGAGTAACAGTATTGGCAGATGGGCGGCCGGTTATTGTAGTGAATACGCATTCCGATCTTGATCATGTTGGTGGAAATCCTCTCTATGAAAATGCTACCATAATTTCAGGAAAGGTGGATGAGTCTTATTGGCTGATGAACAATCAGAAAAAGGGGATGCCATCCGTATGGGTCACTCATAACATGGATCTTGTTTTTGGCAAAGATACCATTACATTAATACCGGTTGGTCAGGCGCATACATGGAGTGACATGGCGATTCTCGCAAGAAAAGAGAGATTGCTGGTAACAGGAGATTTGGTTTTTAATAAAATCAATACGTTCCTCAGCGAGGGAAAGGGTAGTAATGGCCTTAAATCGATTGAAGCACTGAAAATGCTGAAGGACATCAGGGGATATCAAACCGTGATGCCGGGTCATGGTGATTTGGGCGGGCCTGAAATGATTGATATGATGCTGGAGTATTTTAGTGATATGGATGTTGCGGCACGCAATCCGGAAAAAGAAAAAGAAATCATCAGAAAGTACAGCGACTGGACAAAAATGCCGGGAGCAGCTACACCTAAAATTGAAATTGAATATTTCAGAAACCATCCATGATTTATCGGGGCGTAATTTTTGATCTCGACGGAACGCTGGCTGATACGCTGGAGGACATTGCAGGATCGGTGAACAGAACCCTGGTGAAATTTGGCTACCCGGTTCATACAGTTTCCGATTATAAGCTGCTGGTAGGAAGGGGACTGGACAACCTGATCAAGCAGTCACTTCCCGGATCTTTCCGGAGTGATGAAATCGTAAACAAGTGTTTATCGGTGATGATGGCCGACTATACGGAAAATTGTCTGGTATCTACTCATTTATATGATGGCATTACCGAAATGATAAAAGCGTTGCAGGCAAAGAATATCATTCTGGCAGTTTTTTCAAATAAGGCCGAGCCGCTCACCATCAAAATTGTAAAACAGTTATTGCCCGGCGTACCTTTTATCCAGGTATCCGGTGCAAGGAAAGATTTTCCCAAGAAGCCTGATCCCGCAGGTGCACTGCTTATCAGCAGTCAGGCGGGTATTGCTCCTGAAAGTTTTGTTTATATGGGCGATTCCGATGTGGACATGATCACGGCGCACAGTGCAGGTATGTTTGGCATAGGTGTTTCATGGGGCTTCCGCAGTGTTGAAGAACTTCTTGAGAATGGTGCCCGGAAGATCATCCATCACCCTTCTGAATTACCAGCCTTATTAGAATGAAAGACCTGACAGTGTCCGCAGACTCTGACAGCGTCGGATAAAAGCAAAAAACCACAAAGGCACAAAGACACAAAGGAATCTGAAGAAGCAAATAACCGCTTACCCCTCCCTTTCAAGTCACAAAGTCAGAAATGTCTGCGACATTTTCAAAACGCGACCTGACAGCGTCGGAACAGCGCCGGTTTTGATACGTTATCAGCATTGGTTCTTAAAATGACTTGCAACCGGTAGATCATCCGGAATGATTATTACATTTGACTAAAATATCGAATTCAAGGAATCATGGCAAAAGAAATCATTCATAATGACCGGTTTGCGCAATATATTGGCATACGTCTGGTAGAAGCGGGCAAAGGATATGCGGTAACAGAGCTGACGCTGAATGAAAATCATTTGAATGGACTGGACAGAGTACAGGGAGGCGTTATTTTTACACTGGCCGATTTCGCTTTTGGCGTAGCTTCCAACGCAGATGTTGCTACTACTGTGGGAATCAATGCAAATATTTCGTATTACAAATCCCCTGTCGGAAAGGTGATTCGGGCTGTAGCGAAAGAGATCAGTTCCCGGAATAAAATATGCGGTTACGAAGTAAGCGTTTTGGACGAAGACGGTTCAATTATTGCATACGTGCATGGACTAGGCTACACCAAACCAAAAAAGTAAATACCTGTCAGCGTCCGAAGGACCTGTCAGCGTCGGATAAAAGAAAAAAACCACAAAGACACAAAGGCACAAAGGAATCTGAAGAAGCAAATAACCGCTTGGCTTTCCACATCAAGTCACAAAGTCAGAAATGTCTGCAACATTTTCAAAGCACGACCTGACAGCGTCGGATTTGAAACGTTAATGGACCTGTAAGCGTCAACCCCCCTTAAAAAACACTTTTCATTAATTCATAATCAAGTTGTATTTTTATAGAGTTGCCTGAAGCAACTTAAAATCGATTAAAGTCATATCAAATGAAAAAATATATATTCATAGCACTCTTGCTTCCGCAAATGGCGTTTCCCCAGATTCATGTTCAGAATACATGGGATAGAAAGGGAGATTATTTCACAATAGTAAGCAAATCATCCATTGTACACATTGTATATGATGGTTCAGAAAATATCCTGGTCCGGAAATCTGCTGAATTTCTTTCAGGTGACATTGAACGAATCTCAGGGAAAAAACCTGTTGTCACTACTATCGACAGCATTAATGGCAGCAATATCATTATTATTGCCACAGCAGGCAAAAATCGTCTGATCGATAAACTTGTTGCTGAGAAGAAATTAAACATGGACGGTCTCAAAAATCAATGGGAAAGATTTGTGATCAAAACAGTTCACAAACCCTTTCCCGGAGTGAAACAGGCCCTGGTAATTGTTGGAAGCGACAGGCGTGGAGCCGCATATGGTGTATTTACCTTATCAAAGCAGATGGGTGTTTCTCCATGGTATTGGTGGGCTGATGTTCCGGTGGAAAAGCACGACGAGATTTACGTTGAAAATTGCAGTTATCTTTCAAAATCTCCGGCTGTTAAATACAGGGGCATTTTCATAAACGATGAATCGCCTGCTTTCAGAAATTGGGCTAAAGAGAAATTCGGTGGGATTAACCATTCCTGTTATGAGAAAATATTTGAATTGCTGTTACGCAACAAAGCTAATTTTATGTGGCCTTCCATGTGGCTGCCAACGATGTTTTATGTTGATGATTCATTGAATCCCAAAACTGCCGACGCATTCGGTATTGTGATGTCAACAAGTCATCACGAACCCATGACCCGGGCACATAACGAATGGGCATTGTTCAACGGAGGTGAATGGAATTACAAAACCAATAAAGAAAAGTTGCAGGAGTTTTGGCGCAGTGGTTTTGAACGAGTTGGAAATTACGAAACAATGATCACTGTTGGTATGCGAGGTGACGGCGACGATGGTATGTCAGAAGAAACAGCTGTGGATCTGTTAAAAACCATTATCAGCGACCAGCGCAAAATTGTTGCCGATGTAACCGGAAAGCCGGCTGGGGAAACGCCCCAACTATGGGCCATATATAAAGAAGTACAGGATTATTACGACAAAGGCATGCGGGTTGATGATGATATAACCGTATTGTTCAGCGATGACAACTGGGGAAACCTTCGTTATCTTCCGGTAAATAAAGACCCGAATTCCTCCTCCAAATACGGAATGTATTATCACTTCGATTATGTAGGAGCTCCCGTATCATACAAATGGCTGAATGTAACCCAGATTGAAAGAGTGTGGGAACAAATGAAACTAACCTACGAACATGGTGTCCGTGAAATCTGGATTGCCAATGTGGGGGACATTAAGCCCATGGAACTTCCAATTAGTTTCTTCATGGATTATGCGTGGGATCCAGGCGCTATTCAGGCAAAGGATTTGCCTGACTATTATATATCATGGGCAAAACAGCAGTTTGGAAGTCAAAAAGCCAGGGAAATTGCAGAGATTCTTGCGCTTTATACCAAATACAACGCACGACGGACACCGGAAATGTTGACTCCCGGCACATACAGCATTGAAAATTACAGGGAAGCAGACAGAATTGTTGCAGAATATGAAGAATTATTGAGGAAAAGTACTGCTATCATGGAACAACTCCCTGAAAACTACAGATCCGCATATTACCAGCTTGTTCAATCGCCTGTGGAAATGTGTGAAAACCTGAATCAAATGGTTATAGCAGCAGGCAGGAACCAGTATTATGCCATTCACGGAGCTGCATCGGCCAATTATTATGCCGACAGGGTAAGGGAGTTATTTGAAAAAGATGTGACACTTACGCGTAAATTTCATGAGCTTGAAAATGGAAAATGGAATCACATGATGTCACAGACACATATTGGTTACACATACTGGGACCATCCACCGCTGAATATGATGCCTGCCGTTTCGTATGTTCAGGTTCAGAAACCTGCTGAATTGGGATACCTTTTGGAATATGGAGCTACTCCCAAATGGGGATGGCTGGATGTTGAAGCAGATTGGGATTTCAGTAAGGAGTTGCCCGTGTTCGATCGGGTCAACAATCAAAACTACTATATCGACATTATAAACAGGGGACAGGAAGCACTGAACTATACCCTTAAACCAAAAGAGGAGTGGATCAGAATCTCTGAAGAAACCGGTACCACACAATACCATCAAAAGGTTTATGTAAATATCGATTGGGGAAAAGCACCCCTGGAAGATGTGTCAGGTGAAATAACGATTTCCGGGGCGGGGAAGGATTATACAGTTAAAGTTCCCATCCGCAATAACCGTTTTGCATGTTCCGGGTTTATTGAAAACGAAGGCGTGATTGCATTTGAGGCGGGTCATTTTATCCGAAAAACAGACACAAAGGGAATAAAATGGGCCATCGTTCCAAATCTGGGAAGAACCGGTTCATCAATCATTGTTGAGCCTGTAACTGCAGAGAGACAGAAAGATTTAAAAAACGCTCCTTCTGTTGAATATGAATTCACAACTTTCAATTCGGGAAGTTTTAAGGTTATGGCTTATCTTTCCCCAACACAGGACTTTAAAAAACAGGGTGGATTGAAATATGCCATTGCCATTGACAATGAAACACCGCAAATCATGAACATGAATGAAGGCGAAATAAAACCGGATTATCAGTATGCAGATTGGTGGACAAAATCGGTAGGTGATCACATAAAGATGATTGTTTCAAATCATAACATTGATGCACCAGGCAAACATACCCTGAAGTTATGGATGGTTGATTCAGGCATTGTCTTCCAGAAATTTGTCATAGATGCCGGAGGATTAAGGCAAAGCTATTTAGGCCCCCCGGAAAGTATTTATGTAAATGAGTAAAGACGCTGACAGCGTTGCATTTCTGAAATTACCTGATATTCTTCCGGTCAACCTTCCAGTTTGGATCTTGCGAAAGACCACATGGTTCGCCGGTGAACATCTTACCTGCCTCGTCATCCCCTTTTAACTGCCATTGATACCATGCGGTGGCAACCTTTGCAAATGCTCCGCCATGAGGCTGGCTGTAAGTTCCACCGTGTCCGACATTCATATTTGCAACAAAAGCCGGCACATGATCGATGCGGTTGAAATCATCCATTCCGTTGGCATAGGCGATGTCTGTTTCGCCTCCGAGAATGTAAAGAACTGGACTATGGATTTTTAGAAGATGATCTTTTGTCAATCCCGGCATGCCAGGCATACCGCTTGCGGGATTGCCCAGAATACCGCTATTGCAAATAATGGCAGTAGTGACGCGAGGGTCGGGGGCCATTTCCAGTGTTTGCAAACCTCCGCACGACATGCCGCTTACCGCAATTTTTGAGGTATCTATCTTATGGTAATAGGGACTCGTTTTATTGCTGTTTTGAGCTATAGCCCAGTTTATGGCGTCAATAAGCTGCGAAGATGTTGTCCGTCCCGAACCACGTTGTCCTTCCTGCGGAATGGGGCCGATTGCAATCACCAGGAACCCGTGTGAAGCAACCTCGGATAAGAAGTTTATGTGTTCCCATGGTGAGTTGGCGCATGCTCCGTTACCCCAGGCAATGATCGGCAGCTTGTTGGTTTCGCCAAATGCTGTAAGGTCGTTTGGTCTGAAAACAGTATGCGTTGGAAGCGTGTTTTCTGAAAGCATGATTGCCTTGTAGGCACCGGTTCCACCATCTTCCACAACTCTTGAGGTACATAGAACGGATGAAGTTGCTTCTTGTGCCCCGGCAGGACTGTTTATAAAGCAGCCTGCAAGGAATGATATCAGAAAGAACATATTTTTCATTGGAATTCCGAATTTGTTTAACCACTTGTTGCCACGAATGTAAGATAAAAATACCTTTTTTAAAACACCGGACTTGTCAACGACGGATAAGATCAAAAACAAACGTGTTCTTGAGGTTAATTCTTTGATGTTGAATGTAAGAGTTGGGTCTGACCCCAGATGGACACCCCGACCCATAAAAGTAGGAAGAGAAGGGAGGGCCTAAATTAACAGGGGCTTTGCCTTTGAGTGTTCAAAACATTGATTCAAGCGTGGTTTTTATTGATGTTTTAGAT
>CAZTSR010000028.1:0-29288 GCA_964615995.1 uncultured Bacteroidales bacterium
CACTATATGAATTACAAGGCTTTATAGCTTAACTAAACGACATTGATTCATAATTCATAATTACTTCCTCACTTCTTCACTTCAATCAACCAATCACCAAATCAACAGATCAATAAATAATTTAGAATCAATACATATTATGTAGAAAATCACGTACTGTTATTTCAATAACAATAATAATGTTAATTTTGTAACAGATTTTTTTTCATTGGGTGGATTGTACATTAATGAGACAAACAGCGTAAGGTTTCAAGCATGAAGATAGCGGATATTATTAAGTTAACTGGTGGTAAGATGATCTGTGGTTCAGAAACATCTGAAATTGAAGTGACACATGCTTTTTCCTCCGATTTGTTGAGTGATGTATTGACCATTAACAAGATTGGTATTCTTTTAATTACCGGAAACGCGAATTTGCAGACAATTCGCACTGCAGAAATGGCTGAAGTGGCCTGTGTACTTCTTGTTCGTAATAAGAAAGCCAATCATGAAATGATAGAGCTGGCACAGGAGAACGGTCTGATCATTATTGAAACACCGGGTTCCATGTTTGGAACCAGTGGTATTTTGTATCAGGGAGGTTTGAAACCGCTTTTCTAACCTGTAAAGCATGCCAAATGCCACTGCAATGAAAGAAATGAAATTTGAATTTCCGATCGTGGGGGGTGATTTTGTGAAAGCAGGATATGCTTCGAGCCAGGTAAAAAAGATCCTGAACCAGTTAAATCTGGATCCGGCAGTTGTTCGTCGCATTGCTGTTGCCAACTATGAAGCAGAAGTGAATGTTGTAGCACATGCTTATAAGGGCAACATGAAAGTTTTTATTCTTCCCACACAGGTCAGAGTTCGCATTGAGGATGAAGGTCCCGGCATACCGGATATTGAAAAAGCCATGCAGGAGGGATATTCCACCGCATCGGAAAAAGTCAGGGAGATGGGCTTTGGTGCGGGAATGGGCTTATCGAATATGAAAAAGAACAGCGATCACCTCGACATACAAAGCACAATCGGGAAAGGTACGGTGGTAGAAATGACACATTATATTCAAAACAGCAGGTAACCATGTCTTTTCATCATGCACTCAATATTCAGGAAGATGTTTGCATGGGTTGCTCACATTGCATCAAGGCCTGTCCGACTGAAGCCCTGAGGGTTAAAGACGGTAAAGCACGTCTGATTGCAGAGCGATGTGTTGATTGTGGGGAGTGTATGAGGGTTTGTCCCGTAAATGCCATTTATATTGACGATGACGATTTTTCTCACATCTTTGAATATGAGCGGCGGGTGGCGATTGTCCCCTCTGTGTTTATCGGACAGTTTCCGAGAAACATTGTGTCGCGCAAAATATACAGTGGCATCCTTGAGGAAGGATTTACCGATGTTTTTGAAGTGGAACATGGTGCAGGCATCCTGATCAATCTGATCAACGATTACCTGGATGAAAAGCCGGAAATAAGACCGGTAATTTCATCATTCTGTCCCGCCATTGTCCGCTTGATTCAGGTTCGGTTCCCTTCGCTGGTAAAGAATATTCTGCCTTATAAAGCTCCGCTTGATCTGGCAGCCATATATTACAGAAAAAAACTTGTTGAACAGGGTGTAAAACCTGAGGATATCGGAATATTCTACATTACACCCTGTGCTGCAAAAATTGCAGCGGTAAAAAGTCCTGTCGGGGAAGAAAAATCTCCGATTACCGGTGTGATCAATCTGAATACCCTTTACAACAGGGTTTATTCAGTGATTAAAAGAGAAGAAAAAGGCTATTGCATTGTTCCTGAAAAGGAACAACTGCAGCCGGAAGATATGACATGGACACTTACAGGAGGTGAGGCCAGCCATATTAAAGGCAGATGCCTGTCGATTGACGGGATTTCAAATGCCATTGAGTTCCTTGAAAAACTGGAAAATGACACGCTGGGAAATTTTGACTTTCTGGAAATGCGTGCTTGTGATGAAAGTTGTGCAGGCGGGATCCTTTCTTCCACCAACCGGTTTCTGGTTACTGAAAGGCTCAGGACGCGCGTCGAAAAATATAAAACCGACGAAAAAGAAGGCAAAATCATTGATAACAAAAACATTACACGTTATTCCGATTACATTATTTCCAACAGCGGGCTGGGTGAAATAGAACCCCGTTCCATCATGAAGCTGGATGAAGACATGATTCTGGCCATGAAGAAAATGCAAAAGATCCAGAAGATCCAGGCATATCTTCCGGGGATTGATTGCGCAGCATGTGGATCACCCAGTTGCCGGACACTGGCAGAAGATGTTGTACAACGCCGGGCACATACCAGTGATTGTGTATTTGTGGCCATTAAGGTAAAAGGCGGAGATACCATGAACCAGGTAGTGGAATACACAGAAGAGATTTGGGGCAGGGAGCGGTTTAAAAAGATGCTTCCCGAATAATACATTATGAAACAGGACAACAAGAATATGACCATTGAAGATATCATCAGCGCATTTAAGCTGACCGTGATAACCGGTTCGGACTTTTTGCAGAAGCCTGTAAAGGGCGCATATGCATCAGACCTGCTCAGCGATGTAATGGGCAGGGCCAAAGAAGGGGAAGTTTGGATAACCATGCAGACCCATAAAAACATTGTAGCTGTTGCTTCCCTGAAAGATATTAGCGCTGTAATTATCGTAAATGGGGGGAAACCTGATGAAGATACCATTAACGCTGCCAGCACTGAGGGTGTAATCCTGCTGAGCACCACCGATAGCGCATTTAAAGTAAGCGGTGAACTTTATAAACTAATGGAAAGGAATGCAATGGTTTAACGCAGATCTGCACATTCATAGTGTATTATCACCTTGTGGAGGACTGGATATGAGTCCGGTTAACATTGTGAGAAATGCACTGATGAAAAAGTTGGATATCATTGCAATTACTGACCATAACAGTACACGTCACTGTGAAAGTGCCGTGGAAATTGGAAAAAAAAACGGGATCACAGTTCTCGCAGGAGCTGAGATCAATACAAAAGAAGAGATTCATTGTTTGACGTTCTTTGAAACGATTGACAAAGCACACAAATTCCAGCAATATCTGGATGAGAACCTTGTTGTCATTCAAAACAAGCCTTCGCTTTTCGGACCACAATATGTTGTGGATGAAGATGAAAACATCCTGGATGAAGAACCCAGGTTGTTAATTGCTTCACTGCGCGCAGGTATTGAAGAGATCGCTTCTGTGGTATCCGAATTGGGCGGAATATATATTCCTGCACATATCAACCGGAAAAGCAACAGTTTGTATAGCCAGCTGGGTTTTCTTTCGCCAACCCTGAAGGTTGATGCATTGGAAATTTCACCCGACCGTGATCAGGAACAGTTTATGAAGGATCATCCGGAAATTATGCATTATCAATTGATTTCCAATTCCGACGCTCATAACCTGGATCGGGTAGGCGCTGTTACCACGGGTTTATATCTGGAACGCCCTGATTTCAATGAAATAAAGCTGGCATTACATGGTGAAAAAGGGAGAAAAATAAAAATCGTATGAAAGACATCTCTTACCATATTCTGGATATTGTGCAAAACTCGATTCATGCGGGAGCCTCGCTGATTCAAATCAGTATTGATGAGAATGCGGTGAAAGGCACGCTGGAGCTAAGCATAACAGATAATGGCTGCGGTATGGATGCTGAGATGGTACAACAAGTTATTGATCCTTTTTTTACCACATCGCTGAAAAAAAAGGTGGGCCTTGGTTTACCGCTTCTCAAGCAGAATACAGAACTAACTGGCGGACATTTTCAACTCATGTCGGTTCCCAAAAAAGGCACGGTTGTTAAAGCGCTTTTTTATAGGGAGCATATTGATATGATTCCGATGGGAGATCTGGCGGTAACTATGCGGACGCTGGTATCGGCAAATCCCCAACTGGATTTTTCTTACAGGCATCAGATTGGGAAAAGCGTTTTCGAACTAAATACGGATGAGATCCGTAAAGAACTGGAAGGAATTCCGCTGAACCATCCCGATGTGCTCCGTTATATTTCCGAATACATCCGCACCAATCAGGAAGCTTTGTCAGAAGATCAGAATAAAAACATGAACCCTAAATAATCTCATTGGAGATTAAAGAATTAGATTTTATTTTAGACAACTTAATATAACATTCTATGGATAAAATTAAGAATCTGGCTGACCTTAGAAATCTGAAAGAAAAGGTGCAGTCAAAAACCAAATTGCGTGACAAGAGTGAGACTCCTGAACAAATGGTTCAGATAAAGGTAGCCATGGCTACTTGCTGTATTGCTTCCGGATCAAGGGAAACAATGAATTATATTGTTGATGAACTCGACAAGAGAAACATTGACGCAGTAGTAACGCAGACCGGATGTATGGGTTATTGCTATGCAGAACCTACTGTTGAAGTTACGGTACCCGGCAAAGAATCGCTGGTATTTGGCTATGTTGATGCCAAAAAGGCTGATGAGATCATTGAGAAGTATATTAAGAATGGTATGCTTGTCGAAGGGATCATTCCGGTTAACTATAAGAAAATTGACCAATAATAAATATAAGGAGGCAACTATCCATGGCGGATTATAAAATTCACTTACTGGTTTGTGGTGGTACAGGGTGTAAGTCATCACAAAGTCAGATTATTGCAGAACGCCTGCGTTCTGAAATTGAAAACCAGGGACTTGACGATTTTGCTCAGGTTGTTGGAACAGGTTGCTTTGGCTTCTGCGAAAAAGGACCTATTGTAAAGGTTATTCCTGACAATACCTTTTATACACAGGTGAAACCTGAGGATGCCAAAGAAATTGTTGAAGAACATATCGTAAAAGGACGTAAGGTTTCCAGACTTCTTTATAAGGATCCGAAGTCAGAAAAAGTAATTTCTGATTCCAAGGGTATGGAATTCTACAAAAAGCAAATAAGAATTGCTTTAAGGAATTGCGGTGTGATCGATCCTGAAAATATAGAAGAATATATTGCACGCGACGGTTACTCTGCATTGGGAAAAGTGCTCACCTCCATGACACCTGATGAGACCATTGAACTGATTAAAAAATCAGGTCTTCGGGGCAGAGGTGGTGCAGGTTTTCCAACCGGTTTAAAATGGGAAATCACCCGAAAATCTCCCGGAGATGAAAAATATGTGGTTTGCAACGCTGATGAAGGTGACCCCGGTGCATTTATGGACCGCTCCATTTTGGAAGGTGACCCCAATACTGTGATTGAGGCTATGGCTATTAACGGCTTCTGTACCGGAGCAAGCAAAGGTTTGGTATATATCCGTGCTGAATATCCTTTAGCCATTGAAAGATTGAAAAAAGCCATCAATCAGGCCCGTGAATACGGTATGTTAGGTCAGAATATATTTGGAACCTCTTTCAGCTTTGACATCACTCTGAGATATGGTGCCGGTGCTTTCGTTTGCGGTGAAGAAACAGCTCTGATCCATTCCATGGAAGGTGGACGTGGCGAACCTACCATGAAACCTCCATTCCCTTCAGTAAAGGGATACCTGGGAAAACCAACGAACGTGAACAACGTGGAGACTTTTGCCAGCATTCCTGTAATCATCAATAAAGGATACGAATGGTACAATACCATTGGAACCGAAAAATCAAAGGGTACGAAAGTTTTTGCCCTGGCGGGAAAAGTGAATAACGTAGGTCTGATTGAAGTTCCTATGGGTATTACCTTGCGTGAAGTTATTTTTGAAATCGGTGGTGGTATTAAAAATGGCAAACAGTTCAAAGGTGTGCAGATTGGTGGCCCTTCAGGTGGCTGTTTAACTTACAAACATCTGGATACTCCGATTGACTATGAAAGTCTGATAGCTGCCGGAGCCATGATGGGTTCAGGTGGTATGATCATTATGGACGAGGACGATTGCATGGTAGACGTAGCAAAATATTTCCTCGATTTCACAGTAGATGAGTCATGCGGAAAATGTACCCCGTGCCGTGTAGGGAATAAACGTATGCACGAGTTGCTTGCCAACATTACCAAGGGAAATGGTACAAAGGATGATATTGACCGCCTGATTAACCTCGGAAATGTAATTAAGGACACATCACTTTGTATGTTGGGTCAGTCAGCTCCCAACCCGGTATTGTCCATTATCGAAAACTTCAGGGAAGAATATGAAGCACATATCAATGATAAAAAATGTCCTTCCGGAGTATGTAAGGCGCTGATGGTTTATGAAATTGTAGCAGAAAATTGCGTCGGATGTACTGCTTGCGCCCGTGCCTGCCCCGTTGGAGCTATAACAGGTGAAAGAAAAGAAGCTCACAGAATTGATCCTTCATTATGCATAAAGTGCGGTGCATGTATGGACAGGTGTAAGTTTAACGCTGTAGTAGTAAATTAATTGAACGATAACAATGGAAATGGTAAAACTCACAATCGATAATAAACAAGTTGAAGTTCCAAAGGGAACATCGATTTATAAAGCTGCCCTGCAAGCAGGTATTGAGGTTCCGGTGCTCTGCTATATGGACCTGAAGGACCTTAAAATTGAGCATAAACCAGGCGGTTGCCGGGTATGCGTTGTAGAGGTTGAAGGAAGAAGAAACCTGGCGCCCAGCTGTTCTACAGAAGTTGCTGAAGGCATGGTGGTAAAAACACATTCCATCCGTGTTCTAAATGCACGCCGTACAGTTTTGGAACTGATTTTATCTGACCATCCAAAGGAATGTCTTACCTGTGCAAAATCGGGTAATTGCGACCTTCAGAATATGGCTGTTAAAATGGGTATCCGGGAAATCCACAACGAAGACATTGCCGAAATGTCTACCTACAAAAGCGATTTCTCCCCTGCCATCATTCGCGATATGAACAAATGTATCATGTGCCGCAGGTGTGAAACCATGTGTAATGAATTCCAGACAGTAGGTGCATTATCTGCCATCAATCGCGGATTTATGTCTGTGGTAGCTCCTGCCTTTGAAATGGACCTGGAAGATTCTGTTTGTACATATTGCGGACAATGCGTTGCAGTATGTCCTACCGGTGCATTAACCGAAGTAGACCACACACGGAAACTGATCCGGGATCTCGCAAATCCTGCCAAGACTGTAATCGTCCAGACTGCTCCAGCAGTAAGAGCTGCACTGGGTGAAATGTTTGATCTTCCTGCCGGTACGCTTGTTACAGGTAAAATGGTAGCAGCACTCAGACAATTAGGATTTAAATACATATTTGATACCGACTTCAGCGCCGACCTTACCATTATGGAAGAAGGTACCGAGTTGCTTGACCGGTTGACCCGGCATTTGAACGGAGACAAGACTGTAAGGCTTCCGATACTTACGTCATGCTGTCCGGGTTGGGTGAACTTTTTTGAATCCCAGTTTATTGATATGCTGGAGATTCCGTCAACAGCAAGATCACCACAACAGATGTTCGGCTCCATTGCTAAAACTTATTTTGCAGATAAGATCAAGATAAAACGGGAAGACATGGTGGTTGTATCCATTATGCCCTGTTTGGCCAAGAAGTATGAATGTACACGTGATGAATTTAAAGTGAATGGCAATCCGGATGTGGATTATTCAGTTTCTACACGTGAACTGGCACATCTGATTAAACAAGCCAATATCGATTTCCACAGCCTTCCCGATGAAGATTTTGACAATCCGCTTGGCGAATCAACCGGAGCTGCAGTGATTTTTGGTGCTACCGGAGGTGTTATCGAAGCTGCTGTGAGAACAGCCTATGAGGTATTTACTCAAAAGAAGCTTGAAAAGGTCGACTTTCAGGAACTGCGCGGAATGGAAGGTATCCGTGAAGCAACGATTGATTTTAACGGATTACCCATTAAAATTGGTATTGCTCATGGACTTGGAAATGCACGCAAACTTCTTGAAGACATCCGGAGCGGCAAAAGCTCATACCATGCCATTGAAATTATGGCCTGTCCCGGTGGATGTATTGGTGGTGGTGGTCAGCCTCTGCATCATGGCAATTTCGACATTCTCAAGAAAAGGATGGCGGCCATATACAGGGAAGATGCCAGCAAAACAATCCGGAAATCCCATGAAAATCCATATATCATCAAATTATATGAAGAATTCCTGGGCAAACCTTTAAGCGAAAAATCGCACAAATTGCTGCATACCCATTATGTGGATAAAAGCAAAAAAATCATTTACATTTAATTCCTTTCATTTTAAAGCGAGAAAACAACATGTCGAGAATAAAAGTTGAATTAAAAAAGAGGGATGTAGATGCCATTAAGGAAATCTGCAAATCCTTCAATAACGAGCCGGGCGAATTGATTAATGTGTTGCACACAACCCAGCATACTTTTGGCTATCTGCCTGCAGAAGTGCAGGAAGTAGTAGCCAAGGAATTAAACGTTCCCGTAGCAAAAGTATATGGAGTGGTGACGTTCTATTCGTTCTTTTCCATGATTCCCAAAGGAAAACATCCTATTTCAATATGTACGGGAACAGCCTGCTATGTAAGGGGCGCTGAAAACGTACTGGCTGAGTTTAAGAAAGCTCTGAAAATTGAGGTAGGTGAAACTACAGCAGACGGAAAATTTTCAATCAGCTGCCTGCGCTGTGTTGGGGCATGCGGTCTGGCACCGGTTGTTATGGTAGGCGACAAGACCTACGGCAGGGTTTCTCCTGAAATGGTGAAGGACATCCTTAAGGAATACGATGAGTAGTCCTCAAATACTTAAAAAAAAGCTCTGTGAAACACAGAGCTTTTTTTTTAAACAGACTTCATTCAAGAACACAATATTCATCAAGCTTTTGAAGTTACTTATCAAACGAACTGAAAAATGTGTAACCCCTTAGGATTCTTTTCCGTAATAAAAAACGGTTGCCTTCAAGATCATGCTCAGGCATTCCACTCAAAGATCATTTTTGATTTTTAGTTCTTTTCACTATTTTTATTGGTATAAAACGTGATATTATGACAATTAAGAAAATCTTTCTTTCGGTTATCCTGGTTGCAGTTCTTGCACTTTCTTTCATTTCGTGCAGTGGCACCAAAAACATTTGTCCGGCTTATTCTGATGTAAAAACCGAAACAACGGTACATCCCAATAGCTGATTTTTTTAGTCATGCTACCCTTTGTTCGTTAAATTCCTATTACTTTTCATTGTATCTTCGCAACTAAAACATAGTGAATTGAAAAATATAGGAATATTTTTTATTTTGCTTTCGCTATGCCATGCGGTTTTCGGACAAGGAGAAATTGATACCCAGGAAAAGATTCTTTTTCAGAACGAACGGAGCATATCTTTGTCGCTCAATACCAATGGCTTTGGCGCAGGATATCGTTTTGGTAAAAGAAAAACCTATCTGAACAAAACTTTATACAGCATTGATTTTGCTTATATAAAACACCCCAAAGAAGTAAAGCTCAGTACCGATTACTCTTCCTATACTACCAGCAGAAGGTATGTTCATGGCAAGACCAATCTATTTATAACCTTTCGACCTACAATAGGCTTTCAACGCGAAATCTTCTCCAAGGAAGATAAGGGAAGTATTGCTATAAAGTATTATTACGGTGCCGGTCCCAGCCTGGGTTTCTGTAAACCCGTTATATATAGTTTTGGAATATTCGAGTATAATCCAGTCTCCAATCAGTATTATTTAGTTGATCAGGTAGATAGACCATTTGATTATTCACAACAGAATCCTAATATTCTCGGAAGGGCTTCCTTCTGGAAAGGCTTTGATGGCATCACCTTTTATCCCGGCGCCCATGTTCATGCCGGACTCAGCTTTGAATACAGCTCTCTGAACAAACTCATCAATTCCCTTGATATAAGTGCATCATTTGATGCTTTTAGGAAAAAAATCCCCATCATGCTTACTAAAGAAAACAACCAGTTCTTCTTCACATTATCTGTCATTTACCGGTTTGGCTGGGTAATTGATGCCAGATATAAGACTCCAAAAATTACCAAAGAAGGGAAATTACAGAACAAGTAAGACTGTCCTGTCTTTTTTTTTCAGAGAGAAATTCGTACCTTTGCCGTGTAATAATGAAAACACAAATTCTTTTCATAACCAATTAATTAACATAGTAAAATGGCAAAAATAAAAGTAGGTATTAACGGTTTCGGAAGAATTGGACGTCTTGCATTCAGGGCCTCAATTCTCCGTAGCGACATTGAAGTTGTTGGAATTAATGACCTGATTGATGTTGAGTACATGGCTTATATGCTTCGTTATGATACAATTCATGGCGGATTTAAAGGCACTGTTGAAGTAAAAGACGGCAAACTGGTTGTTAACGGTAATGCAATCCGTATTACTGCTGAAAAAGACCCCGCTAATCTGAAATGGAATGAAGTAGGTGCTGAATATGTTATTGAATCTACCGGTCTGTTCCTTTCACGCGATAAAGCTGAGGCTCATCTTAAAGCTGGTGCAAAAAGGGTTGTTCTTTCAGCTCCTTCAAAAGATGACACCCCGATGTTTGTATACGGTGTAAACCACAATACCTATAAAAAGGAAATGGATATTATTTCCAACGCTTCCTGTACAACAAACTGTCTGGCACCTGTTACCAAGGTGTTAAACGACAACTTCGGTATTGTTGAAGGTCTTATGACCACTGTTCATGCTACCACAGCTACACAGAAAACTGTTGACGGTCCGTCAGCAAAAGACTGGAGAGGTGGCCGTGCTGCAGCCGGTAACATTATCCCATCCTCCACTGGTGCAGCTAAAGCTGTTACAAAAGTTATTCCTGAATTAAAAGGAAAACTTACCGGTATGGCTTTCCGTGTTCCTACACTGGACGTATCTGTTGTTGACCTTACCTGCCGCCTTGAAAAAGCTACAGATTATGAGGCAATTAAAGCTGCTATGAAAAAAGCTTCTGAAACAAGTCTGAAAGGTGTTCTTGGTTACACTGAAGATGAAGTTGTATCCAGCGATTTCATTGGCGATTCCAGAACTTCCATTTTTGATGGAAAAGCAGGTATTATGCTGAATGCAAACTTTGTAAAAGTTGTTGCATGGTATGATAATGAATGGGGTTATTCCAGCAAGTTGCTCGATATGATTGCTTATATGAACACTGTAAAATAATCTGTTCTGCATATGATTAAAAAATCCGGCTCGAAGGCCGGATTTTTTTGTTTGCTGAAACGCGGTCCATAGGTCCTAGGGACACGCCGGATTGGTAGAGACGCAAAATTTATCGCGTCTCAGTATATGGTCTTAAATATATTCAATCAGCTTAAACGGAACTTTGATGGTATTTTTGTAATGCTCGCCCAGGCTAAAAATGGCTTCATCATCTTCTTCGTAATACCAATTTATATTTACCAGTTTTCCTTCGTCATGCTTTTTCTTCAGAATTCTAAAAATGCCCAGTAAATATTTGGAAGAACCACTATTTACGTATTCAAGACTCATTTCAAAATGCGTAGTTTCCATGGGATTATTGAAATATTCTTCCAGCCATTCGATCAGTGGATCAAAAAAATCGCCCGGATTTTCAGGAATTGATCTGCCCTCAATCTTCATAATTCCTGTTTCCGGACTGAAATGAACACTAGGTGTATTGGGTGTTTTTTTTATTATAAATTCTTTCATATATAGGGGATATTAAGAATTATTCATACCTTAAGGCAATGATGGGATCCAGCCTGGCTGCCCTCTGGGCCGGATAATATCCGGATATTAATCCCACAAGGAAACATAGTAATATACCTGTAAGCATCCAAATCCACGGTATTAAAAAGTCAGATTTCATCAATAAAGATACTATATTTCCCATGAGAATTCCTAGTACAATACCTAAAATCCCACCAATCTGGCAAATGAGAATGGCTTCCAGAAGGAATTGCTGACGGATCACCTGGCTTCTGGCCCCTATTGCCTTGCGTATCCCAATTTCAGTAGTACGCTCCGTAACAGAAACCAGCATGATGTTCATCAGACCAATGGCAGCACCTGCAAGTGTGACGACTCCGATAATGGTGACGGCAATCAATACAATACCAATCAAATCTTTAAAAATATTGGACAGAAAATCGCTCCTTTGAATGTTAAAATCCGATTCATCAATAACACGCAACTGACGTACAGTACGGAAAAGACCCTCTGCATAACCTTCGGCAACTTCATCCATTTCGGGAAAGTTGGGAGCTATATTGATGGAATAATCCTGATTTTTATTTGGAAAATTATGTCGGGCCGTAGTACTGGGTATTACACACAGATTGTCACTGCTGTTGACAGCAGATCCTTTCTTTTTTAAGACGCCGATCACCTCAAATCGTGCGGAACCAATCATGATGTTTTTACCAACAGGGTCTTCCTTGTTTTTAAAAAGTTTTTCAGCGATATCAGATCCGACTAAAACAACATGGTTGTTATTCTCAACATCCTGAAACAGCATGTCTCTTCCCTTTTCCACAGTGAAACCAGCCGTTGCTGTATATTCCTCGTCAGAACCAACAACTGTTATATTGGGATGTGTTTTTACTGACCTGTATTTTACAGTTGACATCTGGGATGCCATGGTATAAACAGAAACCCTGGCCGGGAAATCAAACCGCTCCTTGAATTCACGGGCCTGATTATACGTAATATAAGGGTAATTTTTCTTCCTGTACCGGCTTTTACCAATCTGAACTGTTATCCCGCGGCTTTCGATTGCAAACGTGTTGGCACCCAGAGTGGCAAATTCTTTTGTGATGGTATTTTTAATAGAATCAACAGATGTAAGAATAGCTACCAAAGCAGTAATTCCAATTGCAATGATCAGCACAGTGAGCACCGAACGCAAAAGGTTGGCCCTTATGGACATTGCCGCAACCCTTAAGTTTTCTCTAAAGGATGAACTAAACATGCAAATTGTTAACGGTACAATTTAAAATTAAGTACAAAAACGAAGCAAAAAATACTTTTTTATCAAAAAGAACGTGTGAAGGCGACTCAAACTAATCCAGGAAGCCTTGCCTTCTCAATACTTGCAGATATTTTTCAGAAAAAATCTCATTATCTTTTTTTGTATAGCGTTTCTGTGTAAAAATCTGTGCCAGCGTTTCCAGTTTGTTTTCTTCAAGCAACCTGGCTGTTAAAGGGAGGCTTTCCTTTTCTTTGTACAACCGGTCAATTTCTTCCGGTGCATAATCATGATACCTGTCGTTATGCACGATTGCATTCACAGGCAACCGGTCCGTCAATTCCGGGTTTTCGTCAGGATGACCAATTACAATTGTGGTAACCGGAACAACAGATCCGGGCAAACCTAAAATATCAATGATCTGATCGGCATTATAGGTTGTTGTTCCCAGATAGCAAACACCCAGCCCCATCGCTTCTGCAGCAAGCGAACAATTTTGGGCCGCCAGCAATGCGTCAATGGCACCAGTAACAAATGAAAGAAAGTTATCATAACCTGGTTCTGCCTTTCGCTGACGACACCACTTGTTAAAGCGGTTGAAGTCGCAGCAGAATGTTAGTACAAGCGGTGCCTGCTTAACCATATTTTGCCTGAAATGTGCCGTCCAGAGCTCTTCTTTTACTTTTGCATCCCGGGTTACAACAATACTGTATACCTGCATATTTCCTGTTGTAGAAGCTCTTGAAGCTGCTTCCAGTATGCCATTCAGCATCTCACCGGAGACCGGCTCACCGGAAAACTTTCGAATACTCCGGTGCTTTAAAATTGTATCAATCATACCTTAGTCGTATTATGCGGACTAACCTGTTCTGTCCGGTTTACTTTACTTCGAAATTGATCTGCAATGCATCTGCAATTTCTTTCAGATCTTTTACGATGGCGGGCAAAACAGTCACTCCTTCTGCCCTTATTTTCTGTTCCTTTTCTCTTTCGGGATCTCCCGGAATAATCACCTTTTTCTGTCCATCAGCAGGCTTTGCATTTCTGAATGTATAAATCCACTCGTCCATTTTAGCCTTAAATGCGGAGGCCTCCTGAAAGGCATCAATGCGCATGGCTCCGAAAAAATGACCCGTACCCTCGCCTACTTTCTGATCCAGAACCGGAAGATAGGCTACAGAAGGAGGAACAAACGGACCGAAATTTGCACCTGAAAAAACAGCAGAAAAGATATCCACAATCGCGCTCAGGCAGAAACCTTTGTGGCTTCCGTGAACATAATCACCGCCCAGTGTAAGCATGGATCCTCCAGATTTTAGAATTGTTGGATCGTCTGACGGAGTTCCTGTCTTATCCTGCACAAACCCAAAAGGTACTTTTTCTCCCTTCTTTTCAGCAACGGCCAGCTTGCCTCTTGCAATTGGTGTAGTAGCAAAATCAGCCACAAATGGAGGTTGTGTTCCCGCCGGAATAGCAATCGCAATCGGGTTTGTCCCCAGCATGGGCTGAACAGAAAAGGTGGGTGCTACCAAAGGATTGGCATTGGTCATCGACATTCCGATCATATCCTCTTTTAATGCCATCATGGCATAAAATCCGGCAATACCATAATGATTGGAATTTCTGGCTGAAACCCAACCGGTTCCGGCAACTCTGGCTTTCTCTATGGCTATTTCCATGGATCGCGTTGCAGCAACCATACCCACTGCCCCGTCACCATCAACAACGGCTGTAGAGGGAGTTTCATGAACAATCTTTACATTTGGGTTAACGTTGATGCGATTCGCCTTCCATAACTGATAATAATCTTTAATCCGGATCATCCCATGAGAAGGAAGTCCACGCAGTTCAGCAGCAATAAAAACATCGGCAATCTTTGCAGCATCGGCTTCCCGGCAACCCATTTTCATGAAAACTGCCCGGGTAAATTCATAAAGGGATTCTATTGTGTACATAGATTCAATTTAGTTATGCCCGGCTAAATTAATAAAATTTGCTTCAGATACCCGGTGGAAATCCACATTGCCTGAATGGATTGCATATTAACTGATAAATACTAATTTTGATGCCGTTGCGTTAATAAGATTACAATCTATAAACATATCTCTTGAAAAGGCTTTTTATCCTGCTTTTATTAATCTATCCGCTTTTTTTGAATGCTCAAAAAGAGAAAGTTCTAAGAGATCCAAACCACGATGACGCCTGGCTTCATTTCGGTTTCTCTCTGGGCATTAACACAATGGATTTCAACTTAAAGCATTCTCCCATGGCTGTAGACTCAGCCATCTATGCTGAAGTGTCTACTCTGCGTCCTGGTTTTCACGTTCATGCACTGGCAAACCTTCGACTTGCAAAAAATTTCGATCTGCGTTTTACACCGGGAATTTCTTTTGGAGGTGTTCGGGAAATCACTTACACGGTGAATAATCCCACTGTTGTTTCAATCAGGCCTGAAGACAATCCCGTTCGTGTTGAATCCAACTTTCTGGAGTTTCCGCTCCTTGTTAAATATAAATCCAAAAGGTTGAATAATTTCCGTCCTTTTCTGATCGGAGGGATTAACACCCGCATTGACCTGGCAGCCACCAAGAAAACCTGGGGCAGGTCGAGAAAAGAAAGTAACCTGGTACTTGTTAAACCCCTCGACATCAATTACGAAATCGGCATGGGAATGGATTTTTACCTCGATTACGATCTTAAAATCGGCATTGAGTTTAAGTATTCGGTTGGTTTGAGAAACATGCTCAGGACCAGCATGAAAAAAAACGGGGATACTATAGGTCCGGATGCCGAAGATGCCGTATATACGGAAGCAATCGATAAGCTTTTTTCAAGGATGTTTATGGTAACCATCCATTTTGAATAACTTTGCCTTTTATTTGGCGAAAATTGAAAAAAGAAATTTCCCTCATCCTGTCCCCTGCCGAGGCATCCTCGGAAGCAAATTATGGTCCGCTTGTAGCTAAGACTTTGGATATAGCGTTATCCGATATTACCAGCATCAGGATTATCAGAAAATCTATTGATGCACGGGGCCGTGCTATTAAAGTTAATCTTGCTTTTGAAGTTTTTATAGATGAACCGCCATCTTCACCTGTTGAGCATGAATTTCACTATGGAAATGTGGAAAACAAACCCGAAGTGATTGTTGTGGGAGCAGGTCCCGCTGGCCTGTTCGCCTCTTTAAGGCTCATTGAACTCGGATACAAACCTGTGATTATTGAACGGGGTAAACCTGTCGGGGAAAGGAAAAAAGACATTGATTTGCTGGAAAGCAACCATATACTGGATACAAATTCAAATTATTGTTTTGGAGAAGGCGGTGCAGGTACGTTTTCGGACGGCAAATTATATACCCGTTCCAAAAAGAAAGGAGACATCAACCGGATTATTGAAAATCTGTATTTGCATGGATGTCATGAAAACATCCTTTATGAATCACATCCGCATGTTGGTTCAGATAAGCTTCCGGAAGTTATTTCAAATATCCGGAATACCATTCATCAGGCTGGAGGATTGTTTCATTTCAATTCCCGTATTGCCGACATTGTGCTGACAGACGGAAAAATTTCACACCTGGTAACCGACAAACAGGAAAAAATTAAGGGCAAAGCATACATATTTGCCACAGGACATTCGGCCCGTGATATTTATTATTTAATGCATTCACGCGGTATTCAAATAGAGGCAAAAGCTTTTGCCATGGGCGTAAGGGTGGAACATCCGCAGGAAATGATTGATCAGATGCAGTATCATTGCAGAAAAGACAAATACCTTCCTGCTGCTTCATATAGCCTGGTAGAACAGGTGAACGGACGGGGTGTATATTCTTTTTGCATGTGCCCCGGTGGACAAATTGTTCCGGCTGCAACTGCAGACTATGAAATTGTGGTAAACGGGATGTCCGTCTCCCAGCGCAATTCTCCTTTTGCCAACTCCGGAATTGTTGTACAAATTATGCCTGAAGATTTCAGTTCTTATCAGAATCTTCAAGGGCTGGCAGGCCTCCGTCTGCAGGAAAACCTGGAACAAAAAGCATATAAACAGATTCACAAGGGACAACAGGCTCCGGCCCAGCGCCTTATTGACTTCGTTGCCAACCGCTCCTCTCAGAATCTTCCGGTATGCTCTTATATGCCCGGCACTGCAACTTCACCCATGCATGAATGGTTTCCTGATTTTATCAAAAGAACCCTGCAGGATGGATTCAAAAAGTTTGATTCCAAAATGAGAGGGTTTATTTCACGCGAAGCAGTGATTGTGGGCGTAGAATCCAGAACTTCCTCTCCTGTGAGAATTCCAAGGAATCCTGAAACCGGAAGCCATATAAAGATATCCAACCTTTTTACGGCTGGTGAAGGAGCCGGATATGCAGGAGGTATTGTTTCTTCAGCTGTAGATGGCGAAAACATCGCCGAAAGCTGTGCCCGGTACCTGGACCTCAATTAATCTGAAATTCCCTTCTTTTGGAGCAGGATATCAATAGGCTCCATGGTGACCAGTTTGCCCTTGGGCTGCTGAAGGAGAACAGGTTCGAGTTCAGTGTAAAATGATTTCAGTCTGTCCGTTTCATCAATAATCTCAATAATTACCGGGAGTTTTTCTGTGAGTTCCCAATATCTTGATGTGCTAATGTGTTTGCTGCTCAAACCGAATCCCATAATGCCACGTAATACTGTTACCCCGGAAATTCCTTTTTCCTTTGCAACAGTTACAATGTGTTCATACAGCAATTTTGAACCGAATTTATCGGTAGAGCTTGCATAAATCTTTAAAATACTATTACCGGAAGATTTCATATTACAGATAATTGGTAATGGAATAACCGAAGTAAACCGCAAAAAATCCGAGAATAATGCTCAGAGCAGTATAAATGAGAACTGTAACAATCTGCCCGTTATGAATTAAAGCCAGGTTTTCATTTGTAAAGGATGAAAAAGTTGTAAACCCGCCACAAATACCCACCATAAGAAAAAGCCTCCATTCTGCAGTTAAAAGTTCGCTTTTAGCAGAAACCCCTGTGAGAAATCCGATGATTAAACTTCCTGTGATGTTTACCAACAACGTACCCAACGGAATCGAAAAAAAATTCACGTTCAGATTCAGAAAAGAGATGCCGTAACGTGCTATACTTCCAAAAAAACCGCCAATACCAACCAGAAAGATATTCTTAATCATCATGAATAACAGGGTGAAAACAAATGTACATACTTATACTGTTGCGTAAAGATAAATAAATTGTATATGTCTATTCTTTTTTGGAATTGGTATAATAAGTTTGCCCTTTAATGTGGTTAAACCTATTTTTGAAGCAGCTATATTTCAGAATATTCTATGAAACACCATTTGTTTAATCGCAATTCCGGTAATCCCCATTTTGCAAATTTATTTTCCTTGCTGAATAAACGATTTTCCGTTACATCCCTGATCTTGTTCATATCGTTAGCCGCATTCAGCCAGAATAAGATCGTTGGAACAGTTATTGACAGTATGGATAATCAACCGGTTATTGGTGCCTATGTTTTTTTAACCGACGTAAAAGACACATTGCTTCGGGAAGCCACCACCACAGATGTGAACGGAAGATTTTCCTTTCAGGCAGTGCGGAAAAAAAATTATCGTTTAAAAATTCAAAGCATCAATTATCAGCAGGAATCCTTTCTGGTATATCCTGAAAAACCGCTCACCGACCTGGGTACGATCCGGCTCAACATGGAAAGCAAAATTCTGAAAGAAGTTGTCGTTGTGGGTCAGGGTACTGCTGTTCAGAAAGGCGACACAACCATAATGACAGCCGATGCTTTTAAGGTAACCCAGGATGCAAATGCAGAAGACCTTGTAAAAAAAATGCCGGGAATCACAGTAGAGAATGGCAGCATCAAGGCCCGGGGTGAAGATGTGAAACAGGTTCTTGTTGACGGCAAACCATTTTTCGGCGATGATCCTTCTGTTGCTTTGCGTAATTTACCTGCCGATGTAATAGACCGTGTTCAGGTATTCAATAAATTAAGTGACCAGGCTGAACTCACCGGTTTTGATGACGGAGAGTCTTCAAGAACCATCAATATCATTACAAAAAGAAATAGTGCCTACAGTTCATTTGGAAAGATGACTGCCGGCAGTAACCTGGATGACAAGTATCTGATCGGTGGAAATCTGAATCTTTTCAGTGGTCCCCGGCGATTTACAATCAGTGGCATGACTAATAATATCAACCAGCAAAACTTTTCCATGCAGGATCTGATCGGATCCTCATCAGGCGGCGGCAGGAGAAACTGGGGCGGGCAAAATTTCGGAGGAAGCAGTGGCATCAGCAAAAACAGTTCTCTTGGATTTAATTACCAGGACAATTGGGGTAAAAAAATAACGGTTTCCGGCAGCTATTTCTATAATACTTCTTCCAATACAAATATTTCCCGATCTGTAACGGAAAATAACCTGAACGGTGACGATGGAAAATATGCAGCTGATTCAAGCCAGACAGAATCAAAAGACTATAACCACCGGGTGAACATGCGGATAGAATACAAAATAGATTCCATGAATACTGTAGTATTGGTTCCGCGGTTCAGCTTACAGGACAATACTTCAAACAGAAACGCAGTGACCTATATTACCGGCGGAGAAGTAAATTCAACAGGAGAAAACTTATCACTGGCTAATTCCACAGGTTATAATATAGGCAATGACCTCACCTGGAGGCATAAATTCGTAAAAAAAGGCAGAACATTTTCTTTCCGTTCTTCTTTTTCATTAAACGACAGGAGCAGCGATCAGACCCAGCTCGCGCGTATCAACGGAGAACAGGATGACCAGTTTACTGATAATTTTTCAGATAATCTTTCACTCAATACCAATTTCAACTATACGGAGCCTTTGGGATTAAACAGCCAGTTGCAATTGAATTACAACAACCGGTTCCAGAATGGGAACAATCATAATGAGATTTTCGCCCTGGGTAGTGCCGGGGAAAAACTTGACCGCCTGGATTCATTATCAAACATATACGACAGCCGGTATACAACCAACAGAGCAGGTGCAGCCTATTTATATAAAAAAAACAACCTCAATTTTTCGGTTGGGATGAATTATGAATACGCGAATCTTAAAGGAAACCAGTCGTTTCCCCAGCCCGACAAAGTTCATAAAACCTTCAGCCGGTTCCTGCCTACATTTATGATGAATTATAAATTTTCGGATATCAACAACCTCCGGATTTTTTACAGAACCAGTACGGATGCTCCGTCAATCACTGAATTACAAACTGCTATTGACAATTCCGACCGGTTAAGAATCAGCACCGGTAATCCGAACTTAAAGCAGTCGTATTCCCATAATTTTATGTCGCATTATTCCTATGCCAATCCTACCTCAGGCTTTAATGCATTTCTGTTTCTAAGGGGAAGCTACTCAAAAGACATCATGGGATACAAAACAATACTGGCAGGAGCCGATACACTAAGAAATCCTGAGGGCATTGATGTCATTCTTTATCCCGGCCAGCAGCTTTCTTATCCGGTAAATCTGGATCATTCATGGCAGTTTAATACCATGCTCAATTTAAGCTATTTTCTCAAGCCGGTTAAAAGTAATATAAGCCTGGTAAACGGATTTGGATACAATTATTCACCTGCATATATTCAAAATCTCATCAACGATCAGAAGTCGTTCAACATAACCAACAGTTTGATTGTAACGAGCAACGTCAGTTCCAATGTCGATTTTACACTCTCATATACTTCCAATTACAGCAAGGCACGCAATTCGATTAACTCACTGGAGAAAAATCAGGAATATTGGTATCAGTCAGGTAGTGCCAAAGTAAACCTGGTATTCTGGAAAGGGATAACTTTTAGTACAGATGTTGTGGGCCAGATCAATAAAATGAGTCAGCGTTCGGCGCCTGCTTATTCTGAGAAATATATGGTCTGGAATGCCAGCATCGGGAAGAAGTTTTTAAAAAACAACGCTGCAGAACTAAAGGTTGGCGCTTATGATATTCTCAATCAGAACAAGAGTTACTTCCACACTGTAAACGCCTCCTATACCAGGGATACATGGACAAATGCCTATAAAAGATACTTTCTGGTGCTGTTTACCTACAATTTGAAATCAGCAAAGAACCCGGATAACTCTGATGAGAAGAAGAGTAATTATCCGGGTTCTCCAGGTGGCATGCCTCCAGGGTTTCATCCCGGCGGTGGACCTCCTCCGGGCGGACACCATGATCATTGAAATTTACTGCTTATCTAAAGCTTCCAAAGCCAGATTTACAGAATTCAAAATCGGCTGCACCGAAATATCGCTTCCAACGGCTTGGTTCATCCATTGTTTAGGAGTAAGCAACCCCTGGCTGAATATACGTTCAATTTCACCGGCGAAGTTTTTATCTTTCAAATATTCTGCGAGTTGAAATTCAATAATATGACCATACGCATAATTTGGCAAATAAAGCGGGACATTGATCATATGTGAATAGATGGCCAATACAGGCTGATCTTTTATTTTGAACACCGGAGCATAATATTGATTCCAGACTTCCCTGGCAATGTTGTTAACCGCATTTTTGAGTTCACCGGCAGATGCGTTTGGATGATCATACAGCCATTTCCAGGTATTGATATCCACGAGCGAAACACCCATAATTTCAAATAATTGCCAGAAATTATCCAGATAATCATAATACTGCTGCATCTGGTTGTTGTCTTTCATTCCCAGCAATTTCAGGTCGTTCTTCTGGAACATAAATGCAAGCGCCTCAGTGAAAGCGGTGTTGGGTACGCCAGCCAGCATAAAATAGTCATTGTTGTATAAGCTAATGGTTTGTTCAACATTGTGACCGAATTCATGAACCGCAATATTATATCCCTTGTAATCCATGCCATTCGCAAATATCCTTGTACGTAGTAAAGAAGGCTGGTTGTGTGAAACAGCACCCCAGGCATGTCCCGAACCTCTTGCCGGCTCTACTTTAACAAGACCTGTAATTTCACTGGCACGTTCTTTGGCAAAACCAAGTTTCTGAAGGATCAGGGGCAGGTCTTTCTGAACAGCATCAGCATTGGGATATTTCTTTTGAGTAGCTGCATCAAGTTGAGCGGCCGGAATGGATGTTCTTGATTTGAATCCGTCATACCAGATATCAAAAGGTTCCAGATCCCGTCCCAATCTTCCTTTAATCACATCTGCCACCTTAGCCACCTCAGCTGATGAAAGAAAGGATTTGAAGAGGGATTCCACATCCGCAAGGGGAATCTCCATTCCGCCTTCAAATGTCCTGGTAATATAGGTATTGGCTCTCGGATAATAATTATCCACCTTTTGCTGCGCTTTAAAAAACTGTAACAGAACATCAAACCGTGTATCGGGTTCAGACGACAATTCAACAGGTTTGCCATTTTCAGTAACAACGTTTGTATAAGGATTCCAGGTGTACTGGTTGGAATTGATTACTTTTTGTGGAATCTGTTGCGAAATGATTCTTTTCATCACTTCGTAAAGCATACGCTGTTTCTCCAGTCCTGAAGAATCTCCATAATTTGTTTTGATTTCATCGCGGAGATTCCAGTGGCTCAGAAGTTTCATGTCTTCCGGAAACAATGACTTGCCTTCGTTGTTGACGAGTTTACCTGCATAAACATTGTAGTCGGAAATATAAAGTTCAGACCGGGTATAAGCGTTCACCACTTCCTGACTTACTGCTGCCGGAACTCTTGATTCGAACAAATCTCCCATACGCGCATACGCCCATTGTTTTCTGCTCCAAGTTTCGCCTGCAGTGTTCTTTTCTTCGAGACTGTATGCAGGAAAATTCAGCAAAATATAAAAGGCTAAACGATTGGCAAAAAAATCATCTGCAAAATGAGTGGAAGGGCTATATGCTCCGAAAATTTCATCAACCGGTAATATTTCTCCCCAATCAAGGTTCAGTTGCCTTTGCAAGCCTACGGTAATGTCGTTAAAACTTCCGTTTATGGTTTCAAGATTCCGGGATATTCTTTGGAATACAACGTCCAGAGCGGCAGTATCGCTAATAAAATTTGCAATACAATATGCCTGGAAATCCGCTTCCTTTCCATCAGCCTGTGTCCAGAAGGCTGCTACATTTTGCACGCCCCTCTTAATCCTGTCCGTGTACATCTCTCCATGCTTCCGGATCAGGGAATCAATCGTTTTCTGAACATCTGCTTCCATAATAAATGTGGTGTTAAGATCTGTTTTTGCCGGTTTGCATTGCAGAAAGAGCAACGCAACCAGAATAAACAATAATGTAGGTTTCATATTAAAAGGTTTTTTATCATAATGTCGTTGTTTTGAATGCATTAAAGGCCATCACAACTGCTACTGAAGTGGCAACGTTTAATGATTCCACATGTTCAAAATTTTCCATTGCCGGAGGTATCGTAATGCGCTGTTGAATAACCTGTGACAGTTCCGGAGAAATCCCTCTGGATTCATTGCCGAAAACCACGATACCTTCTTTTAAAGGTTGTGTATCCCATAATGCAGATCCCTGCATATAAGTACCCCTGATTTCAAAACCTGGAATAGATTCCATATCAGTCAGGAAGCTGAGAAGATCCACATAATGAACACGGACATTGAGAATAGCCCCCATGCTTGCCTGGATAACTTTTGGATTATAAATGTCAGCACATCCTGAATTACAGAAAATATTCCTTATACCAAACCAGTCGGCAGTTCTGATAATGGTTCCCAAATTACCCGGGTCCTGGACCGTATCCAATGCAACGGAAAATGCAGAAGCGACTTCCTGCTTGTTGAATGCTTCTTCTAAAAAGTCGAGCAGTGCAACAACTGGTGGTGCTGTTTCCAGGGATGAAATTTTTTGAAGAATGATGGGATCTGCTTCAAGAACAGCTCCTTTAAAATGAGATAATTCGTTTTGGTGACCGGAGATCCAATCCGGAGATGCAAAGATTTCACGAATCAAACCTGTTTTATTCCGGAGTGTATCAACAATGATTTTATCGCCTTCCATGGTAAACTGACGGTTCAGATGGCGGTATTTTTTATTCTTCAGGGATACCAGGTACTTCAGCTTATTCTTGCTAATCATTACAGACCTTTACATTCGTTGACAAAGAGTTGGTTAAAGATAGGAATTTTGAAATCATTGTAATCCGGATAATACTCTTTGAAACACATAAAGTCCGGCAATAATACAGCCCTTAAAAGCCGGATGCTCTACCTGTAATTAATTACGGGCACTGCGTTATATAATTAATATATTTAAAATTATCTTTGCCAGTATGATGGTATCCAAAGCTGTCATACCTGGATAGATCTGATCAAAAACTGATAAAAACTTCATGGATATCCCTTATCGTAGCAAATTAAGGATTACAGGAGCATTATTGCTTTCCATGTGGTTATTCTATTCCTGTTCCCCTACGAAATACGTTCCTAAAGATGAGTACCTGCTGAGCAAAAACCGCATAGAGGCTAAGAAAAAAAGCAACGATCCTGATGAAGAGCTTAAAAATTACATCCTTCAAAAGCCGAATAAGCGATTTTTAGGTGTACGCTTTTATTTGTTTCTTTACAACCTCTCAGATATCAATAAACAAAAATGGCCGCATGGCTGGCTCCGGAGAATCAGTGAAGAACCCGTAATTTTTGATAAAGAATTGACCCGCTCCAGCACGGAGCAGCTTTTACAATACCTTGAAAATAAAGGTTATTATAACGCCAGTGTTATTGATAGTGTGAGATATAAAAGGCGTAATGCCATTGTCACTTATTTTGTTGAATATAACACACCCTATCGCATCAGAGATATTTCTTATTCCTTTGAAGATACCAGTCTGCGTCCCTATATATTGCCCGATACCGTAAATTCACTGGTTCATAGAGGAATCCGGTTTGACAAAGATATTTTACAACAGGAAAGGGTGCGCATTGAAACACACTTAAAGGAAAACAGCTTTTATCGGTTTTCAAAGGAACATATTTTTTATGAAGCTGCTGTAAAACCTCTGGACAATGCTGTGGAATTAACCATGCTCGTTAAGGAGTTCACAGAAGGCATGCCCGATCCACATTCCAAAATCCGGTATCATCCAAAATATAAAATCAATAAGGTATATTTATATCCGAATTTCAGCGATGCAATCACTTCCGGCAGGCGTATAACGCCGGCATACGACACCCTGCAGTTCCGAAACCTTTACTTTCTGATAACAGGCAAATCGAATATTAAACCCAATGCCCTGGCAAACCGGAATTACATTATTCCGGGGTCGTTTTATAAGCTGAGTGATGTAAACAGCACCTATCGGAGCCTGTCTTCATTAAGTATTGTGCGTTTTACAAACATTTCTTTTACTGAAACCGATACAACCCGTTTCTTCAGCCGGGAAAGGTATCTGGATGGAAAAATTGAACTTACGCAGAAAAAACTGCAGACTTTGCAGGCTGAACTTGTGGGCACCAATTCATCAGGTGATTTGGGAGGCCGGGGAAACCTGCTCTATTCAAATTTTAATTTATTCAGGGGGGCTGAGGTATTTAATCTGAGACTGACAGGGGCTATTGAATCTCTTGAAAATCAAACAAACGGGGAATACCCCAGCATGCGTGAAATTGGGGCTGAAATAAGTATTGTTTATCCCAAGTTTTTCTCGCCTTTTAAACTGGAGCGTTTTGTAAAGAAATTTGCTCCAAAAACATCCCTATCAGTTTCATACAATTTTCAGTCGCGGCCTGACTTTACCCGTTCCGTGGCCAATGGTTCGTTCTCTTACAACTGGAGAGGAAACAAACATCTGATCCATACGGTTTATCCTTTGGAATTAAGTTATGTGCAGATTTACGAGGGTCAATCTGACGAAAAATTCCTGGATTCCATAGCCAATACACCTCTGGGATACAGTTTTAAGGACCACGTGATCAATTCAGCCAGGTATACCTTAGAACTTAACAACCAATCCGTTGGTAAGTCCAAGGATTTTTTCTTTGCCCGTTTAAATATTGAATCTGCCGGAAATCTTCTGAACGTAGCACACTCGAATTTTGGATCCGGGGATAGTGCATTGTTATTTGGCGTTCCCTATTTTCAATATTTATTGGGAGATATTGACCTGAGGTATTATAATGTCATTGACAAGCAGAATAAATTTGTTTACCGTTTTTTTGTTGGTCTCGGTTATCCTATAGGCAACAGTAAGACACTTCCATATGAGAAAAAGTATTTTTCGGGAGGGCCAAACAGCATTCGGGCATGGAGCACTCGGGATTTGGGCCCCGGATCAGATACCACAAGCAATGCCAATTCGTTTTTCCCCAATAAAAATGGAGACATTAAACTGGAGGCCAATATTGAATACAGGTTTAAACTGGTTTGGAAACTTGAAGCAGCTTTATTTGTCGATGCCGGGAATGTATGGGAAATACGTAAAAATGAGGAAAAGCCTTTGGCTGTATTTGACTGGAGCCGGTTTTACAAAGAAATTGCAATGGGATATGGATTTGGAGTCAGGCTGGACTTATCTTTCTTCCTGATTCGTTTGGATGTAGGTATAAAAATGCGGGACCCGTCATTGCCTGAGGGCAATCGCTGGTTTCCCGGGCATGATCACTTTGGCATGAGGGATCTGCACTTTAAATTCGGTATCGGATATCCGTTCTAGGCCATGAAAAACATATTTCGACGTGCTTTTGAATATTCAGCATCTGAAAGAAAAAGCATTGTTCTTCTGATCATTCTTATTGGAATTCTTGTATTGATACAAAGCTATCTGGCATTTCACCCAGCCGGTCCGAATGCCGAAAAGCAGGCACTGTTTGAATCAGAAGTTACTGATTTGCAAAAAGATCAGGAACACGTTCCGGTAGATAATCGTTATGATAAGGATACTATTGCGGTATATGAACGTTTTATATTTGATCCGAATACTGCAGAAGTAGGCCAATTAAAGCGTTTAGGGTTCAACAACAGACAGATCCGGAATATTCTTGCATATCGTTTAAAAGGCGGATCCTTCATAAAGAAGGAAGATCTGAAAAAGATCTATGGAATGAATGATGGAACCTACAACAGGATATCAGCATACATCCGGATCCCTGAATTTTCAAAGCCTGATCCAGTTGTAAACCTGATAGAAAAACCAGTTGTTCCTCAAAGAATAGATATTAATGGTGCAGACACAAATGTCCTGATGCGGATCCATGGAATTGGTCCTGTTTTATCATCCAGAATCATTCGTTACCGTTCACTTTTAGGTGGATTCTACAGTATGGAACAATTGAGTGAGGTATACGGACTCAATGATACCGTATTACAATTGCTTAAACGTGATTTTTGTGCAGACACCACTCAGATTATAAAACTCAACGTAAATAAGGCGCTTATTACTGAACTCATGCGTCATCCTTACATTGGGAAGTCTTGTGCACGGGGGATCATCCGGTACAGGACTGCAGTAAGCGAAATTAAAAATATAAATGAGCTTAAATTCAATGGTTTAATAGATAAAGGACAATTTGAAAAAGCCAGAAAGTATCTCACGATTTAAATATTTTTGGCTAGGAATGGCTTTTATTTTCTTGTAATTTTGTGTAAATTTATTACATAAAATCAGGGCTTCGTCAGATACAATTTTGGATTACTGTGAACTGGGATTTTTTTTTAACCTCAAAATTTGGTAGATAAAACGCAAAGTGATAAATTTGCGACTCATTAAAAAAAAGAAGTATGATTATTGTACCTATTAAGGAAGGCGAAAACATTGAAAGAGCACTTAAAAAATTCAAACGTAAATTTGAGAAAACAGGTGTTGTAAAGGAATTAAGATCCAGACAAGCATTTCAAAAACCGTCCATGCGTAATCGTGAAATGGTAAAAAAAGCGATTTACGTTCAGCATATGCAGCTAGAAGAGGAATAGGTTTTCCTTACAAGGTAGGGGATAATCCAAAATATCTAACGGCCCGTAATATTATCCCGACACCTATGAGGCATTTTGGTGGTTTTTTACAATATATCCGGTATATTAAGAAATATTCTGCTCACACGGTTCGTTCGTACAAAACGGATCTTGAGCAGTTTTTTGCTTTTTGTTCCCTGAGTGAAGAAGCAGACGAGGCCGGGATCAGCCATCACCAGATCCGCAGCTGGATTGTTTACTTGATGGATTCCGGAGAAACTGCAAGGACTGTTAACCGCAAAATATCTTCTCTCAAGACCTATTTTAAGTATCTGATCAGAGAGGGGCATATAACGATGAATCCGGTTTCAAAAGTACTGACTCCAAAAATGAGCAAAAAACTGCCTGTTTTTGTTTGTGAAGAAGCCATGGATCATTTGCTGGATGACATCCAATACGGGACAGACTATGAAGGACTCAGGAATCGTACCATATTGGAAACATTTTATAATACCGGCATCCGGATTTCGGAATTGATTCATTTGAAGTTCAGGGATATTGATTTTGACCAAAAGGTATTTAAGGTATTGGGAAAGAGGAATAAGGAGCGCATGGTGCCTTTGAGTCAGGATTTTACTTCTGTTTTGCAGCAATATGCCCAGGTGCGGCAGCAAAATTTTGGATTGGACCCGGAAGGATGGTTCTTTGTAAATAAAAAGGGAATGAAGCTGAATCCGCGATCGGTATACCGGATTGTGCATCATTTTTTAAGTATGGTAACCACATCGGATAAAAAGAGTCCCCATGTTCTAAGGCATACCTTTGCCACACACATGTTAAACCAGGGAGCAGATCTGAATACCATCAAAGAATTACTGGGTCATGCAAATTTATCTGCAACAGAAGTTTATACACACAATACCTTTGAAAAGTTAAAAACAGTATATAAACAAGCTCATCCAAGAGCATAAATATTAAGGAGGAAATAATCATGAATATCAGAATTAACGCTTTAAAGTTTGATGCCGATGTAAAGTTGACTGATTTTATAGAAAAAAAAGTCGCCAAATTAGCTCGTTATTTCGATGATATTATTGAAGCGGAAGTCATTCTTAAGTTGGATAATACTGCAACCTTAGAGAATAAAATTGTTGAAATCAAGTTGGAGATTCCAGGCTATGATTTATTTGCACAGAAACAAAGTAAAACTTTTGAAGAATCCACTGATTTAGCTGTAGATGCAATGAAGCAACAAATTCAAAAACATAAAGAGAAGCTGCGCGGACACAATTAAGAAAAATATTTTTTGTGATATAAATAAATTGTTATACATTTGCGAACCGATTTTGGAGGGTATTGCCGATGTAGCTCAGTTGGCCAGAGCAGCTGATTTGTAATCAGCTGGTCGGGGGTTCGAATCCCTCCATCGGCTCGCTAAAAATTGATTTGTTCTTTTATTTGAGGTTTTTTCAATAAACCGGTTCATCCGGTTTATTTGTGAAGGGGAGATACCAAAGTGGCCAACTGGGGCAGACTGTAAATCTGCTGGCTGATGCCTTCGTAGGTTCGAATCCTGCTCTCCCCACA
>CAZTSR010000029.1:0-24532 GCA_964615995.1 uncultured Bacteroidales bacterium
AATATTCCAGTAAATGAATATCAATGCATTACAAATATTAGCTTGACGGCTATGGTTAATCCGACTCCTCTTTTAGTTGGATCATTTTTATAAAAAACAAAAACAACTGTTTAAATTTACATTTTATAATGTTCACACCTATGAAAGACAAAGCCATTGAAAATTTCAGAAACAATTTGAATTGTGCACAATCCGTTTTGGCAGCTTTTGCTGATCATTACAATCTCGACAAAAATGCTGCATTGAGTATCGCCTGTGGATTTGGTGCAGGCATGGGCCGGCTTCAGGAAACCTGCGGCGCAGTTACAGGCTCATTCATGGTTCTTGGGGTGCATAATTGCAAAAAGTTTTCAGACAACAAGGAAAGAAAACAAGCAACCTATGGAATGATCCAGGAATTTGAAAAAAGGTTCAAGAAAACGCATGGAACCATAAAATGTGCGGATATTTTGAACATAGACTTACGTACTGAAGAAGGTCAGCACCTATTTCATGATCAGGATATGGGGAGGCAGATCTGTGAGCAATGTATTGCTGATGCAGTGAGGATCGTTGAAGACCTTACGGCATAAGATCGGTATTAGATTTTATTGCGTGCTTTTCGTTCCAGAGGGATCAAACTGTAATATACAAAACGGTTCACCGGTGTCGGAACTCCGAATTGTTCACCAAGGCGTACCACAGAGCCGTTCTGATACTCAATCTCAGAAGGCCTGCCTTCCCATATATCACGGGTAAGAGACGCGGTGGAATCATAAGGGAACTTGTCGATAAAACCAATGGTTTTCTCAACAAACCCATGGTCAATCCCGATGCCTGCTTTCACTGATAAAGCATGGATTTCTTCTATCAGTTCAATCATCAGCGTACGGGTTTCGGGGACCGATCTTACCTCGCCATATGTGCTGCGCGTTACCGCCAGCAATCCACCTGCACATATGTTGATGAACTTCTTCCAGACCTCTGCTTCAATATGCTCAGGAATTTCCGAACGGATTCCCGAAAGGTCAAATACTTCCTTTATCTGCAGACAACGTGAACTTTTCTGATTGTTGTGCTCCCCAAAATATATAAAGGGATCAATACCACTATGGATGATAACACCGGGTGCTTCAATTTTGCTCATAATGCGGCATAAACCGCTTAAAACCCTATTGGGACCGAGAACTGCAGATAGTTCATCATAGGCCATGATCCCATTCTGCAAAGGCAGAACAGCAGCATCCTGCCTGATGACATCTTTCAATTGAACAGCAATATCAGTTACCTGCCATGCTTTAGTGGCCAGAATGATCACATCCACATCCGATAAAGAAGTCCATTCATCGGTCACTTTCAGATTTTTAACATGAAAATCCCCTAAAAAACTTTTAATCTGTAAGCCATTTTGGCGAATTGCTTCAAGATTTTTTCCTCTCGCGATAAATACAACATCAAAACCTGCTTTTTCAATCAGTCCGCCAAAATACCCGCCTACTCCGCCTGCGCCAATAATTCCAATTTTCATCCGATTCCTGTTTTTAATTATTCTTCTTCAAGAAATGGCATCTGCCGGTCAATGAGAACATCCAAAGAAATAAACGTTTCAGTTCGTGAAACGCCTTTAATGGATTGAATTTTATCTGCCAAAACCACACGAAGATGTTCGTTATCACGCGAATATACCTCAACAAACATGGCCCATTGACCGGTAATATAGTGACATTGTGTGATTTCGGGTATTTTCATGAGCTTATCCGATACATTATTAAATAATGCCGCATTATCCAAAAAGATGCCTACAAACGCACATGTTTTATATCCCAGTTTTTTTGGATCTACATTAAACTGGGATCCGCTGATGATCCCGAGTCTGGTAAGCCGCTGAACGCGCTGATGAATTGCTGCACCGGAGATGTTGCAGGCACGGGCCACTTCCAGAAATGGTGCACGCGCATTTTTTGTAAGTATCGAAAGAATTTTCCGGTCTAAACTATCAATTTGAAAGCCATCTTTCATATATAGTGATTATTTAGTTATACATTTTGTTTATTTAGGTTATTTTACTTTCATTTTGAAATCTAATGTTATTTTTATCTTTCAGTATGACACACAAATAACATTTTGTAATGAATTTGTATATAATTTTGTACTCGTATTTAAAGATAGTCATAATAAACTTTCATTTTATAAGACTATTCTGTTTTTATTGACAATTATATAAGTACAAACAATCAATATTCAACTATTATGTGTGGCATATTAGCAGTAATTGGAAAAGAAGATCCCGCTATGGTGAAGGGGCTGGCAAGAAGAATGAATCATCGGGGGCCCGATGAACGCGACATGCATGTAGATCCATGCGGATCCGTTCTTTGTCATGAACGGCTTTCCATAGTTGACCTCACTACAGGAATCCAGCCTATTAAGGGTACAAAGTCGGCTTATGTTGTTCATAATGGTGAAATATACAACCACATGGAACTGAGAAAAACTGTGCTCAGCCACCACCAGTTTCATACTACATGCGACAGTGAAATAATTGTGCATTTATACGAGGAATTTGGCTTTGACTTTTGCAATTACCTCGACGGAGACTTTGCTTTTGTTGTAGTGGATGGTGAAAGGTTTGTTGCCGGTCGCGATCCCATTGGCGTAAAGCCTTTGTATTATGGAAAAGATGCCAACGGCTGGCTGTATTTTGCTTCCGAGATGAAAGCACTGGCCGACCGCTGTGTTACCTTTGAGGCTTTCCCTCCGGGCCATTTTTATTCGAGCGAGGGAGGACTGCAAAAATATTATAAACCCGAATGGGAAGATTCAACCAAATGTACGGCTGCAGGTGATCCCGCTGCAATCAGGGATGTCCTGATCAATGCTACAAAAAAAAGATTGATGAGTGACGTGCCCCTGGGAGTTTTGCTGTCGGGCGGACTTGATTCAAGCCTGATATCTTCCATCACAAGTCGACTCGTTGCCGGCAATGGCCAGGAGCTGCATTCTTTCACGGTAGGACTGGGTCCGCAGGCACCTGACCTTAAATACGCCCGCATGGTGGCCGATTTTATCGGAACCAGGCACCACGAAGTATATTTCTCAGTGGAACGGGGTATCGCAATCATTGACAAACTCATCTGGCATCTGGAAAGCTATGATGTTACCACTGTCAGAGCTTCCACACCCATGTATTTCCTGGCAGAATATATCAAAAAAACCGGCGTTAAGGTAGTTCTTTCAGGTGAAGGCGCTGATGAGGACTTTGGAGGCTATCTCTATTTCCATAATGCTCCATCAGATGAAGAATTCCAGAAAGAAACCATCCGCAGAGTGCAATTGCTTTCCACAGCTGATTGTCTGAGGGCTGATAAATCTACCATGGCACATGGACTTGAAGTACGTGTACCTTTCCTGGACAGGGATCTTCACGATGTTGTCATGAGCATCGATCCTAAATATAAGCGCCCCGACCGTCAGGCAGGTAAGATAGAAAAACACATTCTTCGTGAAGCTTTTGACGATAAGGAGAACCCTTATCTGCCCGATGAAATATTATGGAGGCAAAAAGAACAGTTCAGCGATGGTGTAGGTTATAACTGGATTAACGGAATTATTGATTACTGTGAACGGGTGATATCTGATGAAGAATTTGACCTGGCCGCCTTCCGTTACCCTCATAATACCCCCCTCACCAAGGAGGCTTACTATTACCGTAAGATCTTTGAAAAACATTATCCTCACAGTCAGGCTGCCAAAACAGTATTGAAATGGGTCCCAAAATGGCAGAAAAATACCGATCCATCCGGAAGAGTAGCTGATCAGCATATTGAAAAAACAGACCAGCTGATTCCTGCTGTAAAAATGGCATGAAAATTCAAGTGACTTGCAAAATCATGAAATATCCTTCTCAGGAAATTGGTTATGCAAGTCATTCTGTTATTTTTGTAATTTCATTCTTATTTTTGAAATTACAATATGACAAAACCTCTTATTGTTCCAAAAAGCTATCACAGTCACCTTGATGTCAGCAGCACTGAAAAAGCCATTAAGCTGGTAAAGGACACCTTTCAGCAGCAATTATCAGCCGAATTAAATCTCCGGCGGGTAACTGCTCCTCTGTTCGTTCTTAAGGGCACTGGTATCAACGATGACCTGAATGGTACAGAGCGCAAAGTAAGTTTTCCCATTAAGGACTTGAATGACGCTCCTGCGGAAGTGGTTAACTCTCTGGCAAAGTGGAAGCGTATGGCATTGGCTGATTATTGCATTCCCAAAGGTAACGGCATCTACACTGATATGAACGCCATAAGGCCTGATGAAGAACTGGACAATATCCATTCATTATATGTGGATCAGTGGGACTGGGAACGTGTTATTGATGCGGGTGACCGTAACCTGGATTTCCTGAAATACATTGTCTGCAAAATATACGAAGCATTAAAGCGCACCGAATATGTGGTTTATGAAAATTACAATCACATAAATCCAATCCTTCCGCATGATATTAAATTTTTCCATGCTGAAGAGCTGCTTGCTGCTTATCCGAAACTGGAACCCCGCGAAAGGGAATATGAGGTTGCAAAAAAATACGGTGCCGTATTTATTACCGGCATCGGAGGATTGATGGCGAACGGTCAGAAACATGACGGACGTGCTCCTGACTATGACGACTGGAGTACCCCTACACATAGTGGGTTTAAAGGACTTAACGGTGATATCGTTCTCTGGAATCCGGTTTTGGAATCGGCATTTGAAGTTTCATCCATGGGCATCAGAGTGGATAAAACATCGCTGATCAATCAGCTTACCGTTACAAATTCCATGGAACGTGCAGAAATGTTGTTTCATAAACGCCTGATAAATGGAGAGTTGCCTCTGTCAATTGGCGGTGGTATCGGACAATCAAGGATTTGCATGTATTACCTCAGAAAGGCACATATTGGTGAAGTACAGGCAAGCATATGGCCGGAACAACTGCATACAGAATGCAGAAAAAACAACATATTCCTGCTCTGATTGTTGATTAGGACGCAATTTCCTGCGTCGGATCAGGCATCTATAGAGCCCATGTAAAATTTTTCACAAGGTGTATTCAAAAGAGACGCAATCTGTGCGTCTCTTTTTTATTATATTTACTAGTGTTATCCTAAAACTGAAATCATGTCAAATATACAGAACCTGTCTGCCAAACTCACCAGCAATAACAGTGCCTTACGCGCATTATACGGTAATGATGAAAAGGAACGGGAAAAACAATCCATGCGCTATCAGCAATTACTGACTGAATATAAACTCCATTTCGGAGATGCAGAAGTTGAATTCTTCAGCGCCCCCGGAAGAACCGAAATTGGAGGGAATCATACCGACCACAACTACGGAAGAGTGCTTGCCGGCGCTGTAAATCTGGATAACGTTGCTGTTGTTACAAAAAACAATACACCGGTCATCCGGATCCATTCTATTGGGTATCCGCCCTTTGAAGTAGATCTGACCTCTCTAAAACCAAATCCTTCTGAGCAATACACTTCCGTAGCGCTTGTACGTGGTATCAGTTCAAGAATGCATGATCTTGGATATAAAATTGAAGGATTCAATGCCTGCATAGACGGAGGCGTTCCCAAGGGATCAGGTCTCAGCTCGTCTGCTGCTTTTGAGGTACTCATCGGATCTATCATCAGCCATCTTTTCAATAAGGATGCAGTTGACCCGATTCAGAATGCCATTATTGGTCAGTATTCCGAGAACAACTTTTTCGGAAAACCTTGCGGCCTGATGGATCAGACAGCCTGTTCCATGGGCGGACTCATAACCATTGATTTTAAGGATCCTTCCAAACCGGTTGTGAAAAAGGTGGATTTCGACTTTGTTCATACCGGTTTCGCATTGGTAATCACAGATACCGGAGGAAATCATGCCGACCTGAATGAAGAGTATGCCTCATTGCCTGCTGATATGAAAGCTGTTGCCGGACAACTTGGTGCAAAAGTTCTGCGTGAAGTATCCATTGATCAGATCATCCACTGCATTCCGGATATCAGGGAAAAAGTAGGAGACCGTGCTGTTCTGAGAGCCATCCATTTTCAGGGCGACAACCAGCGGGTTGTTGAACAGGTTGCAGCATTGGAAAAAAATGATTTTAAATCCTTTCTGGGTATGGTGACCGATTCGGGCCACAGTTCTTTCATGTACAACCAGAATATATACCCGGTTCACAATGTAAGGGAGCAGGGCGTTTCTCTGGGATTGGCCCTCAGTGAACTGGTTCTTAAAGGCAAGGGCGCCTGGCGTGTCCACGGGGGTGGATTTGCAGGAACCATACAAGCCTTTGTCCCTTCAGGACTGCTGGATCAATATGTGAAAACCCTTGAGCATATTTTCGGTAAAGGATCCTGCCATCCACTCTTTATTCGCAGTCAGGGAACCGGAAAAGTTGACATTTAACCAAAACATTGAATATATATCTTAAGCAAATCATTATGAATACATTAAAAGAGGAGTCCTTTAAATCCGTTCATGACGGAAAACAAACCGGTTTGTATACCTTAAAAAACAAGAATGGCCTTGTTGCTCAGATTACAAATTACGGAGCGATTATTGCAAGTATCATTGTACCTGACCGGAATGGCAATTTTGCTGATATCGTTCAGGGATACGACACCATACAGGAATATATCAACGGTAATGGTCCCTTCATGGGTGCTGTTGTTGGTCGTGTTGCCAACAGAATCGGTAAGGGACAATTTACCCTAAAAGGTAAAACTTACAATCTGGCTGTAAACAGTGGCCCAAATCACCTTCATGGAGGAAACAAAGGATTTAACAGGGTTGTCTGGGATGTGCTGAAAACCACCCCGAATAGTGTCGTTTTGCAATACATTTCTCCCGATGGCGACGAAGGTTATCCGGGTACAGTTAAAGCATCAGTAACATATACCCTTACTGACGACAATGAACTCAGGCTTGATTACAAAGCAACTACCGACAAGACCACGCCGGTAAACCTTGCAAGCCACTCCTATTTTAACCTCGCAGGTGAAGGTTCAGGAGATATGCTGTCACAGGAACTCATGATCAATGGCCGGTTCTTCACGCCAACTAATGATTCCAACGTTCCTACCGGAGAAATTCTTAGTGTTAAAGGCACTCCAATGGATTTCACAAAGCCGAAAAAAATCGGTACAGATATCCTGGCTGCTTATGAACAGCTCAAATTTGGAAACGGATACGACCATAATTGGGTTCTGGATCATCCGGCCCATGTATTGGGACTTGCTGCTGTGGCATATGACCCGAAATCTGGCCGCGTGATGGAAATTTCCACCACACAACCCGGCGTGCAGCTATACAGCGGCAACTGGCTGGAAAATGAAAAAGGAAAAGGCGGAAAGCTTTATCAGAAACGCTGGGCTTTCTGTCTTGAAACACAACATTTTGCTGACGCTGTGAATATTCCATATTTCCCCAATATTGATCTCAATCCGGGTGAAGAATATAACCAGAGCTGTGTACACAAATTCTCAACCCGATAATTACATCCTATGAATCAAAAAAATACCAATTACTTATTTCCATTGGTGGTTATGGCATCCCTGTTTTTTCTCCTGGGATTCATCACTACCATGAACAACTCACTCATCGATTACCTGAAAAATGCTTTTAACCTGAATGAAGTTGAAAAGCAGTTGCCCAATACCTTTTTTTATGGTGCATATATTTTATCCGTGCCGGTTGGCTATTTGCTGAATAGGCTCGGGTATAAAAACGGTGTTCTGATGGGACTTGCGCTCATCACTGCCGGATTTTTTCTTTGTATTCCCGGTGTATCTATGGGATATTACGGATTTTTATCCGCAGTTTCTGTATTCGCCATTGGCATTGTATTATTGCAGGTAGCAGCCAATCCTTATGTGAACGCTTTAGGGAGTCCCGAAACCGCTGCCAGTCGCCTTACGCTTACCAATGCTTTGAATTCTGTGGCAACAGTAATTGCGCCGATATTTGTTTCCATGCTGATCGTTTCATCAAATGAAGGTGGTGCATCCGATCCAAAGGCGGTTCAAGGGCCATTTGCTGCGATCGGAATCATCACACTGGTGATTGTTGTGATCATGTTTTTCCTGAAACTTCCGGAAATCAAATCAGATTCCGCAGATAGCAGTTCGAATGTAAAATACAAATCCAGTGCATACCGGTACACCCATCTTTGGCTGGGATCTCTGGCCATCTTTTTCTACATGGGCGTTGAAATCGGGATTCCGAGCTTCTTTGCTGATTACTCTGACACACTGAATTTCAAATTTGACGGCGAAATGCGTACGCTGTTATTAATGTATTACTGGGGCGGACTCATGGTAGGACGTATTGCCGGAATATTCATTCTAAGAAAGTATTCAGCCAGCCAGATTCTCAGTTTCTGTGCCATATTGGGGGCCGTTGTTCTGATGCTCTCTCTGGTAACAGGAAATCTGGACATGAACCGGGTTGCTTTGGTATTATTTATCGGAACCGGACTCTTCCATTCCATCATGTGGCCTTGCATTTATAACCTGGCACTGGAAGATCTCGGACCCCATTCGAAAGTAGGATCAGGTGTAATTGCCACTTCCGTAATCGGGGCAGCGATTCTTCCCATTCTCATGGGCGGAATTCAAAAAAACATCGGTCTGATTGCAGCCATCTGCTGCTTATTTATTTATTACGGATATATTACCTTCTTCGCAGTGAAAGGATCTAAGATCCGGTAAGAGATTTTTTCTACTATAAAAATAAAAAGCCTGACGATCAAACATGTCAGGCTTTTTTTATTTGGTGATTGATTGATTGGTTTTTGGGACATTGGGGACTTTTGGGACCTTTGGGGACTTTGGGGAAGAGAAGGATGTATTGATATCATTATCCCCGGGCTGAAGCCCGGGGCAATTGAATAAAGCCAATATTGCATTTTAAATTCTTTTTATCCGGATTGAAGCCCGGGGCAATTGAAAAAAGCAAATTTTCAGAACCCTTTATAAACCCGAGCTAAAGCACGGGTTTATTGAATGAAGCCATTAGCACATTAGCACATTAGCATTATTGTTCATTGTTCATTGTTCATTGCTCATTGCTCATTGTTCATTGTTCATTCTCCGTTACGAGCGGATTGCTCACCTTCCCCAGAAACAGCACCGTTCCTGTGGTTTTCTCCCTGATAGCAAATATAAAAGGTCGGTTCACATGGAAAAGTACATTATCGGGTACCGAAGTTAATTCTATTCCAACGGATGTCACAGCAGCCGCCTCTGTCCCCTCTTCATCAACTTTAACAAAGGATTTATGAATGACCTCACTAATTCTCAGATTTGGTTCCCCGGTAATTCCCGAGAAGTCAGCCATGTCGGAAAAAGCAACACCCATACCCAAACCGGATAATTCATCATTCAGCTTGTTCTTATAACTGTATGTAAAACGGGGCAATTGTAAATCAACAGATTTCTCATGCATATCCGACATCCATGCATTCCAGTTTTCACTGGTCAACAGAGGCATGATATCTTGTATGGTTTTATCCGCTTCAGGCAAAACAACCACCATGGCAAAGTTTCCTCTGCCATAAGGCAGTTCAACAATCCTGAAAAGTTCTTTTTCTGCTGCCTGAAATTTTTGGGTCTGCTTCATGAATTTTACAGTAACACCAGATCCTTCCTGCGGATAGAAAAGGCCATCTGCTGTTTGCGCCTTGTCGAATTTCCGGGTCCATTTCCCATTAAAATAAATGGCATTGATCAGATACATGACCATATCTTCAGGAATGGTTTCAATAATTGTCGGGATCTTCCCGTGTGTTTTATCTTCCACCCAACCATTGATTATGTCAACTGCTGCCGCTGAATTAAAATCAAGCTTTTGAATTTCCGCATTGTAAACATCCTGATTCTCATCTATAAAACTTTGCAATACGGTAATTTTCTGATCATCATACCATATGGAATTGGCTATTTCCAAAATAACCCGCTCGTCAATTGACTTTAAGGCATTCAGCAGGCTCTTATAGCCTGAATTGATTTCTTCAGTGGTAAGGCCCTGTTTATACAAAGCCTCTTCCATAGCCCTTTTGGTCTCACCCCGAGCCCCGTTATAAGTCATGGCCAAAGCCATGGCAATACTGGTAGGAGAAACAAATTCATTTGCAGTACTGCTATTCTCAACAACTTTCCGAAAAATATCAAAGCCAAAGGCATTATCTGCCTGGAGCATACTCTCGGTTGATACGCTTAAATTCAGATCTGCCGGTTGCTGAGGAAGCGGGTCGTTTTCCTGGCGCTCGCATGAAACAATGCTCAGTGCAACGAATGCAAATAAAAAGATCATTTTCATCATAGTATTTTCTGTTTAACGGATAGATGCAATGAAACAGAAATGAGTTGCTTTTGCCTTCAAAAAAAACAACCAAAAGCACAACTTGTTGAACAATTACTTACGGGGAAGCGACTGCCGCCTGCGATGTGACATTTCTATCGCAAATCCCTCATATCCTTTTTCCCGGATCATCTGGATGCATGCTGCCCTGTTTGAATTGAAAACAACCCCAAAAATCCTGCCTATCAGATTGTTAAATTTACCACATTCCTGAACATCTTCCAGCGTGCAATCAGCGCAGCTCTGTCTTTTGTTTTCCATACAGCATGTGCGGATGGAACACCACGATGCCTTAATATTTTCATGACAGCCCGGACATTTTCCGGATAAAAATTTACTGCATGCGCCGCAATACAAACCGCAATAGGCAATCTGCTGTTGGTTGGGTATAATTTCTTTTTTTTCCATAGTTTATCTGTTTTAGATTTGATTTGTTCAGATAAAAGTAAAGGCAGGAAGTGACAACCCATTGTCACTCATTAAATAATTCTGATAAAAACAATATGAGTATCGGCAATGATTTATAATGACTTCTTTATTTGAAATGGTATGCTTGCAGCATACCTGATTTTTTAACACAAAGGACTCCAAGGATTCACTAAGAACCCGAAGAATTAAGAACGCAAAGGTCGCCTTCGCTAAGCTCAGGCGTTCCAAGAAATACCGCAGGTATTTCCCCTTTGTGTTCTTCGTGATGTTTTACCTTCTTGCTCTTCGTGTTAAAATCAACATCCACAACCAAATAGTCCTCAACCTTATATCTCTTATGCATCTTTCCTGATACTCATAAAAACAATACGGACAGGTATATCCGTTTTTTCACAATTCTGTTTAACGCGTCGGCCCGGATATAACCCTATAAGGGGCATTGAAGAATATGACATTCTGCATGATAACATCCAGAATGTCATATTAAAGAGGTCAATTTGTATTTTATTTTGCCCAATTGAAGTCTGCTGAATTCACATCGCGCGAATTCGTCCCCACAAAAACGGTAAAATCACCCGGTTCCCAGTCGTATTGCAAACTGCTGTTGTAAAACTTCAGATCATCCGGAGTGATTTTTAGGGTTACTTCCTGCTTCTCTCCCGGCTTAAGCATGATTTTTTTGAAATTTTTCAGCTCTTTTACAGGACGTGAAATCGATGCCACAGGATCGCGGAGGTATAGCTGAACAACTTCCTCTCCGGCAAACTTTCCGGTATTTGAAACAGTAACTGTAACAGTCAGTGTGTCATTCCCCTTCAGCATAGCCTTATTTAACGTGATATTGCCGTATGAAAAGGTCGTATAGCTTAACCCATAGCCAAATGGATACAAGGGATTGCTCGGAATGTCGAGGTATTTGGAAGAAAATTTGTTATTTGCCTGCATGGGGCGACCTGTATTTTTGTGATTATAATACATGGGTATTTGTCCTGCATGGAAAGGAAAGGTAGCGGTCAGTTTTCCGGCAGGATTATAATCGCCGAATAACACATCGGCAATGGCATTTCCGCCTTCTGTTCCAGGGGCCCAGGCTTCCAAAATTGCCTGAACATTCTGGTTCTCCCACGAAAGTGTCAGCGGGCGCCCATTGATGAGTACAAGAACCACCGGTTTTCCTGTTCCTACTAATGCCTTCAGCAAATTCTGCTGTGTTTTTTGAAGGCTGATATCGGCCATACTGGCTGCTTCACCCGACCAACCGGCCTTTTCACCAAGTACAGCTACAATAACATCTGCTTTTGCTGCTACCTGCAAGGCCTCGTTTAATAATACCTCAGGTGATTTACCGGCATCTTTGTCTTTTTGCGTGTCCTTTACGGCAAGGGGATTAGCACCACCAATCATACCGGGGTTATCCGTGGCCGGACTCCCTTTTGCATATAAAATTTTTACTGAGCCTCCCACATTTTGCAATCCTTCCGTAACAGTTACAGTCTTGCCAGCCTCACCAGCCATAGTCCATGTACCCAGCAAATCGGCCCTGTTTTCTGCCAATGGACCGATAACAGCAATGGTTCCTGATTTCTTCAGTGGCAGTGTCTGCTTGTCGTTTTTCAAAAGAACCATGGATTGTGCTGCCATCTGTCGTGCGTAAGATAGATGTTCGGCGGTGAACACAGAAGATTTTGAACGTTCCTCATTCAGATATTTGTAAGGATCTTCAAAAAGTCCAAGTTTGTATTTAGCTTCCAAAACGCGTCTGCATGCCAGGTCGATGTCCTGCAGGCTGATACGGCCTTCATCCAGCGATTTCTTTAAAGTAGTCAGAAATCCTTCCCCTACCATATCCAGGTCGACACCGGCCTTCAGCGACAATGCAGAAACGTCCTGCAGGTTACCCATGCCATGAACGATCATTTCATTGATTGCTGTATAATCAGTAACCACAAATCCATTGAAACCCCACTGATTTCTCAGCAGATCAGTCATCAGCCATTTGTTACCCGTAGCCGGAATTCCGTCAACCACATTAAAGGATGTCATGATACTGCCTGCACCGGCATCTACGGCTGCTTTATAGGGAGGAAGATAATCGTTGTACATGGTAATCCTGCTCATATCAACCGTATTATAATCCCTGCCTCCTTCGGCAGCTCCATACAAAGCAAAATGCTTCACACAGGCCATCATGGTATTGTTTTTTGATAAATCGTCACCCTGATAGCCCTTTACCATGGCTTTAGCAATTAACGATCCCAACCACGGATCCTCTCCGCTTCCTTCAGCAATACGTCCCCATCTGGCATCGCGGGCAATATCCACCATGGGTGAATAGGTCCAGGCCACACCATTAGCCGTTGCTTCCACAGCTGCAATGCGTGCGCCTTTTTCTATCATCTCCGGATCCCATGAACAACTCATTGCCAACGGGATGGGAAAAATTGTTTTGTAGCCGTGGATTACGTCCAGGCCAAACAAAATGGGTATGTGGTTGCGTGACTCCTTAACTGCCAAATCCTGGGCTGCACGCATATTGGCAACCGTAAAAGTGTTAAGTATCGCTCCGACCTGACCATTCCGGATCTTCTGTTGCAGATCTGAAGTGGTAGCTGAACCGGTCGTAAAATCTCCGCCGTTGGTCAGGTTTAACTGGCCGATTTTCTCTTCAACCGTCATTTTGCTCATCAGATTATTGATGAAAGCGTTCATGGCCTGATCCTGTGCGATCACCGGCAGCATCATCCATACTGACAATAATAAGGTTATTCCTTTTTTCTTCATAAAAGTTGGTTTATGCTGTTAAATATAATGGTTAATCGATTATCTATCGCAATGCCTGGTTCATTCTGTCAAGAAAGTCCATCTGGTCCTTATGTGGAAGATCAGTTGCCCGTACCGGTTCACCAAACTCCATGGTCATTGGTCTTGCCGGATCAAAAGCCGGCCATTCAGGCAATCCGGGGCCATTGGGATTTCCGGTAGCTGCGAAATTCACCCAGTATGAAGACATGATATCAGCAAGTTTGTAGTCTGCTTCAGCAAAAGGTCTGTCCCAATATTTCAAAGTTTTAAGGGCATATCCGAATTCGGCCGAGTGAAAGGCTCCAAAATTTGGCAAACCTGGAGGCACATGATTAAAATAGTATAAATAGGAAGGCTGTTTTCCATATTTTGTTTGCATGGTTGCCCAGCAATAGTTTTGCCATCCAATCCGCAATGCGGAAAATTGATGGGCTGATTGTGTGGCCTGTTCATTACTCTGAGCGGGAAAAACTTTCAGGAAGTCTTCTGCTTGCGCTCCAAAATTGGCCTTTATCTGTGCTTTGAAATCTTTTGCCAGAACAGTTTCATTGTTGTTAATTTCGTCTGCATTCCATCCGGTTAACAGGGGGACATCATTGTGCTGAGAATGAATAAAAGTTTCATAGGCAGGGGCAATGACATAATTATCGATGACGATGTCGGTTCTGATATTGGCTTTCTGCAAATCTTCAGCAGGTATTTTTCTCAGATCGCTTATTGTCGCAGTCTTCAGCATTTCAGCAATTTTTACTCCGTTTTCCTCGGCTGATTTTAAATCGGTATTGCGTGAATTCAGCGCATCGAACATACCTCCGCTTTGTGCAATTGCCCGATGAAACAATCCTTTCGCCAAGGGTGAAACCATCAGCGCATTTACGCTGAAAGCGCCTGCAGATTGTCCGTCAATGGTGATACAGGTGCTGTCTCCTCCAAAGGCATGGATGTTCTTTTTAACCCATTTGAGCGCAGCTATCTGATCGAGAATTCCATAGTTTCCTGAAACATGGGCAGGACTTTCCTTAGTAAGTTCGGGATGTGCAAAAAAACCAAATACCCCTACCCTGTAATTGATGGTTACAAAGACCACCCCTTTTTTGGCTATTTCTTCTCCGTTGTACAAAGGAACCGAACCTGAGCCACTGGTTAAAGCACCTCCGTGAATCCAAACAATTACGGGGCGTTTTTCATCGCTGTTTTTTGCGCCGGTCCATACATTCAGATAAAGGCAGTCTTCGCTTAACGGGGATTCAGGAGCCATAAACTCCTTCGACCACATCATCAGCGGAGCAGGCTTATTTTGCATGGCGCTGGCAGAGAAATGATCACATTTTTTTACACCTTTCCAGGGGGCGACAACTTCGGGGGCTTTCCACCTTAGATCGCCAACCGGAGGGGCAGCAAAAGGCACTCCTTTAAACATCATCACCGAACTGTCGATGTTGTATATCCCGGATATCAATCCCGATTCAACCGGAACAGCGGAAATATCAATGTTGCTTTTTGCTTTTTTGTTCATCCCGGAGCAGACCACTAAGACCATGAGCAGGAATAACCAGATAAATCTTTGCATAGGTATTGAATTAGGTAAGAATTGCTTTTAATTAAAAAACACCGGTCTACTGAATTTCAGCGGACCGGTGTCGCGTATCATTTATGACAGGATCTCCGCTGAGGCGATCCTGCATTCAGGATTCTACTTACTTAAAATCTTATCAGCAGCCAGTACAAGGAACAGGTAATTGCTTTCGCCACCTCCAAGTACATATTCAGTTTGCTGCCACAGGAAGGGGAATTCCTTCAGTTCAGCAAAATCGGGACGTATCAGGGCTGTTCCTGAAACAACGCCTCCGGGGATATAGGAATATTCACCGCGGTTAAATCCGTATGCGCGTGTGGCAGATTTTGAACCAACTCCTGAAGCAAAGGATGCTGTATTATCGCCCGGATGACAACCGAGTACGAAATTCAAAGCATTAAACATGTATTCATAGGTGAACAAGTCAGGAACATATTTGGCCAGAAAATACTGTTGTACGCCAAATTCCTGAATTCCCCAACCGGCACCCCAGATATAAGGACGGTAAGGAACACCATAAGGAGTTTCCTTGCCTTGTGCGGTTATGTCATTGGTAAGTTTCTTCAGTGCCTCCTGCAATGCAGCTTTATATCCGGCGTCATCAATAAGCGGCAAAGTACGAACTACCATCCATGCAACCGGTTGAATATATTTTGCAATGGTATCCTTTTTCTGAATCAGGAAGTCCCTGTATACATTATCCCTGGTTGTTACCATGAGTTCAGAGGCAGCTCTAATCTGCCCGAACTGGGAAAAGCGATTTACTTCCCTGGGCATATTCCATAAGTTGGTGGCAGCTTTCAGACAGCGGGCTGCCAGATCAGGATTGTATTCCTTAAGTGTACGGGCAGCAGCAGCCAAACCAATAATGGCATCATATTCGTGTCCGGCGTTTTCCTCTGTATATACAGCCCGGTCATCTTTGATTCCTGCACGGGTTTCAAAAGTGCCGTCGTATTTCACCGACTTATTATAGTTGATGTTGTTGGTCTGATTTGAAAAATCTCCTACCATGGAATATTGAGCGATCGTTGGGGTTATAATTCCGCGATATACTCTTCCCAGGTTTTCATAGCCTCCTAATACAGTAAGCACGCCATGTTCAATTTGCTGCAGCATATCAGGTTTGCCATCCGGAAAATGAATTTTCACCAGTCGCGCTTTTTGATCGATGGATGTTGCATCCAGTTCGGGCCTAAATTCTTCCCAGGCCAGGGATAGCAGCTGAACGGATATGGCCTGTGACTCAACACGCAGATCATCGTCACCTGCATCATGCCAGCCACCAACATTAAGTCCCGGAACGCGGTCGCCCGGTTTAAAACGTGTAAGGGTTGAAGGACCCTGAAGGTAGCCGTCAAAAAGTATGGAATCCACCGGAGCCATAATGGCATCATCGAGATGGCATGCACCATGCCATACTTTATAGGATTCAACAACTTTCATATGGCACATTTGAACGGGAAGGAATACTTCCAGAGTGGGTTGCCATACATGACGCTGGTAAATACCGGCTGCAATTGAAAAAGGATTTGAAAGGACATCACCATATTTAATTCTGTATGTTCCTTCCGCTTTTATATCGCTGAAATCAAAGATCAGACATTTGTATCTTAAGAACTGGCCCCACGATTCAGGTTTCCCGGATTTCACTACAGTTTCTTTTCCTGCGTGATCTATTTGAACCAGCTGGGCCTTTGAAATGGTTTTATCGTTTTTGTCAAGTTCAATAACTGCACGTTTCTGCTGCTCCGGATGATATCCTACCTGAGATATATGAACAACCGGTGCACTTTTGAAATTGGGAATCCTGTTTACTTTTACCGTCCATTCAATGGCGCCCTTTGTTGCACCTTCGGGTATGGCTGACCGCAGTACGAACCATCCGTTTGTATGGCGAATCCTGCCATCAAGCAATTGAATATCTGCTGTTTTACTTTCAATTGTGAAGCGCTGTTGGTCGCTTTCGGGAACAGCAGTGAATTTTCGACCTGTAGCCATGGGCCTGGCCTGGTTTTCACCTTCGGCTAAATCTACAGGACCATTGCCCTGACGCGTGAAGAAGCCTGTTTTATCATCCATCATCCAGGTTTTGCCAAACAAGTCCACGGGGAAAAGTTCCATGTTGAAACCGATCTTTCCAACCCATTCAGCAGGTACCGGCTTATCCATATCTACAATGATTCTGAAATAATCCTTTTCTCCCACAACGCGCACCTGATAGGTAAACTGAAGGTCGGGGTAGAATACGGGATTAAAACCTTTTCGGTTAATGGACGAATCGGGATACCACAGATTGACATGAATTTCATTCGCTTCCTTGTCAACGGTTCTCTTCCCTACTTTGGGTATGGGTTGAAACTGGCCGGGGGTTAACTCAAGCCTTACATCACCGTTGGTGGCAACACGAACACCGTTTTGAATAAATCCGACACCTCCCTGATGTCCTTCAGGATAAATGTCTTCAAATACCATGACATTCAAGCCCGGAAGCTCAAAATAATTCTGGTCGTTAATACGCAATTCCTGTTTGTTCCTGTTTAAGCTGCAGGAGCCTGCAACAGCAAGGATCATTAACAAAATCAAGGATCTCATCATAATTGTTAAATTTAAATTTCAGACACTCGGGATAGCGATTGGTAACAGCAAACAGGTGTTATTATTTTTGGTTATCTTCTTTTTGGACAATTGCCATGCGTTTGCAAAAGCGGAGACAATCACCACAACCTTTGCAATGCTGTGAATCAATAAAAGCCTTACCTTCTTTAACATACAAAGCATTATGATGGCATGCTTTAAAACAATGGCCGCATCCGTCACATCGTTTGGTTTTAACGGTATATGTTACAGGGGCTAACGACAGAGCCTTAACAGAAAAGCCTGAGAGCAGGAGAAGGCCTGCTCCTTTAATGAGGAAATCTTTCCGGTTCATACATCAATGATATCACATTCAAATCAAATGTAACAAGCGTTACGTTCGATTAAAAATATTTTATACCAAAGCTAGTATTTTATAGATGAAAAACATCTGACCGACATCAGTAATTGGTAACTGGATAGTGGATGCTGGATACTGGATGATGGATGATGGATGATGGATGATGGATGATGGATGGTGGATGTCCCATGTTCGGCTTAGGCTGTGCCCCATAGCCGTCAAGCTAAGATGTGTAAATTATTATATTTTAAGGCATTAATATTTAAAAGAAGAAATATTTGGTTCTACAATTGAATTTATTTAGAAATTGAAATGTGCAGAAAAATTGAATTGCTTTCTTGCCCTGAAAGGGCATGAGCACTAGGATAGGGCATCGCCCTATTGGTGTTATACGCAATTATCAACCGCCCTGAAAGGGCATTAGCACAATTATCTTGATATATTATTTCAGAGTATATGAATATAGTATTCATCACGAATTATAACCATTCAATATTGAATTTATAAAATATTGCTTGCTTTCGCCCTTTCAGGGCTGTTTGTCATGTATACCAAGTAAAATAGGGCGATGCCCTATCCTTTTGCTTGAAGCCCTTTCAGGGCAAGGTATTCGAATAATATGGGGCTCGATTGGATAATCTTTAAAAATGGCTCGGAATAGTCTTAGCTTGACGGCTATGGGCACAGCCTCAGCCGAACATCCGGTTCATCAAATCAATAAATAAATAGCCCCGGGCTTCAGCCGGGGCATATAATTACATTGGCTTTATGCAATTGCCCCGGGCTTCAGCCCGGGGAAAAAGAATTTGATTTGGAAATCAATCAATCAACAGATCAACAAATCAATCAATCAATAAATGACTAGCGTTTGAAGCTGTAATAAAGATCGTTCCAGCGGATTTCCTTTTTAATATCACTAATTGTTGTGGATTTGCCAATATGGATGAATTCAATTCCTGCCATTTCGCAGAAATCCTCCATATATTCGGCGTTTACAGCCTGGCTGAATGCAGTATGGTGTGCACCTCCGGCTAAAATCCATGCGCCGGCCCCTGTTTTCAGGTCGGGTTGCGGAACCCATAATGCACGTGCAACGGGTAATTTAGGCATGTCCTGATCTGCTTTTACACAGTCTACTGAATTTACAATCAATCTGAAACGGGTACCCAGGTCAATCAGACTGGCATTAATAGCTGGTCCTTCAGGAACTTCAAAAACAAGTCGTGCAGGATCTGCCTTACCGCCAATGCCTAATGGGTGAACTTCCAGTTTTGGTTTATCTTTTGCAATGGAGGGACATATTTCAAGCATATGAGCACCCAGTGCTTTCATACCAGACGGATTCAGGTGATAAGTATAGTCTTCCATAAAGGATGTACCACCTTTTAAGCCGGCCGCCATCACTTTAACGGCACGTACCATAGCAGCATGTTTCCAGTCGCCTTCAGCACCAAAACCATAGCCTGATGCCATCAGACGTTGAGAGGCAAGGCCCGGCAATTGCTCCAGTCCGTGAAGATCTTCAAACGTAGTTGTAAAGGCACCAAAATTTCCTTCTTTAAGAAAAGTCCGGATGGCAATTTCAAGGCGTGCCTGGTAGCGGACATTATTATAGTAAGCGCCGCCTTTTTTGGCTTCAGATGCTAACTGGAACATGGCTTCATATTCCTTTACCACATCGTCTATTTCCTTATCAGTTACCTGATTCACCATCTTTACCAGTCCGCCAACGCCATAACCGTTTACTGAAAGCCCGAATTTAATCTGTGCTTCAACTTTGTCTCCTTCGGTTACAGCAACTTCGCGCATGTTGTCACCAAACCTGGCTACTTTCAGAGTCTGGAAGTCGTACCATGCAGCAGCTGCACGTGACCATACACCGATTCTTTCCTTTACATCGGTTTCAGACCAGTGACCAACGACAACTTTACGGTCGATATTCATCCGGCTCATGATAAAGCCATGTTCCCGGTCGCCATGAGCAGCCTGATTCAGGTTCATGAAATCCATGTCGATTTCTGACCAGGGCAAATCACGGTTAAATTGTGTGTGTAAATGGAGAACAGGTTTTTGAAGGATTTTCAGGCCATTGATCCACATTTTGGATGGTGAGAATGTATGACACCAGGTAATGATGCCGATACATGATTTGGCCTGATTAGCCTGCTGAATGGTGGCAAATATTTCATCCGGAGTTTTAAGAACCGGTTTGAAAACAACATGTACCGGAATCTCCTTTGATTGATCCAGTGCACTTACAATTTTCTGTGAATCATCGGCAACCTGCCTTAAGGTTTCTTCACCGTACAAATGCTGACTGCCGGTCAGGAACCATACTTCCAGTTTTTTTAAGTCTATCATGATGTTATTTTTTTGATTAAATGTCCATTAATATTCGTAATGCCTTTGGGGCGTATCAATTTTATGCTATTGTCCATAGTAAGAGCCTGGACCATGCTTCCGCTCATAGTGTTTGCGGATTAGCGCAGACTTCATCCGTTTAACCTGAGGATTTATTTTTTCTGTCAACAGGGCCATTTTTGCCAGCTCTTCAAGTACAGCGCTGTTATAAACGGCTTTGTCGGCATTTTTTCCCCAAGTAAAAGGACCATGATTGCCAACAAGAATCATTTCGATTTCTGCAGGGTCATGGTTTTTCCATTTCATATGGTTAACGATCTGGTATCCCGTTTCATGCTCATAATTGCCCTGGATCATGTTATCTTCCATTGGCGGTGCACAAGGGACATCAGCAGTCAGATGATCGGCATGCGTTGTACCATAAATGGGAATATCGCGCAAGCTCTGAGCCCATGCTGTTGCATAGGACGAATGCGTATGAACAATTGCGCCTATGGATTTCCATTCTTTATAAAGTACTGCATGGGTAAGTGTATCGGATGAAGGACGTAATTTGCCTTCCACGATATTTCCGCTAAAATCGACAATGACCATGTCATCGGGCGATAAATCGCGGTAGGGAACGCCACTGGGCTTAATGGCAAACACACCTGAATTTGCATCAGCCACACTGACATTTCCAAACGTAAAAAGTACCAATCCCAGTTCAGGAAGCCTCATGTTTGCATCATAAGCTTCTTTTCTGATCTTGCTGTACTTATCCATTTTTCTCGTTTTTAATGGTTTGTTCTACAAAAGCACCAGCTTCCTTATATTTCAAGTACAACTTCTTATAGATGGCAGCCTTTGCAGCATCGGGCTTGTATTCGGTTTCATAGCCGCTTCCCATATGCTTCTGAGCTTCCAGCACGGTAGGATAAATTCCGGCAACTGTTGCTGCGGCCATTGCAGAACCCAATGCACATGCCTGTTCACTTTTTGCTACAAGGATCGGTTTATCCAGAACATCAGCTACAATCTGCATGACGAATGGGGATTTCTTGGCAACACCGCCCAGAGCAACAATACCATCAATGCGTACACCTTCATTAATAAACCGGTCCACAATGCTTTTGGCACCAAAAGCCGTAGCCTCAACAAGGGCACGGAAGATAGCAGGGGCATCAGAGCCCAGATTCAAACCGAATATAGCTCCCTTAAGGGTTTGGTCGGCATCGGGGGTTCGCCGGCCATTCATCCAATCAAGGGCAACAATTCCCGATTGTCCGGCCGGTATTTTTTCAGCAGCCACAGAAAGCCTGGCAATCAGCTGACTTTCAAATTCAGCCTGAAGTTTCTGCTTTGTAGCGTCATCCACATCTGATTTCATCAGGATTTCATGAACCGGCCAAAGCAGAACATCTTTGAACCATGCATAGATATCTCCAAAAGCAGATTGTCCGGCTTCCATCCCAAGCATACCCGGGATGATGGAACCATCTACCTGTCCGCAAATTCCATGGATAAGCTTGCCCTTCATTTCATTCATGGGGGCTATCAGCATGTCGCATGTAGATGTTCCCATAACCTTGCTCAGAAAATAAGGCTTAATTTCAGCACCAATGGCGCCCAGATGCGCATCAAATGATCCGGCTCCTACCTTTACATTTTTGTTAAGTCCAAGTTTACCGGCCCATTCAGCGTTCAGAGTGCCTGCACTTACATCACACGTATATGTTTCTTTAAATAACCGGTCTTTGACTCCTTTTAACAGCGGATCAAGCTTTACCAGGAATTCTTCAGCGGGCAGACCGTTAAAATCCTCATGCCACATGGCTTTATGACCAGCAGCGCATCGACTGCGCTTCATGGTAAGCGGATCGGTTTCACCTGTCAATACAGCCGGAATCCAATCACAATGTTCCACCCATGAAAAAGCTTCCTTACGCACTGCCTCATCTTCTCTGAGAACATGAAGCACTTTCGCCCAGAACCATTCGGATGAGTAAATACCACCCTCAAATTTTGTATAATCAACACCGCCCCATGATTTTGCCAGAATATTAATTTCTTCGGCCTCCTTGGTAGCTGTATGATCTTTCCACAAAACAAACATGGCATTTGGGTTACTTTCAAAGCCCGGCTTCATCGATAAGGGAATCCCCTGCTTATCAACAGCAACAGGAGTTGAACCGGTTGTATCTATTGAAATAGCCACAACATTAGCGGCAACATCAGGATTGCAACGCGACAGCGAATTTTTTATTGTAGTCTCAAGTCCTTCAAGATAGTCTTTAGGGTGCTGGCGAAACTGACTCTTTGACGGATTGCAGAATTTTCCCTCTTTCCACCGGGGATAATAAAATACGTCACTTGCCATCTCCCTGCCATTGGTGGCATCCACAATCAGTGAACGCACCGAATCAGTCCCATAATCAACTCCTATTACATATTTAGACATAATTGTTGTTTTTTACTGTTTGTTAATTTTTACCAGAAATAAAAATAGAATGCAACGCAGAATGCTACCACGCCAAGCGAAGCAACAACATCCCACTTGTTCCAGCTTTGTTTAATAAGTGCTTTATAGTTTCCGTCGAATGTGATGAATTCAATCTGTTTAGCGGTTGGCTTAGCAGTAAAGAATGACACTGCAACCATAAACAGCATAATGAAGACAAGCAGCCAGATCTCAAAGATCAGCCAGTTGGTATGCCAGAACCATTGGGTGGATTCCCAGAGCCAGCCTGACATGACGTCTTTACCAGTATTGGTGAAGATGTTGGTAAGCAGGCGTACCATGCCAATTAAAAAGCCTACGATTAATCCATATTCACCGGCCTTGGGCGTAATTCTCTTTGAAAAAATACCCAGCACAAATACGGCTACCATTGCAGGAGCAAGCAGTGACTGGATACCCTGCAAATAAGAATACAAACTACCCAGACTCATCATAACAGGTATCCAGATAATCCCAAGTATTACAACAGTTACCGTTGCAATTCGTCCTACCAGTACATACTGGGCTTCAGTTTTGCCTTTGAACATTGGCTTATAGAAGTCTTCAGTATACAGGGTAGCACAGGAATTGAAGAATGCTGCCAGTGATGCTACCAATGCTGATATAAATCCGACGGTAACAATACCTTTCACACCGGCGGGCAATACAAATTTCACCATTGAACCAAAGGCTGTATCAGGGTTGTCTAAAGTAAATCCGCTACCTGCACGGGCTGCCAGTGCAGCAGCTATCATACCGGGTATCAGGAACATGAATACAGGTAATAATTTGAAGTAACCGGCAGCAATAGTTCCTCTGCGGGCACGTTTCATAACTACATCGCTGGCTTCACCTTTCTGCTGTCCGAGTACACGCTGAACAATATGCTGGTCGGTAGCCCAATACCAGAAACCGATGATGGAAGCACCGATGAATACCCAAAAACCGGGATACTCACCATACAGCGGGTCGCCTTCATCAAAGTGGAACATGTGGTTGGTACCATGAGCAACGCCATCTGTACCTACATTGAGGGTTCTGGAAAATTCCATCATTGCAGTCCAGCCTTGCGATATACTGCCGTCGCCAAGAGCTGACAATCCAAGGAAAAGTACAAGAAATGAACCCAGGATCAGGATGGGTGTCTGAATGGCTGATAAAGTCATTACGCCCTTCATACCTCCCAAAACAGTAAAGATACCGGTTAACACGATCAGCCCGATAGCTCCGTACCAGAAAGGCAAGCCCAGAAGACTTTCCATGAAGATACCTCCTGTAAAAGCAGTTACACTTACTTTGGTCAGTACATATGCGATGAGGGTGATGATGGATAACCACGAGCCTGTACGAGGCGTATAGCGGTTCTTTAAGAAATCAGGCATGGTGATGATTTTTCCCAACTTAGTATTCATCAATTGATAGAACGGCACAAAAAGCCATCCTAAAATCAGGATCATCCATCCCTGCATCTCCCAGTGTGCCATGCCGACACCTGCCTTAGCTCCGGTGCCTGCAAGTCCGACAAGGTGTTCAGAGCCTATGTTTGCAGCAAAAATAGCAGCACCAATGATATACC
>CAZTSR010000030.1:0-17478 GCA_964615995.1 uncultured Bacteroidales bacterium
GATTGATTGTGAAAACCAATTACTAAACTCTATCACCCATTGCAACCGATTACCGATCACCGGCTGCTCACCGATTACCGCTTACCGGCTGCTTACCAATTACATGTTCTCCCTGTCACTCGTCACTTGTCACTCGTCACCATTCCCCACCGAATACCATCTCCAACCCTGTTCAAAAAAACACCCCCCTCCCAATAACATCCACACCTCCTTTTAACTATATTTACCTCAGTTAAAGGCCAATAAGTTAGAGAGAAATATGTGCTGGGCCTGTTTGCCGGATCTGAGAAACAGCAGGAAATTGAAAACTGGTTTGGTCTGATAAAAACATATGAGGTATGTTTATGAAGCGATTTTTGCATCATAAACAAACTAAAAGGTATTTATATGAATGTTGGGGCCAATTTTAAAATGAAGCATCTTCTATTATATACTATTTTCTTCTTTCAAATAACGTTCAATTTATCTGGACAAATTGACGTCAGGCATTTTGACTATTCAAAAGCTGATAGTATTGCTTTAAGCTTCCCGAAGAAGAAGTACAAGTCATATACCGAATTTATTATTCCCTTAACGCAGGAATTACATACTGATCATGAAAAATTCCGTGTGATTTTTAGGTGGATTACTGATAATATACAATATAGCTATTCAAATAGAACTTCTGATCCAGACAAAATTATCAAGAAGGGAAAATGCGTTTGCGCAGGTTATGCATCCTTATTAGAAGCAATGTGTAAAAGTATTGGCCTTGAATGCATAAAAATCAGCGGTTATTCAAAGACTACAATGCTTGATATTAATAGAGATTATGAAAGATCTGACCATGCTTGGAATGGAGTAAAACTATACGGAAATTGGTATTTAGTTGATGCAACTTGGGCATGGGGGTATAAGGACTCTAAAACCAGGAAGTTTAAAAAACATTATGATGATACTTACTTTCTAACGGAACCTGAATTTTTTTATAAAAATCATTTGCCTGAAGATAAAAGAGATTTTCTGACTGAGTATACTATTAAAAGAAAAGAGTTCATGAAATCGCCTGTTTATTATAGCGGGTTACTTTCAAATGGTATAAAGGATATTTATCCATCGAAAGGTGAAATAAAATTGCGACTGAAGGATTCATTGGAGATAAAAATTCAGTCAACCGAAATAATAGATAATTTTATTATTCAATTTAAGCAAAGTCGTTCTTCATATCAACCAATTGTTGAACAAATGGATGGTTATTATTATTTAAGACATAAATTTGAGCAATCAGGAACATTTTTTATGACCATTTTTGCTAATAATCTTGCTATTGCCACATATAAACTAATAATAAAATAAAACTGGCCCCAACAGCCGGTATACGCAATTGACGGGCCTAGGGGTTGCTCATGTTGGTTCATTAGGTTATCTAGTGGGTAACCCGAGATAAATTCGCCCTGAAGCCCTGCCTGCCATCGCGCAGGCCCAAGCCAGCCTGCCTGGCGGCAGACAGGGCAGGCAGGGGCAATTGCGCATACCGCCAACGTTCTGGCAATTTTAAAAAAGGTCAATGTAATAACTATGAAGACCAATTAAAATGAGACGAGCCTTATTGACCTTGTTGATTATTCTGGCAATGATTGCATGCGGAGTATATTACTGGCCCCACCGCTGGAGATATATTGTGATTCATCACAGTGCCGGTAATTACGGGAATATTGCTTTTTTACAGGAGGTTCACAGGGAAAGACAAAAGGGAGATCCGGTTGATGCCATTGCATATCACTATATCATTGGGAATGGAAACGGAATGGAGGATGGTAAGATCGATTCGGATATGCGAATCCGTTATCATTTATGGGGATCTCATGTAACCCGGAGAAATTTCGACCGGAATTTCAGGGGGATTGGAATATGCGTTATCGGCAATCTGGAGCATAAGGAGATGACAAAACAGCAGTACATCAGCTTGTTAAAGCTTACCAAGTCTTTAATGAAGCAATACCATATTAAACCGGAAAATGTTAATTTTCATGGACGAATAAAAAATGAATTCACAGTATGTCCCGGGAAGCATTTTCCGTATGAGAATTTTATTAAAGACCTGGAAAAGTAAATGAAAACACTATTCATAACCTTAGCCATATTTTTTTGTGCTTGCTCCAACCAGGATCAGGATATGAAAGCTATTGATGAAATTGGAAAAGCGTTCATGGAAAACGATTCTTTAAACGCGCACCCTCCCAACGTGGCAGTTGTAACAATTGGACCAGGATTATTGAATCAATTATCGGGAATAAAATCTAATTTAGAATCTTATCATATAGAGGTTTCCAAAGGAGATCTGGATGATCCTTACGGTAATAATGAGGCTGACTATATCCTGATTATCAGAAACAATTATAATGATATCGCAATACGTTTACAGAAATCACGGAAAGATGAAAAACATAACATTTTAGGCTGGCTGTCATTGAAAAACTATAATCCAAAAAGATGAAACGATTCGCAATTCTCCTTTTCATTCCCCTCTTTATCGGTTGTGAACAACCCCGTAAAATCGATATCCATGAATATCAACCTTATTTTGACAGGTTATCCGGTTTAATGGATGCCCGAGGTAATATGCGTATTTTCAAACTTTCCAGCAGCGACCGAACCATGTTGAAAGCAGGAAATGGCTTGAAAATTGAATTTGACGGGACTAAATTCATATATCAGGACGGCTCACTTCCGGACAGTACAATTGATGTTGTGGTAACTGAATGTATCAGGCAAAGTGACTTTATTAAATCAAATGTTCGCACCATGTCGGATCATAAATTGCTGGTTTCAGGCGGTGCATATCATATACAAGTATATTGTAAAGGCAAACTTTTACAATTAAAGGAGAATGATTCCCTGACCATCCATTTACCAAGATACAGCGAGGATGAAATGGCTCTTTTTTATGGGATTACAGATAGTTTAAATCAGGTGAATTGGAAACCTGCAAATAAGGTGTTGACAAAAGCAAAAAAGCTATCACTAACTGAAAGAGACGATTTATTATTTCTTGATAAAGAGTTTGAATACTATAATCCAATAAGAATAAAAAATCTAGACTGGATAAATTGTGACAGATTTTATGGAGAAAACGATTTGGTCAATCTGGACTATACTTTTCACACATCGGAAGATACTTTGGTGTCCAGGGTTTTATTGATATTTAAGGACATAAATAGTGTAGCCTCTCAATATTATATAAAATCCCGTAAAAGTATCAAATACGAGGCCTTCCAAGACATTCCTTCAGGAGCTCAGGTGAGATTTATTGCTGTTTCGGTTATCCATAATCAGATATTCTGTTTTGCTGAAGATCTGGTCACTCAGGATAAACAAAATGTGCAAATCGACTTAAAGAAAGTCACTGAGGAAGAATTAAACAGGATCATAAACGATATTTGAAAAGTTGGAAGACATTCAAAATGGATATAAAATAGTCCGCACATTACATTTAAATCAGATCAAAAAATGGAAAACCTAAAGCCAACATCCGAAGAGTATTTTAAATCATTGGGAATAATCCATTTTGCACTGATTGCAGGACAGGTGCTATTCGGACTTCTGTCATGCTTCCTGGTGCTTACCAAAAGTCTGGAACCGAGCACTACAGATGCCAAAGGAGTTCTAATTTATATCGTTCCGGTTTTGGTTTTGGGAGGTTTTCTGTTTAGTAACATCTTGTTTAAAAACCGGCTGAAGTCGCTCGATCGAAATTCAGAAATCATTTTGAAACTCACGGATTACCGTGAAGCTTTAATCGTAAGATATGCTTTATTGGAAGGCCCGTCCCTTTTTTCAATTGTTTCATTTTTGCTGACCGGAGACATCATTTTTATACTTTCAGCTGCGATTATAGTCCTCTATCTTCTCATGCTGAGGCCCACGAAAGAGAAGGCCATCCGCGATCTGGAATTAAATGCAGACGAAGAAATGATCCTTTCAGATCAAAAAAAGGAATTTTAGACTTGTAGCTCATTCATTATGAGAATTAATAATACTTTAAGACCCCGAAAGGGGTCAAATCTGAATAACCGCAGGTGAAACCCGGGGAAGGAACCACAAGCTATCTCAACCCTGAATAGGGTTGAACTACTTTATATACAAAATTCAACTCCTTCAGAGTTGTGATTGGTTCTATCGTTTTTCCACGGGTTTCACCCGCGGTTATTCAAATAACGCCACTTTGTGGCTATCTTTGAAAAAATATAACAGACAATCATCAGAAAGAATATGGCAAACGCTCCCATCATGAACAAGGTATTGTTATTTTTATTACTCCTTCTTTTTGCTTTTACTTCCTGCACCCACCAAATGAATGTTTTTAGAACGGGTAGAGAAGACTCAAAGGTATTGCTTGATTCCATGAATTATGTCCATAATGGGAAAAATATTGTGCTTCCGGTTACTGTAAATGGCGTGTCTGAAAGTTTTCTGTTTGATACAGGTGCCGATGTTGTATTAACAAAGGGCAATCCCTCTGACACCAATTATAATGCGCAAATAACTGATGCAAATGGGAATGTGAGGAAATGCAAGGTGGAGCAATTGAATGGTTTCAAAATCAATAATCATGCGATCCATAACATATACAGCTTTAGTACGGAATTCCCTGCGCCCTTATTGTGCTTTGCCAATGGGGTTATCGGCAATCCTGTAATAAGACCATTTAACTGGCTCATCAATGAAAACAAGGTTTATTTTTCCTCCAAACCTTTTAGTCTTCCTGACGCCGTTACTTTAAACACTTTTTACTACGGTGCAAACAGATTATTTTCCAATGTCCGGTTAAATGGGGTACAGGTTGACACCTGTTTAATGGATTACGGCGGATTGTTTGATATAGAACTCCCATTGGAGTTGTATTTGAAACATCCGGATCAGTTCGTTTCAAAGGATCAGGTTCAGAAAATTGAAACCAGTTATGGGGTCAATGGTAAATCCGTTCCGGATACTGTGCTGAGCATGAATTGCAACATCGTTTTTAACGGGATTCGGATCGATCATGTGAACATCATCTTCAAACCAAAATGTGAAAAAAGAATCGGGTATCTGTTTCTGCGTCGATTTGATCATGTGGCCATCAACAACACCGACCATACCATGCTGTTCAGTGGATTGGTGCAAGCGAAAGTGCCGGAAAATGAAATGCTGTATTCTTTTGATTGGATCAACGGGGTTTTTGAAGTGGATTCCAAGATCCTTCATAATGACACGGTTCAATTTTCGGTAGGGGATCGATTCATTGAAATAAATGGTCAGAAATCTTCTGATTTTAAGGATTATTGTGCGTTTCTTTCGTGGAAAGACCTTTTAGCTAACGCTCAGTATTTGGATTTGGTAACTCCGGATCAACAAAGAATACATATAAAAAACCGGAGATGAGAAAACCGAACATGCCGGGCATCCAGCCTATTGTTCATTTCTCATTATTCATTAATTTTCTTATATTCGGTAAGGCAGACTTGGCAATTTTTCTATACTTCCGGAAGAAACGCGATGGCTTCCACTTCCACAAGGTATTCGGGTCGTGCCAGGGCTGAAACAAAGAGTCCGGTTATAGCAGGAGGATTCTTCAGATGTCCCACATACTTTTGTGAAGCCTGGAAGCCGTGCATAATGTCCTGCCCCTGAACAATGAATATCGTCAGCTTGACAAGGTTTTCAAATGTTGCACCTACTGCTTCAAGGGCAATTTGCATGTTTTTCATTACCTGCTCCGTCTGTACCCCAATATCTCCCTTGCCAACAAGCTCCCCTTTATTGTTTACCGCATTCTGTCCGCCTATATAAATGGTCTTTCCATTTCCCTGTGTCGTCACAATCTGGGAGAATGCCGGAGTCTTCATAAGCCCGTCCGGATTGATGTAATGTATCATATCATGTAGTTTATAGAAACCTGTTTTTCTTTCAGCCAACCATCTGTCTGAATCATAAATATTAAACATAAAAAGGGTTCCAATGTTTTCAGAATATGAACACTTAAAAATGTTAGGTATGACAAAAACAAAAACGATTATTTATTGGGTCGCCACAGCACTGCTAACATTTGGAATGCTGGGAAGCGGCATTGCTCAACTTACGCATGCAGAGCAGATGGCTGTTATTATTGCGCATGTGGGCTATCCTTCCTATTTCATGTATATTGCCGGAACCTGGAAAATCCTGGGGGTGATTGCCATATTGGTTCCGAATTTTAAGTTACTTAAGGAATGGGCCTATGCCGGTTTCTTTTTCTTAATGACAGGAGCCCTAATTTCCCATCTTTTCATGGGCGACGGCGGCAATGCCATCTTTGGCCCCTTGTTTCAAACCATATTTGTGATTACATCCTGGTATTTCCGGCCCCCAAACCGGAAGATTGTTTTGGATCATGCGACTGCTCAGAATTAAAAACACAGATTATGAAGACAAAAACCAGAAAAGTCATTGGTTGGATCATCAGCATCCTGATGATCGCCTTTTTGTTATTTGACAGTTTTGGAAAAATAACAAGGAATGCATATGCTGTTCAGGGAACAGGAGACCTGGGTTATCCGGAACATTCCATTTTCCTGATTGGAATGATCCTTCTGATTTGTACTGTTTTGTACACAATCCCTGTCACATCCTTTTTCGGAGCAATTCTGCTCACTGCCTATCTGGGAGGTGCTGTGGCAAGCAATTTCAGGGTTGAAGCACCCTTGTATACGCATGTGCTCTTCCCGGCATATATTGGCGTTTTGTTGTGGGTGGGACTCATGCTGCGACATGAATCTTACATGAAATTTTTAACCAATAAATCCAAATGAGTTATGTCATTTCAAGCATATCTGGATAACATACAGAACAAGATTGGGAAGAGTCCCGATGAACTGAAGCAATTGGCCACTGAAAAGGGATTTCTGGCCAACGGATTGCTGAAGCCTGAAATCAAAGCCGGACAGATTGTCCAATGGCTTAAAGACGATTTTAATCTGGGGCACGGACATGCCATGGCAGTTTATGCGCTATTTAAAGGAATGAAAAGTTAAAAAGTGCTGACATAGGGTTGTCACAACCCGGCTTTACATTTGCTGAAAATGATTGAATCTATGAACGCAAATGTAAGAAGTCCCTTTCATGTCCTTTTTTTTACCGATCAGGTAAGCCTTCCTGATCTGCAGAAGTACGTCCGTACCATGGCGCAGGAACTATACCGGGAGGCAATTACTCATAACCTCGAAATCACGGGTCCGGTTTACTGGATGTATTACGGTATGGATGGCAATCCCGATACCGTCTTCACCCTCGAAATTGCTGTTCCTGTTACCCCGGATTCCTATTATTCCGGAAAATTCCAAATAAAGCATCTGGATGCTTTTAAGCATATTTCATGCATACATGAAGGCGACTGGGCCCGTCTGCCGGAGACCTACGGCAGGATTTTTCAGGAAATCGGTGCAAAACAACTGATTCCTTCCGGAATCTGCAGGGAAATATACACATTCATGGATTTTGAATCACCCGACAACCACATTACAGAAGTCCAGGTTGGCATTCTGTAAATGGTACGTGAGAAATTATCCATTCACAATAGTAAAGACATTTGATTCTTTTTAACCACTTAACATTAATTCTATGAAAAAACCATTTTTATCTTTTCTGCTGGCATCCGTTGCCATGATCATTGCTGCCATGGCAGTGGGTTATTTATTCGATTTTCTGATTCCGGCGCTCAGTGTTGAATACAATAACCCGGCATTATACCGTCCTTGGGATGATCCGCTGATGTATGTATTCTTTTTTCAGCCTTTTATCATTGTGGCCACGCTGATCTGGATCTGGAAGCGTGTAAAGTCGCTTTTCTCCGGTAAGCCCTCAAAGATAGCGCTAAACATTACGCTGATCTTTCTCTTTGCATCCATCATTCCCGGGATGATCATGACGTACAGCAGCTTTCCGGTGTCTTTTCTGGCGATTGTAACCTGGATGGTGACTTCATTTGTTGAATATTGGGTTGCGATTTTTATTGTTGTGAAAATGAATGAGTAGGGGGGAATGGTGACAAGTGACAGGTGACAAGTGACAAGTGGGAGTGGGTGTGGGGGTTGAGCAGGGACGAGGAGAATGAACAATGAACAATGAGTAATGAGCAATAGGGGAATTGGCAGTTTGAAAAAGCACGGTTATATTTGAAAATTTTATGAGCTCCATGGTTCGGTATATTCAGGCAAAGACAATGCTGTCATCCTTTAAAGAAGGAACAGACACCTGGTTTGGTCTCCGGTACAATCTGAATTTGTACCGCGGTTGCCAGCACGGGTGCATCTACTGCGATTCGAGGAGTACATGCTATGGGATAAAAAACTTCACAGAGATAGAGGTAAAGGAGAATGCTTTACAGTTGCTGGAAAAAGAGATCCGGTCGAAACGCCAAAAAGGAACCATTGGTTTCGGCAGTATGAACGATCCGTATATGCCTCTGGAGAAAGAGATTTGCATGACCCGAAGCGCACTTGAAATTGTTGCGCAGCACCGCTTTCCCGTTCACCTGATCACGAAGAGCAATCTTGTTTTAAGGGATATGGATGTGCTTGCCCGCATCTCATCTGTGTATGCGGCCGTATCCATTACGATCACCACACCGGATGATGCCCTTTCCAAAGTCATTGAGCCCGGGGCTCCGGTTTCATCTGAGCGCTTCAGGGCCATTTCGGAGCTTTCCAAAGCGGGAATTTATTGCGGGGTGACCTTTATGCCGGTTTTGCCATGGATTACCGACAAACCCGGAGATATCCGGAAAATGGTATACTGGGCAAAGGAAGCTGGTGCAAAGTATATGATTGCATCAATGGGTGTGACGCTCAGGGATGGGCAGCGCGAGTTTTTCTATGAAAACCTTCAGCGGAGGTTTCCGGGGTTAAAGGAGCAGTATGAGCGTGCCTTTGGGCGGAAGTATTCAGCCAGTTCACTACAGGCTGATCAGTTATGGAAAGTTTATAATACGGCATGCGCCGAGGTGCAGATGCCGGATCACATGAATTTTTACAAGCCTGAAATAGCAGAAACGTTACGGCTGTTTGAATGAACCATGATACCTAAACCTCTCCGAGGTAAGGAAATATGGCGATAATCCTTTATCTACAATACCATATGCCCTCCGGGCAAAAAGAACTAGATATGGACTAATGCTGCAATACCCTATTCTCCGGGAAAAAGGAAAATTCCGCAAAAAATAAAAATGCATTTCTTCTTTTACCGCGGAGCGGTTAAGGTATTGTAGAAACGCATGAATCAGAAGATCATTATTTCGGAGAGGTTAAGGTATAATGAATACAATCCATATTGAGGGTTTTATCTTCTACCGCGGAGCGGTTAAGGTATTGTAGAAAAATAACGACCAATCAATAATTCTTACCTCGGAGAGGTTATGGTATTGAGTCTTCAAAGTCATTCATACCACCCCGTTTATCCTAAAATGAATCAATTGAGCTAAGATTTATTTTTTTCCATGCATCCAATTTTATTTTTTATTGTCATTAAAACAGAAAACTGATTCTGACTATTCAGTTTAAGGAAAATTAGTAATAACCCTTTTTGTTAAAAAATTTTATGAAAAAATGGATAGCTGCCATATTTATGGCAACGGTAATGTTTTTGCCTTTTTCAAATGCCCAGCAAATCACGCAAATCATTCGCGGTAAAGTAATTGACGAAGACGGAAAGTTCCCGTTGCCGGGAGCAACTATTGTTGTTGCAGGTTCAAATCCTGTGAAAGGTGCGGTCACAGACGCTGAAGGAAATTTTCGCCTTCCGCAGGTTCCTGTCGGAAGGGTAACCCTTGAAATACGTTACATCGGATACGAAGACATCACATTGCCCAATGTGATGGTAAACTCAGGTAAAGAAACCATTCTCGAGCTGGAGATGCGCGAGTCCTTTACAAAGGTGGATGAAGTAGTCGTTAAGGCCCAGAAAAAGGGCGAAGTGCTCAATGAAATGGCTGTGATCTCTTCCCGTTCATTTTCTGTTGAAGAAACCAAACGATATGCCGGCGTCGTTCAGGATCCTTCGCGTATGGTATCTGCTTTTGCCGGTGTTACCAGCGATCCCCAGGGTGACAACAGCATCATTGTCCGTGGTAATTCACCCAAAGGAATCCTCTGGCGTATGGAAGGAATTGAAATCCCCAACCCCAACCACTTCTCCGACGAAGGTTCAACCGGTGGTCCTATTAACGCCATCAACAGCGAACTGCTTTCGAATTCTGATTTCTTCACCGGTGCTTTTGCCCCTGAATACGGTGATGCGCTTTCGGGTGTTTTTGACATGCACATGCGGTCGGGCAACAACGAAAAGCACGAATATTCCATTGGCATTGGCGCTCTCGGAACCGATATTGCCGTTGAAGGTCCGTTTAGCAGAAATTACTCCGGGTCCTATCTTGTGAATTACAGGTATTCTTCGCTCGCCCTGTTAAGTGATGCCGGACTGGTCGACTTTGACGGGGTTCCCAAGTACCAGGATATTGGTTTCAAATTCAACATGCCTACGGGTAAATATGGAACATTGTCAGTATTTGGAATCGGCGGTTTGAGCAGCATTAAGGTTGAAGAAGAAAGCGACGAGGGGGTTCTGATGGGAACCGGAACTTATCATTCCAAACTGGGGGTAATCGGCATGAATTATACCTATTCGTTCAATGAAAATACGCTCATGAAACTTACCTTGTCGGGTTCAGGAAACGGAAGCCGCTACGACTGGCAGGAGCCCGGTGAAGATGGTCATTTGGCTCTGGAAGCACAAGCAAACTGGGAGAAAACGAGTCTGCGCTCTGCATTCATGTTAAGCACAAAACTGAATCAGCATAACCGGATCGTATCCGGAATTAAGTTTACCCGCCATTATTATGATCTGTATGAATATTATCTGGATAATGATCTGGATCGCTGGGTATATGGCATCAATGCCAGAATGAGTGCTGACAACTGGCAAGGCTATACCAGCTGGAAATGGCGCATCTCTGATGATGTCACCATGGTGAGCGGTTTTCATGCAACTTATTTTTCACTCAATGAAGATTTTGCCATTGAACCCAGATGGGGCATGACCTGGAAACTTGATGAGAAGCAATCCGTTAACATGGGATTTGGCTTGCACAGCAAAATCGAAAGTATTTATGCCTATTACCGCATCCAGAACGATGAAGATGGAACATCAGCAGCACCCAACAAGAATCTGGGGCTTTCCAAAGCCCGCCATTATGTAATGGGTTATGAATACCGGTTCTCGAAAAATCTGAATGGTAAAATTGAGCTGTATTACCAGGATTTGTTTAACATCCCCGTATCATCGAGCGATACCAGTGTATTCTCCATTCTGAATTCGGATGAAGGCTATATGGACGAAACACTTGTAAACAAAGGAAAGGGAAGGAATTATGGAATTGAGCTCACCCTTGAAAGGTATTTTGCGGATAAGTATTACTTTCTCATCACAGGTTCTCTGTACAATTCAGAATATAAATCGCTTGAAAACAAGTGGAGAAATACAAAATACAATGGAAATTATTCTCTGAACATCCTTTTGGGTAAGGAGTTCTACCTGGGAAATCAACCGGGTAAAAAAGTTCTGAGTGTCAATACCAAATTCTTTGTAAACGGAGGAAACCGGTATACCCCTGTATTGTTTGAAGAATCCCTGGCAAAGGATGAATCCGTATTTGATGATTCAAAAGCGTGGGATGACCGTCTGGATCATATATTCCAGATGAATCTGGGTATTTCATACCGGATTAATCGTCCGAGGGCAGGTCATGAGTTTGTGATCGACATTATGAATGTTACCAATGCCCAGGGCCGGATCAATGAGTATTATGACGAGAATAACAAAAGAATTGAATACGGCAGACAACTAAGCATGTTGCCAAACATCATGTACCGCATCCATTTTTAGAGTACCATTTTATAGCCAACCCCGTGCGCTGTGATGATAATTTTGGGATTGTTGGGGTCGGTTTCGATTTTTTGCCTGAGCTTGAGGATAAAATTATCCACGGTGCGGGTGGTAATATCGTAATCGATTCCCCATACATTGCTCATCAGATCATCGCGGTGTACGGTTTTATTTAAATTTTTACAGAGGTAATGCAATATTTCAAATTCCTTCAGTGTCATTTTTACCTCCTGATTACCGTGAAAAGCCTGGTAGCTTTTAAAATTCACACGGATGTTGCCGATTTCTGTGAATGTGGGCTCTGCCATTTCTTCATTTTCAGGTACCCGTCTTAATATCGCTTTGATGCGGGCCAGAAGTTCCCTGATGCTGAAAGGTTTTGTGATATAATCATCGGCTCCCAGTTCCAGTCCCAATACTTTATCAATTTCTTCTCCCTTTGCAGTTAGCAAAATTACCGGTGTTTCAATGCCTTGTTTTCGTGCTGCCTTGCATATGTCGAATCCCGACATGCCCGGAAGCATCACATCCAGCAATATCAGGTCGAACTGATTCCCGGTGATCTTTTCCAGTCCCGAAGGCCCGTCATATGCCACATCGGTTTGATAGCCCTCAAATTCAAGATTGTCCTTCAGGCCGGTAACCATATTTTTCTCGTCGTCGACTATGAGTATTCTCTTCATAATATTAATTTTTTACAGGAAAGAGCAGGCAGAAGACAGAACCTTCACCCGGATTGCTGGTTACTTTGATTTCACCCTTGTGTGCATCCATGATATGCTTTACAATTGACAGGCCGAGTCCGGATCCCTTCACCTTGTTAGCCAGGTCTTTTTCAGTGACTCTGAAGAATTTGTCGAATATATACCGCTGATTGTGTGTGGAAATCCCGATCCCGTGATCCTTCACTTCCACAAACACATGTTTTTGGTTTTTACCGGTACGGATGACAATCTCTTTCTTGTCTGCGCTGTATTTGATGGCATTGTCGATGAGGTTGATAAAGGCATCCGATATGGCATAGCGGTCGATCTGGATTTCAGGAATGGTTTTATCAGCCATGAAAGCATAGCTGAATCCCTTGCTTTCAAGAGTGTTGCGAAGGGAGAGGGTAGCTTCCTCGATGACTGAATTCAAATCGGTTGTTTTCAGAACATATTTCTTCTTGTTGTTTTCAATCTGGGAAAAGCTGAGAATGCGGTTCACCATTGCTGAAAGCCGTGCAGTTTCAGCCATGATCACCGAATAATATTCCTTGATCTTTTCAGGAGCGGTAATCCTTCCCATGTCGAGGGTTTCGATATACATGCTGACCAATGCCAGGGGTGTACGGATTTCATGGGAAACACTGGAAACGAAATCGCTTTTCAATTGCGAAAGCTCTACCTGTTTCCGGATGTTTCTAAAGATGATCCAGGCGCCGGTAATAAATACCAAATCCATCAGAGCGATCAGAATCAGGTTTCTTTTTTTTCTTTCCTTAGCCAAATCGGCAATGGTGAGTTCCCTTAATTCAATTCCCATCTGATAATTTTTCAGCAACCAGAAAGGCTTTCTCACATGGATCCTACGCCCTTCCGTTCCATCCTTGTTGGAATTATAGAAAGGTTTGTCTTCTCCCGCCCTGTAAGTAACGATGTTAAACTGGTTCAGTGCAATCTGCTGCATTTTGGGGTCGAGTGTCTGGGAGATGAAGATTTCCGGATCAAGCATCATCAGTACAATTTGATCTTCCTGATTTGCTTTAATGAAAAATACAAGACATTGCATTTTGCCTTTGACACCATCAATGCTTTCTATTTTGCGGTATCCCGATTTGAAATAGCTGTGTAATTTCTGAATCAGGGTGTCGTTTTGCGAAACAATTTTTTCGGCATCCAGCAATAAGGCATTGTTCAAAACAGGATATGAAGCAATGACGGTTCCCCGGGGTTTCAAGCGAACCATTGCGGCGATCGAGGGAAATTCACTGATGATATTGCCCAATTCCTGTTTTTTGATGATTGAATCTGTTTGCTGGCTTTTTTCAATGCGCAAGGCAAGGTTGCTAATCAGATCATCAGAGTATTGGTTGATTGAAAACAAAATGGCGTTCAGCTGATTGGTATAAATATCATCAATGACCGATTCATTTTGGCGTAAGTTCCCGATTTCAAAAACTGAAAATGCGATAACCGGTAATACAAGGATTAAGAAGAAGATGATGCCAATTTTCCTGAAAGACGAACGCATTTCTATTTTTATTTAAATATAGCTATTTTAAGGTTCCTGAAAAATATAGAAAGGATGCAACCTGTTTCCATGCTGATCCTTTCTATTGAATAAATCAAATAAACCCTATTTTAAATGCCACATACAGATTATACCCCTTGTTATCTTCTGTTTTTGCGCCAATATTCGATGTATTTTGTTTGAGTAATAATCCCAACAGGACCTTCATAGATACCTCCTTCTCCTCCGTTATCCAGCACCCTGATTGCAATGACATATTTCTGGCCTTTTTTGAGGGAGCCTGTTGGTAAGAAATACCCCCTGAAAGCTCTGTATTCATCGCTGGTTCCTACTCTTGCCCTTACCTGGTTGGTGAGGTTTCCTGTTGCACCTATCAGTTTGCCGTTGAGGTAAACCTGGTCGGCATCGTCAATTTTTCCAAGGATCAGTACCATTCGGTCCTCAGCTACTCCCTGGTAAACAAAGGTTTTCCGGTACCAGGCATAGCCGTCATAGTCGCGGAATCCACGATTTTCCCATATAGAAGGCACCAGCATATTATGCCATTTGCTGTCGTCAAAATCGGTATTTTTCCAGTTCAGATTGTCGCCGGTCATAAACTTCCATTGATTGTTAAAGCTGAAGTCCAGACGCATTGAAGATTTTCCGCCATAGATTCCGACATCACCTCTAACAATGCCGCCTTCCTGTTGTACATCGTATACCTTAACCACAATCACATTTTCCTGGTTGAAGCGAATGAGATTGTCGGGAATCAGGTAAATACGTTCAGCATTGTAGGCAGTATGAAATGTAGGCGGAAAATCGCCCATGGATCCCAGAAGTTGTCCGTTCAGATAAACGGCGTCCACGTCGTCAATATAACCCAGGTACAGGTAAAGCATTTGTCCCTGACGGGAAGCGGGTATGGTTACTTTTTTACGGTAACAGGCATAACCGTTATAGCCATTGAATCCCTGATCTTCCCATGGTGATGGTACGCGAATGGTTTCCCACTTGCTGTCGTTATATTCAGGTTTGATCCAGTCATCATCAATTCCGATAGAGAATGCCCAGTATCCTTTAAGGCTTTGAATGAGTTCCAGGTTGTCGGTTACTGCCTTTGCAGGGAGCAATCCGAAGAAGAGAAGGCCAACGCCACAAATCCCCTTTAGTATTTTTGAAAATGGTGCCATTTTATTAGTATTCTGAATAGTTAAAGAAAAAATTCCAGAATGAAACCGAGGTTGCATATTTGTTTCTGTATCTTTTATAGTTTTCCGGAGACATCATACCAATGGGGCCTTCGTATATTCCGCCTCTTTGCCGGAGATCGGTTACACGAATGGCAATGGTATTTACTTCGCCGTATTTGAGTATGCCGCTGCTGATTTTATAGAACCTGCGGGCATTGTATTCCATACCCGAGCGCCTGTATTCCCAATCGTGTTTTAAGTCGTAAACACTTCCGATGAATTTGCCGTTCAAATAAACTTCATCAATGTCGTCGATTTTGCCAAGCGACAAATACAGATCGCCTTTCTGATAGTCGGCAGGCACCCTGAATTTTACGCGGTACCAGGCAATGCCGTCATAATCTGCAAATCCCTGGTTGTCCCATTCTCCCGGCACATTAATTCGTTTCCATGAATCATCGGGAAAGTCAGCAGCTCTCCAATCCCTGTTATCTCCCTGGTGAATTTTCCATCTGCCGGTAAGGTTGAGATTGAGGTATTTCTGGTCGTAGTCAATAAATAAGCCTATGTTTTCGCTCAACATTCCACCGTCCCTGTATCCGTCATATACCTTGACGGCAAAGGTATTGTTGCCGTTTTCTTTGAGAAGTCCTGCCGGAACCACATATTTCCTATGGTTACCATAGGCAGTGTTGTAAACAGGTGGAAAGCTTCCGGTTCTGCCCAGAAGCTTTCCGTTGACATAAACTTCATCCACATCATCGATACGACCAAGTACCAGATAAATAGTTGAATTTTGCGGCAGGTTGTCAACCTCAACCGTTTTCCGGTACCATGCATAGCCGTTATATTCGTTGTAGCCCTGTTCTTCCCATTTTCCCGGCACCATAACATGGTCCCATTCACTGTCGTTGTAACTTGCTGCAGCCCATGCAGGATCATCGCCGATTGAAAACTGCCAGTATCCGGTAAGAGAAAGAATTCGTTTCAGGTCTTCAGCCTTAAGGGGCATGATCATGGCAATGCACAGTGCAAATGCCAGTATGGAAAGTCTTTTTTTATTCATGGTGTTGTACTTAAATTATTCCGTAAAAATGTATGATGGTTTTACCGCTGATAAAGGTGGATTCAATTTGCGAACCTTTTTCAGCAGCCTGATCGTTGCATATGTTGTTGATAATCGGTCTTTCTTCATCAATGGTATTCTGTGCTGCTTCGGTTTGTGGTTGGGCAGTCTGTGGTTGGGCAGAGTGTAGCAGGCGGGTTCCTGAGGAGTTCGTTAACAGAAGAACCAGTGTTAAGGTTAAAATGAAGAGGATTGATTTCATAGTTTCTGTATTTGATCACGATTACTTGTGAAATACGAAACAAAAATATGCGGTTCAAATATCATCGCTGTCATGCGGGGGTAAAGAATTGTCATGAATTGTCATTTTTTTTGTCACTTTCTGTCGCCACAGAAAGTAACCAAAGAAGGCTAACGGCCTGAACTCGCTCCGCCTCGTGCCTCGGCTACGTTCAGACAGCAGGCCGTCGGATATGGTATTTTTTTGATTTGCTCCGCACACTTTGTGGTTACGCTGTTCTGATCATAAAGACATTGCAACAACTGGACTACATCAACATGAATAGAAGCTCCGTGCGGTGGCCGTGACAAAACGTGGAGCCGGTGTGGATGTGAATGACGGAAGGTTTGGAATTTCTTATAAAGTTCCCGTTAGGGATTCAGCATAAACGGATTGGTGAACATATGCAATTATTTGATTATAATGATGTCAATTTTGAAGATTTCCATGATGCCGTTTAGGCGTCCACTTTATTAGAAATTTCTGCCTTCCGGCAGAGCGCGGCGGGGATCGTTTTGTCTAGACCTTTCCTGGTTACTGAGCTTGTCGAAGAATGGTTACTGAGCTTGTCGAAGAATGCTTCATTCTTTACGGCAATGGTAAAGAATGAAGTGGGGGTCAAAGGGGGCAAAGCCACCTTTATAAACTCTTTATTACCAAACAAATGTTTGTCTAATAATAGCAAAGTAATTATGCCTTTATTTAGGCAATTACCCTCCAAAGGGGGACATCGCCGAATCCATCATTCTGAAAGGCTTTTAGCATCCTGTTGTTGTTGTTACCGTAACCTG
>CAZTSR010000030.1:17578-21385 GCA_964615995.1 uncultured Bacteroidales bacterium
TCCCTCGTCCCTCGTCCCTCGTCCCTCGTCCCTCGTCCCTCGTCCCTCGTCCCTCGTCCCTCAAAGCGTAATAACCTTTGACGCCTCCATTTGAATGGTTACTATATCCGACATGGATCCGATCTGACCCACTGCGATCTGATCAGCAATTCCATAATAGTTCAGACAGGTTTTACACGCAATGATCTTTACACTGCCGGCTTCAAGCTTTTTCAGACTATCCAGCACAGGAGAATCCAAAACCGTAAGCTTTACACCCTCTCCATACAACAACAGGGCAAAAGGAAGCTTCTTTTCTTCCGAAAGCAGGTTCAGATAATTCTTTATGAGGGTTTCAGAGAGGTCATCCGGGGCGTGACCCATTCCCTTTTTGGCGATTACAATGACAGTCGATTTCATATATGGATTTTAACATGTCGAAAGTAATGATATTAGCGTGTATCCGCAAAAATCGGGACTGTGAAATTGTGCCAAATTATTCCTATCTTAGATTTATATCAATTCTCCTATGAAGACCATCATTTTATTTTCTGTTGCTTATTTCATGGTTTGTTCTTGCGGAAGTTCCCCACATGAAAAGTTTTCACCACAGGAAGCGGGGCATCTTGTTACAGCAGAACTGATCGGCAGGCCTGAACTCATGATGTATTCCATTCCTGAATGTACGGCAGTGCATTATGCAGAAGCATGCGCAGGCTTTGGAGCAGTTCGGCTTGCAGCGCTTTTAGGTGACAAAGAAACCATCAGTAAGTTGTCAGAGCGCTATCAGCGCGTGATTGATGACAGTCTGCTGAATACTGCCAACCATGTGGATGCTAATGTTTACGGTATTTTGCCTTTGGAATTATACAAGCATAACCAATCAGCGCAATTCTATAAACAGGGTATGGAGCTGGCCGATATTCAGTGGGCAAATCCGCTGCCGAATGGCATGACCAGTCAAACCCGCTATTGGATTGATGATATCTGGATGATCACAAGCTTGCAGGTGCAGGCATACCGGGTAACCGGGGAAAATAAATACCTTGAAAGAGCTGCCCTGGAGCTAGATGATTACATCAAAAAGCTCCAACAACCCAACGGATTATTTTTTCATGGGTTGAATGCGCATTTTTTCTGGGGCAGGGGAAACGGATGGGTTGCAGCTGGCATGGCCGAATTGCTTACTGAACTTCCGGAGGATAACCCGCATTATGCCGCTATTCTGGAGGGCTATCGCCGTATGATGAAAACATTACTGATGAACCAGGCGGAAGATGGAATGTGGCGACAGCTGATCGATCACAAAGAAGCCTTTAAAGAGACTTCTTCAACAGCCATGTTTGGATATGCAATGACGGTGGGAGTGAAAAAAGGACTGCTGCCTGATAAACCCTATAAAGATGCCAGCAAAAAAGCCTGGGCAGCTCTTACCACTTATCTGGAGGCAGATGGAAAATTGAGAAATGTATGCGTAGGCACCGGGCAAAGTACCGACCTGAACTTTTACCTGACCAGGCCCACAGTAACGGGTGACTTACATGGTCAGGCACCGCTGTTGTGGTTCGCATATAGTCTGCTGGCGGATTACTAAAGGGTTTTTTCTGTCTCTTTCCGTCGCCACAGAAGCCAAAACAGGTTCATGGCCGGATATTTTTTGTTTTGCTCCGCACACGTTGTGGTATTGTTGTTTTAATATTATGGTATTGTTGTTTTAATATTGTGTTATTGTAATGACAATTCGCGGAGGAGACGGGGCTGTGAATGAAATACAATGAACGCTGTGCAATGAGTAATGAAAAATAGGGCTGGATGCAAGATACAGAATTCCAGATGTATCACAAGATGAATTGGGTGTGAGTATTCAATCAACAGATCAACAAATGATCCGTATTACACTGTGACATTGAAAAAATTTTTATATTTGATAAGAACGAGGAGCGTATCAGAAATCATCACCAAATCTGCAACATTAATCCCAACATAAAATGGAACATAAAACTTCAAAAAAAGTAACCCGCGTAGAAGGAGGAACAACCACCACCACCACTAAAACATTTGTTCCGACTGATGAAAGCAAGGCAAAAGCCCGGAATTTAAGGATGATTGCTGTTCTTGCATGGATTATCGCCATAGGCGTTGAAATTTATGCGATTCTTCAGTTGAAAAAAGTTCCGGTGAACACAACCATGTTGATTGTTCTTATAGCAATAGATCTGGTATTTGCAGTAGCAGGTTCCCTGTTATGGAAAAAATCGAACCGCTTGAGTCCCGCTTCTGAAAAAGAGCCTGTGCGTTTCTTCATTCAGAACCAGCTGGGATTAATTATCAGCATTCTTGCATTTCTGCCTTTGGTGATCCTTATTTTCACCAATAAGAATATGAATGGAAAGCAAAAGGGACTTGTGGGCGCTATAGCAGTTGCAGCCCTTGTAATTGCAGGAATTTTTGGTGTCGACCTGAATCCGCCTTCCATTGAGCAGTACCAGGAACAAACACAGGAAGTGGAATCTCTGAATAATGGGCAGAATCTGGTATATTGGACGAAATCCGGTAAAAGTTATCATTTGTTTCAGGACTGTTCCTATATCAATTCGGCACGTACGGATGAGATTTTTGAAGGGACTGTGGCCCAGGCCAGGGAGTTGAAGAATATTACGGATTTGTGCGACAGGTGCAGAAATAAGGCACAAAAGGAAGGGAGTCTTCAGGTTCCTGCAGATTCCGTGGCAACTGAAGAAGTTGCTGTTCCACAGCCGTGATCTTTTTTATTTTTGTCTTTAGCTGAAAAAGTATATTCTGAGAAAAACAAATTCTCAAGCTGCTTGCTTTTTTGATTATCCCGGGTACTGGCATATATGATCAAACCTTTGTCCCGCCTCATATTTGCCCGGTGGTAAGGATATTCCTTTTGACCTCTGAGAATTGAGAGCGCGTGTTGCTGCGACCTGGGCTCGATCCCGGGGTCAAAGCATGGGTAGAAGTCATTGGACGCCTATCTTTTATAACACAGATCTGATTTATAGCTAAAGATTGGGTTTATACCAAAATAGCGAAAAACAGCTGGGATATCCACTCGCAGCAGGATTGTATTGATACCAAAAACAGTTAAAATTAACAAATATAAGTTATCAAAATTGGTAAATTAGAAAAGATACATTACATTTGTAAATGTAATTCTTAATATTTAGAGTTATGTCATCTTTTTATTTTACATCATTTTATGATCTTACAATTTAATAATGTTTATTTAGAACAGCTTTATGTAGGAGAATTGCCAAAAGGGAAACCAAAATATTCTTCTCAGGTTATTGAGAAGTTTATAAAGAGAGTAGATTCATTAAAGCATCTTAGTAATGCAGAAGAACTGTTTAAACTCAAAAGCTTCGGTTTTGAAAGATTGAAGGGGGATAAAAAGCATTTATATTCAATCCGCATTAATGATCAATATAGAATTGAATTTGAATTAGATAACGAGGTATTGAAATTAGCTGAAATTGTAACCATTGAGGAGCTTTCAAAGCATTATGAAAAGTAGTTTTGAAAGCTTTTTGTGAAGGTAATTTGAAAATTGTAAATTCTAAAACTGTAAAACAAAATGACAACCCATAAAGTAATTGGTGCGAATGGAAAAGAACTTCGCTCTATAGTATTATTACACCCGGGGGAGGTATTGGAGGAAGAATTGGAAGCAAGGAATATAAAAAAATCTGTTTTTGCTATGGATCTTAAAATATACCCTTCACATTTTTCGAATATATTAAAGGGAAAAAGGGATATAAATGCCGCAATAGCTTTGAAACTTGAAAAAGCGCTTGATATTAGTGC
>CAZTSR010000031.1:0-19914 GCA_964615995.1 uncultured Bacteroidales bacterium
AGCCCGAAATTTTAAAAATGTGCATTATGTTTTGAACACTCAAAGGCTTTGCCCCGAATCCCCATTTCATTCTTTGGCTTGATCCAAAGAACGAAACAAGAAAGATCAAGACAAAACGAACCCCCGGCTAGTCCCGGCACGCCATCTGCGTTTTGTCGGGCCCACCCACGGTGCTTATGGGTTAGCAGTGCTTCAAAATAACCTCTGTTCCTGGCTAAGGATTTTAGGCAGTATAACAAGAAAACATGACATTATCTTTAGCTGAGTTAGAACTAAGAAACTGCGCTCATGAAGTAGTGCAATCCGCCTCTGAGAAAAGGCGCAAATGCTACTGGACACTTGATGCTGGATACCCTGATGAATTCCCTACCCTTCCGATAGATCGGAACAGGCTCTCCAAAGGAGGACATCGACATAACCAGCATTTATAAAGGCTTTTGGCGCATCTGGTTTCCACTGATAGCTGATGGCTGATTGCTTACGGCTCCCTAGCGCCTTGTCCCTTGTCCCTTGTCCCTTGTCCCTCCCAAATTCATAATTCATAATTCTCTCTCTACAGCCAATTCCCCGGCCCATAGCTACCTCAGAATCTTCTTTCACCCACCTGCTGACGCCACATTGCATAGTATAAACCCTTTTGGACGATGAGCTCATGGTGCGTTCCTGTTTCAACAATTTTACCTTTTTCCAACACATAAATAACGTCTGCATGCATGATGGTGGATAATCTGTGTGCAATGATCAGGGTGATCTGTTCCCTGCTCCCTGAAAGTTTTCTGATTGTGGTGGTGATTTCTTCTTCTGTTAACGAATCAAGCGCTGATGTGGCTTCATCAAAAATCAACAATCGCGGTTGTCGTAATATCGCCCGCGCAATGGATATACGCTGCTTTTCACCCCCGGAAAGTTTCATGCCCCCTTCTCCCAATACAGTGTCCATTCCATTTGGAGAAAGTTTGATCAACTGATCACAGGAAGCCTGATGCAAAGCATTTGAAATTTCAGCATCTGTGGCATCGGCCTTTACAAATAACAAATTCTCTTTTATGGTACCAGCAAATAGTTGTGTATCCTGGGAAACAAACCCTATCTGCCTGCGCAATTGATTGTATCGGATTTGCGATGAAACGACATCATTAAAGCAAATCTCACCGTTTACAGGTTTATACAGTCCCAACAGCAATTTCATCAACGTAGATTTACCTGAGCCGGAGGGCCCTACAAAAGCTATCGTTTCACCTGTCTTCACTCCGAAAGTGATACCATCAATGGCATTGCTGGTTGCCGTTTTATGGCGAAAAACAACATTGCGGAAATTGATGCGCTGCAAATCTCCAATTTCGACCGGATTCTCAGGTCTTCTTTCAATCGGCCTACTCATTAACTGATCAAAATTACTGATGGATGCTTCAACCTCCCTGTAACTGAGAATGATGTTTCCCAGTTCCTGTAATGGTCCGAAAATGGTAGTCGATATGAATTGCATGGCGATGAGTTCACCTGTTGTTAAAACCTTCCGGAATATCAGCCATAACAGGATAAACAGTATGGATTGCTTCAGGATACTGAGCAAAGAGCCTTGCAGAAAGGCTAAAGTACGTACTTTCCGCACTTTTGTCATTTCAAGCTCATAAATCCGCAGTGTCTGATCCTTCAATCGCTTGATCTCAGGAAATGTCAAACCGAGGCTTTTTACCAGTTCAATATTCCTTAAGGATTCGGTAATAACGCCTGACATCTTGTTGGTTTCACGGTTGATGGAACGTTGCGTTGTTTTTATCTTTTTACTAAGCAATCCGGTAAGTGAACCTAATAACAGTATACCCACGACAAAAACGGGAATCAGCATCCAGTTTTTGGTAACGGAATACCAGATCAAAAAACCCATGCCAATGACAGACGAAAACAAAACGTTGATGAACGAATTGATGAATTGTTGGGTGTCGGCGCGTACTTTTTGCAATACCGACAGTATTTCACCGCTGCGTTGTTCTTCAAACTCCTGGAATGAAAGCCTGAGCGTTTGCTTTAACCCGTCATTAAATATTTGCATGCCGAACTTTTGAACCGTCATGCGGGTGAAATACTCCTGAAAAGATTTTGACACACGTGCTACCAGAGCAATGGCAACGGCTATTCCAAGCCACCACAATACTCCGGTAACCAATTCTTGTTCAGCACGGCTCGCAGGATGAATGGCATACTCATCGATGATTTTACCGAATATCAGCGGATCAATAAGACTGAGCAACTGACTCGCACCAGCCAAAGAAATTGCCACAGCTATTAACCATTGCTGTGGCTTGAGATATTTCCAAAGAATCTTCATACTTCACGGCAGTTGACCAGTACAAGGTAGAATGAATTCAGCGTTTTTTGATGATTAAATTGAGCAATACCAGAATTACAATGGCACCAATTGCACCGGTTAATATTGCTGCAATCGTTCCTGTGCCAAGGCTGACGCCAAGCTTTCCGAGAAGCCAGTAACCAACCGCACTGCCAATAATTCCTACCACGATATTGCCGATAATTCCCAGGCCACTGCCTTTATAAATCATACTGCCCAGCCATCCGGCTACAGCACCGATAAGAAGCGTAATTATAATTTCCATGGTAAATGGTTTAAATTGGTTAATAGAATTTTATCCAATTTACGAAAATTATTCGATTGAATGTAGGGACAGGTCGCGACCTGTCCGTACATGCGTGGCCTGTAATACATGGATGGCCTGTCCGTACATGGATAAAATCATTCAATGAAATGAATCCAATGTCCATTTTTCGGGATTGGAATTGATATAATCGGATATTCGCAGGTACGATTCATAATCACGAATGATATGATCATGAAATGATCTTTGCCCATGACGAACAATATATATCCCTGAAACCCATCGCTAAGCGAAATTTGCAATTTCGCTTCTTTTGTTTTACAGTCTGTGACTGCTAGTTCAGAGGGTTATTAACAACCTCTTTCTTTCAGGCTTAGTTGCAAACCATAGCCGTCAACTTAAGCAATGACAGCAATCCATATTTTATCATTTCTCAAGCGGCAGCGCCGCGTTATATCTGTAGATTACAGACATTATAAATGTCATAAGGTGCAGCGCACCAAAACAATTCAATATTATGGTGCGCTGCACCAAAAAAACACGAATTGTGCATTATCTACAAATATTTAGGGTGCGCTGCACCTTAAATTAACACACAAAATTTCTTAAGTTGACGGCTATGGTTGCAAACTAAGCCTAGCGGGGGGGCATAAAACAGAAGATTGGTTTTTTAATTTAATTGAAATCTTTTGATGATGTGATTCAGCACTTTATCAGAGTATGTTGCATTCAATCCCAATTCTTTGAATATTTCGTTCCCCGGCAGGTTTGTCGAAATCTTATTTACAAAATCCTGTAAATCCTTTTTTAGTATTTCAGGCAAAACATATCTGTCACTTTCAGCCAGCATAACCCCTAAGCGAAATACATCTCCTTTGTGTTTTTGCAATTTCTTTGTATTTTCCTTGCCTCCTTTTGCAATCCGATCAGCAATATCTAAGTAAGCCTTGGCTTTCAGACATATCAGTGCTTCCTTCCGGGCAAGATGTATACCTTCCAAAGAATCACTATGGTCAATAACATATTTGTAATAATCGTCATCCAACAAAATGGCCGATAAACTGGTTAAGTCATCATCTACAGGGATAGGTGTCAGATGAGTGCCTTCTTTTAGATCCAGTAAATCCGGATTACGGGAAAACAGTTCAATCTGATTTGGAAATTCTTTGTTTTCAGGATTTATAAACCGATAGTACTTACGGTCATCTGCGCTTTTCTCTCTCCGCTCGTAGTTACCGGCCTCAATAAAACGCCAGAACTGTCTGACAAATTCGCTATTTAGCGCTTCAACCACTAAAATGATATCAATATCTTTGGTTGCCCTTGGTTTCAAACCGGCTTGTTCAATAATTATATCACATGCCGTACCTCCAATAATTATGAAATAATCAGGGTAAGCTGAGAAATACTCTTTAAACTTGTTAAGTCCCGCTACCATTGTATATAATTTATCATTTGCTCTAAAGCCATTTGAATACGCTCATCCGAACTCTCTTTAAAGCATAAATACAGAGATAAGGGATCAACAAAAGACGATTTTGTAAGTGATCTAGGATCATACTTCCATTCTTCAATCCCTAATTTACCCTCCTTCTGATTCGCAATAACCAGAACCTTTAAAGAGACATTAAAATAACGAGAATTAACTGCATAAAAATCAGTTTCTTCATCATTAATATCTGTATAGTGAGCAAGTGCATTAATATTAGTTCTTTCCATTTGATCAGGAACTGTCCATGCATTCAAGTATATTGTTTTATTTATAGGACTAGTCATTAAGTCTTTAACACTATTCCATAAATCTTTGCCTTTCAAATCAAAATGCAGATACTTATTCTTTGCGCCAAGTATAGTACATAGACCAATATCCTGCAAATAATAAGCAACCCGGGAGACTGTAATTGCATTATAATTTGTCTTTTTTGCTATTTCCTTGAAATTAATTCCTTCCAATGATTCAACCTGTAAATGATATAGTAAAATATATTGGGTTGCTGGTTGCATTTTTGCAAACTGTTTTCTGGAATAACTGCCAAATTCCTTTAAATCAATAAGCAAATCAGGCAAATACATTTGCTTTCCGGGAATAATAAAAGGCATTTTGTTCTCAATTAATCTTAATCTGTTGTATGATTCAATTTGGTCTATAACAGCTACAGTTATAATATTAACCTTACTTTTTATAATATCAATGTGCTTTCTTAATTTAGAAGGCGTAAAGTCATTCTTAACCCATACAAGTAATACATCTCTATTGAATAAGCTGGTTTGGAATATCTTGTATTCTTGAGTTATATACATCGGTAGTGTTTTATTCTTTTCAGGTTTTATTTCCTGAATGTCTAATTCAACACCCAAAGCATCCTTAAAATATTTGACCACTTTATTCATTCATTTATTAACTTATTGTATATAAATACGTTTGCATATATTATGCATGATTGCATTTTAAATGCTATCGTGCAAATATAATGCAATTATATTGAATATCAATATTTTTATTCACTATTTCTCAAATTTATGTTTCGTCAAGGTTTTATTCTATTCGCTCTGAGTAGTAGACCAACATAGCTATAGATAGCTGACTCCTCTGGGGTCAGAGCTGGATTTTTAGCAGGACAATGCACCAGGCCGGAGCCTGCGAAAATAGTACATCATCTTCGTTATTCATAAATCGGTGTTCTTACATTTCAAAATGCCCAATATATATGCTATATTTATTAAAATTTTAACCCCATGAAACACATTATAAATTCATTGCTTTTTACGTTGTCCTTCATGATGATGGTCAACTTTGCCGATGCACAAGGAGTAAATGCCCATAAGCAAAACGAAAAACTGGACAGAGGGGTCAATATAATCGGATACGACAGGGCTTTTTGGAAGGATAAAGACCATGGCAGGTTTAAAGAAAACTATTTTAAAATGATCAAAGAGGCCGGCTTCTCAAACATCCGGGTCAACTTACACGCCTTTTCACGCATGGACGAAAACTACCAGTTTGACGCGGAATGGCTGAAAACCCTCGATTGGGTAGTTGAAAAGGGATTGGAAGCAAACTTAATGGTGATTCTTGACATGCACGAATATACCCGGATGGCTGATGATCCTGTCGGCAAGAAGGAAATGTTCCTTTCGGTATGGCGTCAACTGGCACCCCGCTATAAAGATGCTCCGAATGATGTGCTTTTTGAAGTCCTCAATGAGCCCAATCAGAAATTAACTGCAGAGATGTAGAACGAATATCTGGCTGAAGCCGTGAAGATCATCCGGGAAACCAATCCCACCAGAACGCTCATTATTGGACCCGCCAACTGGAATGGCATTGAAAGCCTGCCTACCTTAGATCTGCCCGAAAATGACGAAAATATCATCGTTACGGTTCATTTCTATCATCCGATGGAATTTACACATCAGGGGGCATACTGGTCAAAAGAAAACAGGGATCTTTCGGGTATTCAATGGACAGGTACCAGCGAAGAAAAAGAAATGATCGACGGGAAGTTTAAATTTGCTGCTGACTGGTCGAAAAGCAATAACAGGCCGATATTCCTTGGGGAATTTGGCGCTTATGATAAAGGAGATATGGATTCGCGTGCACGGTATACTGCCTTTGTTGCACGCACTGCTGAGAAATATGGTTTTAGCTGGGCTTACTGGCAGTTCGACAGCGATTTTGTTGTTTACAATATTGATGAGGAACGCTGGGTTGAGCCGATTTTGAAGGCGTTAATCATTTATTGATTTGTTGATCACTATTGTCCGGATAAATTTATATCGTCCCATACGGGACTTATCTTTAATTGTTAATCATTTATCTACCAATATGATGTCCCTATGGGACAGTTCCGTTAGGAACCAAATATGGGTAGAAAAGAAGAGCTACCTCTCAACTATCAAAGTCCCGTAGGGACGTAATAGATATTGGACTTTATAGAATCCGGAAATTTTATCCGGACAACAGTGATTTGTTGATTTGATGATTTGTTGATTGGTTGACCTGCCCACTGTTCGGCTTAGGCTGTGCCCATAGCCGTCAAGCTAAGATGTGTAAATTATTATATTTTAAGGCATTAATATTTAAAAGAAGAAATATTTGGTTCTACAATTGAATTTATTTAGAAATTGAAATGTGCAGAAAAATTGAATTGCTTTCTTGCCCTGAAAGGGCATGAGCACTAGGATAGGGCATCGCCCTATTGGTGTTATACGCAATTATCAACCGCCCTGAAAGGGCATTAGCACAATTATCTTGATATATTATTTCAGAGTATATGAATATAGTATTCATCACGAATTATAACCATTCAATATTGAATTTATAAAATATTGCTTGCTTTCGCCCTTTCAGGGCTGTTTGTCATGTATACCAAGTAAAATAGGGCGATGCCCTATCCTTTTGCTTGAAGCCCTTTCAGGGCAAGGTATTCGAATAATATGGGGCTCGATTGGATAATCTTTAAAAATGGCTCGGAATAGTCTTAGCTTGACGGCTATGGGCTGTGCCCATAGCCGTCAACTTAATAATTGCTTGCGCCCCTTCAGGGCTAATTTTCAACGTATTATCATTTACACAGGGTTTCACCCTGTGCTAATGCTAATGCCCTTTCAGGGCTGGTATTTTGCTAATGAATATGCCCTGAAAGGGCATTTAGCACTAGCGCAGGGCATAGCCCTGCGTAGAATGCGTTATTAAACATAAGCCCTGTAGGGGCGTAAGCATTGTTTTCAAAACCTTAAGTTGACGGCTATGGGGCTGTGCCTAAGTCGATTTTATATTTTCAGGCTGAAGCCTGAACACACAAAGGCCGGAGCCTTAAGAAATATGTTCGGCAGAGGCACAGCCTCTGCCGAACTCACGGCCACCGCACGGTACTTCGATTGAGGTAATGCATTAATTAATAGCCCTGATTCATATTGGATTCTGAATTTTGATATAGTACCTTAGTGTCTTACCCAAATATGCCGCAGGCATACATAATTAACCTTCGTGCCTAATTATTGGTTGATTTGTTGATTGGTTGATGGATTATGGATGCGTTAAGGCTTTTGCCTATAGGGGCTGAGACAAAACAAAAAACCTTTCGGAATTATATTACTCTTTTTACTATATTTACGTAAGGTAAAATGCTAAATGTTAGAGTAATGTGTGAAGTTGAAAATAACTTGCTTTGCTAATTATACAAACCTTATATTATGGAAAATACCTGTCCCAATGCAGAAAAATGCCCGATATTCACTGAAAGATTAGCTGGCAAGGAATACACAGCAAAATCTTACCGTGTTCAATATTGTGAAGCAGGTGAAGAAAACTGGAATCGTTGTAAACGGTTCATGACCAAGAAAAAATATGGCGTATGTCCTCCCGACTTATTGCCAAATTCTTTAAAAACAGTGGAAGAGATTGGGGTGATTTATAAATTGGTTTAAATTGCCACCGCTCTGTGCTTTGATTGAGGTAATGCGTTAATTAATGGCGCTGATACATATTGGAATCAGAATTTTGATGTAGGACCTTAGTGCCTTGCCCAAATATGCCGAAGGCATACTTACATTACCTTAGCGCCTTTGTGCCTTAGTGGCTAATTATTTGTTGATTTGATGATTGGTTTTCCCACCTAACAATAAAAAAACCCCCGCCGAAGCGGGGGTATGTTCAAAGGTTGCCAGTTATGGTTACATTAACCGGACATTTACAGCATTAATGCCTTTTTTACCTTCCTCCAGGTCAAAAGTAACCTCGTCGTTATCTCTCACGCTATCTTTAAGCCCTGTTACATGTACAAAATATTCTCTTGAAGATCTGACATCCTTAATAAAACCAAAACCTTTGGATTCATTGAAAAATTTAACTATTCCGTTATTCATATCATAATAAAATTAAAAAATTACCTGTGAAACGATCAGCTTTTAGAGAAAAAGCTGTTAAAAACCTGATGGCCAAAAACCTTTGTGGTATCCGGGTTGCGTACAACAAACCTGGAAAGGCCATAAAGAGCCAGACTCATCAATACCTTCTTAAACTTGCCTACAGAGGAACTGCCAATCCTACGTGTTAGAAAGCTGGCTCCAAGTCCCATTGCAGACGGAAGAATATCATTTAAAAATTCGGGACTTACCACTTTTGACAACAGAGATTTAAAGATGTTAACCGGATTCATTCTCTCATAAGCAGTAAACACAATATCTTTCATTTGCTGCTTATGAAGGGTGAGTTTATTTTCCAATTGCAGGATGGCATCTTTTAAACCGGAAACAGAAGTAATTTGCATTTCATTCTCACCCATGTTTTGCTTAAGCAAAGAATTCCCAATGATGGTGCTGAGCCAATTCCGCGCAAAAGCAATCAAAACAATTCCAATGAGCGCATAAACGCCTGCAACAATGATAAATCCGTAAAAGTTATGGCCCAGCAGAGAACCAAGCCAAAATCCCAGAGCCATAGAAGCCATGAACAGAAACATGAAAATCACCAGAAAAATCAGCATACGTGACAGGATATATGAAATCATATCAGTAAGCCGATCCAGTGCTTTCAGCTTCAAAAGCTCATAACTGGTTTTGCCAAATTCTTCAGCATTTTCCAGTAAAGCATTGAGTAAACCTTCTTTTTCTGCCATGGTTGCCTGTTTAGCAAATGATGCAGACTATATTTCAGAAGAAGCCCTTGTAGCCCTCGACTTCAAATTCTCGGTTTCCTGCTTCACCTGATCCACCTTCTCATTCACCCCTCTGACAAAATCATCATATTTCTGCTTTACATCATCCACAAAGTCTTTACTCTTTCTGGAGATTTTTTTCCGTGTTTCTGATCCTTTGTCCGGGGCAAATAGCACTCCTAACAAGGCACCGACAGCAACTCCTGCCAGTATTCCGATAACTACTTTTCCTGTATTCATAGCTTTGTGTTTATGTAATTAACACTCCGATTCAGGAAAAGTTATATCAAACCACCGATTAAATTGCGAAATCGGGATAATAACATTGAACAGAATAAGAAGACGAAAAAAAAAATTTCTGAATACTGCTTTAAATCTATGTATTCAAACTTTTCACATATTCAAGCCCCATCTCCCTCAATTTGTACTTTTGAATTTTACCGCTTGCGGTTTTGGGAAAATCTTCTACAAAAAGCACATGCTTGGGTATCTTATAGCGGCTCAGCTGGCCCCTGCAAAACTCCTGCACCTCTTCCTGGGTGAGTGTGGCATTCTTCTTCAGCTTAATGAAAGCACCCACAATCTCTCCGTATTTCTCATCAGGAATTCCGGCCACTTCAATCATTTCGATCTGCGGCATGCGATACAGGAAGTTCTCTATTTCGCGTGGATAGATATTTTCTCCACCACGGATGATCATGTCTTTAATACGTCCGGTAATGCGGTAATACCCTTCAGGAGTTTTCACTGCCAGATCACCCGAATGCAGCCAGCCATCCTTGTCTATTGCTTTTGCAGTGGCTTCGGGATTGTTATAATATCCTTTCATCACATTATACCCACGGCAGCATATCTCACCCTGAACATCAGGCGGACATTCTTCACCGGTCTCCGGATCCACCACTTTCACTTCAACACCCGGATAATTCATACCAACCGTTGTAGCCCGAACTTCGGGTGAATCTGTCGTGCGTGTGGCGGTCATACCGGGAGACGACTCTGTAAGACCGTATACAATGATCAGTTCTTTGCAATTCATCTTATCCATCACCTGGTTCATGGCTTCGATCGGGCATAAGGATCCGGCCATAATACCTGTGCGCAATGTTGACAAATCGAACATCGGGAACATCGGATGATTCAACTCGGCAATAAACATGGTGGGCACACCGTAGATTGCCGTACATTTTTCTTTTTGTACAGATGCCAGAACCAGCAGCGGATCAAATTCCTCTACGAAAACCATTGTTGCCCCATGGGTGATGATGGCGCACATAGCCAGAACACATCCAAAGCAGTGAAACAAAGGCACACATACCAATAACCGGTCGTTTTGTGAGTAATGCATGCATTCTCCGGTACTTTTACCGCAGTTTACAATATTATGATGCGTGAGCATTACGCCCTTTGGAAATCCAGTGGTACCCGATGTATACTGCATATTCACAACATCGTGACAACTGATTTTTGCCTTTGCCTGGTTCAGTTCATCATCTGACAGGTAAGATCCCAGCAACATCAACTCATGGGTGGTGTACATGCCCTTATGCTTTTGCGGTCCGATAAAAACCACATTTTTTAGCACTGGAAATTTCGCACTGTTCAGATTGCCGCGAACGTCATTTTTCAATTCCGGAACCAGATCAAATACCATGTTCACATAGTCGCTGTCGCGATATCCATCAATGATACACAGGGTATGCAAATCTGCATTTTTGATCAGAAATTCCAGTTCCGACAGTTTATAGCTGGTATTTACGGTAACCAGGATGGCCCCGATTTTGGCGGTTGCATACATAAAGGTCGACCAGTCGGGTACATTGGTAGCCCATATGCCTACTTTGTCACCTGCTTTAACTCCAATGGACATGAGTCCTTTAGCAAGCTTATCGACCCGCTGATTGAATTCGGCGTAAGTGAACCGCAAATTCCGGTCGGGATACACGATAAATTCGTGATCGGGTATTTCTTTGGCCCACTTTTCGAGCAGGCTGACGAGCGTTTCTTCTATGAGGTGCATGGATCAGCTTATTAAACAGGAACGTAAACAATACCAAGAATTCTGGCAAAAGAAGCACGGGTGGTCACCTGGTGCGGAACAATGGAATCGAGGTAAATGCTGTCACCCTTAGCCAGTTCAAACACATCAGTACCGTAAGCAACGGTGATGCTGCCGTCCATAACAAAAAGGAATTCCTCTCCTTCATGAGATGACTTGAAGATTTCCGTGTCTTTACCCGGTACAATATCCACTACAAATGGTTCCATATGCCGTCCTGCCTTATTGGGTGCCAGGGAGAAAAAGTTCATATGTTCACGTGAAGCATCCTCACTGGTGGAAAAGCTGCTTGCAGACAACCTGTCCTTTTCTCTTACAATAGCAGGGCCTTCCTTAACAGTATCATCCAGAAGTGTACCGATTCTCATGCCCAATGCACGGGAAATGCGGATAATTACACCCAGAGATGGCAATAAGGTGTTCGATTCTATCGACTCCACCTGCTTCAGGGATAGGCCTGAACGTGCAGCCAGATCTTCAATGGTTATATTTTTAAGATTTCTCAGCGTGGAGATTTTGCTTCCAATTCGATTTTCTTGTTGCATGGTTTTTCATTGTAAAATTGGAACCGAAAATAGAAAAAGAATGGGTACAAAAGAAATATTTATACAAAATATATGAATATTGGTTAAAAATGAATCAGGAAACTTATGTTCTTCCAGTGATTGCGCGAGCCTTCCCTGACATGTTGCAGGGATATAAAAATGCCGGAATCATTCGACAAGGAACAATTCCGGCATCAATTTGGTTTGAGCGATTCAACAAACTGCCAAACAGGATTATTGAATGTTTTTATGGTAATCCTGCAGTGATCTTACCTTATATTCATGGTGTTTGCGTTCTTTAATTCCCATAGTAGCAGCCAGGGCGGCAGTTGTAGTAGTGATATAAAGAATTTTGTGCTTAATGGCAGCCTTGCGTATATAGGAATCATCGTATTCGCTCATTTTTCCGGCAGGAGTGTTAATCACAAGATGAATTTCCCCGTTTTTAATGGCATCTACAATATTCGGACGGCCTTCATAAACTTTTTTAATGACTTCAGCTTTAATACCATGTTCATTCAAAAACTTGCATGTTCCTCCTGTAGCAAGGATCCTGAAATTCATATTCTGAAAATTACGGGCAGGTACGAGAATTTTATCCTTATCCCTGTCTGCTATGGTAATCAATACGGTTCCTTCAACAGGAAGGCAGGTTTGAGTGGCTTCCTGCGATTTAAAGAATGCCATGCCAAAAGAGTCTGCCAGTCCCAATACTTCTCCGGTAGATCTCATTTCAGGTCCAAGTAAGGGGTCCACATTGGGGAACATATTGAACGGGAATACGGCTTCCTTCACACCAAAATGGCTGAATTTTTTCTCCTGCAGGTTGAATTCGCTGAGTTTTTTGCCAAGGACAAGGTGGGTTGCTATATTGGCCATAGATACATTGCAAACTTTTGAAACAAGCGGAACGGTTCTGGACGCACGTGGATTGGCTTCCAGAATATATACCTTGTCTTCAAAAATGGCATACTGAATATTCATTAATCCCACCACACCCATTTCAATGGCAATTTTCCGGGTGGACTCCTTAATGGTCTGTTCATGTTTCTCAGGGATGATCACCGGTGGAATGACGCAGGCAGAATCCCCCGAGTGGATACCTGCATATTCGATATGCTGCATAACAGCAGGGACAAAAGCATTTGTGCCATCGGAAAGCGCATCTGCCTCAGATTCTATAGCATCTTCCAGGAACCTGTCGATGAGTAGCGGACGGTCAGGGGATACAAACACTGCTGCTTTAACATATTGTTCCAGCATTTCATCATCCTGAACAATGCGCATGGCTCTTCCGCCAAGTACGTAGGATGGCCTAACCATAAGGGGATAACCAATACGATTTGCAATACTCAGAGCCTCCTGAAGATTGCTTGCCATTCCTGATTCAGGTTGCAGAATGCCCAGTTTTTCCATGACATGTCTGAAGCGGTCGCGGTCTTCAGCCAGATCAATGGTATCCGGTGATGTGCCCAGGATTTTCACACCTGCCTCAGCAAGTTCCCTGGCGAGGTTCAGCGGGGTCTGGCCGCCAAACTGAACAATGACTCCTTCGGGCTTTTCTTTCTCGTATATGCTCAGAATGTCTTCAACAGTCAAAGGTTCAAAATACAACCGGTCTGAAGTGTCGTAATCAGTGGACACGGTTTCCGGGTTGCAGTTGACCATAATGGATTCATAACCGGCATTGCGGATCGCAAATGCCGCGTGCACGCAGCAGTAGTCGAATTCAATACCCTGGCCAATGCGGTTGGGTCCACCGCCCAAAACCATGATTTTTTTGTTGCTGCTTACCGAAACATGATCGGGTGCGTTATAGGTTGAGAAGTAATAGGCTGCATTTTCAACTCCACTGACCGGAACAGGTTCCCATGCTTCTTTAACGCCAAGGGCTATACGCCTTTCACGAATTTTCTTTTCGGGAATATTCAGAATTTTGGCCAGGTATTTATCTGCAAATCCATCTTTTTTAGCCTGGATCAACACGTCATCCGGGACCTGGCTGTCTTTAAAGGATAATATTTTTTCTTCCAGATCAACCAATTCCTTCATCTGTAAGATAAACCATTCCTTTATATGTGTTTTCTGATGAAGTTCTTTAACATCTGCGCCTTTTCGCAGAGCCTCATACATGATAAACTGCCTTTCACTGGAAGGCTGGTTGAGTAAAACCATCAGATCGTGCAAGGATTTCTTGTTAAAATCCTTTGCAAAACCCAAACCAAAACGGCCAATTTCAAGAGAGCGGATGGCTTTTTGAAAGGCTTCCTTATAATTTTTGCCAATGCTCATAACTTCGCCTACCGCATGCATTTGGGTTCCGAGCTTATCCTCGAGACCGTCGAATTTTTCAAATGCCCAACGGGCAAATTTCACAACCACATAATCTCCCCAGGGTTCATATTTGTCGAGTGTACCACTTCTCCAGTAAGGAATATCCTTCAATGTTAATCCGCCTGCCAGCATAGCAGAAACCAGAGCTATCGGAAAACCGGTAGCTTTTGATGCCAGGGCTGAGGAGCGGGATGTACGCGGGTTAATTTCGATGACCACTACCCTGTCTGAAACCGGGTCGTGCGCAAACTGAACATTGGTACCTCCAATAACCTCAATTGCTTCTACAATGCTGTATGAATATTTCTGAAGGCGTTGTTGCAATTCGGTTTTGATGGTCAACATGGGAGCTGTACAGAACGAATCACCGGTATGAACGCCCATAGGATCCACATTTTCAATGAAGCAAACGGTGATCATCCGGCCGTCAGCATCGCGTACCACCTCAAGTTCAAGCTCTTCCCAACCGAGAACAGACTCTTCAACCAATACCTGGTTCACAATGCTGGCAGAAAGGCCGCGACTCACAATGGTTCTGAGTTCTTCTATATTATAAACCAGTCCGCCGCCCGTTCCGCCCATGGTGTAGGCAGGACGAATCACTACCGGGTATCCGAGACCTTCGGCTACTTTTTCGGCATCTTCAACAGTGTTGACCGCTGTGCTAAGGGGCATTTCAATGCCAAGCCGGTTCATGGTTTCCTTAAAAGCAACACGGTCCTCGCCTCTTTCGATTGCGTCAATGTTTACTCCAATTACCTTAACGTTATATTTATCCAGTACCCCTTTTTTTGCCAGAAGCAAAGACAGGTTCAGTCCCGTTTGTCCCCCCAGATTTGGCAATAAGGCATCAGGCCGTTCTTTTTTGATAATTTCAGTGAGCGCATATTCATTAAGCGGTTCCAGGTAGGTAAAGTCAGCAATGCCGGGATCAGTCATAATGGTGGCCGGGTTAGAATTCACCAGCACAATTTTATAACCCAAAGCCCGTAAGGCCTTGCATGCCTGTGTGCCTGAGTAGTCGAATTCACAAGCCTGACCAATTACAATCGGACCTGAGCCAATGATCATCACCTTTTCAATTCCCGGAATTTTGCCCATTATAAAGAATACTATTTGAATGAATATTAAAAATTAGTTCGGCAAATATATCGTTCCATATACAAATCCGATGAGTTGATGCAGGAAAAAATACCAGATATTTATTAACCGGGGAGTAAAATTGATCAAGTATATTCCTATTCAATTCCCTTTACAGCATCTTTTCCCAGGGAGGCAAGTCCTCCCAGCACGCCAAGGTTCATCGAGTCGAGCGCACTGCTCGGAACAATGATCATGGAGCTCTTTTCCTTTAAGCCTTCACCAATGAGATTCATGGCTCTTAACTGGAGGGCAACCGGATTATTGAGATTTTCCTGGCTGGCCTTTGAATTTTTTAGATTTTTTAAGGATAAATATGATCGCTCAGTTTCGAAATGTGCATAAAGTATCTCAAATTGTTCTTTCTTTACATTTCAGAAATCGGCAATGCCTGATATGAGAATGAAACCGGCACACAGAAACTCTGAAGCAAAGCAACCGTCTATTTTCAGCCTGTTAAAACCGTATAAGGGACATGTATCCATTCTGGTTATTTTCGCCCTTATTGGCAACGCTGTAAATCTGGTTATTCCACTGATCGTTTCCCATGGAATTGACCAGTATAGTCGTGGAACCCCTGATCTGAAAAAAATCATCATTCAGTTCACGGCGGCATCGTTGGTAATCTTTCTGTTTAATTATCTGCAGGGGATTATCCAGACCTATACTTCCGAAAAAGCTGCACGCGATATGCGTGAGCAGCTTTCGGATAAATTATCCCGGCAGTCTCTGAACTACATCATCGCGTCCAACCCTTCCAGGCTGCTTACCAATCTTACATCCGATATCGATTCCATCAAGATGTTCATTTCGCAGGCTTTTACATCCATTATATCATCACTGTTTGTAATTATCGGAGCCAGCATTCTGCTTTTGTCACTCAACTGGAAGCTTGCATTAACCGTGCTTGCTATTATACCGCTCATTGGAGGTGCCTTTTTCATTATGCTCACCAAGGTGAGGCCGCTGTTCAAAAAAAGCCGTGAAGTCATCGACTGGCTGAACAGGGTGATCAATGAAAGCATTTTAGGCGCCATGCTCATCCGGATTCTGAATTCACAGCAGACAGAATACCGGAAATTTATGGAAGCAAGCCATACTTCACTTGATCTGGGATTGTCCATACTCTCACTTTTTGCCATGCTCATTCCTTTCATCACATTTGTGAGCAACCTTGCCATTTTATCGATTCTTGCCCTGGGTGGCCATTTCGTAATTAACGGTTCAATGACACTTGGTGAAATCGCTGCTTTCAACAACTATGTCAGCATTTTGATATTTCCTATTCTCGTAATTGGTTTCATGAGCAATATGATTGCCCATGCCAGCGCATCATACCAGAGAGTCAGAGAGGTTCTTTCCACACCGGATATTCCTGAAAAAGGCACTGTAGTAAAAGAGATCAAAGGACAGGTGGAATTTGAGAATGTCTCCCTCTCCTATGGCGACAAGATCGCACTCAAAAACATCAGCTTTAAATTGGCGGCTGGTTCAAAAACGGCTATTATAGGTCCTACAGCTGCCGGGAAAACACAGCTTCTGTATTTGCTGTCGGGACTTATTCAACCGCAAACCGGCAAAATATACATTGATGATGTGGTCATGGACGATTATGAAAAGAATTCGCTGTACCGGCAACTGGGTGTTGTTTTTCAAGACAGCGTTATTTTCAACATGACGGTTCGTGATAACATCACTTTTGGAAATGAAATCGATGAAAATCATCTGGCACGGGCCATTGAAACAGCAGAACTGACATCATTTATGAACACCCTGCCGGATAAATTGGATACCATGGTTTCTGAACGCGGAACCAGCTTATCGGGCGGTCAAAAGCAAAGAATCATGCTGGCGCGGGCGTTGGCATTGAATCCTACGCTGTTATTGCTGGATGATTTTACCGCACGAGTTGATAAAAAGACCGAGCAGAAGATCATGAAAAATATTTTCACCAATTATCCGGGTATCAGTGTACTTACTGTGACTCAAAAAATAGCCCCTGTTGAACATTACGAGCAGATCATTCTGCTTATGGAAGGAGAGGTAATAGCAGCAGGAACGCACAAGGAACTCCTTCATGCTTCACCCGAATACGTTCAGATTTATAATTCACAGCGCAGCACCAGTCATTATGAAGTACAATCTTAGTTTTGATAAGGACCAGCGGGAAACGGTGAAGCCTTTTAAAGCTTTAAAAAAGCTGCTTTACATTCTTTCAGATGAAAGAAAATCCCTTGTCATTGCGCTGATCATTATGATTGTTCATTCTGCGCTGGCATTGACTGCACCTTTTATCATCGGACACACCATTGACACCTTCGTTCAATCGGGCGACTATAAGGGAGTAATCAAATTCTCGGTTGTTTTGGCATTTATTTATGTGATTACGTTAAATACGAGTTACTGGCAAACCAAGGTCATGGGTTCTGTTGCACAGCGTGTGCTTTACAGGCTCAGAAACAATATTTTCATGAAATTACAGGAATTACCCGTTGCTTTTTTTCATGAGAACAAGGCAGGAGACCTCATTTCCCGAATCAACAATGATACGGATAAGCTGAGCCAGTTTTTTTCGCAATCGCTCCTGCAGTTTATCACCAATTTGTTTTTCATGACTGGTGCCGGGATTTTTCTGATTTCATTAAATCCATACCTGGGTATTGCTGCCCTGATTCCGGCCATACTGCTGCTTACTTTTTCCCGGATCGTCACCCCGTGGATCAAGAAGCTGAACCGTGATTCTCTTGCCACTACCGGAAATCTCAGTGCTGAAATACAGGAAAGTCTTGCCAATTTTAAAGTAGTAGTGGCGTTCAATCGCAGGGATTATTTCAGAAAGCGGTTTAATGAAGCCAATGTCATCAATTATGAATCTTCGATGAAGGCAGGTATTGCCAACAGTCTTTTTATTCCCGTATATACCTTCTTCTCAAATATGGGACACCTGATTGTGCTCACATTCGGGATATACCTGATCCTGAAAGGCCAATTCACCATTGGTATTCTCATCAGCTTCCTCTCTTATATCCAGAATTTCTACAATCCCTTAAGACAGCTTGCCGCTCTGTGGGCAAGTTTCCAGGTAGCGCTGGCAGCATGGGACCGGATATCCCACATCCTGAACATGAAATCTGATCTTGTTATTGAAAATCAGTCATCTGAACCCTGCGAAGGGGCCTACTTATCATTTAAAAATGTGTCATTCAGCTATACTTCAGGAAAAGAAGTGCTTCACCGCACCCGGTTTGAACTGGAAAAAGGAAAGACCTATGCATTTGTAGGACCTACGGGTGGCGGAAAAACGACAACGGCATCGCTGATTTCACGATTGTATGATCCCACAAAAGGGATGGTTTTACTGGATGGAAAGGACTTAAGATCATACAGTGAAGAAGAAAGAGCAGCTAAGATCGGCTTCATTCTGCAGGATCCGTTTTTGTTTTCGGGGACAATCGGTGAAAACATTCTTTATGGTAATCCTAAGATGGAAGGAATGCCAAAGGAACAAGTTATAGAAATTCTGAAAGATTCAGGATTGGAACCGCTGATTGGGCGTTTTGAAGAAGGGCTGGACACCCCGGTAACAAATAACGGAAGCAACCTGAGTTTGGGTCAGAAGCAGTTGATTGCCTTTTTCAGGGCCGTTTTGCGAAAACCTGAAATCATCATTCTGGATGAGGCAACTGCAAATATTGATACCCTTACTGAACAGCAGCTTGAGGTTATCCTGGCAAAACTGGACGCATCTACTACGCGGATTGTTATTGCTCATCGGCTGAATACCATTGAAAACGCTGATGAAATATACTTTATTAACGGAGCCCAGATAGTGCGTGCAGGTTCCATGAAAAATGCCCTTCAATTATTGATGGATGGTAAACAGGAAAGTTGATTATGATTTCATATCTTTATCGGATCAAAACAATATTCTGATATGAACACCTCATTTGACTCCCGAATTGAAGAATTGAAGTTGATCCTCCCTGATGCCCCAAAGCCTTTAGCATTATATAAGCCGGCTCTTATTATTGATAAACTTGTATACGTGTCAGGCCATACACCTTTACGCACTGATGGGACACTGATAACCGGAAGACTGGGTGATAACATGTCGCTTGAAGAAGGCAAACTGGCAGCCCGCCAGGTAGGACTGGCAATACTTTCCACATTGAGGAATCATCTGGGAAGCTTAGATCATATTAAAAGGGTGGTAAAGGTTTTCGGAATGGTGAACAGCACCCCGGATTTCTGTCAGCACCCGGCTGTTATCAACGGCTTTAGCGAACTGATGCTCCAGGTATTTGGTGAAGACACCGGAGTAGGTGTCCGCAGCGCTGTTGGCATGTTTCTGCCCATGAACATTGCTGTTGAAATTGAAGCTATATTCGAACTGAAATAAAAAATAAGTACATCCCTGAGTTCTTTTTTAATTTATATGATTATCAGGAAAGATGCATAAGAGATTTAAGGTTGAGGACTATATGGTTGTGGGTATTGATTTTAACAGGAAGAGCAAGAAGGTAAAACGTCACTAAGAACACAAAGGGGAAATACCTGCGGTA
>CAZTSR010000032.1:0-14989 GCA_964615995.1 uncultured Bacteroidales bacterium
GGTAAATAAACATCTTTCAACTTATAACATCTTCATTATTAACGATAAATGAGCTCTTAGCTTGACGGCTATGGGCTGTGCCTCTGCCGAATATATTTCTTAAGGCTCCGGCCTTTGTGTGTTCAGACGTTAGCTTGAAAAGATAAAAACGATTTGGGCACGACTTGTCCCGCATTTTGTGGGAGCCTAAGCCGAACCGGGGTGTGGGGAAGACTCCGAAGGAGTCAAATTTGAATAACCGCGGGTGAAAACCCGTGGATATAAGTCATGATCTCTCTCAACCCTGAAAGGGTTGAATTTTAAATACGTCGTTAAATTCAACTCCTTCAGAGTTGTGAGATTGGGGTATTATCTGCCACAGGTTTCACCCGCGGTTATCGAGATTATACCCCTTCAGGGTTTACTATTTGACAACAAATCAACAAATCAACAAATGTATTTGGTCGATTCATCGATTGGTTGGTCGATTGCTTTCAGTTGCCAATTGCCGGACAGGATATCATTTTTCCATGCACCCGTCTCGCACTCCTGCCCACTGGTCCCTTGTCCCTCGTCCCTTGTCCCTTGTCCCTTTTTAATCCGATTACCGGCTGTTTACCGATTATTATTATCTGTATTGCCAGTCTGCAGGCTGATTGCAAAAACCGGCCCCGGTTGCAGCCGGGTTTTGTCCGGCCAGAGTGTTTAGGTGTATGACATATTTCATGAACAATGATAACGTTTCAGCACTACCTTTATATTACATTTTTTAATACTCCAAGAATGAAATTCTATAAATTATTGCTTATGGGCCTGTTGTTTGCCATGTCTGCCCTTTTATCAGCACAGACAACCAACTGGCGGGGTGAATCGGTGTATAAATTAAGACCCGACGATCCTGAGGCATTTTATTTTACCCCTGAGAATTATAACATTCGTGCCGATGGTAAAATGGATGTTTCTGAGGCTTTGCAAAAAGCCATTTATCAGGTAAAAACCGAAAGAAACTTTGGAATATTGTTTATCCCGGAAGGACGATACCTCATCAGTCGCCCCATCTATGTGCCACCGTCCATCCGCTTAATCGGATACGGAAAAACACGTCCCGAAATTATCCTGGCAGAGAAGTCCCGGGGATACCAGTCGCCCGATACCGCCAGTCCCTTTAAAGAACGCTACATGATATGCTTTACAGGCGGCATTGTTAAGGAGGGTGAACAACCACGTGACGCCAATCCCGGAACTTTCTACAGCGCATTATCCAATATCGATTTTCGCATTCTTAAGGGAAATCCTTATGCCATTGCACTCAGAGCCCATTTTGCCCAGCATGGTTTTATCAGCCATTGTGTTATCAATGCCGGCAACGGTTTGGCAGGCATGTCCGAGATTGGGAATGAAATGGAGAATGTCACTATTATAGGTGGTGAATATGGAATCATGACGGGACCTACTTCACCGAGCTGGCCCATGATGACCGTGGATACTTATTTTGAAGGCCAGCGTAAGGCCGCTATCCTTTCTCACTATACCGGCTTTACCATCGTGAATATGCATGTAAAGAATACTCCTGTTGGTATCGAGATTATGGAAAATAATACCGACCGTTTGATGATGGAGAATTGTTTGTTTGAGAATATAAGCCGGGCCGGAATAATCATCAGCAGGGAAAACAGCACGCTCACACAGGTAAATTTGCGGCAAATCGAATGCAGCAATGTACCGGTATTCGCCTTGTTACGCGAAAGCGGCAAAACAGTAAAAGCTGTCTCCAAAACTTACCGTGTGAATGAATTTGTACACGGACTTGTAATGGACAATCTGAATGATGATTCTAAATTGGACACCCGGGTGGATATGACCCCCATACTAAAGATTCCTGCTGCACTGGCAAAGGACATTCCTTTGCTGCCATCCATGGATAGCTGGGTAAATATCAGGCAACTGGGCGCTAAAGGCGATGGAGAAACCGATGACACAAAAATATTCCGTGATGCTATTGCCAAATATCAGGTGATTTATGTCCCACAGGGATGGTACAGACTTACAGGAACATTAAAGATGAGGCCGGGAACAAAACTCATCGGATTCCATCCCATGGCTACGCAGTTTATTCTTAAAGAAAGTGAACCGGCATTCAGCGGTTTCGGGGGACCGGTGCCACTCGTTGAATCTTCACAGGGAGGCGACGATATTCTGAATGGCATAGGCATATTCACAGGCGGTATCAATTACCGGGCAGTAGGATGCAAATGGATGGCAGGTGAAAAATCCTTTCTGAACGACGTAAAATTTGTAGGCGGACATGGTACCATGCGTAAGCCTCTGAATGCTGAAGACCAGGCAGCTGCTGACCGGCAAATGCAGAGCCTGATGCTTTCTTTTGGAAGAGGTATGCGTCCGGTGAGCACGCCCGATAAACCTGTAAATGAACAGGGACTTGATTTGGCATGGGATAACCAGTATTGGAGCCTTTGGATTACCAATGGAGGCGGGGGGACTATCAAAGACATCTGGACTGCCAGTACTTATGCTACAAGTGGTCTGTATGCGAGCAATTCATCCACTCCTTCCAGACTATATGCCATATCACTCGAGCATCATGTCAGAAATGAGGCGCGCTTTGAAAATATTGCCAATTGGAAGATTTATGCCTTTCAGCTGGAAGAAGAAAGCAGAGAGGGAAAAGAGTGCCAGATGGTTGAACTTTCAAATTGCCGGAACATCCGGTTCAACAACTTATGGATCTACCGGGTTATCCGTGTCGCTACTCCAAAATCATTCGGTGTAAGGTTGTGGAATTGCAGAGACATTGAGTTTCGCAATGTACATAACTATACCCAGAAATTATGGGTTACGGAATTTACTGTATATGATGTAAATAAAAGGATTCCGGTATATCCCTGGGAATATGCCCTGCTGAAAGTAAACGGAAGCGAAAAAGGTCCCGGTCCTTCCTGTATTGACCAGGCATGCCTTTTAAAACAGGAAGCAACCGGTTTTGATTTTACCCAGGGCATCACTGCTGACAGCAAAGGCAATGTATACTTTTGTGAATCAAGAAAGAGAAGGATCTATAAATGGGATGCCGAAACCAGCAATGTGTCGATGCTCGCTGATTACCCCATTCAGCCATTCGTTCTGGCAACCGACACCAAGGACAACCTTCTGGTTGTCTGCCGCTATGATCCGCAACCCGGATACATGGTTGGTGGAAAACAGGAAACGGTAAAGAAGCTTCCCGACGACAATCCGGCATACAGCAGTTGGGGAAACGGCGGATGGGCTGCGTATGTTTTTTCCATCAATCCTGATAATCCTGATGAAACTTTCGTTCCTTTAGCCAGAGTTGCAACAAGCGGATTGAAAAATATCAGCAAGATTTATTATCCGGCCAGCAGATATCATGATACCTTTACCCAGGCTGTGCAATATTTTCCGGATTCAGCCTTTATGGCCACCGATGGTGTCACTGTAATTCCTGAAACCTATGATATTGGTCGATGTGCTAATTTGGCACTTGCAACACCCGGAAAAACCTTTTATGTATCTGATGAAATGCAGAAGCGCCTGGTAAAACTGGAAGTAGGACCAAACGGTCAACTCTCCAATCTCAGGAATATCCAGGAGCGGGGCGAATATAGTTATGCGATTGATTCAGAAGGGAATCTTTACGTAGCAGATGGGCAAATCTTCGTTTTCGATAAAACCGGAAAGGAGATCAATAAGATCAGTCTGCCAGAACGGCCTGTTTCTATTGCTTTTGGTGGAAAAGATCATCATCTGCTTTTTATCACCACTGAAACTTCTTTGTATAGCTATAAGATCAGGTAATCAGTAATAGAGTGATAGTGACAAGTGACAAGGAAAACCGGTGAACGGTGAGCAGCCGGTAATCGGGTAATCGGTAATCAGTAATCGGGATTTAGCAGAACCGGACATAGATTATTGTCTTATGTTTTTAGTTATCTTTATTTTGGAATTCTCAACATCAAAATGACTGCAAATCCATTTGAACATATGAAATCAAAATCAACCTGGAAGAAATCACATCGCGCCCTGGGATGGCTGGGTATATGTTTATTGTTAGTACAATGTGGCTTAAAGAAGGAAGTTGTCAGCAGCAAGGACGGGAATGGGGCCTATGTCACCGGAGTGTACAGGAACCTCTTCATTGAAAACGGTCACACACAGGAAGAGATATCGGCCAAAGTTAATGCTGCATTTCAGCAATTGTTTTATGGCGATACTTCACAGCGGCTATACTTCGAAGCCGGCACAAATGATAACGGTCCTAAAGCCTACCTGACCGATATAAACAATAACGACGTCCGCAGCGAGGGCATGTCATACGGCATGATGATTTGTGTGCAATTGAACAAAAAAGCGGAATTTGATGCACTCTGGAACTGGGCAATGACCCACATGTACATTCGCAAGCCTGACCACCCTTCGAAGGGTTATTTTGCCTGGTCAATCCGCACCGATGGCACCCCCTTATCGGAAGGTCCTGCCCCTGATGGCGAAGAATACTTCGTGATGTCGTTATACTTTGCGGCCAACCGCTGGGGCAATGGTGAAGGCATATACAATTATAAGGCTTATGCAGATACCATCCTGACAGATATGCGGCATCGCAAAATTATAACCGGAAATACCCTCACCGGGCAGGCTACTACAGGGCCTATGGTTAATGAAGAAGCAAGGATGATTCTGTTTGTACCTGATGCTCCAAATAACACGTTCTCCGACCCTTCCTATCACCTGCCTGCATTCTATGAATTGTGGTCGCGCTGGGGCCCTGAAGCCGACCGTGAATTTTGGGCTGCTGCTGCTGACACGAGCCGTAAATATTTCAGCAAGGCATGTCACCCGGTTACCGGTTTATGTACCGATTATGCCAATTTCGACGGCTCACCGCATTTTGTGTCATGGAATCCCAACTCGGTAAATTTCGCTTATGATTCGTGGCGAACGGCTTCCAACTGGGCTGTTGACTGGAGCTGGTGGCAGAAAGACTCCTCTGTTCAGGAACTCAGCAACCGTATCCAGTCGTTTTTTGCCAGTATGGGCGTTAGCACTTACGGACATGTTTTCAAACAAAACGGTGAAGTGCTCAACCCGATGCACCGGACGGGGCTGGCTGCTACCACGGCCACCGCAAGTCTGGCAGCTACCAATCCGGTTGCGAAAGAATTTGTTGAGGATTTCTGGAATGCACCCGTTCCCACCATTTTCGACCAGCGGTACTACGACGGTACGCTCTACCTGCTGAACATCTTGCAATGCAGCGGAGAATTCCGGATTTGGAAACCGAAAGAGTAGGAACAAGGGACAAGGAAGAATAGTGACGAGTGACGAGTGACAAGGGACAAGGAAAACCGGTAACCAGTAATCGGTAATCTGGTAATCGGTCGCTAACTACATAAGCATTAAAACCAACCTCATTCAAAGCACCGTGCGGTGGCCGTGACAAAACGCGATGGCGCCGAAGCTGTGAAATCGCGAAGCTATTCATGAACACCAAAGAAATCAATTATCGGTGTGAATAATGACGGAAGGCTTAAAACAATGAACAATGAGTAATGAGTAATTGAATTATGAAATATGAATTATGAATGACGGAGAAGTCAGCTATCAGCCATTGCCTGCCGTAGCTTTGGCGAAGGCAGGGTTCAGCAGTCAACATTCAGCAATCAGTCAGCAGCAATTATCGGTGTGAATGATGTCTTTTACCGCGGAGCGGTTTTGGTATTGTAGGAAATATGGTTAGATACACCTTCTTTACCGCGGAGCGGTTATTGAGACGGAAGGCTAGGAATTTCTTGAAAAGGGCCTTGACATCACCAGTAATTCAAATCAACAAATCAACAAATGATTTTGGTCCGACCCCGGATGATTTAAAAAGTCGTCATATTAAATTTTGCCGGGTATCTATTTCTTATCTAAATAAAACTCAACAGGGTTGGTGGCTGCGTTAAGTTCTCGTAGTTTCATATTTTTTATCTCTCCTAAAAAATTATAAATAGGAAGGCCGGCATTAATCCAGTATTCAAGACCTATATGAGATTTTACATTTTTGTAACCCATTCGTTTAAGGGTTTTAACTACTAAAGCTGAACGATTCCCTTTTAAACAATAGACAACGATCTCCGCATTTGGATCGCGCAAAGTACGAGCTAGAGTGAATTCCACAACACCTCTGTCTAACCATGTTGTTCCTTTAAGATGACCTGCGTCGTATTCATCTTTACCACGCACATCAATTAAAATAAGTTTCGGATTGTCATTAATGCGTTGTATCAGTTCTTCGTTACTTATAAAATCCACTCCTTCGCGTGCATCCTTTATAAGCTGTTGAATAGACATGAGTGACCGGATGGTATCGGAAGTTGTAACCAGACTGCCTTGATTGTTTTGCGAATAGCACAATTGCATTGTAAATAGCAAGGTAAAAAGGAAGAAAATTGTTTTTTTCATTTTTCAGATTTTGGTTGATTATTGATTTATTTAATATACATTTTTGTAAACTTCTAATATGTTGTGCTTGTTAATTGGATTCTTTCCGAACTACAGTTCCTTTAATAATCAATAATACTGGGCTTTCGGATGAATTATTGCTTACGGTAATCGTTTTGTTAAATGTTCCCGGTCTGTTTTCGGGATTATAGATTACTTTAACAAAGCCTTTTGCGCCCGGTACTATTGGCGTTTTGCTCCATTCGGAAACAGCACAGCCACAAGAGCCTTGCACATTTGTAATCAATAATACGGCTTTCCCTGCATTGGTTACTTCAAAAGTGTGACTAACTTTTCCATCACTCTCAATAATATTTCCGAAGTCGTATGTTTTTTCGGAAAATGTAATGGCAGGCTTAAGGGTCTGATTTTCTTCTGATTTTTGTGAGTAAGCAAAAGCACAAAAATTCACAATAAACAACACAAATAGTAAATTCTTCATATAAGCCAATTTTAAGTTTTTAATTACTTTAGCGAAGTAAAGTAATCGGATAATTGAATCAAAACGATATTTTTCGATAGTCTTAATCGTAAAAATAGATAACGATGGAGTTTAGAGAACTAAAGACATTTCAGATGGTAGCCAGTTTATTAAGCTTTAATAAAGCTGCCAAAGTGCTGAATTATGCTCAATCGACTGTCTCATCACAGATTCAGTCGTTGGAATACAGTTTGGGAGTAACATTGTTTATCAGGTCGGGAAATAAGATTTCTCTTACTCCATCAGGGGTGAAGTTGCTTAAATATTCCCAGCGTTTAATTAATCTTGAAAATGAGATTCTAAGTAATTTTAAAGACTCGGATGAAAAGACAGGGAATCTTATTATAAAAACACCTCATTCGGTTGCAGCTTATTATCTGCCGCCTATCATCAAAGAGTTCCAATTAAAATTTCCAAATATTGGTTTTGATTTTGATGGATGTGTGGGGTATAATGTATATGATATTTTTAATGCGGGAGTCATTGATTTAGCTTTTCTTTTTTGTGATCATTTTAATGAAAAGCTTTTGCATGTTGAAGAATTAACCAAAGTGGAAATGGTTTTTGTTGTAAATCCACTAAATGATCATTTTAAAGGAAAGGCTATTACCATTAGCGACTTTTACGATAAAACGCTACTGCTTTCAAAGTCGGATTGCAGTTACAGGATGATTTTTGAAAAAATGCTTATTAAAGCTAATGTGAAGTTAAATAAAACAATCGAGGTAAATAGTCCTGAGGTTTTGAAAAAAATGTTGTTAACCGGTTGTTCGGGTATCGCTTTATTACCAAGAATCGCTGTTGAAAAGGAACTATCGGATGGTTCTTTAATTAACCTGAAATGGAAAGGCTCTGCTTTCAATGCAAAGTTGTATATGATATGGAAAAAGGATAAATATCGAACTGAAGCAACCCAGGCTTTTATTGACGCTGTTAGGGCCTCTTTTGGGAAAAGGATTGACTAACCCTAAGGTTAATTTACAGATATTTAATGCTTAAGCCTGGTCTGAACCTGGAAGCAGGTTGTTACATTCAGTAACACTTTGCAACATTTGAACATAAACAAATCTCATTCAAAGCACCGTGCGATGGCCGCGAAAAAACCCCGCCTGCCATGCACAGGCCCAAGCCAGCCTGCCTGGAGTCAGACAGGGCAGGCTGGTCAACAAATCAACAAATGATTTCGGTCCAACCCGGTTGCCAAATTAATTAAATCTCCACCAGTCAAAATAAAACAAATCTTTTTCTCCTTTGAAGACAAAATATACATCATGAACTCCTTTGATATTTTTGTTTACGGGAGCCGTAAATGTTCTCCAAATACCCGCTTCGTGTGCTGAATTTACCTCAATTGTTGCAATCACCTCACCGTCAATTTTATCAGCCCGTATTTCAATCCTGCCTCCATAAATTGGAGAAACACTCGCTTCAACCGATTCAGCGCCATCAGCAAAATCAATGCCCCCGACCTTAAGGTAATCGCCATGATTTATGGATGTTACAAATAACCGGTCAGCGATTCTTTTACCCCTGGCCCAATCGAAATCGCCTTCCCACTCTGTCTCAAACCTGGTTTTTACACCTTCACTCCATTCCATTGTTTCGGCTTCGACACGATTGAAAGGATTTAGGGTTTCCACTTGTTCAGGCCCTTTCACCGACCAGTATTCCCGATTTTGGATGGTACCATCGTGATTGTATACCATTTCATCCATATCAACCGAACGGCGTTCATAGAATTTGGGTGTTGTTTTTTTTAACAGGTCGTAACTATGCCCGAAACAATACCATTTTCCCTTGTATTCAATAATGCCCGGGTGATTGCCCCTGGTCTTTTCCGAAGCATCTACAATCATACCTTTGTATTCCCAGGGCCCTGTCGGGGAATTGCTCATTGCGTATCCAATTCCTTCCGGGCAACAGGTGGAGGCATAGGCCATATAATAATGCCCGTTACGTTTCCAAACCCAGGGGCCTTCCTGGTAATTTCCGGGAGTTGTAGGTTCCTGGAAAATCTCACCCGAATAAGAAACCATATCTTCGTTTAGTTTCACATAATATACCTTGGGGTTTCCCCAATACATGTATGCCTGACCGTCATCATCAATCAGTATGGTAGGGTCAATGTCGTGATTGCTGTTTTTAATCAAAGGTTTTCCGATGGGATCCTTAAAAGGACCGTAAGGACTGTCAGCCACTAAAACACCAATGCCTACTCCATTGGGCATGGGGCAATAGAGATAGAATTTTCCGTTGCGCTCAACACATTGCACTGCCCAGGCGCCATTGTCATAAGGAACCCAGTCGAAATAATCCAATGATGCCACTGCGCCGTGCCCGGTCCAATTTGTCAAATCGGTTGAGGTATACAACAACCAATCGTACATTTTAAAGCCCATAGCATCATCTTCATCGTGACTTGTAAAGAGGAATACAGTATCGTTATACACCAATGGCGCGGGATCAGCAGTATATTCGGTCTGAATTACGGGACGTTGTGGGACTATGTTTTGTGCACCAGCATCAAAATCCATTGTCAGCCCCATCAGAAAAATAATGGTTACATAAATCTTTTTGTTCATCATATCGAAACAATATTTTTAGCTACATTATCTAAAACAAAATTGGGATTATAACCTAAAGATAAGCGAAGTCTTTTATAATTATAAATCTCCAGGGTATTTTTGGCTTCATTACAGAATAGGCCTGGATAAAATAAGAAATTACAGCTAACTTTTTCTGCATATACCGTGGCTTTTTATAAAATGTTATTTTTACTTTTATTAAGGAAAAGATGAGTCAGCGGTTTCTGTTAACCTATCATTGATATTAAGAAAAAAATACGTAAGTCACCATGAAAAAGGTTTTGTTTTTATTATCCATCCTTATTGCGGGCTGTTCAGTTAAGACAGAATTGAAGGATTATCCTGTATCGGCGGTTGGTATAAAGAATGTTGTTATCAGTGACAGTTTCTGGCTTCCTAAAATTAAAACAATTCAGGATGTCACGATTCGCTATGCGTTTGATAAATGCGAAAAGGAAGGCAGAATGGAAAACTTCCTGATAGCAGGCGGTAAAAAACAGGGAAAAACCAGGGGCAAAATGCCTTTTGATGATACCGATTTATACAAAATCATCGAAGGCGCATCCTATTCATTGATCAGTGAGCCCAATCCAGAGCTCGACGCGTATCTTGATTCGGTGATTGCCATTATTCAGACAGGGCAGGAAGCTGACGGTTATATAACCACATGGTTTACCATCGACCGGACAAATCCTCCAGCCAACTGGGTAAAACCCTCAAAGAACCGATGGGAAAATGAAATCTCAAGCCATGAGTTATACAACAGCGGTCACTTGTTTGAGGCTGCAGCTGCGCATTATTGGGCAACCGGAAAAAGAAACCTGCTGGATATTGCCCTGAAAAATGCCGACTTGCTGGTAGCCAATTTTGGCCCCGGAAAACTGCAGAGTCCTCCGGGTCATGAAATAGTTGAAACCGGACTGATTCGTTTATACCATATTACCCACAATGCCAAATATCTGGAATTGTCAAAATTTCTGATGGATGTAAGAGGAGACAGTACTACGCATAAATTATACGGAGCATATAATCAGGATCATATCCCGGTGATTCAGCAGACTGAAGCTGTGGGACATGCTGTAAGGGCTGAATACCTGTACGCTGGCATGACTGATATTGCGGCCATATATGGAGACACCGGATATCTGAAAGCTGTAAATGCCCTATGGGAAAATATAGTCAATTACAAAATGTATGTTACCGGAGGTATAGGTGCGCGACATGAAGGTGAAGCATTTGGTCATAATTATGAGTTGCCCAACCTAACTGCTTATAATGAAACCTGTGCAGCCATAGGAAGTGTTTACTGGAATCAGCGTATGTTTTTGCTTACCGGTGATTCAAAATACTACGATATTATTGAAAGAACCTTGTATAATGCACTAATAACAGGTATCTCATTAAGCGGGGATCAGTTTTTCTATCCAAACCCGTTGGAATCAGACGGGAAATATGCATTTAATATGGGGGCATGTACACGTCAGTCGTGGTTCGACTGCTCGTGCTGTCCCACCAATCTTATCAGGTTTATACCTTCAATTCCCGGACTGATTTATGCAACCACAAAGGATATCCTGTTTGTGAATCTTTACATGTCAAATAAGGCCGTTGCCGTTGTAAACAACAATGAAGTAGAAATTGTACAGAAAACCGGTTATCCCGGGAATGGCAATATTTCAGTCATCATAAATCCTAAACAAGCGGCACAATTTACTGTGAAATTGCGGATTCCGGGTTGGGCAAGAAATATTGTGGCTCCGGGAAATCTATATTCATACCGTAATAAAGCAGATGCAAACATTCAGCTGATCATTAACGGGAAAAATCAAAAGGTTGAAATAAAAAATGGCTATGTGGAGATTGCCCGGGAGTGGAAGAAGGGGGATCAAATCGGACTTGTATTGCCCATGTCCATACGTGAAGTTGTTGCGGATAAAAATGTAAAGGAAAATATAAACAAAGTAGCCTTTGAATATGGTCCCCTGGTTTATTGTGCTGAAGAAGCGGATAATCCGCAAATCGATAACATCAAAATTCCTTCCAATGCCCAATGGCGGGTGGATATGGGTGGTATTCTTTCTGAGAAAGTGAACCTGATTAAGACAAAAGTTTCCGGAAAAGAATTAACCCTGATTCCATACTACAGCTGGTCAAATCGCGGAATCGGAAAGATGAAGGTTTGGTTTCCTGCGGAAGAAGGAGAATAATAATGCAATTCCCCACCTGCCCTGTCTGACGTCAGGCAGGCATGCAAGGACCTGGGATTGGCGGGCAGGGCGGAGGTGGCGAAGCTGTGAAATCGCGAAGCTATTCATGAACACCAAAGAAATCAATTATCGGTGTGAATAATGTCTTTTACCGCGGAGCGGTTTTGGTATTGTAGGAAATAGGTTAGATACACCTTCTTTACCGCGGAGCGGTTATTGAGACGGAAGGCTTGGAATTTCTTGCAAAGGGCCTTGGCTTTAGCAGGATTCCAAATCAATAAACCTGCCTGCCTGGCATGGGCCTATGCATGGCAGGCAGGTCAACAAATCAACAAACCTGCCTGACGGCAGGCAGGTCATCAAATCGATAAATGGTTCCTCCCTGGAGATCTGGAATTATATTAAATAATTCCCTTTTCTAAAGTTCAATATCATATTCCATTCTCTTAGCCGTGTTCCTGGCAATATCAGCACCAAATAATCTACGAACAATATGAAGTGACATATTTATTCCGGCAGAAATACCACCAGAAGTTATAATCGCGCCTTCATCAACAAATTTTATATTTCTGATGACTTCTGTTTTTGGGTAATCATGTTCTAATCTGTCAATATCCATCCAGTGCGTAGTGGCTTTCTTAAAATTAAGTATACCACATTCCGCCAAAAGTAAGGCACCTGTGCATACTGAAGCTAAAATTTTAACCTTCTTCTGTTGCGCATTAATCCAATCAATAACAATTTTGTTTTTAATTTCAGTTACTTCTGCGCCATACCCGCCAGGAATGATTAAAATATCAAGACTAAGATTATCTTTAAATGTAGCTACCGGTATAATTTTCAATCCATTTCTTGCGGAAATTGGTTCGTTCGTTTCACCAATAACCACAACTTCGAATAATTTCTCATCTCCATTTTTTGTCAATGAAAATACTTCAAATGGGCCGGCAAAGTCCAAAACTTCAACCTCATTAAAAACAAATATTCCTACTTTCACGCGATGGTTCATATCCTTATTTTTTGTTTGTCACCCGCACTTTCCGGCAATTGCGTATGACCGGCCATAGTATTCGTATTTTTCTACCATTTACTTGTATTTAGTTTTATTTTAAACTTATATATTCCTTCTTTGCTTTTGTAATAAAGTGTTTCTGCCTACAGTATAAGCATATACCGAAGCTGGCACAAAAGACAACTTTATATTATCTACTTTTTTCGAACCTTCCTTATCGATTGTTGTAACCATAGCGGTTTTCAGTCCATTGTCCTTTAGAAATTGAATAAGAGATTTTAAATCCCCGGGTTTTTCAAAGTATTGATTGCTCCATTTTATTTCAACTGCCCATTGAGGACGAAAATCTTTTTCGTCCAATTTTACCATATCAACTTCACCTTTCTGCCAACGGGCATAATATGGCGTAAACCATTCCCGATGTAACCATTGGGCATATACAGCTGTTTCTACCATGTTTCCAATAAAGGGATCATTAGGTTGAAGTGGTGTAAATAAGGCACTTCTTAATGATGGATTGGTTAAATAAATCTTGAATTGTGTTGCTCTTAGAAATTGTCTTGGTTTGTTAGATATCTTGTGAACAACCTTTATTAGAAATGCAGCTTCTAAATACTCAATGTAACGCTTTATTGTGTTCTTCTGAACGCCAGAGTTCTTGCTTAAATCATCCAGATTCACTTCACCACCGCTATTATATGCAATAGACGTAAACAACGAATTTAGTTCTTGTACATCACGTATTCCATATAAACTAGGTAGATCCCTAAGTAAAACCCTATCAATAATATCACTTCGTATATACCTGCCAGGATTACTTTGAATCTTAGCTGAAAATATTACCTCAGGGTAACCCCCAAAATTTACATAATCTAGGAAGTGTTTATTAAGTTCGTTAATATTATTTGTGCTATAGAATGTATTTAAACTACCTTCCCAGTCAATTGTGCTTTCAGTAATTAATCGGTTAAGTTTTTTTAGATGCAGAAATTCATTGAAGGTCAACGGGGGCAGCATAAAATCAGTAAATCGTCCAGCGCCACTTTCTGTACTTTTTAACCTTAAGGCTGCTGCGGCTGAACCAGAAACTACAAAACGCGTATGAGGATAGCTGTCGACCAAAGACTTTAAATGAACCTCCCAATCTTTTAAATATTGTATTTCATCAAAGAATATGAACCAACCTTGAGGATCATCTTGCTTTGTTGACTTTCGACAGTATTTAAAAAGCTGCTCTAATCCAATGTTGTTATATATAGGTGTTTCAATTGAAACATAAGCTATTTTTAAAGGCTCTACTTCTTTATCTAATAGGCCTTGTATAGTATGATAAAGCATTACCGTTTTACCAACTCTTCTGGGGCCCATTAAAACTATCGCTCTACGAATATCTCTTTCAATAACCAGAGGCATAAATAAGTGAAAATATAGCCTTCTCTCCATTGAGGTGTAAAACTCCTCAACTTCTCCATTAATCCACCAAGGATTCTCAAATCGGAGTCGATCTAATATTTGCTCTTCAGAATAAGGTAATAAGGCCATAACAAATTAATTATATATGCAAATATGGATAAATAATATCAATATATTAATCTTATTTTAATAGTAAGTTATGATTTAGTTACTTTTTTATTAAATAATTGTTCTATTTAACTAAGCTTGTTTCTGTCTTGTAATATGCCTTATCCTATAACAGGACTACAGGTTAAACAAAAAATTTAGCTAAATTTTCAAATACCATTAGTGTTTCAACACTATTAATGGTTGTGGATAGATAATAATGTCAGCAACTTTGGAATATTAACACAACCTCATTCAAAGCACCGTGCGGTGGCCGCTACAAAACGTTCTGGCGTCGAAGCCGTGAATTCCGGAAGGTTTAAAACAATGAACAATGAACAATGAGTAATGAATAACAAAGTGGTAAAAGGTAATCAGTATTCGGTAATTGGAAAGAAATGATTCAATGTCCAGCAACAAATCATCTAACCTTTAGATGATATGGTGCATATGAAGCACTGAAGGCATAAGCCTTTGAACATATATTCAACAGAGGCACAGCCTCTGCTGAACAAGGGGGTCCGACCCCGGATGTTGCAACTACTCGATTGTATGTGGTTTTATTTCTATAGTTTGATTGAAAGCTGCAACTGTCCGCCTAATCCAAGCTCAACAATCTTCTGAAGTGTTGAGATGCGAACTTCTT
>CAZTSR010000033.1:0-13653 GCA_964615995.1 uncultured Bacteroidales bacterium
TTGTGGGTAACCCGACACGAAAGCGCCCTGAAGCGGCAACTGCGCATACCGGCGAACGTTGGGTGCAAGCATAAAAAGAAGGACCTAAACTCACTAATGTCAATAAATGAAAAGAGCATTTGAATTTTTCACTTATATTTTTTATCGCTATTATGATAAAGGAAGTACTCAAAGTATTGCTTATGAGAGTGCGTTATTAGCTATCTCATTAATCATTTTCATGAATTTGCTCGCTCTATTGATACTTCTTGGATTAGATCCAGGCAAATATTTACCCATCATAGAAAATAGAGGACGAGTAATTAAGCTTCTTTCTGGTTTTTTAATTTTTATTCCATTATTTATAATCCTAAGGATTTTATTACCTCGAAAGGTTATCACACAGAAGCAATACTCGGATAAGAGCTTAAAAATAGGAGGGCTTTCAATAATCCTTTATATTATCCTCTCGATGGTTTTATTAGTAATTTTAGCAAAAAACAAAGATTACTTTTTAAGTTGAAAATAAAAAAATGCCAGCACCCAACAACCGGTCATACGCAATTGCCGCGCCTTTCGGTTGCTAATGTCTGCTCATTTGGCCATCTATCTGGTAACTCGACAAGTTAGCGCCCATGAATCGGCAACTGCGCATACCGGTGAACGTTAGAGCACATAATAACAAAATACGTTACAATGAAATAAACTGCATAGAATATAGTCTTGTATTTTAAAACAAACTAAGAATATATATGCCAATAATTAGATTAGCTGGAGTTCCTTATTACATTCAGATATCTGAATTGGTAAAGATGCCAATTTTAGAAAAATTTGTAATGTATTATGATAAAGAGAAACGTAATACACCATTAAATACTAAAGATATTAAGATTCTCAAAGATTTCGTTACAAAGAAGTTTTATGATAAGAAAGTAAACTTACAGTATATTGATTTAGCTGGTAGAGAGGCTGTTTGCGCTGTAACTGAAATGATTCTTTATCATTCTTATTTTTATTGTAAAAACACTTTTATTACAGGGACTTATAGTTCAATTGACGTAACATCGAAAAAGGTATCGTTGAATGATTTGGTTTATCCTTATTTGACTTGGAACCTAGAAGTAATATATCAAGATTTAATAATAACTTCAGGTTCTTTTGTGTATAAAATAAACTATGGTTGTATTGAAAGAATATTGGGTTATTTTAATGAATTCAAAGTAATCCTAAATAAAGCCGTAATCTATTTCATTGGCGGGCGTATATACTATGAGGAAAGAAATGAGTTCACTAATTTAAGCATAGATTATGCCAAACAGTTCTATGAACGAAAACCATTTATGAGATTATTTAATCGCCTGGATAAAAGAAACTACAAGGATTTTGTTTTTTATTTAAATGATAATCGAATTTATTCAAACCCTAATTCTAGATTATATTATGATTTTGAGACGTATAAAAAAGCAAATCCTGATATATTCGATAATGAACAATAATTACGTGCTCTAACAGCGTGTATAAGCCATTGCTGGTAGGGGGTTGCGGTGGTCAGTGCTTTGGGTTAAGCCGCGGTAACTCGACCACAAAGCGCTTTTGCACCGCAACGGCTCATACACGCGAACGTTAGGGCCAATGGTAGAAAATGGTACATAGAAAGTATCGTAAAGCTTTATAATTGACTATCTTTGTAATATGAAGGCTATTAAAAATATCGAATCAAAGATTAATCAATTGACTCCGAGCATGATTGGGGAGTTAGACCGGTATTTGGACTACTTGATCAACAAAAGAATTATCCGTAAGCCAAAAAGATTAAAACAAGATTGGGCTGGTGGGTTAAAGGATATTAGTATGACTTCAATTGAATTACAGAAAAAAGCTCTTGATTGGAGACAAAAGTAAGATACCTGGTCGATACTAATGTATGGCTTGAGAGGCTTCTAGACCAGGAAAAGTCAGATATAGCTTCAAAATTTCTCAATTCAACACCAATTGATTCTTTATTTGTCAGTGATTTTTCAATTCACTCAATTGGAGTCATACTTTCAAGACTAAAGAAATTCGAAGTATTTGAAAAATTTCTTAATGATTTGTTTGTAAATGGACAAATTGAGCTGTTATCTCTTTATTCGGTTGATCTATTAGAGGTTATTGAGAATATTAAGAAATATAAATTTGATTTCGATGATTCTTATCAATATACTGTTGCTCAAAAGTTTGATTTGACGATAGTGACATTTGATAAGGATTTCAACGTCAAAGGAATAAAGAAAAAGACTCCCGAAGAAATTATCAAAAAATAATAACCACAGGCCCTAACAGCCGGTATATGCTATTGCTGGTTGCGGGTTTGCAATTGCTCAATCACTTGGTTAAGCTCTGCTAACTTGACCACATAGCGCTCCGAAAGACGCAACAGCACATACCGCCGACCGTTAGGCACAAGGCAAAAAATAGCTCAGATCATCGACAATGCAATATAGATTGATATTTTTTAGTAATTTTGATAAAAAGCCTGATATGACAGTAGCAGACCTTAAATTAAAGATTTTCAGGGAAGTTGATTCTTTGCAAAAGAGTCGTCTGGAAGAGGTCTATGGCATGCTTACGAACTACCTTAGAGGACATAAGGATATTGACGATTGGGGCCAACTTACTGCAGAGCAAAAGCAGGGGATATTTGAAGCCATTGAGGATATTGATAAAGGGAAAGGAACTCCTCATAATAAAGTAATGGCAAATATCCGAAAGAAATATGCCTAAACAAGTCATCTGGTCTCCGCAATCAGAAAGCGATTTACTGCAAATACTTGATTATATCCAAAAGAATTGGGAGGGTGAGGTGGCTATTAAGTTCATTGATATTATTGATGAAATAATTAATCAAATCTCAATTAATCCCAAACAATATCCATTAATCCAGAAGCGGAAGAAAATAAGAAAATGTGTTATAACTAAGCATAATTCCTTGTACTATAGGGATAGAAAAGAATCTATTGATATTTTAAGAATATACGATAACAGACAAGATCCACACAAACTTAGATTTTAATTAAATGCCCAGTGCCTAACAGCCGGTATACTCAATTGCCGGGTAGAGGGGTTGCTCATGTTGGTTCATTTGCTTACCTTGTGGGTAACCCGACACGAAAGCACCTTGAAGCGGCAACTGCGCATACCGGCAAACGTTGGAGGCAACCTTAAAATTCTACTATGAAAGATATATTAATATTTATAGGGTTCGTAATTCTGATAATCTCTTGTTCAAAAGACATGGAACGATTTGAAAAAAAAGGTGATTATTATTTTGATAAAGGCAGATTGGACAAAGCTATAGTATGTTACAATAAAGCGCTGACTCTTGATAAAAATAATAAAACGGTGATTCATTCTATTGGTAGAATATATGAAGAGCTAGGAAACTATGAAAAAGCGATTGATTTCTATTCACGATCAATTGAAATAGATTCAAATTATATTATGGCATTTCGGTCCCGGGGATACTCGCTTTTAAAGTTGGAAAGATATCAGGAAGCGCTAAAAGATTATCTTAAATCGCTTTCCAGTGAACCTAAGAATGCAAGTGCTAATAGAAATGTGGGATTCATATATGAGCAATTTTGTGATTATTATAATGCTAAAAAGTATTATTATGAATCACTTAAATATGATTCCGAATATTGGAGGATAATTGATGATTTGGCAAATATTGAATTTGATTTAGGCAACTATGATTCATGTATAAATCTGTGTTATAAATCCATAAAGCATTATAAGAACTTTAACGCTAGACCATATGGAACGCTAGGTTTAGCTTATATAGCTCTTAATAAGTGGGATAGTTCTGTTTCATGCCTAACAAAGGCAATTGAAATAAGACGCGATTTTGCATCATACTTTGATAATAGAGGTTATGCATTGACATCTCTAAAAAAATATGATGAGGCATTAGAAGACTTTAATAGTGCAATTTTTTTGGATTCATTGAATCCCACTTTCTATTTAAATAAAGCCGACCTGTATGCAGCCATAAATAAATATCCTGAGGCTTTATCAAATTATGATAAGTCTATAACCTTATCTAAGCTTTATCCAGATAATGATTGGGGAATTTGTTATTATAATAGGGCCTGGACAAAAAAGCAGATGGGAGATCAACAAGGCTATGAAATAGACACAAAAATTGCGAAAGAACTAGGCTATCCAGAAAATTATAAACGATTTTCTAATTTAGAATCTTGCTTTTATAAAATTGAAAATAAATAAGGCAGCCTCCAACAACCGGTCATACGCAATTGCCGGGTTGAGGGGTTGCTCATGTTGGTTCAATTGCTTAACTTGCGGGTAACACGACTCGATAGCGCCCTGAAGCGGCAACTGCGCATACCGGCGGACGTTACCGCCAATTTTAAAAAAAAGATCTACAACTATGAAAAACCCCGAAAATTTAAAAATCACAACTTTTTCAGGTGATTGGTGTGATAATGATATAGTAATTCTACACGCCTGTTTTCAACTTCTGACAGATTGTGTTGAGAATGAGAATTTATTCTCAGGGCATGTTGATTGGAATTATAATGAAGAATATAAAAATGCAAAAAAAGAAATAAATGCTCTCTATAATTGGTGGATTGAAAGGAAAAAGCTTGAGCAACAGGATAGAGTAAATGATTTGGATAAGGTACAATATGAGAAGGATAATGAAATGCTCAAACGGTTGATTGATATTAGACAATATTTATGGACATAACTGGGTATTCAATAAACATAGTAATAATAAAAACTGGCGGTAACAGCCGGTCATACGCAATTGCCGGGCAGAGGGGTTGCTAAAGTTGGTTCATTTTCTTACCTTGTGGGTAACCCGAGACGAAATCGCCCTGAAGCGGCAACTGCGCATACCGGCGAACGTTAGCGGTCATGCTAAGAAAACCGAGAAACCTGCACAAATCAATAAAAAATGAATGATAATAAAACTGGCAGACGAATATTAATTGTAACAATAATTTGTGCAATTTATCTATTACTTTCCTTATTCTATTACCACATTGACAAGTATTTGACAGGGATACTTTTTATCTTTTTGACTCTTCTCTTACCGACAACTTTTATTGCTATTATTACTTATACAATTAGTGGACTTGTAAAAATTTATCATAACAGGAAAATTTTGACTTTTCGATTTTGCTTACCGACAATTATCGTTTCCCTTACTTTAGTATATACTTTATTCAGTCCATGGAGACTTGATAGTGAAAATTGGGAAAGCAAAGTTGAAATGAGAGCATGTTACGAAGGAACTCAAAATCAATCTTCCATTAAATTTAGAGAAAACCATACCTTTGAGATACATTCAACTGGAGTTTTTTTTGCAAGTTTTTGGTATTGGGGACAATGGGAGAGAAACAGTGATACTTTATTTTTAAAATTTGACACAGAAAAAAATAAACTTCTAAGCGATACAATTATCATACATAATGAATACCTGATTCCTATTGAACAAGTTAAACTTGCAGACTCATTAAAGCTTTATCATAGATATTATTATTTGGGATATTGTAAGGGATTAAACTAAATTGAGAAAAAGGTAGAATTATAATGACACAATTTGTCTGAATGAAAAAGCACGAACCGCTAACACAGGGTATACATCAGGCGGGTTTCAGAGCAAATTGCAAGCTCCGGTCTCGCTGGCAAGGGCAGTAACGGTGGATAATGAATCGGCCACGAAGCCCGCCCGCTGCATACCCTCAATGTTATGCACAAGGCAAAAAACGCAGCTATTATCAGTTTAGGATTATTGAATATATTTATTCCAAAATGATTGATAAGCCTAACCAGATAAAAAATATTATTAATTTTTTCAATAGACCCTATGGTTTATTGATTGATAGCCGTATTAGGTTTATTCTTTCAATAGGATTACCATTGTTCATCTTGTTTTTTCTTTGGACTTTTGGCCCCTTTGGTTTAATACTTTTTCAAGATTTGGTCAGACTCAAATTATTGTCTGTCATTACCATAATTGGTGCTATTATCATAATTATCCATGTCTATTTTTTTCAAAATATTATAATTAAAAATTATACAATTGGCGTAACTATAGTTTGGATTTTCTGGATAACTCTTCTTATAGGATTAAGTAACTTTATCATTTATGAGAAATTTTTCAATTATCCTAATTTTCATTGGAGTGGATTACCCTTTATGTTATATCAGACCTTTTTAATAGGCTTGCTGCCATATTTGTTTATAATTATCTTATATAATACTTATTATCTGAGAAATAAAATCAGGGTGATTAATCGGATAAATTCTGAATTAACCAGTTTCCAAAGTAATCACCAGACCATTACAAGCCTAACATTAACTTCGGCCAACCTGCGGGATGTTGTCACCATTGATTCAAACTCATTGATATGTATAATTTCAGCCGATAATTATGTAGAATTAAACTGGTTTGAAAACGGACAAACAAAAAAGATGTTGTTAAGAAATACTTTAGCTGAAGTGGAAAATAAAATTAATAAGCAAGTTTCTCACATTCAAAGATGCCACAATAGTTATATTGTCAACATAAATCAAATAAAAGCCATTTCAGGGAATTCTGGTGGTTACAGGATTATCCTTAACAAAATTGATCTTGAAATTCCAATATCGAGAAAATATAAGAACCACTTTTTTGAACTATTTAAAATTAATTCCTTGTAAATTATCCCTTTTTATTTCCAATTGTCCCTTTGGTTTGCCGCATCATTTGGGTAAAGTTAAGTTTGCACAAATGTTTAATTTAAAATCTTGTGCAATGAAAAATTATTTAAACTATTTTTTAGGATTATTACTTTTTACAAGTATAAGCTTATCAGTAAAAAGTCAAAACCAGGGTAAAGCTGTAAAAAATAAAATTGATGGAAAAGTTTCTGCACACCTTCAACCGGTACTAAAAGAGCAACGTCAGTTAAACGGTATTCCTGGTGTATCAGCCGCGCTTATTACCTCAGAAAACAAAATATGGATTGGTACAGATGGATATTCATCGAGAAAGGATTCAATTCAACCGGAGATGCTATTTGGGTTAGGGAGTGTAACAAAGACATATTTTTCAACAATCGTTATGCAGCTTGCCGAAAAAGGGAAGTTATCACTTGATGATTCAATAAAACGTTGGTTGCCAGAAATGTATTTCATAGACAGCAGAATTACCATTCGTCAGTTATTAAACCATACAAGCGGACTATATAGGTATCAGGGGACGCCTAAATGGTTTGGAGAAGTAAGCATGATAAATAAAGATAAAATATGGTCACCGAAAGAGATAATAGATAGTTTGGTAAAAAAGCCAAAATGTAGTCCGGGTGCCTGCTGGGGCGAATCAGCTACTGATTATGTATTACTTGGAATGATTATTGAGAAAGTAACAGGGGATAAGGCTGTTAATGTTTTGAAAAATAATATTACTTTACCTTTAGGACTAACACGAACTATTCTTTATCCGGACGAAATTGACCAAACAAATCAGCTTGCACATTTCTGGTGGGATGTCGACTGTTCCGGAAAACTTGTCGATGTGTTTCCTGAGAGCTCTAAAGTGCCATTAGCTGCAATGTTTAGTTCTGTTTGGACTTCAGGGGCAATTATTTCGACAGCAGAAGACCTTGCAATTTTTTCAAAAGCACTTTTTGAAAATAGAATCTTGTCAGAAGCTTCTTTAAAACAAATGATTACACCAATTCAAATTGGCGATTCCCCTAAATACGGATTTAGTGTTGTTGTGGATACCATTGATAAAAAGACTGTTTATTGGCATACAGGCGGCATTGGATATTCTTCGGTATTCATCTATGTGCCTGATGATAAATTAACAATTGCAGTGGTTTGTAATTTGATGGTAGATCCCAAACCAATTGCGATTACATTATATAATGCTTACAAAAGACTGAAGTAGGATAAATTGTAAACACAGATAATTTGGATAATGTAAATGCCCTGTGCATAACACGCGGTCATAAAACATGCCGGTTTCAGTGGGTTTTCGAGCGTTTCGTCCCGCCTCGTAAGTTTGTCACGGGGGATACAGACGCAGCCCCGCAATCCGGCACGTTTCATACCGCCAACCGTTATGCGGCAGCTTAAAAAAACGACAACGTGAGACAGAAAATATATTCATTGACACTTTTAGCGCTGATACTTTCTTCATGCGGAATAGATAAAACAAAGACAACTGAAAAGACTAATAATATGCTAAAGCTTTACAAACTGATTAACAACCAACTTAACTATTGGGAAACTTGGGACAAAGACGATAAGACTGCTATTGTTCATTGGGGAATAGTTGGACAGCGCGGACAAGACAAGGAAGTAAAAGGCGGACTTTTCTCTAATTTTAGAAAGATTGTTCAAAAAGAAATTGACGAAAAACTAAAGGAAGGTTATGCTGAGATTGACGAAGACAAAGTGTCTTTTCTGGAAATAGAATATAAAATTGATGGATTTGGAACAGAACAAGACTTGGATAAAAGACATCGACTTGAAGAACGAATGGACCAAGTATTAGGCTGGACTGGACTTGGACATACAGATGGTGGAAGTTCTGGGAGTGGTACAATGGAAGTTGGTTGTGTTGTTGTAGATTTTGATATTGCGAAAAAGGTGATTGAACAGGATTTAAAAAGTTCCGAATTCGCTAATTATACAAGGATTTTTAAAATGAATGAATAAAAAAAGCCGCCGCATAACACGTGGTATAAAAAATTGCCGGCGTAGTAAGTAATTCAAGGTTTTCGCTCTTATTAAACTTAGTTGTACCTTGATAAGGAATCGCTTCGAGCACGGCAACTTTTCATACCACCAACGTTACCGGCAAGGCTAAAAAACAGACATCAAACTGACAAACAAATATATTATGAGTAAAATAATTGTAAGACCAGCTGCATTAATAAAGCAAGGACAACTGACTTTATATTCCACATCATTAAAAGTTTCGGATTTACTTATACCGAATTTCTATAATGTTGAAACTTTAGACCCAGATGATGAAAATGATAAAGGGTATCAAAGACTTTTAAACAAAGCAAGAGCCAAAAGGCTTGCCGATTATATTGCTGAAGGACAAGAAAGTAAGGATGCGTTTTTACCCACCAGCATTTTTATGGCCACACATAAAAATATTGACTTCAATCCTTCAAATAATACCTTTGAAATTAATATTGATTCTGTGGGCCCATTCAGTATTGTTGATGGGCAACACCGTGTTGAAGGATTAAAAATGGCAACTGAAAAAGATAGTCGTGTGTTAGATTTTGAAGTTCCTGTTAATATTGCAATTAATTTGCCAAAAATTGCTCAAATGTGTCACTTTTTAATTGTAAATACTACCCAAAAAAGTGTAGAAAAAGGCGTCGAGCAAAGAATATATGCAAGACTTACAAGAGCATTAGAAGTAGAAGATATTCCTAACTTGCCTAAATGGATTTCAAAAACAGTGGAAAAAGGAGAAGATGAGCAAGCATTAAAGTATGTCGATTTTTTGAATGCTGACTCAGATAGTCCTTGGTATAATAAAATTGAAATGGCTAATCAGGAAAATAAAGATGCGAGCGTTAATCAAAAAAGTTTTGTAAAATCAATTAAGCGTTATGTACTGGTTGCAAACAATCCAATTAGTATAAAATCGCAGGACATACAACACAAGATTTTTTTGAATTATTGGAAGGCAATAACAAATATTTTGGGAACTGATGAACCTTCTGTTTTATTTAAATACAATGGGGTTGAATTGTTTTGTAAATTTTCAGTTCCTTTTTTTAATAAAATGATAAATATGCCAGATTTTAAAGTTGCAACAATGCAATCTCTTTTAGACCAGACATTTGATAATGTTGAAGGAGATTATGCCGGTGTTGGACATACTGAATTTTGGACTAAAGGCGGAAAGGCAAGTTTTCTTAATTCTGGTGCTATAAATGTTATCAATACCGAAATGGTTAAAGCATTGCATAAAACAAATTTTCAAAAGGAAATAGAATTATGAAAATTGAAGAACTTATACCAAAGCCCACTGATAGAGTTCAATTTAAACTTTCTTCATTCAAATTTGTGCCTCAGGATAATGGTTGTTATGTTTTAACAACTTTTGAAAACGAAATTCTTTACATTGGATTGGCGACAAACCTGAATAGTAGATTCAAACAGCATTTGGATAATCCTGAAAAAACAAATCCCACATATGAAGGAAAAGCAATTTGGTTTTATTTTGCAGCTTTTGATCCTAAAAATTTGCCGAAACTTGAAAGAACATGGATGAATCAATTTTGCAATAAACACGGTAGATTACCTATTCTAAATAAAGCAAACTCACCCATAAGTTGATTGTGCTTTAATGATTCGAAATGATAAAGCCCAGCCGATAACAGCGTGTATAAGCCATTGCTAGAAGCTGTTTTACGTAGGGTGGTTCTCTTGGTTCACACGGACGTTTCTGGCATGGCTGAAAGATCATCACCTATAGAAACAAATGATTAAACGACTCAAGATAAGAAATGGCAAATAAAAAATATTATGTTGTTTGGGTTGGACGAAAAATAGGTCTTTTTGAATCATGGGAAGATTGTAATAATCAAATATTTGGTTTCCCAAAAGCCGTTTACAAATCCTTTAAATCAAGAGAATTGGCAGAACAAGCTTTTAATAGTTCTAGTAAGGAGTTTATAGGCAAAGATGTATTTGAAACTGAGTTGACACCTGAGCAACTCTTTTTAATCGGTGACCCTATAAAGGATAGTATTTCTGTTGATGGTGCTTGGAATACTGCTAGTGGTCTTGTAGAGTATCAAGGAGTTCACACAGAATCAGGAAAGATATTATTCAAAATGGGGCCATTTGAAGATGGAACTAATAATATTGTTGAGTTTTTAGCTATTGTTCATGCATTAGCATATTGCAAACAAAATAAATTAAAACTTCCTATTTATTCTGACAGTAGAAATGCAATTGGTTGGGTTCGAGACAAAGAAGCAAGAACCAATCATGACAAGAGTGATAAGAATAGTAAATTATTTGAGCTAATTGATAGAGCTATCAAATGGTTAAAAGAGAACACATACGAAAATGAAATTTTAAAATGGGAAACAAAAGCATGGGGTGAAAATCCTGCTGACTTTGGAAGAAAATAATATTTTATATTCGCCCTATAAAATGAGTAATAAATTGATAACATCTGCAAAAACTAATTTAAGCGCTTTGAATGACAAACAGAGAGAAGCTGTTGTTAGCGAGGATAAACGCTTACTAGTATTGGCTGGAGCAGGTTCGGGAAAGACAAAGACTTTATTACAGAAGCTCATCTATCTTATTGAAGAAAAAGGTGTGAGCCCTTCAAATATTCTAGCAATTACTTTTACCAAGAATGCTACAAACGAAATGATAGACCGCTTAATTATTTCTGCCGATACAAGTGGAGATTATGAAAAGCATTTATTTGATAAACGTCTAAACAAAGCAGACAAAGATAAAGAAAGATTTTTCCAACAAAAAAAGTATAAATGGATTGATGGTTTAACAATAAAAACATTTCACAGTTTCTGTTATGGTATTCTTAGAAATTACGGTGTAAATGAGTTTGATAATAAATTTAGAATTATAGGAGACGAAAAACGTGATGAGGAAGATGAACTTTCGAAACACGTAGCACCCGAAACAGTTTTTGAGGTTTTTCATAAGCTTTTAATTGAGCAATGTGATGATACCGAATATCTTCTTCAACTCAAACGTTACATATTAGATTATATAATTGACAAAATACACTTAAAAAAAGTTGATCCAAAGTATTTACCAAAAGACGGAAAATACTTTACAACTCTTGACGGAACAAAGGTTCGTTCAAAATCTGAGCAATTTATAGCTGATTGGTTTTACAGGCATAGCATTAAATATGAGTATGAACCATTATTGAATGTAAAGGACTTTTCTTTTCATCCCGATTTCTACATTCCTGAAGCTAATCTATACATTGAACATATTAGCGATAAAAGTTTTACAACCAAGGATAAAGAAGAACAATTTCAAAAAGGTAATTTACTTTTGGTTAAAACCTTTGAAATCATGACAAAAGACACAGCCTTGTTTAATCATACATTAGACAAGATTGTAAAAAATCGCTTACCATCAGACTATCAAAAGACTGTTTCGCTAACCTTTAAGGAAGAGTTCAATGGTTACCATGAAGACATAAAAGATTTTGTTGCCCAAATTATGCGAATTACAGACATGATTAAGGTTGAAAATATAAACCCTGACATTGTTTTGGAAAAGGCTAGAGAAGACCAGCATGAAAGAGTACGAAATTTTTATGAATTAGGTATTCCCATCGTTAAGAAATACATTCATTACTGTATTGACAAATCATATCTTGACTTCAATGATATGATTTCACGAAGCACTTCTCTATTTCAAAATCATTCCGACATTGCAAACAAATACAAGACCAAATTCCTATATATATTAGTTGATGAGTTTCAGGATGTAAATAACCTTCAAGTAGAGCTAATCAAACTTCTACTTACTGATAACACCCAATTATTTTGTGTTGGTGACGACTGGCAAAGTATATATGGTTTCAGAGGCTCAAATGTTAGCTACATTATTGACTTTGAAAACCACTTTGCAAATTCCAAAGTTGTAAAATTAAACTTAAATTATCGCAGCACACAAAATATTGTTGGGGCAAGCAATGAAGTTATAAGTCACAATAAATTTAAAATTGAGAAGGACGTGCATGCGTCGAAAAAATCAGAGCATAAAATTGTTGTATTTTCAGGTGGTGATGAAAAGGAGAACATACAATTCTGTTCTGACAAAATAAATGAGTTATTAGCCGATGGAATGAGTAATGATGATATTTTATTTCTTTATCGAAGGTCTAAAATGTTTTCACCTTACTATTTCCATTTTAAAAATGAAGGCATAAAAGTTCAATCGAAAACAATTCATGCAGCTAAAGGTCTTGAAGCAAAAGTTGTTTTTATTATTGGTTTGACTGAGGGAAATGGTGGATTTCCTGATATTTGGTTAGAGGATAGAATTTTTCAAATCATTAAAAAAGCAAATCACGATTTGCTCATGGAGGAAGAAAGAAGACTGTTTTATGTTGCAATTACTAGAGCTAAAGACAAACTATTTTTAATTACTGAAAAAGGTAATGAATCAAGTTTTATAAAAGAGATACCTGATACATTTACTGTTAGAACAACAATTCCCTTTAAATCTGTAGTTGAGAAAGTAGTGACTTGCGATAATTGTTTTAGCCAGTTGGAAAGACTTTGGGTTGTTTGTCCTTATTGTGGACAAAAAGTAAATGATAAAAACTTAAGTCAAGAAGACATTGATAATTTAAAATGACAAAAAATAGCCCAGCCGGTAACAGCGTGTATAAGCCATTGCTGGCAGAGGGTTTGCGTAAGTCAGCTCTTTTGGTTACCCTGTGGTAACTCGACCACAAAGCGCCCTGATCACGCAACGGCTCATACACGCGGACGTTGTAACCAATTGTAAAAAGCATTCTACATAACGATACCATTCAGACTAGATATCAAGCACTACTAATTCTAAATTAAGATATGGCTATCAATGTCGTTTAGTTAAGCTATAAAGCCTTGTAATTCATATAGTGTAGTTTCT
>CAZTSR010000034.1:0-10722 GCA_964615995.1 uncultured Bacteroidales bacterium
CATTGGATTTAATAACTCTTTGAATTACAGTTGTTAAATTTAACGTTAGTCAGAAGTTAAAAAGAACTTGCATCGTACGGATAAATGTCGTATATTTGTACGTATAAAATGATGTTTTATGGACTCGAAACTCACGTTAAAACTAGATAAGTTTGTGATTGATAAAGCAAAAGATTACGCTTCATCACAGAAAAGAAGCTTATCACGGATTATTGAATCATATTTGAGATCTTTAATAAATAAGAATAATCCAAAAGAAAGCGACGATATCGAAATATCTCCTTTTGTAAAGAGTATAGCAACAGGTGTTAAAATACCTGCTGATTTTGATTATAAAAAAGAGTATGGTGACTATTTAGAAAATAAGTATAAATGATTCCAAAACTCTTCATTGATACAAACATTATAATAGACCTTTTAGGCGAAAGGGTTCCTTATTATGAATCTATTGCCAAGGTGGCTACACTAGCAGATAAAGGAAAAATAAAAATGGTGGTATCTGCCTTTTCATACCCCACTGTTTATTATCTACTTAGCAAATTTGAGAGTTCTGAAAAGGTGAAGGAGAAGTTAAGAAAGTTTAAGATAATTTCAGAGGTGTCAGATTTAGATGAAATTACTATTGAAAAGGGCTTGGCGTCAGACTTTAAAGACTTTGAAGATGCCTTGCAATACCATTGTGCTTTGAAAGCAGACTGTAACATTCTCTTGACAAGAAATGCTAAAGATTTTAAGGAATCAACCATACCTGTAATTTCAGCTGAGGAATTTCTTCAAAGTATTAAGAAAAAATAACCTACGCCTAACAACAGACACAGCCGGTATACTCAATTATTCGACAAATCCTCATGAACTCTCCCGACTTCATCGGGATCGGTTGCCGGGCCGTGGGGTTGCTCATGTTGGTTCATTTGCTTACCTTGTAGGTAACCCGACCCGCCTTCGCTGCGCTACGGACGGGCAAAGCACGAAAGCGCCCTGAAGCGGCAACTGCGCATAGCGGCGGACGTAGGAGTGAATTTTAGAAACAGACTCATCGCTTTGAAAAATGATATTTAATAATTATCTTTGACGTTAGTAATGTAAGAGATTAGTATGATTTTATCATTTGGTTCTAAGGATACTGAAAAAATATGGAATGGAGAGCGATTAAAAAGGATTCCATTGGAAATTCAACAAATAGGAAGGAGAAAATTAAGGATGTTGAATAACTCGCAAAACATAACTGATCTAAAGATTCCGCCGTCCAATCGACTTGAGAAACTTGCTGGAAAGCTCAAGGAATTTTATAGTATCCGGATAAATGATCAATGGAGAATCATATTCAAATGGGATAATAACCATGCAAGTGAAGTTGAGATTATTGATTATCATTAAAAAGTAAAAAATGGAAAAGTTAGCAAATATACATCCTGGAGAGGTTTTGCAGGAAGAATTCCTTGTTCCAATGGAGATAACAGCTTACAGACTATCTAAAGATTTGGAAATACCTCAAACAAGGATATCTCAGATTCTTAAAGGCAAAAGGCGTATAACAGCTGATACTGCATTAAGATTAAGTTCATATTTTGGGAATTCTGCAAAGTTTTGGCTTGGATTGCAAGATGATTACGATATTGAGGAAGAGCAACGATTGAATGAGGAAGCTTTCAGGAAAATTCAACAATTAAGATCAGCATAAAAACTCACTCCAACCGGTCATACCCGATTATTCGGCAAATCCTCATGAACTCTCCCGACTTCATCGGGATCGGTTGCCGGGCCGAGGGGTTGCTCATGTTGGTTCATTTGCTTACCTTGAGGGTAACCCGAACAGCCTTCGCTGCGCTACGGACGGGCAAAGCCCGAAAGTGCCCATGAATCGGCAACTGCGCATACCGGCGAACGTTACCGGCAAGGCTACAGACACATTTGCCGTAAAAATGACGCTATAAAGACATAATATAACAATACATGAACATATAATTTTACCTGAAGTAAATTAATCAATTATGGAAAAAGGAATTTTAGGTAAACGGGTAAAAGAACTTCGGTTATCGAATGGTTATTCACAGGAATTTCTTGCTGAAGAATCTCGATTGAATTTAAGAACAATACAACGGATTGAAGGTGGAATAACTGTCCCAAGAGGTGATACCCTATCCCGATTGGCATTTGCATTAAAGATTAGTCCCGATGAGCTATTAGATTGGTCAAAGCAAGAGGATAGAGGACAGCTCTTACTTCTAAATCTTTCAGGATTGTCAATTATTTTAAATCCGTTTTTAGGATTAATAATTACTCTATCAATATGGGTCTCAAAAAGAGATAAGGTTATTAATGCTGATGAAAACGGCAAACAATTGCTCAACTTTCAGATTTCATGGTTATTGATTCTGTCATTTTCAATAATTGCCGTAATTGTATATGCCGTATTATTTTTAAAAATAGATGTAACAGGAACAATAAATTCACCAATTGTTACACTCGTTCTGATTTTAATATTGGCAATATATTATTCATACAGTTTGGTGCTTATAATTATAAATACTATCAGAATTCAAAAAAACATTCTGGTAAAGTATAAACCTTCTTTTAAGATTATCAGATGAATGATTCTTTTTATTGAGTATCTAAAATCCCTTTTTTCAAAAATCAAAAAACTCAATCATGAAAAGAAAAATTATAATCACGATTTTAGCTGCATTATTTGGTGGCAATAGTTTAATAAATGGTCAAATTAAATTTAATGCAGAATCTGTAAAGGAAGATTTATTATTTCTTTACCAAACGTTGGATAAATCACATTTCGACTTATTTACTAACACTCCAAAAGCTGTTTTTGATAGAGAATTTGAAAAAATTGAAAATTCACTCAATGATTCAATGTCTTTGTTACAAATAGATAGAATATTTCGTCCATTTGTGGCATTGACTAATGAAGGGCACTGTTCATTGGAGTTACCAATCAATTCTTATGTTTCATATCTTCAAAAAGGAGGAACTTTATTCCCTTTGGATTTATATTTCAATGATAATAAGGTTTTAGTGCTTGATAATTTTTCTAATGATTCCGCAATTAAAGTTGGCGATGAAATTATTGCAATTAATGGGACTCCAATAGATTCTATTTTAAATACTTTATATAAATATGTTTCTGGAGAGAACACCTATTCAAAAAAAATCAGTATAGAATCCATCTCTTTTCCACGGCTTTACTGGATAATTTATGACGGGCAAACAAAATTTGAAGTTGCTATAAAAAGGAATAATTCAATCTTAGGCAGAATTCAGATATCTTCAATACCAGCAGGCGAGTTTGAAGCAAAGAAATCAAAGCAAAATCCCAGGTCAAATCAGACAAGAATGTTTCAATACATTAATAATATTGGCTATCTGAGACCCGGGCAATTTTTTAATTCTGAGCAAAAGAACAGCATTCAAAACAACAGTAGTTTGCTTGACAATAAAAATTTTGTTCATTTTCTTGATTCATGCTTTTCGATTATTCGTGCTAATAACACATCGGAATTAATCATTGATTTAAGAGGCAATCCGGGAGGCGCAGCGACATTTAGTAATCCTCTGATAGCCTTCTTTGCTACAGAACCATTTATAGGAGCATCAGGTTTCAAAATAAGAACCAGCAAAATAAGCAAGGAATTTTGGAGAAATGTAACCGACACGTCTCAACTAATCATGGATATAAAGCAACAGATATTATCGGAAAATGATGGGGAACGATTTGAAATCGATGGAAATAAATACAAATACCAACCACGTAATGATTCATTAAAGTATAATGGAAATGTATTTGTTATAATTGATGGTTTGACTTTTTCTCAAGCGATTGAAGTTGCGGGAATGATTAAAAAATATGGATTCGGTACTTTATTTGGGGAACCAACCACTCCTTTAATGTCTGCAAATGCAAGACAGTTTAAATTACTAAATACACAATTGACTGTAACTTTCCCAGAGGCCTATTATGGTGATACTTCAATGATTAATGGTGTAATCCCCGATTATTACGTGCATGATAATATCTTAACTGAAAAGGATGAAATTCTGGATTACACAATAAAAATGATTAATAAAGAAATTGAGATCAAGTAATAAAGCCCAGCCGGTAACACATGGTATAGTGCATGAGGGTTTAGCTTCGGTGAGCTCCCTGCGGTCGGTTCAGCGGTTTCGAGCGTTTGTGGCTCGTAAAAAAAGTTGGTGTAAACTGACTTCGCTCCGCCGAAGCGGCTTCGCGAAGGCGATGTAGGAAATCGCCTCGTAATCCCGTACGACACCATACCATCAACCGTTAGCCATGACAAAAGTGCTCACAATCTAAATAAACTTGGAATATGAAAAAAAATATCCTTTCGTCATTTTTGATAATTGAATTTGTACTTATTGGATATTCCCAATCACAGAATAATCGAATATTTGATAATCCACCAGATTCAATTCCAAGAATATTTGCTGAAGGAATTATTTCCATTCAAGACAGATATGAATATGGAATAGCTATCTCACCAGATTATGATGAACTGTTTTTTACTGCTGAAAATCCTGGTGAGGGATTAATGATTATGACAAAACTTGATAATGGAAGTTGGACTTTTCCCAAGGTTGCCAACTTGAGAGGTGACAACAGTTGGGAATATGAAGCTTTTTACACTTCGGATGGACAAAAACTATATTTTACATCTGACATCAATGACACTTCTCGACTTTGGTTCTCTTTAAAAGAAAAAGCAACTTGGTCAGCTGCCAAAATATTAGAATCGCCTGTTAATAGCACTCCGGTTTTTTGGGCGACTTTCACAGAAAATAATGCAATGTATTATACAAACCTTGCTGTGTACAGAATATATAAATCATACCTGATTGACAATCAATATGCAAAAACAGAAGATATTGGATTAACATTTGGGATGCATCCGTTTGTTTCAGAAGATGAGAGTTTTATCCTTTTCAATGGCAAAGGCGATATTTACATAATATTTTATAAAAATGATGGTTCATGGACAGAACCTGTAAAACTTGGAAAATATATTAGTACATCCGAATTTGAAGAAACTTGTCCTTCATTGTCTCCGGACGAAAAATACATATTCTTCAGTAGGTATAATGATTTAAACCAGAAGAGTGATATATATTGGGTGAGCTCAAATATTATTAATGAAATAAAAAGGGAAATAATGAAAAATTAACGCATGCTAACCGCCGGTCGTACTCAATTACCAGGTTGAGGGGTTACTAATGTTGGTTCATTTGGGTAATACAACAAGTAAGCACTCTGAAGCGGCAACTCCGCATAGAACCCGATTATCGGATTCCATTGTTTCATAATACCCTTTATTGATTTTTTTAATAACTTCGATTTAGCTATCTTTCAATAAAACCAAATAACATTTACACGAAACCTTTGATTTTTGCTGCTTTCGTATTACTTTTTTATTCTAATTGCACATATGGACAGTACGACTGGAAACAGGGTTATATTATTTGCAACAACGGAGACACACTTCGTGGATATATTGACTTCAGACTTATGACCACTAACCAGAAAGCATGCTATTTTAAAACCTGCGAGGACGGAAAAACTGAAATTTATAAACCAAATGAAATAAAGGGGTATCATATTATAAACGGCAATGTTTTTATTTCTAAATCTTTAGAAATATCAGGTACTGAAAATATCATGTTTCTGGAATTACTTGCTGAGGGAAAAGCAAGCATATATAGGTTTTTAGATTATGAAAAAACAAGATTCTTTATTGAAAAAGACGGAAAGCTCACCGAACTAAAAAATTCGGAATCAACAATAACCATTAATAATAAAGACTATTACAGAAAGAATAACGAATACATCGGTACACTTATGATACTCCTTCAGGATGCTAATATAAATAAGGACATCAAAAGGACAGATTTTAACGACAAATCATTAATCAGAATAGCCAAAATATATAATGCAAAAATAAGCCCCGATGAGCAAGGCGTTTTTTATGAAAAGGAGTCTTCTGCAGGAAATTTTAGTATTGGTTTGACTTTTGGAGGAAATCTCAAAACCTTTGAAGTAATTGACATATATGGTGAAACCCGACTTCGAGATAAAGTAAGCAACTATGGAGGAATTACCTTTTGTATTTCTGAGTTTCCTGGTGCAATTAAGCGATTTTCATTTTCAGCAGAAGCATTGATTAGTAGTTACTATTATGAAAATAAGCTGAGAAGGCACTTCTTGGCACCGTTGTATGTAGGTTATAGGTTGTCGTCTGAAGACAATTATCCTCAGATTGAAGCGGGTATTACCTGTAGCTTTATGGAACCAGGTTTGTATGTTGCACCCATGGCAGGAATCGGTCTCTATTTCAGCAATCAAAAGAAACAACGCTTTTATATCAAATTAAGGGTTGAAGATATTCCAAGCTTTGTCAGAATTGGAGCCGGAATATATTTCTGATAATAATGGACTGAAAATTCGGCAAGGCGATATTCCATGCTTTTAAATGGCCAATTTATAGATGAACAATCGGTTTATTTTACTAAAAAGAATGGTAAAATTATTGGCGCTAACTTCAAATCTTTAAATTTTGAAAATGACAGCACGAAAAACCCGCATACAAAAGTAATATGACACTAAAACAGAATATAGAATCATTAATTAAATTAAGTGAAGATTCATGGAACATAATTGAGTCTTCATTCACAAAAAAATCTATTTGTAAAGGAGAACTTCTTCTTAGTGAAGGGCAGGTTTGCAAATTTGTAGCATTTAATATTGATGGAATAATAAGAGAATATTTTTATCATAGCGGAACTGATACTACTGCGGATTTCATTTTTCAAGATTCATTTTTTTCAGCCTATTCAAGTTTTGTCAATCAAACTCCATCAAAGGTTTATTTAGAGGCTTTAACGAACTCGCAGATTCTGGTAATGGATTATCATACCAAGCAAAAATTGTTTGAAACAGTGCCCGAATGGGACAGACTTGCGAGAAAAATTACTGAACAACATTACTCAGATAAGGAGAAAAGAACCAATATGCTTGCAAGTATGACAGCTGAAGAAAAATATAACGAACTTCTTGATTATGGTAATCCGGAAATCATAAAGAAAATACCTTTAAAGCATATCGCCTCATATCTTGGAATAACACCTGAAACATTAAGCAGAGTTCGGAAAAGGGTATAGGAATTCATTTCTTGATATTTGTCAAGAACAGTTGCATTTACTCTCAATAGTTTTGTCTTGTTGATATAAGACTTTAAAATTATGAGAGTATTAATAACTGGAGCAACCGGATACGTAGGGCATCATTTGATCAGCGAGCTGAAGAAAACTGAATATGAAGTATATGCCCTCATAAGAAGCAATAAAAACTCCGAGAAACTAATCGGGAATAATGTTACGCCCTTAATTGGAGATATAAAAGTCAAGGAATCTTTAAATAAAATAGATAAGCATTTTGATATAATCATTCATTTGGCCTTTTCGCTATTCCCCGGAGCAGATCCAGATACTAATATCACAGGGTTTGATAATGTAGTTTCATTCGCAAAGGAAAATCCGCTCCGAAAGTTTATTTATATAAGTTCTCAGCTGGTATATGGAGATACACCTAAAGATAAAATGATACATGAAGATTTCTCCTGCCATACAACCATGTCCTTTGGCAAACATCAATTGCGAGCTGAGAAGAAGTTGATTCATATGTCGGTGCTCGAAGGATTTCCAGTCGTTATTCTCAGACCTTCTGAAATATATGGAGGAGAGGGTGGGTTCTTCAAAGAGGTTCAGCTAAATGGCTATATAAATGGGAAAGTCCCCATAATTGGAAAGGGAAACAACGCGATTAGTTTCACTTTTGTTGGAGATTTAGTTCAAGCGATTATTCATTCGATAGATAAACAAGGAATAGAGGGACTTATATTCAATATAAATACTCCAGGGGTTTTGACGACAAATGAATTAATAGGATTGATTAAGAGCAAAACTAAAACAAAGCCAATATTCAGAGTGCCGAAATTTATGGGTTGGATAGTTGCAAGTTTTGCCGTATTAATATCTAAAATAAATTCAGGTGTTCCTTTTATTGATTTTGATGTAGTAAGGGTTGCTACTATGCAAAGTGGAGAGAGAAGTATTCGGAAAGCTAGAGAAATACTTGATTTTAAACCTAATTATCAAGATATCACAACAGGATTGATTGATAGTTATTTTAAAAATTAGACAAAGCAAAACAATGCCTGCCACTAACACGCAGTATAGCCAATAAGGGTTTACCATCGGTGAGCTCCCTTAAGAGAAGTGATTTATGTTCTCCGACTCACAATTGAAGTTTACGAAAAAGCTAAAAGACGGACTTATTGGCGAAATTGGTTTTGGGGCAATGTCATATAGTTTATCTTCGTGAAAAAATATAATCTTCCATTAAGATAAAAACGTAATCGAGCATGAAAAAAATAGTTGGTTTATTTATCATTCTGGCAAGTTTTACAGTCTCAGCACAGCAATCGAAATTTTCGAATATTTATCCTTTCATCGAAAATACAGCGGTATTTGAAATCAACCAGATTGAAGGTCACACGGTTTGTATTCCTTTGAAATCGGTTGGTGAAGCATTAAATCTTCAGAAATCGAAGTCGGAAAATGTGCTTTCGTTGAATGGAAGGTGGAAATTCCATTTTTCCAATACTCCGGAAGGTACACCCAACGACTTTTTTATATCAGATTTTAATGATCAGAAATGGTCTGAAATTACAGTTCCGTCCAACTGGGAAATGCAGGGTTTTGGTGATCCTTTATTCCGAAATGTGGCACAACCGTTTCAAGCCAATCCGCCTTTTGTTCCGCGCGAATACAACCCGACTGGCTCGTATCGCAAAACATTTACCATACCAGCAAATTGGAAAAACAAACGCGTTTTTTTGCGCATGGAGAAAACCGCTTCGGCATCGTTTGTCTGGATCAACGGACAGGAAGTGGGCTACAACGAAGGTGCGCAGGAGCCTGCTGAATATGATGTTACCAGTTTCCTGAAACCAGGAAAAAATACCATTGCCGTAAACGTAATTAAATATTCCGACGGGGTGTACCTCGAAGCACAGGACTATTGGCGGCTGGCAGGTATTTTCGACGATGTTTGGCTGTATGCAAAATCGGATGTACATATCTTCGACTGGTATGCCACTACCGACCTGGACGAAAACTATGAGAACGCAAAACTGAATTTACAGATTACCATAAAAAACCAATCGAAAACCGACAAACAGAACTACAAAGTTCGCACTTCGCTGTTTAATGCACAGCATGTATTGGTTCAGAATTTTACTTCTGATGCAATACAAATTAGTGCTGATAATAAGCAAATCATAAATGTTTCTTCATTGGTAAAAAATCCTTTAAAGTGGTCCGCTGAAACGCCCAATCTTTACCGGTTAACGCTGGAATTAATCAACAGCGAAGGTAAAACCGAAGAGGTAATTGCCGGTCGCATTGGATTTAAAGAGACTGAAATTCGCCATCAGGTTTTCTATCTGAACGGAAAAGCCATCAAACTGAACGGTATAAACTCGCACATGCAACATCCCGATTTGGGGCACACCATGGACGAAGCCACCATCCGGAAAGACTTTGAAATACTGAAGCAATTCAATCTCAATTGTGTGCGAATTTCACACTATCCTCCGGTTTCAAGATATCTGGAATTGGCCGACGAATATGGATTCTATATTATTGACGAAGCAGGAGTTGAAGCACATGCCACTGAATATTTGTGCGATAAAACCGAATGGGAGCCCATGTACCGCGAGCGGGTTCGCAAAATGGTGTTGCGCGACCGGAATCATGCCAGTATTCTGTTTTGGAGCGCCGGAAACGAAAGTGGCGAAGGGAAAAATATTTGTGCCGTGATTGATGAAGGACGGAAATACGATACTACACGATATTGGATGTATGGCGGAAACGCTTTTTCGCATTCTTGCGAAGAGATTATCGGGCCACGTTACCCATCACCTTTTGACCTCAAAAACCAGGTGGGGATGGTTCCTGAAAGTGTTGATCCGCGACCATCGTTTATGGACGAATACCTTTCGGTGGCCGGAAATGCCGGTGGCGGACTGGACGAATATTGGGATGTGATTTACCAGTATCCACGCATCATGGGCGGAGCAATCTGGGATTTCGTGAGTCCGGGCTTGCGTGAACCAGTTCGCAAATTGACCGATTCTTCACCCAACAAGGTAGCAACGCACATCATGGGACGCGCCAAACTGGTTGCCGGACACGATGGAAAAGGTGTTGATCTGAATGGTCACGATCAGTGGGTGGAAGTGTATCAGGATAAAAATATTGAAATCTCGGGTGATGAACTAACGGTTTCGCTTTGGATTTTCCCGCGCGATTTAATGAAAATGGGAGGAACACTGCTCGCCAAAGGAAACTATCAATTTGGGTTGCAACAAGTGGGTGCCGACTCTCTCGAGTTCTATATCAACATTTCGAAAATCTACACTTCGAAAAAAACAGTTGTCAGTGGTATATTACCCAAAGATTGGACACAAAACTGGCATCATGTGGCAGGTATTTATAACGGGGAATCGATTTCACTATTTATCGACAACCAAAAGGTGGCTGAAAAACCGGTCACCGGGAAAATTACCAATTTCCCTTTTCCTCTCAATGTGGGCAAGAATGCCGAGACACATGGTCAGCATACCTCCGGTTATTTGTGCG
>CAZTSR010000034.1:10822-12357 GCA_964615995.1 uncultured Bacteroidales bacterium
AATGTGGGCAAGAATGCCGAGACACATGGTCAGCATACCTCCGGTTATTTGTGCGATGCCATTATCGATCAGGTGGGTATTTTCCCCAAAGCGATTGAAATCAATGATTTATTTGCAGCAAAACCGGACTTGAAAAATCGTGCAGCTTTGTGGCTCGATTTTGAACAGGAGCAAAACGAAGGCGAGTTTTTCAGCTATGGAATTGGCGCGCGTACCTATGGATGTATTTGGCCCGATCGGGTTCCGGAGCCTGAAATGTGGCAAATGAAAAAGTCGGCTCAACCCATTTCTGTAAAGTGGAGCAATGCCGAAAAAATGGAAATTGAAGTGCAAAACCGAAACTTTTTTACCAATACGAATGCCTTTGAAGCACGTTGGAATTTGGAGGAAAATGGAATCCCTATTGCTTCCGGAAAATTGGAGGTGGATGTCGAACCGGAAGCAAAAAAAATCTACGTTCTTCCTATCTCAAAGCCCCAGCTAAAAGCCGGTGCAACCTATTTGGCAACAGTTAGTTTTCATTCGAAAGAAGCTACACAATGGGCGCCGAAGGGTTTTGAACTGTGTTGGGATCAATTGGAATTGCCATGGATTGTTCCTGCCGATGAAAAATTAGCACAGCATCAGACCAATCCTTTAAAAGTGACAGATAATGAGCAATATTTGATTGTATCCGGCGTAAATTTCGATTATACCTTTAATAAAGCCGATGGACAATTGTACTCCATGAAATACATGGGTACAGAATTGCTGAAACAGGGAGCGCAACTCAATGTTTGGCGTGCCCCTCTGGCGAACGAACAGGACGACTGGACCTATTATTCGGTTAATGTATTTCCTAGAACCGAGGGCTACGGAATGATGGTTGCCACTTCATGGTATTCCATTGGTCTGGATAAAATAAAGTCAAAACTTGTATCATTTCGGGTTGAAAATAAGGCTGAAAATGCAATTGTCAGTATTCGTGAAATTGCTCTTTTTGGAAATGGACGCGGTGCAGGCTTCGAAAATGAGATGATTTATACGATTTCGCCCGACGGTGAAATTAGTTTACAGCACACGATTAATCCGAATGGAAAAATGCCCATGTCGTTGCCACGCATCGGAACAAAATGGGTTTTCGATGACCAAATGCAAAATGTTGAATGGTTTGGACGTGGGCCGCAGGAGAATTATCCCGACTGCAAAACCGGCTATCGGATTGGGCATTATCAGTCGACAGTTGATGCGATGTTTGAGCCCTATTTAATACCTCAGGATTGTGGCTTGCGAACAGATAACCAATATGTAAGATTAACAAATGCTGAAGGAATCGGAATTGAGTTTTCGTCAACCCAACCCTTTAATTTCAATTGCTATAATTACAGCACCGAAAATTTGTCAAAGGCAAAATACACCTATCAACTGATCAAATCGGATGGTGTAACATTCAATTTCGACTACCAAACTACCGGGGTAGGATGCACGGCAATAGGGGTGATTAATAAATATCAAACCATTCCTCAAACCATACAGTTCACAAGTTCGATAAAACC
>CAZTSR010000035.1:0-12211 GCA_964615995.1 uncultured Bacteroidales bacterium
TCTCCGAACCACCCTTCGCGAGCATGGATACTACCGCGAGCACTTGAAGCGCGCGACGCAAGCGGCGCTTATTAAAACGGTGAAGTTTGAAGGTGGGATTGACGTTCCGTTGAAAGCCGTCGGCGTTTTGGCCGCATCCGACATTCGAAAGAAAATCACGACAGGGCCTTGGGTTCCAAATTCGCCGGATACTATCCGCCGAAAATCGACGACGAGTGGTACGAAAGACAAGCCGCTTATCGATACCGGCATCATGCGCCAATCGATTCAGAGCGCATTGAGTGATGAACATGCTTGAACTGTTTTCGAAAGTTTCCGCGACTCGCACCCGACCAACGTTCACGAATACGAACGGTCGGATGGTTGCGGATTCTGTCGAAGCGGTCCCCGTGCTCATCGTTGAACCACAACCGGCGAGCAGTCGAGATCTCCAGCTCGTTTCCGAGGGTGAACGAAACTATGACCACCAGAAAACTTGGGTCGACACCGAAACGAGAAACGGCGATTTGATTGGGTACAGCGGGAAGGTTTTAAAAGTGACCTCTTCTCAACACTGGGTTGACCCGGACACCCGTGAAGCGTGGTGGCGCGTGGTAATGCGGGAGGTCGTCCATGCTGATTGATGCCGTGGCGGTGTGGGCGCAAGATGTCTTGGGGGCAAATGCCGTCGTTGTTATCGAACCGATGAACGCACCGGCGCCCGCCGAGCCTTACGTCTCAATTCGTGAGCTGTCATCAACCTCGGACAATTACCCGATTCAAGAAATCGAAGTGGACCCCGATTCGCCCGGAGAGGCGACGGTGTCTTCGGAGCTTTTCAAATCGAGCGTCCTTGAGTTCAACGCGTACGCATCCAACGGCGAGGCGCTTCTCGATGACCTTGTGTGCGCCGCTTTCGAACCGGATGGACTTTGCGTCCAAGATTTTGGTGACGTTCGAAACCTGGACTTCCTTGAGGACTCCGGTTTCTCGCATCGCTATCAGAGAGAAATTACCTTTGGCACAACGCACGTTCACACCATCGTTGCGCCGATTGCTTTAACCGAACATATCACCGGCGATTTTGCCGAAATCGATTTCGAAGTCGGGGCCGCTCCGGTCCCGCCCGAAGAACCGGACCCGGAGGTTTAAATGGGCGATATCAATAATGTCATCCAAGTATCTATCGCGCTGAACGATTATTTCCCGAGCATCCCGTCGCTCGATGTCGAGGCTTTGATTGTCGATTCGGACTTAGTGCCCATCGACACCCGCGTCCGTGTGATCGGCGTCAATGATGACCTCGTGACGCTTCTTGGCGACGACGAAGCCGTCCTTGATTTTGCGACGACCTATTTCTCACAGCAGGCGCAAGACGGAAGTCAACCCGACTCGCTCGTTCTTATTCGACAAGCCGCCGCGGCAATCCCTCCGGCCTTCGTGTTCGCGGACGCCTCGGCTGCCGTCGCGGACTACACCTCGATCACCAATGGGTCAATTACGGTTGTCGATACGAGCGAGATTCCGAATTCGACCGAGGTATCGGGAATCGATCTCCGTACGTGTACGACCATGGCGACGGTTATCACCGCTTTGAATGCCGCGCTCGGCGCGCTTGATGCGCCCGTTGTCGCGGGTCTCAAAACCGCCGAGTTTGCCTATGATGCGCTCGGTCGTCTCGTGTTGACCATGCCTTCGGGGCAGGATGATACCAAACCATCAATCACTATCACGGCTTCGGCAACCCCTGGGACGCTCCCGTACGTGCTCGGCATCCGTGCGGCTGCCGATTCGACAGCCGGCTCGGTTCCTGGGAACGCGGTCGAAACTTACCTCGAAGCGTACACGGCGGCGAAGTACACCGGTACGTACTTCTACAACGTCGCCCTCGCCGACCGCATTACCTCGACGCAAGCGATGATTGACAATGCCGTCGACCTCGCGGCTCAGATCAAGCTCGACGGGAAGCAATGCACCTTTGTGACGACGGACGTCGGGAGCTACGACGCCAACGACACAACCGACTTGCACTCGACGCTGAAGGCGCTGAACAACGAATGCGCCTTGGTCATGTTCTATCCGTACACGGACGAATACCCTGACGCTGCGGCGGACGGGAAATTCCTCGCCGAAGAGGCTGGGAGCGCGGCCTATGGAAGCCGGCCGCTCAACAACCTCGTGAAAGAGTCTCTTTCGGCCGGGCCGAACTACTCGACGCAGCGCGCCGCGCTCATCGCGAAGGGATGCAACTTTGTCGAGCGGATTGATTGGATCTCCATCTTCAAAGGAAAGACCGCTGCGGGCAAAGAGAAGCGAATGGTCATCGGCCGCGATTGGTTGAAAGTCAACGTACAATACCGATGGCACGCCTACCGCGCGCAAGTGAAGGGCGTTCTCTTTGACCGCACTTCCCTCGGTGCGATGGGCAACATCATTGAGGACTGCCTGAAAACTATGGGCCCGCTTGAGGCGCCGACGAACGGACGCGGGCTCCTGTCCTCTTGGACAATGAACCTCCCGCAGGTGTCCGATTGGACCACGCAGAACAAGACCGAGAACCACATGCCGTTCCTCAATGCCTTCCGGGCTGTGGGGAATTATGAGGGACACACTTTCGAAATCAGCGGCTCGATCAATGCCGAGTGATAAGGAGATTTGACCATGCCGAAACAAGCATTCAGCGGAAAGAATATCATCTTCACAATCGGCACCGCGCCGGCCGTACCCATTGAGCTCGCGAAAGAGGACGAGGCAATCGTCGTCGAAAACACCAATGACGATTTCGATGATCCCATTGTCGGCCTTTCCGGGCAGGACGGTTGCCATCAGGAGAACTCGGACGGGAGCGGGACAATCACCTTCCGCGTTCCGCCTACGGCTACCGCGACGCTTCGTTACCTCGATGCCTGGCGACAGACACGACAGGCAGTGAGCGCGGTATCGGGTCGAGACGTGACCACTCAGTCAATGTCTTTCCTGGCTACCAACGTTGTTTTGAAGAAAGCCCCCGCGTGGGTAGGCGGAATGAAGAAAGGCAACTATGAGTATGTTCTCGCGTACATCAGTTGTCAGACGAAGTTCGACGGTCCGCGTGAGATCGTCACCCAGTAAACCCATGGAACCAAGGAGCGGAACCAATGTCACTTTTGAAGAACCAAAAAGAGGTGAAGGGTAAAGACGGAAAGATCCGTGTCTACACCTTCGCGGACATCACCGTCCGGCAATCTATAAAGGCCGAGCAGTTGTGGTCCGGTATGGCGGTAAACTATTCAACGGGAAATCTGTCTGACGCATGTTTCGAGGGAATCATTTGGCCGCTCGCCGAAATCCTTTTGACCGGCTGTCAGATTGTCGGCAAAGACGACGCGCACAAGATCGAGGTGCTCGAAAAATCGGAGTACTTCCGAAACAACTTCGCAGAGCTCCTCGAAGCCATCAAGGCAGGGTGTGAGGTGTTGGGTTTTCGGAAGCCGGATGCGAAGAAGGAAGACGGCGGTTCCGCTCCCGGCCAAGAGGAAAAAACCGCCTCGACGATATCGAGCCCGTGATCTCTGCGGGCGCCGCCGAAGTTTGTTCGGTGGCAAAGTACTACAACACCTCGCCTAAAGAGGTGTATGATTGGAGACGGAACGATTATGAAGACGCGCTCGAATACATGCACCTTGACCTCGAACAACAAGAGCGCATGCGCGAAAGGCCCGATGAATGACCACGGTTGTTGAAGAGTTTGTCGCTAAACTCGGATGGGACATCGACTCCCGCGAACTCCAAACCTTTCAACGTCAAGCTCGTGGGTTGAAGGATACCGCGCGGTCCGCCTTCTACGGTGCGACCGTTGCGGCGACCGGCCTTGCCGCCGCGATTTGGAAAGTGTCGTCTGCGTTTTCAGTCATCGAGGACGCCGAGGCGACGTTCACTCCGCTGCTCGGTGGGGCTGAACGCGCCGCAACGATGGTTGAACGCCTAAACACAATGGCGGCGAAAACGCCCTTCGAGTTCGCCGATCTCGCGGGCGCAACGAAGCAGCTTCTTCCATCCATGGGCGGCGACATTGACCAGACTATCGCGTCAATCCAGATGTTGGGGGATGCCTCCCAGGGCAACGCCCAAAAGATGCAAAGCGTTGTCCGTGGGTACAATCGGATTCTCATCAAGGGCAAAGCGAACCTCGAAGGACTCAACGTTATCGCCGAAGCCGGCGTTCCGATTTACGACCAGTTGACAAAGACGCTCGGGTTTAAGAACGGCGAGGCGATGTTCGATGCGGTGTCGGCCGGGAAGGTCTCCGCCGAAGATGTGACAAAGACTTTTAAAGCCATGACGTCCGAGGGTGGGATCTTTTTTCATGGGATGGAAATCGCTTCGAAAACGTTATCCGGGAAAATCTCAACTCTTCGCGATGACGCGACAATGGCGCTTGCGGCGATTGGCAAAGAGCTTTCGCCGACGTTGAAGGACGTCGTCGACGAGCTCTCCGGCGTCGCTCAAAGCGTGGAAAAGTGGGCGAAGGCGAACGGTGCGTTGATTCGTGTCAAGTTCCGCGAATACGTCCAAGACGTGCGGGATTTCATAAAAGACCTCGTTTCATTCGGCGGAAAAGTAAGAAAAGTGATCGATGACTTTGGCGGTTTCGTACCTACGCTTAAGTTCATCGCAACGGGATTTGCTGCGATAAAACTTGCGCCATTCTTGGATACGATGATTTCTATAACGCGCCGAGCTCCGACCATGGGAACTGCCTTAGCTGACGCCGCGGGAGTCGCGGCGAAAGGGTGGGGGACGGTCGCATTAATATTGGCAGCCATTCCTTATGTGGTAGAGGATTTGCAAAAAACTTGGGAAGGGCAAGACTCAATCATTCAACGATACGTAGTTGACCCAATCATACGCGCTTGGGGTGCGTATGATGGTTTAAACGAAAGGCAGATCCGTTTTACAAAAGAAGTAAACGCCACTTTCATGAAGGGTCTCTTTGGCGAAAATTGGTACGATCCGATCTTAAAAGGCTTTGATGCGATTTATAAAGGCTTTGAGGCGATTTATAAAGGTGTAGATTGGGTGGGCGTTAAGATAAATGAGTTCTTCAATGAGTTCTTCGGGACTGTCATTAAGCCCATTTGGGACGTAATCTATGAGGTTGTCGGATTCATAAGTCGAAACTTTGGTATCGGCGGGGGCGCTGATTCTTTCTTCGCAGATATGCTCGGCATCAACAAACTCTCTTTTGCGGATAGAGTCCGAGAACTCAAAGGCGCACCTTTAAAAGAGGGATGGAAGAACGACCTCGTGGATTCCCGAATTAGTCCGGCGATATCGAAAAGCGCGGTCACCTCTTACGTGACTACAGGCGTTCAGCTCTTGATACAAAGCAGGCCAAAGGTTAACATCTCCGTTTCGAGCAACGCGGCAGACCCGAAAGCAGTCGCAGAAGTAGTGGACAAACGGATAGAAAGCGTCTTCGCGCGAATCACGGAAAATATGGTTAGTGAAGCGGTGGCGGCTCAATAATGGAAACGTTGATAGGAAATATCTATGTTGATGCAACAATCGTCGCCACACCATCGGCGCCGTTGAAAGTTTCGACGCACCCGATAGAAGACGGTTCCCTCATCGCAGATTACGTTTCGGAAGATGAAGAAACATTGACTCTCGAATGCATTTTTGCAGACGATGCGCTCGTGAGTCGTGGGGCCGAATCGCGGACGAATCGTGAACCGACGCGGTTGACTTCGACGGCGGATAAAGAACAAGCGATCTATGACCTCAAGAAGAACCGAACGCTTGTCGACATTACGATGCTTCGGAAATTTTTTCCGAGTATGCTTCTCATCGACATCCAAGAAATCATCACCGCGAAGAACTCAAAAGCTTTTCGCCCGACTCTTGTTTTTCAGAAAATCAAAACGGTAAAGACCGGGACCGTCGCCGTTCCACTTGACCGATTGAAACAGAAGCCGACGGCGAAACAGATTGCGGCAGAAAAACAACGCAAAGAAGAAGAACTCGCCGCAAAAGAGACCGAAGAAATCATTGCCGGCGAAGTAGATATTAAAAACGTAGACGGAAGTTTCAGCTATGTAAACTCTGGCGGGAGTATAATAACGTGAAAAGAATTCCACTACGAGCAGACATACCATGTTATCGATTCAATTCGACGCTCGACGGTCATGTCGTTTTCTTTCGTCTGAAATGGAACTTCATCTCGGAGCAGTGGTTTATCGATGTCGATTGCGAGGAGCTCGGCCTGTCCTACAAGGGGTTCGCGCTCGTCACAGGGAACAACATCCTATCCGGCCGAGGTATATCCGAGCTCGGGGCGCTTGTCCTGATTGACCTTCAAGGTGACGCGGATCCAGACCGCGACGGGCTCGGCGACCGATGGAAGCTGGTTTACATCACAAGGGCGGAACTCGATGAGCTTATCTAAGTACATCAAGGTCCGCATCATTGACTCACTCGGTTCCGCTCGTGAGGTGATTTCCCCCGACCCGATTTCGGGAGTTGTCCGCGAAGTACCTTTCCGCCTCGATAAGAGTGAGAAGCGCGACCCAGACAAGGGCGAGATCAATCTGTTCAATCTCGCACCGGACGTCATCGCGTTTGCGAAAACGGATGCCGAGCAGATTGAAGTATATGCGAGCACGGAAGACAACCCCCCGCCGCTTCTCTTCAAGGGCGAGATAACGGACGTCGTGCCCGGAAAGACCGATGACTTTTTGACATGGGAAACTCGGATCTATTTTGAGGATTCAAAAAGCGCTTTGCGAACCCGCGTCATTGCGCGGCAGTTCGCTGCCGGCACGCCCTACGCAACGATGTTCAACGACCTTGCATCGGCAACCGGATTGCAGCCGGACATACAGGCGACGGGAAATCTACTTGACCCCTTTGCGGCGCTGTGCCCCGCGCGCGACGCAATCGCGCAGGCATGCAAGCGTTTAGGTTTGCGGTATCAGGTTGTCAATCAACGGTTGATAGTGCGGGCGGCGGACCGGCCGGTTTCCACCGAGGTTCCGTTGGTGTCTCCGGAGACGGGGCTCATCGGAGTTCCGACATCGGAGCTTGACAAGAAGCGGGTCAAAGTTAACTTCCGATCAATCCTAAATCCGAAGCTCGTTCCCGGGGGGTTATGCGTTTTGAAAACGTCCGCGACGACGGGAAGCCGAAAGGCTCCGATTGTCAGCGGTGGGACTTATTGGATTGAGCGCGCCGTCCATATCAACGGTGAGAAAGACATCGCCTCGACTGAGTGCGTTTGCAGGGCGTATCCATGACCGCAAGATTTGAAGACATGTTCCGCGGTATCATGGACGCCCAGTCGTTTTGGTTCCCAGTGTTCGGGGAAATCAAGACTTTTAACGCCGCACAAGGAACGGTCGACGTTCTTCCCAAAGTCGCGTTGAACGGAGAAGATTCTCCGGTCCTAAGGGGGATCCCCCTCCTCCTCCCTGGCGGCGGCGGATGGTTGATTGACTTTCAACCCGCACCCGGTGATTTCGCGCTTTTGATTTTTTGCGGTCAAAACGTTTTCCAGTTTTGGAACCGCTCGAAAACCGCGAACGTCGAGAACAAACCATCTTTGATGGACGCCGTCGCGATACCGTTTTCGAAGCGGACGAGCTCCGCCGGGGTATCAATAAAGAATGAGAGCGGGACTGTGAAAGTTGAAGTCACCGACACCGGCGTCAAGATGACTTCCGGAGCAATGAGTCTTGAAGTCGCCGCGGCCGACATAAAGACCGGAACACAAGTGAGTATTCCTTTCCACACGCATACCGTTGTAGTGGGGGGTGCGACGTTGACAACGTCCGTGCCGACACCGTCATGAAAAGCCTAAGACTCAATGGAAATGCAGAAGACCTTTCGCAAATCGGCGACCTCGTTTTTCCGATGGAGTTTGTCGAGGAGATCGACGAAATTGTCCAGCTCGCCATAACGAAGATTCTCAAAATATATGACGAAGATGTTTTCGCTCTGGAGACGGGTGTCGATTACTCGGGCGTGATGCTGAACACCCAAGCGACGAACGCTCAACGGGAACTTGAAATAAGGAAAGCGCTTCTATCTATTCCGGAGGTGACTGGAATCATCCGCCTTGTTATACAAGATCCCGGCGCCGACGGTAATGTTGGTATTGCTTTTCAGCTCAACACCACGTTCGGCGAGACAGGACCGGTGAACGTATGAGCGTAGAAGACATCATTTTTGACGAAACCGGATTGACGGTAAAGACGCAAGCCGAAATGACCGAGACCTTCCGCGCGCTCATGCGCACCGCCTTTGGTGATAAAGCCCGAGTCGACGACCCGGACTCCCCCGAAGGGCGAATCGCGGCAATCCTTGGGGAGTTCAAGAGCGACCTTTGCGCCCACTTTCAAGCGGGCGTCAATGCGCTCCTCCCGTCCGTCTCATCCGGCGAGTTCTTGAAGGAACTGATCAAGTTCAACGGCATCACACAGAACGTCAAGCAGTATTCGACCGTCGTCCTCACCGTTACCGCGAACGACCACGGCACAACTATCGAAGCCGGCGATCTCGTGTCGACCGATTCAGGGGTTGTGTTCGCCATCGATTCGCAGGTTGTCTTGCTCCCGAATGCGTCCGATACGGTGGGCGCGACGGCAACGGTTGCCGGTGCTTTGCTCGCGTCCGTCGGGACGGTGACAACCATCCTTACCGACCGGTGGGGGTGGGCCTCGGTGACGAATGCCGCGGCGGCGCTCCCGGGGAATCTCGACGAGTCTGATCCCGCGATGCGCGCGAGAAGGTGGGCCGCCGCCGTCGGCGTGGGACTTCATCACCCAAGCAAGATCAAAACCGGGCTCGACAACCTTCCCAGCGTCACCGCGTCTTATGTCGAGGTAAACAACGGTATCAACACGCTCCCGTCTGGTTGCCCGACCGGGCATATTCACGCAATCGTCCGCGGCGGCTCGTCCGCCGACATCGCCGCCGCCCTCTTCGGTTCCTATGTGCCATATGCGGGCGCCGGCTCTATCGCCGCCGGTATCGGTTCTTATGGAGCGCAAACGGTCCACGTCGTCGACTCGGTGAGCGGACAAGAAGGCGATATCAACTACGACATTGCGAGCGATGTTCCGATCTTTATCCGTGTGTTGACACGGAAAATCGCAGGGAAATACCCCGCGTCTGGCGATGCGGACATCCGCGCCGCGGTCATTGAATACTTCGCCGGAACTCTTGAGATTGAAGACGTCGCCGTTCCAGCGCCTTCTCTCGGAGACGCAATCGACGGAACGGCAATCATGGCGCCCGCAATGAAGGTTCCCGGACACCGAATCCTCGCTGTCTATGTCGGCACCACCGAAAACCCGACAGGCGTCACCGTGCAAATGGCGATCAACCAGTTCCCGATAACCGATGGCGACCATATCAAGATTGAGGCAGTATGAGTTTGAAAACGCAGATGTTGTCTCGGCTTCTCAATCAGTGGCAGGACTGCCCAAATTGGGAAGCGTTTCTCACATGCGTTGCCGACTTCTTCGCCGATTACATCGCCGCCGTCGTGGCGCTGCAAACCGAAACCTGGCGCGACACCGCGCAAGGTGTTTGGCTTGACCGAGTCGGTGAGATTGTGGGTGTCACCCGCCCGATGGAGGAAGAGGTTGTCCGCGTCTTCCGATGCCGAGGGGAGAGTGATCCGGATTATGACGAGAACCACGGTTTCGGGTCGCCGACCGACGATACCATCGGCGGGCTCTTGTGGGGGCCGAACGGGATTCCTTCGCTGACAAAGGACGTCGCGTCGGACGAAACCTTCACCTATTTCATTGACGCGAAGGTCGCGGCGACGAATTCGGACGCATCGATTCCGGGGATTGCGAAATACGTCAAGGCTGCTTTCGATGTCGATTGCGTGGTTACTGTTCCGGCAGTCCGAGAGATTCATTGTGCTCTCCTTGATTTCGCGGATCTTCGACAGCACCGATTCATTGAGCACTTTGCGCCGAACGTAGCCGGAACATCGTTCCAAATTACCAACTGGATTGATTGGGGTACACCATGAGTTTGATTCGAGATTTAGTTGAGTGGGCATCTTCGGGGGACGTTTCCCCCGCATACGACGACGCGAAGAAAGCCCTCGGTTGGGTGGTCGGCGAACCGCCGTCGGCACCGGGTTGGAACGAAGTCGAGAACACGCGGGACAAGATGATCAACCGTGTGAAATATCTATCGGACGCAAAAGGGACTGCGTCGCCGCACCTCTCGCCGGCTGGCCTTTGTTCTGAACAGATTTTCGGCTTTGACTGGTCGAATGTTTCAAACGCTTATAACAACCACACCTTACCCGAAGAAATTCAGGATGCTTGCGTTTGCTGGGACTCGACGACAGAGACACCTTTCATCCTGGTGCTTTTGACAGATGGAACGATTGAGAAGATATCGGGGTGTTGGGATTATGAAAGTGCGATCTCGCACAAAGCGATTGAACCAACATATGCGACGGTCCCCGACGACGTACACGCGCTTTGCTGCGATGGAACGAACGTTTATATCGCTTGGTCTACCGACACGGGGAATATCCATATATCGGCCCATGCGCTGTCGGATTTGGAAGGCGCCGCCGCATGGACGCTTGATACGACCAAAGCATACGATGCGTCATACTCGGAGCGGATCCGCCTCGTTTATTGCACGGGCGGGCATGTCGCGATGAAAGCTCCTACGGGGGTAATGGACTCTAAGGCGGACGTCTATATCGCCACTTCGGCCGGCGCACTTGTAGGCCACGGAAATGGCTCTTGGGTCACGGGGTACGGAGATTCGTGCGACTCAAGAGCGCGGCTCGTGTACGCTGCGGGGCATGTTTGGATTATTCAATACCAAAGCGGCACGACCAGATACTACTACCTCATTTCGTTTAAGGTGACAAGCCCGTCGGCTTCTGACTTTGCGACCTTATGTCTTGGCGATTTCGTTCAAGATGAACCGTGGACGCATCCGAAAGCGCTTGTATGGGTTAACAACGGGTTTGCCATACTGAACGCCAAGGGGGACATCCAACTTTATGAGCCTACGACTCCCGCTTATCTCGAAGTATTTGGGGCGGTCGATATAGACCCATCTCCGAATTTTGAGGGGAATCAAGATGTTCTCCTAACGCACGACGGACAAAACATGTGGGCCCTCCTTGGGCACACAAGCACCGGTCCGATCTTTATTGAAAGGCATATAGCTTATCGCATACCTGCCGGAGGATTGACGGGAACCGGAGTCGAATCATCCCCAATGAGTCTTGCCCGCGGTGCGGTTACTATCGAGTCACAAGCGCATGATGCCTCTATTGAAGAGACCGTCATCGGTGGCCGGTTGCTCTTTGACGGCATGGATGTTTGGTGTATTCTCCGAAACGGAATGGTTTTCAGAATCACGAACCCGGGAGGGAGATAAAAATGCTGATTAAGGAAAACGGAAAATATCGATGGAACGGAGGTCCCTTGTGCGATACCGAAGCCGAAGCGCTTAAAACGGCGACGGTAGGGCACGCTTCGGATGAGCAGGTATTCGCGATGGACTCAGACATTCGGTCCTTGGATGATGACGAAATCGACATGGAGGACGCTTGACCATTCAGTATGAATATGCGGGGGGCTCGTCCAAATCGAAACCGCCGCTCATCATTGACCCTGACACGGCGCTTTGGTTGATGCGGATGGTGTACGGCGAGGGCGGGAAAGGTTGCTCAATGCCGAAGGCCGAAGCGCTGCTTTGCGCAATCGTCAATCGCTGGTTTCTGTGGCCGGGCTCTCAGAAGTATTCGACGTTCGTTTCCATGATGAGGGCCTTTTCGCAGCCCATCAATCCGCGTTGGATGACCGGCGGTGACTTGGCGCGAAAGTACTTCGGCCGAGATGCGGCATCAAAAGAGCGGCTCGCCAGACGCGCGTTTATTTGTGGGCTTGGTTGGGCGGACATCCCTTGGAGAAACATCCGTTCGGCCGTGTCTTTGTTCGCTGATGGCGAGCTCCCCTACCCCGCCGCGGCATCGAAACTTGAGAAGCCGCGGATCTCGAATTGGGCTTCCCTTCCGTCGACACCGACAAAATATCTGTGGGGCGTCGACATCGCAGGGGATTGGTTTTTTGAAGATGAAAACCTCATTCCGGGCGCTGTAGTCCGGAAGAAGATTGGAGTTTGATATGAAAAAATTTGCACTCGGAATCGTTGCCTTTGTGGCGTTCATCGTGTCCCTGTATGTGGTCGGCGTCGC
>CAZTSR010000036.1:0-10455 GCA_964615995.1 uncultured Bacteroidales bacterium
TATACCGCTTGTTGGCAACTGGTGTTCATTCATATCCGTCTGTTTGTCATTTATTTAGCTTTATTTTCTTGTCATTTTCAAGCTGCACCAACCTATCCACGAAGCACAAATTTATTTTGTTTTTTTAGGGTAGGCAATCCTAAAACCGTCCTGAAAGGCGGTTACGTGGGTTGGAGAGGCGGAAGCTCTTTTGCAAGCCTTTGGTTTGAGCATTGGCTTGTGGGGGCTTGCAAATGTGCTTACGACTGAGGGGTGGCTATTTAATTTCGAGAACCTTTTTTAACACATCTAATTTCTCAACCCAATCCACCACATACAATTCTTTTAGCACAATTTCAAAAAGATTTTTATTGTTATATAATTCAGTATAAATAAACCACCTGTGTACATCTATTAATTTCTGATTTGTTACAAACTTATTGTTTTCTTTTAAAATATTCTCAATTACACAACCAACAACTTTGCAATATAGTTTGTCTTTCGACCGAAAATAATAATGAACCGCTGATTTATGAATTTCAGCTAAATCAGCAATTTGATGAAGCTTAGTTCCATGATACCCGTATAAAATAAAAATATTTTGTGCAGCCTGAAGTATTTTATCCTCAGTGCTGTGCAAATCATTTGGCATAGCTTTATAATTTAATACTTTTGAATTTGTCAAAACCTTATTTGTTTTTAAAATCGTAATTTCTCTGTCATAATCCCAAAACGCAACACATCCAACTGGTGGTTAAAACTCATGTTATAATAATCTAAGCCATGGTAATAATTAATAAACAGCCCAATATCTTCCAGAAAAGTAGGGTGATAGTAAAACGTAAAACTTAAATTTAGTCTGTTAATTGAAGTACTTTCCCAATCGTTTAAGTCACCAAACATCCATATTGCCTCACCTTTTATCGAAATGTCTGCATGACGTTGCTTTGGGTCGATATTTTTATTAGAAAGCTTAAATATTGAAAAGGCATTGTGCCAACGAACCGTACTGTAAATTCCTGCAAGTTCATCAGAAGACCAGCTTTTTGGGTGAACCTCAAGCGATGACTTGAAGAACTGAAAAGCATTAAACCTTTTGTTGAAGTTTGTTTTCATGATACCTTCTTCAAAAAAGTTTGTAGAAAAATCGCCTGATTTTGTATTAATGTCGCCATTTTCCAAGAAGAAATCGCCTTCCTCACCGTTTGAGTGATGTGCAATTCGACTAAATAGGCTTATATTTTTGATATTTCCTTTTTCTGTTAAACTATAGTAAAGTGTTAATTGAGGTATATAACTAGGTGAACGAACAGGATATGATTCCTCCTGATACATTCTGATGATAACCTGTGGCGTAATAACCCCCACTAAACGGGAGTTTTTACTTTTCCTGAGGTAAAAGTTTGGGATTAAATTCCCTTCGAACCAAAGGGGCTCAATATTTCCTATATCCATAGGAAAAGTAATATAACTGTTGCCTTGATTCACCTGAGATATAACAGTTATTCCAATCTGTTGCATTGAGTCGCTTGCCTGTCCCATGCTGACTATTGAATTTGACAGCATAACCAGTATTAAAATAATTATTGACTTTTTCATACTCTTTGTTATTAACGATAAACTGCAACGCCAAATCCAAACTCTATAATATCATTTAAAGGAATTGTAGCGTTTCCAAGTTTGCTTGCAATGTATAAGCCCCTGCTGCCTGCACGAACATAAAATGCAGTGCCCGAAGCTGGTGTTTTATTGCTTAAAAGCTTTGTTTTAACTTCACCACCTATAAAAACTCCCGAATTTCTACCCGGCGACCACCAATAATATTCAGCTGGATAATGGTCGGGTAGCTTTATCCAATATTCGCTACCAAAGGTGTGATGTATGAACCAGCCAAAATTCAAAGGCATTAATTCAATGTTAGGGTTTATTTTATATCGCAATAATTTGGCTGTTAATTGTAAACTAACACTGTGTAAGTCGTCAGTTGAAACTGATTCAGGTACATAACCATAAAAATAGGAGACCTCTAGTTTTTGATTAAAAAAGGTATATCCAACTCCCATTGAAACAAATCCTATACCTCCGGCAAATTGCATTTTCACATAATCAGGCAAAAACTTTTTATACCTTGTAGAATCGGAGTTTTGTGGAACCTGACTAAAGGTTTCAACTCCGGTAACAAGCATAAGCAGTATGATAATACCTACTATTTTAAAATTCAACTGTTTCAACTTCAAACTGATTATTTGATATTTTTATCGAATTATATTTTAGGTGTTCCACTCCAAAAACATTTACATATGGAATGCTATCGACATATGGTTTATATATTTCATGGTGATGCAAATGTCCGTGCACGGTAAATAATACATTATTGTAATTTGCCAGTGAGTTTAGAAAAGCTTCTTTCAGCGAGGCATCAAAATCACCATCGCTTGGTGGTACGTGGAATATTACAACAGCCTTTGTAAAATCAATGTTTGGTTGCAACTGCTTATCTAACCACTGAATATCGGGCACGTTGCCATTGAATTTAAACTCACGACTGTTTGTGTTTATAAAAACAAATTTAATGCTGTTGTATATAAAGCTATAATTTAATACACCAAACATTTCAAGATAAGCTTGCGAACCGTTGCCCACCAAATCGTGATTTCCGATAACAACAAAATAAGGAACATTTAATTTAAGCAGGTATGAATTAGCCCACAAATACTGTTTAGGCAACCCAAAATCGGCAATATCGCCCACATGTATTACAAAATCAATAGCCTTGTTTTTATTAACTGCGCTTACAAACAACTCCGTTTCATCAAAAAAACGATGGGTATCGCCTGTAAATGCAATGCTTATTGTATCGTCATTTTCCCGTGCATGTAGTTTTTCGACATTCCGTTGATTCACATTTCTATTTTCATCACTAAAATCAATAGCATAAGGCGAATAGTCGAACATATCCTCACAAGCAAGCAGAAGAAAAACATTAATCAGAAGTACTATTTTAATAATTGTTCTCATACCATTTGGCTATAGATATACCATCTTAATCATCAGTACTTTATTGCTATTAAGTATAAAAGAGGCTTTTTCAAAATTGGGTCTGTTTGAGAGTCCTATCGTTTTAAAATTTGAAAATCCTATACCTTCTTTTGGTAGTATAAATCCTTTATCAATTTTACTGTTATTATTTTCATCATGTAAGATATTTACAGCATATTTACCTGACGGAATACTGTGAAATGTTATTGTAGATGAACCATTTACAATATTAGCTTTCACTATTTTATAGCATTTCTTAAAATTCTCGTCAGGAATAGAACCTTCTTTATTGTACAAAGCAAACTGCACTATGCCTTCAGAGTTTCTTAGTTTTTCAACATTTACTGTTAATGAAAATGTTTTTTCGGCTTGATTGCTAAATGATGTAATTATCAGCAAAAGCAAGAACGAACTTATTACAATTGTTAGATTTCTCATTCTGCAATTCCTTTCTTTTTTGCAAATCGTTCTTTTATGGTATCTACAACGTAATAAACCAAAGGAACTAGGAAAACAGTCAAAATTAATGATGAAAGTAAGCCGCCGATAATAACCCATGCCAATCCATTTTTCCATTCACTGGCAGTTCCTTTGCCCAGAGCAATGGGCAGCATACCTATTGCCATAGCCAAAGTTGTCATTAAAATAGGGCGTAGCCGTTCTTTTCCTGCCATAATTAAAGCTTCTTTGAAATGTTTGCCCTCGGCTTTCAGTTGATTTGTAAAGTCGACAATCAGAATGGCATTTTTTGTTACCAGTCCCATGAGCATTATAAGTCCTAGCTGTGCAAAAAGGGTCAAATGATTTAATGATAAATTTAATGCTAAAAATGCACCGATGGCAGCTACTGGAATTCCAAACAAAGCAACAAAAGGATAGATGTAACTGTCGTATAATGCTATCATTATCAAATAAATCAGGATAAATGAGATAAGCAAAACAGAACCCAAAGCACCAAAACTTTCGTTTTGTGTTTTAATATCTGCACCCCAGCTAAGTTTAACACCTTCGGGCAGTGGTTTTGATTTCAAATAGGTAATTACTTCATCTGCTAATGTTCCCGAAGGACGACCAAATGATTCGGCTGTGAGTGTTACCGATGCTTGCCTATCGAGACGCTCTAATAGCGATGGCGAGTTGTCCTGCACCACCGTGGCAAACTGCGAAACTTCAATAGGAGTATTCATAGGATTGACTATGGTGAGATGCCTTACGTCTTCAAAATTCTTACGGTCAAATTCGTCGAGCCAAATCCTAACAGGGTATTCAGTGCCGTTTTCGGTTAACGAAGCATCGTCATTACCAGTAAAAGCGGTTCTTAAATTCATTCCTACATAAGCTGTGGAAAGACCTAATCGCTGCATTTTATCTTTGTTAGGTATTACTTTATATTCTGGATTTCCTTCCACTACCGACAATTGAACATTATCAGCCCCCGGAATGGTTTCTATAACCGATTTCAATTCATGGGATGTTTTCATTACCAAATCTATATCACCCCCGCTCAATGTAATTTTGATTGGTGCCCCTTTGGGTAGCAAACCAATTACAGCTACCGAAAAATTTATTCCAGAAAAATTGGTTCGGAGCTGCGAAAGAAGATGTTTCATAAATTCTTCCGTTTTCATGCTTCTTTCTTTTTCTGATTTCAATTGTATCGTAAATTCCGATTTATTGGCCGCTCCAACACCAAGACTTCCTATACCTGTGCTTGGCCCTGCAATATTGCTGAAAAGCGTAGAAACTTCGGGCTGTTGTAAAATATAGTTTTCAATTTGCTGAGATACGATATTATTCTGCTGGACTGTTATTGTTTTATCGTACTCCAAATTTAAACGAAACTTTCCTTGGTCGCCTGTGGACATCATCTCTTTACCAATGATGCCTTGCTTCATTATTCCTAAAGTCATTACAAAAAGCAACAAAACTATGCCTGTAAATATCAGTTTATGGCTGAGCACCCAAACAAGCTGTCTGCCGTACCATTCAATAAAAGTGTTTAACTGATGTTCGAACCAAAGCAAAAAACGGTTCATTATATTGGTCGGTTGCAAATCTTCTTCTTTACCTATTCGCGATGCAAGCCATGGGGTAAGGGTAAAACCAACCAGCAAACTGGTAAGTGTAGAGGTGATAACGACAACAGAAAACTGTTTGAGCATGTCGGCAACAAAAACCTGCAAAAACAAAATGGGCAAAAACACAACCACATCAACCAATGTAATAGAGAGAGCCGAAAACCCTATTTCCATACGACCATCCATTGCCGCAGTGCGTTTTTCTTTTCCTTTGTCTAAATGGCGTTGAATATTTTCGAGTACAACTATGGCATCATCAACTAAAATTCCAATGATTAATGACATGGCGAGCAGGGTCATCAAATTCAGGGTATAGCCCAAAAGCCACATCACGGCAAAAGCTGTAACAAGCGAGGTTGGGATGGAAATTAATACAATTAAGGAATTTCTGTAACTTCTTAAAAATAATAGCATCACAATAGATACCAATATAACTGCCAAAAACAAATCAAAAACAACAGAATTTACTGCTGCTATTGTTTTGTCGGTAGAATCGTCGGCTATGGTAAATTTTACACCTGCATCTTTATTCTGTTCTTCAATTACTTTCAATTTTTCCTGAACCAGTTTTGAAACATCTACTGCATTCGCATCACCTTGTTTTTTTAGCATCAACCCTATGCCGTTTACTCCATTGTACCGACTTACCGAAGCTATTTCCTTAACACCGTCAATAACATTGGCAATATCTTTTACATACACCGGACTGTTTGGCATTGGCATTGCAACCTGCACATTCATTATATCTTCAATAGTTGTAAATTTCCCAGTAATACGTACCGAATTATTCTCTTTTTGTGTTTGAACTTTTCCGGCAGGAAGGTCTAATCCAGAACGATTTATAGCTTCAACCACCTGGCTAAGTGAAATTTTATAATACACCAATTTATCCTGATTCACCTTTACTTGAATCTCACGCTCTTCACCACCGAGTAAAGTTATTTCTGCCACACCTTTCAATTGCTGTATCTGAGGCAAAAAGTCATCTTTCATTTTCTGATAAAACTCCGTCTCAGACAATTTGCTAGTTGCACTAATAGAGATAATTGGTAAATCGTTGGGTGAAACTTTGCTCATCACTGGACTTTGAATGTCGGCAGGCAAATCTTTTTTGATATTGTCGATATAGCGTTGTGCATCTTGCATGGCTTTATCAACATTTGTCCCATATTTAAGGTTGGCAATAATAACAGATGCATTGGGCATTGATTTCGTTTCCAAGTAATCCACACCTTCCAAATTCGAAAGAGCATCTTCAATTTTTCTCGAAACAGAAGTTTCCACCTCTTGTGGTTCTGCACCCGGATACATGGTCTTGATTACTACTACAGGCTGGTTAAAGTCGGGCAACAGCTCATAACTTAAGTTTTTATAACCTATAATTCCTAAAAGCGTAAATACGCTAAAAAGAACTATTATCAGTGATGGGCGTTTTATGGCAATTTCTGTGATATTCATGACTTTTTAGTTTTTAATTGAAACATTTGCACCATCGAAAAGATTTATAAAACCATTGGTAACAATTACGTCACCATCTGTTAATCCTTTCTCTATTACAACTTTGTTTCCAATACGTTTCGATATAGTTATATCACTTAATGTTGCTTTGCCTTGTTTTACTTTATAAACTTGAGGTTTTAAATTAGTTCCAACAATTGACGATGAAGGAATAATAATTTGTTTCTGTTCGTTTTTATTTGCAACAAGAACACTGCCCGACATTCCTGATTTTATTTTCAAATCGGGTGTATTACCAACTAAAAACTGAACAGGGAAACTATTTCCCATATTGGCTTTACTGCCAATCATTGAAACTTCACCCTTCAATATAATTTCGGGAAATGCATCGACCGTGAGTTGATTCGTTTGTCCTATATTAAACTGATTCATTTTTTGTTCCGGCAAATTGATGGTGAATTTTAATTTCGAAATATCGGTAATCTGCAACAGGGGCATACCCGGTGCTGCAAATGCCCCTTCCTCGGTCATTTTAGCGGTTACAATTCCATTAAATGGCGATTTGATGGTGGTTTTGTTAATTTGTTCAAGAAGTGTAGCTTTCTGAACATTTGCCGATTTTAAAGCCAAGTGAGATTTTTCCAATTGAACCCCTTGAATAGCTTCAGCATTAGCTAAAACAGTGTATCTTTTTAAATCTGCTTCTAACCCTTCAATCTGAACTTCAACAGATTGAAGCTGCAATTTCAACAACGAGTTGTCTAATTGAATTAAAGCCTGTCCAACTTTTACGCTACTCCCAACATCTACAAGTAACGAACTGATTTTTCCTTGAATTTCAGCACTTATTTTGGTTTCTTTGTTTGGCTCGAAAGTACCAGTAAAAAAATATTCAGCATTTGCAAATTCAAGTTTCAAGGAATCAACCTGAACACTAATAGGCGTTTCTTTATCGTACTGATAAATTCTTTTCTGGGTGGTTTCTTTGTTGTTTTTAAGGCGAATAGCAGTGAAAACAATTAAAGCCAATGCCACAACTATATAAATTATTTTTTTAGTCATATCGTATTTTTTTAGTTTTTTATTGTAATATTTCCGGTAAGTTTCTTTAACTCCAAATCAGCTTTCAGATATTCTACAATAGCCGATAGATAGTTCTGTTGTGCCTCTCGCAAAGTATTGTCAGCCAATAACACATCGGTTAAATTGGCGGTACCTTCTTTCTGTTGTAAGCTTGTTTGTTCATAAACAGTTCGTGCCAAATCTATTTGCGACAAAGTATTTGCTATTGTTTTTTGAGTAACTGCTCTACGACGGTTAGCATTCTCAATTAGCATATTATTTTGGTCTGTTACTAAGCTTATTTGCAACTGGCTATTTTGAATTTCTATCTTTTTTTGATTAATTTTTCGATAGGTAACTGTGCCATTAAAAAGTGGATAAGAGAGTTGAAGTCCTACAAAACTTGAAGGAAAGAATTTTAGAAAATCATCGGGCTTTTTATCATAGCCAAAACCTGTTTGTCCGTAGCTTCCATATAATGAAATTGTTGGCAATCTCGAATTCTTCAAAGTTTTCAATTCGCTATTGAGAAGACTATTTTGCGAATTTATAAGTTGTAAATCAACAGTCGTTGTATTCGTATATTCATTGATATTGAATTGAATATCAGTTTCTATTTGTATGTTTAAAGTCGAAGGCTTTCCCATCGATAATTTCAGAGCGTTCAACACCTGTTCTGCATTGTTCGCAATAATATCTTTTTGGGTTCTTAATTGCTCTAGTTGAAGCTCAACTTTTTTAACATCAGTCCCTTTAATCATCAACTGTTGATGCAAAAGCTGCAAGTTTTCAAGAAGTTTAGCCGTATTAACGATGTTGCTGTCAACAAAAGCCAACTGATGTTGTAAAATCTGGATATTATAATAAAGGTTTGAAATTTCGAAAAAAACTTGTTCCTCAGTTTTTTTGTATTGTAATTCGGTTATCTCGGCAGCAATTTTAGTGGTTCTGATACCACCATATATTTGTGGATTATACAAAGGCAATGCTACCTGAATTGCAGCACTCATATTGTGAGGCACACCAAACTGAGCTTCTCTGAATTGTCCCTCTGGTGCCGTAGGGTTGAAGGTTGACATAGGCATAAGTTGATAGGGCAAATCGGTGAAATACTTGTAATCGCCCACTACATTCACTTTGGGAAACAGGTTTGCAGTGGCTTCTTTTTCTTTTTGTACGCCAATTGCCATATTATTTCTACCTATTTGAAGGCTTTTATTATGTATCTGGGCTGTATCTATGCATTGTTCCAACGACCATGTTTGTGCTTGTCCTTGAAAGGTTATCACCATCACCATTACAAATGATAACAACCATTTTAGCGTGTGAATATTCACTAACTCAACGTTTAAATTTTTTTTATCTTTCATAATTACTATAATTTACAATAATTTAGTTTGTGTCGATGGCCTTGGTGCTTTAACAACCAAAATACGTGCAACAGCGTTTGAGTTGTTGTACAGACAATGTACTACATCCTTCGGGCTTTCCACTAAACTGTCTGCTTGTACTTGAATTTTTTCATCACCAACTAATACCTCAGGCGCCCCCTCCAAAATATAAAAGAATACATCGACAGGGGTTATGTGTGGTTTTAGTGCTTCACCCGGTTGCAGGATAATGTGCATGGCTTGAGCCGAATCTTTATCGTAAAGTTTGCGAACATCCAATTTATGGGGAGTTTCTACAATTTGCGTTTCTTTTACTATATTTATTTTCATATATCCAATTTTTAATTTTTAACCAATATTTTTATGGAGTTGACAAAATCTGAACCTTTTTCAATCAAATTGAAGTTGTAATTTGACATGTGCCATTGCTTCACAAACATTCTTAAAGACCCCATAATCATTACAGACAAATGGGCGGCTTCAATATCAGTCCTTATTTCTCCGTTTCTTTGTCCAGTTTCAATAATAGTTTTTAGACTTGTTGTGTTTTTATTCATTATTTTCTTAACTTTTTCAGTCAGTTCAACCTCGTTGCGAAAAATCTCTTCTGAAAAAATAACAGAAACTAATGATGGTGAAGTAGAAAACTTTTTGAAATGATTTTGAAACAAATTTTCAATTTTAATAAGTGCATTGTCATTTGAATTTAATTGATTTGAAAAAAAATGTTCTGTGTTTTGTTTGAAAAAATCGAGAATTGCTAGTAATATTTGAATTTTATTTTCATAATGCCGATATATTGCAGACTCAGCGAACCCAATTTTCTTTGCAAGATTTTTTATAGTTAAAGATTGTATGCCGCTCTCTGCAATCAGCTCTAGAGAAACATTTATAATCTCTTGTTGCCTTTCTGTTATTTCTGTATTCATTATAATAAAATCATAGTTTGTGAATATTCACTCACAAAGATAATCTTATTCTTTTTATAAATCCAAATTTATTTCAACTTATTTTTTCGTGAATATTTATAATGCTGTCTATCAATAACCTATATAATTTTTAAGGTTTTGTCAATGCCCTGCTTCTTTTGTTAAGCCAAATGCAATTAGGTCATTTTATTATACTCGTTATCAATAGAAGGCCTAAAGTAACAATTTAGCACGGGTGTGTAAGCAAAATTGCACTCTTTGGCAAAGCATTGGTTTTAGCGGTGGCTTGTGGGGCTTTGCCAATGTGTGCAATGTGGGTGGGGTTTCCTCTTTTTTGCGGGGGGAAGAAAAAACAAAATAAATTTCCATCAAATTTGCACTGTCCTGTCAAAAAGCTAAATCCTTTCTATTTTCAATTTATCACTATCGTATCTGTTTGGTCGTCTGTCTTTTACACTTGTTGCCAACGTCCGCGTATATAACCAGTGCGCGAACGAAGAGCTAATTTATCTATTTAGC
>CAZTSR010000037.1:0-9433 GCA_964615995.1 uncultured Bacteroidales bacterium
TGAAACGCAAATTGAGGAACTAAAGCTTTAGAACTTAAATATAAATTTGCTGAATATCCCCATGCTGAAGATACCCAAGAATAATCTTGATTAGGTGACGACGGAGTAACTTCCACAGAATGCATACCCTCATAATCAGTAGGAGATACCGTATAAGCTGTCATAGAAAAATGTGTGGTAGCATCACCTTGCCTATATGGCCGCGTAATAGAATACAACCTTCCCGGCCTAATTAAAGTGTTTGTTGGAGAATGGGTATACAAAGCTTTAATGGAAGTCCATGAATCACTTTTTTTATTTGATATATCTAAAAAATTACCCCCTCTAACAACATAAGCTATAGATCTAATTGTATTAGAAGGATTTCCAGAAATGTTAATAGAATAACTTCCTACTGAAGGATTTCTAAGTATAAGAATTGCTATCCCCATTCTCCAATAGTATGTTTTATCATTACAAGCAGGACCATACTGATAGTGACCACTTCTAACACCCTGAGTAACTTCTGTAAATGGTTGTTCATTTCGCAATGCCGTAAACGATGTGCTAGAAGGGTATGAGTTAGTTTGGCGGTGTGAACCTGTTATTAACAAAACAATTGCATAATTAGAACCTGAAGGTACGTTTACAGAAGGCACTGTAGTAGTAGAAGATGTTGTTGAACTTACGTTTTCAGGAAACAACATTAAAGCACCTCCATAAGGCGCGCTGAAAGATGTGCACCGCACTTGTGTTCCTTAAAACACTGAGCAGCATATGCATTGAATACTTCAATGCTTTGAAAATTTGAATTGAACGGGTCATATACGGAACCAATAGGCCCCCAAATTTTTGACGAACACGGATAAACGTTTCCATCTTCTTCAATCAAAGTTAGGAATTCGGCCGGTTTGTCAATGCATCCCTCTGGGAGTTCCCATAAGTCCCAAGTTTTCGATGTTTGATCTGCGAACCGAAACCTAAAATCGAAACCGCCGAAAGCCTTTTCTACGATTCCCATTGCCTGCTCATCAATGTCTCGATACACGATCGCTTGAATGGATGCCTTTGCCTTGCCCCTCAAAGGCTCGATACAACGTAGAAAATATTCCAAAGATACCGCGTCAAAGTGCCAACTTACGACCCACTGAAGAGGTAATTCGTGAAGGCACTCCCGCAATGGCAACATTTGCCCGTTTGTAAAAACGGTGACCTTTCTTCGACTCGCGAGACATAAGTTTACGACACTTTCAATATCGGGGCGCAGTAGAGGTTCTCCCCCTGACAGGTGTATTTCTGAATTTGGACGATACATGTCCAGCCAATAAAGAGCAGATGGGATATCAAGAACATTTTTTGCCGCAATAAAGTTAACGGGCTTCCATAAGTCGGAATTGGAACGTGAAGCGCAGTATTCACATCGGTTCATGCAATAGTTCCAAACTTTCAAGGTGGCTACACTCATTTTTACATCTCTAAATTAAATGTCCCTATTGCAATCGGAGATGCTCCAACCGAAATCCACTTGAGGGACACCACTGCCCGCTTTCCGCTCGGTATCGTTATAGCGGAAGTATCTGCGTTACCTTCGCCGTTTATCCAAATAATGAAATCGGCTTCCGTAACGGAGTCATGAAAATTCTGTACGGTTCTATCCGCGCCGGATGCTGTAATTATCAACGTGCAACCTGCGCTTATACCTACCGGTTTTGTGATAGTCACGAGCGTCGCATTTGCTGATATGGAAACTGTCTTATCAGGCGACCCGGAAGCGTAGGATGCCGTAATCGTACTTCCGGCGAATGAGGCGGTGTCTGCGTCGTCGGAACCAAACGAAAGAGAGTCAAAATTGCGAGCAACTTTGTTGTCGAAGTCAGTATATCCAGTGCCCGGAGAGATCGTGATGTTTCCGGTAGCGCTTATGTCGATGTCTCCTCCGCTTAGTATGTTGATGGCGTCATCCGCGCTTATGTCGATGTCTCCTCCGCTCAGTATGTTGATGGCGTCATCCGCGCCGATAGCTACTGACCCGGAATACCCCGAAGGTGTGCTATCGATAGGTGCTATCGTCGCTCTGAAGTACGCTTCCTTTTCGGATTTCGTACTCCTCGCAATCAGCTCCGCATCTTGAATGTGGGTATATGGGTTTGTAATTCTGTCCGAAAACTTCACGAGAGTTTCGCTCGCAAAATCTCCGTTCTCATATCCTCGGCCCAAAACCAAAACGCCTCCGTCATCGGAAGACCAAATGCGGTGACCATAATCTCTCTCGTCACCAGCGGACCCGGAAAAGTCTATCGCAGGGGCTTCGGCGGTAGAATTGTTTGTGATGTGCATGAGCGGTGCCGTACGGCTCGCGAGCGTATTTGATAAGGTGAGGTTGTAATTGTTATATGGGTCAGCCCCTCCGATTGCAACGGGACCTTTTGCGGCATCAAGAGCTATGGTAGAGCCTGCATTGTAAGCCGTCTGAAGCGTCGCGGAACTCGGTCCGGATACGTCAAATTTATATCCACCAGTCACAGAGCTTATCGTGAGATTTGTTCCGGATACCAAATTCACGTTGGCATGTTTCGCGACCCCGCCGTCGGCGGAAATGCCGATGGCGTTGAGAATGCTCACGATGTTGCTCGACGAGTAGTTCGCCGCAAGAGCGGTATAATCCGCCTCAACTCCAGATGAGAGAAGCAGTGAACCGCCTCCATCCGTGAATCGGATTTTGTCGGAAGATGAAATCAAAAGGCGCTCTTCGACCGATGGAGAAACGCGGACATCCCAAGCTACGTAGGCGCTCGGTGAAGCCTGGGTTCCACCCAATCCGAGACTTGAAAAGAGCGGTATCCATGCGCCTCCTATCAGCGAAGACGCTCCGGTAACTTCCAAGTCATCATCAATAAACAGACCGGCCGAGACCACTTCCGGAGTTCCTGAACCAACTTTAAAAAGTCCGGTCGCCGGATCGAACGAAACGAGGTCCACGTCTCCGGTCAGCAAACCGTCCGAAGAACCATATCCGACCGCGTTCTCTTCAAGCTTGGCTCCGCCATTGGCGGCGAGCAGGGCGAGGATATTGACAAGCGGAAGACGCTGATCTCCGAGAGCAGCATATAGATCGTCGTAGGGATTCGTCGCTTCGACGATGTCGGCGAGGAGGAAAGGATTCCCCGCCCCCCAATCCGTGGACTCCCTCAAAATGCGGTCGTGCCAATAAACGCCTGACTGATCCGCGCCGAAGGTCAAAACGCCGTCGGCATCTTTGAGCTTTGCGACGAGGATCGCCGCGCCGGAGATCGCCTCGTTCTGGTTGAGGGTAATCGACGACTCTCTATCCGGGTCGGGTTCAGATCCGACTATGCGGTCCTCGATGAGGATCCCATCTGAAGCCGTGAAAGATACCTGCTGAAAAGCTGACGTCTGATTGTCGGCTTGACCGCGGAGGTACACGAGCCCGCCGATGCCGTGATAATCCGACCCATCATAAAGAGTCCAGTTACCGGTGCCCGGGCGAGACCCCGAATGGTAGAACACCGCCGAATCGTCGTATGCGCCGCCGCCGGCTTGCCCATCGATGGTCAGGCGCTTATTCACCGAATCTTGGGTAATCGTGATGTTCATCCCCTCGACCAAGGACCACGCGCCGCCCGAAGGCGTTTGCCCGAGCTTACAAAGCGAAATCACGCCGGTGTTTGTCACGACGTGGTTTGTGATGTTGATCGCCGTGCCGGCCGTGTAAGGGTTCCTCGCCGTATTGAAAGCCCCAATGATTGAGGCATTTCCGTAGTTCGCAATGAAGGCGGTCCATTCAGCTGCACTCAGTGAGAGAGGGATTCCGGGTGTCGGATACGCCGACAACGCCCGATAGTGGTCGTCGAAATTGAGGTCCACTTGACCGCGGAGAGCAAGCCCCGTCTCAAAATAAACAACGCCGGTAAAGGGCCTCGACGGCCCGGCGGAACAAAGCATGTACTGAAGGTGGTCGTCGTGGTCGAGCTCGGTGTGTTGGTGGTGCGCATGCACGGGAAGGTCGGAGCCGAACACCTCGTTTGCAAGTCGAGTAACTCCGTTGACCAAAATCGAGACGCGGTTTTTAATGGTGGTCGGCGACGTCATACCGATTGTATCGCCTTTGTCAAGGGGACTGTCAATTATAGAATTATTCGACTTTTCAAGCGGTTAGGGTCTTTTTTGGGGAGTTTACTTAAAAAGTCATACAGAAATAAATAGTGATTTCAAGTACTTAAAAAATAGTTAAAAATTTTTCTTGCATTAGTTGGGTGGTTGAGTTAATAAATAAACACGGGTTGCACGAAGCGCCCGAACAAAAGGGAAGCTGAAATGTACGTAGCAAAAGATCACTGTGGTAGGTACTACGTGGACCATTCTTTCCACTTCCAAAGTGACATCGTAACGACCTCTTTGAACCGGGCACGGAGACTAACCAAAGAAGAAGCTGAAAGAGTGGCCAAAAGGCTTTTTGGAAGCATTGAACACGTAAGCACTGAGCGTACAGAATACTGGTTGAGTGATAGGAGATAATCAATGCCCAAACCAACTAAAGAAGGGTATTTCCAGTTTCGCGACACAGTCGTCGATGTCGTTCGCGAAGAACCAAAGTCGTCTTTGATTTTCTTCCATTTTGGAAACGAAGTGGAATCCCTTGTCGACGAAACCGAGGATGACGATTGGCTCGGTGAGATTAATCTCAAACCTTGGTAAATCATTCCCACCCGACGACATCCACCATATCCCCGCACGGAGCACCGAGCATTCGAGTGATCGCATCAATCGTGGGATCAATTTGATCGTCGTGGAGATGTGTCATATTTTTCGAAAACGCTGCAAACTCAGCGAGATAATCAGGTAGCCAAGGTGCAATAGTGGGTATATAGACTCGCCCCGCATGGAGCGGAATCGTAACGCCGTGAGCCCTTGAAATCTTGTCGGTCACCCGTTGAATCGGGACAATCCGGCTGCCCCAAATCTGTTTCAGCCAGGCAATCAGACCCGTCCCCGATGACTTGTCCTCGATGCATACTTCCCTCCACCCATACCGCCGCGGCAACTCCGCAATGTACTTTCGAAGCCATTCCTTGGACACCGAAACGAGCGTAGGGTCATCCCATCGCCCACGGATTTGGTCAAGCAGGTAGATGTTTTGGTCAACTCCCAGTCCCCATAATTGAAACACCGAGTAATCGTTTTGCTCGCCCGTCTTGTCAGCCGTGTCCGCGTATACCTCCATGTGCCGAAGGCGGACCTTCGTTCCGTCGGGATGAAAAACAAAACCCTCCAACCCCCCGGAGATCTCCGCACGTTGATACCGGCGAAACCATGAGAGCTGGAAGAAGGCGCCTTTGGTAAGGCGGGGATTTTGGATTTTCTGAGTAGCCCATACGTCCATATCAATGCGCTCGGCCTCGTCCTCCTCCGGCCCATATTTATCAGGCCAAGGAAACCCGAGCGGGAGTTCGTGCTCAAGAGGAATGCCATACGCCCAATCTCTTTTATACCGAGCATTCGCGGCTTCTTCCTCATCGGCACACACGACTCCGGGAAGTCGTAAATGATGCCACTTCTCTCCGCTTCCTCCATTGAGAAGGAACCCCGGGAGGTCGTTATCGTGCAACCTTTGAGCAACGACAACTATCGGCGTATTTCTGTCGTTTTTTCGATTTTTGATCGTCGTCGTGTAAATCTGATTGACGATCTCCATCCGGTTTATACTCGACGCCTCTTGCGCTTTGAGCGGGTCATCGATGATGAGCGCTCCGGAGAAAAAAGGCGCCTTGAGTACGCCGGCACCAAAACCCGTTATCTGCCCCCCAATGGGAACCGCCCGGAAGCCTCCGCCCTTCACCTTTGTTCGCCAAAGGTCTTTGGCTGACGAATCATCAGAGATGCGAATGTGGGGCCACAAGATGCGGACAATAGGCGATTCGAGAAAGTTCCGCACCCTTGCCGAGCTCTCTTTGACAAGCGCTTCCGAACCGGAAACAAGCAACCATCGACATGCGGGGTTTCGAAGCGTTTCCCATGCCGGCCACAGAATCGAGACCATCTCCGTTTTTGAAAACCGCGGGGGCTCATTTATGATGAGTCTCTTGATGTACCCTCTCGATACGCATCGAAGCGCCTTCGATTTGAGCTCTTGCACCTCGCACCACTGAAACTCAGTGCCCATCATATGCCAAAAAGCCCACTGACAAAAGAACTTGAAATCATATTCAAGCTCGGCACGGAGTTCGTTTATGTAGTCTTGCGGAGCCCCGAGAAGCTCTTCAAAATCAGGGAACACTTGACGGCACCTTCCCAAACTTCCGTAACTTGTCGGTCTCGGACTTTGGTTCAATGATGATGTATGAGCTTCCGGCGCCTGCGGAGTTCTCACCCACAAGCTCCGCAATCTGAAGGCGCTTTATCCCGAGCTTGCAAAGTAAATCAGCCGCGGTGACGCTGCTCGCCGTGATCAACCCTTCTTGGATGTTCTTCAAAAGCTGCTCAACGATATGCGTTTCGATGAGGGCTATTTTCGCTGAAAGCTCTTTGGGAGACAGGGCAATGTCGAATCGAACGACACCGGCATCCGCCCTCTGTTTAGGACGTGATAGGGCCTCGGAATTGATAGCCGCGACAGTAGCCTCCGCCGCCTCCTTGGTGTACCGAACTTCTTGAAGAGTGGGCATGCCCTCCAGTGGGGCATAGTCAAGGCTGTCGTCGTCTTTTCGGTTCCTCGGCGTCATACATTCTTAAACCCGCATTTGGGGCAGATGAAAGACGGTGTATCGCGCCTTTTAGGCTTTTCGGTTGATTCGCTAAAATCGAAATCAAACTCCGATTCCGCATCGAGTTTTTTCGACTCTGGTTTTTTCTGCATCGAAGAGAATAGGGAGAGCTCGCAGTCGAGAAACCCGGTGCACCTCACGAGGTCGGTAGAAATCAACTTAGAAGTGATGAGACTCGCCGCCTTCGACATGTCGAAAATCGACAGCTGTTGCAACTTGTAATCCGCGATCATATCGGCGATTTCTTCAGCCTCGTCCGCGTAATCTTGAAAATCGACGGGGGCTTCGGCCAACTTCAAAAGCTGGGCAGCGTCAAGGCGCCCATGACCCCTAGTGATGCGCCCCGATCGATTGGAGACAGTAATAGAGCCGCGCCACCCCGTCCGGGCGATTGTATCCGCCAACAAGCGAACTTGCTGCGCGGGGTGCCTATTCGGATTATCCGGATGCCTGCGACGTTCGAGGTCATCGATTGGCACCATTTGATCAAAAGCACAATGGACGGGAGGCGCGGGCATGGTTCAAGTCAACCTTCGACCGGAAGCATTTCGATTCCCTCGGACGGCTGTCGAAAAAGAAGACCTTCCGGCCTTCTTCACCGGACCGCGGGAACCTGTTTTCAGGCCACCCTGTTCTGCGATAAAAGATCCAATCATGCTACTCAATAGGATCACCTCCTTGAGTAACATGTATAGATCCAAACCCTTTTCGAGAAAACAACAAAATCGGGGCTTCGTCTCGGTCGTCTAGTGGTTGGATCCAATTCCCTCCCTCTTTCTCGACCAAAAACGAAAACGTGTTTTGATTGACCGGACATAGACCATGTTCTTTGTGTGTCCATATCAACTTACAAAGATCTTTATACGTCATGTATCGGGGAATTTTTTGGGCTTGCCCTAATGACCTCGCCATTGAGTGGATTTGATGATCCAGGTTAAACAAACCGTCGGGCATGCCGACACCGACACACCTCCAAAAATCCTCAAAAAATACCTCTGAATTGTCTGGGAGATTATCCCAGCACCAATTAACGAAATTCTGCGAGGTACCAAACCGTTTGGGATAAATATCCATACAATCCCAAAATGAGGTAGGCCAAAACTGATTGCCTGCAAAACTCGGAAGACCCGCCCTATCCGCCGCTGCTTTAAATCGGTCCATGACATCCCATTGGCTATCTGGAATGCGCCTCTTTTTCCCGTCGTCATAGTACGGCCCCATGAGATCCCTCTCGCGAGGCGACATCGCCTTCCACTGGTCATGATACACGTGGTACGGCTGGTAATAAGCCCCCGAAGCGCCGACGGATTTGAGCACGCCCACGGCTTCGTCAAAATCACCAAGCCAATCCTCAATGAGTGGATTGGTACCTACAATCACTCTACTCCCAGACGCGACCACGGCACGGATAAGGTCGAGACGCTCTTTGACCGAAGGCGCTCCGGGCTCGAATAATTTTCGTTTTGCGTCATCCATAAACGATAGGCTGATATACCAGACCGAGGGGCCTATGAGTTCAATCGTCGTCGACGCCTGCGGCCCTCCTTTAGTCGATATGTGCAGCGGAACGCCTCTATCCCTCAATCCCTTAATGACAAAATAAATATCCTTTACGTTTGATTGTGCAAAGGGGTCTGACCGATTGCTGAGGTTGACCGGATACCCAAGCCTCAAAAGTTGGGATGCCACGTCATTTTTCTTGCCGTCAAAAATCCGATCGACTGACCTCAAAAAAGAGGCCGAGCCGGACCAATTTTTCCCACAATACCCATTTGCACGGCTGAAACAATACGCGCACCCATGGGAACATGGACCTAAAGACAACTCCAAAGGCACCGGACTAATTAAAAATTCACCGTTCCACGTCGTAATCATTTTCTCTTCCACTCCTTTTTCGCGTAAATTCGCGCAGTTAGATATGTTACCTCAAACCGAAAATAATGCAAGAATTTTTTATGTACTAATTATTTGGGCCAGTGGTGGCGCGGGGGAGGGGCTTTATTCATTCCCTCTCGCGGACGTTTTCGGTCTCCATCAACCGCGCCGCGGGGGCAAAGTGATGTTACCCATCCCTAAAGTCTCCATCAACCGCGCCGCGGGGGCAAAGTGATGTTACCCATCCCTAAAGTCTCCATCAACCGCGCCGCGGGAGGTTTTTTCAGCGGTTTCGGAGCATGCTACCTAAAGATAGGTAATGGTTAGGTAACGGGAATTGCCCAATGTTACCTAGTTACCCATCTAAGTACGCTTTTCCAACACTATTGGGAGGTAATAGATCTTTTTTTTTTTTATAGACATTCTGGATATTATTTTAGACCCAAAATAAAAAATGATCACCCATTCAAAAATGTTAGAAAATCAAGGGTTTCTTAGGTAACAGAGTAACATCCTTGAAATCATTAACGAATTCCTGTTACCTATCCGTTACCTATCTACGGTTGTTACCTACCTACTTTCCGTATTTAATAATTTATGTTTTTTATACCTTTTACATTGCATCCGCAAGGAGTGTTTTTTACATTGCAATATAAACAACATAAACAACGCCTCCTAGCAACCGCCATCCCCGATTTTCTGGGGGCGCCAGTTTCCGGAACAGGTGTGGCAAATACCAATTATTTTAGCAAAAAACCTTACATATTTATGCTTTTTATGTGGCAAAAGTTGTTTAT
>CAZTSR010000038.1:0-8610 GCA_964615995.1 uncultured Bacteroidales bacterium
CTGGGCGAGCTTTTCGGGGTCGATGTGCTTGAGATAGTCGCGCGGGGTGGCGGTGAGACCCAGCTTGTAGCCCACGAAGTATTCGAAGACCGCGCGGCTGTTGCCGTTGATCGAACGGTGGGCTTCGTCCGAGATGACCAGGTCGAAGTCGGTGGGGGAGAACAGGCGCATGTACTTATTATCGAACTCCAGCGACTGCACGGTGGAGACCACGATCTCTGCCTTGCGCCAGTCCTGGCGGTTTTCCTTGTAGATCACTGCCTGGTAGTCGTTCTTGAGCAATAAGACGAAATTCTTCCAGGCCTGGTTCTCGAGCTCCAGGCGGTCGACGAGGAAGAGGATGCGACGGGCATTGCCGGTGCGCAGGAAGAGCTTGATGACCGCTGCGGCGACGAGCGTCTTACCCGTGCCGGTGGCCATTTCGAACAGGAAGCGGGAATTGCCTTCGGATGCGCTGTTTTGCAGGGCTTTGATGGCGGCGAGCTGATAGGGTCGCAGGATGCGCAACCCAAGGTCAGCGATGTAGGCTTTGCGCTGGTTCTCGTCCTTCCAGCGCGGGTCGGACTTGAAGGCCGGCTGCTGGGTGATGGCGATGTAATCATCTGCGACCACTTCCCGGGCAAGGGCTTTGGGGTTGGGTTTAAATGACTGGCGATGTTTTATGGAATCCAGGCAGGGAAATTCAGTGATCACCTCGGGGTTACCGCTCTCCAGGTCCCAGAAGTAGTGCAGGTTGCCATTGGAGAGGATGACGAAGCGCACGTTCTGGGCGGTGGCATATTTGCGGGCCTGCTCCTTGCCGTCCAGGGGCGATTTGCCTTCGCACTTGGCTTCTAGGATGATGAAGGGGAAATTTTGTTCGTCGAGCAGCAGGAAGTCCATGAAACCGTGATGGGTGCTCTCGAAGTCCTGCCCCATGGCGTCCATGTCCTTTTGGGTGAGCTTGACATTGGACTCGAGGATGATGTTGGCTTTGCCTTCGGGCGAGTCAAAGAAGCGCCAGCCGGCTTTTTCGAGCAACCTGTTGATCTTGATGCGTGCCTGTGCTTCAGCGGTCATGCCAGGAACCCCTTGAGAATGGTTGATACGTGATTATAGCACGAGGCAGGATAAATTAATTGATCACGAGTACGGATCAGAGCAGGGGAGTGGGGAATTAAATCGGAGGTGTTGTTAATTGATGAGTGATCTTGCATGTAACTGGGGCAGACATATTTGAAAAGTGGAATGTCAGAACTCTTGACAGTTTTTGGGATTCAATTTACCATATGTAGGATGTAGGATGTCCCATGTGGGATGTTTGATTCTTTCAAACAGGAACAAGGAAATGATCAAATGATGGCAAACCAAGGCTTAGGAATTTCCAGTAAAGTGCCTGATCGTATTTATGATCACATGAAAGAAAAAATACAAACAGGTTTTTATCATCCCGGTGAAAAAATCCCCTCAGAACCTGACCTGGTAAATGAATTAAAAGTCAGCCGAAACTCACTGCGGGAAGCAATTACCCGCCTGGAGCATGAAGGTTACCTCGTAAAAAAGCATGGAATCGGCACTTTTGTGATGAATGTAAAAGTCGATAAGGTGAACGCGGCTATAGACAAGCTTTATTCAACCAGCCAGCTGATCGCTTCACAAGGTATGATGCCGGGTACAACAGGCCTTTCCACAGTTCTTACTCAAGCTGATGAATTTGTGTCAGAGAAACTAGAAATTCCTGAACAAACTCCTGTTGTCCGAATTCAACGCAAGAGAACCGCAGACGGGAAACCGTTTTGTTGGGATGACAGTTATTTTCCTGTGCATGCATCCTTATTGGACCTGGATGAGTTACAGAAAAGTGTCTCATTAATGGATTATGTCGAATTGAACCTGGGCATCAAAATTGACCGGGCGATTGCCAACTTGAGACCGGCAATCAGTGACGAATTTATATCAAAAGAACTGAACATACCGGTCGGGTCTTTAATGTATCTTGTTGAACAAGTTCACTACCTTTCGAATACTGTTCCCATCTGGTATTCCCGTGTCTGGTATCCTGAAGAAGTCATTACTGTCAAGATCCTTGTCACATGGTAATCAAAATATGATCAATAAAATTTATTGCATCGGGATCATTAACCTTGATGTGATCGTAAAACCGGTCACTCAATGGCCGATACTCGGTGAATTAATCCAGGCTGACCAGACATTGTTTTATCCCGGGGGCACGGCACTTAACACGGCGGTTTCTATTAGCAAATTAGGTCAATTCCCAGTTGATCTTATCGGATCGATTGGAAATGATTACGCTGGTGAAATGATAATGAAATTTCTCCATGGGAATTCGGTCAAAACTACCGGAATTTCAGTAGAGGATTCTAAGTCCACCGGGAGTTGTATTGTGGCAATTACTCCGTCTGGTGATAGGTCTTTTATTTACACACCCGGTGCGAATGACATAATCAAACCAGCTGGAGAACTCACCGAAAGGGTTGCAAATGAAAGTTATGTGCACCTCGGTGGTGTACTTGATATGGCACAGCTATCCGGAAGAAAACTTTTGCAGATTGTGAAGGAATTGAAAGCCAAAGGTTGTTTTGTTTCAATGGACCTGGCCTGGGATTGGGGGTTTCGAGGATGGGAAAAATTAAAGGACAGCCTGCCATTTACGGATCTACTCTCCATGAATGCACAGGAATCGAAAGCCTTGACTGGAGAATCAGACCCCACAGCCAGTGCAAAACTGATCGTGGATAGTGGCTGCCGTCGGGTAGTCATTAAACTGGGTGCTGAAGGGGCGTACGTTCATATGCCTGGTTATGCGGGTTTTGTACCCGGTTTTCAAGTAAATGTCATAGATACGACAGGCGCTGGAGATGCTTTCTCAGGCGCACTGCTCACCGGCATAATGAAATCTCTTGATCCTTATGATGCCACACGCTTTGCCAATGCTGTTGGTGCTTTTTGTGTCCAACAATTAGGAGCCACTGAAGGCATCCCAATTTATGAGAAAATTTCAGGTTTTATTCAAAGCCACAAGATATGAGACCAGGAAAACAAACAACATGATGGAAACACCCAAAGAAATCCTTGTGATGAAGAACATATCCAAAAAATATCCTGGTGTTCAAGCACTTACCGATGTCAGTTTTTCATTGTACGCGGGGGAAATTCATGCAATCGTCGGTGCCAATGGTGCGGGAAAATCTACCCTTGTTGGAATCTTATCAGGAGCACGAAGTAAAGATGAGGGATCAATTTTCATTGATGGAAAAGAAGTAAACCAAAATAATCCTTTGTCTGCTATTGAAATGGGTATTGGCTACGTGCCCCAAGAATTGATCCTGTGCGAAAAAATGAGTGTGGCCGAAAATATCGCCTTGAACCGTCAACCTCGATTTAATAAATCCCTGCCTGTTATCGACAAAAACCAGATGTACCTCGATGCAAAGAAAATCATGGACCAATTAGGCATCGAAATTGATGTCAAACTGCCCTTAGGCAATTACCAGGCTAGCACCCAACAAATGGTGATGCTTGCAACGGCTTTATCGAGAAATGCAAAAATCATGATCCTGGATGAACCAACATCCTCTTTAACAAAGAAGGAAATTCAAAGCCTATTCACGGTAATCAAAAAATTGCGGGATGCAGGTCATGCTTTAATTTATATTTCTCACCGTCTGGAAGAAGTATTCGAAATTGCTGACCGCTGCACGGTGCTCAGGGATGGACAATCATTGGGTACTTTTAATATTGAGGATGTCAACCGGGACATGTTGGTCAACCTGATCACAGGCAAGATGATCACTAATGAAGTCAACACAAGGATCCTTGAGCCAAACGCAAAGATAAAACTTTCAATGGAAAATATTTCTGTACCCGGAAAATTGCATGAAATCAGTTTTGACTTAAGAGAAGGTGAAGTTTTAGGCTTATTTGGGCAGGTCGGATCAGGAAGAACCGAGATCCTTCGATCCATTTTTGGGCTTGAGGATATTGAATCAGGTGAAATTCAAATTGATAACCAGGTTTACACCGCCAAATCTCCAGTAAATGCAATCGCCCATGAAATAGGTTTCTTGACCGAAGATCGGAAGAACCAGGGATTGGTATTAAACCTCAGCATTGCGGACAACTTTCTCATGGGGATCTGGAAGTTGGTGAGGAAGTGGTTCACGATCGATGAAAAGAAAAAAGCAGCGGTCAGTCAAGAAAAGATGACATCCCTTCAGATAAAGGCTCAAAATGTCTTCCAGGAGGTCGGTTCGCTTAGTGGAGGCAACCAGCAAAAAGTTGTCCTTGGAAAATGGTTGATCCGTAATTCAAAGATTCTTTTACTTGATGAACCAACCAAAGGCATAGATGTCGGAGCAAAAGCAGAATTTTATCGAATAATCAGAGATGTGGCCGGGAAAGGAATCAGTGTTCTATTAGTCTCCTCGGAACTCCCGGAAATCATGACCTTATGTGATCGCGTTCTTGTTTTGAAGGATGGAAGGATTACTGGAGAATTTATGATTTCCACCTCCAATGAAAAAGAAATTCTGGAAAAGGCACTTTAAGGAGCATTAATGAATAAACCGACGGTTAATATGAAGAAATCTCACTCCAATATTTTCAAGAAAATTTTTCTTTCGCAGAGTGGTGGCGTTTTTATCACGCTTTTCCTTCTTTGTGCCATCTTCAGCATCCTTTCAAAACCATTCTTCTCACTTTCCAACCTAACAAACATACTCGTTCAATCCTCCATGACAATAGTTACAGCGGTGGGTTTGACATTTGTTATTTCGATGGGCGGGATCGACATTTCGGTTGGTTCAGTGGTGGCATTGACTGGGGTTATCATGGGTAAAGCCATCCAGGCAGGCATTCCTGGCATTCCTGCAATCCTAATCGGTCTGGCAGCAGGCGCAGCAGCCGGGGCGGTTAACGGTTTCTTTGCTGGAAAGATGAAGATCCCTCCGTTTATTGTGACATTCGCCATGGAGGGGATTGCGCGAGCTTTAGCACTTATTATTACTGCCTCAATTCCCATCTATGGCTTTCCCAAGTCCTTTCGCTGGTTCGGCACCGGGTGGGTAGGTGAAATTCCCGCTACTGCAATTGTGGCATTAGTTGTCATTATCATTGCCTATTTTGTGATTGATCGTACAAGTTTCGGGAGAAACACACTGGCGATTGGCGGCAACCCTGAAGCCGCACGCCTGAGCGGCATAAAAGTTAACAAACACATCATATTCGTGTATGCCCTTTCCGGGGTTACCTCTGCGATGGCAGCGGTAATATTGACAGCCAGGTTAAATACGGCTGAACCTATCGCTGGATATTACATGGAAATGGATGCGATCGCTGCTGCTGTTATAGGAGGCACAAGCTTCTCTGGTGGTGTTGCGCCAATCATCGGTGCCCTGATCGGGGCACTTATAATCACAGTTCTTCGCAACGGCTTGACCTTACTCAACATACAACCCTATTATCAACAATTGACAGTAGGTTTTGTCATTGTTGCGGCTGTATTAATTGACCAAGCTAGGAAACAAAGGAGGAATTAATGGCAGGATAAATAACCCGTACTTTTAACATGTTACAAAATCAAAAAAATGCTTAGGAGAAAAAATGAAAACAAGAAATATTGCCTTTTTATTGACAATGGTCGTAATGCTCATTGTCACAGCTTGTGGAAAAGCTGCACCAGTGGTTGAAGAGCCAACAGAAGTCGCGCCACCCAAGACCGAAGAACCAACCGAAGCAACGTTGTTCACAGACACAATTGCTGATATCCGGGAATCTGTAACAGCATCTGGTGTGAAGAAACCCGAAGGAGAGGTAAAAGTTGGGGCATTACTGATCACCCTGGCAAATCCCTACTGGGTTACCGTGCAGGAAGGGTGGTTGGATACCGCCAAAGAACTGGGAATTGAGGTTGACATTCAAACCGGACCAAGCGAGGATGATATTGCCGGGCAACTCAATACCTGTGAAAGCATGGTGGCAGCCGGATATGATGCCATTGTTGTCAACACAATCACAGAGCAAAACCTGGTGCCCTGCATCATTAAAGGAAGCAAAGCGGGCATCCCGATGATCGATCCCGATGGCCGCATCGATATAAAAGCTGTTGAAGAAGGTGGTGGTACGCTCTACCAGGGAAGCACCCTTGATTATTATGAACAAGGTATGCTGGGTGCAAAATACATCATAGAAAAATTGGGTGATAAAGGTGGAAAGGTCGCCATCATTGAAGGCATGATCGGTTCGCCTCAAGGTGAAGCCCGCAGAGATGGAGCCAAGGATACTTTTGAAGCCGCACCAAACATTGAAATTGTTTCAATTCAAGCTGGTGATTGGGACCGCCGAAAATCACTTGATGCGACCACCAATATTCTACAGGCAAACCCGGATCTTGCTGGAATTTACTGTGCAAATGATGTCATGGCATTGGCGGCTTTTGAAGCGATCGATGCAGCAGGAAAAGCTGGCCAGGTGATCATCGTCGGAACCGACTTCATTGAAGAAGCAAAAGAAGCGATCAAAGATGGCCGTATGGCTGCGAGCGTAGCCTTCTCGCCTTATATGGAAGGTATGATCTCTGCTTATTTTGCCCTTATGGCGATCAATGACATGGATATCAGTTCGACCCATATTATCAGTGTCTTGGTTTCAGCTGAAAATGTTGCTGAAATGGAAGACTGGAAGTAAGATGAACAAAGAGCTTTTTGACAAGATCTATGGCAGTCTGGCAGGCTTGGCCGTTGGAGATGCATTGGGATATCCAGCACATGACCTGGCTAAAGAAGAAATTCAAAAACGTTATGGTGGATTGATCGATCGCATGCTGCCACCGTTTGAAGATGATTTTATCCATATTGGATATTCAAAAGGACAGATTACAGACGATACGATCTTATCCCTGGTCACAGCGGATATTCTCCTCCAAACAAACGGTAATCCTGTCATTGAGAATGTTGTAAAAAGCTTTGCGGAATGGGCAAGAGATAATGAATCCATCTGGTCTTCAGGTGATGTGTTTGGTGATACTACCAAAGGTTCATTTCGAAGGATGAGAGAATTCACAGAAAAAGGAATCGCATGGACCCCGGATTTAAAAAGAGGTTATGCAGGCATTGGTTCATCCAATGGTGCAGTCATGCGGATATCCCCGGCTGGAATGATCAATCCTGGCAAGCCTGAGCGCGCTTGTGACATTGTTTTTCCTTTGATATTCCCTACCCATAGAACCGATGTCGCAATTTCTGCCGCTTGTGGTCAAGCAGCTGCTGTTGCAGAAGCTTTACGAGATGGAGCCTCCCTGCAAAGTGTCGTACAGGCTGCCATTAAAGGCGCAGAATTTGGTGACCGACTTGGAAAAGAAAAAGCATACATCATTCCCTCAGCCTCAGTGGCACGCCGAATTGAATTGGCAATCGAGCTGGTTGATAGTTCTTCTGATCCAATGGAAGCTGCCATAAAGATTGAGGATTATATAGGCTCCTACCTTCCTGCAGCTGAGACTTTACCGGCAGTCATTGGTGTTTTTTATGCATGTAAAGGAAAGCCTTTCCTAGCCATGCAAATTGGCGCTTCTATCGGTGGAGATACTGACACAGTTGCTTCAGCAGTTGGAGCAATTGCAGGTGCATTTAGTGGTATGTCAGATATCCCTCTGGAGATGGTCAGGATGGTTGAAGAGGTTAATAGGATTGACCTACAGGATTATGCTGTTCGACTAACACAATTAGCTTCTTAATCATTGAAGTCTAGAAAAAAGGAATCGCTGGTTTAAGGCGATTCCTTTTTTTATTTATCAACTTGATTATTGATTATTTTGCATAAGCCGCTAGTCGATATGTAATGAATTTGCACGATGAAAACCTCCAATGGCACCATAGGCAAGAAATGTTGGAAAATGATCAGGCTGGCGGGGAGGGGCTTGCCATTGGATTCGATCGAGGGCCATATCGCCTCGGTTGTGTATCATAAGAAGCCAGGGGAGTGGGTTTTCAGAAGAATGACACCCATTGCGGCGATCCTGGTCTGGACGGGGATATGCAAGGCGGAACCGGGGGAGTTGGTGATGGAATAGTGGAACTTCTTAGCCAACTAAAAAGCCTATAAATTAACAATATTTGATATTTCCGGTAAATTGCTGGTAAACTATTTCACAGTAACTCTATTCAGCTGAACTTTTAACTCATTTGAGTTGAAAAATCTAGATCATCGATAAACCACGAGGTGGACAATGCAGAATTTACAAAAAAGATCCATTCTTAAAATAGCGTCTCAGATTTTTGCCTTCCTCTTTTTGTTTCTCACCGTTGCACCTAATCCGACAAAGGCGTTGACATCCGAAATTCTATTATCCTATCAAGAAAATGGAGATTTTGACCAAATTCAACAAGCTATTCAGGATAAGATCGATACTTCGACTGCATTATATGCGTTGATTTATGATATCGAAATTGGAAAGATCACTATAGCTGATAGCATTGCTTTTGGACAACTTCACTTTTTTGATAAATTGACCGGTGAAGCAATTATTGGTGATCCGGGTTATGTGTTAATTGTCAAAAATGAGACCTGGAAGGCAATACTTCCTGATGATCCTGAATGGAATTCTATCCTTCT
>CAZTSR010000039.1:0-8569 GCA_964615995.1 uncultured Bacteroidales bacterium
AACTGTGCAGCCCGAAATTTTAAAAATGTGCATTATGTTTTGAACACTCAAAGGCAAAGCCCCAATTATAAAAGCGTTCAGATCTATGTCCCCTTTCCAGCTGCAGGGAAAAGTGACAAAAAAAGTTATGGATTAACGGATTCCAGCCACGCCAGGAATTGCGGCGTTTTTTCCTTGCTTACCGTAATTTTATCATGAAATGGAATGGATACGTTTACTGACAGCTTGCGCGAAAAATAATAAGCAGCATCTATTACAGCCTTTCTGTGAATCAGGTGTTGCCGGCTCACCCGGAAAAAGTTCCTTCCTGCAATTTGCTCCAGGTGATCAAGGGTTTTACTGACCGGATAGGTTTCTTTTGCAAACGTAAGGAGGTAAGTAATTTCATTCTCTATATAAAAAAGGGCAATATCATCATATTTCACTGGTTTTATCTTGTCTTTATAATGCACCAGTAAGGAGGTTGAAGCGGACATATTTCGTTCCGTCAATGCCTCAAAAATGGCTTTATATTGTTGGTCTGCGCTGGAAAAAGTCTGGCGTAAGTTTCTGTATTTCGACAAGGCATCAGCAATGGTTTGTGAAGTAGATGGTTTGAGTAAATAATCTATTCCATTTGTTTTGAATGCATTTAAAGCATATTCATCATATGCTGTACAGAAGATAATGGGTGCTGAAATCCTGACACTTTTAAAAATCTCAAAACTTAAGCCATCGCCCAGTTGTATATCGCTAAAAATCAAATCCGGGGCATCATTGTTCTGAAAATAGGACGTGGCTGTTTTCACCGAACTCAATATAGCAACAATTTTTGCGTCGGGTTCAACGCTTAAAATTGTACTGGCCAGGTCATCAGCTGTAATTTTTTCATCCTCTATGATTGCAATTCTCATTTTTTAATATTTTAATGCGAACGGAAAACCTGTTTTCATCCTCATCAATAATCACTTCCTCTTGAGCCAGAATCCTGTATCGTTCTGATAAATTGGCCAAACCACTGCCAACTGATTTCTCAGTTGTAGATTTCAGTTTACGGTTATTGACCACCTGCACAAAGTCATTTTCAATTGACACATTAATATGTAATGGCGATTCAACGGTAAGCTCGTTATGTTTGATGGCGTTTTCCAGAAGCGGTTGTATGGAAAAAGAAGGAACGAATCCTTTTTCAAGGTCTTTTTCTGAAATATCGAAAATGCATTTCAGTGCTTCTCCGAATCGAATCTTTTGCATGGCAATATAATCGCGACACAGCTTAATTTCGTCCTTCAGTTTGATCATTTTTATGTTGTTATTTGAAACTGAAGTTCTCAGAAAATCGGAAAGACAGACCAGGTATTCTTCTGCCGCTTTAGGATTCACTTTAATGAGTGATTTAAGAATGCTTAATGCATTAAACAAAAAATGGGGATGGATCTGCTGACGCAATAAGTGTACCTCCGCTTCAGCATTTGCAGTTTTCAGCATGGAATTCTCCCGATCTGACTTTGCCTTGTCGTGCTGGATGATTACCGAATTCTGAAATGAAAGGACAAAAGAATTAATAATAAAGCTCAGTACAAAAATATAGATGAGGCCCGACAGATGCAGGGTAACCTTGTAAAAGCCCGCAAAATAAATGGCAACCATCAGAAAAAATAAAAAATTGATGCTAAAGCTGATTATCAAAAACATCCGCGACCTGAACATGCTTTTCTGGATTTTTTTTTCAAAGCATAGCAACAAACCCAGGTTTGTAAAAGTGGCCAGGGTAATATAGATTACACCTACTACCATGGTTGCCAGGTTCCGGTATTCCATCTCCCCTTCTGCCACCCTGATGATAAATGAAAACAACGACCATGAAATGATCAGCCAGCAGTTCAGGATGATCAGCCGTTTTATTGGAAACCTTGATTTCATTTTTCCGAACTTCATTATATCTGAAGTTATGAATTTTTTAATAAATCTAGGGATTAATAAACCGGTATAAATGAATTACATCCTAAAACGGACAAAAAAGGAGGTGAGGAGGAGAATGGGGTGATGAGGATATGAGGTGAAGAAGTGAGGAGGGGAAGAGGGGAAGAGGTGAGGAGGTGAAGAGGTGAGGAGGTGAAGAGGTGAGGAGGTGAAGAAGGGAAGAAGGGAAGAAGGGATGCTGGATATTAGATACTCGATGTTGAATGCTGGATGATGGATCAAATCAATAAATCAATCAACAAATCAACAAATCAACAAATAATAAGTCGGGGTGGCGTGACTCGAACACGCGACCACCTGGTCCCAAACCAGGTACGCTACCAACTGCGCTACACCCCGGTAAAATTAAGAACTTAACATGTATCCCGCCGTTTGTGGGGCCATACCCCGTAAACCATGAAATATGGTTTGCAAAAGTAATTTTTTTAATTAATAATTCTACATGAGATGGCAAATAAATATATTTTTCCAGGTAATAAGAGGAATATCTTACGAATCAACGTGATATCAGAACCGTAAAATCATTTCGGTATATACCCCCGGCTCGGATTTGGCTGCAATACTCCCCCTGTGCAGGTGCATGATCCTTCGGGCCAGACTTAACCCTATTCCCGAACCATTGGCTTTTGTAGTGAAATGCGGCATAAAAACCTTTTCGATATTTTCAGACAGTATTCCTTCACCATTGTCTGTAACTGACAGGCAAACATGATGGTCCTCTGTTTGCCATCCGGTTAACGAGATTTCCGGATGACTGACCTTTTCCGTGGCCTCCATGGCATTGGTAAACAAATTAATCAGTGTTTGCTCGATGAGCTTTTTATCAATTAAAAGCACCAGGTCCTCAGGATCAATATGCATGGTGAAAGAGATGTGTTTTTGCTTAAAAATGGGATCAATGAGCAAGGACACCTGGCTGAATAACTCGTTACAACCGATTTTGGCAAACTCCGGATCCGGAATCTGCCTTAACTTCTTTGTTGTCTGAATGAAATCAACCAGACCGGAACTGCGCGATTCAATGGTTTGCAGTCCATGTGCTATATCTTCATATAGTGTTTCATTATTATCCCGGGGAAACCGGGCTTCAGCAATCATATCGTAAAGGGTGTGTGATAAGGTGGAAATAGGAATCACTGAATTACTGATCTCATGGGCAATAACACTGATCAGCTTTTGCCATGAATCTGTTTCATTAACTTCCAATTCGTACCGGATATCCTGAAATGAAACAATCCTGTACCGGGTATCTTCCATCATGAACCATGAAGCTTGCACAGACAGGTTCAGCAATTCATGATCAACTATTACGCTGATCAGGATTTTTTGATCAGGTTTCAGCAGCTCAATCTTCGCAGCCAATGTTTCATCAATTTGCCTGAAACTCTTCAATGACGATAACGTTCGCTTTTTAAACAGCCTGGTTGCTGCCCGGTTGTATAAATTTACCCGGCCATCGTCCATAAAACATACAATAGCAATGTTGATATGCTCCAAAAGTGCTTTCAGGTAATGATGATGCTGTTCTTTTTCCTTGCCCAGTTGAATAAAGGTCTCCTGAATTTTAGCCAGAATGGGTGATAATTCCGTATGCCGTCTGGAAGTTTTTGCCAGGGTATTGGCCGAAGTAAAATCACCCTGACTAATGGCTTTAAGAAAATGAAAAAGCTCTGATCTTGAACGTTCAACATAGCGTATTAACTCCAATATCTGAAAAACAAGAACAATTCCAAGCCAGCAGGCTAAAAGCCAGAACCATGTTTCCATGGTAATGTATACCATTAAAATGACAGTTATGGTAAGGCCTGTTATCCGAATAATGATACCGGGACGAAGGGTTCTGTTGAGGTTGTTCATGGTATGACAATTAATGCTTATCTGTCGGATTTTTTAAGCCTTCTGTATAATGTAGTCCTGCCCATACCAAGTTCTTTTGAAGCCCGGGTGAGGTTGCCTTTGCACTTTCTGATTGCTTCTTCAATGAGTTGTTTCTCGGCTTCATGCACATTAATAAGGGGCGCATTCACCATAAAAGAATTATGGGCGGCTGACTTCCCGGGCAAAAAGTCCTCCGGAAGAAGTTCTTCCCTGTCGCACATGATAACTGCACGTTCGGCAGCATGTTCAAGTTCTCTGACATTTCCGGGCCAGTGATAATTCTTCAGTATGTTCATGTTATCTTCCCTCATTACCAGGTGATTCTTCATGTATTTCTTCTTGTTTCGTTCCAAAAAGTAACCAAGCAATAACGGTAAGTCTTCCATTCGTTCACGCAGCGGAGGTATTTTAATTTCCACCGTATTGATCCGGTATAATAAGTCCTGCCTGAACTCATTCTCACGAATCATATCGTAAAGTGGCATATTGGTGGCGCTGATAAGCCGGATATCAACATCAACAGGCCTGTTTGCGCCAACTCTCACGATCTGCCTGTTTTGAAGTGCGGCAAGTAATTTCGGCTGAATGACCAGGGGAAGATTTCCAATCTCATCAAGAAACAAGGTGCCACCCGAAGCCAGTTCAAACCGGCCTGTCCTGTCTTCCCTGGCATCGGTATAAGCTCCCTTTACATGTCCAAATAATTCACTTTCAACAAGTGTTTGAGAAAGTGCAGCTATATCAACAGGGATAAAGGGTTGTGCTGAACGTGAAGAAAGCCGGTGTATCTCACGGGCTATTAACTCTTTGCCCGTGCCGTTCTCACCCAGGATAAGTACACTGGCATCCGTCCCGGCTACTTTTCTGACCGATTGCATGACTTCCAGCATAATTGGGGCGATGGTCAGGATGTTTCCCCTATTTTTTGCCAGATCTCGTTTTAGCGTTTCCTGCTGATCTTTAAGCCGGTTAAGTTCCCTGGTCGACAAACTGTGTTTGGCTGCTGCCTGGCAGGTTGCCAGCAGTTTCTCCTTTTCCCACGGTTTTTCAATAAATTCGAAGGCCCCTTCTTTCATTGCTTTCACAGCTATTGGAATTTCACCCCAGGCAGTATGAATCACCACTTCGGTATTCGGTGACCATTCACGTATTTTACGCAACAACCGTAATCCCTCAATACCCGATGTTGCACCCGGAGTATAGTTCATATCAAGCAATACCACTGGACAGAATCCGTCTGCCAGATGTTGTTCCACGCTGTTTGGATCAGTAAGGGTAATTACTTCTTCAAATCTGCTTTTTAAAATGAGTTTTGCAGTAAGCAGAACATCTTTATCATCATCGAGTATGATTATCTTCACCTGATTAGGACTAAAATTTCTATCTTTCAAGTTATCTGCTAAGGTAGCATGTGTTTCACTATGGAACAATGAACTGTTTCAAATTGAAACAATATGACCAGGAAAAATTCCGGGCTTGTAATATAACTGATTGAATATATATTATTTAAAGATACTGGTATGATAATTGAAAATCTGATCATCGATGAATTTATCCTCGTGCAAAAAAATGATCAGAAAAGCAAATGATTAAAAATTACCTCCTCATAGCCTGGCGAAACCTTCTTAAGAATAAGGTTTTCAGTTTGATCAACATCATGGGTCTGGCCATTGGCATAGCCATTTTTGTGATTACCATGCAATATGTATTTTTTCAGCGCAGCTATGATAAACAATACCGGTATGCCGACAGGATGTTCAGGGTTACCATTGATGGATTTGAGGAAGGGAAGTTGAGTTGGCAGGATGCAGAATCGTATTATGCTTCCGCTCCTGCACTAAAGGAAAAATATCCTGAGATAGCTGACTATGCAAGGATTTTCCAGTACCATCCAAACATAATCATTGCGGAAAATCGGAAATTCGAGCAGGAGAATATCTACCTGGCGGAAAAATCTTTTCTCAAATACTTTGATGTTGTGATTCTCGAAGGAGATACCGCTACATTGTTGGTTCATCCCAACACGGCGATTTTATCCTTGTCGACAGCCAAAAAGTACTTCGGGACAGCCAGTCCTGTTGGAAAAACCATATATACGGATGATAAGCTCTTGACGATTACCGGTGTATTTCAAGATTCACCTGTGAACAGCCACATTCATTACGATATGCTCATTTCGCTTGGGACCGGAAAAGCTATTCGGCAAGATGTTTTTACTGATAAGTTCGGTAACAACAGCATGATAACCTATCTTATCATGCAGGAAATGAAGGATTATGACCCCATCAATCAGAAAATCTACAACGATACCACCATCATTCCCTGGAACAATGAGCATCATTTACTGCAATCTGTGAAGGATATCCACCTGTATTCCCATAAAACATACGAAGCGGAAACAAACGGAAGTTCCCGGACAGTAAACTTTCTGTCCGTTATTGGATTTATTTGTATGATCATAGCCTGGTTGAATTATGTGAATCTTACCACGGCACGTTCTGTGGAACGGGTAAAAGAAGTAGGTATACGCAAGGTGTCAGGAGCCACAGTTGGTAAACTGACCTTTCAGTTCATCATGGAATCGCTGTTGCTGAATATACTGGCAATACTGGCAGCAATGACCCTGCTTCAGATCACCATGCCCCTGTTGAGGAATCTGTTGCAGCATGATGCTGTGTTTAGTCTTCACTCATTCCTTGCTGTATTACCCTTTGCTGCAATAATACTTTTCTTAGGCATGTTACTCTCCGGTATTTATCCGGCTATTATTCTATCAGGCTTTCAGCCGGTTGATGCGCTAAAAAGAATTTTCAGGACCGGTCAGGGCAACCTGATGCGAAAAGGATTAACCGTGTTGCAGTTCACGGCTGCTGCTGTACTTATTGCGGCAACCCTGGTAGTTTTCAGGCAAAACCGGTTTATGATGACACACGACACAGGTTTTAATATGGATCAGGTAATGGCAGTTAAATTCCCCGGATCTGTTGAAAACGATTCGGATGCCGTAAGTGTTGCTTCATTTTACAATGAGATCGGCAAGTATTCTTTTGTTGATGGATATTGCACTGCAAACAGTTTACCGGGAACAGGGGTTTTTGATCTGAATTCCTATTCTGGTGTTCATCGTGTTGGAGATGATGAGGATGAGGGTAATACCATATATTACGAAACCAGTATTGATGAACATTTCATAGACCTTCTGCAAATCAGGCTGGTTGCCGGCAGGAATTTTTCATCGGCATTGGCTTCTGACAGGCAGGGCATATTACTCAACCAATTGGCCTGCTCGTTGTTGGGATTTGATTCTCCTGCTGCTGCCATCAATCAGAAAGTATACATGGGAGGAGTTAACTTTAATGTTGTGGGTGTTGTAAAGAATTTTAATTATCATTCATTAAAAAGCCCGTTGTACCCTTTCATCATCCATTATGATCCGACACACCAATATGCGCGGTTTTTTGCTTTTAGATTTAATAATGTTGAATCCCTGGATGCAAAAATTAAAGCAGTTGAAAAAATTTACAACCGTTTCTTTCCTGAAGACCTCTTCTCTTCCTTTGTTTTGCGTGACACATATAACAGGCAATACAACAATGATGTTTTATTTCAGCGTGTAACCCTGCTGTTTTCAGTTTTGGCCATATTTATAGCCTGCATGGGATTATTCGGAATATCATTACTTGAAATATCCTCTCGAACAAAGGAAGCAGGTATCCGCAAATCGTTAGGAGCAACCGGTACTTCAATAGCAGTAATATTTATAATTAGCAATCTGAAACTCATAGGCATTTCATTGCTGACATCCATGCCTGTGGCTTACCTGGCAATGAATAAGTGGTTACAAAGTTTCCCTTCAAAAATTGAGCTGGGCTGGTGGTTTTATGTGATCCCTTTGATGCTGGTACCTCTGATTGCATTATCAGCCATTTTCGTGAATATGGTTCACATTGCACGTACCGATCCTGTTAAATCATTGAGGTATGAATAGTAACAAATGACAAGTGACGAGTTACCAGTCACTCGTCACTTGTCACTTGTCACTATTTTGTGTCCGTTGAATAGCTTCGAATCATTCCCAAAAGCATTTTTGAAATCTGTTCGTAGCCATCATAGAATTCTATAAATTCTGCATCACCAATCCATCCCATCTCCTTAATCGTTTCAAGAAGCGCAACCGACTCAAAAACACAGCCTCTTGAATTTATAAGGTAAAGTCTTTTATCATTACTATTCATTCTGCCAGTACCTTCGGCCAGATTAACAATGATATTCAGACTCGACTTTTTCCACTGATCCCATAAATAGGAATCCATTCCGGATTGATTGAAAATAAACCTGAGAACTTTAGTGTTATTCGCTTTTACAACCTGATATACATCGAGTTTCTCAAAATCAAACATGCATTTTCCGGTTTTAAAAGCTTGTTAAATGTTTTCTCCAATTCTCATATTCTGGCCGCGAATTTAATAATTAATCCGATGATACAGTAATTTTTTAGTATTCTGTTGAATTAATCATAGGAGCGGTCAGGAATCGGTAATCGATAACAGGGACAAGGGACAAGGGACAAGTGGGTGTGTGCATGGGGTTGAAGCATGGAGATGGTAATCAGTAATCAGGTAAACGGTATCAGGTCCCAAAAGTCCCCCCGTTCGGCTTAGGCTGTGCCCCATAGCCGTCAAGCTAATAGCTCATTTATCATTAATAATGAAGATGTTATAAGTTGAAA
>CAZTSR010000040.1:0-8475 GCA_964615995.1 uncultured Bacteroidales bacterium
TAACGTCCGCAGGTATGAACCGTTGCGTTTTCAGGGCGCTTTGTTGTCTAGGTAGCACAAGGTATTGAAGAGCACTTACCTACGAGAACCCGCTACCAGCAATGGTTTATACCTGTTGTTGTGGCAAGTTATTTAATCGCAATAAGCATTAATGGCCTTATCATTATTATAGCCCAATTGTTTAGCCTTTTTCATTAAAGCGCAACCTTCATTGATTTGTCCATGACTTATAAGTAACAATCCTTTTTTGTATAGAGTTTCAGAGTTAGTGGAATCAATCTTCAATGAAAGGTCATAATCTTTAAAGGCTGCATCATATAAATTCAGGCTTTCATTGCACTTTGCTCTATTATTTAAAGCCAAAGTAGATCCTCCACTTAAGTTTATATTAATTGTATAATCAGAAATTGCTTTCTTAAAATCATAATTTATCTCATAAGCAAGTGCACGTGCAAAATAAGCATCTTTATTTTTAGGATTTTGTAAAATCACCTTTGAAAAATCTTTAATACATTTCTTGTAGACACCTTGTTTTAAGTATATTAGACCTCGATTATAATAAAATATTTCATTGTTTTTATTCAGCGATATTGCTTTATCAAAATCCTTAAATGCTAAATCTAAAAGATTTAAACTGTAATAAGCACAGCCTCGCAAGTTTATAGCATCGGCGTCGTTACTATTATTCCTTAACCCTTCATTTATCTTATCAATTGCCAATTTACTTTCCCCTTTTAAAAGTAATATAATAGCATTTTCGACGTAATCCGTTGAATCATCTAAATACCTTTTTGTTGTCAAAGAATCAAGACTTGATAAGGCTTTTAGATCATAGCTTTGTCCGTTTAAATAAATTACACTATCCTGAACTGTCCCTTCATTGTTTTCACTACTTTTTGAATTTTGACCTGAACAGTTGGAATTGATTATACAAAGAATTAAGCTAAAAAAACGAAGATAAATTTTCATGTGTAGATTTTTATAATTTGCCACAACGTCCGCGTGTATGAGCCGTTGCGTGATTCAAAGCGCTTTGTTGTCTAGGTAGCACAAGGCAACCAAGTGAACCGACATTAGCAAGCCGCTGCCAGCAATGGCTTATACACGCTGTTGTGTTCAGTTGTTATTCATTTTCTTTTCAAATTGAATTAATTCAATCGGGGCTCCGTTATGTTCAATCATTGCAACCCGTATCCCATCTCCAGGTGAATTAGGCGGAGTTAGAATATTGAAGTTAAATCTGGAAAGTTCCAAATCCAGATCATCAACTTCAAAGGCTATATGAGGAACCTTTTTTATAAGATCATGAATGGGACTATCATTGTCAAACCGCATCCATTCAATCCCGTATGGACTTGTATTAAAACCACAAACATAAACTTTAAATTGTGGAATATACCTCTCTCCCTCAATAACCTTATCTGTGGGTATTCCTAAATGATGATATTTCCAGCCCCATTCTGATGTCGCTAATGGAGGTTCACTTTCATGTCTTTTTATTTTCATAGTTAGGTGTGTCGGTTTTTTTTACAATTGAACACAACGTCCGCGTGTATGAGCCGTTGCGTCGTCAAAGCGCTTTGTGGTCGAGTTAGCACAGAGTAACCAAAAGAAGCAACCTACGCAAACCCGCTGCCAGCAATGGCTTATACACGCTGTTAGCAAACGTTTTTATTAGTACCCCATCATTTTTTTGCGTTTTTTTTCTTCAATATCTTGCAATTCATTATCAATATCTATCTGATTTTTAAATGCTTTTGTTTTATTTATTACACGATATAGTCCAATTACAAAGAAAACAATTCCGACTAATAGTAAGATTGATCCACTAATAATTACAGGTTGTTGTGTTTTTAAGTTGATACCAATACTTGGCTCAGAGAAAAACATCTTAAAAAAACCTAATATAAATGCAAGAAATCCTCCTATAAGAATAAACCAAGAGAATCTTTTGAAATCTTTATATTGCTTATCAATTTTTTTAATCATAATGGAGAAGTCCGTTTTTTAAATGTTTGCTAACGTCCGCGTGTATGAGCCGTTGCGTGATTCAAAGCGCTTTCTTGTCTAGGTAACACAAGGTAACCAAGTGAACTAACCTTCGCAAACCCGCTACCAGCAATGGCTTATACACGCTGTTAGCGATTGTTATTTCTTACGAAAGAATAATTTATGCCAAAATTTAATATATTGAATTTGTCAAGTCTATTGTATACAGTTCTGAAGCTAAGAAGACTATTTCCGGGAATACAAAACTGGAAATAAATTGAATGAATGAAATAATCAAAATAATAGCCAGAATAATAACCAAAATATATATTTCTAGCAACTTGTTCAAAACCAAGGTTTATACCAAAATTCTTTTTTCCTTGAAGTTCCTGATAACCTGTTTTGAAAAGTAACGCTGTGTTTTTAAGATATCCTATTTTGGTTGAAATAAATAAGTCCCGATGAAATAGATCCTTTGTTTCAAAATTTAAAACTGAATACCCTAATGAAAAACGGACAACATAACGAATATGAGTATGAGATAAACCAATTACACCGCTATAGGAATAACTTTTATTAAAATCAGTACTTGCATATGCTTTAAATACAATGTCATCTTCAAAGTCTTCAAAGTGGATTAATGGCTCTTCATCGAATCCGTTGCTTAATTGAATACCAAATACGGAATTATAAAGTTCGTAGTCAGCACCAAAAGTAAGCCATCTTGTATTATATGGATTGTAAATTTCTAAAGCAATTTCTATAGTTGTATCTTGTGTTATTGCAATATATTGGGATTCATATCCTATCCATGAAAACTCTATTGTGCAAGTATCGTGAGTTGTTTCTATTTCAAATCTACCACTAAAATCAGTTGTTGTATCATTTTGTGTTCCGTTTTCAACAATCATCACTCCCGGTATTTCAATACCATCAATATCCTTTACTACTCCTTGAACTAAATGTTGTGAGTACATTTCTAAAGGAATTAGAAGAATAATGATTATAAGTGTGGTTTTCATAATAATCGCTAACGTCCGCCGGTATGCGCAGTTGCCGCTTCAGAGCTCTTTCGTGTCGGGTTACCTACAAGGTAGACAAATGAACCAACATTAGCAACCCCTCAACCCGGCAATTGCGTATGACCGGCTGTTAGGTGCTGGGCGTTATTCATTATCAGCATGTTACGTATCGTTGTAGTGAAAATATTTGTTTTATCCGGGTCGGTTGTCTTTGTGTGTCGGGGCGGGAGGGGCTTGAAGGCTCTTTTTGCATTTTTGGTCTGAGGGCCGGTATTGAGGGAATGCAAAATGTGCCTGAAAGCGAAGGGGAGCGTGTTAAAATAGAAAACTCATAACTTTAAAATATCCTTATCAAACAAACGTAATCTTTTAAAACTTTTACCTGGTCTTGTAGTTCTTTACCAGAAAGCTCAGAATTAACAATTAGTTTCTCTGAATTTGGTAACATATTATAAAGATTTAATAAATACGATGATTTAATGGCATAATTTACATTCTCTACCTGAGTTCCAATAGCTTCACTATTTAAACGTGATGTTGTTAAACCAATGATATTGCCATCTTTATTAAAAAGAGGCCCTCCACTATTACCTGGTTGCAATGGTACAGTAATTTGGTAATATCTGATATCGTCTTCGATGCCAGTTTGTGCACTTATAATTCCATTAGTAACTTTGAAATTACTGCCCATAACATCATTTAAAGGATAACCAATGGTGAATACTGATGCTCCAATATCAGAATATTCTAAAATGCTATAAGGTAAAGAATTCATTCCTTTAAAATTGGCGTCATCTATTTTTATAAGAGCTACATCATTTTTACTATCTAATAATACAGTTTTTGCTTTATAAGTATAATTACCAACATTATTTATTACTGTAACTTCAATATTATTAGCATTTTCAACTACATGTGCATTTGTACCTATAATTCCATTTGTAGTAACAAAGAAGCCACTTCCAGATGACTTTGGACTATCCTTAAAAATGGAGCTTTCCACAGAAGATAAGGGGTATAACTTAACGAACTTATTCATTTTTTTCTCACTAACCGAACTGGGTAACTCTATTGACAATAAAGATTCATTTTCCATAGTACCAAAAGTTTCATTAGCAGTTTTATCACCCATATACCACTTGACTGAATAAAGGCCTTTCATTGAACTTGGCTCAAAAGTCGCCTTAACTTCGCCTGCTTTCCAGTTGATATTATCGCATTCGATTATTATGGCTTTATATTTATCTTCTTTTTTAATTATTCCAAACTTATAGTATGATAAAGATTCATTTTGATAAGATTTATAAATACCTTCGATAGGACTAATAGAAGATGTTGATAAATATAATCTTATAGATTCTTCCGTTTCAGATGTAGTTTCAACAGAAGGCAGATTTCTTGCTGGGGTAAGTGTAGGATTAAATGAATATTTTAATGAACGTATTCTTGAAAGAGCACTTCTCGTAGCATTACGATAATCGCCGGAGACATCCAGGCCCATTGCACTAGTACCCTTGCCCTTATATACAAGTTGGTCATTACAATCAAAAAAAGAAATATTAACTGAGTTAGCAAGCGAATTTGGATTTGGATGGTCTATTTGGCCATATAAAACTAAACAAGGATTATTTGAAATCTCCTTATTAACTTTAGCATATTCTGCTATGTCATGTATTACAATAAAACCTTTATCTTGTAATAAGTTAGTAGCAGTTGATGAAATATTAAAAATATCAGTACCACCATTATATTCAAGAATGGGTATGTATACATATTTAAAGCCATTTATTCTATTTATGTCTTGGCTGAAACAAAATAAAGATGTTGTAAGAAATATTAAACTAGATAATATATGTCTCATAGTTTCATGTTTTTTGTTGTAATTTGGTAATGTTGCTGAGATATAAAGATATTATAAGTTAATTCCATTGGATAAACTTATTTTTTAGATTTGCTGTTCCATATTTACGATCGCCAATTTCAATGTATCTAGGTAATCCATTATTAGCAGGGCTTATTTTTTGAACATGAATTTCAGCAAATTCAACTGGTATTATATTCTCAGCATCTATCCTTAAAGTGTTTAAAGCAATATTTATATTTAGCGATGATTGAACACTGCTATAGATAATACCATCAATATCTAAATTTTGACCACTAGCATTTTGCAGTAAAGCATTAGCAAAAGCTGATGTAAAAATGTAGATGTTTTTGTCAATTTTTGTAGATGTTTTAAATTTTTCAGAAATGTAATTCCAAAATTCAATATCAGAAGAATTTAAATGAGATAAAATAACTCTATTAAATTCATTACTGTTATTCATGTCTGGAATTATAAGAAGTTTAAGATCACTTTTTACCATCCATCTGCCAATTGTAACTGTAAAAATTTCGCCTTCTTTAAATAAATCAAGCCAAAAATGTATCATTTCTGATAAACAAGCATCATATGATTCACTTGCATAAAATAAACTTTGATACGGTTTATTTAATCTTGAAAAATCTTTCACAAGTTCTTTTGGCGGATATGATAAATCGTTTATTAATGTGAATGAAGCTACTCCAGTTGAATATCTTGATCTGAATATATAAGATCCTTTTTTTAAAGGCAAAGTAAGAAATGAAATATGAGATAACAAATTAAAATAATCTAACATAATTTTATAAGTTATATTAGAGGTATTATAGATTGTCTCAATATCATTAACTATCGCTTTTACTGCTATCTGTGTTTTATTTTGTGTCAATAATTGCATGTTTGAAAGCATGAAATATGAATCAATTTTGGAATCGGTGTGTCGGAAAAAAAGCATGTGTTTGGCAGCCGAAGGGTAGGTTGCGGGATGGGGCTGACAAACTCTTGCTTTTGTGTGATGGCATTTTTCAATTTTTTTCGTGTGTCGGCAAAACAAAAACTATTATCATTAACAATGTTGTATCGGTATTCGGTTTTCGCCTTGCACCTAACGGTGGCGGTATGGCCAGTAAGGGATTGCGGAGCGACGTTCCTATCAACCGAGATGAAAGATTGATGCGGGTGATGCACTTCGCATACCTCTAAAACCCTTATTGGCTATACCGCGTGTTGTGCCCAGTTGTTTTTTCTCTTAATCATTCATTATCCTTTTTATCCAGGAATCAGTCAATAGTCCTTCTTTTGAATAATCAACAGGAAATGATGTTGGATATGCAGATGTCTCAAGTTTAATGTCTGGTTCTATCCCGGAAATCTCATTTATTGTGCCATCGGAATTGTACGCCATATCAAACTCTAACTCAAATAAAATATGACTTTTCGGCAGTTCAAAATAAGAAGGTGCATATATAACAGCCGCTCCACCACAACTATTAGTACCCGCGATTTTACCTATTTTAAGTTCCTTGTAAATCCTTATAATATCCTCCGCAGCAGAAAATGAATTATTATCAATAAGCAAAACGATTTCACCATTAAAATTAAATGTGTTCTCAGGTGTGATATTTTTTGTCGTTCGAAAATAATAGAATGACTTATCTTCAATGTTACATTTCTTAATGTTTGCAGGCAATTCATTAAAGGTGGTTTTTTCAATCCTGCCAAAATTTGTGTTTGGATTGTCTTGTTTCTTTATACTATCAATTCTCGCTATCTCAGATACGGTTTTATCATGTATGTATTTTTTTACGGCCGCATATTGGCTATAAACCTTTGATGTCCTAAGAAAAGGCTTTACCAATAAAGCTTCACCATAAGTGGGAGATCCACCTGAATTCATTCTAATATCTATTATCAGCTTTTTATATCTACCTTGCGACTGCTCAAAGAACGTAGCAAGTTCCTTTAAATCGGCCTTTGATTGAGATACATCCGGAAAACTAAATACTCTTAAATATGCAATTGCAGGAGACAATTCTATACAAAGTAAATTACTGTTGTACATCGGGTACTGTCTGATTGGTTTAAACCCTTTCTTTTTATTGACAATACACTTAAGAGATTTGTTATTGGCTTCCAGAAATTCAACAGTCCAATCGTTTTTTGAATTATTACCATAGGTGATAAAAGGGCTAGGATGAAATGAATATGTTTTTTGTAAGTCAGAATCGAAACGTAACCATATTATATTTTGTAATTTCTTTAGGTAATCATCTATTAATAGTCCATCAATTTTTACAATTTTTGCCCCCTTATGAACAGTAGTTGTACCGATTACAATATCCTCGCTGACTACATAGCTACCGTTCTGGTAAACAGTATTAATGTCGGAGTTTGAATACTTTTTATTGATGTTTAGAAGTTCCCACCAATATTTGTTTAGTCGGATAGCATCCATACTAAAATTGTTTTCAAAACAAATCATTGCGGTATCTGTACCGGCAGGAAGTTCCTGGGCTTCGGCAATATCATTATGTCCGCTTCCTTGCTCAAGCATCTGAACAATTTCGGCAATTAAATTAATATATTCCTTATTGCTTTTTGTTTCCCCAGCTCTCTTAATATATTCTTGTTCTTTGCTAAATATACTTTCTAATCCTTTATATTTTATAACTGCTTTATCAAATGGGTAACTTTTTCTTATAAAATCAAAAAAATACCGGACTTCTTCAATTTTATCATTGGCCGAAAGGTTTATTAGTTCATTTTTATCAGGATTTGCAATGAATGAATAACTTAATGAAATAATCACTGTAGCAGTTATTAGTAATATAAGAATGGATGTTTTTAATTTCATAATTCTCATTATTTATGTTATCTCATTGTATGTTTGTGTCTTTTTACAATTGGGCACAACGTCTGCCGGTATGCGCAGTTGCCGCTTCAGAGCGCTTTCGAGTCGTGTTACCCACAAGGTAAGTAATTGAACCAACATTAGCAACCCCTCCACCCGGCAATTGCGTATGACCGGCTGTTGTAAACAGTGCTTTACATCTTCTCGTTTAATATATATCCAATTAAAATTTGTTCATCATTTGTGAGGATTGATCTTATACTTGAGCTTCCGATGATAATCCATTCAGCACCATATGAACCGGCCCCATCTGAAAAAACTCCCTGAATTTTAATCTGGCTTCCATCAATCTTTATTTTGAAAGATTTTTCAAAGGGATTGGAGCCAAACCAAGGATTATACATATTATCAACCTGCAAATCAAATTTCTTAATTCCAATCATTACAACCGCCTTTCCCAATTGATATTTAGGCATATCACCATCAGAACCAAACAATGGAACTCCATTAATTGAAACAAGATACTGTTTATCAAAGTATTCAAATTTTTTACCTTTTGAATCGAATATATCTCGATACAAATCAAGTTGAATTGTATCATTTAGGGCAATTGATGCTTTATCCACTTGTCCTGAGGCAATGGAATTTAGAAGAAATAAAGCAATAGTTAAAAGTGTAGATATCTTCATATTAGCATTGTTTACAACGTTCGCCGGTATGCGCAGTTGCCGCTTCAGGGCGCTTTCGTGTCGGGT
>CAZTSR010000041.1:0-8084 GCA_964615995.1 uncultured Bacteroidales bacterium
CTCCGGCACTACTACGTAATTAAGATGGTCTCGCTTCAATTCTTTACCGTTCATATCTAAAGCGCTTGTACCAAGTAGCCACCTAAGAACTCGATGACATAAGTATTGTCTCTGAGATATTCAAGCACTGCCTCTACCTTCTCGTCATCATCTTCATCTTCCCAATCATCATTGAGTAGGTACCCATATACATCGAGTAAATCTTTCTTGTCTGCGTACTCCGACCAATCGCAGGCAATAGCAACTGGGTCTAACTCAATCTCCTCTCCCATCTCATCTTCCAAACGCTCATAGAATTCAGCCAGTTCATCCGCTGCGTTATAACTGAACTGTTGGTCATACACTCCATAAATCATGCGTGTTGCTTCGCTGTGTGATAGTGTTTGTTTCATGTTAGTCTCCTTTATTCTTGGCGGATAACTGATGACTGAACTTCCCAGATAAAAACTCTATCGGCAAGCCCTTCGTTCTCCAACCCTGCTAACCTGCGGTCTAAAATGATAATCCGCATATCAGGGACAACAAGCTTTGCTGAATACCACTGCCCATATACGCAGACTAAAGCTGGTCGTTGTAACAATCTCGCAACTTCGATGCTGCTCATCAACTTTTTCTCTTCATCGGTCAGAATGTCACCTTGGATAAATTCATCAGCCCTTCTCAAATAATCCTTCAGAGTTCGATATACTTCTTCCTCTTGCTGCCATCCCATTTCTCTGAGCAATGACTGAGTTTTGATTATGTCTTGATACTTGATTTCCTTGTTCATTTCGTCTCCTTTATTCTTGACAATTGGTTGAGTTAGTTTCATATATACATTCTACACTATTGCTATATAGTTGTCAAGGGTGAATTTCAAAATTGGTCAAATTAGATTTTCTTCCAATTCTTCCATAAATAGCTATAGAGTTTCACCACTAATTCTGCGGAACTCTTTTCCCCCATATCCCGGATATACATAAGTCGCAAGTTATCAAAAGCCTCCTGCACATCTTCTCTTAACGGCTCTGGTATCGAATAATACTTAGCCAAAATGCTGTCGCCCTCTCCACTTTTGATGCTTATAAGCACTTCTTCTATGTCCATGTGAATCGGCTTACCGCTTTTGACTTTTGTCCTGTAATGTTTAGAAATAGTCATCAGAATCCTCGTAATCTGCGATTTTATTTGCGTCTTTCCGTGCTAACCGGGTGATTATTCTCGCCTTGACTTCGTAACTCGCTCCTGTTGTTCCGTCTCTGCGCTCGTAAAGTTTTGGACCACCTGTGACCCTGTCCGCAATAGTGGTTCCTACAATATGCACCATGTCGCCTACCCGGACGTGCTTCTCTGTATAATTTGCGCTACCACCCCACAGATAAACCGTGAACCAAATAGTGTAAGGATTATTCTTTGACCATACCGATGAACCCACAGACAACTTAACTACTTTGTCTCCTTGCGGTGTTTCTGTGATTACCGGGTCTCTGCCTACATATCCGATAAAGCTAATCTCGTTAAACATTATTCTCCTTGTTATTTTGCTCTATGTATAACCTTCTGAATTTTTCCGGATTCGTTTCTACTTTTCCTTTACTCCTTGAATCCGATTTGTGCCCTTGCGCTTTCCATCGCTTCAATATCGCTAAAGCATACTTCCAGCTCCGTTTGTTCTGCACTGCTGATTCTTTCAACGCTTCTATAATCCAATCCTCTCTGTAATCCTCTAATGCTGTCTTCAAACTATCTGAAATAGACGGTGTTAATAAACCAATCTCACCCTCATATATCTTGAAAACATTTTCTAAAACCGCTGGCACCTCTTTTTTATTCTCATTATCATTCTCATTATCATTATCATTATCATTATCATTATCATATACGATAAGGTGTTCCGATAAGGTATTGGAATAAGGTATTGGAATAAGGTGTTCGCCTGTTTTCTTGTCTACAGAATTGAAACCGCCAGTTTCGTTCCAATTCTTCATTATCATCACCCGACCTTTACCGTTATATTTGACACGGTCTGTCCAATTCTCTGGTGCCGGGTAACACGATTCTACCGCCCACTGTGGGTCCTGATGCTTCCACCAATTGACAATCTGCAACAACTTTTTCTTGTTGCTCGTATAGCGGAATAGCATCCCATTCTTAATGAGTGAGTCGATAGACTCACTCATTGATTCTGTGGACTTCATGTCTGCTGGAAACAACTGAGCTTTAATCAATAATGGATTGTCTTGAAACCTGCCTTGGTCATCTGCTACTACGATAATCAGTCCTAACCAAACAAGCCGGGTCATGTCCTCCAACTCGATAAAAGTCTCGTCCATAAATATTTCCGACTTTACAAAACGCTTACTCGCCATTTGTTCCTCCATGAATTAGCTCCATATTGTTCTAAACGGCATAGTCTGCTCTAACTGCGTCTAATTCTTCCTGTGCATATTCGCTAAGTAAGAAGGTCTTTCTGTCCTTATCCCACTCCGGGCTTAACCATGAAAGACCTGCTGTAATCATTTCCGGCTCTACTTCTGCGATGCTTCGATGTCCAAATAAGATTTCTTGTACATCATGTCTCACATCCGGGTCATCATCACCCAACAGCTGGATAAGTGCTGCGACTAATATCTGGCTGTCTTTTGAAGTCGCTGGCTGGCTCTTCCTCGCCATTCTTTTGAGATTTCCTATCAAGATATTAGACTCATAAGGTCTGGTCGCTCGGCTGACTCTTGTGTTTGCTCTCGGGGCTGGTTTCATCACTACCATTTCTGCACTTTCATTGCGCTCTTGCTCTACGGAATTAGCGTCATTATCTTCATCAGCGTACAAACCAAACGCTGACGCTAACCCATACCGTCTCAAATAAGTGATTATCGCACCTGCTTCTTGCGCCGGATTCTTAGTCCCTACAAATGCGATTGTAAAATCACTCTCTAACGATTCACCGCTTTCGTGCAATATGATTGTCTTTACTCCGATTCTCATACCCTCGTAACCAGTCACCGGGAATTGCGCCCAACTCAATCCATGCTTTGGCGCATGTTTATTGATGTGATTAATGATTGCTCCGAGACTTGAATATTTAGACTTAAAATACGGATTCTCGCTGTCAAATGGTACTAATCCGCTTGCCTCCTTATGGAAGGCTACTAATGCACTTGATAAATTCTTTTGTTCCATTTCTTTCTCCTTTTAGAATGGTAAATAATCGTAATCACGGTAACCACAATCTAAGCAGTACCAGTAATACGGTTCGTTAATTGGCTCGTCATCCTCTGATAACGATTCATATTTGACTTCTAAGTGCTCTATCCATGAAGTGCTTCCACATTCAGGGCATCGCTGTCTCTTGTTTATTTTATTGGATTGCATTATAATAAGGTTCTCCTTCATAGGATTCGTCTCCTTAGTAGGTAGTAAAGAGTGCAGCCATAAACTGCACTCTTCGCTTTATTCCTGCGCTCTCAACTTCAAAATGTATTGGAAGTAATATCTGACCGCTTCGTTGATGATTCCTGCCATAGACCTTCGCTCCATCTCTTTCAATTTCTCGATTTGCGCTACAGTCTCGTCAGTCAATGTTACCGATGTGATTTTACTCATACGACTCCTCTCTCTTGTGTCCACTCATTGTACACCCGTATTGTATAATTGTCAATTAGCGACTCTATAGCCTCCGGGCTTCTAACATTGCGCCAGCCATTTCTTCCATCGTTGTCGAGACTTCTCGATTCTGATAACCTGCGAAGTCTGATGTCGCCATCACAAAATCTGCAACCGTTCTTGGCTTAGCGTCTGCAACTGCCTTGCTCCAAAACTTTGAAGTTTCTACAGAGAGTGCGTACCGGTTTGTCCACCGCTTGACGATAGCGTCTACCTCTTGCTCTAATTCTATCTTGGTCGCTCCGATGTACAAGTCAATTCCTTTGCTGGCATTGTTCATAGCCAAAGTTAGCGCATGCCAGACGTAACCTTTCATCGCCCACCGCTGACCCATGTGAACTTGACGCATACGCTGTTCTTCTTTCCACCCAAATATCACTCCGTTAGTGCAATAGGAACGATACATTCCACCTGCAATGCGGACGCTGCCTGTACCGTCCTCGCTATTCCGAATGTGGATTGCTGGTTTCAGACCGCCATATCCGCCACCGTCATAAGACTGCGGCTTGTCGAGATTCGGGTCTGCGTTCACAGAATCAAACAAAATCCAAGCGTCAAGGTTATCACCGACCTCCGGCTTCCAGATAACAGGATTCAGTTGGTCCATCCCTTCCTTTTCCAGAATCACGCTGGCATCCTGCCACAAATCCCAATGGTTGTAAATAAGATAACGCTCGCTCAAAACTGAACGCAAAACGTTCCCTTCTGGCTCTTGACGGAACCGGAACAAATGTTCTCCTGACACGTCTTGCTTCAGTCGGTTGACAATCGTTTCCTCTAAATCTCCCGGACATCGCTTAGACCGCATCCAACCTGCGGGTGCACCAACCTTTTCACATAACTTGCTATAACCGACTTCATTACAATTGCCGTACAAGTTCACACCACCAGCCGGGATTGTTACAAATCCGCCAGCCTTATAGCTCATGCCATCAATTCTGTCGTACACATCTACTAATTTACTTTTGTGAGAATGAAGCTGCACCTCAAACTCTCTTAGACCGATTTTTTCATATCTTTGCGACATTTTACATTCCTCCGTGTATGTTTATATAGTTTATTCAATTTCCTCGAATTTCTCGGTTATTACGCTCTTCCCGAGTGACAATACAAATGCTTTGTAACTTCGACAATCTAATAACTTCCCCGTGACCTTACGATGTCTTCCACTAACCAAAAACATATATATAAGGGTGGGTTTGCCAGAGTCAAACCAAGACTCATCACGCATCGCTGTGACAATCTCTTTTGGAGTACCACGATAGGCACTCCCGTTCTGAAGCTTTAGTCGATATTTTCTCATATCACCTCCTTCCTAAAAGATTCTACTGAGTGTAAGTCCACTCATCTCTTTGATTCTCAGGTTTAGATATTTCGACATAGCAGCGATTCTTGTATCCTCGCTGTTGTCGCTAATCCCGTACCGTTTCTTGAATGCCGATAACTGCATCTTCACCGCATAAGTGTTCATGTATCGGCTTGATGTTTCGTCCACGAAACCTACCATCAACACCACCCAATTGATGATTTTCTCTGCACTGGTAGTACCGCTGTGCTGTCTGAATTCGATTGAACCATGAGCCACGACTGAAGTCAAATTGACTTTCACGTACCGCGTGCCGATGTGATTATGATAAGCAACTACCGGATTCTTCACGAAGTCTTCCTTGTGACGCTGGTAAGCTCTCTCGATACCTGAGCAATAAGTATTGTTATTCGCTCTCCGTGACTCGGGCATTAGAGCATCGAATAACCGCTCCCACCTCGCATAAGCTACGAAAACTTTTCCGATGTCTTTCTGGCTAAGGTCTCTTGCGTCTACATGGACATGTAATCCGCATGACTTGTCGACTTTTACACCGACTGAATTGAGAGCTTCGCACGCCAACTCGATTTGATGTAATCCGTCTTCACCCGATAGGATAGGACTGACTAACTCATAACCACAAGATGAATCCGGAACCAACTTCCAGTCAGTCTGTGAATCATGATGATTGTAACCATCATTCCTGCAGGTCAATCCTTTGGATTCTACTGCCTCTCGGATTTCCCATAATGAATACCCTGAAAGTGATTTGAATTCAATCTCTACTCCAAACTTGCGATTGCTGAATTCCATGTTTCTCGTCTCCTTTAGTGGTTTGTTTGAACTCATATATACATTCTACACCATATCTATATATATGTCAAGGGTATTTTCAAAATTGGTCTTATGAATTCTAAAGGAATTTCCCATAACACCTGTCGCTTATTGTGCCAAAATGAAAATCCTCCTCGTCAATGTCCACATGGTCTACTTTGTGGATATATTCCATCCGCCCTGCAAACCGTTCTGCGATTGCATTTCTACCGCAGACCGGACACCTCACGATGTCCGGATTGCTCTCAATTGTCATGACCGTAAAATCTTCTACCGACCTTACCGCTCTTGGGTCGTTCCTAATAATCGCCATCGTTCTCCTTCTTATACTCTCGGCTGTCAATCACATACCTCTCTATTGGTATCAGTTTGATTTGTTCCGACTCGTCCGATGAGCCGTACTCTACCGTCTGCTCACCTGTTTCTGCGTCTGGGCTCTCGACAAGATATTCAACCGCTATCGCCTCGTAAACCGTCACAATAAACTTAGGCATCCTACCCTTCCTCTCTCTCTATAGTTACCATGTCTTGCAACCGCAATTCATCAACTATATATGATGATGCAAGCTTCCTGCCGTCAGGAACTGTAACCAGTTTTTCCGGCTCATAGTTATTGCAATTGTCCAACGCCTCAACCGTTGAATCGAACATATACCCCATAGCGGGATAGAAGTTATAGTCAAGGTGCCAGCGCACCGCTGTTAAAAACTGAATCCGCTCTCTGTCAATCATTTCACTTCTCCTCTTCTCAAAAGCCTTTGTCTCTGCGTTTCCTTCATCACTTCTATGTGCTGCTTTGCTTCTCGCTTCGTTCTGAACCAAACGCCATTATGAGAATTCTCTACCGGGTAAAGCACATAGCCAGTTAGCCTGTCCTCATAGTCAGAAGCTCTCACCCATCTCTGCCATGCAAGATTACAACCGTCTTTGCTCAACCTTGCGTTCGCCTCTGTGACATGCACAATATCGTATTGCTTATTTTTGTTCATTACGTCTCCTTTAATCTAATGGTATATGAGTTGTTAGTTCGCCGTCTTTTTCCGCCAAAACGATAGCGATTTTCCACGCCTGCGAGTCGCTAACTTTCAATTCCTTTTGAGCTTGCAGCTTGGCACGATAAAGAGTCTCCTCAAAGATTTCGACTCTCTTGCCTTTGTAAAATGCTACGTATCCGTTCATCCTGTTCGTCTCCTTTTTTTTACCGTAATTCGCTCAGCTTCGTTGGCTTGAACCACAGGTCTCGCTCAACTGGCAAGCCATATGGTCCGCGAATGTTCTCCAGCTCGTCCAGCGAAAAGTACCCAAGCTCCTTATCGAATCCGTCTACCAGACCAAAGAACAATCGTGTTTCCGGGCTGTACTCAATCCCGTACCATGTCCAATTAGAATCTGGTGTAAAGTATTTGACCACGCAAAGTGGGTCGCTTACTTTTTCCTGCGAGTACAATTTCGGCAATTTCTTCTCAATTTCCTTCGTCAATAATTTCATTTCTGCTCCTTTTCTAATTTCTCTTTTACAGCTTCTAAACACTCATCGCAAACCCATTCTGTATAAAATCCTCTCATTTGCCACCCGACTCGATAAACAGTCACTTCACCTGCGATGATTTGCACCGCCCAAATGGCTTCATTCTGTTTGCATATTTGGCACTTCCGCATTTCAGTCATTTAGCCACCAATCTTCATACTCAAAATTACAATCGTTATCTGGATATTCCTCGCCCACCCATTCGATGACTGTTCTCAAAAGATTGTCGTAATCTCCGGCAGTCGCCTCCTCTACGAACTCACTAATGATTTCTTCGTCAACCCCATCACGTCTTAGGGCTTTTGTTACTCGTCCCAAAATGCTGAAGGCGTTTCCGTCTTCCCCAACCAACTTGACCTTTACTTCTGGATATCTAACTGCTTGCTGTGTCATTTCTTTGCTCCTTAGTTGATAAATAAATTGTTGACAATATCGCTGATTTCACGATTTGTGAGTGCGCCTTTGTAATAAAGCCAGACGAATCTTACTGCTTCCTCTTTCGCCATGTACATTAAATCAAAAGCAACTACGTTGCGATGAATTCTGCGCTCATGTTCGTTTATCCAAGCTTGGTCATAATCGAATGGCTTTGCTAAACGATAAGCTTCGAGCTCTTTATTGTCTGCTAACCAATACGCTTCAAATTGCTTTGCGCTTTCAATTGCTTTCTTGATTTTAGGTGAGTTCATGTGGTTTTTCATTTCTTAGTCTCCTTGTTTGTTTTGGTTATTTGGTCTCATATATATATTCTACACTATTACTATATAGTTG
>CAZTSR010000042.1:0-8046 GCA_964615995.1 uncultured Bacteroidales bacterium
GTAAATGAATATCAATGCATTACAAATATTAGCTTGACGGCTATGGGCACAGCCTCAACCGAACGAGGGGAATTTTAGTATTCAACTTACGACAAACCAATAAATTAATACATATCACCTGTTGCACCGAATTGCTTTTTTACTATATTTATTTCAGACAGAGGTGAAGGTTTTTGAAGCGGATTCGTTTATGGTGTTTCGTTAAGTACTTGAAGTTTGTTATTTGCGATAATTTAAATCTATTGCTTTAAATGAAACAGATATTTTTGTTCGTACTAACCAGTTTCAGCATCCATGCATTCGGACAATTCCCTTCTCCTAAGGATTTTTCGGTAATCCTGGAATATGTTGAAATGGGTGGAACAGGTTGGACGGATTGTGGAGGTACAGTACTCTACGCTCCTGCTTTTTGTACCCGTATATCCTGATCTGCACCTGATACAAACACAACGGAATCACATCTGATAAGATATAATGTTTTCCAGGACAATCTTTTGCTGTTTTCTGTTGACAAGAGCATAAATAGTGAAAATATCTGCGGAGCGCTGACAGGATGTTTCCATGTCACAGCAACATATACCAATCCGGCAGGAGAATCAGGGCAATCAAATTCGGTTACTATCAGCGATGAATTGCCCCTTGGATTAACTGATCATGCAATAGATAAAGAATTTAAAGTATTATTTAACAAATCGCTTCAGCGGATTGAAATAATAAATTGCAAGTTTCATATAAAAAGCATTGCTCTTTATGATTTAAATGGCAGACTGGTAGTGATCTCAAAAAACAGGGACTTTTTACTGACACATGATTTAAGTAAGGGAATATACATCATTAAAGTTACAGACACAGAAAACAGAACCTTAAATGAAAAGATCGCAATAAATTAGAGAGAAGAATAAAAAACATCGAACATCGAATGATGAAGTTCGAAGATTTACTGGATGTTCAGCTTCCACCCCCTACCCCCGCCAGCGGGGGACATCGCCATAACAATCATTCATAATGGCTTTTAGCATCCCTGATTACCGATTACCTGATTACCCGATTACCGATTACCGATTACCGATTACCCGATTACCCGATTACCCGATTACCGATTACCCGATTACCCGATTACCGATTACCGATTACCCGATTACCGATTACCGATTACCGATTACCCTCATCACCTCATCACCTTTTTTTACTATTTTTGCGTCGCTTAAAATTGTTTTATGATTTCAGTTGACCGGCTCAGTGTTTCTTTTGGAGGGACGTTCCTGTTCAGTGATGTTTCTTTTCTGGTGAACAGCAAAGATAAGGTGGGTCTTGTCGGTAAAAACGGCGCCGGTAAAACCACATTGCTCAAGGTATTTATGGGTATGCAGTTACCCGATGAAGGAAAAGTCATTGTCCCCAGCGGAATCCGTCTTGGCTATCTTCCGCAGCAAATGAATGTGATTGATGACAAAACGTTGATTGCTGAGGCCGGAAGTGCCTTTGATGAAATATTGCTGCTGGAAAAAGAAATCAAAGAGCTGAACCACCAGATCATCACCCGGACAGATTATGAAAGCCAGGAATACAGCGACATACTGGAGCAAATGGCCGAAAAAACAGAGCGGTTTCATTTGCTGGAAGGGTCAAACCGGAATCAGAAAATCGAACAGGTACTGATCGGACTCGGTTTTCGCCGGACAGATTTTAACCGCCATACCCGTGAATTCAGCGGTGGCTGGCGTATGCGTATTGAACTGGCTAAAATCCTGCTGCGTTCACCGGATGCTGTTTTGCTCGATGAACCTACAAACCACCTGGATATTGAGTCCATTCAATGGCTTGAAGAATTTTTGCACGATTATCATGGTGCAGTGCTTTTGATATCGCATGACAGAGCTTTCCTGGATCGGGTAACAGACAGAACGGTTGAAATTTCCAAGGGGAAAATTTACGATTACCGTGTGCCCTATTCTCAATATGTTGAGCTGCGGAAAGAAAGAAGAGCACAACAAACGGCCGCTTATAAAAACCAGCAGAAGGTTATTGAGGATACCCGTGATTTTATTGAACGTTTCAGGTATAAACCCACTAAATCCGTTCAGGTACAATCGCGCATTAAAATGCTCGAGAAAATGGAGGTTCTGGAAATCGACGAGGAAGATACCGCGTCCATTCATATCAAGTTCCCTCCTACCCCGCGTTCGGGAACCATTGTTCTGGAAATCCGTGATTTGTCTATGTCATACGGCACGCATAAAGTGCTTGATCATGTGGAGCTAACCATCTACCGTGGAGAAAAAGTAGCTTTTGTTGGAAAGAACGGAGAAGGAAAAACCACCTTATCAAAAGTGATCCTTGGCAACCTGCCTTATGAAGGGCAATTGAAACTGGGCCACAATGTTAAGATTGGCTATTTTGCCCAAAATCAGGATGAATTGCTCGATGGAAACAAAACCGTGCTTGAAACCCTGGATGAAGTTGCTGTTGGAGATATCCGTACGAAAGTCAGGGATATATTGGGTGCCTTTCTCTTCAGCGGTGAAGATGTGGAAAAGAAGGTAAAGGTATTATCCGGTGGTGAAAGGTCGCGTTTGGCGATGGCTAAACTATTGCTTGAGCCCTGCAATGTGCTCATACTCGATGAGCCCACCAACCATTTGGATATGCGATCAAAGGACATCCTTAAAAAAGCGCTGGCTTCATATGATGGAACACTCATTGCCGTATCGCACGACAGGGAATTTCTGGACGGACTGATGTTAAAAATATATGAATTTAAAGACCGGAAGATCAAAGAGCACCTGGGTGGTATTTATGAATTTTTGAATAAACGAAAAATCGCCTCACTCTCTGAGCTGAATAAAAAAGAATCCACCGCAGGCAAGGTACCGCGTGAAGAAATTAATAATAAACAGTCGTTTTTCGACAAAAAAGAGCTGGACCGGGAAATCCGGAAAATCGAAAATAGAATTGAAAAAACAGAGCTTCTGATCAGTTCCCTCGAAAAAGAAATAGCAGACATAGAAAAACAAATCGCTGATCCGGGTTCAGCAAAAGATGTGATTCAGTCGCCCGATTTCTACAGGAAATATGAAGAGCTGCGCATTGAATTGAAGCAACAGCTTGAAGTTTGGGAAAACTTACAGATAGAACTGGATCCGCTCAAAACAAAAAGAAAAATTGAGTAATTTTACCTGATCAACCTCATTTTAATGAAGCTATTCCTGTGTATCAATTGGATCATCCTGCTATTTATCGTAGCCTGTTCCACTCCTGAGAAAGCTGTTGTTCAGAAGGAACCGACTGTTACGAACATGTCGGGCATGTATAATCCGTCGAATTCCCGGATACATCCTGCATTATCTGTTTATCACAATGCTCCTGCTTCATCGCTTCTGTTTCTGAAAATATTTCCTGCTGAACTGTTGTTTTCCGGCACTATTGAACCGGATAAGTTGCTGAGTCAGATTTCCATTGACTACATACTTAAAGAAATTGTAAATGCTACCAAAACTGAACTGGCTGATTCGGGTCGCATTGTAAAACAATTTCTTCATGAAGATGCAGATAAAAAATTCCAGATGCAGATTCCCCTGAAAACACAAGAGGGCAAATTATACCAGCTTTCTGTGAAGGTGACCGATATGGTACGTAAGTCTGAAAGTCTTCAGTACATTTATCTCGACAGAACCATGGCGCAATCTGAACAGAATTTTGCGCTGACTGACATGGACGACAAGAGTCCGCTTTACAAACCCTATACCATTGCAAACACCGTTTTCAAAATCGATTATAATAATCCGGAAGCAGATACCATTTTTGTAAAGTATTACAGCAAAGAAATACCTTTACCCCGTCCCAGTTTTTCGCTCACCAGGGAAAAAGAGTTTTTCAATGACCCCGACAGCATCTGGGCTGTTCCGGTTAACAAGTCGCTTTACTACCAGTTTAATTACGAAGGGGTCTATTATTTTCAAACCGACACAAGCAAGGAAGATGGCCTGGCTCTTTTAAATTTCGGAACACGATATCCCAGGGTTCAGGAGGTGCAGCAGTTGATTGAACCCTTGGTGTATTTAACGAACTCCGTGGAGTATGCCGAACTAAAAAAGGCCAAAAACCAAAAACTTGCCGTTGACAATTTCTGGCTTGACAAGGCCGGAAATACTGAGAAAGCAAGGGAGTTGATCCGTGTGTATTACAATCGCGTCTATTTTGCCAATTATTATTTTACTTCCTATAAACCGGGATGGAAAACCGACCGGGGGATGATTTTCATAATTTACGGACCTCCGCAGTCTGTTAAAGTAACACCAACACAGGAAAAGTGGGTTTATTATAAAAACAACTACACCACTTCCGTTACTTTTACATTTGATCATAACCCCACCCCGTTTTCGCCCGATGTCTATACGCTTCAAAGATCTGACAGTTATGATTCATTTTGGAGGGCTGCAGTAGATACCTGGAGAAAAGGGAACATTTATATGATCGAATAAACTATGAAGACTAAAACAAGCATTATTTTTGGAATACACCCGGTTGACGAAGCCATTCGCGCCGGAAAGCAGATAGATAAAATCCTTTTAAAGCAAGGATTTCGTAATGAGAACATTCCGGGCTTATTTCAAACGCTAAAAGAATTGAATATTCCCTATCAATATGTTCCTACGGAAAAGCTGAACCGGATTACCGGAAAAAATCATCAGGGCATCATCGCCCTGCTTTCAGAAGTTGAATATACGGATCTCGACAAGCTGGTCCCTGGTTTGTTTGAGTCGGGAAAAACGCCCTCCATCGTTGTTCTTGACAGTATTACAGATGTAAGGAATATCGGCGCCATAGCGCGTAGTGCAGAGTGTGCCGGTTTTGATGCGCTGGTAATTCCTTCCAAAGGCTCTGCACAGATTAATTCCGAGGCAATCAAATCATCTGCCGGTGCGCTGAACTCCATTCCGGTATGCCGGGTGAACAGTCTGCCCGATGCAGTAAAATTTCTGCATGATAGTGGTTTTTATATTGCTGCTGCGACGGAGAAGGCTGAAAAGACATTGTTTCAGGCCGACTTTAAAAACCCGGTTGTGGTGATCATGGGTTCGGAAGATACCGGCATTGACACCCGGCTTCTGAAAATGGCGGATATTCTGGTAAAAATCCCCATGCTGGGTACCATTCAATCTCTGAATGTCAGCGCAGCTGCATCGGTAGTATTTTTTGAGATTGTCAGGCAGCGCATGCAAGATTAATAAAAAAGCCAGGCTAAAAGCCTGGCTTTTTTTAATAATTACAATCCTCCATTGCCTTCATTTCTTTCATATTCAATATTGCGGTTGATCTTGCTGATCTTTTTGCCGTAATTGAAATTGTAGGTGACGGAGAAACAGAACAGTTGCTGAACATCCAATATGCCCTCCCATGTTTCATTGTATCCCGGGGTATTTGTATCTATCTGTCTGTATGTAAAGTATTTGATAAACGGGTTATACATGACATCCACACTCAACTTCTCGGAGAACTTTTTCTCTGCTCCGACCAGCACCAGCAACTCGCGCGAGAATTTCCGCTGATAGCTGATGTTCGGGCTGCCATAGTTGGCAAACATAAAGAGAGAATAGTCCTTCGGTAAAGAAACGATGTTGCTTACATTAAACCTGTAGCCGTTTATGTCCTCCCGGCTATGACCGGCCGTAGCTTCATCGGTTTTGATCACCTGTCTGAAAGCGGTAATGCTTCCGTTGAAACGCCATCTTTTCATGATCTGAACAGCCCCATTAAGAGTGAGACCATATTCCCAATTTCTGCCAACATTCTCCTGTGTGATTAATGTAACACCATCTTCTATTACAGTAGTGTTTTGTTGTATTCCATTGGTAGTATATCTGTAATATAGCTTAGGCGACACATAATTGGCCTTGAAATTCCGTGAATAAGCCAGTTCAAGTCTGTTTTCTATGGAAGGATCCAGGTCCGGATTTCCCCGCTGCAAATGCATGGAGTCTGTCCAGGCGTCAAATGGATTCAGGCTTCCGATAGAAGGTCTGAAAATCTGCTTTCTGTAGGTAAACTTGAGATTCTGTTCTTTGCCAAAAGATTGGCTGAGGCTTAACTGTGGTAAAAACACTGCATAGTCCGAATTGGAATTGGAATTGATGCGGATAAAGGAATATTCTCCACGAACGCCGGCCTGCCAGGTGAATTTTTTTATCTTTCCTGAAAGATTATAATATGCGGTTTGACGGGTTTCATCATAATCGAATTCCTCAAGGCTCCTGTTTTCAGTTTCATCAAGTACGAATCCTTTGGTAAAATCATTGTTCATCATTCCTGCATAAGATCTGACACCTACTTCATTCCGAAGATTTTTTACCATAAAACTCAAGTCGAGTTTGACCTCACCGTTTTTCCTGAGGTTCTTTGTAAGTTCTGACCGGGTAATTGCATTGATGGGGGTTATCTGGTCAGCAGGATCGACATATACTTCATCGTAATTATTCCGGGTAGTGCCTGTCTGAGTGTTGTAATAAACTTCAGCCCTGAATTCATTTCCCTCTTTAGCAAATTTCCGCTGGTAATAGAGTGAAAAATAGAAGTTGTCGCTGCCATCCTCACCATTCCTGTCGGTTTTCAGAAATTCACTCAGTTGGTTGTCAAGGTACATCCTGCCATCAGAATGGTAATTTTTAGTTGTGCCTTTCCAGCTGCGCCATTCACCAAGAAAATTAAGAGACGACTTGTCATTCAGGAACCAGTCGAATCCATAGTTCATGTAATTCTGCGCCCAGCTGTTCTTTCCTTTACTGTCTTTTTTGTAAAAATAGGAGCTGCCATTTACATCATCAATGGTTGTTGTAATGACTTCCTGTGCAGGAAATTTTTCATAATGCAGCTGATCACCTACGTAAAATCTGAGTTTTGAAATGCCATACTCCAGGTTGCCGGAACCGTCGCTAACAATTTTCTCAGGATGCGGAATAGGAATTTTAATGGATCCGCTCACGCCGCTGCGGGCTTCCTTTTTAAGGACGATATTAATAACTCCGGAAACGTCTGCATCATATCTTACGCCCGGGTTCGTAATCAACTCAATTTTATCGATCATGTCAGGCTTGATTTGAGCAACAAACTCCTTGTTTCGCAATACGCCATCAACATAAAACTGAATGTTGCTCTGGCCTTCAAGAGTGACGTTATTCTGAAAATCTATTGTTACGGAAGGGATGTGTTTTAAAGCATCCAACGCTGTATTGGAAGCTTTTCTAACGTCATCATTCAGCGTAAAAACAGTGCGATCGATCTTTTCTTCACCTTTAAGTCTTTCGCCAACAATCACTGCAGCATTAATATTTTGAGCCTCCTCAGCCATCTTAATATTATTCAGTTCCACATTCCGGTTCTGTCTGGAAATCTCGATATTTTTTACCTGAATGGTTTTATAGCCGATAAAAGTTGCTTTAACAGTATATTTTCCATAAGGCAGGTCTGAAAATTTAAACCTGCCGTTATCATCTGTAATGACTCCGGTAAGCAGGCTTGAATCATTGGCATTCATCAAAGCAACGGAAGCAAATGAAACGGGTGTGGAACTGCTGTCATTCACAACAATTCCTGTTATCGATCCGGATTCCGATTCAACAACCGGAACTCCGCTGAATGCGCTAAACGCAATGAGCTGCAGTATAGAAATCACTGCTATGGTAAGGGTGTTTATTCTGTTTTTCATATTCAATTAGAATTAGTCATTAATTGTTCGTTTGAGCTCTGAAATGTGATGCTTACACGTTTCAGGCCAAACTTTGCATCTAATTGAATATTTGATTATTACAAAGCTTTTAAGTCCGTTAAGTCAAAACAGAAAATTGACCGGCTTTGAATGATGGGTGTACGAATTCGTACATCCGGATCCCGGTTTGAGGCAACCGGAATAAATCCTTATTTTTTCATGATAAACTCGGGTAACGCTTCGTAATCCACCCCAAGCCCCCGCCAGCGGCATTGCCGTCAAGCTAATAGCTCATTTATCGTTAATAATGAAGATGTTATAAGTTGAAAGATGTTTATTTACCA
>CAZTSR010000043.1:0-7640 GCA_964615995.1 uncultured Bacteroidales bacterium
ATCGTCCCAGGGAGAAGCAGAAATGGTATTATGATAGCCTGATGGCCGTCTTCACAGACAGCCTAACCGATAAGCAATCACAAAACATGTTAGATTTTTTCAAGGCTGAAGTGATGCGGGTATTTGGAGATGTACCTCAAGCGAAGAAGAGTCAAAGCATAGACGGAGCAAGAGGCTTTTAACGGAACCAGACTTACAAATACAAGTTGATAGTCTTGATATGCGGGCCTGATCATTGAATTCGGGATCAAATGTGGAGGGCTGAACCATGATTTTTACGTTTGGGGAAAAGGGCATGCCTTCCTGAAACAAATAATGGACGTAGATATATAGATAGTGTAGATTCCACGTCGAAGATTCAAAAACAGGACCCTCGAAAATTTTGTCATAGAAATCATTTTAGTTAATCGGTTGTCGTCTTCAGATTAGGAGCCAAAATGGATGTGTTAGCCACTGAACTTGCCGCCGTCTATAGAAAAGCGTCAAAATCGGGGGTCCTGGAAAAGCCCTTTCGTGAAATTGTGGAGAAGCATCTCATTGAAGTTGCCACCAAAGCAGGCATTGACCTTGTCCCTCACACAGAAGTCACAATGGGCAACTCGGGTCGGGCAGATACCATCTATAACCGTTTCATCATCGAATGGAAGCAACCGGGTTTGCTTAACCCTAAAAATTCTTCCACACCCAACAGCAAAGCTATTGCGCAGCTCAAGGGATACGTCGAAACCTTCTGGTTTCGTAACCGCCAGAAGCCCGGCCGTGTGGTCGGTTGCTGCACAGATGGCCGCTATTTCATCTTCGCGGCCAAACCGGGACATGAGTGGGACATCAAGGAGCCTGTTTCCATCAACGAGCAGACTTGTAAAAAATTCCTTGATTACTTCTTTTCGCTGCACTCTGGTATAGCGCTCCTACCAGAATATCTCGCTGAAGATTTCTCGTCAGAAAACGACCGTACCCAGCGCGCTGTCAGGACGCTCTATGACTCCCTCCAAAAACACGCAACGTCACCATCGCTTGAGGCTATTTTCGATCAATGGGCTCAATTCTTCGGTGCGGTCACGGAATACGAGCAATGGCGGGTCAAACTCGCCAACGAGGCTGAATTGCGGAAGATGGTCAAAATCTTTGGTATCCCCCAAGATAAGATCGACCTGAACCGCTTCTTCTTTGCCACGCACACCTTCTTCGCCATTCTTACTAAGCTACTGGCTTACATCATTGTCGGCCGCTACACCGATTTACCCACACCGCCGCTGGAGGAATGGAAGGGCCTCAAAAACGACCAACTCGCGGAACACTTCAGCGCTCTTGAAAAAGGCGGACCGTTCCACGCGGCCGGTATTCGCAACTTCCTCGAAGGCGATTTTTTTTCATGGTATACAAAATACTTCACACCCGAATTGGCCGCCTGTTTACGCGCCATAGTCGAGCGTCTTGCACAATATGATCCTGCTACGCTCGACCTCGCACCTGCGCCAACACAAGACATGCTTAAAAAACTCTACCATCGCCTCGTCTCCCCGCACATCCGCAAGGCGCTGGGCGAATACTACACGCCTGATTGGCTGGCACAGCGTCTCCTTAACATGTTGGATGCTGGCAAATTTCGTGGCAATCCTGACACGCGCCTGCTCGACCCAACCTGTGGTTCTGGCACTTTCCTCATGATGGCGATTAAAGCCATCCGCACGAACTCGCTAGCGCAGTCCATGGACGAAGGTGAACTGCTTCGTAAAATCTGTCGTAATATAGTTGGTATTGACCTGAACCCGCTCGCAGTCATCGCGGCACGCACAAATTACCTGCTTGCCCTCGGCCCATTGCTCAAGCAACGTGGTATAGAGCCCCTTGAGATCCCTGTCTATCTTGCAGATTCGGTCATGACACCATCCCGTGGAGATTCGGAGAATCTATTTGACACAGACATTGTTCGTGTCTCGCTAAGTATCGGTAAAGTGGAGTTGCCGCTCAGATTGGCCTACCAACGGGGTGTTGCGGCACTTACAAACCTTTTGGACGAGCACCTGGACAAAATACCATCAACACCGCCTAAAAATTTCACGCGCATGGCTGAGGAACATCTGAAAGCCTCTTACTCTACGTCGAAACTGAAGGAGCAAGGACTGACGCCGGAAGAAGCGTGGAAGATGGACGAACCAACAATTGCAGTGCTCTATGCAAAGCTCTACGACCTACACAGCAAGGGCCGAAATGGTCTATGGGCCCGCATTATTAAAAATGCGTTCGCACCGGTCTTCCTTGCTCCGTTCGATTACGTGGCCGGCAATCCGCCTTGGATTGGCTGGGAAAACCTACCGGAGGGCTATCGGAACGAGACAAAAGACCTCTGGCATCAACATGGCCTCTTTGTCCACAAGGGCATGGATACTATTCTTGGCAAAGGTAAAAAAGATATCTCCATGCTCGTGGCAGCCGTTGCCGCCGACAGTTATCTCAAGGATGGCGGCAAGCTTGGCTTCGTTATAACGCAAGCGGTTTTTAAAATGGCTGGAGCAGCCCAAGGCTTTCGGCGTTTCAAGACAAGGCGAATGCAACCCCTCCATTGCTTCTTCGTGGATGACTTTTCTGAATTGCAGCTTTTCGAGGGAGCAACGAATAAGACCGCTGCATTTATCATGTCTAAAGGAGATCTTCAGAAATATCCTGTTAGCTACACTTACTGGCAAAAAAAAGAATCCGGGCGGAGTGGTTCGTTTGACTACGACGCTACGCTAGAAGAAGTAATGTCCAAGACAGAGCGTAAGAACTGGAAAGCCGAACCGGTAGACGACGATGATCCGACGAGTGCTTGGCTTACCGGCAATATATGGGTAATCAAGACGGTCAAGAAGGTCTTAGGGCGATCGGATTATACAGCTCACGAAGGTGTCAACAGTGGAGGTGCTAATGCTGTTTATTGGTTTGAGATTCTGAAAGATCATGGTGATGGCAGCGTTACTGCGCGTAATCTAACAGAAACTGCAAAGCGCAAAATTGAAAGCGTTCAAGTCAGGTTGGAAAAGGAGATTTTGTTGCCACTGTTACGGATTAAGGATCTTCAAGCTTTTAAAGCAGATCCCAAGATTTATTTCCTTTTCGTTCAAGATACGGAGAAACGTCGCGGTATCGACGAGGTTGACTTCAAGAAAAATTACCCGTTGGCATACAAATGGCTTTGTTCACAACGATCGATGCTGGAGAAGCGGTCCTCCCAAGCTGTGAAGACCCTCATGAAGAACCATGCATTCTACTCTATTTTTTCTGTCGGGGAGTATACAGTAAGCCCTTGGAAGGTTGTATGGTCTGCAATCGATACCAAGCTTGAAGCGGCAGTTGTCTCAAAACACGAAGGAAGAATTGTCATTGGTCAGCACATTGTCACATTGATTGCCTTGAATAACCAACTTGAGGCTAACTACGTCTGTGGAGTCTTGAACTCGACGCCGTTTCGCTTTGCCGTTAGTTGCTTTAGCCAACCGGGAAGCAAAAGCTTTGGAACACCAAGCATCCTTGAGAAAGCTCGCATCCCAAAGTACGACTCCGCCTCTAAACTTCACAGGGCTATCGCGGCGGAATCTATGCGACTTGCCAGAGGAGCGGCAGACGCCGCCGAGCCGGTTCACGCGAAGCTTGACGCTCTGTGCAAAGACCTTTGGGGTGTCACAGAGAAGGAGTTGAAGGCAGTGGAAGCGGCCTACCGCGAGCTTTACGTTACTGCCTCCAAATCGCTTCCAGAATCAAAAACCGAAGCAGATCCCGAAGAGGAACAATGAACCGAGTGCCTCAGCTTTTCAAACTTCAATCCGTCCTGGAGGTGCTTTCCAGTCAGACAGACGTTCTCCCGGCCGTAGGCGGTGCAATCGAGGATGAACTCCGGCCAGATATCGACGAGATTCAGGATCAAGAGGCAACGAAGGACGATAAGTTAATGGACGAGCCGTTCGAGTTCGGCCAGAGCAACACCTACGTTCCGCTCCAACCGCTCATGCGGCCGGATGACCATGTCTTCCGCTATTTTCAGGATGGCTCCATGAGGTCATTCTTCATCGGCACCTGCTTGGAACACGACCGACAGACCCCCGTGATTCTCGGCCAAGTCGGTTGCGTAGCGCTGTTCCGCCATGATGACGGCCGCCTGAGCATTGGTCCATCCAATTTCCGGAATCTGCTCATGGTTAGCTTCCAGCAAATCAGCAGCGAGTTGAGGGGGCAGATGGAAGCAGCCATTGCCCCGTTAGGCGACAGCTACTACCTGGCGGACATCGAATCTAAAGGCCGTGAAGGGCAAGACCTTCGGGCGAGAGCGGCCGATACCATGCGTTCGGAAATGACCAAGATAGAGATGGACGTATTGACAAAGGTGATGGAAGCAGCCGAACCGGACACAGGCATCGTGCTTGATGGCGCAGTGCGCATTGCGCAATACGATCGGATGCGGACGATCTGCGGCGACAAGCAACCATTATTAGTGGGTGTGTCAAAATCCTTCAGCAAGACACCACGATTCAAAATCGGTCGTGGCCGGCATAAAGAAGTAAATATGTGGCGGCTGCTGGCCGATCTGCCGGAAGGTAACCGAACGCTCGCCTATAAAGGCCAGTTCGCCGGTCGCAATGTCGCAGTTTGGTATCAGAGGCTCCGGCTACGCGCGCAGATGGATTATCCGTTAATGGGCGTCATCAAGGTCGAGTTGCCCGTGCTGGGCAATGATCCACCCACAAGCGACCTGGTAACAAAGCTCTCCAACGCCTTGCTTGCCGAACGTACGGTCACCCCTCACGGCATGGACAGACGTTGGCACGCACATCTTTATCCAGTTTTTCAAGCCGAACGCTGCGTAAAAAACAGTTTTGTTAGTAATGCTATCCTCAAAGCTGGCCTGCGCTGGCCCCCACCCAAACTTATTGCGAGGACCACATGAGCGAAGAAAATAAAATCATCGGCCGGGCATCGGCCACAGAGAAATCACCGAACCAGTCCAACGAATTTTCTTTTTGGCTTGCTCCGGAAGTCCTTGTCAATCCATTTGACATCGTCGAGGCTGAGTCCTACAAATTCAGCAAGACTTACGGGCTGGTGATGAACCTGGAACATTCCACTGACGCTAACACTCATTTATCGAATTACATCTCCAACAATTTTGGCGAGGCCACGGAAGATCCGCAGACGCCCCGGCAAGGGACTACCGTCGCGTCGTGCAACGTCATGTCCAACACTGAGGAAATCTACATGCCGGTCCCCAGCGAGGCCCGTATTCGCTTTGCTGACGCTGCTGGCATCCTCATAGCCCTGGGTGCCGATGCCATCAAAGATGAGAATAAAGTCCCGGCCGGGTTGATCGAGATGAGCAATGGCACAAAATCGCCTTGTTTCCTTGATGCACGCTACTTGCTTGGCCCTGAAGGTGCGCATATGAACATCTCCGGTATTTCCGGTCTGGCCACAAAGACTAGCTACGTGATGTTTCTCCTAACCGCCACGCTCCAGCGTTACTCAGATGCCGATAAGACGGCTGTTATTCTACTGAATGTCAAACACGACGACCTGCTCCACATTCATGAAACGAACGAAAATCTCACACCGCAGGATCATGAGATGTGGCAGGCACTCGGCCTGGAGGCTAAGCCCTTCCCATCGGACCGTGTTCATTATCTACTGCCCAACGGGAAGCACACCGCAAACACCGGCAAGGCCAACAGCCATTCTACGCCAGATATACCCTTTGACATTTACGCCTACGCCTTGGGAAATTCTAAAGACAAGCTGGATCTGCTCATGGGCCATGTGCCAGATGCTTGGGATACTATGCGTGCGCTGGTTGGTGAAATTCAGCAGAAGCTTGATACTCCAGGTAAAGACCCTCACTGGTCTATGGTTAAGACGTGGCACAGCCTACTCGATGGCCCCGGACTAGTCGACCAGAAAGAAAACAAGACACGCCAGGTCGGAGAAGTCCCCTCCATTACAGTCAATCGCTTCCGCCGTATTCTGAGGCGAATCGTCCAAACACGGCAATCTGGCATTTTTGTTGATCAACTTAGTCGAAACCACTGTGACCTCGCCGAGAAGATTCGCGATATTAAGGGTGGTCATACCTACGTCGTAGATATTTACAACCTTAAGGATGAAGAAAAAACCTTGGTATTCGGCGACATTCTCCGGACAATCTACAACCTCTACGCAGAGAGCGACGTGTCAGAAGAAGACCTGCCGAAAAAAGTCATCATCTTCGTAGATGAGCTGAACAAATACGCTCCTGAAGGCTCCAAAGGTTCGCCAATTCTGGAGCAGGTTCTCGAAATTGCCGAGCGCGGCCGTTCACTGGGTATTGTTCTTTACGGTGCTCAGCAATTCCTCAGTGCTGTCCATGACCGCGTTACCGGCAACTGTTCCACAACCGTCCTCGGCCGAACAAATGCTGCCGAGATGGCCGAGCGAAGCTATCGTTTCTTAAATTCCGACATCAAAGCTGCGGCCACGCGCTTGGAAAAAGGCCAGCTCATCCTCAGCCACGCCGTTTTTCGTGAACCAGTTAAAATCAAGTTCCCAATGGTAGCGTACAAACAACCGTCGTAGACCAAAGTATCAAAACAAAACTTCTTGTATAAAAGGTACTCATCAATTCTTTCTGACTTGCCTATATGTATGTACCTTTGCAGATGGTATTAAGTTGCGGGAATCTTATCCGCGCCTGCTCATTACCAACTGAAACCTACTACACAAACGCATCGTCCTCCCCTAACGACTTCAATAAAAAAGCATAGAGACTCAATGACCATAAAACTGATCCCATCTCCCTCGTGAGATAATGCCAGAAAGGAGCCAATTCAAATGATCAAGCCAGCCAAAGATTCTCTGGATCTCGGAATTATTGTAAGCGATATCAAAGCCAGCCTCGACTTCTACCAGAAAACCTTGGGCTTGGAGTTTGTCGGAATCACGCCGCTGTGGTTTGGAACCATGCATCGGTTGAGATTCGGAACGAGCGACTTCAAGCTAATCGAACCCAAGAGTGTCCCTCCAAAAGGGGCTATCGGGCTGGAGAATCAACTTGGGTTTCGCTATGCAACTTTTGTCATCAAGAACCTTTCCGAAATCTGTGCCGAGTTGCGGCAGAAAGGGATAGAGTTCGCTCTGCCGGAGAAAGAAATCCGTCCTGGAGTCCGCATTGCTATGGTTAAAGATCCCGACGGGAACATTGTCGAGTTTGTGGAACGAAGCTAAGGCCCCATTCCTACCGGTGACCGGTCTATTTTCGGAAGACGGGGGATATGAATGTATCGTCCAAGAATAGATTGGCTGTGAGTATGGGAACACTCAGCCTTTCATGATCAATAAACCAAAAGCTCAGGAACCTGCGTTTTTACTCCTGACAGGTTAACCATGGCCGCACCCGAATTACTGATCGATCTTCTCGGAGCGATCCTGCATATTAGAAAGGAATTGGAAGCATCGGATGCGGCAACAGTCTTGGATGCAAAAAAGGACTATCGGGAATTGCTGGACAGCTTCTATGATAAATACCGGGATAAGATTGCGCCGGAACAATATGAAACAGCAAAGGACGATTCCGCCTATTTCCTTGCTTTGGTCCAATTAGCGTACCATGATGAGATGCATAACACTCTTGACATTAA
>CAZTSR010000044.1:0-7381 GCA_964615995.1 uncultured Bacteroidales bacterium
ATTTTAGCAAAAAACCTTACATATTTATGCTTTTTATGTGGCAAAAGTTGTTTATGGATTTAATGCCAATCTATGATTTTCCGAACAGTCGATTTTCGAGCGCCGAGGAAGGTAACACCGCAAACGTTGTTTATTGATTTAATGATGTTTTTGAGGGGGGCGGGTCAATAGGGACTTTCTCGCCAAATCCGAGCGAGGTTCTTGGCGCGCTCGTCTTCTTCGCACGGTCCGTCGGCATCGCCGTCGGTGTCCGAATCCCCTACCTTCGTGAGCGTCTTTTCCCAGTTCAGTATGTCCAAGACCTTAACATCGTCCCCGCGTTTGACGACGAATGCACCGGTCCTTCGGCTCTTCCTCGGTTTATCTCTGTACGCCATGAGGCTTCCATACGAATCGAAGGCGACGTATTCGAAACCATCCGGCACTTCCACCTGGACTTTGATCTCTATTATTTTTGACATCACTCAATCCTTATCGGTTCAAAGTCCGGCTCACCTTGAACCGGTTGTCCAACATCCATTGCGCTTGACGATACGAAGCGCTTCATTGTTTTATCACCTGTTCGTATCACGTGAGCCTCCCAGCCGAGCTTTCTCAAGATCTTCCCCACCCGCGACGCGTGCGCCTTGTTTTGTTGTGCGATTGGGACACCTATGGCATCGCGGAGAACTTCCGCCGCGGTGACAGCGTTCTTCTTCACCTCCTCAAAATTCAAAACGCCGGTGGTTTTTCCATCGAGATAATCTCGAATCGGCTCTTCCCAAGGATCCTCCAAACCGAACTCGGCATTCTCTCTTATCTGCATATCGATTTCCTCACTTGTCAAATAAGGTTTTGCAATCCCTCTCTCGAAGCGCACCCGCGCCTCCGCGAAAATCTGGTCACGGTTTGCGACCACCCAAACCCAATCGGGGCGGGAGCATCTGATTACCGGCAGGCGGCGGTTGATGCGCGTCGAGTCGAGGAACTCTCCAAAGTTCGTCGTCCCCACCAATAGACATGACCGAAGCTTCTCTCGCACCTTCCGTCCATACGCCGGCCGATATACGTCTTTTCGGGATGAGAGCTGTCTCATCACTGCCTCGAGCTCGCGGGATTGGAGCTTTGCAAGCTCGCCGTCCTCGACAATCCAATAATGGTTTAGAGCCTCCCCGAATTTTTGGTTGGATCCATAGTCCCCCATCGCATCGGAGAAATACTCCCCGGCGTCGTCGTCCACTCCGCCGACGAGGAGCTTGAAGAACGTGCTTTTCCCAGTCCCTTCCCTTGCGCCTTGCATGATCGGCATGGTGTCCGCCTTGCAACCCCAGTTCAACGCACGGCACACGAGGATGTCGAGAGTCAAGAGGCTCATGGTCTCCGTCCATACGCCCCCTTCAGCCCCGCCGCCCCGCTGGTATAGATACCGGCAACGCTCAATCCCATCCCATTCGAGGCCTTTTAAGTACGTCTCCACAGCATCCCACGATGCGTCAAGGGCGACCGCTTCGAAGGCCTTGTGGATGTTGTTGTCGGTGAAGGTCATTCCGAGGTCATTGAACCACCCGGCCGCCTCGACGGCATCCGCATCGGCAACCGCGCGGGGGTATGTGTTCGCCCCCTCGCGCTCCCAGGGTGGCGGCGTCATCCACTCTTGACGCTCCCGGCGCCGGTCGAAACGGAGAGACCCCTTGAGCTTCGGGTGCTCGCGGAGGAAGAGAAGGAGGTTGAACATATCCGACTTGAGCCCGCCCTCTTCCCGCCGGTGCGCTCGGTCGCGCCATGACCCGATCTCCTCGACGGTGTCCACGATACCATCCGCAATCGCGCGGCGGATCTCATCCTCGGCGGCGCCGATGCGCTCCTCATCGAAGGCGCCGGAGTCGACGCATGCCTCCACCAGCTTCGCCGTGAGCTCGTCTGTCGACCACACACCGCCCTTGACGTACCGCCCGAGGAAGTAGCCGGCAGAGTTGATCACGGTATGCCGAGGGGCTCCGTCGCCGAGTTCCGCGATGCGCCCGAGCCAGTGCTTCAGTTCATCGCCTGCCGTCCCGGTGTCGACATGCACCTCCCCCGTTCCTTCGTCGCACGACACGAACGACCAACGGGAATCCCATAAGAGCGGATCGAAAGTGTCGCTTGAGAAGAGCGGGTCGGCGCAATAGAAGGGTTGCGAAGGAGTGTACAGCGAAGCGTCAATTGAGAATGGAAGCGATTCGGCGAAGGCCCTTGCCTCCTTGTCGGCGAGCGGCCGGTCCGCCCAATATCCTAAGTGGATATGGATTTCTTCCTTGATGCCCCATGAACTCGACAAGTGAATGATGATGTCCGCATCCTTGAATACCTTGATTGAACGCACCCACGCATGAAGCGCCGGCCAGGGGTTCAGCGGGTCGAGTCCAGGGATTTCGACGCCGTCGATGTCGATCCAATTGAGGTATCGGCCTTTCGCCGTGAGCGTCGGCTCTTCGTCGCCGCGCCGCTTGTGCCTTCGCAACATTCTCTTTTTCTTCGGGTCGATCAAAGCCCCTCGGACGTGCATGATTCGGGGGTTGTCGGAGAGCCTCGAGAAGAGCTCATACGCCCCCCACAAGTCATTCACTGCATATTGAAGGGGCTTCCACCAGGTGCACTTTGAAGCGGTCTTCACAGGGATATAATCGAGCGTCCGGAAGCGCTTGGTCGCGATTTTCCCCTCCTCCGCGCATTCGAGGAAGGTGAGCACTTCGCGGCCGATAGTCGAGATGGGATGCGGCCCCGAGGGCGTTTCTATGGAATCGGTGGATTTTGGATTATCTGTCATTTGTACCGACCCTTGCAAAGTGCAGAATGGTAATTCCACAAGGGACATCGCAATCTATTTCGGATTTTTCTTTTTTATTAGGGTTTCTAAAATTGATGCGGCATTCGTCCCTATCGTCCTCGGACAACTGGTTTTTATTTTCCATAATTCACCTTTTTTGTTGCGAAAAGAAGGGAGTCTCCTTATAAAGGAGACACTGAATTCCCTTCTCACTCCTTTGGGGCGCCGCTTCACGGCGGCGCTCTACCTATTTATCACGATTATATCTGACCAAAATCCTATTTAAAATACTCTCTAGTATTTTCACCTCTTCCATATTTAGTTTTACAGTCCATTCCGGCGTATAAGGTCCATAGCCCGGGTTTGGGCTCATGAGCTCGACGACCCGCTCCCCATCGTCCGCAATCGTCTCCCACACGTCCAGCTTTTTAAGCCAGTCACTCACGATTCCTCTTCCAAACTCAACGCCGCCGGCGCTTTGAGGTCCCCACGTTTCAGTTCCTCAAGCCGCTGAGCGATCATCGGATAAAAAAATCCGCGGACACCGACGCCCGGGGAATCTTCGGACGCGTTGATCCCTCCCAGCGGGGATACGGCACGCATTGCGGCGCACCACCTCATAACGATTTTCCACTCCTCGATGCTGAGCTGGAAATTCACTGATTTCTTTCTGTTTTTCGTTCGAATCTGTCTCCAATAGGGCATTCTTTCGCACCTCCATACCTCTAATGATATAGATTGCATCCTTTTTAAAAGCAAATAAAAAATTTTATACCAAGGAATTCAACTACTTACAAAAAATCGACATGGGACAATTATTTTTTCTTGCATTAATTTTGGGGAGGGGTATAACTGAATCATGGGTTGCACGGAGCGCCCAAACAAAAAGGAGAATGAGATGGCAGCCAAGATCGAAATCGAAAATGAAAAAACTTTTATCGCGAAAAATCGACCGAAAAAACCATACGTGGTCATATGTGATCCGTGGCAACAACCACGGTATATCGAGTCCGAGCATGCATCGTTTGACGCGGCTGAGAGGGCCGCTGATAAATATCGAAAATTATTCCGCCAGAGAAACCCGGGTGGATACGGATACGCTTGGCACGTTGGACGTGTGGTCTGATTTCGCGCTTTCGCTCTGCCCGCCTCAACTGAGGCGGGCAGAGACGGACGCACGAAGCGCCCAAACAAGGAGAGATTGAAAATGAAATACGCAATAATACACGCCGAGGGGTTCGGCGAAAACAAAGTACAGTACAAGTCCGTCCACAGAACACTCAGTGCGGCGAAGAGGAGACTGGGGCGCAGCAGGGGCCGCATCATCGAGGTCGGGGACGACGAGCGGAAGGGGGGAGTCACGTGGGAGGACTGGTTGAGAACGAATGATGGTCGGGAGACCATCATAGTAACCAACTGATTCCTGCCCCCGTATCTCCCCACCTCTCCGGAGAGGTGGGGAGACGCGGTTGCACGAGCACCGAAAGGAGATTAAGATGGGATATAAAGTAGTGAACAATCCCGATGGAACTAGCGAAATTGGGAGATTCGTATCATTTGAAGATGCGATCTTGTTCGCCGTGAAAACAGCGAAAAAACAAAACAGAGAGTCCGAGTCATACCTGCATGCCGGTCTCGATGCGGGCGGTGTCATGTACTTTTTCTGTGGTGCATGTCCGCCGGAAGATGATGGGTCATATTGGCCTCGTGTAATAATAGCCGACTGATTCGCGCCTTCGCTCCGCCCGCCTCAACTGAGGCGGGCAGAGACGGACGCACGAAGCGCCCAAACAAGGAGAGATTGAAAATGAAAACTTTTACTCCAGAGTATATCAAAACGGAACTCCGTCCGTGCGCCAAATACACATTGGCGCATATCCGCGAACTATGGTCGGGACGAGAAGCGATTACGGCAGACGAGATCGCTTTGCTACCTATCCCGATAGAGGATATCAGATGGTGTCTGCTTCGACTCGCGGCAGACCCTACGCGCAGACTTGCTCGCCGCATTGCAGCGGATGTGATCGACAAATGGAACGCCCCCGAGACTGTTCGCAGATGGATCGAGACCGGCGACGAATCGATCCGCCTTGCGGCGGCGGCCGAGGCGGAGGCGGCGAGGGCGACGGCGGCGGCGAGGGCGACGGCGGCGGCGGAGGCGGCGGGGGTGGCGGCGGCGAGGGCGGCGGCGGCGGCGGAGGCGGCGGCGGCGGCGGAGGCGGCGGCCGAGGCGGAGGCGGCGGAGGCGGCGGGGGTGGCGGCGGCGAGGGCGGCGGCGGCGGCGGAGGCGGCGAGGGCGGCGGCGGCGGCGGAGGCGGCGGGGGTGGCGGCGGCGTGGGCGATGACGGCGGCGGCGGCGTGGGTGGCGGCGGCGGCGGAGGCGTGGGTAAAATATACGGCATGGGCAATAGAGGAGATCAATAGGTAGAGACGCGGTTGCACGAGCAACAAAAAGGAGATTGATATGAACCCAAGATATGCGGCCTATTTAAAAACAACTGATAAACCGACGAACTGGGATTTCATGGCCTTTATAAACAAGATGGTTGCAGCATACGCAAAAGAAACAGAGGGTGAAAATGTTGATCTGTATTGGTATTCGATAGATAATCAAGATGCTTTTACATCCTTTATAGAGCGGCAAGTTAATTCGGTTGACTGATTCCTGCCCCCGTATCTCCCCACCTCTCCGGAGGCGGGGAGACGCGGTTGCACGAAGCACCGAGAAAAGGAAAAGAAATGAAGATCCTTACGACAAGAAAAAATCACGAAACAACCATCCATGGGGAGCGATTCTCCTCCCGCGCCGCTGCGGAGAAGTTTGCGATCGCCCTGGCGAATTCGGGGCGTATCGACGAGCTCGTGTCCATCGAAGACGAGGCCGGCCCCGATTTCTTGGAGACGCTCCGGGGGATGCATACGGACGAGCTTTCGCTTCCGTATGACGACCGAAAAGAGCGGACAATCCATGAGCTCCGCGCATGTCTTTCTCTCGTCCGCGCAATGCGTGGAATGCAGACGAGAGTGAACATGCACAACGTCCTCTTGGACGTTGTGAAAACCTGCCCCATCGGATCGCCCGAGGCGAAAGAGCTCTATGAGGCGGCCGAAGATCTGCTTCCCGGAGAGGAGAATTAAAATGCCGAAAATATCATATGAAACAGTGCTTTCAGATAGCGAGAAATATATCACGCTCCGCAACAACGTCGCTTTGGCTGACCTGAAAGGCCCGCTGTTCACCACGGATGCCGATATATTCTCCGTGTATCTCGGGTACTTCAAAACCCCCGGCGAGCGGCAGGTACACAACTGCAACACGTGCAAAGACTTTTTCCGGAGATACGGCGGACTCGTCCGAATCAGGAAAAATGGAGACCTTCAATCCGTTTTTTGGAAGGATAATGCCCTACGCATCGCGGTCGAAAAGGCAAAAATCACGGGTGTGTTTTACTCATGCGAGGAAATCCTCGGGAATCCGGTCACGGGGATGTGGACGCATTTCTCAGTTCGCAACCCCAACCCGGTCTTGGACCCCGAGGGATTACGAGTTACCGCTCGGGAGAACTTCCGGAACGTTCGGTCGTTTCTCAACGACTATCGCCTCGACGACATCGAGAAAGCACGAATCTTTCTCGAACCGGGAGTGATGCAACGGAGGGAGAAAGTTCTTCCGGCCGCCGTTTGGCTCCATAATCTCGCGAAGGCGGCATGCCTCGCCGATTGGCTCCATAATCGCGCGAAGACCGCACGTCTCGGAAGGAATCTACGAGACAACCTCATTTGGCTCGCCATTGCCTCGGCGCCCGACGGTTTTTGTCATCCGCGCGCATCCGTGTTCGGTTCTCTTGTTGAGGACATTCGCGCGGGGCTTGACAGTGCTGCAATCGTGTCTCGGTTCAATCAACACATGGAACCTGACGCATACCAGCGCCCCCAAGCGCCGCCGAAGGCCGGAAATATCGATGCCGCTGAGAAGCGAGTTAAAGAACTCGGCATCGAGAAAAGTCTCGTTCGTCGGTTCGCGAGATTGGAAGAGCTGGAACTTTGTTGGCGTCCGGAAGAACAGCGAAACGAGGGTGTTTTCTCGGTCCTCCGAGGAAACAACACCCGACGCGGGAACGATGTTGTGGCGGGAGAAAAGCCCATCACGGCGGTTCGGTTTATCTCCGAGGTACTTCCCCAAGCGCTTTCGATTCGCGTTCAAGTTCCGTCGCACGGCGACTTCTTCGCCTTCGTTACGGCGGAGCATCCCGAAGCGCCGCCCACCCTTCGATGGGACCGAGAAGAACGACGAAACCCGGTGTCGCTGTATCGCTATATCAGGGGCTCCTCTTCGAGCCAGTGGGGCCTTTATCAATCACATTCGGATTGCGTCGGGGCCACGAGGCCCCCGGCTTCTTGGGGTGGGAGCCCCTTGAAAAACGACAAAGACGGGCTGTTCTTCATTCTTAAAGGATGCGCGGATAGCGCGAACACGTGCTCCGCATTGTTTCCGGAGATCTTGAGACCCGAACTGCGAGAAATCCGGTCAACCATAGAGGCCTACTCAAATAGGACACCGCTTCGGGGATATTCCGAAGCGACGGCGTGCGGAAT
>CAZTSR010000045.1:0-6915 GCA_964615995.1 uncultured Bacteroidales bacterium
CATTGTTTTCATGGCGTTAGTTTGCGTTGCGATTTGTTCGGTTTCTGGCGGTGCCCAAACACAAACAGTATCTTCAGATTCCACTACATAGCTTGACAATTCAAGCCACTTCTCTTCAAAGGATTCCATGAGTTGAGATACCTTCTTGATGAGCGGTGTTTCCATAACCGTCAAGGCTTCACCGGATATATTTGCTCCGGTGTGCATAAAGTAATGTTTCGGCGTTCTGCTGATTACTGCGATTGTGTTCGTCAGCTTGTCTATCGTATCAAGATACATGCCTAAGTTCGCTGTTCCAAATTCGCCTACCGAAGTTCCTTCTTCATCGCTTGCGCCTTTTGGAATTCTCATAATGCTTTGCGGACTCGCTGTCAGCGAACTAATGTCTGCGTTCGTAATCATCCAGCGTTGCGGGAACGCATTGAATTCTGCAACCACCATCATGTCTGAAAACGTTTTATTGATTGCATCTTGCAGCGGCACTACATTAATCAGCTCGCTTTTCGCTCGATAATGAATAATAGGCACTCGCCCAAAGATATTAGGTATTTCTTCAACCAACGTGTAACTGGTTTCGGTGGTCGCTTCGCCCTTATATTCATACTTTTCTATCCTGTCAGGATAATAAAGATTCAAATGGCTCATTCCGGTAGTTGCTTCAAAATAAGTCTTGCAACCTAACCGCTTTTCAAGTGGGTCATCATCTTGATACAAAACAACCACTTGGCTCGGCGAATTATAAAACGCCCTCAACTCATTGCCTACATAATCCAGCATGATAAACCCATTGCCTGATACTATGGCATCCTTGTGCACCTGCCGTGAGATTGTCTGCAAGTATTGCGAAACCCAAAATTCATCTAATGAATTATTAGCATCTTTCGCCGGATTATCCCAACCTTTCAGCACCATGCGGTCACAGGTCGTATCAATTACAACCGCACACCAGTTCTGTATGAAGTTGACGGTAGCACGGTCAAACACCTGCTTCAATCTTTCATGAGTGTACAACAAAGGCTGGTCGCCTGCATAATATTTGATTAATTTTCTCGCACCATTAGCTTGCGTCACAAGTGCGTTATAGGCTAACTTCAAGTCCTCGTTCATTAGTATCTCCTCTGCTCTGCCACTAAATTGAGTTTACTCTCTTTTACTAATTCTGAAAACGCTCCTGCAGCGGCATCTGCTACATCATCATGCTCGATTTCTGGTACTCCGTGCATATTGTAAAGAAAAGTATCATTCCAGTTGCCTTTCACCAGCTTTACCAATCCCATCTCAGCACTTGCAGCTAACGGCTTCCACGCGATTAGTTTGCTCTGCGACTTGTTTACACCTTTAGCATCAATCCCTGCCAACCTCTGCGTTCTGGCTACGCTGTCTCTTTTGGCACTGCTACCCGGCTCAATCTCCCACCTTGCCATATATCTGCCACCTATTTCTTCTCGGTTTCTGTCTCTCACGATAATATTGTCTATCGTTCTGTCCGTTTCGGCTGGAGATAGTCTGCTCAAAAACATATCCGTTACATAATAATTCCTGCCATCGTGCACCATCTCTATCCCACAAGTGTAATCTGGGTCTCTGTTTTTCTTGCTGACCTCTGTCGCTGCCATGTCGAAATAGCGCACTCTCAAGCCTGACAATGGCGGGAAGTCTACTATTTCAAACCAGTCTCGATTGAACACCTTGCCTGCTGCTGGTCTTATCTTCCAGTTACCACCTCGAACCGGGTCACCTAACAATCTCGCTCTATCTACAACACCCATCGCCTGTAAACTCGCTACATAGCCCGGGTCTTTATTTAGCAGAATAGGATTGTCATAAACTGTGAACGGGATATACGTAACCGTTTTCGGCTCACACTCTTTGCCAAACTGCTTTACTAATTCCTCTTTCGTGTCTGCCCAATATATCTTTTCGTCTATTCTGGCGAAAGCTCTCAACACACCAACTCTGTTCATGTCGGCATAACCATCGTCTGCTATCCACCAACTAATAAAATCAGCCAACCAGCCCGGCATCGGATTCGCTGTCGCTCTCTGGTACGACTTGACTCCGCTCACACCTCTGTTTCTCGACCCCATGTAAAAGAACATCTTTTCTGTGAACGTCTCGAGTTGGTCCCACAGAATTAGCTCGGACTGCGTACTTTTCCAGTTTTCTAATGCAATGTCGTTCGTGATACTACCAAAACTGATTGTCGCTTCACCTATCCTCCAACGCATCAAGCTCATGTTTGGCGTGCCACCCAACTCTGGATATAGCCTGCTCGCTTCTTCCCAAATGCCACCCGGCTTTGTGATTTCAGGATAAGTTCTCCGTAAGAACACCGCATTAAAATTCTTGGTATTGACATGCCGTAACGGCTCCATCAATAAAGCGTATGTCTTTCCTCCACCTGCAGCACCGCCTCCAATAGCAATATCAGCCGGACTGCTCAGAAACTCGCCCTGCTTTGGCTGCGGTCTAATTTCTATGCGATGCTCAGTCCGGGTTATTTCCATCATCCCTGCTATTGTCTGGAATGTAAACATGCACCTGCGGATTTATGTTCATGTCTACTTGGCTCGTTTCTCTCCATCCCATCTTAGTTTTCAGGAAAAATATCATAGCGGTCACATGCCCGTCTGCTTCCGGGTCAAGACATGTGCGATAGAACTCTGTTTCTACATTGTCCTTCATCGCCTCACGCTCTTCTTCCATTACCTCCATAAGCTTGGGATTCTTTTCAATAAATCGGCGTACATGTGTTCTGCTCCAGCCAACGGACTTAGCGGTAGCGGATAAATTGCCTCGCTTATCGTGCAGCCTCTGCTCTAATAGCTTAACCGTTAGTCTTGGGCGTTTCGGCTTCTTATTCTCAACTGCTTTTTCCGTCATTTTATACTGTCCTATTGACCGAGATACTCTGCAGCCATATATTCAATCGCTTGCCATTTGTTCTTAACTGTGATTTCCTTACGAGCGAGCATTGTCTCAATTGCTCTCTGAATTACTTTAGCCGATTCCACTGGTATCTGATTCGTGCCAGCAACCAGACTGAAATTAATCCACTCGTTCTCTTTGCGCTCTTCTATGGCGTAATCTAAGATTTCGTCTTTATGATTCTCGTACACGTCCAGCACCAACATCAAGGCAACTGCATTGTTCCTAATCCCATACGCGCTCTTCACTTCTTCCATCGCTGTCAATAAGCGGTTGTAATCTTCCATCCGATTCAGGTAAACTCCGTCATCTTTACCGATTAAATCGTGCTGAATCTGCTCAAAAACCTCTTGCAAGTGCTCAAACTCGCTCTGAACAAATAACATTGAGATAACAGAATAAGCTAAACCAACCGGATTAATGGTCATTTGCACCAGCTTTTCCAGCTCCCTGATTTGCTCATCGCTCATACCCGTGTATTCTTTCCACTCAACATCATTGATTTCCTCGAACAACTCTCGCAACAATAACGGGTCGTCCTTACCCTCAATGGCATTGTGGGAGAGCTGACGGGATATCATCTCTGCCTCTGTCATTTTCTCGTCTGTATATACAATCAAGACTTCCGTCAAACCGGCATCCTTCGCTGCTTGCACCCTATGATTGCCAGATAACACCTTATATTTGCCGGGACTGGTCTCAGCGCAAAATGGAACGGAAGTCAACGCTCCATCCCTGCGGATATTTGCCACCAACCTCCGATACATTTCATCTTCCATGTACCTTGCGTTCCGTTTAAGCAACTCAAGATTCTCTATCGGCACAATCGCATTATGCACTCTCATACATACTTTTCCTTCCAAATACCTACCACATCGGCTAATTTATGCGTTCCTGCTATGGCTCTATAAATCAACTTCCCCTCTTCCTTGCTGTGTAAATCATAAACCCCTCTGTATTTCATGCTAACCGGCTTATCTGTGAATACCGTTGTCTGAATTAACGAGACGGTTGCTCCTATCGAGTTCTGCATCAGATTTTGAATCTCTTCCGTCTGACTTACCAACAATATCAGTTTGCTAAGTTTTTTGTGTTTATTCTGCATACGCTCTACACTCATGTCCAGCGTCATTTGCACTGTCCCAGACACCAACGAGCTGAAGCTCAATACTCCAATTAAATCATCATCCTGATTCAATACCGCTAACGCCAGAATAACAAAGTCAGAACCAACAATACTCTTTTTTAGGTACATAGCTCTCAAATACCTGTATTGCGGAATAGATAGTTTCACTAACTTCAAATCGTTGATTTCTCGGTCTTTTATTGGCTTAAACGGAACATTCTCGTAAGTTGAAAAACTTGTCATATAGAATTTCTCAGTCACCGTTCCGTATAAATATACCGGCTTGTGCTTGTCATCCGATTGCACTTTCGCAAATAGCGGGTACTCCGGCTTTATTTGGTCGCTCATCAATAACCAGTTATCGTGATTCTGAGCAATTTCTGCAAGTCGGCTGAACATCGCCTCCGGAGTCACCATCTCGTACTCTGCACCACACCATGAATAAGCTCGCTCTAAATATTCATAAAGCTTTTCATAACCACCACCGTAAGTTGGCGGAAACGCTATCAATACGGCTTCCTCTGGCGCACTCTTAAAATGGTTTACTACATCACCATTAAAATAACTTTTTACCGGAATGTCTAAGGCTCTCTCTAACTTCGCCTTGCTTAGGTCAAATACCTTGCCCCAATCTGCCTTGTAGCCCTCTGCCATTCGATTGTAATAACTATTGCTCCGCTTGTACCAGTATTCCAGATAGTCCATAGACATGACCATCGTAACTACCTTGTCTAAGTCCGACTTCCACCAATCTGTAATCCATGACAATTCTTCGTCTTTTAGCTCGTAATCAACAGGCTCCTTAACCAAATATCGCCCCAACGCATAAGTGTAAAGCGACACATCGTTACTATGCAACGTCCCTACATCACGCAATATGCCCTCTACCGTGAAGTTGCCAGAACACCCTACATAAATCTCACGCCCCCTGAATTGACCTCGCAAGTTGTATAGTAGTTTTCTCGTGGGTTGGTTTATTGACCCTGTGAACATTAGGCTCTTTTCTCTAAATTATAGTAATGAGAGTTGCTCCCAGAATGGCTCTTCCTCTGTGATTTCCGGTGGGAGATTCGCTAAGATTTCTTCTTCTACCTCTCGCACTGGCTCTCCTGTCTTGCTCTCCCACCATTCTGCAAAATGACGGCGATGACAATCTTTCCCGGCTACCACGTTCTCAAAACATAAAAGAACCAATGGCTGACCACCGCTCTCTCTGGATATGTTTTGTAGTCCTTCTGAGATTCTCTCAAATGTTATCTCGTCCAAATACTCAAGATACTTGCCCTTGAATTTATCATCCCACGCTATCCAATACGGCGGTGCTAAAAGTTTGAAAACTCGCAATTCATAAGGTAAGTCCCACTTCGGCTTGCCTCTCGATATCTGAACCTTTATCCCGTCAAAGGCGTTCAACCCTCTGTAACTGTACCTGCTCGTGTATAAAATAGGTTGATTATTCATGACTTCATTATACTATATAGCTGCTCTATATGCAAGTGATTTTCGGCTTTACGCCCAAATATTCAATGATAATTTTATAAGCTTCGACTCCAGAATAAGCGACTTCACATTTGTACCCTCGTCTACTTACAGCCTCGCCAAAACTCTTTTGTGAGTCTGTGAGCTTGTTCTTCCCATACTTCATTTCCAGAAACAAACCGTGATACTCTCCGGATGGAATTGGTACGAATATATCCCATACCCCTGCCTTTACTCCCTCACGTTTCAGGTTGGCAGCATTGCGCTTGTTCCGCAAACCTCCGTTTGGAATTGCAAACACGACCTCTAAATCCTGATGGTACGATAAGAACTGAAACAAAGTCGCTTGCTCATCATGCTCAGACATGTATCAATTACTCCTCTTTCGCTAATTCCGCAAGCAGGTTGATAATTTGTTCGATAATTTGCTTTTTACGCCCAATATCAGGAAGTTTACCTCCCAAACGCTTGGCAATTGATATAAGTATATCTATATCCTCTGTGACTGTGTTTTTACCGTATTTTTCCTCTTTGAGTCGAGTTGCGTTCCAACCCCCATCAATGACCTGCTCCAACAACTCAATATCTGCCGGGTCTGTTGGATTCGTGTTCCGATAAATTGTCCAGTCCAAGCTCTGGTACATCTCTCGATACTTCGGTTCCCATGTTTCTGCCACCCGATAATAATCATATAAAGTTGAAGCGGCTACACCAACCGCTCCTGCTAAGTAATTCAGCACCTCTTTCTTTTGACCATCGTGCTGCTTAACGATTTCAATAAGATAGTCGCCTATCTCAAACCTCATGCTCCGCATATTCTCAAACTGCATTATGAGCACGTTAACTACTTCGTCTGATATTTTCACTGTCTCCTCCGGTATGAGTATATTCTACACTATTTTATCCTTCTAAAACCCAAAACTCTCTTGACCTTTTGGAACGACTGTCCAATATCGCCCTGCAAGAACATACTGCTTCCCATGTCCATAATCAATAAGCTGAGCTTTAGCAGTAAACGTTTTCATGTCCACCAAATAATCCGTTCCTGTCTCAGTCTCATGAATTTTGATTTTCTCAACATCGTCCAAAACCGCCTGAACAATGATTTCTTCGTCAAAACCCCACCCTTGATTCTGCCGGAACATATGTTTACTTTTCCGGACATTCTTCATCAAAAGCTCACCCTTCCTTCGTGCCACCACTTTTCCGTCAATGTTTCGATAGCTATTCATTCCTCACGCTCCTTGTTTACCTTATCAACAACTGCTTTCCAGTTCATAACCTCAACGGTTTTTTCTTCTTCGGGATAAGTGCAGAGGCTATCAGACAGTCTGTCTCCCGCCTCAACCAACCGCTGAACCAATGCTTCCAACTCGGCAATG
>CAZTSR010000046.1:0-6746 GCA_964615995.1 uncultured Bacteroidales bacterium
GTGCCAGGGCTGTCGCCCCGGCGATCGTCGCCTGGTCATAGACCGTGATCGTTGCCCCGCTGTCGTTCACCCGACCCTCCAGGTCAATGTAGCCGCTGAAGTTCGCCACCCCGGTGATGATCACCTTGCCATCATTCTCATCTGTAATAGTATGCCCCGCCTCGCTGCTGGGTGCGCCAAAGCCGCCGTTATTCACGAACACTTTGATACCACCAATTGCACCGCTCGAAAGATCGGTTGTTTCAGTGGAAAGGTTAAAGTCAGTCAGCCAGGGGCCGTTCGCCATTAACCCGGTGCCTGCCGCCCGGAAGGTCAGCGTGCTGATCGTCTCACCAAGTGCATTGTCAACCTCCGCGTCAGGATCACTGCGGAAACAGATCACGCTCACCACCCCGGGGGTGGTTGTGTTGTTAAGACATCCGCCAGAACCTTTGAATGTGCCTTCGGTTAAGCTTACAAATTGCAAATAAGCCGGGTCATAGGTCAGCTTGTACTGCACTGCATACAGCTTTTCCGCATCCACCTTGACTGCAATGCTGAAGGTGCCGTTTTCATTCACCGCAACCTGCGTCGCCAGTGTGTCCGGCACCAAGTCCACGAACACTTCGGAGTAAGTCCAGGGTGTATAATCTGCTGCTGCCAAGCCAATGACCCCATCACCATTAGCCGCAAGTGGTCCGGCAATATCACCCCATGAGTTGTAGGTGACATCAAGCGAGGTTGCACCCTGATGTTTGACGCCTTCAGCACCGTTTTCTTTGAATAGATTACCCTCAATTGTGGTAATACTTTCAACATCTATCACCATGTCAGCATCCGTCAGCAAGCCTGCCCTCACATTATCATGGATCCAGTTGCTCGCCATTTTGAATGACGCATGTGTACCGCTCACCTGGATGCCATTCGCCCATTCGCGCACTTCCACGCCATCCAGTATGAAGTTATCCGCCCCACTCTTGACCCATACCCCCGGATCATTGCTGCCATCGCCGTCCAAAACGCCAGGACCCTGTATGGTGATGTTATCACCTTCGATGGTAAAAGCGGGAGAAGAAGCACCAACCGTCTGACCATTTAATTCAAAGGTCAGATCAGTTCTGCTGGGACCAACGATCAAACCACCATGGAACGGTGTCCCACTTGTCGCAAAAGTCAACGTCGAACCAGGCTCAGCACAAGCAATGATCGCATTCATGTACAAAGTCGTTGACCCGGTCGGGAAAGTGTAGAAGCCAGGCGTCGTGTTGGTTTCTGCAGTCGTTGTCATCGCGCTATCGACATACCACGGGGAGTAATTCACATTTCCCACAAATGAAATCGGACCACATTCAGAACCCCAGTAGTTCAACTCAACATCTAATATGGATGCGTCTTGACAACCGTTGTATGCCTGGACCTCGTTGGTTTGGTCGATATTGTTTTTATAGATATCGATGTTGCCCAGAGAACAAGTCGCCGTGTCCCGAATTCCAATTCCGTTATTTGAACCAGTTATTGTATTGTCATGAACATCGATCAGACCAGTCAACCCAGAACCATAAATGCGGATTCCGCCTTTGTCGTCTTCGTTCAATCCATTTCCAGCGTTGTGAATGGTATTGGATGCCACTTCGACATCCCCTAATCCACTGGAGATCTGAATGCCAACTCCAGCTGTATTGGAAATTTGGTTTCCCTTGATATCAACACCTGTGGAAGCAGCAGTAATAATGATGCCTGTATAGGTTGTTGTATCTATCAGGTTATCCGAAATTACTGCATTGGTTAGGAAACCTATATATATACCAGAGTCATTTACAGCACCGGCATTTAGTATTTTGTTATCAAGAATACTTAAATTTTGAATGGCACTATCAAAGTGCGCAATGCCGTGATTTGCCAGATTTGTGAGCAGATTGTGTTCAATCGTTGCATTATCAGTTGTTCCAATGTAAATTCCAGCCAATTCAGGAGCAATTTGACCTGATACGGTAAATCCTTTAATGGTTACACCACTTATCCGATCACTATAAGGGGTTCTAAAACTTGTTACTACCGCCTCAGGTATGCGAGTTCCTGTCACAGGACTGATGTCACTATTTGGTCCGAGAAGTGTCAGCGATTTATCAATTAGGACATCTTCAAGGTATGTCCCCGCCGCCACATTTACGGTACTACCGGAGACCAAGTTAATGCCCTCCTGGATGCGCCCAACTGTCCCCGTCTGAGGGCTGTCATCATCCACCCACAAAGTCGAGAAATTGCCCTGGAAACCTGGGTCAGCGGATGTATCCGTCCCTGCTGCCAGCCAGGGGGTATAGTCAACATTTCCGGAAATTTCAGCTTTCACTCCAGCCGGTGTGGCAACCCCATACCAGTTGCCTGATGCATTGACTGTCTCTGTCACAGTCACTGTAGCAAGTATTTCCTGGTTTGTGCTGCCAGTGATAGAGTTATTGCTGACGATCACCCGTTGAGTATCAATAACATTTCTATCAATATTTATTCCTTTGTCCCCGCTGTTTGAAATTGTATTATTGAGTATGGTGATATCCGCACCTTTAATATTGATCCCATAACGGGCATTATTATTAATTTCATTTCCCTCAATATTTATGAATGTTGTTCCACCGTATATGGAGATCCCATCATTGTTGGATGCCATTACATTGTCAGATATATCAAGGTCAGTACCACCACTAGCAACAAAAGCTCTACCCGTACCACCTGAGATAAAACCTGTTATTGTGTTGCCTTCAACAATACAATGTGAACAGGCAGTATAGTTAATACCAGAAGGATCACTTTGCGGAGTTGTACCAAGATCAATAACATTTCCTGAGATTGTCACGTAAGTTGCTGCACTAGGTTGAGAGACGACACCTGCCTTATTAGCAACAATCCTATTCTTATTGACAAGCAAGTTGTCATTTCCTTTGAATATCACACCAAACGTACCATCAATGATGTTATTGGACACTGAAATATTATCATCCCAGATCCTAAAAACCGAGGTGTCAGCTGTGGTGTTTGTTTTATCCCCATATAGTGTAAAACCGTCAATTCTGACATTCTGTACGCCCAATGGGATCTCTATGAGCACATCTGGATTGGGGGTTGATAACCCTGCTTCGGTTATTATCGATTCAACATTGGGATCGATCCTTGCCCCTGTTCCTGTTGGGTTTATCCCATACTGTGCACCGTACAAATTCAATGATTTGTTGACATTCAGACGTTCAGCATACGTCCCCGGCCCAACCAGGACCGTATTGCCAGCTACCGCAACATTAATCGCTTGCTGGATCGATGGATAGATTATCGTTCCACCCTGAACCATCGCTGATTGATCAAATGTATTAGCAGCAAAGGCAGCATCAACATCAAAATTTATAAATGTTGAAACTGGATTCTTCTCAACCTGGAAATCATTATCTTCAAATGTGTTTCCTGTCGCAGTCACCGTACTTTTGTCCTCATTATAAACACCACCGACATAAAGACCCACAGTATTATCAGTGAGGGTATTATTCGTGACAATTGCCGTGGCTGTTAAAGTAGGTCTCCAATTGGTTGAAACCACGATACCAGCCGATTTTATATTTGGGTATTCAGCATCAACTGCGCGGAAATTTGTTAGGGTATTGCCTGTGATCGTGGCATTGCCATTGCCAGCAACCGTTATACCGTATTCCATCACAGTTCCAGTGCCCCTGCCTGTGATCGTATTGCCGGTTATGGTGCTTGTGATAGTGCCAATATTATAGTCACTTGTAGCGTTACCTAAATAGATACCATCATAACCACCACTGGCAATAATGTTATTAGTAATGACAGTGTTGCTCCCACGGATACCAGTAATTGCATACCCCTTGATTGATGTGTTCTTAATGATATTGTCATTAATGGTCTTGACACCCCCAGCCCTGGCAACAATAATGCCAGAATAAACTCCCCTTCCGTCAAGGGTGACACCGGAAAGGTCAACTGTTCTATTAGGATAAATATCCCACCAATAAGGTGTACCCGAACTATTATTATCAGGTTTGATAATTGTTACGTCTTTTCCAGCACCTACGAAGGACAGATTTTTATCAATTATAAACTGATCAGGGCTCTCAATATATTCACCAGCTGCGATGTTAATTGTATCGCCAGTCAAAGCTGCATCGTAAGCCGCTTTGACACTTGCATAACACCCTCCTGCTCCACCGGGAGCCACACACAATGTTGCCGCACTCACCTTTTCCGCTGGCACCGCCGCAAACAGCAAGCCCACCACCAGCATCAGGCCGATCAACATAATTCCGAACTTCTTTTCTTTCATTTTTTCCTCCAAAAATCCCATCAATTTGATCAATATTGGCACTTACGCCTTCATCGTCAGGGAGGATCGTCGAAGCCCCTGGCAAAAACAAGCCAGCCTGCGCACAATGCACAGGCTGGTCAATTCCACATCAGTTCAAAAGAACAAAGGGCAGGTAGAACAGGTAACCCACCGTCACCGCCTCCGGCCCGATCACCTCGCCACTGCGCCACTCCTCCACCCAGTAGTAATAGGTGTGCCCGGGCAGGACTGAATGATCCACAAAAAGGTACTCATCGCCAGCCAGGCCCAGGTTCTCCGCCGGTATCGGTTCATTATTCAGCATCATCCTAAACCCATACGGCTCCTCCGAGCGGTAAACATTGAACCCGCTCATCCCGACCTCACTGTATGTTTCCCAGCGCACATTGACCGCTGTGCGCATGCCAGAGAGCGATACATCCAGATTACCCATTGTCAGCGCCGTCGGTGCTGCCTCGTCACTATGGCAACCTCCCAGGCTGCCGGTCACATCATCTCTTGGAATAACTGTATACCAGCTTTCCAGAGGTTCATTATCGGTAAAGGTTCCAACGCCTGAATTACCGACCGGTACCGTCATAAAATACAAATACCGTCCTCCACTGGCATCATTTTCTGCCCCCGATTGTTGGGTACTTTTATAGACATAGTAGGTCCGGTTGGGATATGAAGTAAAAGTGACCGTCTTCGCATTATCCACAACCACGATATCTGAAATTACCGGGCAAAATTCAGATACAGCCCTTAATGGCGCTGCGCCATGGATAGTAACCGACTCCCCTGTAGTCCAATCAAAAGTCCAATCCCAAAGTTGGGGGGTTGATCCCAAACCACCAAATATCATTTTTATGGTATCACCATTGGATTCGGCCGCTTTCTCAAAATTTACAACCTGTAAAAGCCAAATTGGAGTATCAGATTGAACATATCCTCCATTTACTCCGCTGGCACTGTTTGTGTTGTCCTCGGTAAGTATCTCCCAGGGCATACCACCTGATAATATATTTCCCGGTTCATCTATCCAGGCAGTCCAATTAACCAATCCAACCGGGGGAGTACCGGCTACAGTCCCATAGTCAAATATTATGCCAGCGCAGACCGTGCCGACTAACAAGACCGACATAACAGCCGTGAGTATTGATGCAATTGTAATCTTTTTCATTTTTCCTCCGTATTTAGTTATTTCTAAGGCCAGGTAACAGAAAACCCGGAATTCACATTAACTTCAACTTGGTATGGATATCCAAATCGCGTAGCAAATGATGTAAATGGAAGACCAACACTGTAGGAGTTAAAGTTTTGTGATGAACCATCCCAATAGCTAATGGCAAGGACAGAAACAGGTGCATTTGAGAATTGCTGGATATTGGTGGCAAGTGTTGTCGCCGTACTTATGGAGATTACATCCAGTGGTTGCAATATCCAGTTAAGGTCCGTTCCAGTTGTCTCCCAAAGCGTGTAAGTATCAGTTGTGATGGGTGGAAGCCAACCAACCTGGGCATAAATTACACTTCCCACTTCACCGGTAACATCCACCTCAATTTGATATGGTTTTTTCAACGCGATGCTGAAGTTATTTATAAATGCAAGATCTTTGCTCCATGATAAATAGTTCTGTGCGCTATCAGTCCATTCACTGATAGCTAATACAGTAACAGCGCCATTGCTGTTATTCTGAATATGGGTGGCGAGTGCTGAGGCCGTAGTCACAGCAGGTGTAGCCGGTCTCAAGATCAAAACTCGGCCGATCCAATTAAGGTCTGTTCCGGTTGTCTCATGTAACCTGAACTCAAACTTCCCCACCTGCCGTGACACACCGCTCGGCGCCGTGCCCCCCGTGCACACCCCACGCATCGCGTAAAAATAATTCGTCGTCACATTCCCCAACACCGTATCATCAGAGGTCAGCGTCCCACTGCCAGTGTTGGTGATCGTCCGGTAAAGAAGCGCATCCGTAGTGTCAAAATATGGCTTGTCTGACCTGAATAACTGGTAACTGCTCACCGCCGCCGTGCTGTGCGCCGGCCAGCTTAATCGCACCTGCGTGCTGTTCAAGCGGATGATGTCCAGGTCCGGGGTTACACTGCTGCTCGCATTCACCGACCCGTTGATCCCTGTCGCCGGGATCTCCACCCCGTTGGGGTTTGAAAGCTTGATATAGGTGAACACAAACGCCACCGTGGCGGTCGATTTGGCCCTCAGGGTCAATTTCAGGATATGCCCGCTGCCATTGGCCACTGGCGTCGGGTTCATTTGTGTCGATGCATACCAGATGGTGCCGCTGAAGTTGTTGACAATATTTCTGGGCGTAAAACCCGCCGTGTACTGCAGCACCGGGTCGATCACCGGCGTCATGCTCACCACCTCCACCACCGCCGGGTCAAATGACAGCCGCACGTCCACGGCATACAGGTTGCTC
>CAZTSR010000047.1:0-5606 GCA_964615995.1 uncultured Bacteroidales bacterium
ATTCAGCAAATTTATATTTAAGTTCTAAAGCTTTAGTTCCTCAATTTGCGTTTCACTGATTTAGGAGTTTTTTATGAGCCGGCTTATTGCGGACAGTTTAAATAGGTGATTGAATGGCTGAACGATTAGCAAACACTGGTGGAATAGTAAAATACACCGACTTTACCGGATGGCAAGACGGGGATACAGTTGCCTTGTCGGCGGAATGCACTATTCGGGTTGGCAAACTTTCCGCGCCGTTTGTGCGTTTTACGAGCCGGTTTATTACGGTCGGCCGATGGTGATCTGATGGCGACAATTGCGGAGACAATCACGGTCGGCAATACCTTTCCGGGATTGACAGGCAGGCTTCACGGCGCAATCGGAGGGGCGGTCGCCGTGGACAACACGATCGGCGTAACGGTCGGGAGACTGAGCACTATCGCGAACTCCGTTGCCGTATCGAACTTGATGCCCACTCTTGTCGGAAGACTGCATACCGACATCGGCGGAGAGATAGAAGTTTTGGGAGGGTTCGCTTTCGCGAATCGACGTGGATTCAATAACGGAACCATGGCGCGTCTTTGGCGACGCCGATAGGAGATAGAATATGTCACTCACAATCAGAACGACTACGAAAGATAAGATGCTTGAACAGCTCGAAACCGACGTCAAGCTCGGCTCGGCGCACACAAACCCTCGTGTCGTTTGGCTTGAGGGCTCAACGGTTCTCGCACAAGTCGACCTCAAAGCGGATGAACCGTTCGACCCGGCGGCGAGCGGGGAAATCGTTCTCAACGCAGTTGCCGATGACACGGAATGGACGGCGCTTTCACTCACCCCCGAAGCCTCAGGAACGTGTGATTCGATCCAAGTCCAAGACCGCGACTATGCGGCCGTCATCACACTTACGGAAGTAAACATGGGCTTGGCTGAAACCGCGCTATCCCCCACAACTCCGCTGACTTTCTCGGCGGCACCAAAGTGGTCGATTTGAGGTGAACCATGGTTAAAAACTATTCGACCAGAGAAGAGCGAGTCTATGCCGACCTCACCGGATGCCCGGCGACGGCGGGGGACGTCACGCATGCGAAGGACGTTGCGACGGGGGAAACGCTGGCGTTGCTCAAAGACGTTACGTATCGACTTCAAGTCGCGAGCGCCAATCCGTTGAGATTCAAAACCTATGATGAGGAAGCGGCCGAAACGGGCGACGACGGCACCGTCCTTGCCGGATGGGGTGAGACGTGGATTACCCCGGACGTTGACAAAACCCTGTCGGTCATTCAGATTAGTACCGCATCGGCGCTGAATGTGACGGTGATGCGCGGGCCGCGATAGGCCCTTTGAAACATAGGAGCGGAACAATGAAACGAGTTAAAAAAGAAGAGACGATCAAGAAACCATGGGCGCTTCTCGTGCGCCTCACTGACGCCGGAAAGCTTCTTGCCGGGCGGGGCAACGTGCCCACAAACTTGATGATTGATAGGAACATCAAGCGGCTCATGGAAGCGACGGTCGGAATCCGAGAGGCAATCGAGAAGACCGAAGAAGGCAAGGCGTACAAAGCCGCGCTGTCTCCTCCGGCACAAAAGAGTCCGAAACCGAAGAGCAAAGTTGCAGCGAAGAAGATCGGCGCCCCTCCGCCTCGCCCCTCCTCCGTCGAAGTGCCGAAGGAGATCACCGATGCCTTCATGCGAAAAGCAGCGGAGCTTGAACAGACCCTTGTCGATTTCAAGCCCTACAAGCTTTCGGCGGCACGGCTTCCGGACACCTTCGGCAAGGAACGACTTTCGGATTTTACAAAAGGAATTCGGAACGAGATCGAGCGAATCAAGGGCGAGACGTGCGAAACGGAAGATGAGAAGAAGGCAAACGAGATCAATCTTGCGAGATATGAAGCGGCGCTTGCTGCGAACATCTCGACACCTCTTTTGCAAATCCTCGGTGACGTTACGCTCGATGGTCTCTTTCGCTGGTTCTCCACAGAGCTCGATTGCATCGAAGGTGAATGATGGACAACATCGCCCCCGACCTCTCGCGCGTGAACATGACGACGGATACGCTCGTCAATTTCACGACGAACCTCAACACTGCCGCCGATAAGTCAGCGGGCTCTCGGTTCACTCGTCGAATCCTCGATAACGACGAACTCGGCGCGCTTTATCGCTTCGGGGGAATCGGGGGAAAAGTCATCGATGTAGTCCCCGAAGATGCGACGAGGAAATGGAGGACGGTATCGTTCCCCTCTGAAGTCGACCGCACGGCGTTCGACGAGATTGAGAAAGATCTCAACGTCGCCGCTGCCTTTGCGCAGATGGGGAAGTGGGGGCGCCTTTACGGGACGGCAATCATCATTCCGATAATCGAAGGTGATGAAGGCATCACATATCAACCTCTTGATGAGCGCACCATCACTCGCAACAAACCAGTAACAGGACTTCGCGTGTTGAGCTGGCCCGACCTCGCATCATCGGCGATTGACCAGATGACGGGGAGACAGACGGCATATATCGATTGGAGAGACGGCAACAAAGCATATCACCCTTCGCGTGTCATCGGTCCCTTTGACGGAGTTGAGCTCCCCATATCCGAATACTTAATGAACAACGGGCGCGGCGGCTCCGTGCTCGAACGGTGCTATGATTCGCTGATGAACAAGGCCGCTGCCTCCGCGCAGATCGCGCCTCTCATTCATGAGGCGCTCGTGAAGAACGTCGGGATCGAGGACCTCCCCCGATACCTCACCGGCGGCCCGGAGGAGCAAAAGTTCATCCAGAGATGGATCGTCACGAAGTACCTTTCGAGTTGTCAGAACGTGTTTCTCTACAACAAAGACCGTGAGGAGCTCAAAGACTCCTCGGCGGTGTCGGCGCTTGCCGGGCTCGCCGCCTTGCTGATGAACTTTGGGCAAGAGATCTCCGGCGAAACCGACATCCCAATGACGCGACTTCAGGGGCAAGTCACGGGTGGGTTGAACACCTCCGCGGCAACCAATTTACGCGATTATTATTCGATGATTAAAGCGTTTCAGACGAGCCGCTATGATCCCCTCTTGCGGAAACTTGATCGGCTGCTTTTGCGGTCTTGTTACGACGCGGTGCCGGATGGATATTGGTATGAATGGGTTTCCCTCGACGACCCGACGGAACTCGAACAGGCGCAAGTGAATAAAACCCGCGCGGAGACCGATGAAGTGCAATTGCGCTCCGGCGCCATTGTGCCCGCGCACGTGTCCGCCCGTATCGCCAAGGATGGGCCGTACGAGGTTTCGGAAGAGTTCGTCGCGGCGGTGATGGAGCGCGACGGGCTTACGTCGAAAACTCCCGAAAAGGTCGAAACTGTTGAGACGGTCGGGGCACCGGGCGCGAAGCTCACGGCAGCCGGCGGCGAGATTCAATCCCAGGTTCTCAACGGCGCGCAAATCTCGTCTCTCATCGAGATCGCAAAGGGCGTCAAGCTTGGCGAAATATCCGCGGAGTCGGGAATCGCGATTGTCCGGATTTCAGTGCCGTCATTGTCCGAGCAACAAGCCCGGGACATCGTCGGTGAGTTCGACCAGGAAGCGGCGAATCGGAAAGCCGCCGAGGAAAAGGAGCGCATCAATGGGATGCAAAAAACCCAAACCGCCGAAGAAGTAACTTTGGAAGAACAACAAAGGAGCGAATAATGAATATGACAGATGTTTTGAATGCAGCGGCGAAAGCCGCGCACGAAGTGAATAGGGCATACTGCGAAGCTTGCGAGGACTACTCTCAACCAAAGTGGGTAGATGCGCCGCTATGGCAACAACATTCGGCAATATCCGGGGTGGAACAGATTTTAAAAGACCCATCGACGACACCGGAACAATCTCACGAAGGATGGTTGGAAACGAAAGCGGCTGATGGGTGGAAGTACGGTCCGGAGAAAGACCCGGATAAAAAAGAACATCCGTGTTTCGTACCCTACGCCGAACTTCCGCCACAGCAGCGCATAAAGGACACGTTGTTCGGGACGGTCGTCCGCGCGGTTCTTGCCCACTATGGCGTCATCCCTACCGAAGCAGTTTAATGCATGACGATCAATCGGTCCCGACTCGATAAAGCCCTCTCAAAACCGAAGGTGATTCACGGCGTAAAAGCGCCCGCTGAATCGGTCCGGATGACGGAGAACGTCGTCCTCACACACGTCATGGGCTTGTGGGTTCGTGGTCTCAACGCGGCAATGGCGGCCGTGCCGGAACCCAATAAGGCGAAAGACAGCGCCGCCGATGTCGCAAAGATCGTTTCGGGAATTTATCGGGACTACTCCGGATTGACCTCGCTCAATGAGCGGCTCAAAGACCGGTACAAAAACGATGAGTCGTATCACCGCGAGCACTTTATCGCGGACATCAATCGAGCAATCGGAGTCAACGTCAAGGACCTCCTGAGCGATGAGACCGCGCGAAAGGCGGTCAATGACCGCCTCACCTCGTCCATGGACCTCATCAAAACACTGGATAAGGAGCTCGTCCAACGTCTCGCAAAAGAGGTTTGGGCGGGCATTCAGCGGGGCGATGATGCGCTGTCCATCAAACGACTCATCCTTGATGAGCGATCGGAGTATCCCCGGTGGCGCGCCAAACTGATTGCACGAGACCAAACGGCGAAACTGTTTTCCAACCTCACCGAGGAGCGACAAACCTCCCTCGGTGTGGAGGAGTATATTTGGGAAACGGTGGGTGACGGCGCCGTCCGCGACACTCACGCAGAGCGCAACGGGAGAACGTATCGATGGGACGCGGTGGGCGAGATAAAACCCGGTGAAGAGATTCAATGCCGGTGCGTGGCCGGCATGAGCACCGACATTTTGAAGCGGGCGCTCGGCGTCGACTTTGGCGGCGGCGCGTTCTCGACCTTGGCAAGGCGGGAATCTCCCCCGGTGAATCCGTCACCGAGGGAGATTTTGAGGGGCAGAAGTGCGGCGGGGTGATTACTTGATTTTACTGTATTTTTTATGAAAGCGGCGGTCCGCCCATCCTTCATAAAAATCGATCAAATACATCGTCCCGAGGTACCCGATTACCGTTCCAACAAGGGCGACGATCGCATTGATTGTTGTCACATCCGTTTCCTTTCTGCATTCACGACGGGTCAATTACTCGGTGGGATCAAAGTCACGAAGTTGATCTTCGTCATAAAAAACGGCATGTGGAGCTCTCGGGTCCATCAAGACACCGAACGGAGTTCCGCTCGGTGAAAGGAATTCAAACAAACCACATGGGCGCGGGAACGGTGGGGGCGGAACCAATGGGCAAAGCTTTGGTGTTCCATGAGTGAAGAAGTCCTCACCGCGCTCATCCTCACAGTTGATGCCAAATTCTTTTTTGAATTCTGAGTAGTTCATTTTTTAATCTCCTTTTTGTTTAGGCGCTTCGTGCAGCCCATGCTTATTTATTAACCCAACCTCCCAACTAATGCAAGAAAAATTTTTAACTATTTTCTAAAACCTCGAAACCTTTAAAGAAAACTCCGTGAAAAATATCTGTATCGACGCTACCGGTTCCTTACTGCCTGACATTTTCCTACGTATGAATACATAATCAACCGAGTCGCAAAAATGCGACTTTCCCGAGTCGCAGAAATGCGACTCCTCCGAGTAGC
>CAZTSR010000048.1:0-5594 GCA_964615995.1 uncultured Bacteroidales bacterium
CCTTGCTGTAAAAAACTCCTTTCCCGCTTGCCTTCACATAGTATTTAAGGGTTTCGTAAAAGTTCCTTAAAGTCTGGTTTAGTTCATCAGCTTTGGCCAGTAAAACATCCCTGAGCAGCTTATTAGTCCATTCAATATCTTCCAGGGTGGTTTCGATATAAAGTTCCCCGGTGGTTTCATCGGTCTTTAACTCCCTTTGGTATTGGTGGTAAAACGTTATTGTCTCGATGGTGGCCAGGTAATGGGAGTTTGTACGTAATGGCTTAAAAACGTACTCAGGGAGCTTTAATAATTCAGCGTAAGGGTTTCTTATGTTTATTGGTTTTAATACCGTTTGCATATCTTTAAAAAACTCTTTCAGCTCGTTTTCTTCTTTGGTGTTTACTTTACCTGCCGATAGTTTCCGCTGGTATTCCATGATCTGTTCTTTGTGTTCGTGGCTGTTATCAAGGTAAATGAGCAAGCTCCTGTTTGAGTTGTCCTCAAAAAGCCTTTCCCTTGTGGTTGTTCCGGCCAGACAAATTGGACCTTCTACCTGTAAAGTAATGGTGCGTAAATTGCCTTTGCTATCCTTTATCGGTATGGTTTTGCTTATGCGTTTCTTGCTTTGTAACTCTCTGAGTGGGTATAAAACATCCTGCGCCCCGTCCATGTCCTCGATAAGTACCAGCTTATGTTTTAATTCCTTCCTGTCGAAGTAGTAAAAAGCGTTTTCGGATAGTATGGTTATTTCCAGTTTGTCCTGTTCCGGGATTAGTTCGCTTACTTTCTCCTGCAGGTAAGTTTTACCGGTTCCGGAACTGCCCAGGCTGATAATGTGCAAAGGTTGATCCCGCAGTCTTGAAGTAAATACCAGGTACATTAAAAGCCTGTTGTTTTCTTCGCCTATCATCCCGGTTCTGCCAATATCGCTGTTTGTCCGCTCCATCAGCCTGGGGGCTTTCAGGTAGTTTATTGCTTTGCGTTGCCTCTGTTCGGTTAACTGTCTTTGCTTTGGTTTTAGTTCCTTTAAACTTTCGATTTTACTTAACCTGTATTGTTCTATTTGTTCGGTTAGTTCTGCAATGGCACGCTTTAAAACATTGGTTCCGGTTTCCAGTTGCTCACAGGCTTTGTTAATGAACTTTTCTAAGTAATCCGAGTGGTACAGGTCTAAGGTATGGCGTATCGAGTGCAACGGATCTCCGGTGTCTGTCCGGCTTATTTTTACGGTTATTCTTAACCGGTCAAGCTGCTGCAGATTGATACCGCCCAGGATAATTATTTGCAGTTCATCGGTGGTGTAGGTTATAAATTCGGGGTTTCGGGTATTCAGTTTGCCTGTTGTCACGATTGGTTCCAGCTGTGGTTCTGGTTCTTCTTCTGTTACTCCCTTTGGTTGTGAGTTCCCTTCGATTGATTCAGTTAAAAGAAAAAGGTCTTTTCTGTTCTCTAAAAGGTGGGTAAATATTTCCGGTTCGTGTCCTTGTAAAAGGCTGTTTATATCTTCGTTTCCCGGGGTTTCTACTGCTGTTAATTTTACTCCTGGTAACTCGGTTAAAAATTCTTCATGGTATTTCTTTATGGCATCTTTCCCGGCTTTATCACCATCAAAGAAGAATATAATTTCATCAAGCCTTTGCAGCTGCTTTATTGCTGCTTTGTGTTCTTCTGTTAGGCCGTTTGTACCGTAACAGGATAATATTTCATATTCTGCTGTAATCTCTGGCATTTGCAAAAGCGTTGCTGCGTCTATGATGGCTTCGGTTACGATCAGTTTGGTTGTGTTCGGGTTGGGATAGCCAGGGTAAAGCCCTGAACGATCTCTTAAGTAATAGTGCTTTGATTTGTCGTTGTTGGTAATGCTCCGGCCGTAAAGACTTACGATGTTCCCGGATTTATCTTTTAAAGGGAAGATTATACAGTCTTTTGCAAATGGGGTGTAAGTGGTTCCGATGGCGTTGGGTACACTGCCATTATATGGTATTAATAAACCTGCTTTGATACATGCTGTCTGATCGGCTTCCGGGAGCTTGTTATGGTGGTGGAACTGCCCGGAGTTGTAGCCGATTTCAAGTTTTGTATAGTCTAAATTTCTTTGTTGTAGGTATTCCTTTGGTCGTTTGCTGATGGGGCTTTGTAAACCATTCCTGAAGCTTTCAAAAATCCGTGTTAATATTTCCGTGTGGTTCTCCTTTGGCTGGTTGTTGGGTTGTTTAGGCTTGTTGTTGATTGGCTTTATTTCTCCGCTTAGTTCTGTTGCCTTTAATAATCCCTTGTGTTTATTGCCTTCTTTAAGCGTACAAAATTCTATCTGGTCGCCGTTCTTTCCACAGCCAAAGCAATTAAAAGTATTTGTGTTCGGGTAAATTTTCATGCTGGCCGTGTCATCGGCATGGAAGGGACATTTTAGCATTCCGTTCCGGTCAGGCTGTAAACCATAATATTTTAGAACTGCTTGGATGTTTAAATTCTGCTTTATGTCCGTGATTTCCATGGATTAATTTTTTTGTGGTTATTTTCACCACATCAAAATTAAAATAAAGTTTCTATTATAAAAACCATATTGTTTTCATATTATAAACAATTTGCTGTTTGTATCCTTTTTCGCTACATTTGTGTTATGAGTTTAGCGGATAACATAAAGACTATCAGGGAAGAGAAGAACCTCAAACAGATTGAGGTGGCTACCCATATCGGTGTTGATAAATCGGCTTACAGTAAAATTGAAAAAGGATCCAGGTCCTTAACCGTGGAAGAACTACAGAAGATGGCCGGCCTGTTTAACATGACCGCTGACCAGATTTTAAATTATGACGGTAAGATACCAAAAGAGGTTGTTATTGAAGATAAATCAACTGTTGAGCAAATGCGACTCATTCAACAGCTTGACGATGAAGATAAGCAGACTATTTTCCGCCTTATCGAAAAAATGCTAACCAATAAAAAGTTTAAAGACTTTTTCCAGAAAAACGTCGCTGCATTATAACACAAAACCCGCTTTAAAGGCGGGTTTTGTGTTTTTTACCCTTTATTTGGCAGTTACAAACTGTACTTTATTTCAGGCTTAGTTGCAAACTAAGCCTAGCGAGGGGGGTTAAGTAGTTTAATTCTTTAAAATTATACTTAACCACATCAGTAATTGAGGAAAGATAATTGAAATTAAAAAATAGGTAATAAAAAGCTTCCCCTTATGACTGGAATATTTATTAAGTAATTTTTCATACCTCTTATTAAGAAAAATGAGTAAATAATTAATTAAACAACAGGGCAATACAAATAAAATCACTATGGTTAAAATACCGTTTAGAAGCTTTGAAAAATAAGAAAAATTAAGCTCATAAAAATAAAATTTCAAAATGTGCTTTTGTAAAATAGACATGAATAATAAAAGATTAAATGTCATTGCTAAAGACATAGCAACCATACTTTTTATTTGCCAGTTATCCTTATTAGCATCTATTGATCTCAAACTAACTATACAATCCATCCAAATTTTATAATAAAGTCTCATATTTTAGTTAAAATCATTAAAAATTTCAGCATCCGTAGGACTTGTATCCCAAACTGGTTCACCGTTTAAGTCATAATATGATGGAGCAAATCTAAGATCATCCATCGATTTATACGGAATACTCCACATGGTATAAATTGTTAATCCAACACCAAAATATCCTGCCGCAGTGCTAACAAAAGGAGCAACCGTTCCGCCATAAGGAGTCCATGACATCACTTTAGCTCCGATACCAATCGTACCAACACCTAAACTTGTTGCATCTATAGGGTTGATTTTCCCAGCTTTATATTCCTGATAAACCATAAATCCTTTGAGCCCTGTATTCACTAATGATAACCCAAATCCAATATTTTGACTTGAAGATTGATCTAAGAAAAACAAGCCCTTACAAAAACCTAGACTACTGGAAGCCACTTTATAAAGGGGTGAAGGTTTGTCTGTACGTAAGATACTTCCATCTCCTTTTCCAGGTGGATTGCTTGTACCTCCTTCACTAGCCGAAGCACTTTCAGTAGGTGTTTCATTACTTTCCGTTGATCCACCTGCAGATGAATTAAAATCTGGAATTTTTGTAGTAGTCTCATTTGCCGCACCTGGTTCCACTTTGTTTTTAGGCTTCTTATTAGTTACTCCAGAATTACTATTCTTATTCCCTTTAATACTCATTTTGGTATTATAATCACCAAAACCCCTCTCAAGCATATCTTCAGCAGCCCACTTATCTATCAAAGCCTGATCGTACATTCCATCCGGATCAATGATCATTAAAGGATTGTTTTTGCAATAATTATAAGGATTCCATCGTCTGTTTTTTTCCGTCAGCGGATCCACACTATGCCACCTTCCAATTTGTGGGTCATAGAATCTAGCGCCGTAATCATGACAATCTACTCCTAAAAATGGATGGTTTTAATGTGCCTTCTTGCTCTCCGGAACAACAAGTCTTTTCAAAGAACCAATTCTCAGTTAAAGATAAAAATTATTTGAACTTAGCTTTCAGATTATTAATAATCTTAATATACTTCTCTATCTGCGATTTATCGTACTCATAACGTTGTAAGGCATCTTCCTTTTTGAACTCACCATTATTCAACATTGTCAGGTCTCTGTAGGCGAGATTGTCAGATACATTATTAAAATAAGTGAGCATGGCATCTATATCACTTATCTCATCTGTGTTTAGCTGTTCATACAATATGCCCTTGTTAAAAGCTTCCAGGAGGAACAACCTCTGTAGCTTATTAAATCTAAATACAGCCATAATGTTTTTCACATCCGCAGTGATTTGTCTTAATAACTTCTCATAATCAGCTCTATAGCTTTCTAAGTAGCTAATGTTAAATTCGAACTCCTTAATTAGGTTCTTGATCAAACCACTTTTTTCTCTGTTGCTCTTCCAGAGTTCTGTCAGATAGAATAAAAAAATCGAGAAGATAAAGGCGGCAACTGCCCCGATAAAAGTTGATAGCATTTGTTCTTTGAAGCTCATAATTGCTTTGTTTTGATTTATTTAAAACAAATATACTGCTTCTTAAAATACTGCTTTTTGCACTAACTTAAAACGGATAATAGCTATTCCCCCGTAGCCTAAAATGACCAGCTCCGTAGGCCTAACGCATTTTAGGCTACTCCCCGCGGCCAACCCTTCTGCCCGGTTTGCCTGTCATGCTTTTTGTGGCCGGACCCACAGGCAGCACATTGCTTTTGTTTTTTTCTTTTAATTGACTTTAAGTGGTAAAAGCCAAAAGCAAAGAGCTGCCCCCAGCGCTCAATAACAAAAAGACACGCCAGGCAACCCGTGCCCCAAGCTATTTTACATAATGCAAGTTATATAACAGCCTATTTTAGCGGTATTTAGATGTTTTTTCGGCTGTCATATAACTGGCATTATGTACTTCGGGCTTCGCCAAATAGCCGCACGCCGACCCACGTCAGAACCAGCATACTTCTCATGAACCGGCATTCTGAAGGAAAACAGAACAAAAAACCAAAAAAGAAAAGCAAAGGTAAGTCGGCGTCCAGGTCTGTCAAGTTCAAGCCCTGCGGGTTTTATTAAAAATCTCCACCCTCGTACCTCGGGTAGTATTTTTAATAAAAA
>CAZTSR010000049.1:0-5346 GCA_964615995.1 uncultured Bacteroidales bacterium
GTCAGCATAAAAATCCCTTTTTACAAATTTAGACAATTTTCAACCAGAAATTCCAGTTAAATCATTACTGAATTTATGCATCTGATTATCTAACTATTGTCGCTAACGTCCGCCGGTATGAGCTGTTGCGTTTTCAAAACGCTTACTGGTCTAGTTAGCACAAGGCAACCAAGAGCTCTGACCTATGCAAACCCGCAACCAGCAATGGCTTATACCGGCTGTTGGGTTCAGTGCTTTCTATGTTTATCTTCCCAACACCAGTAGTCGTATACTATTGGTGAAATTTTAGCAAGTTTTGTTAGTTTATAAATTGAATCCATGAGAATTGTATACATCTGGGGCGTATTTACAAACGCCATTGATGCATTTGTTGGAATAATGATTTTATAACTTAAGCCTGTCAATTCATTGATTATTGGCCGAATTGGTTTTAATGAAAATGAATCAAAAGGCACTTGTTGATACTTTATTTTATCAGGTTGCCTGTGAGCCTCAGAGATCTGAATCCACTTGATCAAGAGGTTTACCATTTTTAATGCTGGGCCATACATCAAATAATTATCAGGAATCAAAGTTTCTTCCATCCATCTTTGAATTAAGGAATCTCCCCATTTTTCAATATACTTATAATAATCTGTGTGGGAAGAAACTGATGCTAATTCTGTGACAATTGTATCAAAATTATCAGATGCCCATTGTCGATAAATTATAGATGGTCCGACTTCTAAATTTCTAAAAGCCCGAAAAATGTTTGAGGCCACAGAATTTCTAACAATTTCATTTTTTGAAAGTTTGTCTCTCGGGAAAGAGAATTCATTCCCAAATTTATTAAGAATGGAAATTGCCTCTTCTAGTGATTTAAATTCAATTATTTTGTATGGCATTATCTAGGGTGTGTTTGTTTCTTAGCATTGAACCCAACGTTCGCCGGTATGCGCAGTTGCCGCTTCAAGGCGCTTTCGTCTCGGGTTACCCACAAGATAAGCAATTGAACCTACATTAGCAACCCATCGAACCGGCAATTGCGTATGACCGGCTGTTGGCAACAGTATTTTTTTCTGACTATAGGATATTATTCAAGTCTTGTCTTCCAACAATCGCCATTATTTCAACTATATCATTACTTATCCTATAGTAGATGCTATCTGATCCGCAAACACACCGTCTGTAACCTTTCTTAATATAATCTACCGATTCAAAAGAAAATGGCCTTTGGGCAATTATTTCAAAGTATTCAAAGAAGGCATCAAAATATTTGTCAGCTTGTGAAAGTCCGAATTTTTCAACACCATAATGATGAATACGGATCAAATCTTCTTTAGCTTCATTACTTAATCTATACTTTGCCATTAAGTAAAGACTTTGATTGATTTAAAATCTCCTCCCTTGTATTTTCAGTAAAACCACTTTTCTCGGATCGGTCAAGTTTCGCTCTGATCCAGTCAATTTGTACTTGTTGCTTTCTGGCTTGTCTAATTAAATCATTGATGAGTTCACTTTTACTGGAATATTCCTGATTTTCCAATTGAGCTTTCAACCACTCATCATTTGGTTTCGTAAAAGATATGCTTTGCCTTGCCATATTTTTCTATTTTGATGCAAATTTACATCAAATCTGAATCAGGTGCAAATTTTCTAAATATTGTTGCCAACGTCCGCCGGTATGCGCTGTTGCCGCTTCAAGGCGCTTATTGGTCGGTTTACCCACAAGATAAGAAAATGAACCAACAATAGCAACCCCTCGGCCCGGCAATTGCGTATACCGGCTGTTATGGCGCGTTATTTATTAAATTTTATTTTTTTAAGTCTCACATTAGTGATATAATCCCTTCCTGTCAAATCAAAGGAATCCTTAGTTTTAATCTCTTGAAAAAAGTTATTATTAATCTCCAACTTCCATATTGTTGGATAGTCCATTTTATTAATTTTTGTAAATCCAAGAATACAAATCAAATCATTTTTAATCCAATAAGCTTCTTCTGGTCTGCATTCAGTCCCGCAAAATAATACTCTAATCCTTCTTTTTCCTTTTATATCAATCAATGCAGTTTCAGTATCCACTTCACTACCATTTGAAATGAATTGTCCAGTTGAATCTTTCTCGAGCATTATTGAATAACTATCTAAATCAATGAAATGCAAAGAATCTGGTGAAAAAATAAAAAAATCATTAAACAAAATATTTGTGTCCGATAAATAATCATAATCGAATGAAATGGAATTTCTCTCAACCATTGGCAGAGAATCGATAAAGGATTCTATTTTTAAATCGTAATAATTTAACCATCTATCAAGTCTATTTGTTATTGAATCATTTGCAGACTTGTCAGATTTTCCGGCACGATTCCCGCACGATATTAATAGGATAATTACGCAAATTGTCAGTAATATTCTCATGTTACGAGTTTTTTTATAATGCGCCATAACGTCCGCCGGTATGCGCAGTTGCCGATTCAGAGCGCTTTCGTCTCGGGTTACCCACAAGATAAGAAAAGGAACCAACATATGCAACCCCTCCACCCGGCAATTGCGTATGACCGGCTGTTGTAAGCCGTTTTTATTTTTTCTTGTTTATTAATTGTAGTCCGTAATCGCCCGTATTTAAATATTGTTTCCAAAGCAACACATTATCCAATGTTAAATCATACGCAAGATCTGGATTATCCCAATCAAACAATACTTTTTGAATTCGCTCTTCGTTGTTTGAATCCAATATGAAAAATGTCGAAAAATTAATAGCAAAAGCAATTGTATTCAAATCAATTAATGCCAGTCTTCCATTTATTACTTCATCACATAGGCGAATTAAATGATCCGTGCTTAATTGGAAGGTGCCTTCTTCTATCTGTGTAACAATAATTGATTTGGTATCATAACCGGTCCTTTGCTGACTTTGTTTTAAATCATTTGCCAGATCTCCAACAGAAATTCTTCTGTCAAAATAATCTTTAAGAACTTGTTCATTCATGGATGCAGTTTTCTAAAATGGCTTACAACGTTCGCCGGTATGCGCAGTTGCCGCTTCAGGGCGCTTTCGTGTCGGGTTACCCACAAGATAAGCAATTGAACCAACTTTAGCAACCCCTCGGCTCGGCAATTGCGTATGACCGGCTGTTGGAAACAGTATTTTATTCGTTTCAGTTTAAATCTTAATTATCATCGCTAATGCACCCAATAAGCTAAAGGGAATGAGTCTGAATAAAAGAAATTTATTAAAGTTGTTATACTTTAAAACTGCAATTATCAACATAACAAATGACAAGGCTAAACCAGCATATAGGTACATTGAGAAGCCAAACCAATGCTGAATTTTAAAAAGCAATCCTATACAAATCATGGATAGCGATACACCAACTATAATAGCAGCAATGATCTTAAATTTTGAGATTTCGATGTATGATTCTTTTCTAAAAATTCCTTTTAAGCCGATACCATTGAAAAGTGCAAAACCAAAATAAAAATATAGCACAGCTAAACCTAACAGACCTATAACAACAAATAAACTCATGCCAGGCACAGCTATATATTTCAGAATCAATGCAACCAACGTTACAATTACAAGTGTTTTTTCAAGCTTATTCATGTGTATCAGGTTTTTAAATATTCTGACTAACGTTAAATTTAGCAACTGTAATTCAAAGAGTTATTAAATCCAATGTCTTCAGGTTTTATATCAAATTTAGCGATGTTTTTCTTTATCCTTTGCATTGCTTTTAATCTTCGTTTCTGGTCAAGAAACAAGTATTCCGTTGGAGGAGTATAGGGAACTTTCTTAGTTGCCATAATCCAGATTATTGTGGCTAGTTTTCTTGCAGTAGCGCTTATTGCTGCTTGTCGTCCTTTTCTATATGCAACGCGATTAAAGAAATCCGATAAATGAGTATCCTTCAAGTTTCCTATTGAGTTTGCTGCACGTCTCAATGCAATTTTGAGCCTGTTACTTCCTTTAGGTATGCGATGACTCAGTACCTTTCCGCCAGATATCTTATTATTTGGAGCTAATCGTAACCAGGAAGTAAAATGCTTTCCTGTAGGAAACTTAGTAAATTCTTCTACACCTACCTCACTCATGAGTGCCATAATTGTTGCATGACTTAGTCCTTCTATGGCCATAAAATCAACGCCACCAAAGAATCGGAATGCAATCTGGTTGAAGTCTTTAATCTCTGGAGCATTTTTGTTAATTCTCTTATGCGGTTTATCAGTTGTTTTCAGCTTTACCTTTTCAGGATCACGCCTAATGTTTTGTTTAACTAGTCTTTCAATTTCTTTGTCGCAATCTTTTATTTTTTGCTGAAAGAACTTATAACTCTCATATTCCTGTTTTAGTCCGAAAAGGTAATCTTTGCGATTATTCCCATGTAATGCTTTAGCTATCTCTTCCTTTGGCTTTCGACAATTAAAGTGCCTGTGCTCGGCTAATGACTCAGGATCTAAGTTGCCTTGGCATATATCATCAATAATTCTCATTCCTGTAAGGCCGCAGATGTCCTTTACTACTACATCTAACCTGAAATTTAGCAGTTTGAGATACTTCTGCATCTTATGCGATGCGCTGGAGGAAAGATCAATCCAGTTGCCTCTTTGTCTACAATAAGTTCGTAGTATTTCGGTTGTTTCATCAGGGAGGAAGCTTCCACTTAAAAGACCTAAGGCATGTAACTTTTGTATCCACCGGCAATCTTTAACATCTGTCTTTTTACCTCTTGCATGTTTTGTAAACTTACCGTTGCACAAAACAACTTCTATCCCATGATTCATTAGTTCAATGTACAGGTTCTGCCAATAATCCCCAGTCGATTCCATGGCTACTGTAGTTATGCCATATTCTTTAAGATGCAAGCTCAGTTTGGTAAGGTCTTCTGCATATACGCCAAACTCCTTAACATCTTCCAGAGATTGTCCTACTGCAACATAATGAGATTTACTTCCTACATCAATTCCTCCGGCATTGGGATTAATAATCTCCATTGCAATGTTTTTCCTTTTTGTCATTTAAAAAAAATTAAAGTGAGTAAAAATGACTCTAAGGAAATGTATCTTTGACTTGAAAATTATTCTGAACGGGGTCTTCGATATATCGGAGCCACCACTGAAATTATCAACAAGCCTCTGAATCCTACTTCAGGGGCTTTTTACATCTCAACCAGAATTGTGTATCGAACTATTACGCACCATTTTAAAAACCGGCCATGCATAGAGTCGGTCCGAATATAAAACAACATTCTTTATGTGCTTCTATCGTTAGCTAAAGAAATTAATCGAGTTTCTTTGATGTGGGGAATTGTTTCCAACGTCCGCCGGTATGCGCTGTTGCCGCTTCAAGGCGCTTTCGTGTCGGGTTAC
>CAZTSR010000050.1:0-4931 GCA_964615995.1 uncultured Bacteroidales bacterium
AACCTTCCCGGCACCTGAAAACTGGTTTGGCATGTCTGATGATGAGTACAACGAACTGCTGACCATGATATAGCGGTTTCAGAATAATTTCATTTAGGAGGACTTGCATGGTGGATAAAGATACGTCATTAAAGATACCAATTGATCAGCTTGACAGTATAAACCGGGTTCTGGCAGGCAACGATACAAAAGTTATGCAGGATTTTTATGCGATCGTCTCAAAATACGGAACAGTTGATGAAATAAATCAGAAGCACAGGGATTCAAGAAAACTTGAAAATCTCTTTTCAATGATTCGCAAAAAACAACCTGGTTATATGGATGATCTCCAATGGCTGATCGATCAAAGGGATCAAGGCGCTTTTGTATCAATTGATGATTATCGAAAAAATCTCATCGGGGAAAAGGCAAATACGCTTGACTTTCGGGAAAAATATGCCGTTACCCTGGAAGTTTCAGCCCTTCAATATTTCCCCTGGATCAGTGTAATGGCACAGCAAGCCATAAAAAACCGGACCCTGGTTCCTGGAAGGTTCATCGCTGTACGCAAGATGAAGGAATCAGAAGCTGATGGTGACCTTCCCGCCATTGTGGCTGCGATGGATATCATTGGAGCTTCTTTCGTTGAAACGCTCGATACCAAGGGTACGGATGGCTCAAACCCTCATTTGGGCGGACCGGCAACAATAACAGGTTACTTCGGCGGAATTGGTCAGCCCAATGATCATGCATTAATGTGGTTGGATGAATTTCTTTATTACTACACCAATTACGGGGTTCAGCATGTGCTCAACTTTAATGCTGGAACGATCCTCCTTGGCTTTATGCTTTACAAATTGGGCGTCGACATCCAGTTCAAGATTTCGGTCTTTTTCGGTTCTGATAATCCCTACCATGCCCTATGGATCATGATGATGGCCAAATTATTCAGCCGGGAGGATGGCTCTTCGCCATTGATCGGGTTCAATTGGTCAAATTCGATCAACAACCAGACCATGGAGATTAGTGCCGAATTCAGGGAGATTCTGGGCTTTGAAGGTGTCATCCGCTTCGAGCATCATATTACAGAACCACAAAAGAGCATCGTCATCCAACCCTACAACCGGCGGGATGAATTGATCGAGATAGCCGATCATGTTGCCAACATTGCTGCGAAGCACGAAGGAGGAGACATTGAAGTGGACCTCTCACGGCCACACCTGAGTGACATCCTGGATTACTTCAGGGAGAAAAATGAGGTTATTTCAAGTGGCGATTGGGATAATTTACTGATTAATTTCCTGGATAAAATTTCTGCATGTAATCGCACAGCAGACGAACTGACCCAAAAAGGATTGAGTTTTATCGCTGCCAGGAATTTACATAAATAAACATGTTTTTTTAGTTAATGGGTAGAACAACAGAGCCATTTTGACTCTGTTTTTTTTCCTCTTACCCTTCGCTCTGCCTGACTTTTTCCCGCTGCGCAATGTCATTGGTATCAATTGATTTACCAAAAACAATAAAGCGTTGGAATAGATACTCTGTAACAAAATTGAGCAACATGTTAATGATGGTGACCAAATATTCATTCCAGAATAACTTTTCTGCTAGGTAATTTCCAAGAATTGTCGAGGCAGGGGTGAATACCGCATAGTATCCCAAGACTTTCAGCATTGCGATCGGCACATTATTGGCTGATTTAAAAGTGAATTTACGGTTAAGTGTGAAATTCCATATTACGGAAAGGACCAGCGCAATTAGATAGCAAGGCCTATAACTCCACCGGGTGAATTCGGTTAATAGTGTAAAACTGATGATCTCGATGGCACCTGCGCTGATCGAAAAGAGGATGAATTTAATGGATCTCCAAAATTCTTTTTTATTCTCATTTTCCATGCGATACCTTTTACTACTAAACAAAATGAAAAATTATTTCTCAAATCAAGATAATTTTCGTAAATGACTATATATAGTGTACGATCCTAATTAATTCAATTTTGATCAGATCCCAAACTAACAATCTCAATAACATATAAGACCATCTTCCTATTCGAACCAATGAAGAATGTTTGTAACAGACTCGGACATATAGATTAATATGATTATAGTATCAATGGCACCAGATCGAATAAGAAGTAAATGTTATAATAAAAGTAATATCATAAGAATTCCGCTCATAATCGAAACCATTAAGGATCATGCTGGATTGCTTCTCTAATTAATTTAGGAGGAAGTATGAAACGTGTGTCAATTCTTGCAATAGTCCTTTTAGTGCTCATGACTGCTTGTCAATCAGAAGAAACTTCTACGGTTGTACCTACTGTGACTTCTACGATTGTTCCTACACAAGCAGAGACCATGACACCTTTACCAGATGTTAAGGACGTTCCTATCTACCAGAATTCCTTCGAGGGCATTGCCGATCTTGCTGCCATTGGCATTACCAGTGAATATACCTTGTCACTGAACACTGAAAACTTCAATTATCCTGGTCCAGGAACTGCTCTGGAAGTCACTGGAATGCTCCCTGAAGGGCAGTATACAGGTATTTATGTGGATCTTTCTATAAAGGGTCTGACTGGTGAGAGAAGCCTGGATCTTAGCAATAAGACTATCTACTTTTCATTTTTCATCCCAGAAGATTCCATGATCGATAACATTAGCATCTTTGAAGGAAAAGATGGTCAGTTTTCTGCTATCAGCGGTGTCAATGTAGATGATTATTGGAAGAGAGGAAGCTGGAACAACATACGATACAACCTATCAAATGAACCCCGGGCGATCAAGGACTGCGACACAATTCGTATAGCTGGGATGAGGAACCTATCGAGTGGGGAGGCTATCACTTCCAGCTTTTTAATCGATGATCTGAAATGGATCGGGGTCGATGTCTCCAATATTCCACTAGATGATTCTGTTGATTCGCTGCGAAAATATAGCGCAAATCGACACTTCATATTCGGTCTGTATACTTATCCTAGCAACCTGGTTGGGGATGATCAAGATCCTTACTTTGGTACCCCCTATGAAGCCTGGCGCGATCCATGGGTTGCCTACCTTCTCGTCCAGGAGGGCAGGGTGAATACGGTTGGCGGATTTGCTTATAAAGAAAATGAAGATTATAGCATCTTCACGTATACTAGTCCGGATGATGCTGCATTGGCAAGATTGTATGAGTTTGGAAGAGGTAATAGCCTGACAATGTTGGGATACACCATGGGATGTTTGTATTTCACTGCACCACAGTGGGTGCGCGATCTACCCTTCCCGGATGCTTCCAAAGAGTTCCTCCTGTTTCATATTGAAAGGGATCTACGCTACACCAAAGGTGAACCAATCATCTGGTTGCTGTACAATGAATTTATTCTAACCCCCGAATATGGGGCGAATGGCCTTAAGAACCGTAATAACCCTAAAGCTGGTTTGAATGGATATGAATTTCATGAATCTAATTACTACTCGCCGTGGGCTACATCGCCTGATGATACCTCACTGATGGAGGTTGCCTTTACCCGCGCCCATCAGGTCGATCCGACTGCAATCCTGATGTTAAATGATTACGACACTGAACAAATGGGGGTACAGAAATCGGATTATTTCTATGAACTTGCGTCTGGCTTAAAGGATAAAGGCGTTCCTATTGATGGGGTTGGCTTCCAGATGCATGTCATTTTAGATCGGGATGGTACGATTCGACAATATGTTCCCTTTACTTGGCCTTCCGAGTATGAGCATAAACCGATGGATGAGTACATGCAGAATGTGGACCTAAATGTTAAGCGCTATGCAGAAGCGGGGTTAAAGGTAGCTTTTACCGAGGTGACTGCGAGGATTAAAGTCGACGATCTTGATCTCAATACTATCGATGGCAGAACAGAATATGAAAAGCGGTTGGAATGGCAGGCAAAGTACTATGCTGGGTTAATGCAGATAACATTGAATAATGACAATGTTAATCTCTACCATACCTGGGGAGTAACTGATCGCTGGCCTGAATCCCCTTCATCAATGGATCAGGGCTACAGTGATAAGGACTTGTTCGATAAGAATTTCAATCCTAAACCAGCTTATTTTGCATTATTGGACTTGTTGAAAAACTCTCAACCCTGATGATCATCCGATGAGAATCACCAAAAAACTGATTGCTAAAAAGAAATTTGATTGACGACAAGTATATTGGTTTTCTTTTCATGAGATCGTTATTATTGATAATTAACGAAACTTTGGTTAACTGCTGTGAAAATCAAACTAAAGCATGCTCGCTGGAATGGAAAAGCTAGTTGTAGGGTCAGTGTGACATTCTTTTTGACGAATACTGAACCTTATTAAAAGCGTGAGTTAGTAGTTTCCTAAAAAGATCACCACATCTGAATAGGAGAACGAAATGACTCACCAAAATAATCCTTCATCAAACACTATTGAAGATCAGACACGAAATGGACTTGAAGTCGTACCTGAATTAATCAGAGTAATTATTACCAGTGTGATGCAGCCAGAAAGAACCAAATACTTGCAGGCAGAGGAGTATGAACGAACCGAGGAACGAAAAAGACACGCTAACGGGTACAAACTCATAACGGTCAAGGCCAGGATAGGAGAGATCACATTTGCAGTGCCCCAGGTTCGGGAAGAAGGCTCCTATCCTTTGACATTGGAGAAGGTTATTAGAAGTGAGCGAGCATTGGTGATAGCGCTGGCTGAATTCACCCAGATTGATTTGAGTAAGACTAATAAACCATCGTTCGACATTGAGCCTGGAGAAGATCAGTATATTTCTCTGGTGCCTGATATCGATATGAGGACTTGTGCCCTTCAGGTTATTTTAATACCATTGTTCGATACCACCTGAGAACTCATAAAAAAAGCACCTGGTTTCCCAGGTGCTTTAGTAGCGGGGTCAGGGATCGAATATCATGGTTCGATACCACCTGAGACCTCCGGGTTATGAG
>CAZTSR010000051.1:0-4633 GCA_964615995.1 uncultured Bacteroidales bacterium
AGGAGAACTTATGAACTTTGGCGAAATGAATTGGTCGAAAATCGAAGAATACCTCACACACGATGATCGGGTCATGCTGGTCCTGGGTGCCTGCGAGCAGCATGCCAGCCTCAGCCTGCTCACCGACAGCAAGATCCCCCTGGCGCTGGCCGAAGCTGCCAGCGAAAAGACCGGCGTCCTGGTTGCCCCGCCGCTGCATTTTGGCATCACCCCCTATTTTCTCAGCTTCCCTGGTACGATCAGCATCCGGTCCACCACCTACCTGTTTATGGTCGAAGATATCGTGCGCTCCTTGTATGGGCACGGCTTCAAACATATCCTTGTCCTCAACGGGCATGGCGGCAACGCACCCGCCAAAACCAGCCTGGTTGAGCTGGTCAACGAACTGCCGGACCTGCACCTGCGCTGGTATGCCTGGTGGCTCAGCCCGGCGGTCATTGAACTGGCTAAAAAGCACGGGCTTGAGACCGCCCATGCCAGTTGGATGGAGAATTTCACCTTCACGCGCATCGGGGACGCCCCCGAAGGTGTCAAGCCGCGGGTGGTTGACCTCAATGTCTCCGGCAAGGACGAGGCCCGCCAGCTGGCCGGCGATGGTTCCTACGGCGGTCCTTACCAGGTTGATGACACCATCATGCAGCAGCTTTTTGACCTCTGCCTCTCCGAGGTGCTGGGTTTGTTGAAATTTGAGTGATTGAGTTCTTAGCAGTGCTTGGGAACAGGCTTTACAAGTCCCTGTTTGTAGCCACCCTCTCTGGGTACTTCGAATAGTTAGGGGTTGGATGAAGGGTCTGACAGGGAGGGAGGGGAAATAAACGCTGAGTTAGTAAAATTTCAGTATTTTTAATTATTTTTAATCCTATTATCAATATTGCCAATTTTACAAAAAGTGCTAATATTAAGCAAATCCTACCTCAATCGTCATCCCCCGGGGTGATCACGTTGGCAATTAATCAAAAGTACTGATACCGGCAGGGTTGATCAGGTCAATGTGTTTTTTCTAAGGCAGTTGGCTGTCTCAGGTCTTTTTTGTAAAAGGAGTTGAAATGGTTAAACGATGGTTATCCCTTGTCTTTGTTTTCTTTTTGGTTGCAATTGCCCTGGTGCCGGGCGAGCCGGTGGACGGCGCACTAAACCCGGCTGATGCGGCTGTGCGCGAGCCATTGACCGCCCAGGCTGTTCCCAACCTGACCGCCGACCCGTATGGCAGGGTGATCGATGTGACCTTTAACCAGGATGTCACCCTGACCGCTCCCTGGGACCGTTTTCGCTTCGAGATTGACATGGTCCAGCCGCTGGCACGTGATGGCGGTGCCTTTTTGGCGGACCTCAGCGGTGATGGCGTTCCGGACCTTTTGTTGAGCGATTGGTTAAGCCGGGTATCCTACTTTCCTGGAATAACGGACAGCCCCACCCATTTTGGTGAAGGGCGCTACTTACTGGAGGTTGAATCAAACCCTGCCAACGACCCATTTACTGGTTCCAACGCTGGTTGGTGGACCCAGGGTGCCTGCGCAGACCTGGATGGCAATGGCAACCAGGACTGTGTGATCGGGGATTCACTGTATAAAGTTACCGGCAGCCCGGCAGAACCGGAATTGGAATTTGTGAATAATATGACCACCTCTGATCCGGACAACTGGGATCCAGCGGCGTCCATCGGTGACCTGAACGGAGACGGGACCCCGGATGTGGTAGTCACCTGGAATTATTCAGGGACTGTCTGGGTCTTTTGGAACTTTTCGACTCCTGGTGCCTTCTCATTTACGCCCGAGTTGCTGTATTCCTGGGGTAATGCTGCTGAAAACTACCATTTAAGCCTGGGGGACCTCAATGGGGATGACCTGCTGGACCTGGCAGCCCCGGTTGGGATCTATTACAACACCGGTTCCTTAATTTTGCCATCCTTCAACTTCACCAGTCCCGAAGCCTGGAATAAAAGCGGTGGACTGGCTTGGACCACTACATCGGACCAGCCCCCGCATATTTTCCTGCTGGATGCTGATGGTGATGAACTGCTGGATGCCTATGTCTCGAACCTGATAGGGACAGTTTGGCAGGTTCTATTTTATAAAAATGCCGGAACAGCTGAGGTCCCAGTTTTTGAATATGTTGGCCCTGTGACCACCGCTTCCACCCCGCTCTTCACTGGTTATCGCAATTCCCTGACTCCCAATATTAGCCCGCATAGAGCATATGTTTCCAGTGCAGATTACGATGGAAACAGCCTGCCGGATATTTTTCTGGGTGATCAAAGCAGTGCTACGGCATCGCCAACGGTGCTTTGGAATAACCCGACTGGTCTTGAAGGCACAGCGATGTTGTCCTACCAGGACCTGTACACCTACCCTGCCTTGACAAAGGTAGATTACAACTGTGGAGAATTTATGGCCAGCAGCGCTGATGGACTATGCCGGCCTCCCAATCTCTCTTCTGCCTGGGTGGACCTCACCGGGGATGGCTTGGAGGATGTGCTGCATACATATGCATATATGGAACAATTCAAACTCTACATAAACACGCGCACGGGAACCTGGCCATTTGTGCTCAATCAATGGCAATTTCCCACGATAACTGAAACTTCACTCCTCTCTTCTCCATCCGGCAGCCAGATCACTGGCATGGGAGCCATGCTAATTGATCTCAACCAGGATACCATCAAAGATATAGTCACTGGCACTGCTGATGGGCGCCTGCTGTTCTACGCCGGGACAGCTGCCAGTGGCCCGTTGGCGTTTGCCGACCCCCTGCCGCTGACTGATTCAACCCCCACCGCCATCGATGTGGGCACCAATTCCTGGCCCACCCCCATTGATCTGGATGGAGACAGCGACCTTGATTTCCTGGTCAGTAACAACGTGGGATCTATTTATCAGGTTTTTTGCACCACCCCGGGCAGCGTATCAGGCTATACCCTTGGATCTCGCCTTGGGACCGCGCAGCAAGCCCCGCTCGACTTGACAAACGCAACAGGGGGTGGCTTTATGTCACCTTCACTGGCAAGCATTGATATTGACCAGGATGGCCTTGTAGATGTAGTTGCCGGGTTACAGGACGGCACTTCCTGGCTGTTACACAACATCGGTCCGGCATCAGCCCCGGTGTTTGACCTCATGCCTTTGACGGTGTCCCGCACCACTGCCGCCAACATGACCAAAACTGATGCCCGCCACATCCGGCTTTATTTTGCCCTGCCGGCAATCCCTGGTCAGACTCAATTACTGTTAAATGATGTGCCGCTCCCCGGTGGGACGGTACAATCCGGCACCAGCCTGATCACCGCATACGTTGCTCCCCCCACCGGGTTAATTGCTACGGCTTTTTCACCAACCCGCGTAGACCTGACCTGGAACAACAATGAACCTGGCGCCACCAGCATGACAGTGCAGCGTTCACCCAGCGGCACAGCGGGCACTTGGACCGATCTTCCTTCAGGGGGCACGCTCACCAGCTACAGTGATACCAGCGCAGCGGATGGGACGAAATATTTCTACCAGGTGATCGCCGTTGCCGGGGCTGGACAATCGGTGCCCAGTTCTGCAGCGAACGCCACCACGCCACTGTATGCACCCAGTGGACTTTCTGCGGCAGCGGATTCAGCCAGCCAGATCACATTGCTCTGGACCAACAACAGCACCAACGCCACCCTCGCCACCGTGCAGACATCCCCGGATGGCAGCCGCGCCTGGACGGACCTGACCACCACCGCAGCCCCCGGCAGTCCTGGCGGAACGTATCAGCACACAGGTGTGTCAGAAGCGACCACGGTCTATTACCGCGTGAGCGTCACCAATGCTGTTCCAGCCAGCTCGGCTCCCAGCGACACTGCCAGTGCCACCACCCTGCTGAAGACCCCGACCGGGTTGATAGCCAATCCAGTGTTGGGTACCAGCCAGATTAATATTCAGTGGGGAGATGCCAGCGTGGCTGAGACTGGTTACCTGGTGCAGTGGGCTGCCTCGGGGGATGGTCCATGGACAGATATCACCACCACCCCGGCAGGGGCCACATCATACCTGTGGACTACCACCAATGGCATGTATTTTATCCGCGTACGGGCGGTTGGCGCCGTTGTCAATTCCGCCTGGACCTTGCCGGTGGAGGTCAGCCTGCAGGTTTACTGGAATTTCCTGCCAATGGTGGTGAGGTAGAGAGAAAGATGGTGCGATCGAATGCGGATCGCACTACACTTGGAATTTCTTGCCGATGATTTTGAAGTAGGGGGTGGGTGTGTTAAAGTGCAGATTGCGCCTTACACCTACGCCCTGAGTTGATGAAGTTGTTGATGTTTAGGTAGGTATATCAACTGCCGTGAATGTCGTCTATAACCCATATCTTGGGATTCTTCGGGTGTGTGAATCATAGAAACTGTAAAAAAACTTCAAGGTAATAAACTTTAATCATTTTAAAGTTTACAGGTAAAATATTCTTAAATGTCGAATAACTGTTTTTAGTCCTGTATTTTGCTAAAGGAGGTCATCGATGAATACCAGGCAGTGGCTGATTTTCATATTTTTGTGTGGTTCTGTACTGGTTCTTCTCAGTTGCGGCATCCTCGAACCCGCAAGGATGGCAGCCGATTACGAACTGGCTCTGCGCACCCAGGCTGTGCTGGATATCACCAAGACTGCCA
>CAZTSR010000052.1:0-4327 GCA_964615995.1 uncultured Bacteroidales bacterium
GTAACCCGACACGAAAGCGCCCTGAAGCGGCAACTGCGCATACCGGCGAACGTTAGGTGTAATTGTATACTGACATGGAAAAGAGAGACATAGCTATAAAACAAATAAAAGCTGCTGCCAGACATTATAACAAGAGCGACTATATTTGCTCAATTACTTTATCATGTGCTGCAGAAGAAATACTTGGACAAATTGCGAAAAAACGAACCAAGACAAATCTACTTGAAGGAGATGTAATTTATTTGAGAAGCGTTTACACTATTTTTCGGGACAAAAGCCCGTCCGACAAAGAGCTAATTCAGAAAATAAATAAGGTGAAAAATGAACTCAAACATAATGACAGTGGTGACAATGAGTGGGTAGATGCAGATTTTGAAAATGAAGCTGCATTACTCTTTGTTAAAGCTGTCAAAAACTATTTTAATTGTTACAAGGAATTTCCAAACGATAGAATTGTAAAAAATCTATTTGAACATTTAACACTATGATAGAATCAATTATTCCTGCCATAGCAGGCCTTATCGGAACAATTGTTGGTGGACTAATTACGTACTTTATACAAAAGGCCCAACTTAAAAATGAAATATTAAGAATAAGAGAAGAACACAAAACTGAATTTCAAGCGGAACAAACTGCTTTACATTTTTTAAATCATGCATCTTACACTGACCGTTCATTTGAAACTTTAAAAAAACATTTAGGAGGCTTCGAGGATAATGAATTACGAAAGATACTTGTTAGAGCAGGTGCTATTAGAACTTATCGCGAAGATAATAGTGAATGGTGGAGGCTATTAAGCCGAATGGATGAATACATAACGAACAAGAAATAACAACTACACCTAACAGCGTGTATAAGCCATTGCTGGCAGCGGGTTTGCGTAGGTCAGTTCTTTTGGTTACCTAGTACTAACACGACAACAAAGCGCCTTTGCCACGCAACGGCTCATACACGCGGACGTTAGCGGTTATAAAAATAAACAGATCTCTATGGAAATAACATTGTTAAAAAAGACAGCATTGATTGTGTCATTTCTTGTAGGATACTGTTCGATTCAAGCAAGTCAAATATCATTTCAGACGGACCCAAAAAGGATTGAAAGTTTAAAACAATATACAGATACTTTAATTCAGTACATAGAGAATATTAAGAGTGAAGTGAAATATCTAACCTTGAATAAACATGAGGTACTTGATGATTATTTCTTCAAGCAAAAGGAAGGAGAATTATTAAAGTTAAAAATTGAAAATTACAAGCGACTTATAATATCAAATTTCTCTGGTATTTTAAAACCAGAGGAATTAAATCAACTACTACCGACAGATGTAAAAAATAAACAACACTTTTATTCATGGGAGGATGAATATTTTAGACACATTTCACAGGAACCTGCACTTGCTATATTAACAGTTATACAGATATGGGTGACCAATACAAAGGACACAATAATTGAAAGAATAAAATAATTTACAACCGCTAACAGCCGGTATAAGCCATTGCTGGTAGTGGGTTTGCTTAGGTCAGCACTTTTTGTTATCTTGTGCTAACTAGATCAGTAAGCGCCTTGAAACACGCAACAGCTCATACCGGCAGACGTTGGTGGCAAGCTTAAAAAAAACCACTTCGTCCAATAATAGGTTGACTATAAATTAACTCAAAAATAATATTTATGACAAAACAAGATAAACCGGCTTTAATCCTGATTGATATACAAAAGGGCTTTGAAGATGAAGATATTAATTACTGGGGAGGACAAAGAAACAATCCTGATGCAGAGACTAATGCAAGGGAACTCCTTGATTTTTGGAGACATAATAATTTGCCAATTTTTCACATTCAGCACTGTTCAACACACCCTAAATCAAAATTTGTGGAAGGAAAAATCGGTAATGAGTTTCAAGACATAATAAAGCCATATGTAGGAGAGCAAATAATTAAAAAGAATGTACATAGCGCATTTATTGGGACAGACCTCAAACAACAGCTCGATAAATCCAACATAAAAAAACTCATAATAGTTGGTTTGACAACTGACCACTGTATATCTACGACAGCAAGAATGGCAGGAGATTATGGATATGATACTTTTGTAGTTTCTGATGCGACAGCGACATTTGACAAAGTAGGAGCTGATGGACAAAAATACTCCGCTGATACTATACATAATACAGCATTAGCAAGTTTACACAAAGAATTTGTAACTGTCATAAAAACAAAAGAATTAAAAACTAAAATAGACATATGAAAAAGCCAGCCACCAACAGCGTGTATAAGCCATTGCTGGCAGATAGTTTGCGTAAGTTGGTACACTTGGTTACGTTGTAGTAACTCGACAACAAAGCGCTTTGAATCACGCAACGGCTCATACACGCGGACGTTAGCAATCATTTAAAAATCAAAACATGAAAAGAATAAGCATTGTTATTATTGTTCTGTCAACAATTTTCTTTGGTTGTAATCGCGACAAAAAATTGGCAAATGAAATCCATAACATTGCCAGTTCAGTTATAATACATACAAGTGATCCAAGTTATGATCTGATTAAATTAAATGTTATTATTCCTGCCAGATATCATGAAATGGCTAAATTATTTTCGGATTTAAGTAATGAAACTGAAAAACTTAACAAACTCCTTGATTCATTAATTTCTGAAAATAAAACGCTTTCCAGCATTCAAAAGAAAAGGTTTAATCGGTTTTATGAATTGATTGATAGCATTTATATCCCGCGTCTGGATACAACGAGAACCGAAGACGGCTATGGAAATAATTATCAATATACGCAACTAACTCTTTTAGATGAGTTTTTGACTCCTCTCAAAGAGAAAATTTTACATGCCAGTTCAAAATCTGATATGGAACTCACAAGACTTTATTTGAATTTAATTGTAAGAGAAGTGGTAGATTTCATTCATATGGAGGCTCAAGAAGGAACGACGACTATCAATTACATAAAACCAGTAACTATTAAAAAAGGAAATACACTTGAATGCTATCTTGCTGCAGTTGATACCTTCAATCCCCCATATATTCTAATTGGGAAATTTAAAAGCCGTCAAATCAGAGATCAATATTTCTACGGTAGACCAATTGAAGTTATTGATTCTATTTCATTCTTTAAAGAAAAAGCAGTTATTGATCTGAATAAAATGACAGATAATGAGGCTGTTATATATTTTCGTGACATATATGGTGATTACGCATTTAAGATTGACAAATAAAAACGATTGCTAACAGCCGGTATACTCAATTGCCGTGTTGAGGGGTTGCTAAAGTTGGTTCATTTGCTTACCTTGTGGGTCACCCGACACGAAAGCGCTCTGAAGCGGCAACAGCGTATACCGGCGAGGCGTTAGCAACAAGCTGAATAAAGACAGTTCTTCAATAATATTATGTGACTTTATGAAAAAGTATTCAATTTTTATATTATTAATGTTTTTGATAGAAAGTTGTGTTCCTCATGCATATGTTGGCCCGACGTATATCAGTAAACCACAAAACAGACCATTTGAAAATGAATATCAAGTATTGCAGCTAGATTATGTTAATTCTTTTCATTACATCTACTACAATAAAGCAGGAACAATACATGAAGAAGTCAATGGAGATTATAAGATTATAAAAGATTCATTGATTCTGGAAATAATTAAGCCTATCGACGTCCAAATGAAGAAAAGCTTTGTGGAATATTCCAATTGTGGCTTTCAAGACTCTTTGTATTTGATTTTCTTTAAACTATTCCCTGAAATTTTGCAAGTTAACAGACACAGGTATCAGAAGGCTTCACTTTCTCTATTCTATGAATGTCCAGTGGATACATGCCCTTCATTGCAGGCAATTGAAAGCAATAGAATCCCTAGTTGTGATTTCAATGATACAGTTATAGTATCAAGGAAACTATATGCTAGTAATTATATTGATACATTGAATTTCTTTGACCCTAATGATGATTTGATAGACAATAAAATGCAAATTAATATGGAGCGGTATAATTGCGCAAAGATTTACCTTGCAGTTAAGCCCAAATACGAATTGCAGGAAATACCGACAAGATTATCTTTCAAAGGCAAAAATATTGTCTATACCGACTCAAACAATAATTTAATTAAATTCAAACCATACGATAAAAAATTTATAATAAAATAACAGCCTGTTGCTAACAAGCGGTCATACGCAATGCGGGGTGCTGTGCCTGTTCTATTGCAGCTCACTTAATAACCCTTGCGGTAACACGACAAGTTAGTGCTTCGAATCCCGCACTGCGCATACCGCCGAACGTTGTAAACGGTTGCAAATGAAGCTTATATAAGTGGTGGGTAATTTTATA
>CAZTSR010000053.1:0-4205 GCA_964615995.1 uncultured Bacteroidales bacterium
GGTCCGCGCCAGCTCCAGCGGCATGAGCGGCTCGAGCATTTTCAGGGACAAGTAAATAGAAGCTTAAAGTTTAAAGATTCAAGCTCTAAGAAAAGGCTGTGCTCAGGGCAGGGAGACCTTCCGCCGAAGATGGCGGTTGCTGGGCATTGAGATCTGACGGTCAAAGGCCGCGTGCGGGCTTTAGACCGGTGCGATCAAGGTCTACTAAAAAACATTGACGAACATTTGTAATGTTCCTTTGTAAAAGTAGAAGATGATCTTGCATATTATCTTATATAATTAGTCATTACTTACTCGTCTATGTTGCTAGTTATTTAAATCTGATATATTGGGATCAGAAATTAATATTCAACAGGAGAGGAACGTTGTGGCATCATCGCAACCAAACAAAGATTACGCTAGAAAACTTCTTAAATTGATGCTTGGTAAGGACCAGGAATTTAGACCGGGTCAATGGGAAGCAATAGAAACAGTTGCTGTTAAAAAGCAAAGAGTCTTGGTGGTACAAAGAACTGGTTGGGGGAAAAGTTTGGTGTATTTTCTGGCAACAAAATTGCTTCGTGAACATGGTGCTGGTCCAACACTTTTAATAAGTCCACTTCTTTCTCTAATGCGAAATCAAATAGAAATGGCAGAGAGAATTGGAATTCGTGCGATTACGATCAACAGTGCAAACCAGGAAGAGTGGAAAGCAGCAGAAGAGGCTCTGGGAATTAACACATGTGACATTCTCCTCATTTCACCTGAGCGATTAAACAATGAACATTTTCTGAATCAAGTAATGCCAAAGTTTTCCGGTCGGATCGGCTTATTTGTAGTGGATGAAGCTCATTGCATATCCGACTGGGGTCATGATTTTCGGCCTGATTATCGACGTATCATTCGCATTCTTCAAATTTTACCCAAAAGTGTGCCAGTAATTGGCACAACAGCGACAGCCAACAATAGGGTGATTGCGGATGTGCAAGCCCAACTGGGTCCAGGTTTGACCATTCTCAGGGGGTCTCTTGCACGGGAGAGTCTTCGTCTTCAAAACATCCTTCTTCCAAGGCAGAGTGAAAGATTAGCCTGGTTGGCGGAAAATTTACCCAAATTCAATGGAAGTGGCATCATATATTGTCTGACAGTAGCGGATACTGAACGCGTTGCTGTTTGGTTAAGTAAGAAAGGATTTAAGGCTGCGGCTTACCATGCAGGCAACGGCAACCAAATTGATCGGGAAGCGCTGGAACAAGCTTTTCTCAGAAACGAAATTCAGATCCTGGTCGCAACCGTTGCCTTGGGTATGGGATTTGACAAACCAGATATTGCCTTTGTTGTCCATTTTCAATGCCCTGGGTCAGTTGTCGCCTACTATCAACAAGTGGGGCGAGCTGGACGGGCAACTGATAGATCATATGGGATCTTACTTGGTGGCGAAGAGGACGAGGAGATTCATAACTATTTTATTGAATCAGCCTTTCCTGATGTAGATGTATTTCAAGCCATCCTGCAGCAACTAGAAAAAAGCGATGGACTCTCTATCTATAAGATTTTGGAAAATGTAAACACCTCAAAGTCAAAGGCAGAGAAAGCTCTAAAATTATTGGAAGTGGATGGCGCCGTTGGTAAAACCATGGATAAAAAGAGCCTTTACTTTCGAACACCTAATCCCTGGACACCTGATATCAATCGGATGAACCAGGTAACCGATCTGCGCCGGTTAGAGCTTGCACAAATACAAGAGTACTTAAATCATCAGGACTGTTTAATGATGTTCTTAATGAAGGCGCTTGATGATCCATACCCTACCGTGTGTAATCGTTGCTCAAATTGCAGAGGTAAGGGACTGCCCAAGGAAGTATCGCCAGAGTTGGTAATAGAAGCTGAGAATTTTCTAAAAGAGGAAACGATTATCATTGCACATCGCAGTTTTCTTCCATCCGGTTTATTTCCGGGTCAAAAAAGAAGGTTACCTGCAGAGCTTCAAATTGAGCAGGGAAGATCATTGTGCTATTACAATGATCCTGGATGGGGAAAGTTGGTTAAGCAAGGGAAGTACACTGATGGCTATTTCTCAAATGAGCTATTACAGGCGGCAGTTCATATGATTGTTGATACTTGGCGACCAGATCCCTTCCCGGCATGGGTAACAGCAATCCCATCGCTTCGCCATCCTACATTGGTAGCAGATTTTTCAAAAAAGCTGGCATTAAAACTGGGGCTTCCCTTTTACCCGGTATTAAAAAGAGTAAACAATGCCCCTGAACAGAAAACTATGCAAAACAGTTCCATGCAAGCACGTAATGTTATCGGTACCCTTGCAATCGAGGGAAAATTACCTGACGGCCCCGTCCTGTTAATTGATGATATTATTGATTCGGGTTGGACTCTTACAATGGCTGGTTATTTGCTCCTCAAAGAAGGAAGTGACCAGGTGTACCCATTTACGCTTGCTAAAGCAACAGGAAACAGTTAAAACGAATGACCATTTCTCATGATTCACAAGTGATTTTATTGCTTTGTTCACATCTGGGGCTTCCAGCGGATCCGGAATTTCCTCCTTTCACACTAAGAGACTGGAATCCGTTGGCTGTAAAACTACAGTCAGCATCAATGCGACCAAGTGATTTGTTGGAAATTAATTCAATAGGTCTACAATCCCAATTAAATTTGACTGAAGAAGAAGCAAATCGAATTGCCAATCTTTTACAGCGAAGCGGTTCATTGGCAATTGACCTTGAACGCCTTGCATCTTTGGGTATCAACGTAACAACCAGAGTTGATAGTGATTATCCCGAGCGATACAAACAGCGATTGAAGGGATCGGCACCCTCTGTTCTTTTTTATGCGGGCGAAAAAGCCCTTTTAGGTCAACCGGGAATTGCGGTCATTGGCTCCCGAAATCTTGATGAAGTTGGGCAGGCGTGTGCGGAATTCGTGGGTAATGCATGTGGGATATCAGGGCTGGTACTTTACTCTGGCGGGGCTAAGGGCGTGGATACTCTCAGCATGAAAGCGGCACTATCTGCTCGAGGAACCGCTGTAGGTGTTCTGGCAGATAGTCTGGAAAAAGCAATTCGTGATCCTGAAAACCGTAGTGCCATCAGCCGGGGAGACCTGTGTCTGGCAACGCCTTATTCTCCCAGCGCACCGTTTACGGTGGGTACTGCGATGGGAAGAAATAAATTAATTTATACTCTGGCAGATTATGCCATTGTTGTGGCAAGTGACGCAGGAAAAGGAGGCACCTGGGCTGGAGCATCTGAAGCCCTTAAGGCTAAGTGGTTACCTGTTTTTGCCCTGGAGCACTCCTTGATGGCCCCCGGTAACACATTGCTTATCCAAAAGGGAGCAATACCATTTCCCCACCCTTTCATGGGAGACCGGTTAAAGCTTTATGAATGGATGGAAAATCAGTCCTTGTCTCAAAGTAAAACTGAGACCGCTTTTCAGCCCGGCTTGTTTTAGAAAGAAGATCACCACCCAAAGTGATCTTATCACTTGGTTGACTGAATGAAAAATTCCTCAGTTTATTCTCTCTTGGCTTAACCTACCCTGTCACTATTAATTAATTCTCCAAACCTAAAAGACAGATCTGAATTTATCCTGCTGTCTGCAAGAGAAAAATCAAGGCAAGTGTCATTTTATTCCTCAGATTGCGCTGGAATTAACATCCTGGTAGCGAAGCGGAGAGGACCAGGCCGGGCGCGTTCTCTGACCGCCAGGTCTCCCGATTAAATCCCTCCAAATGAATTGGTATAGTGGCCGTTGCCAGGGTGTTGGGGTTGGAATGTGGTAGGTTGTGGTTGAGGGCGGTAAACAAGCTATCCGGGAATCACCAACGTACCTTGCAGAGCCTCAAGTGCCCGAAACCCAACACACTCTTGGCGTTCGTCAGGTGTTTAGGTGGAACCGGAATATGGTAGGTTGTGGTTGAGGGCGGTAAACAAGCTATCTGGGAAGCACCAACGTACCTTGCAACGCCTTAAGTGCCCGAAACCCAACACACTCCCTGGCAAGGGCCGAAGCACAGCGGAGTGGGGTAAGATTGCGTAGCATCCCTGTGGAATCGGTTTTTGCCAGGTGTTTAGGTGGAACCGGAATATGGTAGGTTGTGGTTGAGGGCGGTAAACAAGCTATCTGGGAAGCACCAACGTACCTTGCAACGCCTTAAGTGCCCGAAACCCAACACACTCCCTGGCAAAGGCGTGCATGGTCCCGCT
>CAZTSR010000054.1:0-3832 GCA_964615995.1 uncultured Bacteroidales bacterium
TTCAGAAGGCTGCTGCTTTTCCTTTAACCTTTTTAGGATATCATCCAGGATATTCACACCGCTTTTTAATTTCTCATACTCGTCCCAGGAACGGATCTCGTATTCAAAACCGTTTTTACGGTTTCCGCCACTACGCTGGATAAATCCCCTGCTTTCCAGATCCCTCAGGTAACGGTTTATTTTCATGGGATTCATCCTAAAAAATTCCCGGATTCCCTTTGCATAAAAGGCCGGGGAGTTTTCTTTTGCCCTCATAATCGTTTTAAGACTTTCAAAAAAGCTCCGCAGATCCCCGCCCAGCTCATCGGATTTTCTAAGCAGCGTATCTTTTACAAGCCAGTTGGCCATTTCAATGTCTTCCATGGTGGTTTCAATGTATGGACGCCCTTCCCGGTCCTGTTTCCACTCTCTTGCATGCTGATGGTAAAAGGTAATGATCTCGATTAGTTTCAGATAGTGCATGTTGGTTCGAAGCTTCTTAAATACGCATTCCGGGATATCCAGCTCCGGGGCATACCGATTGATCACTTTTACTTTATGAAGCAGCCTTTGGGCGTTTTTCAAAATCTGCCTGTTCTGATCCTGCTCAAGCTCATTGATCAGTCCGGCCTGATGGTTTCGTTGGTAGTTCATAACCTCACGGGCATGGCCTGGGGTCTCGTCCACGTGCAGCAAAAAGCTTCGGTTGGCATTGTCCTCATAGATGTTTCCCTGGGTGGTGGCACCGCTCACGCAGATCGGTCCTTCAACCATTAAAACTTTTTGCACGTTGTTTCCCTTGGCGTCTTTATCGGTTGTAAGCTTGGTAATGCTTTGCTTGCTCATAAACTCCCGAAGGGGCAAAAAGGCATTGTAAACGCCTTCTAAGTCTTCAATTAAAAGGACTTTGTGCTTCCAGAAGTCTTTGGCCGAGTAATACAGCGTGTTTTCGGTTAAGCTGGTTATTGTCCTTACGCTTTCATCGGGCAGGCATTCGCTGATCTTGGTTTGTAAATAGGTCTTTCCGCTGCCGCTTTTACCGTAAATAATGGCGTGAAGGGGCTCATCTAAAAGTCTACTCAAATAAAGAAAAAAAAGCAACAGGCCGTTTTTCTGCTCTCCAACCAGCCCGCTTTTTTCAATGGCTTTCAGGGTGTTTTTTGCCAGTTGACGTGACTTTAAAAAGTTCATGGCCTGTTGTTCTTCGGCCTTGGTCATTTGGTAAACCTTTGGTTTTAATGCCTTCTTTTCTTCTTCTACCTGTTTTAGGCGGTATTCTTCCAGGAGGGTTTGAAGTTTCCGGATTGTGGTTTTTAACAGCGTAGTGCCGACTTCCAGTTCTTCCGATGCTCCCCGGATGTATCGCTGCAGCTGTCCATTGCTATATAAGTTAACATCGTCCTGGTAATATTTAAAACCATCACTTTTAAGCTGTACCAAAAGGTTTATCTTAAGCCGGTGGATGTTATCCTTTTCAATGCCGCCCCAGATGGTAAAAAGCAGCTCTCCATCATGGTAGGTGATCCGGTCGGGGTTGGTAGTGTCCAGGATGGGTTCGGATTCGTAGGCTGGTTCTTGGTCTTGTAAAGATTCAGAAGGGTTAAGGGTCGATTGGCCAGCTTGGGTATCTGATTTTTTTATTTTATTTGAGATTGGTTTTCGTTCTTTAATAAGGTGGGCGAAGATTTCAGCGTCATGACCTTGTAAAAGGCTGTTTACATCTTCGTCTTTCGGCGTGTCTACAAAAGTTACTTTTACCCCTGGTCGGATCTCCTGCAGCTTTTCGCTTACCCTTGTTATGGCCATTTCTCCGGCGTTGTCGCCGTCAAAGAACAGGATGACTTCTTCAAGTTGTTGCAGTTCCTTTATGGCTTGCTGCATTTCAGCTGTAAATCCGTTGGTGCCAAAAAGCGATATCATGCTGTAATGCTGGGTAAGTTCTGTTTGTTGGAGAAGGGTTTCACAATCGATGATGGCCTCGGTCAGTATCAGCTTTTTTGTTCCCGTATCAGGATATTTAGGATAAATGCCCTGGTGATGGCCGTTTAAATAAAAGTGCCTGTTTTCGGTGCCATCAATAACAGACCGCCCATAAAGATCAATAACCTGTCCTTTCTCGTTTTTAGTAAAAAACAGCACGCAGTTTTTAAACTTCGGAGCATAGCTTTCTGGTTTGATTTGCTTTAATATGCCCAGCTGCAGGGCGCTTTCCTGTAATTGCCGGTTCCATCCCTTTCCAAGGTCCGTGCCGATATAACCTACATTCATTTTATCCGGGTCAAGTTTCCGGCTTTTTAAATACTCCCTGGCTTTTTCCGCCCGTTTAAAAGTAGCCTTGCAGTCCATCGCCACTTTTCCCAGCACTGCCATCCGTGGCAGAATGTCTTTTTCTTCCGGTTGTTCCATAGGTATTGGATTTACAGCGTAACTCGGATCAACCAAGGTTTTGGCTTTCTCAATGGCTTCATGTTTGCTGAGCTTTTCAAACATTTCAATAAACTGGATCCCGTCACCGGTTGCACCGCAGCCAAAGCAATGGAAAGTATTTGTCTTGGTATAGATCTTCAGGCTGGGGCTTTTATCTTCGTGGAAAGGGCAGACGAGCATGTCATGTTTATCAGGCTTCAGGCCGTATTTTCCTAAAACGGTTAGGATATTTAAATGCTGTTTGATGTCGGATATTTCCATGGATAAAAAAGTTTAAAAAATTATCATCTGACAAATACCTCACAAATCTAACCCATTTATATTTTTGATACAAGAAAAATATAAATTGTTTTTAACTTATTTATCACTTATTTTTGTATGATGTTCGTTTATAACTCGTAAATCTGATGTATTTATGGCTTTTTCGGAAAGATTGGCTTATGCCAGAAAACAGAAAAAAATAAAACAAGCCGATTTAGGTAAGCTTGTTGGAACTTCCGGGGATATTATCGGCAAGTATGAAAGAGGGGAAAATATTCCTTCCATTGAAGTTGCTGCAAAAATAGCCGATTCATTGGGGGTTACCCTTGACTATCTCGTTAAAGATGGCGAGTACGAACAAATCGATAATATTACCCTTAAACGCCTGAAAGATATTGAAAAACTTGACCAGGGTACAAAGTCCAAGATTTTCGATATTATTGATACGTATCTGAGGGATTTTAAAACAAGGCAGGCATACGCCAGCTAAAAAGAAATTTGATTATGCAAAGGGTAGTACTTGACATACCGGACAATAAAATTAACTTCTTTATGGAGCTTGTAAATAATCTTGGATTTAAGAAAGTGAAAAGGCTCTCCAAAGAGCAAAAGGAGTTTGTTGACGATTTAAAAACCGCTTTAAACGAGGTTGAGCTGCACAGGCAGGGCAAAATAAAATTACAACCGGCAAGAGATTTCTTAAATGAGCTTTAATGTAATTGTTACCACCGGTTTTAAAAAACATGCCAAAAGTATTGGTAAAAAGCACCATTCCCTTAAATCAGACCTTGAAGCTCTTGTTAATTCCCTGGAACAAAACCCTTTGCAAGGCGAACCCTTAGGTAAAGACTGCTACAAGGTTCGTATGGCTATTGCCAGCAAGGGTAAAGGTAAAAGCGGTGGATCCCGTGTTATTACCTGTGTTAAGGTGGTCGATAAAGATGTTTACCTGCTTACCATTTACGACAAGTCAGAAAAAGAAACCATCTCCGATAAAGAACTGGATGACCTGCTTAAAATTGCAGGCTTGTTATAATAACAAAACCCGGTGATGACCGGGTTTTGTGTTTATATTGTATTGGCAATTACAAATTGCCCTTTAAAAACGGCGAAGTTACAAACTGTCGCCGAGCCGCTTCGATTGAAGTCTTCGCTCAGCGAGGGG
>CAZTSR010000055.1:0-3549 GCA_964615995.1 uncultured Bacteroidales bacterium
TGTGCTTCTATCGTTAGCAAAAGAAATTAATCGAGTTTCTTTGATGTGGGGAATTACGCCTAACGTTCTCCGTTATGAACCGTTGCGTATTCCAGGCACTTTGCGGTCTAGGTTGCACAAGGTAACCAAGTGAACTGACCTTAACAAACCCTCTACTAGCAATGGTTTATACCTGCTGTTGTGGTTAGTTGTTTTATATTAGGCTATTTTGATGCCGTATTTTTGTATCTCTCCAAGAAAATCAGCCTCATCAAAATCTCTTTCAATTAAGATAGGCTCAATTCTGTCATCAATCTGCCTTCTTAATTTCCATAATAGTGGATTAATGGAAAAATAATCACCCTCAACGTGATCTACGATTACGGCAACATCAATATCGCTATCTTCTCTATTGGTGCCTTTAGCATATGAACCAAAAAGATAGATATTTTCAAACTGAAAATGGTCTTTCAATAAATGCCTATATGCTTTTACTTTATTTATAGCCTCTCTTTTATCCATTTTTGAATCTCTTTAGTATTAAGAATGATTTCAAGGCATTTTATATCGGTAAGGCTTTTTAATAGCCGATCCTTATGGGATGGATATCGAGCCTCAATATTCAATGGTTCTATTTGGTCAATAAATTCTTTTTGAAGTTCAGAAAATTTCTCATAAAAGTCACCTTGTTTGGCCAGGTAGGAAAGGCTATGAGAATATGGAGCAGTTTCTGATTTTAGTTTTGTATAATAGGCTTTAAATGCCTTCTCAATTGATTGGTGGCACATAAAACCAACATAGAGATACCTTTTGCTACTAAGCATAGCCTCTGCGGTTTCTAAATCATAGTCCGATAAATCTATCCAATATTTTATCTTACTATCCATTATTTCAATTTACTTCAAAGATAAAACAAAGGTTTGATATTAGTAGTCTGTCATTTACAATTAACCACAACGTTCGCCGTTATGCGCAGTAGCCGCTTCAGAGCGCTTTCGTGTCGGGTTACTTACAAAGTAGGAAAATGAGCCAACATTAGCAACCCTTCAACCTGGCAATTGGTTATATCAGCTGTTGTAAACTGTTGATCTCCTTTTGGGCACTACCTTTTACAAAGAACCGGATGAACTTTTGCCTGCCCACCTGTTTTAGATTCCAGAACCATGGGGCTAGAGATTAACATCACCATTAGGCACTATTTAACTTCTGTGCGTTATCAAGGGCAGGATTGCAAGGCACTGAGTTCAATCACCCTCTTTTTGAGCTTTTCAAAATCTCTTTATTAAATTCATGTTTTCTTGAGCTTCAGCCCTCATGGGAACCACTACCGTTGAGCTGTGCAATAAACCTATAGCAAGTTTAGCAAATGATTTAATGTCCATTTGTCGAACCAACCCACAAAATTACCCACCCCTTATATAAACTTCATTTGCAATGGCTTACAACGTCCGCTGGTATGACCAGTTGCCGCTTCAAGGCGCTTTCGTCTCGGGTTACCCACAAGGTAAGCAAATGAATCTACTTTAGCAACCCCTCAACCCGGCAATTGCGTATGACCGGCTGTTGTAATTAGTGCAATCTTAAGTTTAAAGATTTTTGGCTCTTACGCGAACCACCTTACCTTTGTCTGAAACTACCAGATCAAGGTTTCTCTCTTTTTTAGATTGGATCAACTTTTTGTGAGTTAATTCCAATCCTTTAATGATTTTATCTCTTATTGAATTATCCTTTTTGGTCATGTTGAGATAACATTTTTATGGTTTCAAAGATACTACTATTTTTAATCTCCATATCTCTGTCTGAATAACCTTCTGCTATAAGTTCTGAAGGTGAAATTGAGTTATTAAATATCATCCAATAATCACATAAAGGAATGTAAATTTTAAACAAATTTGATAAGCCAGAATAATATCTCCTTGTAATTATTGCCTCAGGAATATTATGACCGCCTTCTAATACTCTTGTTTTTACCCTTTCAATAGCCAAATCAATGGAATCAAGCCATAAAAAGACTAAAGTTACGGTATAACCATTTTCTTTTGCCTCTATTATTGTATTTGAATAGCTCTTAGTTGCTAAGGTTGTCTCAAATGCAAATTCCTTTTTATTCAAGATCAATTTATCAATTTTAGCAAGCATAATACGTCCTGCGTCAATTGCAGCTTTATCGGGATTCAATGGAGAAAGACCTCGAGCTATTTCATCAGCATTAATGAACTCTTCGCAATTTAGCATTTCAGGTAAAACTGTGAAAGAAGCAGTCGTCTTACCAGCACCGTTGCAACCAGCAATTATATAAAGATTTGGCATAGAACAAAAATCAAATTATAAAGGTAATACTTTGTAAAATGTATTTTTGCATTAATTACAACGGTACATGTATGAAATGTTTGGGGTTTGCGGGCTCGTCTCTGTCAACCATTACAAAAGCTGATGCGGGGCAGAATGTTTCAAGTAAGCACTAAACCCCCAAATGTTTTATACATGATGTTGCCAACAGGTTGTATTTCTTCGTTTATGCAATATTTACTTTCTGGTCAAGCAGTTCTATGTTGAAATTTATTTTTGCATTAAGTGCTTTAAAAACTTTTAATATAGTCTCAAATCTGGCATCGGTAAGACTATTTTCAATTTTAGAAATCTGTGCTTTCTGAACACCAATTAATTTCCCAAGTTGTTCTTGAGTTAAGTTCCTTTCTTTTCTCGCTTGTTTGATTGCTTCACCCAATAAATCAAGTCTTAATTCATTTTCAAAACTTTCGCGTTTAGGTGTGCCCTTTTTGCCGATATATTTGTCGGTTAGTTCATCAAGGCTCGTTGTTTTCATTGGTTTATTTTTCATGGCTTAAATGCTTTTTCGTTCAAAATACTCTTTCCTTATTCTCTCTGCTTTCTCAATTTCTGATTTTGGAACTTTGTCAGTTTTCTTAATAATTCCGTGTGTTGAAATTACCACTGTATCCGTTTTCTCCGACTTATCCCAAAATGCAAATAGCCTGAAATAATTCTTCTTGTATAGAGTTCTGAACTCCCAAATTTCTCCAGTTAATTTCTTAAATAATTCAGAGTCTTGAACAACACGTGCTTTGTGAATGTTATAAATCACCTTATCACGAGTTTTTTCATCAAGACTTTCGATAAACTCTAATGCTTGGTCTAATAACTCAACTTTAAATCTTTCAGTCACTTCAATTTTTTACTCAAAGATAAATGTTTCTTTATTAGGAAACAAGAGTTTTCTTTTTTTTAACTTGTTGGCAACGGCGGTGGTATGAGCTGTTGCGTGTTTCAAGGCGCTTACTGGTCTAGTTAGCACAAGATAACAAAAAGCCCTGACATACGCAAACCCACAACCAGCAATGGCTTATACCGGCTGTTGGCGGTAGTACTTATTAATTATTAAGGTAATCAATAATAATCGAAATGTTGTTTTTGTATTTACTATATTTTTCAAACAGTTTAATTCCTGAGTCATCAATGACATCTAAATTCAATTCTTTCTGTTTCTTTTCTAATTTACCATGTTTGTTTAAATTGATCTGATCATAATTATTGTCTCTTCTATTGCAA
>CAZTSR010000056.1:0-3247 GCA_964615995.1 uncultured Bacteroidales bacterium
TTTGGGAATGCAAAGCCTTCTGCAACCGCCTAAGCAACTGGTTTATGGCGTCAGCAAGTTGACCGACCTCCGAGTTCCCCCTTATCGAGATATCTGGATCAGATGCCAGAACCTCACTTGCAACCATGCCCTGAACCACCCGGGTCATTTGCCTGACCTGTCTCAATTCCCTGGTAATGACCAACCAGGTAAGCAAACCGGTCAAGAAAGTTGACCCAGAAATCACTACGAGGACCGCCCAAAGCATACGGACAAGAGCGGACCCGACTTGAGTCATATCCCTTGCAACCTGAATCCAGGCAATTCCATTTTCATTATTAACAAAAGGGGTCGTAAGAACCCAATAGGAAATGCCACCACTGTCTACTTGTCGATGAGTTGGTTCATCAGGGATCGGTATGGGTTCATCAAACGGCGAGGCAATCGGGGGGAAGGCGGTTGAGCAGGAAGATGTATCTCCATTTTCATAGCCGACCCTGCAGGAAAGCCCGGGAGGCAATAAAAAATATTCCAGGTTAGAGACATGCAGTAAATTAGAATCAATGGAAGCCTTGATTGTCAGAGTGACAGCCTCAAGTTCGGCTTTTACCAAGTTTAACTGTTGGTGTCGGTAATAGAAGAGTATGCCTGTTCCCGCCAGGGAAAGAACAAGCAGGACGATCAACGTAAATTTGAGAGTTACCTTCGTTCTAAATGACATCAATCAGGTTCGCGTAAAACATAACCGACACCACGGATGGTATGGATCAGGCGAGGCTCACCGTTGGCTTCCAGTTTTTCGCGCAGGTAGCGGATATAGACATCCAGCACATTGCTTTCACCACCAAAATCATATTCCCAGACCTTCTCAAAGATCAGGGCACGAGTTAACACCTGGTTGGGGTAGTGTAAAAAAAGATCCAGCAGGTTAAATTCCTTGGCCGTCAGGTCAATTAACCGATCACCACGCATTGCCTGGTGGGTCTTGTGGTCCAATGTGAGATCACTAAAAGAGAGTACCTCCGGGCGTTCTTCAGCCGTCCGGCGTAATTGTGCCCTGACCCTCGCCAGGAGCTCTTCAATGCCGAAAGGCTTTACCAGGTAATCATCAGCCCCAGCATCCAAACCATTGACCTTGTCTGAAATTTTGTCTTTGGCGGTTACCATGATGATCGGGGTTTTAGTAAACAAGCGGAGACGACGGCAAACTTCCAGACCATCCAAGTCAGGCAGCAATAGATCCAGGATAATCAAAGCTGGGTCCCCATCATGGGCAAGGGTCAACCCCAGCGTTCCACCAGCAGCAAGATCCACCCTATACCCTTCAAATACCAATGCGCGTTGCAGAAAGCGAAGAATTTCCTGATCATCTTCAATAACCAAAATCTTTTCGTTCACTCGTCCCTCCATTCATCTAGTGATCTGATCAATTTTAACCTTTAACTAAGGTAAAATCCAGATATGGCTGTGAGACTTTTTCCGCGTGGTACGCCGATCATTAAACGGATACTTGATTATATCCTGACATTGCCAGTTTTGATCATCCTTTTCCCCCTGTTTTTGATCGTTGCCATCCTGGTCAGGATTTTCCTGGGGAAACCGGTCATATTTAAACAGCAACGACCGGGTCGTAAGGGTGAAATATTCACCATCTATAAATTTCGGTCGATGCTTGAAGCTTATGATAAAAATGGGCTGCCACTACCCGATGCAAAACGGCTGACTCAGTTAGGCAAGTTCCTGCGCTCCTCCAGCATTGATGAACTTCCTGAATTGATCAATATATTGAAAGGCGATATGAGCCTGGTTGGTCCACGTCCCTTGTTGATCGAATACCTCGATCGTTACTCACCAGAACAGGCCAGGCGGCATGATGTATTACCCGGCATCACCGGTTGGGCACAGGTAAATGGACGAAACGCACTCAGTTGGGAAGAAAAATTCTCCCTGGACGTCTGGTATGTGGATCACTGGTCCCCGTGGTTGGACATCAAGATCCTCTTTATGACCATCATCAAGGTTATCAAAAGGGAAGGCGTTTCACAGGCGGGCAGTGTTACGGCTGAAAAGTTCATGGGACCAGGCGAAACACAATTGCCAGATAAAGATGGTGCAGACGCTGTTGTTGATCCGTTATTGCACGGATGATGGTCTGATAAACCCGTTCATCAGTTCTTTCATGGTTTGAGTAAACAGGTTTAAACGCCCCTCAGAGATCAGACCGCTTTGCGTGTTGATAAGTTCGATTGCATAGCGTCCTGTCAGACCGCCTTTACCAGCAACGAGTTCAGGCCAAAGTTCCTGTAAACCAGGCAGTGGGTTCAGATTCAAGGTCCCGATCCAATTTTCAGCACCAGCATAGCCTGGAACGTTCATCGGCGAGATGATCTTGATTTTGTTGGCTGACAAGTAATTGAGCAGATCCGGTGTTATGACCTCTTTTTGTATGTAGACAGTATTGACAGCCCGCGAGATGAGCAGGTCAACCGCCGCCTGCCAGGAGGATTCTGAGGAAGGATTCTCAATCAAGGCCATTTTAGGGTAATACTCAATCGGACCAAAACGTGAGTTGCACAACCCACAGAAATACTGCGCGCCGATATAAAAAGAATCGGTGGTGAGCTGACCCAATTCATCACCCGAGGTAGCCAAAACGCCCACCCGGTAATCCGGTGTGAGGACAACCGCCAGGTAACCGGCTAGAAATGCCTGGCGCTGCAGATCTTCGGTTGATATTGACAGAGTGCTCAAATTCGGTGCAGGCTCAGCACCTTCCACATTGATCGCAAGAAATTGAACCTCAGGGTGCGCACCTACCAATTCCATCAAATTAGTTACCCCTTGCAGGGCAATGACTATCTTGACCGGTTCTTTCCAGGGTTCATTGGTCAGAACTTCCTGTGGTGAAAAGATCCAGCCCTGCTGCTCAACCAATTCTGAAATTGAGGCGTTAAGTTCTGCCAACATCTCTGGATCTGTACCTTGTGGAGCATAGAGAATGACGCGGAAAGGCAGCACCTCTGCCGTTAACTCAGTTGGGATAACCTCCTGGCTTGGGGTGAGATCTGTCGCTGAGGGTACAACCGTTGTGGGCGTGGTCTTGACACACGCGCTCAAGAGCAACGCCAGGAACAGAACTAAGAGCCAGGGACGATATTTCAAGCCATTATTCATTGCCCCTATTTTACCCCAATGCATTCAATCATTGATTGCTCGACTGGTTATGTATAGTGCTGCCAGAGACCCACCATCGAGAGGCTGAATCCGG
>CAZTSR010000057.1:0-3157 GCA_964615995.1 uncultured Bacteroidales bacterium
TAACCCGAGACGAAAGCGCTCTGAAGCGGCAACTGCGCATACCGGCGAACGTTAGGGGCAATGCTAAGAGACAACTACAAACCATAGATTAATTAACCAGATTTATCATATTAATAATAATTGTATTTAATGAGAAACTTAATATGGATTTCAATTATTTTCATTTGTTACTCTTGTAATGCCTCAAGAGATAAAGAATTTTTGATTAATATACAAGGTGATTGGATTTCTTGCCAAGATTTTGTTGATTATCAACAAAGAAGGCTATTTCTTTCAATAATAGATACTAATTGTACTTTTTTATATGATTGGAATTACAATTGTACTTTTAGAATAGAGGATGAAATATTAACCATTAAAGAAATTGAACCTGTAAAATCATTGGTTAGTATCTATCAATTTAGAATATTGCAGTTAACCAATGATACGTTAAAAATAGCAGCTGCTAACAAAGGGACGAAGGATCGTTTAATTAATGATTCGATCTTATTCACAAGAGCTATACCGAAAAATAGAATTAAACCAAAATTGATATCTTTCTTTACTTCAGATTGCTATGGGTCATGTCCATCATTCTTTATAGAAATTGATAGTTCAAAAAGTGTAAAATTCTACGGTAATAATGAATTCAATAAATATAAAGGTGGTTGCAGAGGTAATATTAGTAATACTGATTATATTAAATTGATCAATAAAGTTCATTATTTGGACTTATTGAATATTGATAGCAGTTATAAAGCAGGCTGGAATGATTCTCAATATTGTTTGATTGTTATCGATTATGAGGACAAAAGCCTTGAAACTAGTGTGTATGGTAATGATAAAGAACCTGTAGAACTACGAATGTTATTCGGTGAAATCTTTAAAATCTCTGAACGACTTGAATTAGTAAATGATACTACAGTTGATTTTTCAACTTTTTCACATAATTCAATATTTCTGAAATTCTATCCGCTGCCACCTGGCCCTTTACCTGAGAAAGCAAAATTTCTAGAGCCAGTATTAAGGAATAAGAATAGTACAGACTTAAAAAAGCACAGCCCCTAACAGCCGGTATACTCAATTGCCGGGCAGAGGGGTTGCTAATGTTGGTTCATTTGCTTACCTTGTAGGTAACCCGACACGAAAGCGCCTTAAAGCGGCAACTGCGCATACCGGCGGACGTTGGAGGTAATTATAACAAACCTCAATCACAAAAAATATCATTCCAATGAAGACAAAATATTACTCAATTTTTACAATTTTTATTATTCTTTGCACGAGTTGCGATTATTTTGTTCATCAATCAGGCATTGTAGTTGATAGTTCAACCGGTATACCACTAGATAGTGCTATTGTTATATTCCAACATGATACATTGTTAACAAATTCCTATGGTGAATATGAGTTTGCGCATAGGTACAAAGAAAGTAAACAGACTATTGAAGTTTCTAAAAATGGTTATAAACCTTTGTACCTTGAAATTTACATTTCAGGCGAAAAATACTCGTATTCAGTATTGAGATTATCAGAAAATATAATCTTGGATCCACCAAAAGCCATTCATGACGATCCAAATATAATTGCCTACAAAGAGACTCACTGGACAACTAGCATTGGATTCGAAGTAATCAAAACAGATAGTTTGAAAATTAAACTTGATAAAAAATAACTACCTCCAACAGCCGGTCATACGCAATTGCCGGGCACTACGGGTGCCAATGTTAGCTCACTTGGCTTCATCAGTGGGTAACCCGAGACGATAGCGCCTTGAAGCGGCAACTGCGCATACCGGCGAACGTTAGCAACAAATTTAAAACCAGACACATAGATCAAACTCATCATTTCAATTATTGTCGTATCTTTGATTTATGGTTGTGAAGGATGAAATATTAAAAAACCAAGATAACTTTAGTGCTTTATGCAAAGACCATAAGGTAAAATCATTATATGCTTTTGGTTCATCCACTAATGACAATTTTAAGCCGGAAGAAAGCGACATTGACCTTCTTGTGGAAATAGATGATGACGATCCCATAGAAAGAGGTGATAAGCTATTATCATTTTGGGATCGATTGGAAGGTTTCTTTAATAGGAAGGTGGATTTATTGACTGAATCTTCCTTACGAAACCCCTTTCTTAAAAAAAGTATTGATACTACAAAAGTCTTAATTTATGACGGATCAAGGCAAAAAATACTTGTCTGATATCATACTGGCAATTGATCTGATTGAATCATTTACATCAGCTGTTTCAAATTTTGAGGTTTATACCGATGATTTAAAAACTCAAAGTGCTGTTGAGAGACAGTTAGGAATAATTGGTGAAGCAATCAATAAGTTCGAAAAGCTTTACCCGGAAAAACAGCTGGATCATTCACGGAAAATAGTCGGCTTGAGAAATCGTATCATTCATTCTTATGATACTATAGACTCTTCTATGATTTGGGCAATTATTAAAAAACACCTGGGGCCATTAAAAACTCAAGCACAGGATTTAATAAAATAAATCTGTTGCTAACAGCCGGTATACGCAATTGCCGGGTTGATGGGTTGCTATAGTTGGTTCTTTTAGGTACCTTTCGGGTAACCCGACACGAAAGCGCCTTGAAATGGCAACTGCGCATACCGGCGGACGTTGTAAACAATTGCGAATGAAGCTTATATAAGAGGTATGGGCAATTTTGTAGGGTTAGTTCGACAAATGTACGTTTGATCAATTGCTGATCTTGCATAGGTTTATTGCACAGCTCAAAGGCAGTGGTTCCCATGTAGGTCGAAGCTCATGAAAACATTAATTTTAATAAAGAGATTTTGAAATGCTCAAAAAGATGTGAATGGACTCAGCGCCTTGCAATCCTGCCCCTGATAACGCACAGAATCAGGTTAATGCCAGAAAGAGAGGTTAATCTCCAGCCCCATGGTTCTGGAATCTAAAACAAGTGGGCAGGCAAAAGTTCATCCGGTTCTTTTTGTAATGTAGTGCCCAAAAGGAGATCAACAGTTTACAACAACTGGTATAACCAATTGCCAGGCCGCTGTTTTGCTAATGTTGGTACTTTTGGCTACCTTTCGGATAAACAGACAACTATGCGTACAGAAATGGCAACTGGTCATACCAGCAAACGTTAGGCGTAAGTTAAAAAAGACATTGCATTGTACGGATAAATATTGTATAT
>CAZTSR010000058.1:0-3114 GCA_964615995.1 uncultured Bacteroidales bacterium
GCTTTATCAAGATGAATCACGTCGTAGGTGTCTTTTTGCATTATTGCTAACGGTTGGCGGTATGGTTAGTTGCCGATTTCGAAGCATTTTCCTATCAAGTTACAACTACTTTTGATACGAGCTGTGCTGCTCGAATACCCACAGCACCGGCAATTAACTATACCGCTTGTTGGCAACTGGTGTTCATTCATATCCATCTGTTTGGCATTTATTTAGCTTTATTTTCTTGTCATTGTCAAACTGCACCAACCTATCCACGAAGCACAAATTTATTTTGTTTTTTTGAGCGTGGGCAAACCTAAAACCGTCCTGAAAGGCGGTTACGTGGGTCGGCTTTGCAAGCTCTTTGACAAAGCTTTGGTTGAAGCGTTGGCTTGTGGGGCTTTGGCAATGTGCTTGCAAATAGGGTGGGCTTTTATCATAATTGACCTCCAACTCCCTTAAATTTCTCTACAAACGAAACTAGCTTTTTAAAAACACTCTGCTTTTTAGTTAAATACTGCGGATTTAAAGGACTCATTTTCGGCAAAAGTGCATTAAGTTCTGTCCCATTTTCACTTGCATATTCTCTTTTTAAAGAAGCTATTATGTAACGCTTTGCTTCCTCTATATTTAGATTTTCTTCTGTGATTAATTCCAATGCTTCCGCTTTCTGCTTGCTTTGAGCAAATGCAAAAAATGAATCTATTACATTCGCTTTGTCTTGTAGCGTATCAAGGTCAGTCTCATTTATGAAATCAACAACTAAACTTTCTTTTGCTCTGTTCCCAACACTTGCACGAATTACCCTGCGTATTTCCGTAATTAAGGTGTCTTTGTCTTTTGTTTTCTTATTATGCTCAAAGATTAATTCAAGAATGTAGTCAAGGTTTATTTCTTGCGATTTTAGTAAGTCTATTTCGAACACTACATCATCCCAATCTATTTTAGATTCTTCTGATTCTTTCCCAAACCTTTCACGTCTTAACCAATCACGTATGTCGTTATAAGTAGAACGGTAATCCTGAACTGTCCTTTCTTTCAGCAATTCAATTTTTTGCATTACTGAAATATCCTCATCTGTCACAAAATGAGCTTTTTTAAATTCTTCAATAGCGTTAGGGTCATTTTTATCTATTGATTGAAACGCTTTGAGGTGGTTAAATTCATCGTAATTCTGGAGTATGTTTTCTACTCGCAAATATTCTCCGAATAGTTTTGCAAAGTCTTTTTTGTCTTTCTCTTTTACAATTTCGTCTGGATTAGGGAATTTCTCATTTAAATCTTTTACTACTTCAACATAACCTCTGCGTGCTTCACCTGTAACAATGTCTGTGAAACCCTCTAAATATTCTTTGTAGCTCTTTTCAAGAACTACGTTCTTGGTATTGCTATCCCCGAAAAGGGTAATGGCATCAACTGTTGCTGTTTCTAAATTTCTAAAAGTAACAATATTCCCAAAGGTTTTTGTAGCATCATAAATACGATTGGTACGTGAAAAGGCTTGAATCAAACCGTGATAACGTAAATTCTTGTCAACAAAAAGTGTATTGAGTGTTGGAGCATCAAAACCTGTGAGAAACATACCAACTACAATGATTAAATCAATCTCTTTATTCTTTACACGCTTTGCAAGGTCACGATAATAATTCTGAAACTCATTGCTATCAACTCCATAACTGGTTTTGAACATTGCGTTATAGTCATTGATTGCTTTCGTTAAAAACTCTTTTGCACTAATATCCATTGCAGAAGGTTCAAAAGTCTCGTCAACTATTTCACCTATTGCACTCTGCTCTTCATTTGCAGCGAAGGAAAAGATTGTTGCAATTCTTAATAGCTTATCGCTATCTTTTTGCAGGTTGTTTAATTCCTCATAATAACATTTGGCTGCATCAACGCTACTTACAGCAAACATGGCATTAAAGCCTTTGTTGCTTCCTTGGTTTCTGTGGGTTTTTATCTTGAAATTCTGTAAAATGTATTCGGATATTTCTTTGATACGTTTTGGATGAAGCAACGCTTTTTTGTTTTCTGCTGCACTCAGCTTTTTCTCATCTTGTTCGGTTTCTATATTCTTAAACTGAGGTCGAACATCATTATAGTCAACCTTGAATTTCAGAACTTTTTCATCTCTAATAGCATCCGTAATAACATAAGAGTGCAATTCACGACCGAAAACACTTGCGGTAGTTTCAGCACCTAACGCATTTTGAGGAAAAATTGGTGTTCCTGTAAAACCGAATTGATAGAACTTTTTAAACTTCTTGTTCAGATTCTTTTGGGCTTCACCAAATTGCGAACGGTGGCACTCATCAAAAATGAAAACCACTTGCTTTTGGTAAATGGCTAAATCACCCTCACTTTTCATGAGGTTATTTAGTTTTTGTATCGTAGTTACAATAATCTTATTGTCGTCCTTTTCAATATTTCGCTTTAAACCTGCTGTACTATCAGAGCCATTCACACTATCGGGAGAAAATCGCTGATATTCCTTCATAGTTTGAAAGTCCAAGTCTTTACGGTCAACTACAAAGAATACTTTATCAATAAAATCAAGTTGTGTAGTTAATCGTGCCGCTTTAAAACTGGTGAGCGTTTTACCAGAACCTGTAGTGTGCCAAATATATCCGCCTCCTTCATTGCTTGACCATTTTTTTGCCAAATAGGAACTTTCAATTTTCCATAAGATTCTTTCTGTTGCTGCAATTTGATAGGGTCTCATTACAAGTAACGTATCGCTTGTATCAAAAACGGAATACTTTAATAAAACTTCCAAAAGTGTTTTTCTCTGAAAAAAGGTACTTGTAAAATCTTTTAGGTCTTTAATCAGCGTATTGTCAGCCTTTGCCCAATTCATGGTAAAGTCAAAGCTGTTTTTATTTCGCTCAACCGTATTTGCAAAATAACGGCTGTCAGTACCGTTTGATATGACAAAAATCTGAACGTATTTATAGAGCGAGTTATTACTATTAAAACTTTCTTTTGAGTATCTATGAACTTGGTTAAACGCTTCACGAATAGCAACCCCACGTTTTTTTAGTTCAACTTGAACCAGGGGCAATCCATTGACTAATATGGTTACATCATAACGATTGGCATTTGTTCCTTTCTGTTCAAATTGTGAAATTACCT
>CAZTSR010000059.1:0-3074 GCA_964615995.1 uncultured Bacteroidales bacterium
GACAAAAGTAGTCGTTATTCCCTGATATTTCAGCGTGTGTGCGAGCAAATTATATGTACCGCCGTAGATCGATGAAGATGAGACGATATGGTCGCCTGCGGAAGCAATGTTCTGTATCGCATATGTCGTCGCCGCTGAGCCGGAAGCTACAGCAAGGGCTGTTGCTCCGCCTTCGAGAGCCGCGACGCGTTTTTCAAAAACATCGGTCGTCGGATTCATGATTCGTGTGTAGATGTTTCCGGATTTCCGGAGACCGAACAAATCCGCACCGTCTTCCGAATTATCAAATACATACGATGTAGTCTGATAAATCGGTACCGCACGGGCATGTGTGGTCGGATCGACTTCCTGTCCAGCGTGAACCTGCAGAGTCTCAAATTTGTAATCTTTTGCCATATAATTTCACGTCCTTTCATTTCCAGACCGGATAGACGGTCTGCTTCATCCTTTTTAGATTTGTATTCTCTTCATGTCGGAGAGAAATACGATGTGGATGATTGGTTTTAATATCATATTATTTCTATAGGGATAGAATAGTTTAAGAATTGCGGTTTGTCAACAGCGATTTTGAAGTATTTCCGGGTTGGCTGGAGATGTGGCAGAGTGCATCCATGGGGAAGTAACGATACCCGCCAGATGGGTAAAACTCCGATCAAGGCGCTTTCTCAAAGGACTTGTCACAAAGTCGTCTGAGGCAAGCTTTTTGTATTACGAGCGTCGGATAGCATGCGCACCTGTGCGTTGGCGCTGAAATACCTCCCAAATTGGGATTTTGGGCGATCTGGCCGGTATTTTTTCGTTTATTTCGTCTTCGCCAAGCCTGATATACCTCCTGAATTTGCTCTATAGCCGTTTAGGGAGGTATTTTTGCGTTATCTTTGCAGTTGTAAGCTAAAACTGGACACAGGGAGGTAGAACTTGGACAAAGTGATTTAGTAGTATAGACAGGAGATATTTACTGATGGACAAGACATAAACCAAAGTGGACAGGGGCTTTACCATGATAGACAACGGTGCCAAACCCACGATCGCTAATTACATATAATTCCGAGCTTTTGCCGCTTTTATATGTAATTTGGACTGCGCAAGCCTTCTGTTAAGGCGAAAATTACATATAATTCCAAACTTTTGCCGCTTTTATATGTAATTTGGACCGCGCGGCCCTTCTGCTAAGGCGAAAATTACATATAATTCCGAGCTTTTACCGCTTTTATATGTAATTTGGAGTAATGTCCATATAATGGTGTAAATTCAAAATAGAGATGAGCCACATCTCAAACCTGTATAATGTTTGTTGCAACACAAATACATAACAGGAGGAAAGAGAAATGGCTCAGATCAATCTTACCCTAACCCACGAGGAAGTTCTACAGGTACTCCCAGGTCCTCGGGCTGAAGCTCTGCGGAAGGTCGCTCGTCAAAAGTTCGACCCTTGCATGGCGCCCTCCGGGCGCTGCGGAAAGTTCACTAATGAATAGTCGGGGATCATTAACCAGCAGATACGCTGCGCGCCTCGTCGCTCGCTCTCCTTGACTAACTTGGAATCGTGTTGTGAAAACTTAATACAGAGCGCATCCATGAGGAGAAGATTACCGCTTTAACCAGATTCGAACTGGTCCCTCATCCTTACCATGGATGCTTGACGAGGCTGAATAGCCTTCACCTGCCTTCGTCGCCAGCCAGTTTCTCCGGTGCTCATCGAGGGTCTCTCATTTATCTCGCTCCCAGGTCCTCGGGCTGAAGCCCTGCGGAAGGTCGCTCGTCAAAAGTTCGACCCTTGCGTGGCGCCCTTACGGGCGCTGCGGAAAGCACGCTTCAAATAAATTCTAAGAACACACCCAGATACACTCCGCTCCTCGAATTGTCAGCTCCTTGGGATGCTTGGCTCTGCAGCCTCATCCCGTCCGCTAACGCGTCCGAGAGCGCATCCATGGCAGTGTAGTCACGGCTTAACCAGATTCGAACTTGACCTCATCCTTGCCATGGATGCTTTTCGCAACTCGCTTCCTTCGTTATTCTTCGTCGTGCTTCGTTCTAAGATGTTCGCTGGCCCATGGCGATGTCTCACCGAATGAAACTTCTAACGATGTTTATAAATACGCATATGAAGTATTAACATCCGCATTAAAAAAACTCTTGTAAAGTAAAAATCAGAATGAGTACTCTCACACAAATAACTAGACAATCATATTGACCTTTTCGATCACATGCCAAAGCAGGAGCAATTGAGTATTACCTGAACCTCGAGTTGAAGTGTTGTGTGCACTTTTGCACGATTTGCCTCAGCTGTGTGCATGATTTCACGATGAGTGTCCAAATCCGCAATTTTGCCCCGAATTTGCGTTCGAGTCTGACCCCTCAAAACCCTGAAACCCCCTGACAGCAAAGCACTCCAGCATTGTATCAATACTGGAGTGCTTTTGTGATCAGCTTAGGCTAAATTCTGTAGTCTTCGCAATGAGTAAGGGTGTATAATCTATCATGTGAAGAGCCTGCCATTAGCCTATTTCCGGTTTGGCTGTTCTTGAAAGGTATGTTTTTACTCTTGAAAAATCAGATTAGGCTAAACAGCTAACGGCCGATAATCAAGATGCAGATACTCAAGGAAAAAATCATGAGCGATGTTAGTGGAGAGCGAATAGTAAAAGTAGTAAAGACACGCAAGCAATATAAGCTTGCGCATGTGGCAATATACTGTCGGGTCAGCACACGTAGCCAGGAGCAGGTCCAAAGCATGGCTAACCAGGTCTCATACTTGACTCAGTATGTTTCGCGGCAACCAGGTTGGATTTTGACCGATATATACATCGATATGCATTCTGGTAAGGAAGTGGCTGCGAGAAGCGAGTTCCAGAGAATGATGGATGATTGCATGGCCGGCAAGATTGATCAGATTGTAACGAAAAGCATCAGCCGCTTCGGCAGGAATACGATCGAGATCATGTCAGCAATAAACTTTTGAGAGAGCGTGGCATAGACATCTACTTTGAGAATGATCATATGCATACGCTAAACAGCGAACAGGAAATGAATCCATTTATCTGAAAAGCATATTTCTTTCGCCTCTTATGTAA
>CAZTSR010000060.1:0-2899 GCA_964615995.1 uncultured Bacteroidales bacterium
TTTTTGTTTAACCAATTACGGAGGTAGAAATGAATTTTGATCAAGTGATTAATGGCGTACCCCTGATTTTTGTGGTCATGGGGCTGGTGGAGTTAATCAAGGTGTTTGGCGTGCAAGGGAAGGCACTAACAGCAACATCTTTCGGGGTTGGACTGGTGCTGGGGCTTTTGTACCAAATTAGCCTTGGTATGCCCGCTGATTACACTGGTTGGTTTGGCGCGGCCTTGTTCGGGCTGGCACTTGGGCTGGTAGCAAGTAAGGTCTATGATGCGATTGGAAGCGCGATGGTAAGGAAAGTAAATTTGTATGAGTTCCCGGTTGAAGACGTTGACGACAATGAGGCCGCCGGATGACTGGGGGCGAGTTACTCCCAGCAACCGCCTGGGAACAGGCAGCGATTATCGGCATATTTATTGTGTTCTTTGTCTACGTTTTGACGTGGATGGCAAAGCGCAATGCCAGTGATCAGCAATTCCAGGCGTCAGAATCTGATAAATGGCAGAAATTCATCGGTGAGATTGACGACAAATGGCGGGCGTTTAACAAGGAACAGCGGATCGAGAATAACGATTCTTTGAAGTGTGTTGAAAACAGCCTGAAGGATTTGACGACCGTCACCCAGGGGTTGGTGAGCGAAGTAAAGGAAATGCGATCTGATACGAGCGTGTTTTTCGAAAACTTTCACCAGCATGATGCGCAAGCCCGCGAGATCCTGAATGAGGTCAAGAAACCCCGCACGAGCCGAGCGAAGAAAACAACCGGTGTTTCAGAATAACAACCGCTGATGTTACTGAGGATTCAATGCTAACGCCCAAACAACGTTGTTTCGTTGAGCACTATCTAACCACCTGGAACGCGAAACAAAGCGCAGAACTGGCTGGTTATGGCAGCCCGCAAAAGACCGGGTACCGGCTGCTTCACAACCCCGCGGTGCTCGAGGTTATCAATGAGCGGTTAGTTGAAATGGGCGTCAATGCCAATGAGATTGTTGCGCGGATGTCTCAGTATGTAAGAAATAATCCGGCGAGTTTTTTTATTTTTGCGGATGTGCCAGAAAAAGATCTGGATGGAAAGATACTGAGAGACGATGACGGCAATCCAATCTTACGCCGGCAAATGGTGGATATCGACTGGGGCACCTTCGAGCGGTATGGATACTTGGTAAAGAAACTAAGCTACGATCGCAAAGGGCGCCCGGTACTTGAATTTTACGATGCACAAAGAGCACTGGAAACGCTGGGGAAGTATGCAAAGCTGGATACTGAGCTATCAAAAGCAGATGTTCAATCCGTCGAGGATCTATCGGCGATTGCTGACCTGATTAGAAATGCGAGTGATGATGGCGATGCTTGAGCGCACAATCCCTTTTGCGCCATTGTCGAATAAACACGCTCAGTATATTCGTGGTGGGTTGGATTCAAGGATCAGTGTGGCTGAAGGTGCGATACGATCGGGAAAAACTATAAATCACTGTATCATCGCCGCAGCAAGGCTTGAGATCTGCAGGGATAAGATTCACTTAGCATCTGGCTCTACCCTCGCAAATGCGAAGCTGAATATTGGCGTATGTAATGGCTTTGGGCTTGAGGCGTTATTCCGTGGCCGTTGCCGATGGGGCAAGTTCAGAGACAATGAAGCGTTGTATATCCAAACCCAAACAGGTGAGAAAATTGTCATCTTCGCTGGTGGTGGAAAAGCGGATAGTTACAAACGGATCCTGGGTAACTCGTATGGAATCTGGATTGCTACTGAGATCAACGAACACTACGATTGCCCTGATAGTCGGACGAGTTTTATCAAAGTGGCCATGGGACGGCAAGCAGCGGCTTTGGATCCACTGATATTATGGGATCTGAACCCCTGTAATCCCAATCATTCAATCTACAGTGACTACATTGACTTATACCGAGAGCAAAAGCTATCAGGGTATCAATATCAACATTTCACGTTGGAAGACAATCTTTCCATTACTGAGGAGCGAAGGGCCGAAATTAAAGCTCAGTATAATCCCGAGTCCGTTTGGTACAGACGTGATATTTTGGGCCAACGTGTAATTGCTGAGGGGTTGATATTCAGACAATTCGCAGACAACCCCGACAAGTGGATTGTGAAAAAAGCACCCGAGGATCTACAGTTCGTTACTTACGGATTGGACTTTGGTGAAAACCACTCGCACACGGTGTTTGTTGCCACTGGAATACGTCGTGGTGGGCGCGGGGTCGTTGCCCTGATGGAACACAAATTGAAAAGCAAGGGTGTGGATCCAAGTAGGATCGAGGGGGAGTTTGTGGATTTTGTAATCAAAGGTATGGAGAAATACAAAGGTCTACGTCACACTTACGCATTTTGCGATCACCCTGAGACGATCGTCAACGGAATTGCGAAGGCGCTGTATCAGAAAAAACTGCCAATTCAGGCGGTCATGGCACAAAAAGAGGAAATCCGCACACGGATCTACGCACAAGAAAAGCTATTGAACCGCGAGCAGATGCAGATTATGGAAGAATGCCGAGGATTGATCTACTCACTCAGTAATCAAGCCTGGGATCCGGCAAAACAAGAGGATACGCGTTTGGATAATGACCCGGACGTTGCTGATGTGGCTGATGCCTGGGAATACTCCTGGGAAGCCTTTATTGACGAAATAGGAGTACGATAATGGACCATAAAAAAACAGTAGAGGTTATCAATCAGCTGACGGGTAGAAGTGTTTCTGTCAGTGCGATGTACGAAAAGATCAACACCTGGCGGGATTGGCTGAATGGTGAAATTGACGGGTTTTATGAATACACCATGAGTGTGGACCTGACTACCAACCGGACTGCCAAAATGAAACGTCATCGGACGGACATGTTCAAGCGGGCCTGCGAGGATTGGGCATCGTTGTTACTCAATGAGC
>CAZTSR010000061.1:0-2852 GCA_964615995.1 uncultured Bacteroidales bacterium
CATTGGATTTAATAACTCTTTGAATTACAGTTGTTAAATTTAACGTTAGTCAGAATTTTAGGAAACTGACAGAATGGACGAATATAACGATTTAGATTGCTTACATGATTGGGTGATAAGTTCATGTTACCTATCTTCAGATTTTATCCTTTCAGTATATTCTGAGATAGAAGAAAATGTAAATCATGAATTGAAGATAGTTTTTGAAAATGTCTCCTTCATTGAATATCAAATATGGGACAACAAAGAAAGTAAGATTAATGATATAAATGAGATCAATTATAGGATGAAAGATTCATGGTTTTTGCATGCTTTTAATTGTAAAAATGAAATTGTACAAATAACAAATATTGGAGGATCTGATGATTTTAAAGAAGCTGGTGGTCAATTATCAATAAAGTTTAAAAATTTCAAAATCCTCGATGAGCTTGATAATAAGATAACTTGTGCAGATATAATACAACTTAATAAAAAACGCTTTGAATAAAAACTACGCCCAAGGCCGGTCATACGCAATTACCGGGTCAGTGGGGTTGCTAAAGTTGGTTCATTTGCTTACCTTGTGGGTAACCCGACAAGTAAGCGTATTGAAGCGGCAACTGCGCATACCGGTGAACATTAGTGGTAAGTGTAAAATGACCAAAATCAACAATTAGGTAAATATTTATAATATGATTAAATTTGTACAAATGATATTAATATGAGGACTATACAATTAAACATACCTGATTCAATTGATAAGAATGATAATGAACTGGCTATGATAATCGCCTCAAAACTCTATGAGGATGGAACATTATCATCTGGACAGGCAGCTGATTTGGCTGGTTTATCTAAAAGAACTTTTATAGAACTTTTAGGAAAATATGGTGTATCTATTTTTAGTGCTTCTGTTGAGGATTTGGAGTCCGATATAGCAAATGCCTAAAGTATTAGTAATCGCCAATACAAGTTGTCTCGTGATTTTGGAGAAAATTCATGAATTATCATTATTGCACAAAGTATATAACCAAGTCATTACAACTCCAGAGGTTCAATTGGAATTTGAGAAACCATTACCTGATTGGATATTAATTGAAGCAGTTAAAGATAAAAAGTACCAAAGATTTATTGAAACGCAGCTTGATTTAGGAGAATCCTCTGCTATAGCCTTGGCATCTGAGAAAGAAGAATCTATATTAATATTGGATGATTTAAAAGCCAGAAAGGTAGCTAAGCGTTTAGGATTTAAATTTACTGGCACTTTGGGCGTTATCAATAAGGCGAAAGAGAATGGAATTATTGAAAAAATTAGGCCTTACATCGATAAGCTCAAAAGCACGGACTTCAGAATATCGGAGAAAGTCATAGAAAATTTATTGCTAAGAAATAATGAATAACACCTACCACTAACAGCCGGTATATGCTATTGCTGGCAAGTGTTTGCTATTGTTTTATTTCTTGGTTAAGCACTGCTATCTAGACCACATAGCGCTTTGAATGACGCAACAGATCATATACGCGAACGTTAACGGTTAAAAAAGAAAATATTGTGCTAACTTTGTAATTACAAACGTTAAAAAGATAAGATATGGAAGTGTCGGTTGTAAAGATAGGAAATTCTAGGGGGATAAGGTTGAGCAAAACGTTGCTTGAGAAATATAACATCAGAGATACAGTTGATATGATACTTGAAAAAGGACATATAATCATAAAGGCATCATCAAAGCCTAGAAAGGGTTGGGATAAGGCATTTAAAGAGATGCATGCGAGTGGAGACGATAAATTGCTTGTTGATGATGTATTTGAAGATGAAAATCTCGAAGAATGGAAATAAAGCAATATGAAATCTTCTTAGTAAATCTGGATCCTACAATTGGAAGTGAGATCAAGAAGACACGACCATGCGTGATAATTTCTCCAGATGAAATGAGCAAGTATTTGCGGACAGTAGTAATAGCACCCATGACAACTAGTTCAAAAAATTATCCCACTCGAGTTGAGATTAAACATGATAATAAGATTGAATGGGTAGTTCTTGATCAGATAAGAACCGTTGATAAACAAAGAGTATTAAAGGGATTAGGCAAGCTATCGAAACCAGAGATCAAAGAAGTAAAAGCTATTATAAAAGAAACATACGTTGACTAAAGTCAAGCTAATGCTAACAGCGTATCCAATGCTGGGCTGTGCCTGTGCAAGCTGGAATCATTCTGTAACACTGAAAATTCCGTCATGCATTTTGGCAACTTCTGCTAAATAGATAAATTAGCTCTTCGATCACGCACTGGTTATATACGCGAACGTTGTGTTTATGAAAAAAGACGAGAATATTCCATTGAGATAATGATTAGTATTAATAAAGTACGTATATTTGTACTTAATAAAATACTTAAATAATATGATTGCTGCAAATTATACCGAATTTAGGATAAAGCTAAAAAAGTATCTTGATAACGTTGAGGAGAATAATGAAACCTTGATTATCAAAAGGGGTACAGGAAAAGGGACTGTTCTGATTTCCTTGGATGAATATAATTCTATCATGGAAACAGTTCATCTTTTAAGTTCTAAAACTAATGCAGATAGGCTTTATGAATCAATCAAGCAAATGAAAGAAGGAAAAGGATTTCAAAAGGATCTTATTGAAGAGAAATGAGAATAACATTTTCAAAAAACTCATGGGAGGATTATACCTCATGGCTTACAGAGGATAAGAGCATGTTGAAAAAAATAAATGAGCTGATTAAGGATATTCAAAGAACTCCATTTGAAGGGAAAGGTAAACCAGAGCCGTTAAAATATGATTTGGCAGGGTTTTGGTCACGGAGAATTGATAGAGAACATAGATTGGTTTATCAGGTAATAGATAA
>CAZTSR010000062.1:0-2789 GCA_964615995.1 uncultured Bacteroidales bacterium
GGGGCTTCGGCCCCTTTTTTTTAAATTATTTACTTTTACCGGACAACAGTGATTTATTGATTTATTGATTTATTGATTTATTGATCTGTTGATTTATTGATTTATTGATTTATTGATTTATTGATCTGTTGATTTATTGATTTGATGATTTGAATTACTGCTAATGCCAAGGCTCTTTGCAAGAAATTCCAGCCTTCCGTCTCAATAACCGCTCCGCGGTAAAGAAGGTGTCTCTATCCATATTTCCTACAATACCAAAACCGCTCCGCGGTAAAAGACATCATTCACAGCGATAATTGCTGCAGACTGATTGCTGAATGCTGACTGTTGACCCCTGCCTTCGCCAAAGTTACGGCAGGTAATTGCTGATAGCTGACTTCTCCGTCATTCATAATTCATAATTCCATTACTCATTGTCCCTCGTCCCTTCCTCCCCTCATCACTTCATCACTTCTTCACTATATTTGCCTTATGTTATATAAAGATATTTCCGGAGCGGTACGTAGCAACATACTCCGGCTGAATGTGATTAAATTTTCGAAGTGGTTTTCGCTGGTGATGCCGGTTATAGTGCCTTTTTATCAAAGCAATGGCCTTTCGATTACAGAAATTATGTTGCTAAAATCGGTTTACTCCATTGTAATTGTAGCATTGGAAATACCAAGCGGGTACCTGGCTGATGTACTCGGGCGGAAGAAAACGCTTATTGCCGGCGCTGTTTTGGCTGCTGCCGGATTTTACATCTATTCCTTTTCTTATTCATGGTTGGGATTCATGATTGCTGAAATTGCTCTGGGAGCTGGTCATAGCTTTGTTTCAGGTGCTGATTCTGCCATGCTGTATGATACCCTCGCATGGAAGCAAAAGCAAAACCAGTATACCAAATATGAAGGCCTCAACGCCTCGGTGGGTAATTTTTCAGAAGCAACGGCAGGATTGGTGGGTGGGGCAGTGGCATTGATCAGCCTGCGATTCCCGTTTTACATTCAGGCTGTTATTGCGTCAATAGCCATACCTGCGGCCATTACCCTGGCAGAGCCGCAATTTCAGGGAAATGAAAAACGAAAGGCAGGCATCAGAGACATCTTTCAGGTGATTGTAACCATTGTGATCCGGAAAAAAGATCTCCGCTTCAATTTATTGTTTTCATCTATTATTGGCGCAACCACCCTCCTGATGGCATGGTTTGCACAACCGCTGTTTGAGAAAATGCTGCTTCCGCTGGCACTGTATGGTGTTGTATGGACCGGATTGAATCTCCTTACTGGTGGGACGTCTGTCTGGGCACACCGTATTGAAAAGCGACTGGGCGAGGCGCTTACATTAAGGATCATTGCCGTTTTTATTCCCGTTTTGATGATTTTTTCCGGAATTGCGCCTGCATACGCCATTATTCCATTGCTGGTGCTTTTTTATTTGCTGAGAGGCGTTGCAACACCCGTTCTGAAAGATTATGTAAACAAGCAGACAGGACCCGAAGTCAGGGCTACAGTGATGTCCTTAAGAGATCTTACCATACGTATATTTTTTGCGATTTTTGCCCCAATGGCCGGATGGCTGTCCGATCATTACAATCTGGCAACAGGTATTGGAATCATGGGTGTATTTCTGATGATGCTTTCTGTTTCAACACTGATATTATTTATCAGATTCCGCAATAATACAGATAAAACACAAGGATCTGCCGGCATCCGTTGATCGCCGGATTTCAGATGTTTTTTTTTCAGAGTATATTAAAAGTAAAAAATACTTTTTATATTTACTATGGTTTTATGCGTCCGTCAAAAATGAATGCTCCTAACATTTACAGTAAACACCATAAGCATTACATTGCCGTTGATTGTGTCATCTTCGGATATGAAGATGACACATTGAAGGTATTATTGTATCCCCGAAGTTTTGAACCTTCGGTAGGGCATTGGTCGTTGCTGGGCGGATTTGTTGATGAGCAGGAAACGCTTGGCGATGCTGCCCGAAGGGTGCTGTTCAACACTACAGGATTGCAGAACATTTATCAGGAACAGGTACATGCTTTTTCTGATCCTCTGCGTGATCCGGCAGGCCGCGTCATTAGTGTTGCATATTATGCACTTATCCGAATCAATCAGCAGGATACAGAGTTGATTAAATCACACGGCGGAGAATGGTGGCCTGTATCAAAGCTGCCGGCACTTATTTTCGACCATTTGAAGATGGTTAAGGATTCGCTTGCACGCTTGCAGTTGAAAGCCAGTTCTGAGCTTATCGGCAATGAGTTATTGGGAGATACTTTTTCGATAACTCAGTTAAAACAATTGTATGAGGCCATTTTCCAAAGATCGCTTGATTCGGGAAATTTCAGGAAAAAAGTGCTGTCACTTGGCGTTTTGCTGAATACCGGAATCAAAGATAAGGCCGACTCCAAAAAAGGTGCATATCTTTACAAATATCAGCCTTCTTTTGAAAATGTTCTGAGTATGACATCCATTATACCCAATTTATAGAACAATGGCAACTATGGATTGGATGGTACTTTTTTAATTGCCCGGATTTTTATTAAAATATTAAGATTTACAAACTAATACGCTTGAATCAATGAATTGGAAATCACAAGAATTTATCTGGCTGGACTGGACCATTATGGCAGTCGGGATTCTGGCCATTGTATGGGCCATTTGGCGTTCGATACAAAAACATAAACGTCAGCTTCAGGGTGCTGACAGTCAGGATTACCTTTTCGGTAAAGGCGAACCCTGGTATATCATTGGTGCTGCTATTTTTGCTGCAAACATAGGCTCTGAACACCTTGT
>CAZTSR010000063.1:0-2665 GCA_964615995.1 uncultured Bacteroidales bacterium
TATTTGCCGCCGCCACCAGCGGTAGAATACTGATTTCTATTGTAACATACTCATCAATCACTTTTTCATCATTTTCATTGCGTTTTACAAATGTCATCCCATGAGATGTTCCAAGTTTTGCACCTGCTTTTGAAATATTCTTAACAATCTTTTCCATTCCATTGTAGATAAAACCAGATGCCATTGCGATGCCATTTTCGTTATCATAAAAAAGATAATCGGACTCGCCAATTGCAGTCCCCTTAAGATGCCAAATCCACAGTTCTGGGTACGGCAGCTCTTTATTTTGTACTTTGTTGATAAAATTGATATGCGCTTCTTTTGACAAGATATCGCTTGGATAATCGTCATCAAGATAATTAGAAGAATACGCGGCAAGCCAGCGGACCTTTCCTGTAGCCTTGTCCTTCCAAAGTTTTATCGGAGAGCCATCGCTCTTGTCGTTGCTATTTCTGAACAGTTCTTTTATACTCATTATATCTCCTTATTTTAAAGCGTTTTCGCCTTGCAGCGCAAGCGCGAGTAATGCGCCAGATATGCTCTTTGGTTCTAACAATATTTTTTCAGGCGCGGTCCATGAGACAGGCTTGCCGTCTGGGTCTACCAATATCGCAATAGAAATCACAGACAGCCCACTTGACTTGGCTACACTTTGTAGCCTCCTGATAACACTTAACCACTCTGGGTTTATATCTTCTGGTAATTTTTCGTAGTCCACTGCGCTATTTCCTTAATCCAAGCATTCTTAGCTCATCTTTTATTATTTTTTGCATACCAGCCACAAATTGCGGTCTATTTTTTGCGATAGAAGTCTTATAAAAACGACGCGCTTCGATTCCAGGCATAGTGACATCTGGACCAACATAAGCTGGCTCTCCTCCGCCCTGTCTTGAGCCCAACCATCCGGGGCGCGTCTTTGATTGATACCCCCTTGGCATAATAGCACGCCTTACGCTTGTTCCGCCTTCAACATAATTAAAGATAACATCATCAGTAGATATATTAATGGAAATACTTTTTGCGCTAATTCTGCTTCTAACATCAAAACTCACTATCCAGTTCCATGTCCTCGTTGCGGACTTAAGGTCTTTAATTATTAACTTGCCAGTATCTTTTACGAGCTTTTCTGACCTCAACTCGATTTGGTGTGTCATAACCTCACCAATCGTTCTGGAGGTTGGCAAAAACATAGTGGGGAATGCCTCGCTAAGCGTGAGAGCCATTCCTGTCATACGAAATCTGTAACTAATTCCAGCCATTAAAGCTTGCCAGCCTCTCTGTCCTGATATCTTTGTGTCTCATCGGGAGCATTTACAACCGGCTTTGGCTGCCTGCGCCCAACGCTCTCATTGTCTGCGTACGACTCGTCCGGCATTGCCGCTTCGCTGTCAGATGGACCTTGCCTGCCGCGCCTGCGATTTGGCGTAGAGATGGGGCGCTCTTGCGGAGTGCCATCGTAAATCATGCCATCCCCATCGGAATCGCGTGGAAGTTTTTGGTTCGGGTCAAGCGGGTCTGGCTCAGGTGGAAAACGCCATTCAATGGCGGCAATTGCTCTGCGAGCCTTGCGGATAGATTCCGCTGCTCGCGTACCGACCAAGAATTTCATGATTTCAATCTTTTTATCTTCGGCATTTTCTTCGGTGCAGTCGCCAAGCCATTGTTTATACTCTTCGTCTTCGCTATAAAATAACACTTCAACGCTTACGCCAGTATCAAGGCGCCCATCGTTGAGTTCGAGCTCTTCGAACTGCGCCTGTGTAATTTCTCCGCGGTCGAGCATCAATTGTCTTTCAACGCGGGCATCAGTCACGCCAGCCTGAATGTTGCGCACGCGCGTATACGAACGCACACTGCCAATCTCGGCGCTTTGCCTGTCCTGTGAATCGTCCTGAAAATCGAACTCTGCTTTCAGATAATCTGGCAGTACCTTTGTGTTGAGCATGTGTTCAAGCACAGAAATAATGTGCCCAGGACCCTTTCCGCGCTGCTTGATGTGCGTGATAATCGCCTCTGCCTTAGACGAGCCAGCGTCAATGCTTGGAAAAAGTTCACGCGCGTCTACGCCAAAAGCCATCGCGATAACAGCCATGCCGAGAATGGTGGATTCTTTTTCATCGAACCACTCAGGAGCTTCATTCAGGCGAATCTGCTCAAGCTTCGGGTCAAGATAGTTTTTATTGCCAACCACAGTATAGGTGCTATATCTTGAAAGCCCCGCCTCGTCATCATTCATACTCCCGACTGCCATCGCATTCTCAAGGTCATCTGGGTCAAGCCCGCCGCCGGTAATCAAAATGCCTTGCGACGGTCTGCTTCCCATGCGTTCTTGTTTGTACACCGCTATATCGAGTAGGTTCTGCGCTGTCGTAATACAGCGCGACACAGCAGAAAAACCGACATTGTTCATGTCGTATCTTGGCGATGGCGACTGCGAAATGGCGGCAATGCGCGTGTGGTGCATTTTGTAACGCTTGCCATATTTATCTGTATAGATAACTGGGAACTCTGGGTTCGATGTGCGCGTACACTGCGCGGCATCGAGCACGTTCATGGAATAAATCATTCCACGAACAGGCGTGTCCGAGGCGCCGTCCGCGATAAATTCCACGAATGCGCCATTGTCCTGTGAGTGATATTCTTCAACCCACTTGCTGATAAAATG
>CAZTSR010000064.1:0-2644 GCA_964615995.1 uncultured Bacteroidales bacterium
CCTGGTCATAACCGCTGACCTGGCGTTCTTCACTGGTAATAATCCCGGAACCTCGTGCCACGTTTGGTACGTTGATATTAATCGTACAGGCTGACAATGTTACAATCAAGACAATAGCTAAAATGAGCATTATTTTCAAGTGTTTCATAAATTAATCTCCTTAAGATTTTATTGATATTGCTTTAAATAAATATACGAGTTTTCCCCTAAAAAGGTGCAAAAGTGACCTGAAATCACCCAGGAGACCTCAAAAATAAAGATCCAGGTTCAATTATTTCTTCTTTACCTGGTGTCTCAGCCATGACGCTGCTGCTGATTCGTGTTGGTGAACGATCAGTACAGAACATGCTGCATCCTTAATAATGCGATCACATAGAGATCCAAAAACACTGTCCTCATTACCTGGTTCTTCAGATGAACCAATAATGATCAGGTCATATGCATTGTTATAGGTTTCTTCAATAACTGCTTCAGCAACAGAATCATTGTTGATGACCTGAAGGGAAGCATTACCAGGTATCTGATCCAACTCGGTCATCACTACTTCCTGGAGGTAAGCAATTTCATCCTGGAACTTATCCTCCTCCTCCTTAGTGGGAACAATCCGAAAATAATCGACCGATCCCTTCTCCTGGCTGGCGATATCATTGGCAAGATGTATTGCCAGACGGCTGTGATATCCTCCACCAACGGGTATAAGGATATTCTTGAGACTGCTAATCCCACGATCATAAAGGACACCAAAGTTAACGTTGCCTTCCTTGATAACCTTTTTAACTGTGTTGATAAAAGGTGCACCCTCACCTTTTTCTGAAGGCCAATGCATCAGAAGCAATTTGACATTGTTATCGGATCTGATTTCATTAATGATCCCGTCTTCCATCGAATTATCAGTAATCATCTTTGTATACAAGGGAACATTACTTTCAATGGCGTAATGGATAAACTTTTCCAAGATCGCCTGCCTTCTGAGTTTGATACCATCAATGAATTGGCTGTCTGCCATTTCGTCAACCTGTGCTATTTTGGGAATCACTGATAACAGGCACATGTTCAGGTCTTTTTCATATTCAGCAAGAACTGTTCCGACCTTTATTGTGCCATCCAATCCTTTTGTGTGTAAGAACGGAACAATAATTCTCCACCTTCCTGGGGACAGGCTTCGGATGTGGGTTTCTTTGTATGCTTGATATCCAATTTTTGAATAATAGTAGATCGTTAGCAGGACAAGAATGCCACCCATGAATAGAAGAGCATTTAACTCTGAAAATAAAATAACAATTATGCATGTTAAAGAAGCAACAATCGGAGTCAATGGAAACAATGGTACTTTGTAAGGCCGATGGATGCTTGGGTATTTCTTGCGCAAGCGGAGCATGGAAATGTTGGAACAAAGCAGGACAAACAAATAACCAGCTGAAGTAATGAATGAAAGAAAATTAACTAAACCAATGCTGGTGATCAATGCAGATATTACACCGATGAATAAAATGGCCAAGAAAGGAACCCTTGCCCTATTCAGACGTTGTAGAAACGCTGGCCATGCGCCATCACGACTCAGGGTAAAGGTTTCCCTAGTGGCACTCAGCATAGAGGAATTCACCGAGGTAAGGGCACCAACCATGCCTGCAATACCAATGATGACCACTCCCACACCCGGCAGGAATTTAATAATTGTGTCTGATAAAGCTGTTTCAGAACCGGCCAATTCCTGCCAGGGGATCGTTCCAAGTGCTACAACGCTTGTTAGTGAGTAAACCAGGGTAATGATCACCAAACTCACCATAATGGCTATTGGTATATTCTTGCTCGGGTTCTTTACTTCCTCAGCATCATCTGCTATGACTTCAAAACCTACATAAAGCGCATAAATGAGCGCAATAGTGCGCATAATTGAGAAAATATTCGATCCAAGTGTATCGCCAATAAATATTTGACCATTAGGCAAAAGTGTCGCTGGATTAAATCCATTTGGACTGACAAATCCTGAGATTATATAAATTGCAAATGCCAAAACAAGAATTCCACCCATGACGAGTTGGATATTTCCGACATTAGTGACCCCAATAATATTCAGGATGGTGAATACGGCAATGGCAGCTATTGCCACTGGAACAATCGGGATCCCTGGAAAGAAAATGCTTAATGAGTAGGCGAAACCAACTGCTGAAAGAGCACAGTAAAATGTACTTGAAATACTGTCCATTGACCCGACCAGGAATGCCAGCAGACCTTTTCCCCACGCTTCTCGCACATAGGTCATTGCACCTCCTGTTTCAGGATAGGTGGTTGCCAATTCACTGTAGTTTAGGGCAATACTAAAACTTAAGATTCCCGCGATTATCACTGCAATCACAGTAGCTGGACCTGCAACTGCGGCGGCATGACCTGTGAGGACAAAGATTCCTGAACCCAGGGTGCCTGCTGTACCCAGCATTATCACCTGCCCAAGATTTAATTGACGTTTCAATGTACGCTTAGCCATAAATTTCCTTTTAATGTAAAAGAGGTTGAATTATCACGGAGCTTGAAGAAGTACCTGAGGAACCAGATTAATTTGTATTCGAATGTCTGAATTATCCTTATGACTTTTAAGAACGGCACATATCATACACCCAACCCAATAAGACCGCAATAGGTGAAT
>CAZTSR010000065.1:0-2600 GCA_964615995.1 uncultured Bacteroidales bacterium
CTTTGCCCGCATCTGCCGACTTCGACGCGATGAAATCCCGGTACACATCCGGATTTGCGGGGGACGTCCCGAGGAGTGGAGCAGTGAAGGTGATTTTTATCTTCATGCTCTTCGGTTCGATTTTTGATTCGGGTCTTTTTGCTTTTTCTTCAGCCATGTTCTTCAATCCTTTCTAAAATTGTTTTCTGCGTTTTTACATCCGCCGATCTTTGCCCTCGCACAGCGCCACTCATCAAAGCTTTTCCTTTGCTATACCCGGCGCCACCAAGCCTATGCACGGCCGAGCCTTACGTTGCCTTTGCGATGCGAAGCCATACGCCGCGTTGCCTTTGCGCTACAACTCACAGCAGGTCCTTGCCTTTGCTCCACGCGGCTATGCTGAGCCTCTGCAACACAGTTACGAGCATAGCAGTAGCGTCAATCAAAAGCGAACCCAGTTCCATCCGGATCCGTGAACCACCCGAGACCGTCCGACCGAACCCGCTTCAGCACCGGCTCGGCATGCATCATGCTGTCGAGGTTCAACAGGTGCCCCTTCGCGAGCTTGGTTGCTTCGGTAATCCCGATGGGCTTTTTCGTCGTTTTGCAATAGTCATCCGGAGACCCGCCGAGCTTCTCCGCGAGCACGTGAGGGACTTCATCAGGATCGATCCATGCTCGCCTCCCCTTCGATTCCTGAAGCTCCCAGCCGGGCACCTGTCGCCGCTCCCAAAGCTCTCGGTCCGCGTCGTCCTCGACGGCCTTGACGAACTCTCGCACCGGTTTCGCGACATCGAGAATCCACCATGGGCGCGGGAGGGTACCGGTCGTCGGACCGTCGGCGCCGGGTTGCGGCATCTCCGCGATGACGTCGATTGTCTCCGACATAATCGCCGGGCAAACCCCAGCCATTCCCGGGCATCCTTGGCACCAGGGACCGATAACGTATTCCGCCCGATTCGCATATGCCCGCCTCGCCGCCGTTTCGAAGGTCTCCGCCCAGCGGGAGAGTTCTTCGGGCGGCACTTCATACTCGACGTATCCATCACCGACTCCCCGCGGCTGCGATATGGCAACGCTTATGGAGCGCCCAGGGAAGCGCCGGTAGGCGGCGAGCCCGTAAAGCATCATTTGAGGATTGCCTTGGCACGCCACTTTCCAGCCTTGCCCGTGTTTATAATCAATAACAAGCACGTGCGTCGCGTTATGAAGGAGCACGTCGACCTTGCAGTTGACCACGTGATGCGCGATTTCGTATTCGAGATAGACCTCGACCTCCATCTTGAAACCGCCCAGGTCCCGGAGGAATTCGATCTGTTCGGCAGCCTCTTCGACAACTGCGATTTGTTCAGCGTTGGACTTGTTCGCTTCGTCAATCCTCTTCTGAAGAAAGAGTCTTTTCGCCTCTAATTCATCGCGGTCTTTGCAGTCCTCTTCACAAAGCGCGCCGTCTTCATCCGCGTATATCAAGATCTGTCGAAGCTCTCCGTTCAGCTCGTCGAATTCTTTCTCCAGATGAGCCACCGGAACAATCCGAGGCAACGGCTTCCCTTTCAACCGCGCTTCGAGGTATGCGTGCGCGGCGGTGCCTTCCGCCGCAAATGAGTTTTGACGCTCCCCCAAAGCCGTCTTTGCGGCGAGGGCAACCCGCGGTTGCCCGCTGCAATTGATCCATCGCTCCGCATGAGACGGCCAAAGGGGGAGGCGTTTTACAGGATGTAGCGTCATCTCGATTTCAATCCACTGATTTCCGCGTCAGCATCGTCGCGGAGTTTGACGAGTTGCTCATACGTCAGAGCGTCGAGTCTCACGCCCTTCTTGCCGTCCCCGTCCGAAAGAAGCTCATTTCTTTTGAACAGCGCGATGAGCTTCGGTTGAAGCGGCTTGGTGTTGAGGGTGTTGAGCAACACCCGAGTTTGCGCGATGAGCTGCTCTTTCGTCAGCTCCGGCTCGGGTGCTTTCACCTCGTACTCGGAGAAATCGTAAAGGCCGGCCGCCTCTTCGGTCTTCGTCTCGGGTTCCGGTGTCGGTTCCGGTGTCGGTTCCGGTGTCGGCTCCGGTGTCGGTTCCGGTGTCGGTTCCGGTGTCGGCTCCGGTGTCGGTTCCGGTGTCGGTTCCGGTGTCGGTTCCGCCGCTTTCTCCTTCTTCGCTGCACCGCGTCCGCGGCGCTTTTGTACCGCCTCTTTCACCTCGGCCGCATCTTCCCTCGTGCCGGTTCCGAGAACGATTCCAGGGGCGACGAGGAGCGTTTTGCCGTCCTCGGTCACGACGCGCTCGATCTCTTCCTCCGCTCCGGCGGTCGGCCGATACGGCACCGGTTCATCGATATCCGTATCGGCATCGGCATCGACATCACCCCACGCCAAAGCGCCGGAGATGAGGGCCAGTTGTCGAACATCTTCTTTGTTTCCCGTGTCAATTTTGATTTGCAGTTCCATTTTTCTTAACTCCTCTTTCTTTCAGTTCGTCCTCAAGTTCGGGACATAGTTGCAGGGCGAGTTCTCGCCTTTCCAAAAGGTCTTTTCTCGCGAGGCGATTAATCACCTCTTTAGTTATACCTTCGTAGGTATCGATCAATCTATCGGCGTCAAAAGCATCTTTCCAAAAAGACTCAACGAAAT
>CAZTSR010000066.1:0-2369 GCA_964615995.1 uncultured Bacteroidales bacterium
CGAGCTGTTGGCCTGCTAACTTGGGGACGGCGCGGTCCATGGAGGCATGTTGTGTTTTTTGACGAAATTACACCAGGTGAACGCGGTCAGATTGACTTGCGGTTACGGGTGATGAATGGAGAGATGAAATGACCGATACATCAGCACTTGAGAACTTGAAATACGCCCACGCCTGTGATGTTGCGCTGGACTTATCCAGCCAGGCTGTGCACGAGTTGTGGGAAGAGGTTGAGACGATGAAGAAGCGACTCGCATATTTAGAGAGTTGGCGGCTCGAAGCACTTGCAGATGACAGCGGTTCGTATGACAGTTTGATACCAGAAGGAGCGTGAGAGATGAGTGAAACAAAAGTTGTTTTTGAGAAATGTAGCAATTACTATCAAGTTGTTGTTGACGGCTGGAACTTCGGGAGAATAATCGAGGGCAAGTATGAGTGGGAGTTCACCACGCTTGCGTTCTACATTATCGCCAATGAAAAAGTGCTTCGCAAAATCACAAAGAAACTCGAGCTGTTGAATGGGGGGAAGAGATGAGTGAAAAATTAATACCATGCCCGATTTGTGGGAGTGAAAACACTGTGCGCTTGCCATACAATGACCGCGCTGATATTGAACGATGCAAAAATTGTAACCTGACTATCATTGTTCCTTTTGGTTGTACCATGTGGAACACCCGACCGATTGAGGACGCACTTCGTAAGCGCATTGCAGAGTTGGAAGCCGCTCGACGCTGGCGCATTGTAGCCGATGGAGAGTTGCCGGAGCATGATGGCGAATATTGGGTATGGCTCGAGGCGTGGAACACCCCACACAAGCGAGGGGCTTGCATATACAGTAAGGATTATCACGACAACAATGGTTTTTTCAATCTTATTCCAGTCACCCACTGGATGCCCTTGCCAGAGTTGCCAGAGGAGCGACAATGACCTTCATCGCAGGATTGATAACCGGAATTGCATTAATGGTCGTTTTGGGATTGATAGCCGCTTGGTTATGGTGGGCTGCGGACGCGGCTGTGTATCAGAAGGAGCGTGAGAGATGACAATTACAACTTGTCCGAAGTGCGGGTCAATGAATATAACTACCGCTGGCGTTTGCGCTAATTGTGGGTGGAGCCAGTTCGCCCAAGTAACAACGGTGTCTACCAGAATTACAGGCGAGATAGAAATCATGTTGTCTGGCAAAGCATTGTTGAATGATTACAAACGGTTGCTATTCGAGAATAGGAATCTGAAAGAGCACATTGCCGAGCTGGAGGGGAAATTTGTCCAACTCACCGCTCGATTGTGTCAAGAGCGGCAAGATGATAAGTCGTCTAACGATACACAAACGCAAACAATCGTGTACGGGAAGGAGTGTGAGAGATGAGTGAAATGAGCGATATGTTCAAACTTGTGAACGCAATGGAGCTCGCAAAAACAGCGCGAGTTGGAATGAGCTTGACTTATTTCGATGTGATTGAGTTGTTGGGCGAGTTGGATTCATTGAAAACCTGCATCGCCGAGTTGGAAGCGGAGAATGACCGTCTACAAGATGCGTGGTTTAAGGATGAAACAATTTGTCCTGACGGAAGTCTAAAGCCGAAAGTGAGTACCTTGCTAAGCCGCATTGCCGAGCGTACTGAGTGTATAGGGTCACAGATGGCTGATGTATACACGCGCATTGCCAAGCTTGAGGCGGAAAATGACCAACTTACCGCTCACGATGCTACAGAGCGGCAGGATGATAAGTCGTCTAACGATACACTATCGCAAACATTTGTGTACGGTAAGGAGCGTGCAGAATGACTGATCTAAAAATCGGACAACGTCAAGCTCTCCTCGCTGAAATCGGGATTGAACCACGATGTTACAAAAAGCCAGCATTGCAACAACGTTATTTTGACTACGATCTCAACGATGTAGTTGTTTCGTGCTACTGCGAGTTCGAGGAAAATGGCGGCGGAGCGTGTTTGTACCGATTGTTGGAGAGCGAGATTGTCGCTAAGCCTAAACAGGGAATACTGAGTTTTATGGAGCGTAACCAATGAGCGTCACCTACTACCTTTTCACCGACATACCCGGAAGCGGTAAGGATTGGAGACTTGCGGTGTTAGCAACCAGTAAACGAGACGCTACTCAGTATGTTAAGCATTTCAACGGCGGCGGCAGGCTCTATGGCGAAGTCACAAGTGGCAAAGTCGACGCTGATTGCGGCGCGGTGACTGAAGCTGCGGAGTTGGAGATAAGGAGCAGACAAAATGATGAATAACCTACAAATAGTCCCAGGCTCTATAAGCGCAATCGCACAATCCACCGGCCAACCAATCGCGGTACTGTTCTCCAATGCTGAAATTGTGACCATCGTGGATGTATCCGGATCAATGGGACA
>CAZTSR010000067.1:0-2256 GCA_964615995.1 uncultured Bacteroidales bacterium
TTCTCAAGACTCTGTGAATATCCACCTTGGATTACAAAAAGCATAATAATTGATACTAAAATATTTCTCATTTTATTATTCATGTTATTTAGTTAAAAAAAAATAAAGTCGTTAATTATATTGCTGCCAGTGTTGATGTAAGCTCTTGAAAAATGCCCGTACGTACGGTGGTGTGAGAGGTTCTCCGCGTCATTATCTGGTGGGGCAGCCTACTCGATTAGCTGTAGTACTTATTAATTATTTAGGTAATCAATAATTATTGAAATATTGTTTTTGTATTTACTGTATTTTTTAAACAATTGTATTCCTGAGTCATCAATAACATCTAAATTCAATTCTTTCTGTTTTTTTTCAATTTTACCATGTTTGTTTAAATTGATCTGATCATAATTATTGTCTCTTCTATTGCAATAAATGCGAGCATTAAATTTGGCAATATCGAAAATAATTGTTGATGGGAATATCCATAATTCATTTTTAGGAATTGAAACTAATACCCAAAAATCAACCATGCTTATACGGTTACGCCATAATTCATTTAGATCCATTTTATCCCTATTACAAATCTCTTGCTGTTTACTTGTAACAGTTAGCTGGAACCAACGTGGATTAGCCTCTTGTCTACGTCCTTTAATTTGTATTCTGGCCTCTTTCTTTCCAGATTCATTTAACTTAATTATTCTGTCAATACCGATGTCCTTACCACCAGGTCTATAGCATAGCAATCCACTTTTTTTAAAGAACCTATCAGCTTCTGCTTCGCCAAGATGGCCAGTTATTTTAGCAAATCCATCTATGTAACTCATTGTGTCTTTTTTTCTTAGTATTACCGCCAACGGCGGTGGTATGTGCAGGCCGGGATTTAATAGCTTCAACCTATCTGGTTACACGAAAGATATGTAAAAGAGCTGAACTTAGCAAACCAGCAGCCCCCGGCTTGCATATACCACATGTTAGGGGCAGTTGTATTTATTCTTTTATGAAACTAGTTTTGTATAGTTTTTAAAATCCCATTTTCAAAATATAGGTAATTCCCATTACCATAAACCCACTGCTCAAACACAATATTTTTATTTATTGTTTTATTTCTTGATTCAGGTTCACCCCAAGCTTCAATACACATGGCTTTGTTCATCCCAATTTTAACATGTCCATTTAGGATGAGAATAGCATTCTGTGTTCCGTATTTTTTTATAAGTAAATCCTTCTTCTGTTTTTCATTTGCATAATATACTTTATAACTATCAAACAACATGAGTTCACAATATGCATCAGGTCTTATTCCAATATAACTTAAATCAACATATACTTTTCCAAATTGTGCATTATCCAATAATACAATGATTGAATAATAGCCACCATTTTCTAAAGCAATGTCTGTGCATCGAAATATTGTATTTAATGGAATATTGTTTAGTATCTCATTTGTTGCATTTTTTTTAATACCATATTGTGGTTTACCATAATTCTGAACATAGACCAGTTCTTTTCCAACTAAAGACATTTTTAACTTCTCAAAATAGCCAACATTTAAGAAGTAATATGAAAGTTTACCAAAATCATTAAAGGGAAAATATACAGTGTCCTTAGTCTCTTTTTCTATAAGTTTCATACATCCTTTACCTTTTGAGTATGTATCGTTTTGATTTGGATGCATCAAAACATCTGCAACATAGAAATACTTTTCTTTAACAGTATTGTATTCTGTTACTGTGCAGATATACCCCGATGTTGTTTTAATCGGTTTGTATATATCTTCTATATCAACATCATAGGTTGGTTTCGTGTAAAATGTTAATGATGTAGAACCTACATCTTCCTTAGATATCTTGTTTTCTTTTAAAAAAAGAGTTTGACCAATTTGTTGCTTGATATTTGAGTTGCAAATATTTTCTAAACTATCATAAGGTTCAATTTTTTCTATTTTATTATCTAAATTAGTATTGATAGTATTGATTTGACTAAAACTGCTTTCAAATGATAGAAATAAAAATGGAAGTATGAATATATTTTTCATAATAATTAAAGTATTCATTTTACATTAATCGTATACACCTCTTTTTTACGGATTCAATTGCCCCTAACGTTCACCGGTATGCGCAGTTGCCGATTCATGGGCGCTCACTTGTCGTGTTACCCGAAAGATAGCCAAGTGAACCAACTTTTGCAACCCCTCGGCACGGCAATTGCGTATGACCGGCCTTTACATTTGTATTAGGTTATTAACATAATTTATAAACAGAGAATGTGTATGTA
>CAZTSR010000068.1:0-2206 GCA_964615995.1 uncultured Bacteroidales bacterium
ATCACGCCTCTTATTGGCCTGGTCGGTGAGACAAAGGCATTGGTGAAGACAAGGAGGGGTGTTACCCAGGGTTTTGAACCTACAAACTGGCTGACCTCATCCCTTAACCAATAAGAATTTCTGAGCGCCTGGGCGATGAAATCCTTTTCGGGTAGTTTTCCATTGACCAACAAGGTTTCTCCATCCAGGTTCACTTTCCCGCCGTGGGCTTTTGTTTCGACCAGGAATATCCCGCTAAGCCTGCCAATAATAATGTGGTCAATGTTACCGTAAGGGCTGGTGATATCATGCAGAACAAAGAAATCCGACGACAACCCTGAAAGAAGATCACCGATCTTTTCTTCGCCTATTGCACCACGGATGGCACGCTTCATTTCTTTGTGCTTTTTGGCCGTCTTACGGTCGAAGAAATCTGGCAGAATACGTAAGAGAACCAATAACACCAAGAGTCCGGCGCCACCGATGCCAAGGGCTTTTGAACTCTGCAAAAGCGCTCCGACAATGATGATGAGAACGATGCCGATAACACCGATCAGGATGCCTGTTTTACGACGTTTTTGCGTCATTTCCCTGGTGGACCTGCCTGCCTGGTGGTTGTTAGTCATATGGTTAATAAAAAAGAGATTTGATTAAGAATTGGAAAATCACAGAAATGAGGGGCGGAATCAGCTCATAAGGAAAATTAACCCGACCATTAAAGTCACAACCTCGATCTATCATCCATTTTAAAAGCATAACAACAACTTTATTCTCTAATGATTATGCCAGGTTCAACCTTCGCAAATTCTTTTGGAGTTTTCTCTAAAATATATTGGGCATTTGCTACACAATTCTGTGAATCGTAATTCAGATATATATAAATCTTCTGCCCATTATATTGCTCTGTAACAAAGGAAACTTTGTTTGCTGGTTTATAAAGACTGAAAAGGAAAACTTTTTTACCGACTCTATCAGGAAAAGGAATTCTGATCGAGGGATTATGTACCAGGACAAATTTGCAGCTCTCCCGTAAAATATCCTTCCAGGTGTTGATTTCAACAACTTCTCCATTTGGCAATCTAAGGTGCGAAGGTTTTTTACCTGCAATTTCATCTACTTTAGTTAAGGCAATAAAGTTATCTTGTAAACCTGAATTCTTAGGCGGCTTATCAATTACCTGGTTTGGATCACTTAGGCTTAGCTCAAAAATTCTCTTCTGTATATTGGATACAGTGTTTTCCAGCTCGTCGATGCGTTGAGAAAGAACGTCAATACTTTGGTCTACTGGCCAATATTTTGCTGCATCCAAGTGCTGAACAAAATATGCAGCACATGTTACATGATCATCATTTGCAAGGTTTAATATTTTTGAAGGGGCGAGGTTGCCTGGTTGAAAGTCATCAAAATGTTCCCACACCAAACCATCGGTGAGAAAGACATCACTTAAGCCAAAATTAAATGCATAACTAACAAGTTGCATTATGAGATTCTTTTGACTCAAATCAATACCCAAAGCTTTGGCTTCGACAATAATGCGGGGTATATTATTTACATCGAATAGGACATAATCAGCACGTAAATTATCCAGGGTCTTCTCAATTTCTACCATACTTGTATTGGCAGTATCCCACCCTAAAGATCGAAGCACAGGGTCTATAAGCACAGCCCTCGTAGATGCTTCGTTCTTTTTTAATGTTTCTTGGTAGAGTTTCGCGGATGTTTGAAGTTCAGTAAGGATTTCACTCAAATTACTTAAGGGGCTTCTAAATTGCATAGTTTCACCTTCTCCGGTTTACTGGGGTAACTCGTATTTACTGAGTTTAGTTAAACAAATTATGCCATAATTAGTTAAAAAATGCGATCTTTCAGCACTTCGGTACCCTCAATGTCATGACTTTCAGCTTATCCCTTTAAGCTCTCCTGCTCCAAAAACCTCACGCCCCCCTGAGATCTCACCCACCTGCCCAGCGGTACGATACCGGGCATCAGGCGGTTGTGCCGGGCGTCATAATAGCGACCCTCCATGTCCACAACCCAATCCGCTTCGCCAGACAGGGGTGCCGCGCTGATCACCAGGCGGCGATCCTGGCTGACCGTGGCGATCAACCTGCGCTGGTCACCCGTGCCCATACGCAACAGGCGCAGCAGTTCTGCATGGCAGGTGGCGGGTCGGCTCAAATAGGGCACGCTCTCCACGCCGGTCTCCCCCTCCACGACCATGCCGGAT
>CAZTSR010000069.1:0-2168 GCA_964615995.1 uncultured Bacteroidales bacterium
TCTCCGCAATCCAGATAGCGGTAAATGACCTTCTGGAGATAGGGCCGGAAGAATCTTAGGAAGACCTCACAGGCTTCTGAAACCTGTGAGGTCTTTTTTGTCAGACATCTTCTGCTTGAACTGGCAACCGTCAGGATCGTAAACAACTATCGCGAATCAGGATTCCGCATCTTCGTTCTTTCATGGTAACAGCCGGTGAGAGGTGAAAATCATTTTAGCCGATGCATTTTTTTCTTTACAATTTCTGAGGTGTGCTGCTACAAGGAAAAACGTATTGCTGAAAGTATTAGCAAACATCAAAGGAGCCACAGGCGTGAAAAAGTAAAGCACGGGACAGCACATTTGGCAGGAGAGAGGTGTTTTTCTCTCACACAGAGCAAAATCGTAAGCCTCTCTCTGATCATGCGCCAAATGTAAGTTTCGTGTTTCTTTTTCTCCCGTGGCTCTTTTTTTATTGTTCAGAGTGTTGCAGGTCCAGGCCACGGAAACCCGTGGCCTTTTTGTTTTTTAGACGACAATGAACAATATTCTTGCATATCGTTTTTCTTGTCGTTTTCAGGAGGGAATTGTATGTCACAACCATTTTTGAAATTTCAGCAAGTAAATTTTACCTACGAGACAGCGATCGCGCCGCTGTTTCAGGATGTCTCCGTGCATGTGCCTACCGGCTGGGCTGGGATTGTGGGGGCGAACGGCGCAGGGAAGACCACCTTTTTAAAATTGGCAACCGGCTTGCTGACGCCGGATGCCGGGGCTGTGATTACGCCCAGACAGACTGTGTATTGTCCACAGCGCACGGATGATCGACCGGAACAGTTGGCGGCGCTGCTGGAAGATACGTCAAAAACCGCGATGCTGATCAAAGGGCAATTAGGCGTGCAGGCCGAATGGCTTGAGCGCTGGCCCACGTTGTCGCATGGCGAACGCAAACGAGCGCAGATTGCGGTGGCGTTGTGGTTAGCGCCGGAAGTGCTGGCAATTGATGAGCCGACCAATCATGTGGATGCGGAAGCCCGTGCGATTCTCATCCAGGCACTGCGCACCTATCAGGGCGTGGGCTTATTGGTCAGCCATGATCGCGAATTGCTTGATACGTTGTGCGAACAATGCGTATTTATTGAGCCGCCGCGCGTCACGGTGCGTCCGGGCGGATACTCAAAGGGCGCCGCTATTGCGGCGGAAGAACAGCACGCTATCCAACGGCAATACGCCTTGAAAAAACAGGCGTATAAGAAATTGAAGCGCGAGGCTGGCCGGCGGCGCGATTTAGCGAATCAATATCAAAACAAGCGTTCGAAGAAAGGGATTGCCAAGCACGATCACGACGCCAAAGCCAAAATTGATGCGGCGCGGATGTCGAACAAAGATGTGGTGGGCGGCAAGCTGCTGCGGCAGTTAGATGGCCGGTTAACCCATGTTGAGCAGGAGCTTGAGCAAATTCAGGTCAAAAAAGAATATACGCTGGGCATCTGGTTGCCGGGGTCGGTATCAAAGCGCAATCTGCTGCTGAATGTCGCCCCGCAGACGTTGTCGTTAGGGGGCGCCAAGCAGCTTGAAACGCCGCAGCTTGTGGTGCGGCCAACTGATCGGATTGCCCTGACCGGCCCGAATGGCGCCGGGAAAAGTACCTTGCTGCGCTGGCTGCTCCCACAGTGGAATGCGCCGGCAGAGCAGATTACCTACGTGCCGCAGGAAATTGACGCGCAACAGTGCCGCGACATCCTGGATCAGGCGCAGCGCCTGCCGCATGAGGAATTAGGCCATTTAATGACCATTGTCAGTCGGTTAGGATCGCGTCCGCACCGATTGCTGGAGAGCGACGAACCCAGTCCGGGTGAAACACGCAAGCTGTTGTTAGCGCTCGGCATGACGCGCCGGCCGCACATTATCATCATGGACGAACCGACCAATCACATGGATCTGCCGTCCATCGAATGTCTGGAAGCGGCGTTGGCCGAGTGTCCGTGCAGTCTGCTGCTGGTCAGTCACGATCGCCGTTTTCTGGAAAAACTTATCCAGACGGAATGGCAGCTTGGCCGACAGCCCGAGTCTACCGGACATTTTGTTTTGCAACAGATTACGCTATAATTTATAGATTTTCGATATGGGTACGGAATTGATAAGAACTTGCTTTTTCGTTGGCTCAACAATACGAAAAGGCGTCTTGT
>CAZTSR010000070.1:0-2151 GCA_964615995.1 uncultured Bacteroidales bacterium
CTACCTAGACTACAAAGCGCTTTGAATCACGCAACGGTTCATACCTGCGGACGTTGGCGGTAATGCAAAAAAAACACCATATGGACAAGATACTGTGCTCTTTAGTAATTTTAGCCATCCAATTCAATTTTGTAATGTCACAAGAAAAATGTGAATGTTGCACTTATAATTCCCTAGACATACATGAAAAGTTTCAAGAGTTTTTCTCGCCAGATAGCATTCGTTTATATAAAATTAATGAAGCTGTCATTCATACAACCGAAAAGTTTTCTGATACTGTCAATAACTATCTTGAAGCCAAATTTGATTTTAATAAGCAAGGGTTCGTAATTTCTCGTAAATGGTATAATAGAGGCGGGAAACCCCACTCAATTTATACATACGATAGAAATGAAAAGAATCAGATAATTAAAATTTCATTTTCTTATCTTGATAGTAATGAAATGATTTCTGATTTCATGCCACCTGAGATAACTGATTATTATTATGATGTCAAAGGCAGGTTAATTAAAATTAAGGAACGTAATTATAAAGGACAAATTGATGAAGACAGTTTGAGCGACTTTGAAGTCCATGAGTATGATAATAGTGGCAGATTATCACGAGTATTACGCCACTATTATTGGCCAGGAAATGTGGATTCAAAACATACAAATTATGACGAAAGGATTTCTTATGATGCAGATCAAAATTTAGAATCTTTAACCTACAATGATAATAAGCCTTGGTTGAAGTGCAGAATAAAAAATGACGATTTTGGTAAGAAAATACTTGAAGAATATTTCAATGTAAATTCAAATTCTTTGAGTAGTGTTGTGCAATACGAATATGATATACATAAAAGACCTATTTCTATCAAAACCCAATCAGGTGAGGGTTCTTTCACCGAATGCAATGATGGTGGTGATTTTCAAGAAACCTATTCATATAATAATATTGGACTTTTATTTAAAATTTTTCACCAATTCGACAATGTTAGCTGTACAATGAATATTGAATTTAATTAATGCACTACCGCCAACAGCCGGTCATACGCAATTGCCGGGCTATGCGGGTGCTAATGTTGGTTCATTTGGCTTCATTAGTGGGTAACCCGATCAGTAAGCGCCTTGAACCGGCAACTGCGCATACCGGCGGACGTTGTGTGCAACCTTAACATGACAAAAACGATGGAAAAAATAACAGTTGATAAATTTGTTTTTGAGACTCCACTATATGAGATAATTAAGTGGAGTGAAGATGATGATTCTATAATTGAAGATATTATATGTTTTGATGGAATCATTGATGGCCCTTGTATTTATTGTCAAAAGGATACTACATATAAACGAAAAGGTGAGGCACCTGCAAGATTTGAAATGTCCCAAATTCTTGGTAATACCAGAATTATTGGGTTGGTATTATGCTGTAGTCGAGATGAAAAACATGAGATCGAAATATTATTTAAAACTTTTCCATCTGAATTAGCTTTTATCAAAATTGGACAATTTCCATCAATTGCATCTTTACAAAAAGGAGAAATTTCAAAATATCGTAAAATTCTTGGTGATAAATTTACTGAATTTAGTAGAGGTGTGGGCCTAGTTTCACATGGAGTTGGAATTGGTTCTTTTGTATATCTAAGAAGAGTTTTTGAGAATTTAATAGAACAAGCCCATTTAAGTGCTAAAGAATTAGAAGGTTGGTCTGAGGAAACTTACATTAAATCTCGAATGGATGATAAAATTGAATTGCTTAAGTCATTCTTACCTGAATTTCTTGTTAAGAACAAAGCCTTGTATGGTATTTTGAGTACAGGTATTCATGAGTTAAAGGAACAAGAATGTTTAGAAATATTTCCAGTTGTTAAACTTGGAATAGAACTAATACTTGATGAAAAAATAAGAAATAAGGAACAAGCAGAGAAAATTAAACAAGGAGAAAAGCTTATTGTAAAAGTTGCGACAATATTAAAAAACAATAAATGAAAAAAGGCAGCACACAACAGCGTGTATAAGCCATTGCTGGCAGCGGGTTTGCGTAGGGCAGTTCTTTTGGTTACCTTGGTGTACCTAGATAAGTAAGCGCATTGGCCACGCAACAGCTCATACACGCGGACGTTGGGCACCATTAAAAAAAACACTATGAATAGACTCATTTCGTTCTTTATTG
>CAZTSR010000071.1:0-2086 GCA_964615995.1 uncultured Bacteroidales bacterium
TTTTGAATCCATTCCAGGTTTTTCTACGTTGCCTTTGATGGATTTTGCAAAAAATCCTCCCGCAAATAGCCTGCCTGGAGAATTACTCTTGTAGAATTTCGATAATTAAGGAGGTACGTTATGGCCATAGCAGACATAATTAAACACGAAGGTGATAATTCAACCTATATCTGGAAACACCCGTGTGAGGATTTTAATAGCCTGACACAACTCATTGTTCATGAATCACAGGAAGCAATCTTTTTTATGAACGGTCAGGCCCTGGATCTATTCGGACCCGGGCGATATACACTTCAGACACAGAACATACCGGAAATTGGTAAAGTGTTGAACCTTGCTACCGGTAATCGGACCCCGTTTCATTGCGAAGTTTATTTCATTAATAAAGCTGAACATATGTCAATCAGTTGGGCAACAGACGGTAAGGTTCAGTATGTTGACCCTACGTATGGATTTCCTATTTCCATAGGTGCAAACGGCGAAATGAGCCTTCGCGTAGAAGATAGCCGCAAGCTATTAGTAAAGCTGCTCGGTACAGAAAACATCTTGGGGCAGACAAAATTAGTATCATATTTTCGCGCCTTTTTAATGATAAGAATAAAAACGTACATTGCTCGAATTATGAAAGCCAATGCTGTCAATATTTTTGAAATCGATGAAAATCTGGCAGTTTTCTCCGAAGAGATTCATAAGCTTTTGATACCGGATTTGATTGATTATGGTGTTTCAATCGAGTATTTTTTTATAACAAATATTATTAAGCCTGACGGCGATAGACAGTATGAGAAGTTTAAAGAATTACATTTTCGTCAGTACGCAGATATTACCGAAGCAAAACTACGTCAACAGACAGACTTGATCTATGCCCAGACTGAAGCACAGAAGATAGTAATTGATTCTCATGCCAGGTCAACTAAGCGTTCACAGGAAGGCTATACTTATGCGCAAGAACGTGGCTTTGATGTCGCTGATAAAGTAGCTCAAAATGAAGCAGTCGGGCAGTTTACGAACATGGGCGTAGGACTTGGAACAATGGCCGGAGTGGGTGGTGTCGTTGGATCGGTTGTCGGCGGAGCAGTTAATAATGCAATGAATTCAACTAATACTTCTGAAACTTCCGCTAAGCCTATTGATGATATGACATCATTTAAAACCAAGATAGAAAAAATGACCATCATGAAAGATTCCGGGCTTATTACGGAAGAAGAGTTTAACAGCATGAAAGCAGAGTTGCTTAAAAGTATTCTGTAAAGGAGGACGATAGTATGATAAAAATATTTAAGTTTTATGCCATGTGTTGGACTATTTCGTTAATATTGTTCAACGTAATATGCTTTGCCACGCCTAATGAAGTCGCCGGTATTTCAAAGTTCGGGGGTGCTTTCTGGGTAGGATACATATTTATCACGATTGCATTTATGGGTCACCTGGCATGTGCATATATTGCATTTAGGGAAGATAGCCTGAAAAAACTGTTTTATAAGTTGCCGCTTATAACTATAAGCTACAGCGGTCTTATAGTAACGATTATTTTTGGTTCGCTTTTTATGGCAATACCGAACATGCCAAAATGGGTTGGTATAATTGTTTGTATGCTTGTTCTTGCATTTAATGTTGTTGCAGTGCTGAAGGCAAGTGCTGCCGCTACTATTGTTGCAGATGTTGACGAGCAAGTCATAGCCCAAAGACAGTTTATAAAATCGCTTGCTTTTGACGCAGAAAATCTTGTGAATCGTGCAAAAAGCGATGCTATTAAATCCGACTGTAAAAAAGTCTTTGAAGCTGTTAAATATTCTGATCCGGTGAGCAGTGAAGGACTTTCTGTTATTGAAGCAAAAATCACCGTGAGAATGGAAGGGCTTTCAAAGGCTATAGATAGAGGAAATGTTGAGGCGACAAGAACCGCATCTGAGGATGTAATTGCGATGATAAAAGAAAGAAATAATCAATGTAAATCACTGAAATAAAGGCGAATATGTGATTTGCAGACAATACCAAATCCAAAAAAAACCAAAAGTCCCGAAGCCTTACAGCCGCGGGACTTTTGCTTGGCAGGGGAGACGCGATTCGAACACGCAACCAGCGG
>CAZTSR010000072.1:0-2035 GCA_964615995.1 uncultured Bacteroidales bacterium
ACAACCTCTTTCAGTACCTTTGCCTGAGTAGAAAGTTCATTTGCACTCCCTGACATTTCTTCTGAGGATGAAGCATTTTGTTGTGTAACACCATTAAGTTGCTGAATAGCTCCATTTATCTGATCTGCACCTGATCGTTGTTCAATGCTGGCACTGGCAATCTCCTGAATAAGCTGTGATGTTTTCTTGATTTCAGGTACCAGCACATCCAAAGAGTTACGGGTTAATTCAGAAATTTTCAAACTTTCTTTAGATATGCTTCCAATTTCATCCGCAGCGAGTTTACTTCGTTCAGCAAGTTTCCTTACTTCAGCAGCTACTACAGCAAAACCCCGTCCGTGTTCTCCAGCCCGGGCTGCTTCTACTGCGGCATTCAGAGCCAGTAGGTTGGTTTGAAATGCAATGTCATTGATAATGGTGATTTTATCAGCAATTGTTTTTATGGATTCAATGCTTTTACGTCCTACCGTATTCATTTCCTCCATGCTTTCAGATGCTTTTCGTGAAATCTGCTCTGTTTGTTGGGCATTTTCAGTATTTTGCTGAATATTGCTTACCATTTCTTCCATGGAAGAGGATATTTGCTCTGTGGACGCCGCCTGGCCAGAAGCACCCTGTGATAACTGGTCAGATACATTGCTCATCTGAATACTTGCGCTCTCAATATTTTCCGAACTCTCTTTGATGTTATCTACAACATCATTCAATTTATCAAGTAATATCGACATGGAGCGGAATAATACACCTATTTCATCCTGTCGTTCTGAATATTCTTCGTTCGGCTTGATATTCAAGTCGCCTTCTGAAAGTTTATTAAGACTTACAGTGAAATCCTGAAGCGGAACAACAGTAGAAAGACTTATTTTATAGGATAAATACACAACCAGAAATAACATAATCAGCATCCCTATCATCATGATCCGGTTGGTTATTTTGTTATTGCGCTGTGTGAGCATAAATAACTCTGCCATTCTTGCTTTGCTGTCCTTATCAATCTGATCCAGGAGTGTAACTATTTCCTTATATTGTGATATCATCAACTGAATCTGATTGGTGGTTGATTCAGAGAAATCACCACCAATCATGCTTTCAGAAGTTGAATACGCAATTTTAAAGTAAATTTCGAATTTACTGGTAAGCTGATTAAAGGCACTGTCATTTTTAATGGCCTCATTATTCTGGCTTGTTTTAAGGAGACTATCGAATCTGACTTTCAGGTCCCTGGTAGCAGCCAGCTTATCCAGGTCCACTGCCGAAACAGCATCCTGAAATCCTCTTTGAAGATCTTTCATATTCCCATTCAGCTCATTGCTGATTTCAATATAGGGAATATAAGAGAACTCAATGTTTTTCAGCTGCCTGTTATTTTTATTGATGGACCAGTTAAACAATGCCAGAACACCAATAATCAAAATCACAAACAGAAAGGGCAAAAGCAATATTTTGTTTCTAAATTTCAGATTCTGAATTGTAACCATGGCTGCCAAAATTAGTTAACACTTATTACTTTCACGCCATCAGCAGAAGCTCCGGAGGAAACATAACCAATTGCACCTGGATTTCTTTTTACAAACTCAATTACCTCATTGTCATTTGCTTTTTCAGGAGGTGCTGAAGCAGCGCCTGAAAATGCAGCTTGTTGCCAGTAGTTTCTGATTGCTGATACAGCCTTTCCATGGATGTTCGAAGAAAATCCCTCACGAGCGTTAGAATTTGCTGCCAAATCCACAGGAACAGCAACCATGCCATTCGAAAATTTGGTTGATTTTTTCAGAAACAAGTCTGATGCTTCTTTCTTTGATAATGAACTTACAGAATTACTGCTGTTCACAATTACTTTATAGTTTTGTGCGCTTGCTATACCTGACACAATGAACATCAGGACCAGCATTGCAATGATAATTCTTTTCATAATGATTCGTTTTTCGGGTTTGAATTAGAAGGAGAAAATTAACGTAGCTACAACGCCATTCAAATCAGTTACTTTATGCTCATATCTGACATATTCCAATTTCATAGTTGTTTCGAAAATTGG
>CAZTSR010000073.1:0-1817 GCA_964615995.1 uncultured Bacteroidales bacterium
GAAATCTATTGTTTTTCTGCTTTTGTGCCTGGTTCTACTTTCCATTTCAACCAAAACATTGCCCGCAACCGCAGGCGTACCAGATCAACCGCCTGCCAACCTGGAGACTAAAAATAATCCGGGTTTACTACCTGCCGGCTTGTCGAATGATGAATGGCAGGATATCCGGGAGCAGGTGCGCACAGATATCTATCAGGAAGCCTACCTCAAAGCCTCCAATACCAATGCGGGGGATTATTTTGGCTGGGACCTTGCCATCTCCGGCGACACTCTGGTGGTCGGAGCTTTCGTCGAAGCCAGTAACGCCACCGGTGTGAACGGGGATCAAACGAACAACACGATCCCGAATGCCGGGGCAGCTTATATCTTCGTACGCAGCGGTTCGAGTTGGGTGCAGCAGGCTTATCTAAAAGCATCCAATACGGGAGTTGATCGCTTTGGTTATGCAGTTGCCATTTCGGGCAATACCATCGTAATTGGCGCACACAATGAGAGCAGCAATACCACCGGTGTGAATGGGGACCAGAATAACAACTCGGCAACTGCTTCAGGCGCAGCTTATGTTTTTGTGCGCGATGGATCCACCTGGTCACAGCAGGCTTACCTGAAATCATCAAATTCCCAGACCGGGGATAACTTTGGCTACTCGGTTGCCGTTTCAGGTGACACCATTGTGGTCGGGGCGAAATATGAAGATAGTAACGCGACGGGGGTGAATGGTGATCAGAGCAATAACTCAATCGAGGAATCCGGGGCAGCGTATGTTTTTTATCGCGATGGTTCCACCTGGTCACAACAGGCATATCTCAAAGCTTCCAATCCTGATATCCGAGATTACTTCGGGGAAAGTGTGGCCATTTCTGGCGATACAGTCGTGGTCGGAGCTCCCGAGGAAGACAGTAACGCCACCGGGGTCAATGGGGATCAAACCAATAATGCTGCTCCCTATGCTGGTGCGGCTTATGTCTTTACCCGCAGCGGAACCACATGGTCACAGCAGGCATATTTGAAAGCCTCCAATACCGAATTCTCCAGGGGATTCAGTTATCACGCAGTTGCCATCTCCGGTGAAACGATTGTCATTGGGGCGTATGGTGAAGGCAGCAACGCAACCGGGGTGAATGGAGATCAAAACAATAATCTCGCCCTCGCATCCGGAGCGGCTTATGTTTTCACACGCAGCGATTTGACCTGGTCCCAGCAGGCATACCTGAAAGCCTCCAACACCTGGCCCAGTTATCGTTTCGGCTATGGCGTTGATATCTCCGGCAACAAGATCGTGGTTGGCTCCCCCTACGAAGCAAGTAATGCCATTGGGGTGAATGGAGACCAGGGCAACAAAACTGCACTTGATTCCGGAGCAGTCTATGAGTTCGTGCGCCTTGGCTCAACATGGGTTCAACAGGCTTACATTAAAGCCTCCAATACCGATCCGGGAGATTTTTTTGGCTACTCTGCCGCCATTTCGGAGAACACCATCGCTGTCGGGGCTTCCAATGAGGATAGTAATGCAACAGGCATCGATGGCAACCAGTCCGATGACAGCGCAGCAATTGCAGGTGCGGCATATGCTATTTATGACGGCACCATCCTAGATAACTCCGTCTATGGCTATGTCAAGAATGACCCGGGCATCCCGATGGCAAATGTGGAAGTGACATTAAATAATGGTTTAAAGGCTACCACAGATGCGCAGGGGCTATATCGCATCATGGTGGATGAATTTGTGCCGTACACGGTGACGCCCTCTTTGCCCGGTTTTCGCTTTGCCCCTGAGCAGGGTGCCATCAATTGGGCTAAGACGAACCAACAGGATT
>CAZTSR010000074.1:0-1808 GCA_964615995.1 uncultured Bacteroidales bacterium
CGGCTTGTTGATTTAGTCTCCCTTGCGGGGATGGGCGGGGGCGGTTAGGTTTGCGGCGGGGCGTGGGAGGTGAAGGAAGGGGAGCGGGGAGGAGGGAAGGATGACCTATTGGGCACAGTCGCCGGAGCCGCGTGAGCAGGCGGTGTTGTTTCCGCGGCGGTTGGACGAGGCGCTGCCGGACGGGCATGTGGTTCGCATTCTCGATGAGATGCTAAACCAGGTCAGCTGGGTCGAATGGGAGGCTCGGTACAACGGGCGAATTGGTCAGCCCCCGATTCATCCGCGTGTGCTGGCCGGCGTGTTGCTTTACGGAATCTGGGCAAGGTTGCGAAGCAGTCGCGGTCTCGAAGAAGCGTTGCGAGTGCGACTCGATTTCCGTTGGTTGGCCGAGGGTCGAACGATCGACCACACGACGCTGAGCGAATTTCGCCGTTCCCATTCGGCGCAGTTGAAGGATTTGTTCGTGCGGATTTGCCAGTTGGCCCGCGAGTTGGAACTGTTGAAGCTCGAGGAGCTGGGCTACGACGGCACGCGGGTGCGGGCGAACAACCGCCGTAGCGGAACGCGAACGCCGGAGGAACTGCGTCAAGAGCGGGCGGAGTTGCAAAAGCGTTTCGAGGAATCGCAGCAACAGGCGGAAGCGGAAGACGCGCGCGATGAAGAGCGGTTTGGCCTGCGAAACCCGCACGATTTGCCGGCGGAGTTGCGTGACGCGCGGCTTCGGCGCGAGAAGCTGGACGCGGCGTTGAAGAGCTTGGAGGAAGCGTCGTCGGCGGGCGGCGTCGCGCCAAAGCGCGTGCCGGTGACCGATTTGGAGGCGAGGGTCATGCCGAACAAAGACGGTGGCCATGCCCCGAATTACACGCCCACGGCGACGGTCGACTTGGATAGCGGACTGATCGTCGCCGCCGACGTGTTGAATGTGATCAACGAAGACGGCGAGATGATCGCGGTGTGCGAGGAAGTGCGGGAACAATTCGCGCTGCCCTCGCCGCCGTCGATGGCGGCGGACGGCCTGATGGCGACGGGCGCGAACATCGCGGCGTGCGAGGATCGCGGCATCACGTTTTACTCGCCCGTGCCGTTGCCCGATCCGGCGACGAATCCGGCGCTGCGCGACGATCCTTCGCGGCCGGTGTCCGAAGCCGATTGGGAGCGATTGCCGACGCATTCAATGAAGGTCGGCGGAAAAGCTTGTCGGCAACTCGACAAGACGGCCTTTGTTTACGACGAGGCGAGCGATTGCTACTGGTGCCCGCTGGGCCAGCCCTTGCACTATTCGCACACGACGAGCGAATCGCGAGGCCGAGGCGGCCGGCGCGTGCGACGCCGTTACCACGCCGACGCGAAACGCTGCTCGACCTGCGCGTTGCGCGAGCGATGCGTCATGGGCAACCGCAAGTCGCGGGAAATCAACCGCGAACAATTCGACGCGCACCGCCAGCGGCACGCGCTGCACATGGCCCAACCGGAATCGCAAACGAAGTACGCGCGGCGACGCCACGCGGGCGAACGCCCCTTCGCCACCATCAAACACCAATTCGGCCTGCGTCAGTTCCTGCTCCGTGGGCTCCACGCCGTGGCCGACGAGTGGCGTTGGGCCGTTGTCGCCTTCAACCTGCACCGCATGATCCGCCTGCAGCAGAGCCGCGCCGGCCCGAGCCCCCAGCTATCGTCTTCCCCGTCCCCCTCAACCCCTCTAATTTAACCGCAACACGCTCCCCCGCTCCCGCTGCGCCAGCAGCCAGCGGGGGCCTGGGGGAAAACCCCCTCCCCGCCCGCCGCCCTCGGACTAAATCAACAGGCCG
>CAZTSR010000075.1:0-1723 GCA_964615995.1 uncultured Bacteroidales bacterium
TTAATATGGCAGGCCTGGTTTGGGTTAGATATTCATGCAGCTCTATGATCTGGTGGGGTTCCAGCCTAAGGATCCTGCCATTGCTGTGCTTACTTCCGGGGATTTCTATTTTACCGGTTTTTAATTTGATATGTGCTGGTTCCAGTCTTCTTAGTTCATCTGTGGTTAGCGCCTGGTTGATTAAAAAACTCAGAATAACTTTGTTTCTGGCCGTTCTTAAATCATACACATGGTAGCTTTCATAAAGCTTATCCATATCCTCTTTTTCCAAAAGGTCCTTGGGGATTCCGTGGCGTTTGCTTTTCAGGTAAAGCCCTGTGGCCGGGTTTTTAATTGTTTTATCTGTGCTCTGCAGATAACTGTAATATTTTCGTATAGCTGACAACCTCCGGTTGATCAGCCTGGGATGATCACCTTCCCTTTGGCAAAAAGCAATAAAGTTTAAAAGGTCACTGTATTCTACATGGTAGGCTTTCTGCCGGGTTTTCCACTCCCAAAAAAAGGCCAGGTAATTGATAAACTGACGGATCGTGTTTTCTTCATAGCGCTGCTTTTGAAGGTGCATTTCAAAGTCAGTGAGGATCTCATTGTATTTTCTTTTTAACTGACGGTATTTGCTAACTGAGCTCATTGACCAGGTGAGTATAAATTTGGGTGGATTCCATGCTGCTATGCCCTAAAAACCGCTTTATCTGGGAAAGCTTCATGCCCGATTGAAGCAGATGGGTGGCGATGGAGTGGCGAAGTGTATGCAGCCCGGCTTCTTTATCTATTCCGGCTTTTTCTTTGAGCTTTTGAAGCCTTATTGCCATGGATTGGGTTATTAAACGATTACCGGCATAACTTAAAAACAAAGCACTGGTTTGCCTATTTAAAAACATAGGTCGGGCAAAATCAAGATAGTTTTGCAGATCCTCTTTGACGGCTTCGGTCATGGGAACATACCGTTCCTTGTAGTTCTTTCCCTTGCTGACATACAAAAGGTTTTTATTTAAAAGAACATCATTTACATCGAGGGTTATTCCTTCGTTTCTCCGAAGGCCACAGCCATAGTAAACGGCCAGCATGGCCCTGTCTCTTATTCCCAAGGCATCACCTTCACAGGCATTATATAAAGCTTTGATTTCAGATAGTGTAAAAATGTTTTTTATGTTTCTGGTCCTTCCCGGCAGTTGCACGTCTACTTCAAAGCTTTCCCGACCGGTTTCCCTTAAATAACGAGCCAGTTTTCGAAGGGCTGTTATATGAGTGCGGAGATAATTACGGCTCAGCTTGCCTTTTTTGAGGTTATTGCGGCGTTCCTTCAGGTAGTCAAAGTAGTTTTCAATAATCTGCTTTGTTAAGGCCGTCAGCTCTGATATTTGTTGCTGCTCAAGCCAGCAAAGGAACTCCCGGACTTTTCTTGGTGCATATTTTACGGTGCTTTGCTCGAAGTTCAACAGCCGGAGCCACTCTCCAAAGCTTTCTTCAAGGTGGATAAATTCAGGGGTTTTGATGGCAAAGGTTTGCATTTTATGGGGGGTCTTGCTCCTTCGGTGTTATACTTGTTATACTGTTATACTTCGTTATAAATGACTAATAGTTAATTCTATCAAAAGGGTCTGTGACCCTGTTATACTTCTGTTATACTTGTGTTATACTTGCCATTTGGGTTTTTTGATTGGGGGTTTCAGAAGGCTGCTGCTTTTCCTTTAACCTTTTTAGGATATCATCCAGGATATTC
>CAZTSR010000076.1:0-1713 GCA_964615995.1 uncultured Bacteroidales bacterium
TTACTTTATGCTCATATCTGACATATTCCAATTTCATAGTTGTTTCGAAAATTGGCTTATAGTTAATTCCGGCAGTATAACGGTTAAATTTCATATCTGCAGCATCATGATATTCGAAGCGGGCATAAGGTGTTATTTTGTTGAAAGTATTACTCAACTCTGCAAAACCGCCGTTATATTCATAATCCATACCATATATTCCAACAATTGAATGCCAGGCTTCACCTAATAATTGAAGAGTTGCAAATTTAGCTTTCAGGTTAACTCCATACGCCAGTTTGTCAACCATCATATTCATATGGCTTACAGGATCGCTAAAAGGATCTTCTGATTTGAAAATATTAAATCCCAATTCGAGGTTGTCCAAATAGGAAATTCCAATATGCGCACCACCTCCAATACTAAGTTGTGTATTTAGATCAGGCATATCTTGAGTTGTATCAGTTTTTACAAGCTGTGTATCTTCATATCCAAATATTCCAAGTGAACCAGTTTTCATCCATAGCGTATTTCGGAATCCTCCTGCAAAAACGTTATAGTCAAATTTGAAATTTGCTCCAAACTTTCCATTCAGTGAAACAGCATCCATGTTTAAAGGAAAAAATTCATGGTGCGAAATGACTATGGGCAATGTTGCACTGTTATTTACCGGAGCATAATAATAAGTATTCATAGGACTCAGAGGTGTAAGAAACCTACCTACCTTTACATTCAAATAGTTGTTTATCTTATATTCTACATTGGCTTCATTGAGCATATTGTCAAACTTAAATCCGGGACGATAAACAAATACAGTTTTAATGGTAAGATTTTTGAGTGGCTGATAATTGGCAAGTAAACCACCTTCTGTAAGGGAGAATGCATAGTCTTTCGGAAAATACTTAATGTCTTTGAAGTATTCATACTCGGTAGCAACATAGCCTGTTACCTTAAACTGAGATTCCCATTGTTCTTCCTGACCAAATAAAGAAACTGAAAAAGACAGAACAAGCAATAAAGTAAAAAATCTGACTCTCATAATTTTGGATTTAGAGTTAATAATGATTAGACATATTGACATATTCATATTTTAATATGTATTTATACGTCCTATAAAAAGACTGGTAAGAATAAACAAATACTCAATTTAACTGTGAAAACCGGAAGGAAAGAAGCAACTTATTATAAGTAGTAATACCTAGTTTTTACGTTTGGAATACGTTATAAGCTTTTTTATATGATTAGATATCAAAACATTAATACTTATACTAAAAAAATATCAACATATTTATTGTTGTATCAACCAAATTAAGAAACGTTACCTACATCAGTGATCCACTATATAAATGTTAGAAATAATCCAAGAGGTATTGTTACATTTGATAAACCAGATATAAAAGCTTTTTTAAGATGATATAAAAACACCAGAAATGGTGATAAAAAAAGGACATGAATAGGTGATCTCCCATTCATGTCCTTTAATTATCCTTAATTAATATGCGAACTTATGGAATCATTGAAATGTGTCAAAGTCCTTTTCTACATCATTCAATTTGCCAGAAAAATGCATTTGAACAGGTGCATTCCCAACCATTACCTTGCTTTTTATTTTTACAGAGGTTTCTTTAGAAATCACTTTTTGATGCCCATTTTTCTGACTGTTTGTTTTGAAAAATGAAACAACCTCTTTCAGTACCTTTGCCTGAGTAGAAAGTTCATTTGCACTCCCTGACA
>CAZTSR010000077.1:0-1672 GCA_964615995.1 uncultured Bacteroidales bacterium
GCTTTATCAAGATGAATCACGTCGTAGGTGTCTTTTTGCATTATTGCTAACGGTTTGTGGTATGGCCAGTAAGGGATTGCGGAGCAACGTTCCTATCAACCGAGACGAAAGATTGATGAGGGTGATGAGCTTCGCATACCTCTGAAACCCTTATTGGCTATACCACGTGTTAGTGGCTGGGCATTTTATCAATATTATAGTTCACTTTATGATCAACTATTACTAGATCCTTTCCGATTGTTCAGCAACCAAAAAAGTCCTATTGAGGAAATCAGAAAAGTCAAAATTACAAATTTCCAAATAGGCGTATCAAAGCCGTCATCTTTCTTAAAAAAATTGATAGAATCAGTAATTACGGAAATTAACGTTAAGGATGTCAAGAAATAAATAAAATTATTCAATCTATTAGATCTTTTTGTCTCTGCAATATTCCTTACTTTCTCTTCCTCTTCTTTCATATCAATTTGAAAATCGTACATTTTTTGACTCTGCTGAATAATTTGTTCCTGAATTAATTTTATTTGAGCACACAATTCCCACTCTTTAAAATAAATTTGATCCTCCTCAGCTTCTGCAACCAAATAATATTGAGTTTTACTAACTAATAGTTGCGCTAGATTCTTTAAGATGTTAAAATCATCTGTAGAAAACTCTTTTCTTTCTTTGTCGGTTCTTCCTGAATTCTTCATCAATTGTAAATCTAATTGATCATGTATTTTGGTTTGAAAAAATTTATTAAAAATCTGACAATGGCCTAAAAACAAATGAGAAATCATAATATTATCCATCATCCTATTTAATTGTTCCTCAATAAATAAATCTTTCGAACATTTTTTTACTTGTAATAGTTGAACTGCATAATTAAAGTGTAATATTCCGTGATATTCAAATGCCAATGGCTTAAATAAATTATTATTCCCATTTGAAAAAATAGATTTACAAATCTCTACATCTTTTTCATTTTTACACTTTATCATTAGATCAAATGAAGGGAACACCCTATCTTCAATATTTCTTTTAGTAAGTTTTTTGAATTCAACATCTTCAAAATGCACCATTTTTTGAGATACAACATTAAGCAATTGTACGCCAAATTCAACATAAGCTCCAAATTCCATAAAATGGTCAAACCCTTTAATTAAATCATAAGGTATTTGATCTTTAAGTTCAACATGCAACAAACCAACTCCCATGGAATATATGTATACATTAGCTGTTTCTATTGGAGGCTTAGATATTAAGTTTTTAAGACGATCTAGTTGTTCAGTGGACATAATTCCATAATCAGCTAAATCTGTTTCAATTTCAAGTGCATTAAGCGCAAATTTTGACCAAGATTGCAATAAGCCTAAATCTGAATTAAGATCAAAAGAAACTGCTTTTCCTAATGGATTAATTAACCCTGTTTCAGCATCTTTGCCAGAAAATAGTTTATCATTATCAATACTATTGCGTTCAAATACTCTATCGGTAAAACCAAATGAATATCCAATGTCAAAATAACTAAGTAATACAAGTTTCATGTTTTTTATGTTTTAATCTTATTAATTCTAAATCGGCTTTGCAAATAGCTATATCAGCCTCTTATTGTTGTGGAGTATTTTTTTGCCTTGCCACTAACGTCCGCAGGTATGAACCGTTGCGTTTTCAGGGCGCTTTGTTGTCTAGGTAG
>CAZTSR010000078.1:0-1634 GCA_964615995.1 uncultured Bacteroidales bacterium
TTCGGGGTTTTTCATAGTTGTAGATCTTTTTTTTAAAATTGGCGGTAACGTCCGCGTGTATGAGCCGTTGCGTTGCCAAAGCGCTTTGTGGTCGAGTTACCACAAGGAAACCAAGTGAGCATACACTCGCAAACCCTCTACCAGCAATGGCTTATACACGCTGTTAGCTTTAGTAATTTTTACTTTATTTTAATTATTTCATTTTCAAAAGGTAGATAATTTATAGCTTCTTTTGGATTGCTCAAAACAAAAGGTTCAGAAATGAATTCCGTTGTTCCGTTTACCACAAATTTTCCTAAATTGGAATCATAGTTGCCATCAACATCTACAAATTTTCCTGATTTGATCGAATATTTTTGATATTTGTCAAATACAAATGAAAGCCCTTCAGATAACCAAAAAGTCATTAAGACATTTGATAAATCAACACGTTGATAGTCGGGTTTTGATAAATGAAAGTGTAAATGTGGAGCCGTTGAGTTTCCAGAATTACCAATTTTTCCAATAATATCTCCTTTTTTCACTGAATCACCTACATTAACTTGGATACTATTTGGCATTAAATGAGCATAGGAGGCAATTATTCCATTTCCAATATCTAGCAAAATTAGATTTCCAGTAAAATCGTTATTATCACGAATTTTGTCGATTATTGGAGGATGCTTGTTCTCCTTAACCGAATTTAATAATCCTAAAATTATTCCATCAGAAACAGCGATTACATCATGTCCGTAGCAATAAAAGTCACTATTTTTATGTCCATCATTTTTATATAGTAATCCATTATCTCCAACTTTATTAAAATCAATTGCAAATCTTTGATTACAATAGCCTAATTGGTATCCATTTTGGGCAGAATCATATCTTGTTATTGAAGACATTGTGTAATGTCTATGGTCAGATTTTGGGCTTGGACCAGCAAGCATATACCAAACACCTTCCTCTACAGGAAATCCAATTGATATCACTGAATCATTGTCTATTATTAGATCTTTTGTAAACTCAAAATTTTCATCACCAATTTTGTATTTTATTTTATGTGTTAAAACATTAGTAGGTTGATCAATATTAATCCAGATATATTTTATATATCGATTCTTTTCTTTGTTCTTTGGAACTGTATCGCAAATTGAATCATGCAACAATATTTTATTTTCTGAAAGAATAAGAAAATCCATAAATTCAATAGGTCTTTTAAGACTATCTATTAAATGAATTTCATAAACAATACTTGTAAACTGAATTCCATGAAAAATTTGAGGAGGATATGGTGTTGCCATTTTCAATTGAGCAATTGAATTATCAGTCAATCCGATAATAACAACAATAATTATAAATAATGCTTTTCTCATTCGTAGTGTTTTTTATTATTAAAGCTAACGTCCGCCGGTATGCGCTGTTGCCGCTTCAGGGCGCTTTCGTGTCGGGTTACCCACAAGGTAAGAAAATGAACCAACACTAGCAACCCCTCGGCGCGGCAATTGCGTATACCGGCTGTTGGCAAACGTATTTAACAAATTAATCCCCAGAATTCATTATTCGCTAAAAACTCTTTGAAGTTAATAGGTTCTGGTTTGTGGCTTTTCTCTTTTATGAAAAATTGTGACCTATCTCTATCCCAACCTAATATCATT
>CAZTSR010000079.1:0-1592 GCA_964615995.1 uncultured Bacteroidales bacterium
TGTTCTCCAATGCTGAAATTGTGACCATCGTGGATGTATCCGGATCAATGGGACAACACGATTCCAAAGATGGGAAATCAAGATACCAGACCGCTTGTGATGAGCTCAGTATGATCCAACGGGATCGCCCAGGTAAGGTCGCGGTGATTGCCTTTTCAAACAACACTGTATTTTGCCCTGGTGGGATCCCGATGTATGAAGGTGGCGGGACCAACCTTGCCCACGCCTTGAGATATGCAAAAATCGCGGACGTACCAGGGATGAACATCATTGTGATCTCGGACGGAGAACCTGACAGCGAAAGGGAAGCGATAGCCGTTGCAACGACTTATAAAAACAAGATCTCAACCATCTATTGCGGTCCTGAAGAACGACCCAGCGGACGAGATTTTTTGAGCAAACTTGCCAAAGCTACCGGCGGACAATCGCTCACAGCGGATCGGGCAAAAGAGCTCAGTAAAACTATTGAAACACTCCTTTTGAAGGGATAGTATGCAAACGTCTATCGACGAATTATTAGCTAAACTAAACATTCCCACCAGTGATCAGGCGCATATTATCGCTGAGTACGGTGATCTGGACCCTGATACCTGGTGGGGGGAGCTTGAGCTGATTGCTATGGCACTGCACGTGGATCAACCACCAAGCGGCGCGGCACCAGTCTGTGAACCATGGCGGGAAATTTGGCTCGAGATGTACTATAACAGCCGCTCAGTGAAGGAATCGATCATTGATGTACTGAGCAACCTGCCCCCTGAGCTGAATATCGCCTTACAAGGCGCCCTGGCAAAGATGCAACAGAAACTTAGCACCGGATACCAGAGATTGAAACTCGGTGCAAGGTTTTCTGCCAACAGAGCAAAACGCCTGGGCAATCCCCTGATGAACCCACCGGACGTGAAGTTTCAAGAAGTACTGGAAACAATCCTTACTCCGGTCAAAGGTGTATCCGCTGGGATACGACTCAGTAATGCAGAGTCACTTTTGCTTACCTGGCTTGATGATAATGGAAAATTCATTCGCACACCGGAGGGGGAATTATTTTACCTCTGGCATGATAAACACCGCTTATTTGAGCTTGATACTGAGCTGTGGCACGCCTGGTTGCATGAACTGACCGGCGTAAATCCGGCAAGCACCGGCTTCAGTGTACTGAGCAACGCCTGTAAGACCGCGGCGATCCTTAACTCTGAAATCAAAAACGTGGTCCGCATGGCCTACTACGATAATGACACAAAACTGTTATGGGTCAGCAGGTTTGACGGCAAATGTTATTGCCTTGATGGCGATTCCATAACTCTCAAAGTCAATGGTGACGGTCCAGTGATCTTTGACGACTTGCATATTTGGGAAACGTACGAACCGGATTTTTCCGACAATGCAGACGCGCTCTCAACGGTAGCGAGCATCCCTAATTGGAATAAAACCAAGCATGCCTGGGCGTATCAAGTATGGTCCCAAAGTTTGTTCTTCAATGAGTTGTGCCCTACCAAACCTATGATGGTATTGCTCGGTGAAAAAGGATCCGGAAAATCTATGGCGCTCCGTCTTCTACTGAGGTTACTCTTTGGCCAGTGGGCGCAAGTGAGCGG
>CAZTSR010000080.1:0-1590 GCA_964615995.1 uncultured Bacteroidales bacterium
GCCATCAACCAGCGGATGGGCCGAGAAAATGCCACCTGGCTCTCGTTCCAGCGCATTGGTTTGTTAAATTTTATGCTCCTGACCAGGTTTTCCAAGGCCGACGGCAGCAGTTCCGCTGCCGCTTTGCCGTTTTCATGCACCTCCGCCACGGCATACATCCCTCCTTCCACCGCTTTGGCCTGGAGAAGGTTTGGATCGATGCCTTTGCTGCGGGCAAACCCCTCACCCGCCCTGGTCAAATGCCCCTCAGGGTCAAACGCCTTGTCTGCAGGCGGTCCTTTCAACTCAACCACGCGGTCAGCCTGCTGTGTCTGCAGGCCATCCACACTGACCACCAGGCGGCGCGGCGTGCCCATGACCTTGATCCCGCTGTGTGCCAGGTGTAGACCTTCAAACAGCTGTGCTGCCTGGGTTCTCAACTGTTCCAATGCGGCATTCAGGTCATCCACCGGTAGTTCTTCCGTGCCGATCTCCAGAAGGAAGGGCACCCTCTCCGGCAGCTCCGGTGCAGTGGTTGTCAGCAGTGTATGCTGGTGATAGTCACCTTCGCCCTCAGCTGAATTCAGCCAGGGATATTCCAGTTCCTGGCGCTGCGCCACATAGGCTTCTGCCACCTTTTTCGCCAGGTCGCGCATCCTGCCGAACATGGCCTGCCTTTCGGTCACGCCCACCGCCCCGCGCGAATCCAAAACGTTGAACGTGTGTGAACTCTTGATCAGGTGATCATAAGCCGGGAGGACAAGACCCTTTTCCAGTGCACGTTTGGCTTCATTTTCATACAAAGCCAGCATCTGGCGCAGGCTTTCCACGTCTGCCACCTCAAAATAATATGTCGAATGCTCCCTTTCCCCCGCCAGGTTGACATCCCCATAGGTGAGGGTGGGATTCCATTGGATATTCCGGAAGTTGCGCACGCCCTGCAGGATCAGGGCAATGCGTTCCAGGCCATAGGTGATCTCCACCGAGACCACATCCAATGGTTTACCGCCGCCCTGCTGGAAATAAGTGAACTGGGTGATCTCCTGCCCATCCAGCCAAACTTCCCACCCCAGGCCCCAGGCTCCCAATGCGGGTGATTCCCAGTTGTCTTCCACGAAACGGATGTCATGTTCCTGGGGGTCGATCCCCAGTGCGACCAGCGAATTGAGATACATCTCCTGTGGGTGGCCGGGGTCCGGCTTGAGGATCACCTGGAACTGGTAATGCTGCTGCAGGCGGTTGGGATTCATGCCATAGCGCCCATCATCCGGGCGCACCGAGGGCTCCACGTAAGCCACTTTCCAGGGTTCCGGTCCCAGCACGCGCAGGAAGGTTGCCGGGTTCATCGTACCCGCCCCCACTTGCGAATAGTAAGGCTGCCAAATCAGGCAACCCTGGTCTGCCCAGTATTTTTGCAGGGTAAAGATGATCGATTGAAAATCCAGTGCTTTCTTCATGAACGGCTCCAAGTTTGAGTATAACCTAGTGATTATACTCAAAATAATAGAAAGATATTTTGTTAATTGGCCTGGTAAGGGCGGGAAATATCGCGGATAAAGCGGGGGGTGTTGAGCGAGCGCTCCAGAAGATAGGTCATATACTTCTCGATCA
>CAZTSR010000081.1:0-1572 GCA_964615995.1 uncultured Bacteroidales bacterium
GAGTTGCCACCCAATAAATTGGGCAAAATGTGAACATGACAGGGATATATTTTACTATATTAGTTATTAGATCTACACAGTTTGACCGTGCTTAGTATAGTGTCTTATACCTGATCCCGAGTCTGGTTCCAAAAGAATAAGGCAAAATGTGTGGTACTTCCTTACAAGGAATGTCCGAATGGTAGCCTGCCAACGTATAATTTACATTACCCTTTTGGGTGTAGATCTTTAACCAATAAATATTGTATTTATGGAAAAGATCAGAAAGAATGTTGCCGGTATAGATATCGGAGCAAGGAAAGTATTTACATCAGTTGATGGGCAACCGGTTGTGAGTCATTTTACCTTTACAGAGGACTTTATGCTTCTTAAAGATTACCTTTTAAAACACCACGTAAAAACGGTTGCAATGGAGGCTACAGGCGTCTACTGGGTAATTTTGTATGAAATACTTGAAGCCGCAGGAATTGATGTATGGTTGGTTGATGGTCGTCAGACCAAACAAGTACCAGGACGAAAAACCGATGTAAAAGATTGCCAATGGATACAAGAACTCCATAGTTTTGGATTACTCAATAGGTGTGTGGTTGTCGATGCAGATGTTAAAGAACTCAGGAGTTACCTTCGCTTGAGAGAGGATCATATAAACACCTCAGCCATGCATATCAATCACATGCAGAAGGCATTGACTTTGATGAATATAAGGCTCAAAGAGGTGTTGAGTCAAATACATGGCGTAAGTGGTATATCAATAATTGAAGCAATCCTTCGTGGAGAAAGAGATAAATACGTTCTTGTAAACCTATGCTATAAAAGTGTTTTGAAAAACAAAAAAGAACTCATATTAAAAGCATTAGAAGGAAGATATACAGAAGCAAGCCTATTTGCTTTAAAGCAAGCATATGATGGTTACAAATTCTATTTGCAACAAATCGAAGAATGTGACAAAAAGATCAATATCGTTATGAATAATATCGGAAAATCAGGCAAGGGACAAGAACTAAAAATAAAACGAAAAGCGATCCGTCATCATAAACCAGATGTTGAGAACCTTGCATCAAACCTCTTAAATATATTTGAAGGGAAAGATGCAACTGTGATCTCAGGAATTACCGATTATACATGGATGCAACTATTGTCAGAAACAGGACCTGATCTTAAACGATGGCCAACCGAAAAGCATTTTACAAGTTGGCTTGGTCTTTCACCCGGCCAACACAATTCAGGAAAGATGCGCAAAAATGCCAAAAAGAAGGGGCGACCTGTCGCTGGTCAGATATTTCGTACAATTGCACAAGGTTTAATAAATAGTAAAACCATAGCAATTGGGGCTTTTGGACGCAGACTGAGAGGAAGAAAAGGTCCCAGAATAGCTATTAAAGCAATGGCCAGAAAATTAGCCGTACTTTATTGGCGAGTAATGGTTAAAGGTCTTGAATTTACAGAAAAAGGAATTACTCTTTATGAAGAACAATTACTTGCCAATAAATTGAAATGTTTTAATAAATTAGCAAAAGAACTTAATGTAAACATGTCTAATAATGAGAGTGTTGCGTAAATCTGTCATTGGTA
>CAZTSR010000082.1:0-1560 GCA_964615995.1 uncultured Bacteroidales bacterium
CCTGACTTACTCATTTTAGTGTCCTGAAAACAACCTATTTAGCAAAATTTTTACTTCTTGAGGAACCTCAGGTTCTGCCAGGAATTCCTTTCCGTTGAAGGTAACAATTCCAGATCTTATAGGTCGGAGTAAATTAACAAACTGCTTAATACTAATTCCGGTCTGATATTCGATATTCCTGCTGATCGCTAATGCCGCCATAACAATAGTAAGATGTGCTTCAATGGCATCCCGGTTTTGATGATAGATCGGCCTTGCTCTCAGATCTGATTTTGCCATCCGGAATGCAGCTTCAATTCGAAAAAGCTGGTGATAATAGGCGATCACCTGTTCATCCAGGATATCCAGGTTAGTCACATAACCTTTTATACCGGCAAGTGCTCTTGCCTTTTCAATTAGCTTCTGGTTAAGCTGTTTGCTCTTAGCTTTGATGGTCAAAAACTTCGTTCGGTTGGCTGGGATCTGTCCACTGAGTGCTTTCTTGGCCTTGGCTACCTGCTTATCGATGTTGCGGAGGTCTAGAGATGCCCGTTTGGTGCGGTACTGATAGATCACCCGGTAGCCTTCCTGGTGGTCAACGATGATCTGCCCGTCGCTAAGTTCACCCGTCTTTTGGTATTCTGCAATGCCATAAGGCACTTTATGCAGCCTGGAACCAACAATATACGTGTATCCAGTTTCTGTGAGGGCTTCCAGATTAGCTGCACTGAGCATCGCTGCATCAGCAACAATTGTGATTTTTGTCAAGCCATGCTGAGCTCGAAAGTCTTCAATGACCGGCAGGATCGTCTTCGTTTCAGCTTTATTGCCCTCAAAGCTATGCAAACCCAATGGGAAACCATTTCGATCCACCAGCAGCCCGATCATGATCTGTGGTTCTAATCTGCGTTCCTTGCTCAGCCCTGATTTTCGATAGTCATCCTCTTTCTGTACTTCAAAGTAGAGTGTCGTGACATCATACAGCAGCAGTGTCAGATCATTACCCTGAATATGGTCAAAACAGGCTTGACTGATGTCCCTGCGATAGTCTAAATGCGCGGCTTTTACCAAACATCGGTATAGTTTGTTACGGTCAATGGGATTCACTCCCAGGTCTGCCATTACTCTCAAGCTGTCCAGTTTAGATGTGGGTTCTACGATCCTGGCAAGGCATAGAGCCTCGAAAATCTCGTCATCTATTCGATCAAATCCCAGGTGACGATATTGTTGTTGGAGTGTTTTCCACAATAGTCCCGAGTAGGACTGCTTTATCCCCAACTGCAGAGTGGATTGAGCCTCTGGAAATAGTTCCAGTTGATTTTCTTCTAATCGCTTGCGTGCCGACATGAGCAAAATATTCAGCTCTTCATCATTATGCGCACTTCCAATATGGATGATCTTGACGATGCGGCCTTTTTGCTTATAGGCAATCTGAACTGCAGTGGCTCCACTTGCAGTTTTTACTTTACGAATGAATGCCATGCATTCAATTCTAATCCATCCCCAAGCACAGTTAGTGTCCTGAAAAGTCGCTTTTTCTCCGTAAAATTACTAAAAATTCGCAAAAGTGAGCAAGTCAGG
>CAZTSR010000083.1:0-1518 GCA_964615995.1 uncultured Bacteroidales bacterium
GGGCATGCCTTTACCAGTGGGATCGAACTGATCGCCAAGGAAATGCCTGCTCCCATTTCGGAAGAATTCCAGCGGGTGTATGAGCAGCAGAACCTCGGACTTCCGCTCAGGGATGCCTTTGACAACCTGATGCGCCGGATCCCGCTGACGGACGTCCGCATTTTTGTCACGGCGCTGATGATCCAGCGCGAATCGGGGGGCAACCTGGCGGAAATTCTCGACACCCTGGCCCAGGTGATCCGCGAACGATTTAAACTTATGCGCCAGATCCGGGTGCATACGGCCCAGGGGCGCACATCCTTGTATCTTCTGGTCGCTATAGCGCCAGCAATGGGGATCGCGCTCTATTTCCTGAACCGGGAGTATATCAGCAAGCTTTTTACCGACCCGCTGGGCATCCGCTTTCTGGTCGTCGGTATCACTTTCCAGATCATCGGCTATTTCGTGATCCGCAAGATCATCCAGCCAAAATTCTAGGAGCGGGCGCATGGACTTTCGTTGGGTGCTGGTAATCGGAGCTGCTTTCCTGTTCCTGGCCGTGTTCCTGGCCGGGTACGCCTTGTTGATGACGCGGCCCAACCTGGAGGACCGACTGCGCGGGTCGCAGCCCTCGAAGCGCAAGCTCGACATCCTGGCTTTCCTGCGCCGTTCGGAAAAGGTTTTAAAACCCCTGGGCGAAATGGTCCCCCGCCCCCCCGAGGAGATGACGCGCCAGGAGCGCAGGCTCACCCAGGCCGGCATCCGGCGGCGCGACGGCACCTATCTCTTCAACGGCATAAAGATCGTCACCATCATTACGGTCTTTCTTATATGCACCTTGATCGAGGGCATCCGTTCCAACGTCATCCTGCTCATCGCCCTTCCAGTCCTGCTTGGGGCGATGATTCCTGACATGATCCTCTCGCGCATGGTTCAGAACCGGAAAAATTCGCTCCAGCGCGCACTACCGGATGCGCTCGATCTGGCTGTAGTTTCGGTGGAAGCGGGTCTGGGACTCGACCAGTCTCTGGTCAAGATCGGACAGGAACTGCGCATGGTCTACCCCGCTCTGAGCGAAGAGATCAATCTCTACAGCCTGGAGGTCAACGCCGGGAAAAAGCGGACCGAAGCCCTGCGCAACCTCGGGCAGCGGACCGATGTGGATGATTTGAAATCTTTTGCCGCCATGCTGATCCAGACCGACCGGTTCGGGACCAGCGTGGCCAAATCACTCCGGGTCTTCGCCGACACCATGCGCATTAAGCGCAGACAAAGGGCCGAAGAACATGCAGCAAAAATGAGCATCAAGATAATTCCCCCCCTGATTTTTTTCATCTTCCCCGCAGTCATGATCGTCGTACTGGGCCCCGCTATCATCGCCATCACCCGTCAACTGTTGCCGGGCCTTACTGGAACCCCATAAACACCTGGAGAAATAGATGGATACCATGCGAATCGTCTACATCGTTCTATTCGTTGTCGTTCTCGCGATCCTGATCGTCCGGATCCGGTCCAGAAAATCGAAGTCCTAATCGGGTG
>CAZTSR010000084.1:0-1467 GCA_964615995.1 uncultured Bacteroidales bacterium
CAATGTCGTTTAGTTAAGAATAAAAATACTGTAAATATTGATAAAAAGTAATAATACAAGCTCTTTGACGTAGTGTAGTTTTCAAAAGTTTGAGTAAATTGGGGGTATAATATAGGTGCCACTCCAAAGGCCAGTATTAATCATCAATTTCGGGTAAATGCCAGTACAAACGTAATTAAACTAATTGAAAATGAAGCATATAGAAGCCGGTCAAAAACCGGCCGAAGGGGGGCATTTACACGTGTTAGAAAGTTAGCATTCAAAACATTAATCATATTTCTAATAAGAGCGGGGATGAAATCGCTTCAACGTGAGTTGGATTCTTTTTATAAGGAAGTCACAGGAGCGGAATTTAACATTCGTGAAGTAACCAAAGGAGCATTGAGCCAGGCCCGGTCTCATTTAAAACCTGAAGCGATTCTGGAATTAAATGAAAATGTGTGTCAGACTTTTTATGATGAGGCACCTTACTTGGTATGGAAGCTGCATAGACTTTTAGCAGTGGATGGTACCAGGTTGCTGCTACCCAGCCATAAGACAATAAGCGAGGAATTTGGAGAATATGGTTTTGGTCCCAATGCGGATAGTAAACGGTCTATAGCCGTTGCCTCAATGCTTTATGATGTATTGAACCTGGTCACTTTGGATGCCCAATTGGCACCTTATGATTTGGGTGAAAGAGAACTATTAAACCGACATTTACCTTTTTTAAAAAAAGGGGATTTATTATTGCTTGACCGGGGATACCCAAGCATTGCCCTATTTTATTTGCTCCAATCCATGGGCATTGATTTCTGCGTCCGAATGAAGGAGGATTGGTGGTTAGCGGTAAAGCAATTTGCAGAAAGTGGTAAAAAAGAACAAATGGTTGACTTTACCCTACCAAAGAAAGACTGGAAGCTTTATGCAGAAAATCCGGAAATGATTAAAAATCCAATTACCTGTCGGTTAATTTGTGTCCCCCTAGAAAATGGCGAGAAAGAAATTCTGTGCACATCATTGACGAATACAGAAAAGTATATATACAACGATTTTTCTGAGTTGTATCATTTGCGTTGGAATGAAGAGGAAGGATATAAACTTTTAAAAGCTAGAGCCGAAATCGAAAGCTTCACCGGAAAGACTGCATTAGCTGTGAAACAGGATTTTTATGCAAAGATTTTTGCCATGAGTTATTGTTCAATACTAGCCTTCCCGATAGCACAGAAGGTTAGGCAGGAATATGCTGAAAGCAAGAACAAACATCCACAGCAAATAAATCGGACTGGTGCATTGGCTATGTTTAAAGAGATATGTGTCAGTCTACTACTCAAAGGAAATATTAACAAGGCAATAGCTGCATTTGATGATATTGTATATAAAACCAAGGAAATTGTACGCCCAGGCAGGAAAAATGAAAGGAAAAAACGACCTAAGAAACTACACTATATGAATTACAAGGCTTTATAGCTTAACTAAACGACATTG
>CAZTSR010000085.1:0-1450 GCA_964615995.1 uncultured Bacteroidales bacterium
GGTAAACCGACACGAAAGCGCCTTGAAGCGGCAACTGCGCATACCGGCGGACGTTACCGGCAAGCATAAAAAACACTTTGACTATATTTAACCTTAATTAAACAATAGTATAATGGCTGAAATAGAAAAAAAAGATGCTGATAATTATATTGAAACCATGATTAATTCTAGCTTCTCTTATCAAGAAATCGCAATTAATCTTGTAAAAAAGTCCGACTTATCTCAATATGAGATTGATGAAATTCTTAAAAGCAAATTTATCCCAGTGCTTAGAAAGACTTTAAATAGGTACTTAATGCTAGCATTGATCTTTGCTGGTATTACAATAGCTTGTGTGACTTTTTACTTTTATAATCAGCATGTACAAGATCAATTTGTGCAAAGTCAGATAAATTCTGGTAATGCAACATTAGTAGGAAATGGAAAGTATCTAGTACATGGAAATTTTAATAAATATGAATTCATTCCACCAATCGGAGGTTGGTCTGGATTATTTGCAATTATTTCGCTGATTATGGCAGGAATAAATTGGATGAAAATAAGAAAGATGAAAAAAATGCCAGCCGGTAACACGCGGTATAGCCAATAAGGGTTTTAGTGGTATGCAAAGGACATCACCCGCATCAATCTTTAGTCTCTGTTGATAGGAACGTCGCTACGCAATCCCTTACTGGCCATACCGCGAAACGTTGGGCACAATTATAAAATTCCTCCCGTCACAGAACTTGCATTTATAACATGAGAGTTTTAAGAAAATTTTAAATATTTGAATGGATGAATTAATCCTAATAAGACAATCAATAAATTTTTAAATGATATGGAAATTACTATCTATTCTGTACTTTACACTTTAGGAATAGGATTGTTTGGTTACTTTCTAAGAGATATTTATAATTATATTAAAAAGAGAACTTTAAAAGGGACTAAACCAAAGACCATTCTAAATCACTCTTACAGACACAAATATGCGGTTGGAACAAATCCACGGGTTTATACGTTTGAGAGTAAAATCGTTTTTAAGAATATAGACACTGAACCAGTTTATGATATTACTATTAATCAGAAAATCGAAAGAGAATTAATTCGGTTAAAATATTTAGAGAACTTGATTCCAAACGATGAGATTATAATAGCTGATAAAATTGATGTTCCACATGGACACTCAGGTAATGAGACCAAGGAAGCTGAAAAAAAACTTCCTGAAAAATTCACGAATCCTGATATAGAAGTGAGTTTTAAAAACAAAAATGGTCATAAGTTTAAAGCAAAATTGAATGATCCAAAAATATAACTGTGCCCAACAACCGGTCATACGCAATTGCCGTGCCTTTCGGTTGCTAATGTCTGTCCACTTGGCTATCTTTCGGGTAACACGACAAGCGAGCGCTCATGAATCGGCAACTGCGCATACCGGCGGACGTTGTAAACGGTTGCAAATGAAGCTTATATA
>CAZTSR010000086.1:0-1430 GCA_964615995.1 uncultured Bacteroidales bacterium
GCCTTTGAGTGTTCAAAACATTGATTCAAGCGTGGTTTTTATTGATGTTTTAGATTTGCATTTATTTTACGAGTTACAAGTATCGATTTTTCACAGTCTATAGTTAAAATCCGGATACTGTTTAGCTAGTACATATACCATGTCTAAAATTAAATCGTCTAATTGATAATAAAATCTTCGTTTCGCTGTCTTATATCCTACATTATTCAGTTTTTTAAACATTAAAATCAGCATTGCTAATATTAGGGTCATATACAGGATAATTTTTATGCCATTAATATTTGTGGACATAAAATGTTTAAAATTCAGTTCCTGTTTGATAAACCTAAAAAACACCTCGATATTCCATCTTCTCTTATAGATATCAATAATCTCATTTAGAGATAAATTAAAATTATTAGTCAGGAACCATAGAGGTTCTCCCTTTTCATTGGCCGCTAACACTAACATAAAGGGCTGAGGATACTTTTTATGATTGCTAAGTAACTGCACCTTTAAATGCTTCTGTATATAGAGGTTGCCAATTTTTAAATTTTCAGGTAAATCATATTCCTCTAATATTTCGTAGTTCGATGTCTTTTTGATTCTTGTAACAAAATAAATATTTTCATGAGCCATTTCACTTAACCTTTCTCTGCTCTGAACTCCACGATCAAAAACAAAAATATTGTCCTCTTTCTTGTCGATATTATTAAAAACTACTTTAGGTATGGCCATATCTTCGCTTAATGCAGCCTGATGGGTAAAAACTTCAACGCTACTGGGAAGTAATTCTGTTAAGCTAATTGTATATTTTATGTGCTTTTTTTTTGAGTATTGGTTTGCAAGTAGCATTCCCTGTTCAATTTTATTAGCGGCCTCACAAACCATTGTTGAATCAACACTGGTTACTTTATAGCCTAGTGCATTTTCATTTGGGATAAGCGCTGAAAACCTGGAATATACTAATTGATAAGTTCTTTCAAAAAACTCAAGATTTACATTGGACAACCTTGCTGATATCGTATTAAACTTAACGCTCTGCTTATTATTGAGGTTAAATAGAAACTTAAACTTCTTTGATTTATAGACATCCTCCAGGCTTCGTAAACTTACCCGAGTGCTTTCCATTAAGCCATACAATAACAAATAGAATAAATTACGACCGTAGAGTTTCTTTACTTGATAATCAACATCAGTATTTTTAATAATTGAGGTAAGTTCCTCATCAGGGATGAGTTCCAAAAGCTGTTTAGCAGTAACTTCTTCTTTCAATATCCTAGTCAAGGCATTTAAACTTTGATCCTAAGATATACTATTTTAAACATCTGTATAACAATTGTTTATGAACTTCTTATTCACAAATGTTAATAAATATGCTGATTTTAAAAATTTAAACTGTGCAGCCCGAAATTTTAAAAATGTGCATTATGTTTTGAACACTCAAAGGC
>CAZTSR010000087.1:0-1423 GCA_964615995.1 uncultured Bacteroidales bacterium
CACTGCTGTCCGGTAAAAATTTAAATTAACTGAGTTTATATCTAAGATACTTGATTTTACTGGACGCAGTTTTTTATTTTGTTATAGAAGCCCCCCTTCTTTATGTATATGAAAAAAGTTTGAGCTGTACATAGGGTTCGGGAGGTTTATAATTTCTTAATGTAACTTCTGGATTTTCAAGGAATGCACTAAGATTAACATAGGTCATCAGATGTAATCTTATAATGCTTGAGATATTGGAATAAGCCCATTTTCGTTTTGTTCGGTCTTTTATTATCTTAACTAGCAAATCTGCAATTAAAGCACACCAGACTTGTATTTTGATTGCGTTTTCATTGTCGCCCAGAAAGTATCGCAATGGATATCGCTGCTTTATTCTTTTGAAAAGAAGCTCAATTTGCCATCTATTTTTATAGATATCGGCAATCTTGGCTGGCAGGAATTTCGTGTTGTTAGTCACAAATTCGAAGATCCTGTCTTTCTCTGAGTCTTTAAATGTGATGATTCTTGCCTTGATTTTAAGCGTCCTGCTACTATTAGGATCTCCAAGAATTACAATCTTATCTGAAAGAACACCTTTGTTGCGTTGCTCTGGTGAAACGGGCCTTTCTTTCTCTTTTTTTACAATCCATTTGGGCATTACTCTGGACACCCAGGTTACGCCGTTTTTTGTCCACTGGTCAAACTGCCTGAAACTGCCATAACCCTTGTCGAATGTAATTATGGAGCCTTTGGGCATTGAAAGAGATTTAAAAAATACCCGATCATTGGCCGATCCTTTGGTTAATGTGACCACACAAGGTGTATCCTCACTGGCTTTGATCATTACATGTGCTTTTAAACCGCCCTTTCTTTTTCCATTTGATGGAGGCATGCCTAAGCCTTTTAGAATATCATGAAACAATTTAATTGTTGTCGAATCAATTATAAACAGGCGTTTTTCATAAGGCGCTCGTGGGTTTATCTTTCGGCTGTCCGGATAACCATAATGCAATTTGTATAACTCATGAAAAAGCTCCCCAAAAAAGGCCTCTTGCCTCCTTCGGTTTGCATCGGATAGCGTACTCCTTTTTACATCATGAACCATTTTAATATGTCCCTTCTTTCCTCCTGTCACCTGTATTCCTGTGACCACCTCTCTAATTGATGTACATTGATTTATCACAGCAAAAAGCATCGTGACCAAATGATGCCGTGTATCAAACTTCTTGCAATATCTATCAGAATCATACTTTCTTACAAGTCTATCAACAAGATGGTTTGGAATCAAAGAAAGTAGCTGACTGAATATCGGCTGTCCGGAAAAAATCGTACTTTTATCCATGTAGTAAAGCATTTGTGGTAAAATGAAATTACTACATTTTTTCAAGGGGGCTTCGGCCCCTTTTTTTTAAATTATTTACTTTTACCGGACAACAGTGAT
>CAZTSR010000088.1:0-1397 GCA_964615995.1 uncultured Bacteroidales bacterium
GAACCGACCCGTGAACGTGCTCCGTCGCGGCATCATGGCGGTGGCCGTTGCCGGCTCCGGCACGGCCGGAAGTCGTGCCATCAAGTACAACACGACCACCGGGGTTCTGGACCTCGGCCCTCTGGGCCCCAACGAGAAGGCGCTTTACGGTGTCACTCTCGAAAACACAGTCAAGTCCGGGGACAAGCCCGCGCTTCTCCGCTTCGTTGATCCGACCGAAGACCCGGGATTCGTGTTCGACGTCACCGTCAATGGTTCTTCCGTCGTCACCGATGGAACTGCGGCCATTGCGGCGGTGACCGGGATCACTGTCAACGGCGGAACCACTCGCGTCGGTGCCATCGACTTCACCGATGCCGACAATTCGATCGCCCTCGACAACACCAGCGCGCAGGTCATCGACATCGCGATCGCCGGAACCGGAAACTGATAGGAGAATGGACACATGAAAGCCAAATTCACCGCTAAGCAAATCGCCAATCAAAGACGGGCGAAAGAATCCCTGACGGCCGAGGAGTACGCGATCCGAATGGCGGACGATTACGCCGCACTCGAAAAAATCGACGCAATCACCGATGAGATCGAATCGGCAAGACGTCTCGCAACCGACGCCGTCCCCGCGACGCTGCTCCCCCGCATGCTCGAAATCGTCATCGCGCAAGCCGAGCGGGAGTACGAAGTCAAGTACCCGTGGCGCGACATCTTCCCGGTAAATGTGTACGATTGGACGAAGAAAACCGTCATCATTCCGATCTATACCTCGGAAGGTATCGCGCAGTGGTACAACGGCGGCGGCAAGCATCCGAACGTCATCACCGGCATGAAAGAAGTGTCGGTCACGATGTACGACTTGACCGCGGCCTACACGCTCGAGTGGGTCAATGTCCAGCGCGAACAGGGCGCCGGGATCAACACCGAGACCGAGAAACTCTCTCGCGTGTACCAGGCGCACGATGCCTTCATCTCCGACGTGGTATGGACCGGAGACACCGCGCACGCGATCCAACCCTTCATCACGCATACCAACATGGGGTCCGGCTCCGTACCGAACGGAGACTGGGATGATGGAACGACCCCGGCGGCGGCGGCTGACATCCTCGCTGACATCCTTTATGCCGCGCGGCAACCGTTCGTGCAAAATCGCGGCGTTCCCGAGATGGAGAACGCGCAGGTTGATATCCTGCTCCCGTCCTCGCAATACGATATCGCGGACGATGCGATCGTGAATTCTTTCACGAACGAATCGGCACTCGATAGGGCGGCCAAAAAGAAATTCATCCGGACCATCCGGTCCGTACCGAAACTCGACACGACCGCCGGGGGTTCCGGTGACTTCATCATCGTCGGCGTGTTCACGTCCGACAACATCGCCGTTGTGCTCGGCGCCGATAAGCTGG
>CAZTSR010000089.1:0-1396 GCA_964615995.1 uncultured Bacteroidales bacterium
AGAAAAAAGACAATGTGCCGCTTGTGGGTTGGCACAAAAAGCATGACAGGAAAAAACAACAGAAGGGCTGGCGAGCGGAAGGGCAAAAAAGACAGGGAGAGTTTTAATAAATACCTTTAAAATCAATTCAATATCATTTATTAAAACGGCTGGATTTTTTGACCTGTGGGGCGGGTGGGCTGTGCGCTTCGACTGGCTCAGCGTATCAGGTTTATCTTACCTGGTTTAATGGATGGTATTTCTCTAATTTGCTTTGCAGGTTGTCCAGGTTGTTTAACTGGTATCGTTCTGTTGAACTTACATATTTGTGTCCGGCCATATACTGTACTTGCCGCAAATTGTAGTTTTTAAGCCAGTTTGTTATTACACTTGCCCGGATCTGTTTGGGGTTTTGTATCTCCGGGTTTGTTTTCTGTATTGCTTTAAACAGGTGTAACAAGCTGTTTTTAACGTTCTCGCTGCCGTTGATACTGATAAATAACTGGTTCTCTAACCGGGTTTTATTGATTCTGTCCGGTTTCCGGGCTGGTCTTGGTTCTGTGATTTCGTTTAATATCTTCGGCCTGGTTTCTGTTAAGTACTCGTGTAGTTCCAGTATTTGAAAGGGTTTTAATTCCAATTTGCGGCTGTTCCTTCTCCGGTTTCCGGGGATATAAATTTTGCCTTCCTTTAATTTCAGGTGATTGGGTTCAAGCTGTTTTAGTTCCTCTGTGGTTACTCCCTGGTAAACCAATAAGCCTAAAATAATTTTGTTCCGTTTGTCCCGGTTGGTCTTGGTTTCAAAAGACTGGTAAAGGTTTTCAAGTGCTGCAAAGTCTATAATTCCGCTGATCGTTTTTTTATGTGTCCCTTTTAAATTCAGGTTGGCAGCCGGATTAATGATTTTAGGATTTAGCTTTTTCAGGTATTCGTAAAACCCCCGGATGCTCCTTAGTTTGCTGTTAATGTGTTTCTTGCTGTTCCCTTCGAGCTTGCAGTAATCTATGAAGTTTAATAAATCGTTGTACCTTGTTTCCTCCGGTTGTAAATGCTCAGATTCAAGCCAGTTTAAAAAATAGCCGGTATAATTAGATTTCTGACGGATGGTATTAGGATCCTGGCTCTGATCTTTAAGGTACTCTTTAAAGCTTTCAACCTGCTGTTTTACTTCGCCTGTAAACTTGTATTCCGGTTTATTCATTGGCCAAATGAGTGTAAATTTGGGTACTTTCCAGGCTGCTATGCCCTAAAAACTGGCTGACTTCTTCCAATGTCATACCCGATTGTAAAAGGTGCGTGGCAATGGAATGGCGCAAAGTATGTAACCCGGCTTCCTTTTGTATTTTGGCTGTTTCCTTTAATTTGTGAACCCTTTCTATCAAAGCATTTCCGCACATACGTTTTACCTGCATGCTTA
>CAZTSR010000090.1:0-1334 GCA_964615995.1 uncultured Bacteroidales bacterium
GGGTATGTCTAGAATCTTGTGTAAATGGATTTTCATAATGGCCAACGGTCTTCAAAACGAATGGCCAGTTGGTTCAGGATCAAGGACCAATTAGGAATAGGCATAGTCCACTTTTTGGTTATATCCATTGTAGCTAAGTATAACAATTTTCGCACAGATTGATCTGTTGGAAAAGAACCTTTGGTCTTGATCACTTTTCGTAATTGGCGATGATAACCTTCAACGGTATTGGTAGTATAGATCAAACGGCGGATCTCTTTTGGGAACTCGAAGAAGGTAGCGAGATCCTCCCAGTTATTTTGCCAGGATCGCACAGCTGCACCATACTTCCCACCCCAGATTTCTGCCAGCTTGAGTAAATACTTTTCTGCCTCTTCTCGGGTGGCAGCCTGATAGATGGTTTTCAGATCAACCATGATAGCTTTGCGATCTTTCCAAGCCACATATTTCAGGCTTTGGCGGATCTGATGGATGATGCATCGCTGTACTCTGGTATTCATAAAAACAGATTGGATAGCATCCTTGAAACCGGATAGCCCATCCACGGCTGCCAGGAAAACATCCTGTACCCCACGGTTTTGCAGGTCTGTGATCACTGAGAGCCAAAAATTAGCGCCTTCCGCTCCATCCCCTATCCAGTGCCCTAAAACCTCCCTGTGACCGTCCAGATCGACGCCTAACACGTTGTAAACAGCCACATTGGCGATCTTTCCGTCCCTTTTGAGCTTGACATGAAATCCATCCAGGTACAGGATCGCATAGACGCCTGCCAGAGGACGCGCTTGCCAGGCTTCTACCAGCGGCCAGACTTTATCCGTAATGGCACTGATCGTATCCGCTGAAACATCGATCCCATAGATCTCTGTCAGCATGTCCTGAATATTGCGAGTCGACATGCCCTTCGCATACATCGTGATGATCTTCTGCTCGATCTCGTTGCTGTTCTTTTTCAACAGCTCTGATTGAAATTCACCATTACGATCTCGCGGTACCTGGATTTCTGCATCACCACCCGATGTACGCATCTTTCGGGTGTAGTACCCATTACGGCTATTCCCCGAATTACGCCCCTCAGCTTCGTAGCGTTCATACCCCAGTTGGGATGTCAGCTCTGCTTCCAGCATCTCTTCGATCGTCTTTGAAAACAACTTTGAAAAGATGCCATCCTTGCCATAAAAATCATCAATGCTGGTTGCTTTGCCCAGCTCTCGCGCCACCTCTTCTGCACTCGGCATTGAGTATTCTTTCTTGTCTTTATTGTTCTTGTCCATGAGTCTTCCTTTCCTTTTGTTTTATTTAGGATACCTCATTTACACAATTATTCTGACGTCCTC
>CAZTSR010000091.1:0-1327 GCA_964615995.1 uncultured Bacteroidales bacterium
CTTTACATTTGTATTAGGTTATTAACATAATTTATAAACAGAGAATGTGTATGTAGCTGATTTTCTTTACTTTTTGCTACTTTTTCTTTTCTTTGTTAGTTGTTGTTATTATGTTTATATCTCAAAGGAATGGGGTGAACTTTATGACCGGAAAGGCTTATAGGCCTATCAACATTGTCAGTCCCCATTCCTTTTTCAGTTGCTTAGGACCAATTAGAATTATAGGTTTCCAGACCTTCTAAAGTTGATAGTTTAAGCAACTTATAATTAATAAATAACTCTCAAATTTATGAAAAACAAGCAAATTGTTGGCATTGATGTCTCAAAAAGCACCTTGGATGCTTTTGTTTTCAAATCAAATTATTCGTTCCAGATTTTCAATAATCCAGCAGGTTTTTTAAGACTGCTTGAAGAATCTATTAAGGTTTCGGGCTGCACTAAAGAATCCTTACTCTTTTGTTTTGAAAATACGGGTTGTTATAGCAGAGCACTCTCTGTTTTTCTTCAAGACGCAGGCATTCAGTTTTGTGCTATTGACGCATTGGATCTGAAGCGATCTATGGGTCTTAAAAGAGGAAAGTCCGATAAGAAGGATGCTAAAGCAATCGCCATGTATGCCTGGCGTAGAAGGGATGAGTTATTGAACTCAAAACTCCCTGGTCCAGTTATAGATCAGCTAAATGCACTATTAAGTCATCGCGAAATGCTTATAAAGCAGCGAACCGCTCTTAAGAATGCCAATAAAGGCCATCACAATATCTATTCTGATAACGAATTTAAATTTCTGAAAGAATCACAAATGAGAATGATTAAGCAGCTAACTGAAGAAATCAAGATCACAGAAAGTGAAATCATCTGTATAATCAAGCATAATGAAGAACTAAGGCACAGTTATGATCTTCTATTATCAATTAAGGGTGTTGGTAAAATACTGGCCTTTTACTTGATTACACTGACTCATAATTTTACCAAATTTAGAGATCCCAGGAAATTTGCATGTTATGCCGGTATTGCTCCATTTGAATATTCGTCAGGAACTTCAGTCAGGGGCCGGACTAAAGTCCATCCTGTTGCAAATAAACAAATCAAATCCTTGTTAAATATGGCAGCAATGTCTTCCATTCAATTACAGGGAGAATATCAACTATATTACTTAAGAAGAACAGCAGAGGGCAAAAACAAGATGAGCACCCTTAATATTATCCGTAATAAACTGATATTCCGTGCTTTTTCTGTCGTTAAAAGAGGTACTCCGTATGTTGATCTTCACAAATTTGCTGCCTGATTTTTTTTGCTAAAAATTTGGTTTTGCCTTAGAACAATGTTA
>CAZTSR010000092.1:0-1317 GCA_964615995.1 uncultured Bacteroidales bacterium
TAAAATTATTCTTCTGTCCATGAAGTGTCTTGTTTTAATGGTGCCCAACGTCCGCGTGTATGAGCCGTTGCGTGATTCAAAGCGCTTACTTGTCTAGATAGCACAAGCTAACCAAGAGTACAAACATACGCAAACCCGCTTCCAGCAATGGCTTATACACGCTGTTAGCGTTTCGGCAAAATTATTTATTTCAATATTGACATGACTGCCATATACTAAATCTATTAAAATTGTTTGGATCAAATTGAAGACTATCAGCTTTTTTTAAATCTATTTCCCCACCTTTTATATCGCCAATTTTGATCCTTAACTTACCTCTATTGTAAAATAGTATGCCAAATTCTTTTTCCAGCCGACTATCTAATAATGTACAGGCTTTATTATAATCATTAATAGCTTTTATGATTTCACCAATATTTGCAAATAAATCCCCTCTATTTAAATAGAAGCTTGGATCTAATGAATCTAAATTGATAGCAGTATTATAATCTTGGAGCGCTTTGTTATATTCGTTAATAAAACTATATGAATAACCTCGATTATTGTAGCTATTAGACAATTTAGGGTTTTGTTCAATTGCTTTATTGAAAAATGCAATGGAATTTTCATATTGTGATAAAGCAGTATAGATAAGTCCTAAACTGAAATAAGGAGAAAAAATGGTTGAATCAATATGTATTGCTTGGTTGGCATACAAAATAGCATCTTGATAATGCCCATAATAAAACTCTATCCAAGAAAGTTTTGAAAGAACCTCTGTACTATCTTCCTTAATTTCTAAGGCTTTTGACATATCACTTTTTGCTCCATTATAATCCCCTAGTATAGCCTTTGTTATACCACGCATTGTATATGCCGCTCCATTATGAGGGTCATTTGAAATGCATAAATTAAAATCACCAAGTGCTTCTTTATAATTACCACAAATATATTTTAGATTTCCCCTTGAACGATAAGCTGGGGCATAGGTATTGTCGATAGAAATTAAAGTTGAATACAGTTCAATTGCTTTTTGAATATTTCCTAATTCCTCATTTGCTCTACCAAGCATGAAAAGCGAATTAATATCTGATTTATTATATATTATTGCTTTCTCATAATAAACTATTGCTTCTTCATATTTTTCATCATAAAATAGTTTATCTCCCTTACTTGATACCTGATTTGAAATCCATTTACAATTTGATAGTGAAAATAATATGATCACTAATAATATTGGATAATTTAGAAATTTCATAATGTCTATTTTATTGCTGAACGCTAACGTCCGCCGGTATACGCAGTTGCCGCTTCAAGGCGCTTTCGTGTCGGGTTACC
>CAZTSR010000093.1:0-1255 GCA_964615995.1 uncultured Bacteroidales bacterium
CGTTGCCTCAAAATAAATGTTACTCTAGACCAGATCAAAGCATCTGGAGATAGAGAACATGATGAGCAAACAAAGTAAAAGGGAGTTGGTGGAAGTGGTTCAACCGCGATATTTGAAGGCCGATAAAGCGGTAAAACGACAGATCATGGATGAATTTGTGGCAGCCACAGGATATCATCGTAAATATGCCAACCGTTTGTTGAAGCACGGATTGAAGCCAAGAGGATATAAGAGATCAGGACGGAGAAAGGTATACCAGGGAGAGGTTGTGCAAGTACTGGAGCGGATCTGGGAGATCTGTGGTCGGATCTGTTCCAAAAGACTTCATCCTTTTATACCCGAAATACTGACTGTGCTGGAAAGGAAAGGTGAAATACAGGTATGTTTAGAGATCAAGCAGCTGTTATTAAGCATGAGCAGGTCAAGTATCGATCGCTGTCTCCAGAAAGCGCGTTATGAGAAGCACAAGGGTCTCTCCACAACCAAACCCGGCACTTTACTCAAGAAGGCCATTCCAATTCGTACCTGGCATGATTGGGATGATGCACGACCGGGTTTTCTCGAGATGGACCTGGTAGCTCATTGTGGCAACTCGGTTGAAGGACAATTCTTATATACACTCACAGCTACCGATATATCAACTGGATGGACAGAATGCTTTGCGCTTCTCAATAAGACCCAATTCATGGTTTCTAAGGCGATCACCGAGATGAGAACTCGTTTGCCTTTTCCTCTCCTGGGTATTGATTCAGACAATGGCAGTGAATTTATCAATGATCTACTGTATCGATACTGCATGGAAGAAAAGATAACCTTTACCCGCTCACGCCCTTACGAAAAGAACGACCAGGCTCATGTTGAACAAAAGAACTGGTCTGTTGTGCGCCATACAGTTGGCTATGATCGCCTGGAAACTGAGGAGGAACGCCTTCTGCTTGATGAAATTTACGTTGACTTAAGGTTGTATGTGAATTTCTTCCAACCGGTACTCAAGCTGATTGAAAAAATACACGTTGACGGAAAGATCATCAAAAAGTATGATCAAGCTACTACACCTTATCGTCGTGTCCTTGCATCAGAGGACGTGTCATTTGAAGATAAAGCCAGATTAACTAATTCATACTTCCAACTTAATCCTGTTGAACTTCGCAATAGGATTGACTTGAATGTAGGCAGATTATGGAAAATCATAAAGTAACATTTTTATTTGAGGCATCGATACCATCAAAGTAACATTTTATTTTGAGGCACTACG
>CAZTSR010000094.1:0-1208 GCA_964615995.1 uncultured Bacteroidales bacterium
GAGCTGTACCTTGGGGTAAAAATTGGCAGCGATGTTGAGATGACCCCCCGTGAGAAGCTGAACGTTGTTCCCAGGGCAGCTTCAGCAGAGATCGCGCAGGTGGCGCTGACCGTACCTGACTCCAGCATTACAGGGACGCAGATCGCGGATGGATCCATTGGCTTGAGTGACCTTGGTGAGCAACCTTATTACTTTTATGGTTCATTGGCTACACCGACAGAATGGATGGCAGACGTCATTTTCAATGGAAATTATGCCCGTTTCTGCCAGGCTATCGGGCGTACTTATTCACGCGCCGAGACGCTGACAGCGCATTATACGGAGTATCCGGAACATCCAAGAGGTAAAGGCAATGGTTATTTTTACAAGGATTGGTACTATGTGGGAGCAAGGATCAATGATGTGGATACCCATATGTATGGAAATGGGGATCCATTGAATCTTTACAATGTCTGGAAATTGACCGGTCCTGATTATCCCTATACCCTGGTAAGCTGGACTTATGAACGCAGTGCGATCATCTGGTGTAAGTAAGAGTTTAGTAGATATGGCTTTGCTTTAGATTATCTCCACAGTCAATTCTGTTAGGAAACTTATCGAATATTAACAATGAGGATGGCATTATGAACAAGAAACACATTACGCTACTGATCTCATTTCTGGGGATCTGCATTACCGTCTTAACTTCGCTTCTGGCAAGCCAGGTCATAGCCAAACCACTACCTTCTCAGGCCACACAGGCATTTACAACAGGGGTCTTATCCTACCAGGGCACTCTGGCAGATTCCCTGGGTAACCCGGTTAGCGGTTCTTATAATTTGACTTTCAGCCTGTATAATTCGCCCTCCTCAATCACTCCACTTTGGCAGGAAGTACGTTCGGAAGGTAATGCTGTACCAATTTCAGATGGATTATTCAGCATAATGCTTGGAAGTCTTCAACCCATTCCTGACACGGTTTGGAATGAATCCGAGTTGTATTTGGGGGTTAAGGTCGGGGCGGATTCTGAAATGACACCCAGGGAGAAATTGACGGTTGTGCCCAGCGCGGCGATGGCTGAGGTAGCCCAGCTGGCTTTGAATGTGCCGGATGGGTCGATTGGCAAGCTTCAATTAGCATCTGATGCAATTTCATCTGATAATACTGGCTTGACGCACGGGGAAATTTATGGCGGAGGGGAGGTGTTGACCCTGACTGCATCACCGCAG
>CAZTSR010000095.1:0-1204 GCA_964615995.1 uncultured Bacteroidales bacterium
TCTCTAAGTTGTGCATAGTCTCCAGACATTGAGATATGATGGTCTGTGGTTATGAAATTGATAATTGTATTATCTCGGCTGTCACCTATTAGATTTGTATTTGCTCCAATGGTGAGGTTGGAATTGCCTTGATATGTTCCTGCTTTTAGTCGAATCGTGCCTCCGAGTGCAAGCGCGTGATTGATTACGGCAAAGTCATCTATACCGGCGACGCCGGATGAAATATGGTGCCCGCGAGCATCTTTCGCGATTACTAGATTACCCGCCAGATATACGACTATTGTATTTTTTTGGGAGGATAGGTGAATAACTTTGTTCCGAATAATATCACCCCCACCCGGCAATGGCCCAACTTGCCGCCGATGTAAGTAGAGCAACCGGAGCAGGATCGGGGAACGGATCTGCATACGCATACGTCTTGTATTTTGTCGTTCCGCCGCTATCCTGCCTATAAAGGGTAGAATTTACAGACATCTGGACAGCAATCCAGTACGTTGTGCCAGAGGTAACCGGAATTTGCGCGACTGGAATCAATTTATTCCACTGCCCGGCACTAACTGGAGTGGATAACGTATATCCGATGAGGGCATCCGGCGCACTCGCAACATCCGAATATAACGCGAGTCGCACACTATTGCTGTTTGCGGCTTTAATTCTGAATTCTTTTAGCAAACCTGTCAATTCGGCAGTAAACAGTTGCCAATATATATTGGCCGCGCTCCCCGTAGATGAGGGGAACGCCAACATTTCGTCGTTTCCGACAAGTTTTTTCAGATTCTTACCAGATGACAGAAGTATTTTCTTAAGAGTCATTTGGCTCAGTCCTGGATGAACCCAAATGCAATGCCAAGCTCGTTTGCGGTGTAGGTAGGGGTTCCCCGGCTCACCACACAGGCATACAGATCCCTGCCAGCAGCTACAGCTACCGGCATTGCCAGGCCGCTTTTGGCAGCTACTGCATTGTCCGCGAACGAAATGTAATCGCTTGCCAGGAACGAAACGGTGTGAATAATTCTGATAGCGTCGGCGTCTGACACATCCAACGCAGCATTATTCGTGAATGTCGTTGTGTCTGGATTGGCATCGAAAATAACAACGTCAAGCGCCGATTTCTGGTTGCTCAAATCCTGGACCGTAATAGACTGGAGGAACCCGGACCCTCCCGTCACTCGAAGCGCGTTTGACAGTGTCAGCTTTGTACCCA
>CAZTSR010000096.1:0-1195 GCA_964615995.1 uncultured Bacteroidales bacterium
GAACGCGCCGGGCTTTTTGGGTAAATAGGTCCATGCCTGTCAAGGCGAATCTCCTCTAATTGTTGGGTTTCGGGCACTGGCCGGTAAACAAAGTGATCAGGTGTAAAACAATGTTACTTTCAAACAGCCCTCTACCCAACCTACTTTCATTTTTCAATTGGTGGTCCAAAAGCGGACCTGTTTTGTGAGGTGATTCTACCAAATTAAGCGGTGTGAGTCGCGGGTGTGTGGGGTTTAATATAAAAGGTTAACAAAGTGGGGAGGAGGCTGAAAGGAGAAAGGTGAAAGGTGAAAGGACTCGCCTGTTCCGAAAGACGACGTCTTTGTGAGCCCCTGAACTAAATTTCACGATATATAAAATTTTCAAGAAAAAAGGCGCGGCAATCTTGTTTTCATGCTTCAGCCTGCCGCGCTTCGCTTGTAGTGACAAAAGGCAGCAGGTTTGGGGGTGATTGCTGATGGTTTTATGACTTGATTTTTCCAAACAAAATCAATTCAAGCAAATCAGAGCCCGATGTGCGTGAAATGATGGCGTTTTTCGATTTAATATGCATTGTATCAGTAGCCAGGATCTGCCAGGGGCACGGCGCGCCGTGCCCCTACATTTGGATAAACGACTTTCCCCTTTCCAGTTGCCCCCATGGGGTATAAGTGCAGGGGAATGTTTCCAAACCTTCCCTAACAAACTCTCCCCTGCCAAATCGCCCATCCCCTTTGGTGGCGCATGTATAATTCACCCTGATGACAAACAATGAAATGTCCGTTATCGCGCGTGGGCGCACGGCAGAAGTGCTGGCATGGCAGGATGGACAGGTGGTTAAGCTGTTCTATGATGGGGTGCCGTTGTCGGCCATTGAGCGGGAATTGCGGGCAGCGCGAAGCATCTCCGCCGCAGACCTGCCCACACCCAAATTCCTGGGCGAGGTGACGCTGGATGGGCGCCGGGGTTTGGTTTTCGAACGGGTGGATGGCCGGTCGATGCTCAGTGTTTTGGGCTCAAAACCCTGGCTCTGTGGTAAACTTGCCCGCCAGTTCGCCGAACTGCACGCCCGGATCCACCAGCAGGACGTACCCGGGCTGCCATCGCTCAAGGAAAGGCTGGAGGGCACCATCCGCGAGATGGAAAGCCTGCCTGAAGCGGTCAAAACAGCCGCCCTGGCCCACCTGGCGGACATGCCCGAGGGCGAAGCGCTCT
>CAZTSR010000097.1:0-1177 GCA_964615995.1 uncultured Bacteroidales bacterium
ACACGACAAGCGAGCGCCCATGAATCGGCAACTGCGCATACCGGTGAACGTTGTACGCAAGCCGGGAGAAACATTCTCCCAAAGGGTAATACACTGATTATAAATAAGGTTCATAAAGTGACGTAAAAATGACGTATTAAATACAACGATAAAATTTGATTGCTTTTTAAGTTAAATATAATCTTGTCTCGAATTTAAATGAATTATGCAACAACCGGATTTAGGTAGAAAAATTTCAGAATTAAGACTAGCAAAAGGTTTTACACAAGGAGAACTTGCTGTAAAATGTAATTTAAGTCTGAGAACTATTCAACGAATAGAATCAGCTGAAGTCACACCTAGAAGCTATACGATAAAACTGATTTTTAAAAGCCTAGATTATGAGATTTATAATTCATTTGGTAAACTTTCATATAAGCTTGATAGAAACGCTTATAGAATAAAAACCTGGCTCGAGCAATTTTATAAATATGTTCTCGATTTATTTAACTTAAAAACAAACACAATGAAAAAAATAACAATTTTATCAATTCCATTCTTTGCTATTAGCGCATTCTTATTATTTTCATATAATTCAAATTTGAAGGCACAAAGCAGACAAGCAATCATAAATAAATATGAAGAAGCTAGTTCCAATTTAAAATTTATGCGATTATTTAATTCTGGGGAGATTGATTCGTTGGGTTTACTATATCTCAATGATGCTTGTTTTATGCCGGATTTGCCTTCTCTAATAACTGGCAGAGAAAACATTACTGACTATTACGGACGAATATATAATCAGGGATTTCGCTTAACAGGCCTTAAAACAACTTTTAAAGTAGTAAATGATTCGATTGCTGTGGAACGAGACTTATGGACTATCAATGTAAACTCTGTACCTATTTCGACAGGTGCTTCTCTGACTCAATGGCGTTATTCAGATGGTCAATGGAGGATTGAAAATTCAATGTCAAAAACCGATAAAGTGTTTAATCAAGAAGCATTCAAATAACGGCCAGCGTACAACAGCCGGTATACGCAATTGCCGGGCTGAGGGGTTGCTTATGTTGGTTCATTTTTTTACCTTTCGGGTAAACCGACAAGTATATGCTATGAAGCGGCAACAGCGCATACCGGCGGACGTTGGCAGCAAGCTGAATAGACACCGTACATATACATAATATGATAGCATTTT
>CAZTSR010000098.1:0-1165 GCA_964615995.1 uncultured Bacteroidales bacterium
GCGGCTCATCAATATGCAGCTTTACGACGACCCGGACGGCCCGAAGCCGGACCGGAACTAGCAAACCACCCGCCCGGCCCCGAGGCGGAAATATCGGGCGCTCCTTGATGGTCAGCGGGGGGTCGAGCGTGGCCCCCCGTTTTCCCCCGAGGGCGGCATCCTATGGGCGATTCTGCGAGGTAAAGCCACTAGGGGATATCCCACTATGGCCCGAGGGGAGATCGTCGTTTCTGGCGCGGCAAACGCCCACTGGCGAGGCTTTCCCTGGTATTGGAGCGACCGGCGGATTGCGGAGGCTTGCGGGGTTGGAAATCGCTTTGTCGGCACCGTGCGCAATGAACTGTGTCCGGGGCACAGTTCACCCGAACCCACCAAGCGAATCGGCGCAGACGGCAAAGCCCGCTCGATGCCGACTCCACGCGAAACCCGAGGGTGGACCGCGCCGGAAGTTGCGCAATAGGTAGTTTGCTTTATGGCATAAAGTGAAAAAGGGGTTGACTCCATACGGAAACAATGAAATCATGCGGAACCATGAGAAGACTTACAGTAGACCTTGCGGAGGAAACCTACCGGAAGCTGAAGATCCGTTGCGCGTCCGAGGACATAAGTATGGTGGACGTGGTGCGGCGGCTTCTGGAAGACTACTTGAAGCAGGGAGAGAAGACGAAAAAATAAATCCGCATGGAAACGGAGCCGCCGCCGGGTACCAGCCGACAGCGACCCCTGACCCTGCATTCCTTCAAAGGAGGAAGCATGGCTAGTTTGAATTCTATCAGCGACACAACCCCTTCACCAACCAAAACGCCAGCCGAAATCATCACCCGGGCGGAGCGCGACCTTGCCGCTTCGGTTGCCATGTTTGAGGCGCTTCGGTCGTACGTCGTCGCGGTCGATGAGGCGTCCGGCTCCGATTTTGTCGACCTGCACGATTTCAGCTGTTCGATGCAGACCTTGCTTGAGGTCGCGGGCGAGACCGTCGACCGGGCAAGGGAGAGCGTCAAGGCGCTTGTGGCGGTTCCCCTTGGGGTGGTGGTGCCGATGCAGGAAGGGGGTGACGAATGATTGTCAACATTTCCCCTTCATGGGTTTTGACCGACGAACACCCGGCTTGCAGCTATGGCCAGCCGGTCCTGCTTCACAAGACCGATCAAGACCCCTTCGGGCC
>CAZTSR010000099.1:0-1158 GCA_964615995.1 uncultured Bacteroidales bacterium
GCCAACGGTTGCGGTATGAAACGTTGGGGATTTCGGAGCTACTTCACTATCAAAGTATTGCGAACTTTGATGCGAGAACCAAAGCTTGAATAACCACTTCGCCCCCAATGTTTTATGACCGCGTGTTGGCACCAGTATTTTTATGAACATTGTAAAATCATCCAAGTTTTATTGAAATCCTTATTCTTTAAATCCTCCTTTTTAATCCAAAAGTACAATCGACCAACATCTCCCCACATCATTCCAGTTTTTTCATCTTCGGAATCTATTTGTAATAATAAAATCCAATCTTTAGTACCCTTTTCAAGTCCTTTTGCTTTTGGGTCATTGTATCCTGATGGGTCGCCGCAATATAATCCATTTGTCACCAATTGACACTCAAGTTCCATTTCATTTTGAATATTGTTTGCATATCCAAGCATTTTATTTATTGCATAATCCTGAGGTAAATTAAGATATTGGTCAATTTCTTTTTCTGACAGATTTTTTTGCACAAATTCATTCTCCCAGCTTGGTAATCCAACAGTTGTTTTAATATCTAGTTTACATTCTTTAAATCTCGAATAAACAGGTAAATCACTTGGAAAATCATGTCTAATCAAGTTATCTGTCTCTGTGCTATAATAAACCTTAAATTTATCCTTGTCTTTTGGGTCAAATCCCCATGCCTCTTGCTCCGCGGAATAAAAGAAATATATTATCCCTGTATCGGGCAGTAAGTTATCCTTATCGAAAGGATGAATCTCACTCAAATTAATTTGTGCGATGAATGAAAGAGGTTTATCATTATTCTCGTTAAACCATTCAATACTTTTTGGCAAATCAGGCTGTCCACCAATTTTTGATTGTCCAAGGTCAAGGTTTTCAGAATCTGAATTAGACGTCATTATCCTAATTTCATTTCTAAGCAAAGGTTCAAATTTGTCCCAATGTTCACCTAATCCCAACTTTATGAATTTATCCTTAAGTTCAGTTGAATTTAAAATATCATTAGTATCAGACTCAATCGTGACTTGATTATTTGTCTGGACATTAGACGATTTTTTAAAAAGTGAATTTCTATTAAGAAATCCGAAAACAACTATAATTGTTAAACTAACCCATAAAATTGTACTTATATGTTTCATGTTTGTATCTGTCTCTTAATATTGGTGCCAA
>CAZTSR010000100.1:0-1150 GCA_964615995.1 uncultured Bacteroidales bacterium
CCTCTTTTTATCGAGGTCTGGTGTTTTGTAATTTTCGCTAACGTCCGCCGGTATGCGCTGTTGCCGATTCGAAGCGCTAACTTGTCGTGTTACCTGAAAGGTAGCCAAGTGAACTAACCTTAGCGACCGCTCGGCCCGGCAATTGCGTATACCGGCTGTTAGCGGGTCGTTGTTATTTTCCCAATTGTTGTTTAATATAGTTTTCAAAGTCAGTTTTTAAGGTTATTGTACTGTTTGGATATTCTGGTGAAGTCAAACCGTCAACAACTGCTTGTGTCATATCGCACAAATTGTCTGCTGTATTGTTTGTAAAACCAACTGATAATAAATTTTCTTTCCATTTGTCACTTGTTATTGATTGTGTAGAAACATCTTTATTGAATAAAGTCGAAAATGTCTTAGCAATGTCAAACGAACTATATTTAGTTGGTCCTACCAATTCGTAAACAATAGTTTTTGGCTGTCCTATTGGTTTAACTATAATATCAGCAATGAAGTCTGCCAGGTCAATAGGTGAATTCATTTCAATTTTTAGGTCTTCTGGAAAAAATGTTGGTAGAATGCCATACTGTTCTATTGTTGACAAGTATCCAAGCCAATTACTAAAATAATATGAAGGTCTTATAATAATTTTTTCAATGTTCAAATTGTCAAACTGTTTTTCTAATAGCCGAGACATTATAATATTTCCAGTCTTACCTTCAATGTGTGCACCAATGCATGATAAACAAACAATTCTCTGTATTTTGTTTTCTTCAACTGCTTTCCTGTAATTTTCAATTATATTTTTAGTGTCCCTAATTATGTCATTAGAACTCGGATTTTCAGGTGTCAAAAGAAATGCAGTTGTTCCACCTTTAAAAGCGTTCACAACTTGGTCTAAATTAAACAAGTCTGCTTGGCGTACTTTAAAATTTTCATCTTTTACCTTTTCAGGGTTTCGTACAACGGCTATCGCAGGAATTCCTTTGTCTAAAAGTCTTTTGGTCAAATGAGAGCCTATTTGTCCTGATGCTCCTACAATTATGTTCATATTTTTCTCTTTTTAAGTTGTCAATTCTGTCGTGAGTGTCTTTTTACAATGCCCGCTAACGGTCGCTGGTATGACCAGTTGCCATTTCTGTGCGCATACTTGTCTGTTTACCCGAAA
>CAZTSR010000101.1:0-1143 GCA_964615995.1 uncultured Bacteroidales bacterium
ACCTGCCCAGATCTAGGGCGGGCTGTTGGTTGGTTTTCGGGGAGCATACCCGGCCCAGTGAGTGGACCGGGTATGCCCTGGTTCTACCTTCCGGGCAGATGACTTGCCTGGCCCTTTTGAGCAAGGAAAGAGGTGAAAATGAATACCAAATTTACCCGTATTTTATTTCTCTTAGTGACCATTATCGTGATCGGATTTTCCAGTGTCAATGCCCAGGCGGTTGGTGTAACCGCCCCTGTTGAGATGGATGAGGGGAGGAAGGCTGTCCCCCAGGGCGAGCGCATCAGTGCCCCGTATTCGATAACCGCCAGCGACGGGAGTTCCGATGAATACATTTACGTTACATGGGATCCGGTGGATGGGGCAACGTATTATGAGGTCTACGTCTACGACGATAATGATTCTTCTTATTTATCTTTACCCGTCTATTCCGGTTCCCTTACCTCCTATGATGATAATTCCGGGTATGGCGGCACGTATTACTACTACTGGGTCAAAGCTTGTGACGAGAGCCGTACATGCTCGGAATATTCAGGATCCGATTCGGGTTATATCGACCTGGCCTCACCCTCCAGCGTGGAGGCAACCGATGGGACCAGCACCAATTCGATCGAGGTAACCTGGTACACATCCAGCCGCGCCATTGGTACAGCGTTTGAGGTATGGCGGTACGATGATGATATTATTGGCAGCGCCGGATTGCTTGATACAGTCTATGTGACTTCCTACTCGGACGAGACTGCTGACCCTGGCAAGTATTATTACTACTGGGTCAGGGCTTGCGGAGATGATGAGGATCTTTGTTCCGGGTTCTCGGACCCTGATGACGGTTACATGGCAATTGAGGCACCCACAGGGGTTACAGCAACCGATGGCACATACAGCGACCGGGTCGATATCGATTGGTACTTGGATGCTGTAAGTGAATATGAGGTTTTTCGCTCCACAAGCAATGATACAACAGGCTCGACGTATCTGGGTACGGAATCCGGCCCACCATTTTGGGATACGACCGCCGAGCCTGGAACCATTTATTATTACTGGGTCAAAGCCTGCGGCGAGGATGATATCTGTTCCAATTATTCCGACTCAGACAGCGGCTACCGCCTGGCTCTGAATTACCACCTGTTCCTGCCGCTGATC
>CAZTSR010000102.1:0-1117 GCA_964615995.1 uncultured Bacteroidales bacterium
ATGCCTCGATCTCAGGCGCCATGCTGGGCAACGAACGCTCGATCATGCTGGGCAAGGACCTGGTGCTGCCGGCGGGATTGGTAAAAGACCCGCGCCTGTCATATGTTGCCCTGGGTCACATCCATAAAGCGCAGGACCTGAACGAAGGTCAACAACCACCGGTGGTGTACCCGGGTTCGATCGAACGGGTGGATTTCGGCGAGGCGCAGGACAAGAAATTCTTTGTCATCGCAACGCTCGAAAAAGGTAAAGACACACAAGTTGAATGGCGGGAACTACGCCACATCAGGCGTTTTATCGACCTGGAAGTGAAATTAACCAGCGACCAGGGCGTGACACCGCGCATCATCAGCGTGCTCCCCGAAAAAGAACAGATCAAGGATGCCATCATCCGCCTGGTGGTCTACTACCCGCGTGAACTGGAGACCCTGATCGACGAGAAAGCGATCCGTGCCAGTGCCGATGGTGCTTTTGAGTTTTACCTGGTTAAAAAGGCGGAATTTGGCAACCGCATCCGCCTGCCAAACGACCGGGAAACCAGTTCAATGACCTCGCTGGAATTGTTGGATGAGTTCTGGAAAACCGGGCATGTCAAGACCGAGAACCGCGACCAGTTGAACCAGCTGGCTAAACAGGTCATCGACAGAGTCGAGGGCGGCAGCCTAGAATAGGCTATTCAGAGGGGTCAATCAACTTTTGCCTGCAGGATGGCATCGATCATCCTTGCCAGGCGCACTGTTTCACGTACGTCATGCACCCGCAGGATCCTTGCCCCGCGCATGATCCCCACGGCGTTTGCCGCCAGGCTGCCTTCGAGGCGCTCCCCCGGGGGCAGGTCGAGGGTGTAGCCGATAAAAGATTTGCGTGAGACCCCCAAAAGCACCGGGAAACCCAAACTACAGATCTTGTTCAGGCGATTGACCAGGACCAGGTTCTGGGCGATCGTCTTGCCAAAGCCAATACCGGGGTCAAGAATGATCCGTTCATCCTGAATGCCCGCATTTCTCGCCAGTGCCACGCTTGCCAGTAACTCGCTTTTGACCTCGCCCAGCAGGTCCGTAAAGTGTGAGCCGATGAAGTGCCCACCCAACTGTTGGCTGATCTCCAGGCTGCCCGG
>CAZTSR010000103.1:0-1079 GCA_964615995.1 uncultured Bacteroidales bacterium
GTCGATCTTCACCCCATTCTTATCGATCGTCGAGGTGTCCGGGAATGGTCCGGCTGTGGTCGGGATGATCATGTGACCAGACAAAGTGTCACTGTCATCCACTGCCTGGTCGATTGTGGCAAAAAACTCTCCAGTTGTGGTGTTCTTAAAGTTACCGGAGATTGTTGTGGTCGAGTGGCAAGCATCCACCCAGGGTACAAAGGTAACCAGGTCATCAACAGCATCACCCAATCCCACAGGGTTATTCAGTGCATTGAAAGGTCCAGAGACGCTTCCCCACCAGTTATTATCCGCGGTAACGACCGGAGCTGTGCTGGATATGCCATAATCGTTGCCGGAAATACAGTTATCATGGGCAACAACCACACTGGTATCAGTTTCATCATAACCAACCATGATCGCTGTTGAGTTATTTGTCAATGTATTTCCGGTGATCGTCGCTGTCGTTCCTGGGTAGAAATAAGTGCCTACTGCAATAGCAGCGGAACCCCAGGGGTCTACGGTTCCTAGGCAGTTTGTGATGGTGTTGTTGGTGATCGTTGCTGCTGAGCCGCCCTCAACATAAATACCATAATCCAGGTGATCTGTGCCTGCGCCCTTACCGGTAATGGTGTTCCCAGAAATGGTAGCTATGCTCTCTGCATATCCTTCATCAGTCTGGATACCCACCCTGCCAAAATTCGTAATGGTACTGTTGGTCACAGAGAGTGTCCTTGGGCTTGTGTTGGTATACCCCTGCACAATGCCAAATCCCGTGTACCCTGATCCAATGATATTCTTAACAACAGCATCGTTCACAACGCCGCTGCCATTAAAACGCAATCCCTGGCGCAGGTCTTTACCTTCACCATCAAGGGTCACTTTACTGATATTGAGGGTGACATCATTGTTGATCAATATCCAGGATCCCGTATCACCACTTCCAATCGTATCTTGTGCTGGCTTTATGATAGTTGTGGCTTTATCTGCTCCGATGATGGTCAGGTCTTTATCGATCACGATCTGACCGATCTCCACGTAGGTACCCGCCGCCACATGCACTGTCCCATTTGGCGAAACCGAATCAATACCTTTTTGGA
>CAZTSR010000104.1:0-1062 GCA_964615995.1 uncultured Bacteroidales bacterium
AATCCTACATTCAATGATTAAGTGCAACACAGTTCATTAGCCATGGCTTCAAGTGGCGTAAGGTAATTTAAACATTTTCTTGGTCTGTTGTTAAGTAAAAATTCAGTGGCAGCGATGTCTTCATCGGGCACGACGGCAAAATCAGTTTTTTTAGGATATATCCGGCGAACAAGCCCGGCAGTATTTTCAACTGATCCCTTTTCCCAGCTATGGTAAGGATTACAAAAAAAGGATAGGGTGTTCAGTTGCTGGTTTACTGTTTCATGTTCGGTGTTTTCTGAACCGTTATCATAGGTAATGGATTGTCGCAGGGTTTGGGGGAAGTCCTGGAGACGAGCAATAATGCCCTGAGAGTTCTCCAGAGCCGTTTTTTGGTTAATCTTTGTAATCAGGGAAACCCTGGTTTTACGTTCAACAAGAAGCATGATGGCTGCCACGCTCTGTCGTGATACGATGGTGTCTGATTCCCAGTGACCCATGTGCTGACGCTGGGCTATATCCTCAGGCCGGTCCTGGATGCCCACGCGGTTGGGAATATGGGACTTTTTATGCTTACGGCTGTGCCCTTTCTTATGACGCTTCTTGTGTGATCGGGTCAGCTGGGCTATCAGCTCGTGATGTTCTTTGTAAATATACTGGTATATGGCCTCATGGCTGATGCAAAAGCTGGGATGCTCAAGAGGCAGTCTGCCTGATACTTGCTCAGGAGACCAGCCTAAAGAAAGCTTTTCCCGTACATAGGCACTGATGGCATCGTTTTTAAGCCGTTGCCGTTGATGCGCCTTGCTTTTTCGTTTCTCTGATCGCTGGTGTGCCGTATGAGCCAGATAGTACCCTGTGTGCACAGGTGGTGCATTGCGCTTTAGTTCCCGAGAGATGGTTGCAGGGTCCCTGTTGACTGCTCTGGCTATCTCTCTGAGAGGCTTATGCTGTGCTTTAAGAATACTGATCAACTCTCTGTCTGTTATGCTTAAATGCTTATAGGTTTTTTCTTCCATAACACTTAGGATACATCATATGTCTCTCTTTTCCTAAGTGTTGCACTTAATTATTGAACTGGGG
>CAZTSR010000105.1:0-1034 GCA_964615995.1 uncultured Bacteroidales bacterium
TCTTGTGGGTAACCCGAGACGAAAGCGCTCTGAAGCGGCAACTGCGCATACCGGCAAACGTTGTAGCCCATTTTAAAAAGACCAAAATGTACTATCCAGAATATATACCACTTTTGATATTCTTATTAGGCGCAATTCTCGCGACTATAGTTTATGTAATAAGGATAAATAAGGTGAAAAGAGAGTTAAATGTTTCATGGATTGAATTATACGACAAAAAATACTCTGATGCTATTAAAAAAGGTCTCAAAGGAGTAACGAGGATTCAAATATTCCTGACAATTGGATTTATAATTTTGGCTATAATTTTCGCAATAATAAATAGACAATAAAAAACGGGCTACAACAGCCGGTATAAGCCATTGCTGGCAGTGGGTTTGAATAGGTCCGCGCTTTTTGTTAACTTGTGCTACCTAGACCAGAAAGCGCTTTGAATCACGCAACAGCTCATACCGGTGAACGTTAGCAACAACTGTAAAATAGACCTAAACAGATGAATCCACTATTGCCATTTGACTACTTTTATTATCGCTTAGTATATTTTTATGAAAATTCGTTTAGGTTGATAATTTTAAAAGAGGTTGAAGGATTGACAGGATTATCAATATTTCAATTTTTCAATATAATTTCTCTCTTTCAGCTTATTGGACCCATTAATAACTTAAAATATTATTATATAGTAGTTTCGATATTTATTTTTCTTTTCAATCTAGTTCGCTATAATTGGTTTAAAACTTATAATAACCTTGTGGTTTTATGGGAATATGAACCAGTAAAAACTCGAAAAATCAAAAAATATATAATAGTTTCCTATTGTATTTTATCTATTGCTTTATTTATCTTAAGCATTATTAAAACACAAAAATCAATAATATAAACAGCTGTTGCTAACAGCCGGTATACTCAATTGCCGGGCCGAGGGGTTGCTAATGTTGGTTCATTTGCTTATCTTGTGGGTAACCCGAGACGAAAGCGCCCTGAAGCGGCAACTGCGCATACCGGCGAACGTTAGCAATTATACTAAATAGACAATG